>NZ_JBDIZN010000002.1:0-639101 GCF_039748955.1 Polaribacter uvawellassae | reverse complement strand
TTGTGTGTTTTCCGGTTGTAAGTTCGGCTAAAATTTTCAGTTTAAAGGGTTCTGAATACCGTCTAATTACTTTGTCATTTCTATACATAATGTTTAAAATTATGTAGCCTTTATTCAGGACGGGTCAGTATTGCAGGTAACTTTCCGCGAATAAGATTTGTTTCAATGAATTTTATTCGTTGTTGGAGTGAGTGCCTTTTGGCAGTCGCTTCAAATCTTATTCGCGGAAAGTTGGAAGTGAATGACGTGAGGAATTCACTTCCAACGGTTTTGTATAAGATTAGTTGCGTGGTTTAAGCACCTAACTTAGCAAATACAAACCGAATAGAAAATCCGCAAGGATTTTCGTAAGTAGGCTCGCACTAGCAATTAATTTTATACAGTGTTGTGCAATGTATTTTTATTTCGTTTGTCAATTTCTATTGCTCTTTTATAAAAGTCTCTAAATACATTTTTATCATATTTCGCTCTCATTCCTGAAAGAACATCTGTCAATCCTAAACTACACCAATCCCATAACATTGTGTCAAAATTATACTTATACATTTGTTTTCCGACTTCAGCTCTAATTTGGTCAACTTCGTTTTCATTTATTCCGTTTTCTTTAATCCTTTCTAAAACTCTTTTCTCATTTTCTTGAGTAAATTCTGTGTCCAGATAAGGTTCCAAAATCCAATCCCAATTCCAGCTATGTTCGGTCAATTTTATGTTATTATTTTTCGCAAACTCTTTTAATTCTTCTTTTTTTTCTGCTGAAACGAAAATTATATCGTTGTCAACATATATTTTACAAGTTCCGAAATCAACACTCATAGACTTAATTTCGTTTGAGTTAATTGTTTTGTTAGGGTAGGCAACTGAAGGTTCAAATGGATAGTTAGAAATCTCAATTTCATTATCTGTAATTTTCGATTTTCCAATTCCGCACAATAGATTTTTCATTTCATATTCAGTCGAGTTGAAAAAAGCTCCTTTAGAAGTTTTGTTTTTTGTCGATTTGAATATGTTTTTTAGAAAGTTCACAGGGTTTGTCATATGTTGCACAACGGTAGCGTATAAGAATAGTAGCGGACTTTTATGCACTTACTTTTCCTTTTGTTACTGGCGTTTGATTTATAGATTTCACTTTCGTTTTAGCGACTAAACCGCTATTATTTTTATACATTGTTGTCTCTAGTGCTTTTTTAATACTTTTATTTTAAGATAGTCATTATGAATTGTTAAAGGATGGTCATAAAGCGATTCTAAATCAATGACAATTTCTTCCAAATTATTTCGATTTACTAATTCGTCTATCATAAAATTAAATCTTTTACGGCTGAAACCATGAGAGCAACAAGTAGTAATCAAAATTCCATCATTTTCAAGGAATTTTAAAATACTTTCATTTGCTCTAATATATGTTTCATGAGTTTTTTTATAAAATTTAGGTAACACCGAGATTTCAGCTAAATCCAAAATAATTACATCAAATTTTTCATCAATAAGCTTGCTCTCTATATTTTGATATAGTCCAGTTATAAATTCATTTTCATTGTAAGTAATGTTATTTAATTTATAATTTTCCTTAGCAAGAATGTTGTTTTTCTCAACTTTTTCAACATTAATTATTTTGTCACAATTGTTCATTTTGGCTAAGCAACCTAAGGTTCCAGTAAAAGAGCACAAATTCAGAATTTTTTTACCCTCTGATATTTCCGAAATGTAGTTTCTAATATTTCTATTGTCAATAAAAAAACCAGTTTTAGATGAGGTAATGTCAACATAAAATTTCAATTCATTTTCGTTACAGATAATCGTATTTTTCGATTTACCGTAAATATTTTCGGGTGGTATACTTTCTCTTTTATTTTCCCACCAAGTATATTTTGTATTTATAGAGTCAATCAATTTTGTGTTTAAGGAATCTAATAGAGCATTTTTAATTAAATCAATTTTATCATCTAACAATCTTGTGTCTAATTGAATAACTATATGTTTATTATAATAATCAATGTACAAACTATCTATTCCATCACCAGACCCATTAAATAGTCGAACAATATTATTTTTTTCTGTCAGCGTAGCTATTCTTTTTAAGACACCTTCTTTAATTATGTTATAGAGTAAATCATTATCCTCAAGTATTTCTTTATTTCTAAATAAATATGATTTTCGAAAAAACATAAATTCTAAACTTTCAAGAAAGCCCTTAAAAAGAGTTAAATCTCCACTAAATTTTTTGTTTTTCAATTTTTCAATAAGATTTTTCTTTTTGATATAATCTTTTTTGGATTGTATATCCAGAGTCAAGAAAAAAGAAAAAGTTTTTAATAGGTCCAAGGGATTAAAATCATCGACCGAAGTACATAAATCAATTAATTTATTGACTGATTCAAGTGATTTTTTGTAAAGCTCCTCCTTACCGTAATAATCAATATCAATTTCAGATTGAAGTTTATAAAACATCCTTGTAGGTGTTGTAAGGTCATAAAATATTCTATCTAAGTATCTATAAATAGGAAAATTTTTTGTGTAAATAGTATTTTCTGGATGACCATATTTATTGTAGAGACGACTCAATGTAATTGAAGTGGTTCGATAGTATTTTGGTGGAAAATAATATTTGTTATTGTTGATTAATTCTAGTTTTTCAGAAATAGAATTATCAGGATAATACTTTCCACAATAAAAAATAACTTCTTCCAGTTTCTCGGAATAATCTAGGATTTGAAACTTTTTATGAATTTTTATTAAATCTTTTTCGTTAGTTGCTTTAAGTTTATTTATTTGTTGTTTTTTTTGTTTTTCTAGTTGTTTTATGTTTTCCTCAGTAAATGAATTTATGGTAGCGAGTTCTTTGTCAAATGCCTTGATGATATTTCTATTAAATAGCTCATTTTCTTCTTTAGTCGAGGCATTAAGGATATTTTTTACCTCATTAACAAAATATTCACTAATCTCATCTGTTTGGTAAACATTCCATGCATTAGAACATATTCCATTTTTCATAATTGATTTTGCTGCCCCATTTGCTACTAAATAGTCAAATAATGACCTATGAAAAAAAGTATATTCGTTGTTTTCTTTTTTGAATAAACTATATTCTTTATTTCTTTCCGAGAAATCAATAAATCTTATGAAAACATCTGGGTTTAAATATGTATACTTGGAAATAATTAATCTCAGAGTTTCTTTAGAAAAAGAAATTTTAGGTTTGAAAGTAGTACTAGTCTTTTCTATGAAATGCCGATACTCTAAATAAAGTGAGATGGCTATCTCAATAATCAGATTATAGATTTCATTAAATAATATTTCCTTCGAGACAATTAGTTTTTCTTCTTGAATAAACTCTTCTAAATTTAGATATATATTTGAAATTAGAGACTGGTAAAATAAATCCGATATATTATCATTAAGTATTATGTGATTTTTAGAACAAACAACTTTAATTAAATTCAAAAAAATTGGACGCTTCATTAAGTAAGGGCAATTAACTTTTAACCTATTGACTAGGTCAACATCCTCAAAAAGACTATTCAAGTAAAGATTTGAGTTTTTTTCATCCCATTCTTTTAGCTCAATAGATACAAAGTCAGCTTTTGAAAGCGCAATTGAATTATCAATAAGACAATCTAGTAGTTTATGAAATTCAGTTCTAAAAGAGAATATAAAGGGATGTTGTATCTCTATTAGGTTATCAATTATTTTTTCAAAATTATCGTTTCTGTAATTGGATTCATCAATTCCATCTAGTAAGAGAACTAATTCTCCGATAAGAAATTTATTTTTTAAGATATCTGTAACTTCAAGTCGATTTCTATTTAGCATATTATCAAAAATCAAAGAATTTTCACCAAGAGTTGGTCTTATGATTTCTTCAATTTTATTTAATATTAAGTAGTATATATCATCATTATTTAACTTGTTTAATTCTTTGTCTTTTAAGCTTATATGAATTGGTAATTTCCCTCTAGCAGAAATAATATGGTTGCTTATTTCTTCTAAAAGAGTACTTTTTCCTAAACCAAATTTGGAAGATATTCCAACTTTTTTATTCATTAAAAACTTATTATAGGAATAAGTGACAACATTTTCATTTTTCACCCTTCCATTAAGTCTTGAAGTAAATGTTGATGAATATATAAACGGAACTGAATCAAAAGAAATGTGACTTTTTGTGTCAATTTTTTTTATTGAATTATCTAAGTAAGTTTCTAAATTTTTTTTAAGAGTTTCAGTATATACCAATTCAAATAAATAATTAGCATCTATACCTTTATAAAGTTTCAAATACTTTTGAGAATCTTCGTTAAACATCTTATATATATCACTTTCTCTTAAATCATCTTCATTGTTATTAAAATATGCCCAGTGAACTATACATTTATGATTTTCACTATTTAATAAATAGTCTTTAATAGCTTTAAACATTGAATCATCCCATCCATCGTAGCCGATAACAAATAAATTATCTATACTTTCCAACTCTACCTGAAAAGAGCTTTTATTTTTACTTCTGAATAAATTTTCATGAAGACTTCTATCTAGCCAATAACCATGAAAATGTTCTATGACAAAAGGATGGGAATTAATTTTTTTTGAATTCTTTTTTTCATAGTGATAATGAATTGACCTTGCTTTTTTTCCACTTCTTTGAGCTACTATCTCTATAAATGGGTCAATGTTTGAAGTATATATTTTAATATCGTCGTTGATTAAGGGTAATAATTTTCCTAAATAAGTCAAAGCTTTATTGAGTATGATTTTTTCAATTTTTGAATTATTATCTAAAAACTCAATTATTCGCTTTTCTTCTTTGATATGTTTTATTTCATCAAAACCTTCAATCTCACATATAATTGGTTTGAAGAAAAATTTACCAATATCATAACCGCAATTCTCAAAAAATTTCGCATAAGTACTATATTTATTCTTTGTAGTTTTTAGGTCTTTATTTAGTTTTCTTAATTTTGTTTCTGGCAAACTAATTCTAATTCCACCAGGCGTCATTCGGAATTTAATTGTGTCTTCAAATATTTTGATAAAATCATTAGCAAGTCCAATTCCATTTGGTTTTTTAGTTTTATCATTTGTATTTATAGATATACCAGCGCCAAATAAAAAAGAAAGTCTCTCTCCATTATTGATATTGTTTACTAATACTGACTTAAGACTATCGGTACTGTTTATTTCCATATTTTTTTCTTGCATTAGAGACAACGGTTTTGTATATGGCTCGTAGCGTGTAAATTAGCGATAACTATTCGGTTAAGCACGAGCCGAATTTTTTAATTTTCTTATTACCTTTTTTTTTCAATAAGCCAAATTAAAAAATTTGGCGGACTTCGCAAATATGTCTTAACTTCCGATTAAGCAACTAACTAGCTATGAGATATATACGTTGTTGGCAATAGTTATTTTCTCGGAATTTGATAATTTTGTAAATCATAATAATATGCTCTCATTTCTCCAGAACATTGAATTAATGAATATCTAGCGATGTTTGAATTAAATTTATCAATATTCTCTGCAACAACTAAATCATTTGATAAATGAGATGTGAATGCTAAAATATAAGAGATTCTTTTATTAAATAAATTCTTAAATTCTTCTAGAGATAAATTATCTACATTATGTTTTTTTTCAATAAGTTGCTCGTAAATCTTTTCTAAAATCAATTTATCCTTTGTTCCTAAACTTTCTCTTAATCGACGAGCAGAAATAGTAATTTGATTTGTCAGTTCTCTAATTTTTGATTGAAAGCCATATTTTACGTGAATTAAATACAATTCCTTATTGTCGTAATACATTATATCGCATAATTCTAAACCATCAGCTATAATTGTATCTATTACAATATAGTTTGGTTTTGAGTTGTATAGGAAATTATATTCGCTTTCTCGACTTATTAAATTCTTATCCCAAGGCTCGTGTAAAATATTAGATTCTGCATTATAAGTTTTAAGAATATGTTCCGAACTAGTTTTTAAATCTTCGACAAATGAATCTTGTAATTGATACCACTTTGTATCCACTAAAAATGTTGGTGTTCCATTAACAGAAAATTCCGTTGAGATATGGAAAAGAAAACCGGAACCAATTGAAAGTTTTCCATCTTGATAGCTTGCTATTCTCGCACTTCTAACGAAATTCATAAATTTGAATCTGTCATTTACTCCAAATAATTCCACCGCTCTCGACAAAACAGCATCATAGATTTCACTTCTATCATAAACTATCTTAAATACAGCATAACCGCCTTTGTCAGTTTTTTCTTTTAGTCTAAATTCGTCAGCCTCGTAGAATTTTTCAATATTATTTGGGTCGCAAAAATCGTGTTGGAAGCTTTTATGTGCATTTGATTTACGTCTTCCCAGATTTTCAGTGTCGTCAAAAAGTTTTGTTATCAATTTTTGATGTAGGACATTGTCAATAAAAGCTTTGTCCGTTATTTCTTTGTATGAATCTAAATAATCAGTTGGTGCTATTTCTGAAATTACGACTAATTCTTTTATAATGGAATGTAATTTTTCAAAATCAACATTTTTTTTGACCTTAAATGCTTTACTTACATAAATCTGTATTCTATCAGTAGTTTTCTTTTTTAGAAACTTGAAATGCAAATCTGAAATCTCTTTGCTTAATTTCAAATGAATTTCTTGAGTTACTTTTCCAAACTTGATGTAATCAATTATTCTGTAATTGTCTCTGAATTGCTCACTCAAACCAGCTCTTGAGCCTGTTATTCCTCTAGATTTTATTGAAGCGATTTCATCTTCTCTCGGTTTGATTATTCTAGAGTATATATTAAGACCAAAAGATTGGTCAATGAAAGGTAAAATTATTTGGTATGCATTTCCTCCAATAACACAAAAAAGGTCAAATTCCGATTCTATAAAGAGTATAAGCGATAGTTTTTGCTCTTTAAAAATTTCATCGCCTGATAAGTCTTTAGGAAGAAATTCTTTCCAATTTGATACAATTTCATCTGAATTATATAAATAAAGGTAGTAGGTCAAATTATCCTTTTCGATTGTATTCAGATTTTTTAAATCAAAAGTTGATTTGATACCTAATTTTGAGAATGAAGTATTTAATATTTTCTGGATGACTAATTCAGAAGTCGGTGATTTCTTTAAAAGTCGGTGTTCTAAATCTATCCTATATATTTTCGGATTTTGTGTCATCTAGATTTTTCTCATAATTATTGCCAACGTGTTTGTGTATGGTTAGTTGCGTGGTTAAGCAACTAATTTAGCAAAAATGAACCGAACCAGAGGAAATTCCGCAGGAATTTCCACGTAGGTAAGTCAAAAGCAATTAATTATACACGGTGTTGTAAGCTGGCTTTTTCCGTTCTGCTGATAGCGTTGGCGTTTAAGCTCTTTTATTTTTTCAGTATTGGCAAAAGCAAGGAAAAAAATAAATGTGCTTGAACTTGCGTTGGCTTATTTAATAAATCTAATTTGTAAATTCAGTTTAAAAAATAATTCTCCGTTTTCTTCGTATATCGTTCCAAAATCGTGTCTGCTTGAACTTGCTGTATCTAATTTCGTGTTATTGAATAAGTAATCTTCAAATTCATTTCTGTTGTAAATGTGGTAACACAAAACATCTCCATTTTCTTTTATAATCAAATAACCACCAGTTGCATCATATTGTCCAGTCCAAACTTTAGATGGCATCATTCCTAAAGCAACATCTGTTAAAAATCGCTTAATTTTATATTCGTAAAACTTATGTTCGTTAGAAATATCAAAATCTAAAGGATTTGTTGAAGTTGTTTTATCAACTAAATCTACAATGCTTGAATTTTTGCTAGAATAAAATTCGTAAACTACTTGTGATAAAATCTCTGGTAGTTTACTATCAATAAGAATTAAATTGTTCGAAAATATCTGTCTTTCGGTTTTTGTAAAATTAAATTGTCCTTTTGATTGTAAAACTGAATTAATTCTATCCATTATTTTACTTTTTGAATCAATTGAATTTATTTTTTCAATATCTGATTCGCTTAATTTCGTGTTAGAAATTTTGAAAATAAAGTTAGTCGTTTTTCCTGCGTTAAGTAGAGTAGAAGGACTTCCTAATTGTGATTTGATACTAAATCCTAAAGTTGGTTGTTGATTGGTTCTTTGGTCGTGAACAACAATTGTAATATCTGTTTTTGCTGTTGAACTAGCTTTTAAAGAAAGACAATTTATGGATTTCATAAACGCTTCAATTTCGGGAACTGAAAAAGTTCGTTCTTTATTCGCTTTAATTTTTTCAAGTAAGAATTTTGCTTTTTCTTTAAACTCTGAAATTGCAATTTTTAAAACTTCTTCTCCGCCAGAAATAAGTATAATTTCATCTTGAATAGAATATTCAAAATCGCCATTATTTTCTGTTCTTAAAACACGTAAAATTGGATAAACTATCCCTTCTAGTTTTTCAATGTCTTTATTTCCAAGAAATAATTGTTTGTCTCCAAGTAATTTGAATAGCGTGTAAATTTCACTCCATTCGCCTTTATTTCCTGTAATCATAAAGTTTTAAGTTTTTCTATAATTTTTTTTGCGGTTGCTTGAATTGCTGGAACTGCAACTGAATTTCCAAATTGTTTATATGCTTGAGCATCAGAAACTACGATTTTATAATTGTCGGGAAAACCTTGTAATCTTGCCCATTCTCTAGGTGTCATTTTACGAATTCCTTCTCGGTTTACTTCTCCTCTAATATTTGTAACTGGTGTGAAATCCTTTAATCTAAAATCATAAACTAAATTTCTTTCTCTTCCCATTCCGCCACAAACAACAGCGTTTGCAGTTCCGTTGTTTGGAATAATTTCATAACCAAATCCATTTCCTTTACTTTCGTGTCTAGCTTTATGATTTCGTAAAGTATTTACATAAGTTTCAGATAAATAATATTTTACAGAAACCGTTTCGGTTTCTAAAATATTATCTAATGTTACTTTTTTCTTGACTGGTTTTGGGTATTCAAATTCTGTAATTCCTAAATCTTTTCTAAAACCAACTATGAAAATTCGTTCTCTGTTTTGTGGAACTCCAAATTCTTTTGCATTTAAGATTTGTGGTTCTGGAATGTAATAGCCTAAATCTTCTCGTAAAACATTTAGAATTGTTGCTAAAGTTTTTCCTTTGTCGTGACTTCTTAAACCTTTTACATTTTCTAGGAAAATTGCTTTTGGTTTCTTCTTTTTTATGATTTCTGCCACATCAAAAAATAATGTTCCTCTTGTGTCTTCAAACCCGCCTCGTTTTCCTGCAATTGAAAATGCTTGACAAGGAAATCCAGCACACAAAACATCAAATCCGTCTGGAATGTAATCTTTGGTTGCTTTTTTTGTAATATCTCCAAAAGGAACTTCTCCAAAGTTAGCTTGATATGTTTGTTTTGAATATTTATCCCATTCGCTTGTAAAAACACATTTACCTTTTAAGTTTTGAAATGCTAATCTAAATCCTCCAATTCCAGCGAATAAGTCAATAAACTTAAATTCAGGTTTTTTAGGTGCAGGAAAAGGAATGTCTTCCCGTTGGAAAATTAAATATTGTAAAGCTACTTCGGCTGCTATATTTGAAATGGTTTCTTCTGGAAATTTGTATTCAAACAAGTTTTTAACGTGTTCTATTGCATCGGGTTTATAGAATTGAGAAACTCCATTTCTGTGATTATGTAAATAATGCGTAAAAGCAGCTTCAGTATCTTTTTTAGATTCTACAAGTCTGATTTTGAATTTTTTATCTTCAAAATTTTCAATTGATATTTTTTCCTTTAGAAGCACTTAATTTTGTTTGATTTTTATAATTGCAAGTTATGAAAAAATTCTCATTCAGCGTTGGGAAAAAAGCAATGTGTGCGATAGCACTCTTTGCTTTTGTGCGGCTGGATTCCGCTTGCTTACAACGGTCTTGTATATGGCTCGTAGCGTGAAAATTAGCGATTATTTTCGGATTAAGCACAAGCCAGATTTTTAAATTTTACTATTTATCTTTTTTATTAGAAATCGTCAAATTTAAAAATTTGGAGGACTTGCAAATATGCCTTAACTTTGAATTAAGCAACTGCCCAGCTATGAGCTATATACGATGTTGCCCACCGTTTTTCTCGCGCTAATCCATCCTCCAATTCTTTCTTTTTTAATCCATTTTCCATTGAGAAGTTCATAAATTCTTTCTTCTCCACTTCCACATTTTCCTCCGCAGATTGTTCCGATTTGGACATAAGCTAAATCAAAATTTTCATTAAATATTGGCTTACTAATAGAACAATATCCAAATGTGCAATTTTCGTTTATTAAATCCCAAAATATAAATCCTTCATTTTCCGTTTTATTTCTAAATTCTATGAATTGGGTTTCGGTTAATATGTTTTTATTTGGAACTAACTCCGCTGTGATTTTGAATTTTTTGTATAATTTTGATTGCATTTTATAATGGACAGTATCCGTTATTTTCAAATTCATTTTCACATATTCATCAAAATTTGGAACCGTTGGATGCGAAATCGCTCTTGGCTTTTCTGATATACAACTTGATGATAATTCGCCATCTTTTTCATCTTTTAAAATCTGGGTAATTAATTCCGTCGTTTTTTGAGCGTCTAATTCTTCCAATTTTTTCAAATCAGTTTTATTGTCTGACTTACAACTGAAAGTCAAAACCAGAATTATGAATGATATGTAAAAAGGCGTTTTTTTCTTCACAATCCATTTTGCTGTTTCCATTCCGACAATGTTTTTGGATGCTCATTATCATTTGGGTAATTTTCTTTAATTATCTCAAATTGTTTGTCCGTTAGCAGAACCATTTCGCCACCGTTGTCACACCTTATTGGATAAAATCTGTTTTTACTATTCTGTAATTCAAGTTCGTCATTTAAAATCGAAATGAAATTTGCATAAACAGTTCCCCAATCTTTATCAGTAAACGCTCCATCAAAAGCTACGTATTCTTTCCCGTTCAGTTCGATAGTGTGTTTCCAATAATTTTCAGACTGTTCGTTTTTCTCATTTGCATAATTAAGATTTAAACCCAATTTTTCAAAAGTAGGTTTTACTTTGTCGAGATATTCTGTCAAACCTCCAATTTCAAATAATTCTTCGCAATCAATCCAATAAAATCGTTTGTCGGTAAAATCCATCGTTTCGCCACGCAATGTTCCAGAAAAGAAATTCAGTTCGTCTTTAGATTTGACCATTTCATCTTTTGTTTGCTCCAATTCGGATTGGTCAGTAAGATTGAAAAAATCAAGACTATCAAGTTTACCGACAATTTCATTTCCAGTCAATTCTTGTTTGGTTTTAGTTTTTGGTTTTTCGGATTGTTCATTTTCAATCGATTGTTTTTTATTTGAGTTACAACCAACTAAAATTCCAATTAAAAGCAAAAATTTTAATCTGTGCATAATTTTTTTCAAATGGTGGGCAACGTTTATGTATAAGAATAGTTGCAGGTTTGTATGCGAGGATTTTCCGAAGGAAAATCAGACGTTACAAACACGCAACGACCTTTTGATTAAGCACTAAACCGCAATTATTTTTATACGGTGTTAGCTTTTAGTGCTTTTTATTCAGCTATTTATTTTTTCAGATTTTGAGTAAATTCAGACATTTTTTAATTCCTCAAACTTGCTCAAATTTCTCTATATTCTAAATTCAGATTTTGAGTGAATAATTCCGCAACTTGCTAAATTCGGCACGCAATTCTGTTTTTTATTCAGCTTTCAATTCCACAAACAAGCAAAAAAGTCAACCGTAATTTTCATTCCGTATTTTAATGGGGATTTAGAGTTTTATTTTTCCAATAATTAAAGTATAATTTTCCTACGCCTAAAGTTGAGCCAATCATTAAAAAGTAAATCATTACATAATTTTTTTGAAAAAAACTTTCGGTAAATAAATCGGTAATACTCAAAGTTAATAAAGCAATACTAACAAGCCATAATAATCCGAATATAATTAAATGTTTCTTTGTCGGGTTTGTTAAAAAACTTTCTTTTCTATCTTTCATTTTTCTTTATTTTTAGTTCTGACATTTCTCCAGCATTAAAGCTAACGGTTAGTATATGAAAAGTAGGCGATTTCGAAGCACGAAACTTTCGGTTAAGCACAAAGTGTGATGCGAGCTAAAACCCTTGGTTTTATTACTGTTTCGCCTATTTTTTATATACATTGTTAGCTGCTTTTTTCAATTTGGACTGTTCTTCTTATTGGGAATGGAATAATAATGTTTCTCTCGCAAAGTTTTTCTGTAACGTTTTGACAAATTCGTGTTTAATTAAGAATTGACTTTCATAAGTATCTGATGCAAGCCACACTTTAAAATTGATTGAGGAATCTGCAAATTCATAAAACCTTACTTTTGGTTCAAATCCTTTCGGAATAGAATCATAATGTTTTAAAACTTCAGCCGCTGTTTCAAGTGTAATCCTTTCTACCTTTTCTAGGTCACTATCATAATGTACTCCTACAGGAATATGGAAATACAAATTTTTTTGAAGAGTAAAATAATTAGTGACATTAGCACTTGAAATTTTTGAGTTAGGAATTACAAGAACATTTTCAAGTAAAGTCTTGATTTCTGTGTTTCTCCAATTGATGTCCAGAACATAACCTTCTTCTCCTGAATCCAATTTTATGTAGTCCCCTGGTTTCAATTGTTTAGAAGCGAGCATATGCATTCCCGCGAATAAATTCCCAAGGGTATCTTGAAGAGCAAGCGCAATTGCAAGTCCACCAACACCTAAAGCAGTTAATATAGCTTTTATGTCGTAATCAAGTAAATTCGAAATAACTACACTTGCAAATGCAAAAACTGATATTCTTATTAAAATATGGATTAAAGAAGATGATTTGTTATATTCTTCGTTATTCTTTTTAACGTAAACAAATATCAGAATCTCAGAAATTAGAAATGAAAATGCAATGGTTAGAATGATATCAATAATTACATCCACTCGAGAATTAATGTTAATTTCAAAAGGATAGTAAGTGTAATTTTTAAGAGAAATAGCAGCAAAAATTAAGGGGAACACAAATTTGATAGATTTTCCAAATTGTTCAATTTTGATTTTATAAGTTGGTTCATATTTCGACAATATAAATTTGACTAGGATTTGGACTAAATATCCAAGAATCAAACCTATTAAAACTAAAGTGATATATGCTATAATTTGATTTTCAAATAAGTTTTCCATTAATTAAATATTTTATCAATAATTGAATTGGTGTTGTATTGTCCTGAAACAGGTTGACCATTTTTTGATTTTATAAGGTTTTCAAATTGCAGCTAACGTGTTCGTGTTATGATTAGTTGCGGAAAAGGACGCGAGTCGTTTTCCGATAAGCACTAAAGTTAATTAATTTCGAGGATTTTCCGATAGGGAAATCAGTAGTAATTAATTATACACGTTGTTGTAAGCAGTTTTTTTTATTCGTAATATTCGTATTCATATTTGAAAGTCAATTTATTTTCTCCATTAACTTTCTCTATTTTTTTTGGTAATGAATTTTCATAAAAGAAATAAAGTTTTGTAATTCCATTTCTGTCTTCTGTAGTTTTAGTTTTTATAAACCCATTTTTATCGTATTCAAAATTTTCTGTTTTTGTGTAATATTTTGTCTCGATAACTTGATTTTGATTATTGTATTTACGAGTAGAAATTGTTTCTAAATTATTTGGATTAAAATTCTCAATCCTATTTCCATTATCATCTGTTTTATAAGCAGAATAATCTTCTTCGCTTAATTTAATTCCTTTGAAATATCCGATTTTTTTAGTTCCGCCAACTTTTAATTTAGGGTTAAAGAAGTACTTAAATTCTGAATACAGTCCATCATTATTATATCTTAATTCTCTATCATAAGATTTATCATCGTTTTGAAAAATTACGCTGCTTAATTCCCATTCTTTATTTTCGTTGAAGTCTGAATAGATAGTTATATTCTCATCTTCTAATTCAATAGTTCTTTTCGTGGGAATTGAATCGCCAATTTTATATTCAGTTTTGTAAGGTTTATTATATTTATAATTATAGCCATATTTAAATTCTCCATTTGGTGTGAAAAAAGACAATTTTGTCAGTCTATTTTGTTCATCAAACTCGAATTTTGATTTACTTATAACTTTGTTTGAATTGTCGGTATCTTCAATAACATTTCCAGATTTGTCAAAAAGTAAGTCCGTAACAATTTCGTTTTCTTCATAAAATTTAATTCGTTTAATATTGTTTTCGGTCGCTATTTTTTTAAACGATTCATTACTATTTCTTTCATAATCAGGAACGTTTAAAACTATCACAAAATTTTGTCTCGATTCAGATTGTCCGAAACAGAAATTAGTAATCAGAATTATTAATATTAGATAGTTTTTCATTGGTTTAGTCAAATTGCTTACAACGTTGTTGTATATGGTTTGTTGCGTGTTTTAAGCACTAAAGTTAGCAAATAAAAACCGAATAGAAAATCCGCGAGGATTTTCGTAAGTAGGCTAGAACTAGCAATAAAATATATACGGTGTTAGCATAAGTACTTTTTAGCTCTTTCTCTACATTTCATAATAGCTTCTTCACTTAAAGGTAAAAATACTTTTTCGTATTTCGCTTCTTTTGGTTTTATAAAATTCCAATTATTATTTTTATCTTTTTTAAAATACTTTCCATTTGCTGTTCCCATTTTTCCGCTCAAACTTCTTTTAGCTAAAGTTGTTAATTCTCCAATACTATTTTCAAGTTTATTTGCAGGAATTTTTCTCCAAATTTCCATACTTCTATAAATAGCTAAATCCCAAGTTTTTTGTCTCCAAAATATATTTGGTTCATTATGGACAACTTTTAATTTATACTTTGAAAGAAATTCTGGTTTAATTTCATAAATATATTCTTCTAAATTAAAATCATATATTCTTTCCTTTTTGTAAATCTTTATATTTGGAATCAAGTAGTTCATAGTTAATAGATAATGATTGTCCATATTTTTCAATCGCCCATTCTCGGTTTGCTTTTTTGTCAGCACTTTTACCAAACCACCAGAAGACGTCAATTCCGAGCTTTCTATAATCATTTGTTCTATTTTCTAAATATTCAGTTGTAATTGATGATAATTGTATTTCGTGAGCTACAATCCACCCATTTGGAAAAAGCATTGCAACATCAATAATTCTTTTAATTTCATTTATTGGATACTCAAATCTGATTTCTGCGTTTGAATATTCACTCCAATATTCTTTTATATGTTGAGCAATAAGTTCTTTTCCTAAATTATGTTGTGGACTTTCAGCGTGTCTTTCAAAGTCACTTGTACAATTATTAATATGAAAAAAATGTTTAGCTCTTAATTTTCCGTCTTTAATTGAAATTTTTCCTTCACAAAATTTACAGACTAATCTTTCTTTGTCAATTTCATTTCTCGGATTTTCAAATTTTGTTATATCCAGTTCTTCACCTGTATCTTTGTATTTTGCTGTTAACATTTTTATTGATTAATTTTCGTTTTTCTGACCGGTTTCACGTATTTATGCTAACGTTTATGTATAAGAATAGTTGCGGGTTTGTATGCGAGGATTTTCCGAAGGAAAATCAGACGTTACAAACACGCAACGACCTTTGATTAAGCACTAAACCGCAATTATTTTTATACGGTGTTGTGTGCAGTTTTTTTTATTTCCGATTTCAAATTGTTCCATTCATTCCAAAATTGTCGAAAACCATTTTGGTCAAAATCATCTTTAGGAACTTCTTTTTCATTTATGTCTCCATAAAATTTTTCAACTTGCTCAGTAAATTCAATAACTTGGTTTATATAAATATCAATTGGAATTTTCGTTGTCGCTCCTTTTTCGGTAGTGAATTCAACAATTCCATTTTCGTGTTTAATATTCCAGTCAATTCCGTTATTACATCCACAAATCAGAACATAATCTTTCTCGTCATTCGGAATCATAAAATGTCCACAACAAGGAACTAAATAATTTTCAAAATCGCCTATTTTATAATCTTGTTTTAAAGTCCGAAGCAGATAAAGTCCAGTTGCACTTAAACACCACGAATCAGATTCCGAATCAGATAAAATTTCGTCTCCGATTTTCAGATACAATTCTCCGTGAGAACATAAATCAGCTTTATCGTCCAAACCATCATCTTTAATCCAATGTTGTCTTAAAATCTTTATTTCAAATTCTGTTTTCGTCATTTCTCAAATTGCACACAACGGTTTCGTGTTATGATGTGTTGCGTTGGTAAGGAACTAAGTTAGTAAAAAGTCACGAACCAGAGGAAAATCCGTAGGATTTTCCGAGTAGGCTAGAAGTAGCAATGCGTTATACACGTTGTTGCATGTTGTAGCTTTTTAATTTTCAGACTAAATTTAATTGTAAAAGACGAAGCAAATTAGTTAGATATTCAGTTTTTCCGTAACGAGTCTGATTCCACGTTTGAGTAAATAATTCCGCAATGAGCATAATTCCGTCAGAGTAATTTTCTGCGTTCTATTCCGCTTTTCATAACGCTTATAAATTCCGTTTGAGTGGCAATTCCGTAAACTAGCTCAAACTCCGATCTGTTTTTTTAAAGTATTTATTGAGTGTAAAATTCCGAACGTATCAAAATTCAGATTTCGAGTAAGAAATTCCGCGATTTGTTTGGTGAAATTTAGATGTTTCTATATTCCGAATTGTTTCCGATTGAGTAAGATTCCGCTATTACATGCAACGGTCTTGTGTATGAAACGTAGCGTTTAAAATGACACTAACTTTTCGGATTTAGCACGAGCCGAATTTTTAATTTTTATGTTTAATTTTCTTTTCTAAATATAACCAAATTAAAAATTTGGCGTACTTTGTAAATATACAAAAAACCTCTCGGAAAGCCTATAATAGCTATGTTTTATACACGTTGTTGTGCATAGTGCTTTTCACATTCAGTTTGGTTTTCAGATGTTTCTTGTTTAGTTCAAATGTGAGCGTTGGCAAGACATACTCTTTTGCAATTTTTGACGTAGCGTTGGCTTGAGCGAATTGCAAATGTGTATGGCTTTTAGCGTTGGACTCTTTTTTCTATTAACTTTATTATTTCCTTAAACTCCTTTTTATCCGTTTCGTTTAGAGATTCCATAAACTTTTCAATCCGTTCTTTTGAGTTGTAATCCAAATTAAGTCCATTCCATAAGTTAACTTCCTTTTCCAAACTCTCGGTAAATAATTCAGATTTATTTTCTTTTTCGATACTCAACAATTTCGCGAATCGACAAAACTGTCCATTGTCGAATTGAACATCTAAAATCAGATTGTATTTTCCTTTCGTTAAAGTCTTTTGTCTCTCAATTGCTTCAATTCTTCCATCTCCTAAAGTTTCAAGAAAGACTCTTTCGTTAATTTCAAAACTGTCATTTTCAATCTCTGAAATAGATTTAGTGTTTTTTGTGTTTATAATCTTGTTAAATTCTGCTCGACTTTCGGAAATTTCAAGTAAGCGAATTGAAATTGCATCAATATAATCAAGGTCTTGAACGTTTTTCCATTTTGAAGGAATAATAGATTGTCCGTGTAAAGCACCAATTAAACCACCTGCAAAAGCTGCAATACTGTCTGTGTCAGTTCCGATAGAATTTACAGCTTGCTCAATTCCTTTTAATGGTTCTTTAGAATATTTACAAGCTAAATAAATACCTGCAATTACAGTAGAAGTACCTGAACCTTTCGTCTCGTTATTATAACAGCCCAGTTTGGATAACGCATCAAAATCAGATGAATTATTTGTAAGTAATTTATAGGTTGTTCTTAAATATTCTTGTGTTTCATCAATTATAGATTTAAATAAAATCCTAAAAGGTTCTTTAGCATTTTTATTCCATTCAGTTTCCCAACTTTTTAGTTTTGGATTATCTAAAAAGTCAATCGAAAATTTTTGATGAATGTCTTTTCCTAATTCGGTAAGAAAGTTTTTGAAATCAAAATTTTCGGGATTAAACCTTAATATTGTGTCAATGGAATATCCATAGAGCATAGCTCCTAAAATTGCTCTTGGATGTCCGTGAGTGATTATACTATTACAAAAGATTTCTTCTTTGATTTTATCTTCCTCTCCGAAATTTGCTAATGCAATTGGCAGTATTCTCATTGCCGCACCATTTGCACCACTTTCTCTATAGTCGATTGTAGTTTTACCAGCTTTAAACGTGAAAAAGTTATTATTCCATTTAGCAGATTTTCTTTCTATTTTTCGAGCTGCATTTTTTATTGTTCTTCCTGCACCTCTTGAATAAAGTAACCAATCTGGTAGTTCTTTTTTTGCAAAATATTGTTGGTCGACAAAACCATCTTCGTTAATTGAACGAGCAACTGAAAGTAAAAGTTGAGTATCATCAGAATATGAACCTGAATTAAGCTTATCGACATAACCGTAAAATCTACCTCCAACATTTTTTTTCCAATCGTGAAAAGAATTGATGTAATCAGTTCCAAACTTTTTCTTTAAAGAACTTTTACTTTTTTCAAATTCAGTCATCCAACCTAAAGCGTCTCCAATTGCTGCAAGTTTTAAACTGCCTTTATATTTTGTTTCTGCTTTCATATTGTACGATTTGGTGAAAATATTTCTTTGTCAACTACAAATTTACTTGTATCAAAAGAATACATTGCTCCTTTAGCTGCTGCCAAGTTTTCTTCATTTTCAAAACAAACTGATATAATACTTTCTGATGAAATAATATCTCGGACTAATATTTCTGCTTGAACATTTGTTGGATATTTGTTAGCAATATTGGCTCTTGTTCCATAAGGAATAGGTATGTTTTGAGCAAACAACATTTTAAACTTTTCTATATCTCCTGTGATTCCAATACTTTTTGCTGCTCGAGAAGCTGCATTAGTTACTGAAAACAATGTTTTATCATCATAGATATGTTTTGGATTTATTTTTAAAACACACCAATTTATTGTAAAATCGTCTTTAGTTTTTTGCCTAAACTTTGAAAACAAAAAGGTGTTTGGACCAGAAATAGAAAGGTTTATATAATTTTTGTCATCATAACGGACATCATCAGTAAATTGCACATAATCTAATATGTCGAATTGTTCAATATCCAAATTTTCTAATTTGGCTCTACTCATCAACTTGTTATTTTCTAATATGCTGAATAAATTTCGAGTTGGTGTAAAATGAATTAAACAGTCAATCTGTCTTTTGTCAATTTCTTCTTGAAACTCGGTATAATTAGGTTTTAAATTCATTGAAATTTTTTAAAAAGGTAAGTCATCATCATACGTGCTTCTTGAAGAATTTTTAGGACTTATATCTTCTAATAAACTTGCCTTGATTTCTTTTAAATATCGCGATGGATTTTCTTTATCACTTGAAAAAAGATAAAGGTTGTTTCTCGCTCTTGTCATACAAGTGTATAGTAATCTTCGCTCTGTGGAAATATGGAATTCATCATCTGCATCAATAAATCCTGCTGGAAAAGGGATAATATCGTCATTAAGGTCAAGTATAATTACATTGTTAAATTCAAGTCCTTTTACTGATGACATTGTGCAAATTTTAATGCTATCACTTCCATAATTTACGGGAAGATTAGATTTTACTAATTCCGTTGAAAACCCATTAGCATCTAAAAATTCTTTAATTTGTTTTACACCATTTGTTGACCTATGAAGAACTACCGTACTTTTAAGATTTTTGTTGTTTTTTAAAAGTGTAAGTTGGTCATCAAGATGATTTAATTGTTCATCAAAATCTGAATAGTAAGCTACTTTTGGCTTATCCGTTCCTTTTCTTGCTGCTTTTACTGTCGTAAATTCAGACTTGTCATTCTCCTTATCTAAAAGCGACAGAGCTGCATTGGCAATCGGTATTGTATTACGATAGTTGTTTTTAAATTCTATGGTTCTACCACCTCTTACGTTAATACCAACTTCACTCCAAACAAAACCACTTTTGAAAATGCGTTGTGCTGCATCAGCAATTATTGATAAACTATTTGTTTCATCACTTACTAATTTTGAAATGGTTAGAATCTGTGCTTTATTTAAATCTTGTGCTTCATCAATTATTATGTGTGTATATGGTGGAACAAAGTTTGGGTCATTTTGAATTTTTTTTAGTGCAAGGATTGCATAATCATCAAAATCGACTTTACCTCTGGTTTTTAATTCTTGATTGTATTTTTCATAAACAACCCAAATAACTTCTTTATCAGTTTTTGTAACACGGTCGGAAGTTCCTCTACCTGTTCTCGCAGCTTCAAGATACTCTGTTTTATTTTTAAAAATTTTACCTTTCATCCAAGATATTTCTTCTTGAAAAAACTCCGGACTTTTATCTAAAATGTTTGAAGTACTTGAAGATAATCCGTTTATTATGTCCTCAATGATTTCAATTTGAGTCCATTGCATTATAGTTTGGTTATATTCAATTCCTGCGAAACGGTAAGCCCAACTGTGAAAATTTATTATTTGGACATTAAGTCCATCTGCTGTTTTAGGCTTGATTTCGTCACTATCTTTTTGATAACCTCCATTGATAAAAGGTTTGATAGCTTTTATGTAAGCTGCAAGAGTTTTATTATATGTAAATATTACAATTTTTGTTTCCCTGAAAAGATTGGCTTGTGTCTCAAGCAAATGTTTCGCTCTATAAAGTGCAACTGTGGTTTTTCCACTTCCTGCAACACCTTTTATCTGAATTGGGTTTGTTGGTGGTAAGAATAGTACTTTTTTTTGTTCTCCTTTCAGAGTAATTTTTTTCAGCATTTTAATTCAGTTTGGTGTTGAGCGTTGGCAAAAAACAGCTCTTTTATTTTTTATAGCGTTGGCTTTTCGTGCTGGCAAAAAAATAAATGTGCTGTTTGTGCGGCAGGCTTTTTTAGTTCATATGTTCTTTTTTTAACACGATTTTCGCATTATGCACAACGGTTTTGTATATGATACGTTGCGTGTGTAAGCAACTAATTTAGCAAATAAAAACCGAATAGAAAATCCGCGAGGATTTTCGTAAGTAAGCCTTCAATAGCAATGGATTATATACGTTGTTGTAAGCTGGCTTTTATAATTCATTTAGTAAAAATTTCGATTTATTAGTTGCAATTATTTTTAAATCAGCGTGAACTTTTTTCTCGATTTTTTTATTCCCTCGGATTTGATTTAGTTTAGTTAAAAATGTGTTTCGAGCACTATAAATAAAGTCATCAACATAATTTTCAAACTCGCACTTACTTAATTCAACCAAACCAGAAGTTGTTTTTTCAATATTTTGGTTTTTAATTCCTTCTATGAATTTTAATTTATTAAGGTCTAAAAATTGTCTAATTTCTTTATTGTATTTACTTTTTGTCTTTATTTCAATTTTTCTTAAAAACTGAAAAAGCGATGATATAGTAAAGTTTTTGTTATCTCTTGATTTAAGTTTTTTTAGAAAATCATTCTCGAAATGTTTTAATGCTATTTCTGTATTTATTTTTAGACAAAATTCAAAAGCTTTTAAGAAATCGCCAAAATTTAATTTATGATATTTGAGTTGATTGCCTTTCTGAATTATTAAATATTCATCTAATAAGTTGTACCAAAATAAATCTGAATTTAAATTTTCGTCAATGTAAGTCTTCGATTTAGCTCTAAATAAAACCTCTAATGATTGACTCATATTAAGCTCTTTATTACACATTGATTGAACGAAAATATTCAAATCGGCTTTGTTCAAGGCATTTATAGTCTTTTCTTTATTTATAGCTTTTAATACTCTAAATAAAGAGTCCAATATTGTGAATTTTGAACGATTAAGAATTTTATTTAATAAATCTGTTGTAATTTCATTATCAATCTTTGACTTTAATTCTGGTATATGCAGGACTTTTGGATTAGAATATAAAGTATAGTCATAATCACATTCTAATATTAGTTTATTAATAAAGACTAAAAGTTTATTTTGAGTATTTTCATTAATTGCAACTTCATTTTTTTTAATAAGTTCAAACAGAATAAGTAGAGTGATAATATTGGATTCAATTTTTAATAAGTCATAAAACACTTTAGAGTCAAAAAACTTATTTACTAATTCATAAAATAAATCTTCATTTGAACTAATGATTTTTTTAAGTTCTAAAATACTTGCTGAAATATTATTTATACTTTTTTCCCTTTCCAAAATACTGTAAAAAGTACCATTCTGAAAACTTTCTGTTAATTCTGTTTCTACAAAATCAGGACTTATTGATGATAAATCAGATAGAATTTTTGAAAAGTCTGATAAGTTTGTGGATGCTATTTTATTCTTTAGTGAGAAATGCTTTATTAGTTTATTTGTTACGTCAGTACCAATAGCAATGTCGATTTTTTTTAATTCTCTTAAGGATTTTGTGATTTGTACGGTTTTTAATTTTTGACCTTTTAATGCCAATTCTTGAATATTAATTTTATTAATTATTCCAGTTAATAATTTTTTCGCTAGAGGCGAAGTGTTGAGTTCTGACAACGTGTTAGTAGTGCTAGAAAGAGTTGGTAGTTTTTCAATCATTAATAACCATTCAGGAAAGTGGAACGAATTAAGTATTCTACTAACTGTTTCGGGAAAAGGTTTACTTGAACTAATTTTCATAGTTAAGTCCGAGATAGAATTAATTTTCTCTTTTTGTTTTGGATTTAAATCAACAAATATGTTTCCTAGTTCAATATCCAAAATTTTTGCTAATTGAATTAAATTGCTATATATGGAATAGTCTTTTGAAATAAATAATTCAAGCTTGTGTTTTGTGAAATAATTAGTGAAAAGAGTATAATACTTTACTTGTAAATCATTATCAAGATTGTCAAAAGATAAGAAATAGGCTTTTTGTAATTCAAAAACCTCATAATCTCTAATGTTTTTAGAGAATTTATTTGATAAAAGCTTTAGTACACTATCTTGATTTAATAAAGCACTAACTACTTTTAATTCTTTACCATAAGACAGTTTTATTATTATTTCTGTAATGTTTAGTTCAGATTCTGTTTTAAAGTTTTTAATATATTTCTTTAAATATTTTAAAAGGTCTTTTATTTCTAAATCTCTTTCTTTTTTTAAGGATTGATAAATTAAGTTCGCATAATCTTTATGAGGAAAGTAATAATAGTCACTCGTATTATAATTTAGAATAATGCCTTTCTCTTTTAGTAAATCAAATTCATCTTTTTTTCTTTTTATTTTTAAAAAAGAAATGTCATAACTGTATAAGTATGAATACAAGAACAAAAGTTTTTTGTCTAATTCTTTTAGTTTATGAGTTGTGTAAAAATGTGAATATATTTTTTCATTATTTATTTTTTCAAATTTAAGATTACTTCCTTTTTTAGTAGATGAAATCCAAGTTTCTAATGCGATATTCAATTTTAATAAATTTCTATCTGTATTCTTTAAAACTGTTTGAAAATCTCCAAAATCCCAATTAAATTCGGGAAATTCATCTTTGAGAGATTTAATTCTATTATCAATAATTCCAAAAACTTTTTCTTCAAATTCTATATTTGAATTGTACCTAAATTTTTCAACATCTTTAAAGATGCTTATAATTGAACTCTCATCTTCTTCTCTGTAGGAATTATGATACCTTGAAATATATAGTCCTTTTAACCAAGGAAACCGTTTAATTTTTTGTTGTATTTTTTTAAATAGTTTTATGTTATCGTGAACATTTTCAAGAAGAATTACTGTATGGTAAAAAGATAATTGATTAACCTCTTTTAGTATGTTGATATTATTTAAATCTGGGTCTGAAAGGTCGATATAAAATACTTTGTAGTAAGGTTTTAAGTTTCTAATTATCGCATCAGCAAATGTCGATTTTCCACTACAAGGATTACCTAATATGCAATACTCTTTAATTTTATCTTCGTTAAATAATTTTTGTATTTCTCTTATTTTCTTTTTCTCGAAAGCAGAAAAATAAATTAAATTTTTTGGTGTTGAATATGCTGACTGTTTTTTGTTAAAATAAGGCTCAAATGCAGTTAAATTATTTAAACCGTGAAAGTCAGAGGAAGTTTCTTGTTTTAAAATAACCTCAATTCTTTTTTTTACATTAGGTGATGGAAAACGTTGAAAATCTCCAATTATATCATTTGTAGTTCTTATTTTAATTTGTTTTCCAAAATCTTCTGATAAATCTTTTTCCTTTATCTTTTTTATTGCCTTTTTGTCTTTGACAAAAAAGCAAATAATTCCTTTAATGTTTTTTGTTTGGTGATGTTCTAAAATCTTTCTTATTGTTTCTTTAACTTTTTTTATTTCACCACTTTGTATTGTTGTTATCTGTATCGCAATTCCTTTTTTTTCTGAATATAAATCTATACCTGAAGCATTTGGTTCAGAATAATTAAGATTCTTTAAATCACTCCAACCATATATTTCTTTGAATAATCGACAAAAAATATCTTCAGCATTAATTCTTTCATTGTTCTTATTGAAATTACCTTCATAATATATTTTATCAATATATGTAAATAAGTCATTTTCAATTGAGCTTTGAATCATTCTTTTAAGTTAATCGGTTTCTTGAGCTTGCTTACAACGTTTTGGTATATGGTTTGTTGCGTGGTTTAAACACTAAAGTTAGCAAATAAAAACCGAATAGAAAATCCGCGAGGATTTTCGTAAATAGGCGAGAACCCAGCAATAAATTATATACGGTGTTGCCCACTGGCTTTATTTCAGTTCTATTATTAATTCCTCAACTATTTCTTTATATCCTTCTCTCAAACTAAAATTATCTTTCGTCCAATGATTTTCGGGATATTCATAATTTATTAATTGTCTTAAATAATCTTTTTTTGCGTGTCCTAATTGACTTGATATTAATGCAATAAAATATCCAGCTTGACTTTCATCATCTGCCTCATTCGTTTTGACGAATTCTTTTTTGAATTGTTCTCTTGTAAGGATTTTCTTTTTCAATAACGCTGGAAGTAAAACATTCTTTATTCTATTTGAAGAATAATTTGCTTTTGTAAAATAAGATTTTAGAAGTTCTTTTAATTTTGGTAATTCATATTCTCCAGGTTCGTCAGACATTGCAATTTTAAATTTCTTCTTATTAGATTTTTCTTTCGCAATTTCTTCTGGAATAGTTACTGTTCTTGATAAAATCTCTGCTCCATTAGAAGTTCTAACATAATTTAAAATAATTGCATTAATTGCCATATCAAAGTTAGTAGATAAATATTCAATCATTCTACTTAAAGGTTCTTCTATTGCAAAACCGACAAGTAATAATCTTTGTGATTGATTAATCGTTATTTCGTCAATTTTTATTTCGTCAAAATGCGCTGATAGCTGGTCTTCTAAATTATTTCCTGTAAAAGCGATACAAATTTCACTTAATTTTTCAATGTCCCAAGTTGCCAAGTCAGATGCATAGTCAATTGCTTGAGCTAAAACAAGTCTTGCAAGTTTTTCTCTTTTTAATTCAACTATTACAAGATTTCCGTTATTGTCAATTCCTAAAAAGTCGAGTGGACCAGATTTTGTATAAACTTGTTCTCCAATAATGAGAATATCTTTTCCTAAAATATCAGGTTTGGTTTTTATCCATTGTTCTAAATGTTCAGATTCTTTTCTACCATTTTCGGTAAGTGTTGAACTTATTGGATTCAATTTTCCTTCTATTATTTCCCAAGTTTGTATTTCAGTAGACATTCGTTCTTGTTTAGTTCGGTTTTAGCTTGTGGGCAACGTGTTTGTGTATGATTTCGTTGCGTGTTTCAGCAACTAATTTAGCAAATACAAACCGAATAGAAAATCCGCGAGGATTTTCGTAAGTAGGCTTGAACTAGCAATGAATTATACACGGTGTTAGCTTGCGTTTTTTTTTAGTTCTTCTTTATCTATTAAAATCAAAATTCCTCCAATCAAAAACCCACTTATTAGTCCGCCAAAATGAGCAGCATTATCAATTCCTCCTAGAAATCCAAATAGTAGGCTTACTCCTGCATAAAGTCCCAACAACATCCAAGTCATTCCTCTCATATAATTTGGATAAATTTTAAAAACTGTAAAGGCTAAAATCAGCCCATAAAGTCCAAAAATTGCTCCGGATGCTCCGACACTAACAGTGTTTTCGTACCAATAAATACTCGCTAAACTTGCAAGTATTCCACAAACAACATATATAATTATTAATTTTACTGAACCAAGAATGTTTTCCAATAAACTACTTCCCAGTCCAAGACCTATTAAGTTCATAAACAAGTGTAAAAGCCCACCATGAATAAATATAGAAGAAAGTAATCTCCAATATTCTCCATCCATAACTTCAGATCTTCTATTTCCACCAATTTCAAGTAATTCTTTTGGCGTAGGTGAAACAATATTCAGTCCATCAAAAATCATAACAAGGAAAACAATAATGTTTAGAAGTAATAAAATTGCAGTTGCTTTATTTTCTCCCATTGGATTTAAAAAGCCAATCATATCTTTTAAACCATCTTCTTTTAGTGGTTTATTCTTTTTAAAATCGTTTAATTCCTTTTCGTTAATTTTTGGAATTACTACCATTAACAAAAGAGCTAATGCTCCAATACCAAAAGACCCAAAAATCCAAGGAAATGAATTGCCGAGTCTTTCTTCAAAAACATCATTTTTAGGTACAAGTATTATTTGTTCCTTTTCGTTTAGATTAGCGTTTTTTTCTTTTATTGCTTCTATAAATCCATCTCTGTCGTCTGAATATCCTAGTCGTTCAAAATATTCTACATCTTGAAAATTATAGGTTTTAAATTCTTGTTCTGATTTGTTTAAAAAAGTTCTGTACTCTGAATTTTTCCTTTGTTCATTTATACGATTGCTTAAATTCTTTTTATACTCAACTCCGTACCAAACAGAGCTTGTTTCTTCAAACGGACAAGCGAGATATAAGTAAAAGTTCAGATTCTCATTATTTCGACCAGAAGTTCTAGCAGTTACATATGGAAGACTTGAGTTATGGTCTATATTAAATGAGGTTATTTTAAAATATTTTTCGTTTTTTAATTCTTTAATTTTTGAGATTGAAAATATTTCGTTTAAGTCAAAAGAACTTTTCTCAATGTAGTTTTGACTTATTATTATTGGTACAGCTATTGCTGCTGCCATAGCAAATTGATATCCAAAATATCCATTATCTCTTTTGCCTCTAACATTTAAAATTCGAATTCTTCTTCGTAACCAAATAAGTATTGGAATCCAAGGAAGAGCGAAAGGAATCCAAAAATTCAATAAGTTTTCTTTTAAGGGTAAAATTCCGAGTTTGATATCTAAAGTCCAACGAAATATGTTATAAAAAAGAATAGTTCCTATCGAAACTATTAAAAATGGAATATATACTTCTTTAAGTTTTGTTTTAATATTGTTCAATTCTCGATGTTGGTTTTAAATGCAAGCTAACGGTCCGTATAACCGTCAGTTACGGGATTAAAGTTAATAATTTTCGGTTAAGCACTGACGTTAGCAATTCCGAGTGGATTCGGACGTAGTCGAATCCGCCGTAATTGCGGTTATACATTGTTGGCAATAGTTATTTTTTATTCCGTTTATTCAATCTTTTCAATCGATTTATTTCCGATTTCTTTGTTCGGTTCAGATTTTTAGTCCGAGTACAAAGGTCAGTCGAAAAATATGGTTTAACTTTATTATTCTCGTTATACGTGTTTACTTGTAAATCCGTAATGTATGAGTAAACTAAATGTTCCGAATTCAGGTCAAAATAATTTCCACAATCCGCTCCGCCACCAGAAGTTACAATAGTTATGAAATCCGATTTTTCTTTTCCCTTAATCAGTTCCTTAACTTTGAAAACAAATTCAATTCTGTTAATTTCCCGAACTAAATATTTTCCTTTTTCAGTTGAGCTTGGGATTGAGTCATAAACTTTTCCTTCGTTAATTTCCACAACTTTTCCAGTAAAAATCAAGTCCGAATGTTCAAAACCGTATTTGACACTTGACTTTTCGCAAGAACAAGAATAAACCTTGTTTGCTGAAAAAATCAGAATGAATATTGTAATGATTATCGGGTTTTTCATAATTATTGCCAACGTGTTTGTGTTATGATTAGTTGCGGTTAAAAGTGCGATACACTTTCCGCCGTTGCGGAAAGATAATTAATTCTCGTGAATTTCCGCCGAGGAAATTCCGCAGCAATTAATTATACACGTTGTTGGGCATAGTTATTTATTCCACTTAGAATAGTTCCATAATAATAATAATAATAATTACACCTCCATAAATTACAAAACAAATAAAGTCAAATAGAGTTACTTTTCTATTGTCCCAAATATCCAAAGCACCTCTATTGGGTGCAACTAATTCAATTTTTTGGAACTTAAGTGAGGTTATTCTTAAAAATTGAAATAAAAATAAAAAAATCCAAGTGTATTTTAAAAATTCCGCAGCTGGTCCCCTGGGATATTGAAATTTATCAATATTTACAATTTCAAAATATAAAAAAATATGTAGCAATGAAATTCCTAACCAAATTAACCAAACATTAAATTTTCTCAATGACTTATAATTATACGCATATAGAAAAAGAGGAGTGAAAAATGCATAGCCTAAAATAATTTCTCTTTTAAGGAAATCATATGGGTCAAAATATATTATCAGACTTAGTATAAAATAAATAGTGATAGAGTAGAAATCCCACTTGTCTATACTATCAAAGTAAAATGTGTTTTTGTTCGTCATTCTAATTATGCCCAACGGTCTAGTATAAGAATAGTAGCGGATTTTTACACACTAACTTTTCGGTTGAACACAGACCTTTGTTATTTTTACTTTATTTCGTTTTAGCGAATAAACCGCTATTATTTTTATACATTGTTAGCCACTGGCTTTTTTCGTTCAGCTTGGTTTTCAGCGTTGGCTAAGACATACTCTTTTGCAATTTTCGGCTTGTGTGTTGGCTGGTGCGAATTGCAAATGTGTATGGCTTTTAGCGTTGGCTTTTCGTTCTTTTCATTATCAAACTTCCAATTAATCCAATTCCGACAACTACATCGACAATATTCCAAATTTCTCTTCCAAGTGCTATTTTAAAAAATGGTTGAAAGAGTAGGGCAAGTCCACCGTAAATTATCATTTCAGTTTGTCTTTGTTGTTCATTTGCTTTGTATGCTAAAATTCCGAAACCAATTAAGGCAACAAATCTTACAAATTGGTAAAAACCATATGGCATATCCAATAAACACAAAAACATCAGAATTGCCAATACAACCTTAATCAATACCTCACTATTTTTCATTATCTTCTTTCAGATTGTCTAAAATATCATCATCAATTTCACTTATCAACTCAAATTCATTAGAAATATGAGTGTCAAAGAAATCATCTTGAAGTCTTGATAAATAAGAGTCAGTTATAATATCTTGTTCCAAATAGTCTTCAAAATCAGGATGCTTTTTAAGAATTGGGTCGTTATCAATTTTTAGTTTTGAACGAATTACTTTAAAAAACTTGATTTCGCTATATTCAACTTTTTCGTCTGCTTTTATTGTGTCAATTGCAACTTCAATCAAGTTTAATTCATTTACTTCTGACAATTCAGAAGATGTTAGTTCATCAAAATAATCTCTCATAAATTGATGTCCATCTTTATTGATAGTAATTAAAAGATTGTCCATTTCTGCATTGACATCTAAATCTCCAAAAGTCTTTTTCTCTTTATGCAATCGTTTAATCAGTTTAATTTCTCGCTTGTCAATATCGCCATCACAAGCCATACACGAAAAAGCTGTTTTAAGCAATAGTTTATTGAATTGTAATGCTTCCATATTTAATTGTTTTTAAAACCGATTCTTGGTCGGTCGTTAGTATTTTCTGCTAACCCTTCCATTTTTGCTCTGATAGCGATGTAACTATTTAATTCTTTTAGAGAAATGGAAGGTTTGTTTATCTTGATTGTTTCAAGTAAAATCTCTTTCGAAATTCTTGATTTTAGTTTTAATGCTTTTCTTGATGCTTCATCACAAAGGAATTTAATATCGCTGGAAACATAGTATTCTGTTACTTTTGCAAATTCAGAATAATCCAAACCTATTTCTCTTGGTCTTTTCTCCAAGTATAATTTAAACATCAACTCACGAGCTTCGAGGTCTGGTGGTGGCAAATAAATCACCTTGTCTAATCTTCCTGCTCTTAAAATAGCTGGGTCAATCGAATTTGGTCTATTAGTTGCACCAATAATGAAAATTCCATCTTCACCGCAATTATTCATTTGTGCTAAAAACTCATTAACAGCACTTGTGTTCATATGATTAACACTCGAATTATCACGATTTGGGACAACTGCATCTAATTCATCAATGAAAATTATGCTCGGTGCATTTTCACGAGCTTCATCAAAAATGTTTTTGATTTGTTCCTGTGTTTGATTTACAAACTTACTTTGAATATCAGATGGCTTTAATTGATAGAAATTAAACCCTATTTCTTCAGCCATTCGTTCTGCAAAAAATGTCTTTCCACAGCCTGGTGGTCCATAAAGCAACATTCCGTTAGGAATTGTTAAACCGTATTCTGCATAACGTTCTTTTTCATTTAAAGCATCAATAACATCAAGTTTGATAGTATCTTTCAATTCTTGCATTCCTGCAATAGCTGAAAAACCTTTTCCTTTCTTGATTTCTTTTAGTTTAGGTTTTGAGGTCTGTTGTGGCGAAGACAATTGTTGTACTTCCAATTCACCGTTAATAGCTTTGACAAAATCACTAACATTTTTAAAACGATTATCTGCATTTGGTTGTAAAGCATTGCTGATGATATTTTGGGTTTGTTCATCAGTAATATTCGAGAATCTTAAAGGTTTTTTCCGTTCGCCAATAACAGCATCTTCTAATTTTACGTTATCTGCCTTGTATTTAGAAATTTCTACGAACCAAGGTGGTAGACCTTCTAACAAATGATAATACAAAGCACCAACAGAAAACACATCACTTTGAACAGAGAAGATTTTATTAAATGCTTCATTCGCTTGGTAAAATGGATTTAATCCTTCTTTCAAAAAGTTTTTGTTGGATTGACTTAAAAAACGAGCATAGCCAAAATCAATAATTTTGGGAATGGAAATTTTACCTGATAAATCCAACATTACATTTAAGTTGGTAATATCGTTGTGGATGATTGGATTGTTTAAAGAATGTAAATACTTCAATCCATTTAATACACCTAAAATAATGTCTTTAGCTTCATAAATATTTAGCGACTGCTCACGTTTTAATTTATCTGCCAATGTTTCACCACTAATAAAATCAAGAATAGCATAAGCGTATTTTTGACCATTCAGAAGTAATTCACCACTATCACAGTATTTAACCAAATTAGGATGTTTGATTTCCTTTAAAATCTCTACCTCCAAAACATCACTATTTTCAGTAAACTGTGTTCTATTCAATTTTGAATAACTAAACAGTTTCAAAAGTTTTGTTTTTCCTTCTTGGTCTTTTATACGATAGGTTTCTGCATAACTTCCTTTTTTGAGAAAGAATGTAACCTTATATTTCTCATTAATGGATTGACCTTTGGATAATATGTTGTTTGATTGCTTCATATTTTTATCCAACTAAAACAGAATCGTCTCCGCTTGGTCTTTCCTCCATTGGTAATAAATCATAAAGCGAAACAACAATTGGTCTTAAATCATTGACATTCGGGTTTTCGCTAATCATTTGTAATCCTTTATTTATTAATGTTCTTGCTCTGTTTGAGTCAGCCCAATGTAGTGAGTGAAACTCGCTATCAAATCCTCGAAGAATACCGACTAATTGATAAATCATTGTTAATTGGAAAAAGAAACCTCCAATTTCTTCTAAAAGTACATTTCCAAGTTTAACGTCTTTTGCTCGAATAACTTCCTCCAATTGCGAACGGAATTGATTGACTACTTGATTAGTTTGTTCATTACCCAATTCATTGTTGGCTTTTTCTAATCTATAAAATTCCTCTTTTAATTCTTCCTCTAATTTAGGCCATTCGGTTGTCTCGTTAAGTTCATCAATGGTTTTTAATGATTTTCTTAAGTTGGTCAAAACTTCCTGTTTACCATCAACATCATTTTTGTTGTTCTCAAAAGATTTTTCAATCTGTTGCAATTCTGCTTCGACTTTCTCTAATTGACCATTTTGAGAATTGCCGTCTTGCTTTAATTCAGCAATGCTTCCTTTGGCTTTTCTAATTTCATTGGCTAACCAAGTTGTTTCAATAGATGTTTTCGTACTATCAACTTCTATTTCAGTTGTATAGTCTAAATATGGAAAATATGCTATAACAGTTATTTTCTCTGACCTATCAATGTTTACAGTTAAGTCAACATCACTATTTTCAGGAAGAAGAGAAGGTAAGTCAGCACCACTTATTTTAATATCTGTAACGTGTTCATTATAAATTGCTCTTGTTCCTTCTGAATTATGCTCGCCTTCATACACAGGGATTTTTATAAAGTCAGAATCCATTCCTGGGCGGATTTGCTTTTGAGTTTTTAAACTGTTTCGTGTACCAACTGCTGGGATTGATGAATTTTTCTCAAGCCCTTTTATTGTAGTAAAGCGAACTTTTCCTGTTGTTCTGTCTTTTAATTCAATACCAACATTGTAAGGTAGCGTAGCACTACCAATTTTTGAACCTTGAATTACACTAAAAGATGATGGTTCACATTCCAAAAGGTTTCCTTTGTCATCATAAAGAACAACTTCAAAAACATTGGTTTTACCTTCGTTAAGTTGGATTTCTAATACTTCACCAATCGTGTTAATTTCTACTTTTCCACTTGACCAAGCTTTGTCTCCTCTTGTAACTTCAGCAAATACGACCTCTGGAATATTACCTTCTGTTTTGTCTTCTAAAATTTTAATTGGAACAAATTCTTCTATTTCAACAGTCGAAGCTTCGTGTGCTATTTCAAGTTGGATTTTTGTTTTATCTCTTGTTTGCTCTCTTACTTCTTCTGAAACGTCAACCGTTGAAGCGTATAATGCTGCTCCTTTTGAAACAACTGTCATTGGGTCTGCACTTGTATCAGGCTTACAAATTTGCTCTTCCAACATTTTTCTTAAAACTGGCGAGAATGTTGGACCACCAACAAGAATAAGTGAATCTAAAGATGAACCTTTTAAATTGTTTCTTTCCAAAAGGCTTAAACTTACATCAATTGCTTTTTGAAAAACAGGTGAAACAGCTTTTGTAATATCTGCTTGTGTAACTGTAATGTCCAATTCAAATTCTTCGCCTTCGTCATCTTCTCCGGGAATATCTCCTAAATCCGATAAAATGTTATGCGTATCATTAAAAGAAAGTTTGATTTTAGTTTCTTCTGCATAGAATTTCATTGCGTTACGCAAAATTTGTTTTTTCGTGTCATCTGCTAAAATAGAATCAATCACAAAATTTTCTTGGATGTATGGTAAAATGATTTCATCAACAATAGCAAAATCTAAATTTTTACCACCTAAATAATTATCACCTTCGGTATCAATTACTTTCATAATACCTTCTTCAACTTTTAAAAGTGCAGCATCAAACGTTCCTCCACCAAAGTCAAAGACTAACCAAAATCCATCTTTTTTATCAGAATCTAAACCATAAGCCATTGATGCTGCCACTGGTTCTTGCAGTAATTCAATGTGGTTAAAACCTGCTAATGTTGCGGCTTCTCTTGTTGCTTCTTTTTGGTTGTTTTTAAAAGCCGCAGGAACTGTAATTACAATAGAATTTACATTTTCGTCCTTGACAAAAGATTTGAGTGTTTTTAATACTTCTGCTGACAACTCTTCACTTGATAATTCTTTGTCAAGGTTGGAACTTTGATACTTTTTGTCAGTTCCCATTGTTCGTTTGAACTCAATGAATGCGTTTGATTGAAAATTATCAGCACCTTTCATTGATTTCAATCTGTCTCGCTTTAAAGCGTTATAAGCACTATCGCCAACTTGTATAGCTTTCTTTTTATTGATATAGACACAAGAAGGCATTGTGTCTTTTAAAGTGTCCGTTTTTTTAATGGTTGGTTCTCCATTTTCCATTCTTGAAATAGCGGAATTTGTTGTACCTAAATCTATTCCGTAGTCAATTTTTGTTCTTGCCATTTTGATAATATTTTTTATGCTTCTGTAACTTCTATTTGTGCTGTTTGAATCATTGTTCCCTTGTAATTTACTTGAGGTTTAATGATTCTTGTTATAGTTCTTTTTCCCTCTTCAAAATCTTCATCTTGAACAAAGTTTACTGTTGCTTTCATTCCCTCATTGTATTCTTTCCCAAGCATATCTACTAATTCATAACCGTTAGAAGCAAAGTTGTCTTGAATACGTTTTACAGAAGAATTTAACTGTTTTAAACCTTTTGTTTTTTCATCCATTCTGCTCAAATTCTTTTGAATACGAATGATTTCATCTGCGACTTTAAGAGCTAAAGAATGGTCTGCTTTATCGTTTGAAGCAACTGGTTGAGATTTGCTTGCTTCTTGTTGCAGTTTTAATTGTGTTTCTAAAACTTCTACCAATTTGTTATCCAATTTCACGCTTTCTTCTTCAAGTGAAGCTTTGGTATTTCTAATTTGAGTTTCTACATCTGTTTTGCTTGAAGAGATACGTTTGCCCAACAACCAATAAACTAATCCACCTAAAAGAAGTGTCCCTAAAGTCGCAATAATCCAATACAAACGGTTTTTTTCTACGTTACTATCTAATTCTGCAATTTGAAAATTTGCTTTTTTTTCTGTGTCTTGGATTTTAGTTCCAAGTTCTTCGGAATTAGTTATAATGTTTTGTTTATTGGTTTGAATGAGTTGGGTCAAACTATCAATAGAAGCGTTTAGGCTTTTATTCTCATTTTGCAATATGGAAATGGTTTTGCTTTGCTGACCTACTGTGTAGTTTTGATTGTTCCATTTTTTGGTTAAGGCATCAACCTCTTGTTGCTGCTTTAATAAATCACTTTTTATGCTTGGTATTTCTTTAACCAAAAGTGAATCTTGTTGCTGTTGAGCAAAAAGATTGGTTGCTCCAAGTAAAAGTGTTATAAGTATATGTTTCTTCATTATTGTCTTATTGCTTTTATAAATTGGTCTAATCCTTTTCGGATTATTGAGTTTACAACTTGTTTGTTTTTTAGTTTATCTACTAACCTTGGTGAATATTTATAATAGAATTTGATAAAACTTCTACCAACAATAGTTTTTCTCAAAAAGTCATCTCTAAATTTTCTTAATTCTAAAACTTGTGGATGGTCGTAATCACCATAAGCCATTGTTGCAATATAACAACCTCCTTTATCTGCTGCACTACTAATTGTCGAACCTACTTTTTTAGCTGTTGCAGTTGCTTGTGCTGCTCTTACGTCTTTCCAATAACATATGTGTTTAACTTGATTTATTTGAATTGGACCAAGTTTTTTAAATAGAAAATCAACAAGACGTTTGTATTCAGAAATTTTGTTTTGATTTGAACAGCGTTGAATTATTTCTACGTCATTAACACTGATTCCGTCTCTTATAACATTTGCTACTTTAGACCAATCAAGACAGTTCGCTTTCATTTTGTCAACTTTAGAATAGTTGATACTTTGATTATATGACATTGTCATACTCATTTGGGCAACTTGAGCATCAATTTCACTAATTGCTTTTTCATAAGCCATTTTGATAGAACTTAAAATTGCAATTGCTTGATTCAACTCTCTGTCTTTCATTTCCTCAAGAGTAGCAAGACTATCTTTTGCTCTATCTTTTGTGAGCTTACCAATTGCAATTCTTTCAGCAATCTTTGTGAGTTTTTGAGCTTGTTCCAAATAGTTTTCGGTCGAATTGTTTTCTTGACTTTCGTTGAAATAATCAATACCACATTGCATTATTTCATTGGCTAATTGGTCTGCAATTGTTTTGTATTTCAAGTCAGAAGTACCAAGTAGTGAATTTAAAAGGGATAAATCGTCTTTTGAATCTGTAACTAATCTTAATCCAAATTCATAAGCATTACTGCTATTTGCTTTACGATTCTTTTTGCAGGATTCAATTCGACCTTCTATATTATGTAATGGTTGTTCTGTGAATTTTTTAGAGAGATAATTTTGCGTTGTGCCATTGCAACCACTAAATAATTGTAAAGTTTCTGAACTTGAATATAGCTTATTGAGTTGCGTTAGCAACTCATCAATCAGTTTTTCAGATTGTTTAAACTTGTCAATTGTATAAGTCTGGTCAGCAACTGAATGAACAAAATTTTCAAAGTAGTCCGATTCAATCAGTTTGATTTTGGCTTCAATTCCTTTTTTTATCTCTGTCTTACTTTGGCTTAATAGTTTGTAGGTTCCTAAATTATTAAAGGCAGAAAAGTTCTTTGAATTAACCTCTTTGTCGGTCGTTACCTTTTCCCATATTTCAATAGCTTTTTCTTCGTCTCCATTCTTCAAGTACTCCAATGCTGTATTGTCAAATGGATTTGTATTTAAAAACCAAAATAGCGAGTAATTCACTTTATCTTGGTTTTGTTCAACATTTGAGAATGCTTTATTTACAGATTCTTCTGTTCTGGAAATGCTGTCAAGAATATGAAAGTCGAAGTCAGATTTGATTTCTTTTCCAACCTTTGTGTAGGCTTTTATTTTAGTCTTTTGCTTTTGCAATTCTCTTTCTGTTGCATTTGAGAGAATTCCTGCAATTCGATATGGGTTGTTTTTTATTATCTCCATTTATTTTCGGTTGGATTTCTTTGTTATAAAATTACTTTTCATTCAATTTCTTTCTTTACGGTTTCTCTCATTTCATTCGTTTTTCTTTCAGCGTTGGCAAAAAACAGCTCTTTTGGTTTTTTGAGCGTTGGCTTTTGTGTCGGCAAAAACCAAATGTGCTGTTTGTGCGGTTGGCTTCATAGCTTGTGGCTAACGGTCTTGTGTATGATTAGTGGCGTGTTTAAGCACCTAATTTAGCAAATAAAAACCGAATAGAAAATCCGCTAGGATTTTCGTAAGTAGGCGATAACTAGCCATTAATTATACACGTTGTTGCCAGTAGTTATTTTCGCAGTTTTGCTTTGTAACTCGTGGCTTTTAATTCAAAATTATTTTTTAAATCTTCAAAACTATAAATCAATATTTTATTCTCAGATTTTTGGTTATCAAAATTCCGAATAAAGTACAAATAATAATTCTCAGATAAATTTTCGGCTTGCTTTAATTCGTTCGCAGAAATGTCAAATTCAAATTTTGAGGTTACTGTCGTTTTTACCTCAATAAATTTTTCTTCTCCATTCGGCTGGTAAGAAATTATATCATAACCATTTGCAACATTAGTGTCACTTACCCTTTTTACTTTATCAGCTAATTTTTTCAAATTCAAATCGATTAGCTTTCTTTTTTCAATATTCACAACATATTCCTCTCCTTGTAATCCAATAATTCTGTTTTTCTCTAATTGTTCCCAAAGTTCCTTTTCAGATAGGCCTTTGTTTTTGGAAAGAACTTTCTTTTGTTCAACAATTTCATTTTCAGGGAATAAATATTTTTCATTTCCATTCCAAACGATTAAATGTTTCAATTTATATTGGCGAAGAGCAACTCGGATATTTCTTTTCCATTGTTCTTGACTATTATAATCTGCTAAAGGTAAATTATCGTCAGGTCTAAAATCCGTGTGATTCTTTTCGAATATGGAATAAACTTCTGTAATGTGAAGCCATTTATCTTTTGGGATAAATTCGGACAAAACCTCTCTTATTTTACTCTGACTTGTAATGTCTCTCATTTTTTGTCCTAATTACTGGCAACGTGTTTGTATATGGTTTGTTGCGTGGTTAAGCAACTAAGTTAACAAATAAAAACCGAATAGAAAATCCGCGAGGATTTTCGTAAGTAGGCTAGAACTAGCAATAAATTATATACGTTGTTGTAAAACGTTTTATACACCAACCATATTTCGATAATCAATCGAATCTCCAATCTCACAATGTTCACTATTTTTATAAACAAAGATTGTAGTCCGTTTTTTTATACTCGTAACTTCGTTAGATTTTAATTCAGTTACTATAATTTCAATTTTAGGGAAATTAGAAGCAAATACAATATCTAAATCAATTTCTTCTTTTGGTGCTAAATAATTGTATTTTTCTTGTCTTATAGAGGTTTTATATGGTATTGCTTTGTAGTCCTTAACATCAGCCTCATCTATTCCGAATGTTATGTCATTTTTGAAAGTATGTATTTCGTATTTTAGAATAATGTCATAAGCTGGACTAACTCCATTATTGACAATTTTAAACTTTATTTTCTTATCGATATTTATTTTGGAAAGTCCTCGAATCTGTTCTTGAACTGGGTCTAAATCTCTCATTAAATGTTTGTCCCATTCATATTCAGAATCGATTAATAAAGTCCGTAGAAATAAAATCGGATTCTTGTAAGAAAGTAATGTTTTGTACGTAATGTAAGTGTAAATGGAAGTAACAACAACCAAAATTACAGTAAGAATGATATTTACTACTTCCATTATTAAATGATTTTATTAGATTTATTTTTCCAGTACAAATGTGATTGAATACATATAGCTCGATTCCGAATTAGTAACAACTGGAACTACTTGTTTAACTTTATATCCATCTTCTAAATACTCATTTAGTTTGGTATATTCTTTCTCCGTGAATTTGTCATCTTTATCGATGATGTTTGTGTGGTTACTGTAATTACTTTTTGCATTTGTTTTTGATGTTTGATTAATGTTTCTCTAAATGTTTTACAACGTGTTTGTGTATGATTAGTTGCGTGGTTTAAGAACTAAAGATAGCAAATAAAACACAGATAGAAAGTCCGCGAGGACTTTCGTAAATAGGCTAAAACCAGCAATTAATTATACACGGTGTTACCCACAGTTATTATTCCGATGTTTCTTTAAATTCCATTTTCCGCAATTCTATTTATTTGCCAATTCAATCGTCTTTTGTCAAATTTCGCCATATAAGTTAGCGTACTCGTAAATAGAATTGGTGTTCCAAATAGAAACTCATTTTCCTTTGGTAAGATACTATTCTTATTTTTGGACTTAATAATATCTACACCTAAATTTTTGTCAAATTCAAAATCATAACCAAACCAAACATTTTGCCAACCTTTCGTATTTTCCCATTTGTTAATTCCAAAAAAGTCAGAAGCTCCACTATTGCAAACAATAATAAGCTCTGGATTAATTTCACAAATTATTTTATGTGTCAACCTTAATTGACTAACTAAAAACTGTGGGTCATTTTTTATAAAATCGGCTACTTTTTTTTGATTTGTTTCTCTAAATTGAAATAAGTCAATGTAAGTCCAACTGTTTTGAAAAGCTGTGTTCTCAATTAAATTCGGAAACTTTGAGTAATGTCGTGCATATTCTGTTACTGCTTTTTCTATGTCATATTGATAACTCTCGACTTTAGCGTCTGATGTATAAGATGGATTTATTCCAACAAATAGAACTTTTCCTTTTTTTATTTGAGAACAAACAAAACCTCTATTAATTATTTCTGTATTATTATGTATTTCCGATTTGTAAGAGAAAATTTTACTTAATTCGGCGAAGACAATTTCATCGTTTATTCTGTTATCCATAACAACAAGATTAAAATTAAAAACACAAGCACAAATCCAATAACTAAATAGAACTTATTAAAAATCTTTTTGAATTTTAATTTTTTGTATTTTTTATTGTATTCTTTTTTTATTTTTTCGTCCTCTGTGGATTTTTCCAAAAGTTTGAGTCCGTGTTCAAATTTATTCAAACACTTGGTTAAACTTCTGTTGTTTTCTGTAACTGTTACTTTATTCACACCATCACTCGCATATTTCCATTTATAAGACTTAATTCCAAAATAAATTTCATCGAGATTATTTGTTATTTCTTGAACATTGTTAGAAAATGAAATATTATGAAATGGTGTAAGTTCGTGAGCAAATGATGAAATAATTTCTTCATCATCTTCATTTACTTTCTCATTCCTTTTTTTCTTGCTTTTAGAAGTTCTATTGGCAATTGCTCCTCCAATTGCACCAGCAATAGCAGATTTTCCAATTTCTTTAACCGTTTCGTTTTTAAGAATTGAATTACGAATCTCCTCTCTATTAATATTTAATTTATTTACATCAACTTCGACACTTGGGATTCTGGTTAGCAAAAGTCCTTTTATAACTTGTTCTTTTGTATTTGAATTACTTAAATCTCTAACTGTATTTTCGTCTAATTCAAACACCTCATTTATCATTTTGGGACTGTTTCCTAATATTCCAGTTCCAATGATTGTGACTTTCCATTTTATCATTTATTCCTTTAGTTTATTGGTTTGCAGAATGTTTTTTTTAATTGTGGGTAACGGTGAAGTATAAGCGTAGTGCGGGATTAGAAGCACTTGACCTTCGGTTTGGTGATATGTTTGTTAATATTCAATTCGTTTAAATTTATCGCTTTAGCCCGCATTACGCTTATACAGTGTTGGCAACTGGCTTTTTTTTATCCTTCATACTTATGATATTCGGTTATTGTTAAATAATACCCGTCTGGGTCTCGCAATGAAAATTCTTTTTTTGTTGAATTTGGGTTTATGTGAATTTCTTTCTCTATCGGATAATCCATTTTTTTAATATTTGACCTAATAATATCCAATTTGTCCGTTTTGTAATAGATTATCAGTCCATTTCCTGGTTTGATGTTCGGAATTGTCATAGTTGGATGCTCGTGTTCTCCCCATTTATGAAGACAAATTAAAATTTCTCCGTTTTCGTCTTCGAGTACAGCAAATTCATTTCCTCCGTGCGTTCTTTTGCAATCAAATACTTTTTGATACCATTCTGCACTTTCATTAACGTCCTTTACTGCTATTATTGGGTCAATTTTAGTCATTATTCATTCTAAATTTCAATCACGTATGATGTTATCGATTTTATTTTTGCGACTTTAGCTCCTTTAAATTTATAAAAGTCCGAGAATGCATATTTTTTTCCGTTTTGTATTTTCATAATTCCGTTTGTTGCTCCTTCTTTTCCGTGCGATAAGATTTGGTCAATTATCAATTCGGTCGTTTTTTTGGATTTCATTTTTTCCAATTCTTCTCTAAACTTTTCTTTCCCCTCAATTCTTCTGTCGCCAATTATATCCCAAACAATTTCATCAGTCACACTTTCAGTAATAAATTCCACGTTCCCCTTTGCAAAGGCAATATTGAATTCTTTTAGAAATTCCATTTTTGGTGAGTTTCCACAATTTTGACTTGAAACAATCTTTGTCATATTACAGAATTTTTAATTTCAGCACAATGCTTTTTCAGCTTGTTGCCAACGTTTATGTATAAGAATAGTTGCGGGTTTGTATGCGAGGATTTTCCGAAGGAAAATCAGACGTTACAAACACGCAACGACCTTTGATTAAGCACTAAACCGCAATTATTTTTATACGGTGTTGTGTGCAGTTTTTTTTATTTCCGATTTCAAATTGTTCCATTCATTCCAAAATTGTCGAAAACCATTTTGGTCAAAATCATCTTTAGGAACTTCTTTTTCATTTATGTCTCCATAAAATTTTTCAACTTGCTCAGTAAATTCAATAACTTGGTTTATATAAATATCAATTGGAATTTTCGTTGTCGCTCCTTTTTCGGTAGTGAATTCAACAATTCCATTTTCGTGTTTAATATTCCAGTCAATTCCGTTATTACATCCACAAATCAGAACATAATCTTTCTCGTCATTCGGAATCATAAAATGTCCACAACAAGGAACTAAATAATTTTCAAAATCGCCTATTTTATAATCTTGTTTTAAAGTCCGAAGCAGATAAAGTCCAGTTGCACTTAAACACCACGAATCAGATTCCGAATCAGATAAAATTTCGTCTCCGATTTTCAGATACAATTCTCCGTGAGAACATAAATCAGCTTTATCGTCCAAACCATCATCTTTAATCCAATGTTGTCTTAAAATCTTTATTTCAAATTCTGTTTTCGTCATTTCTCAAATTGCACACAACGTGTTTGTGTATGGCTCGTTGCGGGAAATCCGCGAGGATTTTCCGCCGAAAACCAAAGATAGCAAAATTGCAATGAATTCCGATTAGGAATTCAGCCGCAATGAGCTATACACGGTGTTACCACACGTTTTTATATTCTGCCGAATTCAAAATCGACTATGTTTGGTTTGTCTGCTGTTATTTTAATATGTCTATTTAAAATTCGTCCGTATCTGTTTTTTGAAATTGCAATAATCTCATAATAACCAATTGGTACATCGACACTATAATTTCCAATTCCGTCGACAGTCAAAATGATTTTATCAGGATTGTTTTTTAAATCGTCAACATAATTTTTATAAATGTCTTTTGATATTTCCAACGAGTCTTTTAATTGATTGTATTCTTTTTGTTCTGATTCGGAAGGTTTAACATATTTGCGAATTTGATTTTTTGCGTTTATTGAAATCTCAAAGTAGCGATATTTTGAAATCGGACTTTTTAATGAATCTGATTCTGGAATTTTATTTAGAATAATTGTCGTTCCTGTATCGGCTTTGTATCCTAAATTATCATTAAAAAAGTAAGTGACAACTCCTTTTACGTTTACATTTTTTTGAGAAAAAGAAATAGAAGTGGTAAAGATTAATAAGAGTAAAATTTTTATTTTCATTTGTCAGAATGTTTTAATGAATCTGTTTCTATAATTTTTTTATTTCCGTTTATTGGGTTTTCAAGTTTTTCAATTCTGTTTTCCAAACTTTTAATTTCTGCGTTATTTTCTTTTTTGTTTTTTGCAATGTTCATTGATAATGCTACATAAGCAATAATTAATGAAGCTACAGGAATGAATAGTTGGACAAAATTCCGCAACCAATTTAAGTATATGTCTTGATTTCTATTTATATACTTTTTTTCGGCGAGAGCTGATAATCCGTTTTTATCAATGAAGCAACCCCTTTCTTTAAATTCGTAAAAGTCAATTTCATTGTTTTTATCTAATTCCGATATTATTAATTCTCTTTGTTCTGTGTTTACCTTTAGGAAAGAATCTATCTCTTTAAATGAAAATCCGATTAGGTCTGCTGTCAAATTTGGACTTTTATTGTCGGCTTGTTCTAAAAACTTTTCGGATAGTTTTTTTAGCAGGAAATGTCGTTTTCGATTTAACTTTATTCTATTGAACTGCATTCTTCTCAAATGTGTGGTAACGGTTTTGTATATGAAAAGTAGCGGGTTTTGCTCACGGACTTTTCGGTTTTGTACTGACCATAAATTTACGGAAATCACTTTGATTTAAGCACTTAATCCGCTATTTTTTATATACGTTGTTAGCCACAGTACTTTTTATTTTCCTTTCGAGGTCAGTTGTTCGTTAAAGTCCAATGCAAGTTCAATCCAATGTTCAAAGTCATTTTCTTGTTTCAAGTTTTCTTCTTGGACGTGTATGTAACCTTTGTAATTCCGTCCTCTCATCACAACAGTTGAACATCCTATTTTTTTGACTTCTTGTTCGTGCAATTTAGGGTCAATTCGGCACATCATTCTTTTTGGTCCAGCAGTCAAACACATTTTCCCGTTGACCATAAAAGCCAAACTGCCGAACATTTTTTTTTCCTCAACATTAGCCAAATGTTCGAGTGAATTTCTAATTCTTTGAGCAATGTTTTCGCTGTATGCCATTATTTTTTCGGTGTGTTTTTGTCAAACGTAAGCGTATCGAAATAGATATGCAGTGAAGTCAGTTTACCGTGCTTTGCAGTCCAAAATTCAGCAACATCTCCAGAAATATGCTTTCCATTTGGGAAAATGTAGTCGTAATTGGCAATAACACTTGCATTGTTGCCATCAATTATCATTCTTTTTATTCGTACGTTTTGGTAAAGCCTCGAAAAGCGAGCGATAATGTTAACATAGGTTTCTTTTCCTTTGTTTATATCGTCCTTTTCCATATTGTCGGCTCTGAATTCAAAATCGTCCGAGATTACGGATTCCCAACCTTGCTTTTTTGCAAAGCCTTTGTAATAGGTTTCCAATAGCTCTTTTGTAGTCGTAGAATTTGTCATTTTTCAAATCTTTAATTTAAGTTATTGCATTTTGCAAGTTCTGCAAATGTACAAAAGGTATTGTAAATTGCAAGTGCTTTATTATTTTTGTGGAATGAAAAAAAATAGGTCGGACTGTCCAATCAGTTGTTCATTGGACGTTTTTGGTGATAAATGGTCTTTGTTGATAATCAGAGATATAATGCTCCGTGGAAAGTTGTCTTACAGCGAATTTTTAAAATCGGAAGAAAAAATTGCGACAAATATTCTGGTCAATCGATTGAATATTCTTGAGTCCGAGAATATTCTTTCCAAAAGCGTATCGCCTGATAACAAGTCAAAATTTGTTTATAGTCTAACTAAAAAAGGTATTGACTTACTTCCGATTGTCATTGAAATTATGGATTGGGGTGCAAAGTACAATGAAAACTGTCCGAGAAGGGAAATTGGCAAAAAAATCCAAGTAGATAAGTCAAAAGTCATTTCCGATTATCTTGATAAACTAACTGAAGAATTTGGTTAGTCCGTTCATTTTTTGCGTATTGTGGCTAACGTGTTTGTATATGGTTTGTTGCGTGGTTTAAGCACTAAAGTTAGCAAATAAAAACCAAATAGAAAATCCGCGAGGATTTTCGTAAGTAGGCTAGAACTAGCAATAAATTATATACGTTGTTGGCAAACGTTTTTTCTTTTATTTGACATATTTAATGTTATATTTGTAATATACTAAAGTCGCTATTATTAACTTATAAGTTAAGTTTTTGATAAAATCCTTTATTTTTCTAAAAAATAGTTTAATTTTGACCTTAACTTATAAGTGAATTCAAAGAAGAAAGTTACAATAGAAGTTTTTGAAGAACACGATGAAGTGACCTTTTATTCAATCCGAATTAATTCGAATGAAGATTTAGAAGCGGATGATTTTTTTGGTAAGACTTTTGATTATAAAAAATTTGAAGAAGACATTGGTATAATGTCAAAAGTAATTGATAGAATAGGAGAAAAAGGAGCAGACCCTCGAAATTTTAGGAGAGCTGGGAAATCAGTTGACGATGTTGGTGCGTTACCTGATTATTTATATAGTTCTAAATTAAGACTTTATGCAATTAGATTAAGTGATAATATCGTAATTTTAGGAAATGGAGGTTTGAAAACTACAAAAACCTACAACGAAGACCCATATTTAAACGAATGTGTAGAAACTTTAATGAAAATTGATAGATTTCTTAAATCAAGATTAAAAAACGGATCAGTAACATTATATAAAAGCCAATTATTTGGTAATTTGAATTTTACTTTATAATGAAAAAAAGAAGCGCAGTACTAGATAGAATAAGAAAATTAAGAGCTAAATATATAGATATATTTATCGATAATTCTTTCGATATGTCTCATAGAATTCAACATTTGCTTGAGGTTAATGATATGGATCAGAAAGATTTAGCTAAAAAACTTAATAAGAAAGAATCAGAAATAAGTAAATGGATGTCTGGTTCTCATAACTTCACATTAAAAACATTGGCAAAAATTGAAGATGTTTTGGGAGATAAATTGTTTTGTGTGATTGAGGATGAAATTGTGAAGACAGATAATGATAAAATTGAGATTGTGTTTGTGAATCAACATTATATTTACGATCCAGATTATTCAAAATCAAGTCCGACTCCTCTTAAATCATATTCTTCAAATTATAAAAGAGCAGTTTTTTCTGCAGAGTGCTAGAATTTATGGAAAAGAAGGATTCAAGTGTTGGAATGAAAGTATTAGAAATTAGAGAAATCTCATTTTCTAATAAATTAACAGATTACGTTATCGAAAATTTCCGAGAAGATAAGCTTATTTTTAAGTTAGGGATTTCTGTTAATGGAGTTGAATCAGAAAACATTATTAATTTACTAATCAATGTGAATTATTTAATGCAAGATGAGAATAATCCAAAAAAGCAAATCGAGTTTCTTAAAATGGAAACAGAAACCTCATTTAAATTAGATAATCCAAATGAAAATCATGTGAAGTATAATGATGACGGTAAACGAATCTTTATTCATGATGATTTAATGGCTTTATTTTTGAATGTGGCAATAGGTGCTACAAGAGGAATGTTAGCTTACAAAGTTGCAAGCTTGCCAATTAATTTAGTTCTTCCAATGGTTGATCTTTCAAATTTCATAGACGAAAAGAAAAAAAAGAAAGTGAAAAAGTAATATTTTGATTGAGTGGTCAAATGTTTGCCAACGTTTAGTATAAGAATAGCAGCGGATTTTTACGCACTAACTTTTCGATTAAACACAGACCTTTTTTATATTTACTTACTTTGAATTTAACACTAAAATCGCTATTATTTTTATACATTGTTGGCAATAGTTATTTTGTATTCACTATTATTATTTCTATTCAGGGTGATAAAAATATTCGGTTATATTTTCATTCCCACCAGAATCTTTATAAGAAATTTCATTGTTATTGCTGTCGTATTCGTGCCAACTTTCCATAATACTATCTTTGTAATGTATTAAATTCCCTTTTTCATCATAAGTATGCCAGTATTCAAGATTGCTAGAGTCTTTGTAATGTATTAGATTTCCTTTGTCGTTATATTTTTTTGTGCTGAAATTTCCGTTTGAGTCTTTAAAACTGGTTTCATTTCCGTTTTTATCATATTCATACCAAGTTTCGTTACCTTCAGAATCTTTTATGTGTACTAATTGCCCTTCTTCATTATAAGTTTTCCAGGTTTCTAGCCCAAGATGTTTGGTGTAAATACGGTTTCCCTTTATATCAAACCTATCTATAGATTCATCTCCAATTTTGTAAGTTATTCTTATTTCACTAATTTTCATAATAAATATATGTTTCGCTATTCGTTTTAAGTGATTATTTAATATTAGATTTTAACTAGTTTAGCAAACTCTTTACTCATATCTCTACTTATCCAGTTACAATACAATTGGTATTGTGTATTTTTATCTTTAAAAACACCTTTTTTATTATTTAAGCACTCAAAAGAATTTATATCAATATTATTAACTATTCTTCCTGCCACATATATTGAATTCTCGGTTTTTAAGAGTAAACCATAGGTTTTTATTTTACCACTTGGTTTTAACGCAATTATTTTATCTGTAAATAAAAGGTGTTTAGAGTCGTAAGCGTATCCTTGTGATCCAATTCTGCAAAATGATTGAGAGTCAATTTCTTTAAGTAAATTTTGATTATAGTAAACTCTTTCACAATCTATTGCAAAAGAATGTAAAGTTTCTTTAGCTTCAGTCTCAACAATTTGATTTATATCATAATTTATATTTCTTTGTGTTATTTTAATTTTTACCTTTGGGAATAAATGAAAACTATAAGGGTCTGCATTTTCTATAATATCTATACCTCTTTCAATACAAATTACGTTTTTCCCATCTGTAAAATAATAGTCATAGCCAAGCCATTGATGTTCTTGAGGTGAACCTGAATCTACAATTTCTTTCCTTTTTTTAATATCTATTAGGTCTGAATATAGTTTTATTTTTGACATTTTATAATGTATCTTGGTTTTAATTATTGCCAACGGTTCAGTATATGAAAAGTTGCGTGTAAATATGCGTAATTTTTTCGTTTTAGTACTGACCTTAAAAATACAAAAAGACCTTTGAATTAAGCACTTACCAGCAATTTTTTATATACATTGTTGGCAACTGGCTTTTCCATTCATCCTTCGTATTTATGATATTCAGTTATCGTTATATAATATCCGTCTGGGTCTCGCAGGGAAAATTCGTTCTTCCTTGAGTTAGAATTTAAGTAAATATCTTTTTCGATTGGATAATTCATTTTTTCAACGTTGTCCCTTATAGTTTCCAAATTGTCAGTTTTATAGTAAAGGATGAGTCCATTTCCCGGTTTGATTTTAGGATTGGTCATTGTGGGATGTTCGTGTTCGCCCCATTTGTGAAGACAAATCAAAACTTCATTGTTTTCATCTACCAATACAGCAAAATCATTTCCTCCGTGGGTTCTTTTACAATCAAAAACGTTTATATACCATTTTGAACTTTCTTTTACATCTTTAACTGCTATTATCGGGTCAATTTTTGTCATTTATTTTAATCAATTTCAATTAGATAGGAAGTTATCGATTTCAATTTTTTACCTTTTGTATTATTAAAAGTGTAGAAGTCCGAAAATGCATATTTTTTTCCATTTTGAATTTTGATTATTCCGTTTGCAGCTCCTTCTTTTCCGTGCGATAAGATTTGGTCAAGAATTAATTCGGTTGTCTTTTGTTCTTTCATTTTTTCCAATTCCTTCGCAAAATTTTCACTTCCTTCAATTTTTCTGTCGCCAATAATATTCCAAATGATTTCGTCTGTTACGCTTTCGGTAAGAAATTTTACGTTTCCTTCTGCAAACGCAATGTTGAATTCTTTTAGAAATTCCATTTTTGGTGAATTCCCACAATTAGGACTTGAAATAATTTTTGTCATTTTGCTCAATTCTTAATTTCAGTTCGTTTTTTCAGCTTGTTGCCAACGTGTTTGTATATGGTTTGTTGCGTGGTTTAGCACGTAATTTAGCAAATAAAAACCGAATAGAAAATCCGCGAGGATTTTCGTAAGTAGGCTAGAACTAGCAATAAATTATATACGTTGTTGGCTGCTGTGCTTTGTTTGAATTTAAAATCTTCGTTTTCTTCTTTTGTATTTATATTGCTTTGACAGTAATCGTCGATTAAATTCATGTCGATTAATAGCATTACGTCTTTCTTGTTCAAGTTTCTCTCTTTGAATTTGTAGTTTTCTCTGTTCAATTAAATAAGTTGAAAACTTTTGAAGTCTTAAAGTCCATTCTCCAGCAGTAGTAGACTTAATGAAAGCTTTACGTGAAATCTCTGCAACACAGACATGTTTACCAACTTTAGGGAATAAGCAGTACAGTTTTTTCCTTAATCCATAAGGGTCTTCTAAAAATCCGTTTCCATAATAATCAAATACCACTGGTACAGTACTATCTAGCCAAGATTCAGGAAAACAAAATTCTGGAAACCAAATCTCAAATATTCCAGGTTTGTTTGTTTTATGTACATCGCTAATCCCATCACGTTTCCATTCTTTACTGAAACGAGGAAAATCTCTCTTCAGACGAGTTCCATCAACAATCCAAACCATATTTTTATAAAAACCCTCACGCTTCCTTCGCTCCTCAGGGTCAATTCGAGAGTGTTGAAACTCAATTACTAATCCGTTATCTGTATAAATATCAGCAATGTGTTTTTCATTGGTTTTTTTGTCAAATTGAATGACTTCCTGCCAAGCGATTGGATAGTTTTCTTTCCAATTCCGGTGCCATTCAGTTTCGTTTTCCCACCAAGAATCACATTGTCGTTTTCTTTTATGTGCCCAATGGTTTACTTTTAACTCTCCACATTTTGCAATCATTTCTGCTCCGCAATTTTGACAGAAACCTTTGGCTCCTTTAAAAGCTTCAACTTTTTTGTCATTAATTAATGCGAATTTCATTTAATGGATTCTTTTGTTTTTGTAGTTCGTTTGCATTGCAGCCAACGTTTAGTATATGAAAAGTAGGCGATTTCGAAGCCCTAAACTTTCGGTTAAGCACAAAGTTTGATACGAGCCCAAACCCTTGATTTTATTACTATCTCGCCTATTTTTTATATACATTGTTAGCCACCGTTTTTATTTTCGATTGAAGTAGAAATCAGCAGTCAATGAAGTTGATTCCCAAGGTACTTGTTCGTCTTTTGACTTGTCCATTACGGATTTCCTTACTTTTTGGAATAATTGAGTAATTGAAACATTTACAGAAGCTATTTCGCTTACTAAAACTCCCGTATAAAGACCGTTTTTACCTTCTCCATCTGAAGCAGTTTTTCCTGGCGAGGTTGAATATGCAATCAATGAGCCTTTCGGTGCTTCCATAACCGCAAGACCCCTTTGAGATAAATCTCTTCCCCAACTGCGTTCAAAAGGATTATTACGACAAGCATCTAAAACAACTAAATTCACTTTGTTTTTTGACGCTTCCATATGGCTTAAAACTCGGTCGACTCTAACACAATCATATTCAACGGTTCTTTCATTTTTTAAATTCGCATCTATTGGTATTAAATAATTCAATCCATTCACTTGTACTCCGTGACCTGCAAAATAAAAGAGTCCAATGTCATATTTTTCAAGTTCAGTTCCAAAGTTGTCAATTTCGATTTTCATTTGTTTTAAAGTCCCATTCTCAACTTGCATAACATCAAAGCCCAATTGAGTTAATTTGTCTTTTATGTCCTTTGCATCATTTAATGGGTTCGCAAGATGCCCTGCGTGTTCGTATTCATTGCAACCAATTACCAAAGCTAATTTTCTCTCTGTTTTTTCTACAGCTTTACTTTCTGTTGCAATTGCTTCAATGTTCCGATAACCGTATATTGCTTTTCCTGCAATTTTTGACTTCTCATAAATTTCAATTCCACTTGGGATTAAATATTTATTATAAATTTCTAAAAGCTGGTTAATTCCTTCTTCGTCAGTTCTTGAAACTGGATTTACAGTTAATAACAAAAATTTTAAAAGAGTTTCTTCATCGCAATGAAGTAAATTAAATCTACGGTCAGTAAAAACCCAATCATCTTCCCAATCATAGTTCATAATCCTATGTTTATGAATATCATCATAAGCATTATCATATCTGGAATCTGTTGATGGTAGTTTTGATAAATCAAATAATCTATTTAAAAAATCAGGTTCTTCAAGTCTACCTGACCAAGAAATATTGTTCAAAGTAATCTCGTCAAAAATTGCTTGTCTTGCGACTATTGATATTTTCACTTTCATTTCTGTTTCTTCATCAATTTTTGGAACCCAATTAACTTGTCTAATATGCATTCCAATAGCATTTGCTACTTCTGTAAATTGGTTTTCTATTGTTTTTACTTCTTCTAAAAAATCTGATTGAAGTTTTATAAAATATCTACCCGGTACTCCTATTTGAGCATCCATCAACTCCCATTCTTTGTCGCCACTCATTTCGAAAAGAGTATCAACATACACTAAATCTACTCGGCAATTATTTAAGAAATCTGCTGATTTTGCTTCTCCAATATCTTTTAACCAAGTAACTAATTCTGTTTTCATTCAATGGTGGCTAACGAGTTTGTGTAAGGAAAGTTGCGATTTTTATAAACGAGGATTTTCCGAAGGAAAATCAGAAGTTTGTAAAAAAGCAACAACCTTTGATCTAGCCAAATTTAGCAATTTTTTTTACACGGTGTTGGCTTTTGTACTTTTTATAAATTATTCCGCCATTTCTATTTTTCGTTTATTGGATCATTTTCAAAATTCAGGCAATTCCGCCATAATTTTCAATTCGCGTTTTTCTGAGAAATTCCGTCTTTTGCGTTTTCAGAGAAAATTCCGCCAAAACTTATAAATTCCAATTTTTCGTATTTCTCAATTTTACGTTTTTCTGAGAAAATTCACACAGATTTTTTAAGAGTTTTCAGCTTTTTCGCCAAGCAATTAATTCGCAAATTTTAATTTTAAAAAAACTAAATTTTTCGGCTTATAATTCTCGCTTTTTTGTGAGAATATTCCGCATATTTTATTGTTTAAAAAGAACAAAAAAGTTGAATTTTAGCACAATTTTTGTATAAAAGCCAACGTGTTTGTATATGGTTTGTTGCGTGGTTTAGCACCTAATTTAGCAAGTACAAACCGAATAGAAAATCCGCGAGGATTTTCGTAAGTAGGCTAGAACTAGCAATAAATTATATACGGTGTTGGCAATAGTTTTTTATATTTAATAATTATTATATTTTTCGGAACCTTCTCTAAAATTATCAATCCTTTTTTGTATTTCTGGGTTTGTATGAATTCCTAATTTATATCCATAACTACTAATTGGGTTCATTCCGTTTATAGTCATTCCAATTGAAAGTAAACTTGACTTTGGGTTATAGTTTGCATCGTAAATTCCTCTGCAAATTCCATAAGAAAATAAAACACCAATAATAATTAAAATTGTGGTTATAAATTTTTTAGTTCTTTTCATTTTTTTAATATTTCACATATTCAATATCACTACTGTATAATGTTTCAGATGTGCCATCTACATAGTCAATATCAACTCCAGTAATTTTTATTTTCTTTATTGTATTATTATACCAAGCATTTGACCAAGTTGTTCCATAACCATTCCATTTATTCTTTTTAATAGGACCTGTAACTTGCCCTCTAAATGTTGAGCTATTCCTTATAGTACATTCTACAATATCACCAACAGCATTATATGGAACTACTTCAAAAGTTGCATATTTTACTGTTTTATCAGACTTATTTTGCCAAATTATATTAAAATCTACACCACCAGCAGAATTTGGTTTAGATGAATAAAATTGTTTTATTCTTATTATTTGTCTAAGTTTTTCCTTTTTTGTTTTTTCTCTATTTTTCTCTTTAAGTAATCTTTCTGTTTCCTCTTTCTTTTTCCTTTCAAGAATTATTTTTTGAGATTTTTCATTTATTAAAATAGCTTTTTTACTTTCTTCCGAGTTAGGGTGAATTTGTTTCAGAGAGTCTACAAGAATTTCAATTTGAGAATAATTCTTATTTTCAAAATTAGCTACAATTTGATTTAATCTAAATTCTGCTCCGTTTTTAATTTCGTTTAATTCAGCTTTCAGTTTATCGTTTTCTAATTTTACTTTGTCGTATTCAGATTGATTAACACAAGAAAATAGAAATATGGATATTAGAGTTAAGTATATTATTTTTTTCATTATTTAATTTTAGCAAATTTCAGATTATTTATTTTATTTTAATTACGGAAATCCATAATAAGTTCGTTTCAATGCAGTTCGTTTTCGGTTTCGTTCTAATTATTGCCAACGGTTTTGTGCATGATTTCGTTAAGGAAAAGTGCGCGAGCAATTTTCCGCCGTTGAACCAAAGTTAGTAAAAAATCTTGGAATTTCTGCGAGGAAATTCCGCCTTAATGAATTATGCACGTTGTTGGCAAATAGTTGTTTTTTAAATTACTTCAATTCTCATTTTTTTTAAACGTTGTTTCTTTTCAATTCATTTGAGTGACTTTGTATTCAAACGTTGTGACTTTTCAGTTCATTTGAGTGACTTTGTATTCAAACGTTGTGACTTTTCAGTTCATTTGAGTGACTTTGTATTCAGGCGTTGTGACTTTTCAGTTCATTTGAGTGACTTTGTATTCAGGCGTTGTGACTTTTCAGTTCAGTTGAGTGACTTTGTATTCAAACGTTGTGACTTTTCAACTTATTTGAGTGACTTTGTATTCAAGCGTTGTTGTATTTTAATTAATTCCTTTTGTATTCCGTTTAATTGCAGTTTTTTTTCAAACTTTTAAAAACTCCACGAATAATTTTAGACTTTTTTAATTCTATTTAATTTTGAAAATTGAATGAAATTTCATTGAATCTGAATCTTTTCCGCAATTTTTGCCAACGTGTTTGTGTATGATTTGTTGCGAGAATTTAGCTAATAATAACTTAAAAAACCAAGCTTTTACGCTTGCGTGGTTTTTCGAAAGAAAAACTACAAAAGCAATAAAATATACACGGTGTTAGCAAAATGTAGCTTTTTGTTTTCAATTAACTTTCACGCTTTTCAAATATAAAGTTTTTCATTTTAATTCGGCTTAAAATTCCGATTTATTTTCCGCTTTTTCTAATCTTGTTAAACTCTATCTTTTTAGTCACACAAAATTCACGCATTTTGTTCCGTGCAATTTTTCATTCAGCGTAATTCAGATTTCAAGAGTTTGCAAAAATTCGCACGCATATTTTCCGTTCAGATATTCATTCCCATTTTATGAAGCAAATTTTTTCCCGCGAAACAAGATTCCGCAAAGTTATTCTCCGTTTTTTTTCACTAAATTATCTTAGATTTCGTTTAATTTTTACTTTTTTAAAAGTCAGAATAATTCGTTGTTGAGATTTTTCCCACGTGTTGATTGGGCTATTTTTGCTAACTCGTTATATAGTAACTTTTATTACTGATATCCCGTGAATAAATCAGGATATCGTAATTTTTTTATTCTTATTATTACCTAAAGATAATTTATTTATTGCAGTATCCAAAGGACTTTTTATTTGTTCTAAATCTTTTCTTGTAACATGTGTATAAATCATAGTAGTCTCTGGTCTGCTATGGCCTAATAATTCTTGTATGTGTCTTATGCCAATACCCTGTTCTAGCATGTGCGTTGCATAACTATGTCTTAAGGTATGTGGTGTTACTGTTTTAGTGATGCCTGCAAGTTTTAAACTCTTTTTTAAAAATGCACGTATAGATTCTGGACTGTATTTACCACCTTTTGGGTTTTCTATAAAGTAAACTTTTGGTTTATAGGTTTTGTAATAGTTTTTAATTAAAGGAAAAATACTTTCTGCTATCGTTGCATATCTATCTTTACGACCTTTACTGTTTTGAATATGAAGTTGGTTGCGTTTAAAATCAAAATCACTTAATTTTAAATCTATAACTTCGCTAATTCTTAACCCAGAAGAATATAAAATAGCTAATACAACACGATGCTTTAAATTTTTTGTAGCCTGTAAAAGTAATATTATCTCTTCTATGCTTAAAACGATAGGCAATTTTCTATCTTTTTTAGGCATGTATATTTTGTCTATATCTATAGAACATGCAGGATAAAAATATGTAAAGTGTTTAAAACCACTTACCATTTGCCTATGAGTACTAACAGCATAATTTAATGTGTTAACCGCCCATTCAATATAGCTTCTAACGTCATTTTCGTTAAGTTCATCTACTGGTTTTTGATCTGTAAAACGTAAAAACTCTAATATAAAACCACTATAACTTGCAATGGTGCTTTTGCTAAATCGTTTGCCTTTTAAAAAAGCTAAATAATGACGATATACTTCAGTTTTTTCTTTATTTAAAGTTTTTAGCTCAACTTTTATACCTTTAGTTATTCTTTGTGCAAATTGGTCTTTGTTTTTTGTAATAATATTTATATTTCCTTTAGTTAAATAAATTTTTAAATCTTCTAATCTAACTTCAGTATAATAAATATAAAATGTACTGTGAGTTTTTGACCATCTAACACCATTAAATTTTTTTATATACTCTTTTGCTTTAAAGTTATAAGAAAACTTTATTGCAATACAATGTTGAGAGTTATGTGTAAATGATTCTAGTGAGACATTTGTCATAGCAAATTAACTTTTTCAAAAATAAATATACAAAAAAAACCTGTCAAATTTTAAAATTTGACAGGTTTGATACTTTATTCTTAAAAAGAATTACTCTTCTTTTCTTGGTTCTCTTGGTTTTCTATCATCACGTCTGTTATCACGTCCGCGATTATCTCTACCTCTGTTATCACGTCCGCCAGAACGTTTGTCATCTCTTGGCGGTCTTGCTACATAACCTTCTGGTTTTTTTAACAATGCTTTTCTAGAAACTTTTTCTTTACGAGTTCTTGGGTCTATTCCAAAGTATTTCACATCAAATACATCTCCCATTTTTACTACGTCAGAAACATTTTCTGTACGTTCCCATGCCAATTCACTTACGTGTAATAAAACTTCGTTTCCAGGAGCTTCTGTATATTCTACAACTGCACCAAAATCTAACATTTTAATTACTTTAACTTCGTAAGCACTTCCAACTTCTGGTTTAAACAACATTGATTCAATACGTGCAATAACTTGCTCAATTCCTGCTGGATCTGTTCCTAAGATTTCAATAATTCCTTCTTCAGTAATTGCGTCTTCTGTAATTACAATTGTAGTTCCAGTTTCTTTTTGCAATTCTTGAATATGTTTTCCACCTGGTCCAATAAATGCACCAATCATATCATTAGGAATTCTTCTATTTATCATTTTAGGAGCATGTGCTTTTACATCAGCATTTGGAGCAGCTATTGTATCAGTAATTTTCTCTAAAATATGTAAACGACCATCACGAGCTTGCTTTAAAGCATTTACTAAAATCTCATAAGACAATCCTTTTACTTTAATATCCATTTGACAAGCGGTAATTCCGTCTGCAGTACCTGTTACTTTAAAATCCATATCTCCTAAGTGATCTTCATCACCTAAAATATCAGATAAGACAGCGTAACGTTCTCCGTCAGAAATCAATCCCATTGCAATACCAGAAACTGGTTTTTTCAATTGAACTCCGGCATCCATTAATGCCATTGTTCCAGAACAAACAGTTGCCATCGAAGAAGAACCGTTAGATTCTAAAACTTCAGATACAACTCTTACTGTGTATGGGCAATCTGCAGGAATCATTCCTTTTAATGCACGTTGTGCTAAGTTACCGTGTCCAACTTCTCTACGAGATGTTCCTCTTAATGGTCTTGCTTCTCCTGTACAAAAAGGAGGGAAGTTGTAGTGTAAATAAAACGTTTCTTCTCCTGAGTACGTTGGCATATCAATTTGATTTGCTTCTCTAGAAGTTCCTAAAGTTACAGTTGCTAATGCTTGTGTTTCTCCACGAGTAAAGATTGATGAACCGTGTGTTGATGGCAAGTAGTCTACCTCACACCAAATTGGTCTAATATCTGTAGTTTTACGTCCGTCTAAACGCAAACCTTCAGACAATGTTAAGTCTCTAATAGCAGCTTTTTCTGCTTTACTATAATATTTAGACACTAATCCGCCAAAATCGTTTAATTCTTCTTCTGTAAAAGTTGCTTTTACTTCTTCTTTGATTTCAGAAAATGCAGCGCTTCTTTCTTGTTTTGATGAACCAGCTTTTGCAACAGCATATACTTTATCATAAACTAAGTCATGAATTTTCTTTGCTAAATCTTCATCTTCTCTTTCTGTTTCATACTCACGAGTTTCTTTTTTTCCAAATGCTTCTGCTAATCTAACTTGTGCAGCACATTGTACTTTAATAGCTTCATGTGCAAATTTAATTGCATCTGCCATTTCTTCTTCAGAACATTCATCCATTTCACCTTCAACCATCATTACAGAATCTGCAGAAGCTCCTATCATCATGTCAATATCAGCATCTGCTAATTGTGTTCTACTTGGGTTGATTACAAATTCTCCATTGATTCTTGCAACTCTAACTTCTGAAATTGGAGTTTCGAATGGAATATCTGATAATTGTATTACAGCCGAAGCAGCTAATCCAGCTAAAGCATCTGGCATTACATTTTCATCATGAGACATTAATTGAATCATCACTTGTGTTTCTGCGTGATAATCTTTTGGGAATAACGGGCGTAAAACACGGTCTACTAAACGCATGGTTAAAACTTCACCGTCACTAGGTCTTGCTTCTCTTTTAAAGAATCCTCCAGGATATTTTCCTGCAGCAGCAAATTTTTCTCTATAATCTACAGTTAATGGTAAAAAATCAACATCAGATTGTTTGTAGTTAGAAACTACTGTACACAATAACATTGCATCTCCCATTTGAACAACAACCGAACCGTGTGCTTGTTTAGCTAACTTACCGGTTTCTAATGAGATGGTTCTTCCATCTCCAAGGTCTATAACCTCTCTAAATACTTTTGGAATCATACTTTTTAATTCTAAATTTTTAATAATTAATGTGTTGTGTTGTTGTTCTGTTGTTGTTTTACTTCCAATGGAATTCAAAATAGCTGTTACTTATTTTGAGATTTTTATATAAAAATTCTATTTGTTAAGTAGAATTGAATATTTTTAGATTCCTGCTTTCTCAGGAAAGATAAATTATTGTTTTGTAGCCAAACTACAAGAAATTTATCATACATAAAAAAAAGAGGCACGTTTATAGAGCCTCTTTTTATTGTTAGGTTTTATTTTCTAATTCCTAATTCTTTGATAATCGCACGATATCTGTTAATTTCAGTTTTCTTTAGATAATCTAATAAACTTCTACGTTTACCTACCAATTTTACTAATGAACGCTCTGTGTTATAATCTTTACGATTATTTTTTAAGTGCTCAGTTAAGTGGTTAATTCTAAATGTGAACAATGCAATTTGTCCTTCTGAGTTACCAGTGTCTGTTGCTGACTTACCGTGTTTTGAAAAGATTTGCTCTTTTACTTCTTTTGTTAAATACATGCCAATATTATTTTAAATGATTTTTATGTACATCAATGATTTTTTCATTGAAGCTGCAAATATACAACTATTTTTATTTTTTAAGCTAAATAAATAGCGATTTTAAAAAAGACTTAGCAAGAGTAATTTGCTGATTAAAAGATTGTTATTTAAAAAGGAGAGTTAAACTCTTTTTTTAACTTCTAATAGGATTGTTCTCGATTAAATCAATATATAAATTGATTTGCTTTTTTAGTTTTTTACGTTCGTAAATTCCATCTAAAAATCCATGTTCTAATAAAAACTCAGAGCGCTGAAATCCTTCTGGTAAATCTTTTCCTGTAGTGTCTTTTACAACTCTTGGTCCTGCAAATCCAATTAATGCATTTGGTTCTGCAATATTAATATCGCCCAACATAGCGTAAGAAGCAGTTGTGCCACCAGTTGTTGGATCTGTACAAAGAGAAATATATGGTATTTTCTTTTCAGCTAATTGTGCCAATTTTGCTGATGTTTTTACCAATTGCATTAAAGATAATGATGCTTCTTGCATACGTGCTCCACCAGATTTTGAAATCATTAAAAAAGGAATATTATGCTCGATTGAATGATTAATTGCTCGTGCAATTTTTTCTCCAACTACAGAGCCCATAGAACCTCCAATAAAAGTAAAATCCATTGCAGCAATAACTAAATCTTTTCCTAAAGACTTACCTACGGCAGTTCTAACAGCATCTTTTAATTTGGTTTTTTCTTGTGCAGCTTTTATTCTGTCTGGATATTTTTTTGTGTCTACAAATTTTAAAGAATCAACAGAAGTTAGTTTTGCGTCTAATTCTTTAAATTTATTATCATCAAAAAATAATTCAAAATATTCTTTACTTCCAATTCTTACGTGATAGCCATCTTCTGGGCTTACATACAAGTTTCTTTTTAACTCTTCCTTATCTATAATTTTACCACTCGGAGTTTTGTACCACAATCCAACAGGAATGTCTTTTTTATCTTCTGTAGCAGTATGTATTCCTTTTTCTATTCTTTTAAACCAAGACATTGTATAGTTGTTTTAAGTTTTAATGTGTATAATTATCGGCTAAAATAAGCTAAGTATTTGATACTATGCAAGTGTATTTACATTGTTTAAATCTTCAAAAGCTGTTTTTAATCGATTTTTAAAAGTAATTTCTCCTTCACGAAGCCATTTTCTTGGGTCGTAATATTTTTTATTTGGCAATTCTTCTCCATCAGGATTACCAATTTGTGTTTGTAAATAATCTTGTTTTGCAAGAACGTAATCTCTTACGCCTTCTGTAAATGCAAATTGTAAATCGGTGTCAATATTCATTTTAATTACTCCGTAGCCAATTGCTTCTCTAATTTCCTCTACAGAAGAGCCAGATCCACCATGAAAAACAAAATCGATTGAATTATGTTCTACATTGTATTTTTTTGAAATATATTCTTGAGAATTTTTTAAGATTTTTGGAGTTAGTTTTACATTTCCTGGTTTGTAAACTCCATGTACATTTCCAAATGCTGCTGCAATTGTAAATTGTGGGCTTACTTTCATTAACTCTTCATAAGCATAAGCAACTTCTTCTGGTTGCGTATATAATTTAGAAACATCTACATCAGAATTATCTACACCATCTTCTTCGCCACCAGTAATTCCTAGTTCAATTTCTAAAGTCATTCCTATTTTGCTCATACGAGCTAAATATTTTTTACAAATTTCAATATTTTCTTCAATTGGTTCTTCAGATAAATCAATCATATGAGAACTATACAATGGTTTGCCTGTTTCTGCAAAATGCTTTTCGCTTGCATCTAGCAAACCATCAATCCAAGGTAATAATTTTTTTGCTGCATGATCTGTATGCAAAATTACAGGAATTCCATACAGTTCTGCCATTAAATGAATGTGTTTTGCTCCAGCTATAGCTCCAGCAATTGCTGCTTTTTCATTTTCGTTTGATAAACCTTTTCCTGCATTAAATAGTGCACCACCATTAGAAAACTGAATAATTACAGGCGAATTTAATTCTTTTGCGGTTTCTAAAACAGCATTTACGCTACTAGAGCCAACAACATTTACTGCTGGTAATGCAAAACTTTTAGCTTTTGCTAGTTTAAAAATTTCTTGAACAGTAGTACCTGTTGCAACTCCTGGCTTTATTGACTGACTCATGTTGTATTGTTTAAAAATCTAAAAAATAATTAGGTCAAAAATAGTTAATTTTTGAAGAATTTTATGGTGTTTTTTATCATTTATTATATTTCAATATAGAATCTATTTATACCAGCTAAAGCACTTAAAAAGGGTAGTTGATTCCTATATTATAAACTGCGTTGTTAAAGTTAAAGTTTTTAAACCATTTGTTTCCAATTAAATAGGGTTCGTGTGTTTTAAATCCAACATCTAAACGTAGCACTAAAAAATTAAAATCATATCTAGCTCCAAACCCAGAACCAACAGCCATTTGTTTTAATGCTTCAAAGCTATTTAGTTTTGCTTTAGAATCTACAAATCTAGAATCTGTTAATTCCCAAATATTACCAACATCAATAAATAAAGCACCTTTTAAACTACTTATTAAATCGAATCTGTACTCTAAACTAGTTAAAAATTTAAAATTACCAACATTATATTCTAAACCTGGCGCAGTAGATCCAGGTCCAAGTTCATAGGTTTTCCAAGCTCTAATATCGTTTGATCCACCAGCAAAATAACTTTTTGTAAACGGAATGTCAGAATTTCCGTAAGCTAAAACAACGCCTAAAGAAGAACGAAAACCTAAAACAGAATTTCTAGAAACATCCCAAAATTGTTTGTATTCAATATCTGTTTTAAAATATTGAGCAATTGGTGTATTTGAAATGGTTTTTACACCAGTACTGTTTTTTTGATTGCTTAATAATGAAACAAAATTTCCAGAATTTGCAACTCTTATTCTAAAAAAAGAAAAATTATTGTCTTTGTAATTTGTTTGATTGTTATATGTATAAGAATATGCAATGGTTGGAATAATAAAGTTAGACGTAATAATATTGTAACGGTTATTAACGTTGCCGTTTTCATTATATTCTGTTGGGTTATTTGTCTGAAAATTACTGTCAGCTTTTACTAAGCTCATAAACGTAGGAGCATTTGTTTTAGTTAAGTTATAGTTGTTAAATTTTTGAGCAATTGGAACAAGTTTTTCAAACTCAGAATCATAAATATTAAAATATTCGCTAGTGTTTAAGTTTCTGATATATTGTATGTTAAATAATTCTAAATTGATAGATTTACGTTTGTTAAAATCCCATTTGTAATCAATAACTGCTGTAACGGCTTGCTTGTCTAATCCAATATTTTTTTGAATTCCTGATCCTAAAGATAATATTGTTCTTGGAGACATTTCTTTTGGAACCAGTCGATTTAATCCAAAAGGAGCAAAAAATCTCGGAATTTCTAATGAAGCATCTACACCGAGTTCCCAAGCGTTAAAAAAACCACTGGAATTGCTAAATTGAGTAGAAGTATTAAAGAAGGAACCAATAAAAGAAAACTTAAATAATTCTGCGCCTTTAAAAGTATTTCTATTGGTAATTGAAAATTTTTCGGAAACTCCTAATTTCCTAATATTAGAATGAGTTAGTTCAGTATCGGTTCCAATAGAATATTTTTCATTTGGAGTTAATCTAATATCGGCAATCAATAAATCAGAATCTGCAACTTCTGTATATTTTATGTTTATCGATTTAAAATTTTTTAGTGATTTTAAATGACTTCTTGTTAGATTTCTTAATGTGTCGCTATAGATTTGATTAGGTTTTATAAAAATAGATTGCGATAAATACTTTGGATTGTATTTTATTTTTTGATGTGCAAAATATTTAATTCCGTTGTAAGAAACAGAATCTAAATAAGGTTCGCTTTCGGTATTATAAGAATAATCTGTGTACACATTTATTTTTCCAATTGTTTTTTTCTCAAAAGGTTTGTATACGTTTTTTCCATTTTCTTCAGTCAAATATTTATCAGCAATACTTACCAAAACATTTGTTTTGTAATCTGTTCTTGTGCTGTCTGGGTAAAATCGGATGGCATTATCTATAAAATTATAAACTCCAGAATTTCTAAAAAGCTTTGTAATTCTTGCAGCTTCTTTGATAAAATTTTGATCGTTGTATTGATCTCCGGTTTTTAAAAAAGTGTTAATGGTGTCTCTTTGATAAATTGCTTTTAAAACAGAAGAAGGAATTTGCCTGGTAATTGTATCTAAAAAATAAGGATTTCCTCTACTAACAGAATAGGTAATTTTTGCTTTTTTATTTTTTAACGTGTCTTTTTTTGCAGTTACTTTATTTTTGAAATACCCTTGAGTTATGTAATAAGAATTTAAGTTTGTTACTGTTCTGCTAGTTTTTAAATCATTAATAATTACTGGAGATTCACCACTATTTAAAAACCAATTGTTAAAATTAATGTAAGATTTAGCTACACCAATACTTTGTTTTTCTGAAAATATACTTTTAAAAAAGTTGTATTTTTTTGGGTGTAAAGTTGCCCAAGCTTTAGGTGTTTTAGGCGAATTTGGATTACCAAGATTGTGAAAATATAAAGAAATAGGAATTCCTAAAGTTCTAGAATTTGGTTTTTGCAATACATAATCTAGCAAATCACTGTTTCTGTTTTTCTTGCCATCAACTAAAATTGTTGTAGTTCTTAATAAGTGCTCTTTTTCTGGAACTCTTTTTACAGAGTTACAAGAAGCAAGTATTAAAAATATAAAAAGAGAATAAGAAACTTTTTTCATTAGCTTTGTGCTGACTATAACTTGGTTCAAAAGTACTATTTTTAGATGGTTTTTCTAATTTAAAATTAATTAATGAATTTATCAAAGAATCACATTAAACTTATAACAAGTTTACAGCAAAAAAAGTATCGACAAAAACACAAATTATTTGTTGCCGAAGGCGTAAAAATTGTAAACGAATTGCTCAACTCTAATTTTAAAGTTGCGCAGCTTTTTATAACTGATGACTTTGAGGTTTCTTCTGAAATAGAAAACACGATAATCGTTACTGAAAAAGAATTAAAAAAAATAAGTCAACTTAAAACACCAAATAAAGTTGTCGGATTATTTAAAATTCCTGAAACACTTTTAACAAAAAATACTGGAATCATTATTGCGCTTGATGCAATAAATGATCCTGGAAATTTAGGAACCATAATTCGTCTGTGCGATTGGTTTGGTGTACAAAAACTCGTTTGTTCTACTACAACGGTAGATTGCTACAATCAAAAAGTTGTGCAAGCATCCATGGGTTCTTTAACACGTATAGAAATTATTTATACGGATTTGGTTGAGTATTTAAACGAATCTGAATTGCCAATTTTTATTGCTGATATGGAAGGTGAAAATGTCTATAAAAGCGATTTGCCAAAAGAAGCAATTTTGGTGATGGGAAATGAAGCAAACGGAATTTCGGATGAAATTAGAAAATTGGTTGATGCTAAAATCTCAATCCCAAGATTTGGAAATATTCAAGAAACAGAAAGTTTAAACGTTGCAACCGCAACTGCAATTTTGTTAAGTGAGTTTAAGAGAAATGTATAATAAAAGCCTTTGCAACTTTGCCACTTTTTTACTTTGCAACTAATTTCTACTCAAAAGCAAAATTCAAGAAAATACCACGAGTTCCTAGAAAGTTAACTGGAGAAGTCCATTGACTATTTGCACTGTCATCATATTTTAATTCGTTATTCATTGCAAATACACCACGTATTGAAGGAGAAAACTTAAAAAAGTATAAATAAATATCAATTCCAATTCCAACTTCGTACATAAAGTTGTGTGTTTTCATTCTAAATTCTCCGCCAGAATTGTCATTTGCATTTCTTTGATTGCTAGAAAAATTATAATCATAAGAAATTCCAGCTAACAGATAGGGTCTTACATTATCCATTCTGTCTGTACTAAATTTAAAGACAAAAGGAATGTGTAAATACGTAGAACCAATTTCTCTAATGCTATCTCGTTCTGTGTTGATGTGTGTAAAAGCTAAAGTTTTAGAATTGCTAATTAAACCTGGCTCAAAACGTAAATTAATGTTTTTATGTAAACGTAAATCTGCAATTAAACCAACGTTAAATCCGCTAGTTGCCGTTACACTTATATTTGCGTTTGCGTAATTACTTGTTTTGTAATCTATTTTAAAATCGTTTTGATTGATTCCAAGATAAAATCCATAATGTAATTTTTTCTTATCAAAACTTGGTAAATAATCTACTCGATCTCTTTGTGCAAACAAAGAGTTTGAAAGAAGAAAAACGAGTCCTAAAAAAAGTAATTGTAATGATTTCATATGTTACTTTGTAGCTGTATAAATTGACGCTACGCCAAAAGTTACAGGTTTGTCTGTTGCTGTAGTAAACCCATTTTTTAGTAAAATATTGTTGAATTTTTCTCCAAAAGGAAAAGAATTTGCAGATTCTGATAAATATGAATACGCAACTTTGTCTTTAGAAAATAATTTTCCAATTACTGGAAGCAATACTGAAGTATGAAAACGATATCCTTGTTTGTAAGGAAATTTTGTTGGTACAGAAGTTTCTAAGATTACCAATTTACCGTTTGGTTTTAATACACGATTAATTTCGGTTAAGCCTTTGTCTAAATTTGCAAAATTACGCACTCCAAAAGAAACTGTAATTGCATCAAAAGTTTCATCTTTAAATGGCATGTTTTCAGAATCGCCAACAATCATTTCTATTTTGTCTGATAAATTTGCTTTGGCAATTTTTTGTTTTCCAACTTCTAACATTCCGGCAGAAATATCTAAACCTGTAATTTTATCAGGATTTAAAGAAGCCATCATTATTGCTAAGTCTCCAGTTCCGGTTGCAATATCTAAAATTTGCTTCGGATTATTTTCGCCAACAATTGCAACTACTTTTTTACGCCATTTTACATCAATTCCGAAAGAAATTACACGATTTAATCCATCGTAATTTTCAGAGATATTATCAAACATTTGAGCAACTTGCTCTTTTTTTCCTAATTCTGAATCTTTGTATGGATTTATTTTTTCTGCTGACATTTTATATTTGCTTTAGGCTTCAAGCTATATGCTGTGGCCAATAATAGTTCATTTTCAGATTTTTCTTAAACTTGCAATTTCGCTTTTCTCTTTTGGTGAAATGTCCAAAAGGCAAAAGTAATTATCCGTTTATTGCAACAACTTCCTTTATTTGATTTGGTAACATCTCTTTTAGCATTGTTTCAATTCCGTTTTTTAACGTTATTGTTGATGATGGACAGCCACTACAAGCGCCTTGTAATACAACGCTTACAACTTTGCTTTCTTGGTCGTAAGATCTAAAAGCAATATTACCGCCATCAGAAGCAACAGCTGGTTTTATATATTCATTTAAAATACTAACAATTTTAGAAGAAGTTTCATCTAAATTTACTGGAGTTACATTTTCTGATGTTGCATCTTCTTTTTTTGCTTTAGGTAATTGCTTGATAATTATTTTGTCTTCTTGCAAATACTTAAGAATAAATGTTCTTAATTCTGGATAAATTTCATTCCAATCTACCATGTCAAATTTAGTAATAGACACATAGTTTTCAGAAATAAAAACTTCTTTTACAAACGGAAAATGAAATAAAGCTTGTGCAAGTGGCGATGTTGCATTTGCTTCATCAATATTTTTACATTCAACATCTGTTGTTGTTAAAGATTTTGTTGTTCCAAACTTCATTACTGAAGGGTTTGGAGTAACTTCTGCATACACTTCAATAACTTGTGTTTTGGAAGTTTCTATTTCTTTTACAATACTATTTCCGTCATTTAAATACGCTTCAATTTGTTCTCTAACTTCTTCTTGAACATCTGTCCATTCAACAATATCATATTTTTGAATAGCAATGAAATTAGCTGTAATAAAAACTTTTTTAACAAAAGGTAAATAGAATAATTGTTGTGCTAACGGCGCATTTTTTGCTTCGTCAATATTATTAAACTCATAACTTCCTCCGTTAATTAAAATAGAAGAACTTGTAAATTTAATGATAGAATTATTTGTTGTATTTTGTATAGATATTGTTGTTTTGCTCATGATAATAGAGATAGTATTCGATTGATTTTTATCGAACAAATGTTCGGCAAAATTAAGGTAAAAATATGAATGAATAGCAAAGACCTCAAAGGTTTATTTCCGATGAGGTCTAACTTGTTTTTAGGATTAATTTTTTTATAAATTGATGCTAACCGTAGCTGTTAAAATTCGATTATCAATTTTTAAATCTGCCGCATTTACTTGATTGTATTGCGGATAAAAATTATACAATTGTGTATTTGTTTTGTTTTGATATGCAAAATCTAATTTTACATTCCCAAAAGTATATCCTGCACCGTAAGAAAATCCTTTAATATTGTCAGATGCAATTGCGTTTGCATCTGGACTTTCTGAGTAATGATATCCACCACGTAAACTAAGAGATTTAAAACGCCACTCTGTTCCTACATTTAAAGTATATGTGTCCTTTAGATTATTGTTAAAGAATTGATTTTCTACAGTAAAATCTCCGTTAGAAAGTTTTAGTTTTTTATAATTATTTAAAGTGTAATCTGCGCTTATCAATCCATTTTTACCAAAAATATACGCAATACTTGCTGTTGTTTTTGCAGGAGTTTTTAGCTTATAAGAAAATGCTTGAACAGGAAAATAATTACCTGTTGTATTGTCATAAATTGTATTGTTGTTAGATACTTCAATTTCTGTATCGCCTAAAAAACCGTCATTATTTAAAATATTAGTTTCTTCATTTATTTCTGTAAACCAAGTTGGCGTTTGATAAGAAAAACCTAATCGTAAACTTTTTGTTGCTTTGTAAATTGCTCCAGCGCTTATAGAAAATCCGGTTCCTAAAGTATTGTTTTCCTGATAAAATTTAGCCTTTAATATATTTCCAGAACCATCATTATTTTGTTCATTTAAAAAAGATTGTTGAGAAAACTTTAAATCATACGTATTTATAGATGCGCCTAAATATAAATCGTTTTGATATACGCCAGAAATTGCAAAATTATATTCTGAAATTTCACCCTTATATACATTGTTAAATTGTTGAGAATCTGAATTTAAATATTGAGTTTTAGGATTTCCTGTGTCTAAAGGAAACTCTGTAAATGTTGCAAAACCACTATTTCCGTTTGCAATAAAATTTGTATCAAAATTATTTCTGATAGAATAATTAAAACTAAACGCAAATTTAGACCAATCGCTATTTGAATAACTACTGTAAACAAATACTGCCCCAGCTTGAGAAAAGTTAAAATAATCTTCTTGAGTGTTTGTTGAGCTGCCGTAGTAGGTGGTTTTTATTTCTGTAGCTCTAGAATCAAAAGTAGCTGTAAATAAGCTGTTATTAAAAACAGCTCCACTTGCAGGATTTATTTTTATTGCGCTAACATCTCCGCCTAATGCACCAAATGCGCCACTCATTGCATTGTATCTTGCAGAACCTGTGTTGTTGTCTTTTGAAAATAAAATTGCTAAATCTTCATAACCTAAACTTTGCGAAAAACTAGGCAAAGAAATTGCACAAAAGAGTACAAATAATGTAACTTTTTTCATTTTTTAAATTTAAATATCGTTTGTTAATTCCCTCTTCTTTTAGAAGTATTACTTCTTCTTGTACTAGAACTTTTTACTGATGAATTTCTATTAGAAGATGTATTTGATCTATATGATTTATTCGAACTTGAAGAACTTCTTCTCGTTGTATTATATGTTTTTTTATTAGACGAATTTGACCTGTTGTTTACAGAATTATTTCGTTTTGTATTTGTTCTTCTTGTTGTGTTTGTCGAATTTCTTCTAGTGCTATTGTTGTTATTCTGTACAGAATTACTTCGTCTTCTTGTGTTGTAATTTGTGTTGTTAAAAATAGATTTAACTCTAGTGTTTATTGATGAAGCTCTTCTGCTAGAATTTGTGTTTTTAGAATTGTAAAAAGAAGAATTTCTTCTGCTAGACGTGTTTGCAGAATTTCGTTTTGAGTACGTATAATTTCTGTTGTTGTTATAATATCTTGTGTTTCTATAATAAGGTCTGTTATAATAGAAAGGAGAGTAATAAAAATTATAAAATCTATAATTATTGTAATATCCATATTGATAAGGGTAATAAGTATAGTCGCCATAAAAACCATATCTAAATCCCCATTGATATCCCCAATAGCGATCATGGTTGTAAAAATCCCAATAATTTCTAAACCTGTTTCTTACATTAATATTTATGGAAACATTATCATCGTTACTTGTAGAGTAACCCCAAGGATCGTTGTCGTAATTATCATCTATATTATATGAAGTATAATCATCAGCATCAGTAAAAATAGTTTCGTCAGTAATGTCGTCAAAAGCTGTAATTTCTTCTTTAAAATAACTGTCCTCTACATTTTGATGTTTTTTTGTTTTATTAACAACAACCTTTTCTTCAATATTATCGTCGTCATAAATTCCATCATTATTATAAACACTTTGGTAAGTTCCGCATGATACTAATATTAAGTTTGCAAAAATTGCAAGGCTAAGATAGTAGGCTATTTTTTTTGGATATGATTGAGATTTCATAATATATAAATCAGATTAATATTGTTTTGCAAAAAAATTAAACTTTGATTGGGACACTAATCTTTTTGCATTAGTTTTGTGCAGGATTTTAAATCCACTATAAAGATAACAAGTTTTATGCCAAACTTTTAAAATATGGGTAAGAAGTTAACAACAAGAAAAGAAGATTATTCTAAATGGTATAACGAATTAGTTGTAAAAGCTGATTTAGCAGAAAACTCTGCCGTTAGAGGATGTATGGTTATAAAACCCTACGGATATGCTATTTGGGAAAAAATGCAAGCAGAGTTAGACAGAATGTTTAAAGAAACTGGACATGAAAATGCCTATTTCCCATTATTTGTGCCAAAAAGTTTGTTTGAAGCAGAAGAGAAAAATGCAGAAGGTTTTGCTAAAGAATGTGCAGTTGTAACGCATTATCGTTTGCAAAATGATCCTGATAAACCAGGTAAATTACGTGTAGATCCTGAAGCAAAATTAGAAGAAGAACTGGTTGTAAGACCTACATCTGAAGCAATTATTTGGAATACGTATAAAGGTTGGATTCAATCTTATAGAGATTTACCATTATTAATAAATCAATGGGCAAATGTTGTTCGTTGGGAAATGAGAACAAGATTGTTTTTAAGAACAGCAGAATTTTTATGGCAAGAAGGTCATACTGCGCATGCAACTAAAAAGGAAGCAATTACAGAAGCAAAACAAATGCAAGAAGTATATGCAGAATTTGCAGAAAATTTTATGGCAATGCCAGTTGTAAAAGGGTCAAAATCTGAAAGTGAACGTTTTGCAGGAGCAGAAGATACTTTTACTATTGAAGCATTAATGCAAGATGGAAAAGCGTTGCAAGCAGGAACATCTCACTTCTTGGGGCAAAATTTCGCCAAAGCCTTTGATGTAAAATATACTTCTAAAGAAGGTAAGCAAGAATATGTTTGGGCAACGTCTTGGGGAGTTTCTACGCGTTTGATTGGTGGTTTAATAATGACACATTCTGATGATCTTGGTTTAGTTTTACCTCCAAAATTAGCGCCAATTCAAGTTGTAATTGTGCCAATTTATAAAAATGATGAACAGTTAGATGCAATTTCAGAAAAAGTTTCAGAATTTGTAAAAGCATTTAGAGAAAAAGGAATTTCTGTTAAGTTTGATACTAGAGATACCTACAGACCTGGAGCAAAATTCGCAGAATATGAATTAAAAGGAGTTCCTGTAAGAATGGCTTTTGGAGCTAGAGATTTAGAAAATAACACAGTAGAAGTAGCAAGAAGAGATACTTTAGAAAAACAAACTGTTTCTCAAGATAAAGTTGTCAACTATATTGCATCGCTTTTAGTAGAGATTCAAGATAATATATACAACAGAGCATTAACGTACAGAAACGAACATATTACAGAAGTTGCTAACTTTGATGAGTTTAAAGAAGTGATAGAAAACAAAGGTGGATTTGTTCTTGCGCATTGGGACGGAACAGAAGTAACCGAAGATGCCATTAAAGAACAAACAAAAGCAACGATTAGATGTATACCTAATGATAGTAAATTTGAGTCTGGAAGCTGCGTTTTTTCAGGGAATCCATCAAAACAAAAAGTGCTATTTGCAAAAGCGTATTAAATATTTAAAAATTTCTCAAAAATTCTTGTAGAATTTCAAAAACATTGTATATTTGCACCCGCAATCAGCAATAAGATTGTAATGGTCCGTTCGTCTAGGGGTTAGGACGCCAGGTTTTCATCCTGGTAACACGGGTTCGATTCCCGTACGGACTACAAGTTTTAAAATAAACTAAAATTAAAATTATGGCAAATCATAAGTCAGCTTTAAAAAGAATTAGAAGTAACGAAGCAAAGAGGTTAAGAAACAAGTATCAGCATAAAACTACAAGAAATGCTGTAAGAAACTTGCGTGCAGTTGAAGATAAGAAAGAAGCTGAAGCGTTATTGCCTTCTGTTATTGCTATGCTAGACAAGTTAGCTAAGAACAATATTGTTCATACTAATAAAGCAAGTAACTTAAAATCTAAATTAACAAAGCACGTAGCTGCACTTTAATTTTAGATTAAAAACAATTTTTAAAAAGCGTTCTGAATTTTCAAAACGCTTTTTTTTATTTTAAAATCCAAGAAAAGCCTAAAATTAATCCAAGTAAGATTAAAACCCACAATCCAATAAAGGCTTGCCAATTTAAAATGGCAAAATCTTCGAAATGATAAAATTTTTTGAAGATTCTTCTAAAATATATTATTGCAAAAAAAAAGAGAAATAATAATTAGTATTATACCTGATGCTGTTTGATTTTCTGAAATAAAATCTTGAATTCTAATTGTATTTTTACCAGTCATAGCCTTTATTAGCATCCAACTTTATAAAAATAAAAAGTAATAAGGTAAATCCCCAAAGCGAAGATCCGCCGTAACTAAAAAAAGGTAATGGAATTCCTACTGTTGGCAATAACTGAATTACCATTCCAATATTTATGACTACATGAAAAAAGAGAATGGAAGCTAATCCGTATCCGTAAATTCTTCCAAATTTATTTTTATGAGTTTCTGCTAAGTAGATAATTCGATAGAGTAGAAGCATAAATAAAACGATAACAAAAGCACTTCCTACAAAACCCCATTCTTCTCCTACAGTAGTAAAAATATAATCAGTATCTTGTTCTGGCACAAAATTACCTTGCGTTCTATCTCCTTGTAAAAACCCTTTTCCAAATCCACCACCAGAACTAATTGCTTGTAAAGATTGATTTGTATTGTATCCAATCTTTTTTGTGTCTTGAGATAACCCTAAAAGAATTTCGAAACGATCTCTTTGATGTTGTTCAAAAACATTATTAAATATATAACCAGAACTAAAAATATAGAGCCCGAAAACTAAATAAAGTCCTAAAACTTTATACCAATTAAACTTAAAGTATCCTTTATTTTTCCTTAAATAATAAAAAACAATTATAGATAATATTACAAAAACAAGAGCGATAATTGTTGTTGGTCCAAAAAGTAATGTTAGTAAAAATAGAATAATTGCAAGTGCGCCAATTGTTATGTAATTTAAAGTTAAACCTTCTCTGTTTAACACAAAAAAGAAAGATAAATACACTAAAACCGAACCAAGATCTGGTTGTAAAGCAATTAAAAAAGCAGGTAAAAAAATGATGATAAATGCTTTTATTTGATTTTTAACTAGTTTTAAATTGTAGTGTCTGTCACTTAATAGCTTTGCAACAGCTAACGCTGTAAAAGCTTTAGCAAATTCTGATGGCTGAAAACTTGCGTTTCCGAATCCATACCATGAAGTTGCGCCATTTATGTTTTTACCAAAAGCAAAAAGTCCAATTAAAGAAAGAATACCAATTATATATAAAATGCTTGCAAATTTTTCGTAGAATTTTGAATTAAAAAAAAGTATAAGAATAATTAATGGGACACATAATATTATCCACAATAACTGTTTACCGTATCTAGTAGAAAGGTCAAGTATTTCTGAATTATTATCAGTAGTTGTAGCTGCATAAATATTCATCCATCCAAAACCAACTAATGCAATATAGAGGATTACTAAAAGCCAATCTATACCATAAAAAATATTATTTTTTTCTACTCTCAATCTTTAAATTCTGTTTTCTGTATTAATTCTTTTTGATCATAAATGTTTCTTAAACTAAGATTAATCATGCTGTTTTCTATCCACTTTCTTCTGTTTCCAGTTATTTTTTTATTCAAGTATTTTTCTATTAATAAGCTTGTAATTGGTGCCGCAATTGTAGATCCATAGCCTCCGTTTTCTACATAAACAGCAATTGCAATTTGTGGATTGTCTTTTGGAGCAAAAGCGATTAGAATTGAGTGGTCATCTAATTGTTTTCTTACACCATTAATAATAGCAAAATTCTCAGATGTACCTGTTTTACCAACAATATCAATTCCATTTACTTTACTATAAGTTCCTGTTCCTGATTTAAAAACATCGTGCATTCCTTCTATGATTAGATCATAATATTTAGAGTCTATGGTTGTTTTTTTGGCAACAGTATATTTTGGGTTTTTGATATTTTCCCCATTTTTCTTTTTTAATATATGTGGAGTAAAAAAATAACCTTTATTTGCAATTGCAGCAGTAACATTTGCTAACTGAATTGGTGTCGTTTCAATTTCTCCTTGTCCAATAGCATTTGAAATTGTTGTTGTTGCTCCCCAAGTGTATTTATAACGAGAATCATAATAATTACCATTTGGTATTAAACCTGGACTTCCAACAGGTAAATCGTAGCCTAAATAATTTCCAAGACCAAAACTATTTACATGTTTACTCCAAGTATTCATGCCAATTTTTGAAGATTCTGCATTTTCTATTATTCTTCTATAAGTCGTAGAAAAATAACTATTACAAGATTTAGAAATGGCTGTACTAAGTCTAATAGGGCCGCCATAAATATCACAATGACATTTTTGAAAGTCACTTTTTTTATTTCCGTAACGATAACCACCATAACAATATACACCGAAATTAGGATCTATGACACCTTCTTGTAAGCCAATTAATGCATTTATTAGTTTAAACGGAGATCCTGGTGCGTAAGATGCTTGTAGTGCTCTGTCAAAAGTTGGTTTGTCTAAATTGTTTTCATCCATTAATATAACAGAGTTTTTAGAGCGTTGCCTTCCAACCATCATATTAGGGTTGTAAGTTGGTGATGATATTAATGCTAAGATTTCTCCAGTTTTTGGTTCAATGGCAACAATTCCACCACGTTTTCCAGACATTAATAACTCTCCATATTGTTGTAATTCGCTATCAATAGTCAATGTAATATCTTGTCCGTTTATAGCCAAAGTATCAGATTCTCCATTTTTATATTTTCCAATAATTTTATTTAATCGATTTCTATGAAGAAATTTTTTTCCTTTAACTCCACGTAAAATAGAATCGTATGATTTTTCTACTCCGCTACTCCCAATTAATTCTCCTTGCTGAAAATTCGGATTATTTTTTGCCTCTAATTCATTTACTTCACTAATATAACCCAAAACATTTGCTGCCGAATTAATAGGATAATCTCTAATGTTTCTTTTTTGAATATAAAAACCTTTAAACTTATGAAGCTTTTCTTGTAAAAAAGCAAAATCTTCTTTTGCTAGTTGCTTTAAGAAAACCGACGGAAGCCAAGGTGAGTAATTTTTAGCAGTTTTGTACTTTTTATTAAAATAATCTACATCAATTTTTAAAAGATTACAGAACTCAATAGTGTCTAGAGGTTCTACTTCATTTGGCACAACCATTACGTCATACGAAAGTTGATTGGCAACTAAAAGTTTGCCGTTTCTATCAAAAATATAACCTCTTTCAGGATAATCATAAATTACTTTTACGGCAGCATTACGGTTTGGGTCTAAATCAGCTCCATTAATTACTTGTAATTGAAATAATCGACCTAGTAATATTAATCCTGCTAGAGTAATAATAAAGTAAAGTAAAACGCTACGTTTCATTTATTTTTTCTTTCTGATAATGTATGTTCCTAAAAAAAACAAAACTGAAGTAAAAATACTTGAATACAATGTGTTAAATAAAACACCTGAAAAGTTTTGTGTGCTAAAGTTAGCTAAAGAAAATAAGATGAAGTGATGAATTACTATTAAAATTATCACATAATTAAAAACTTTTCCAAATGGTTCTTGATACAGATCAAATAATAAATAATCTTGTTCGGTTTTTTTAAAAATTACTCTGACAAGAAAAAGCCTTATATATGCAATAAACAGTAAAGAGAAAGCATTTATTCCTCCAGAGTCAGAGAAAAAATCAATTGATAATCCTAATAAAAAAGAGAGAAATAAAAATAAGTATCGTTCTTTCTTTAAAGGATAAAAAATAACAAAAGCAACATATAAATACGGATTTATATATCCTAAAAACAACACGTTATTTAAGAGAAATACTTGTAATAATAAGAGTAAAAAAAATAAAAACGCAATGTAGCTAACTTTATTCATCTGATAAATTGATTAAAGTTCTTATTTCTTCTTTGTCTAATGCAGTAACAACATACACATTTCCGATATTACTCATGTCGTTAAACAATTTTATGTCTATTGAGTTGTTGTTGCTTTGAGAATTTATTTTTTGAATTGTTCCGATTAAAATTCCTTCAGGAAAAATAGTTGATTTTCCGCCAGTAATTATTGTATCTCCAACCTTTATGTCTGCTTGTCTTGGAATATCTTCTAATTGAACAATGTTATAATCTTGTCCGTCCCAAATAAGCGTTCCAAAATGAAAGCTGTTTTTTAACTTTGCATTAATTTTACTATTGCTGTTTAAAATTGACTGCACTCTAGCATAATTTGCACTTACATCATCGGTTATTCCAATGATACCTTTGCTATTTACAACTGCCATTTCCTTGTAAACTCCTTGATTTCTTCCTTTATTAATAAGAAGAATATTATTTTGATTGTGGTAATTGTTCCTGTTAATTTTTGCAGTTGTATAAGAATATTTCTGATGATATTTTGTAGAATCAACAATATTTATTATTGCTAAAGAATCAGCTATTGAAGTATATTTCTCAACTAAATTTTTTAAATTATTGTTTTCTAATATTAATTCTTCATTCTGGTGTTTTAAATTGAAGTAATTAGAAATTTGTGAAGTTTTATCGTAAAGACCACCAGTAATTTCATTAGCAGAACTAATAAATTTACTTTTATGAAAATTATTATTATTTATTGTAAAGAAGATGGATATAAATCCTAACAATAAAAAAAACAGAAAATATTTGTACTTTCTAAAGAAATAAAATAATTGTTGCATAGAAAAGTGTCAAATATATTTTATTTCATTAATATGCTTTTATATTTTTCAATCTCTTTTAAAGCAATTCCTGTTCCCCTAACAACGGCTCTTAAAGGATCTTCTGCAACATAAACTGGTAAATCTGTTTTTCTAGATAAACGTTTGTCTAATCCGCGAAGCATTGATCCACCACCAGCTAAATAAATTCCAGTATTGTAAATATCTGCAGCTAATTCTGGCGGAGTTCTAGATAATGTTTCCATAACCGCATCCTCAATTCTTAAAATAGATTTATCTAAAGCTTTAGCAATTTCTCTGTACGAAACTTGTACTTGTTTTGGTTTTCCACTTAATAAATCTCTACCTTGAACCAACATGTCTTCTGGCGGAGAATCTAAATCTTCTGTTGCAGCACCAATACTTATTTTAACTTTTTCTGCTGTAGTTTCTCCAACATATAAGTTGTGTTGTGTGCGCATATAATACATAATGTCGCTCGTAAATAAATCACCAGCAACTTTTACCGATTGATCACAAACAATACCAGCTAAAGCAATAACAGCAATTTCTGTTGTTCCACCACCTATGTCAATAATCATGTTTCCTTTTGGCTCCATAATATCGATGCCAACTCCAATAGCAGCTGCCATTGGCTCAAAAATTAAATAGATTTCTTTGGCATTCATATGTCTTGCAGAATCTTGCACTGCTCTTCTTTCGACTTCTGTAATTCCAGACGGAATACAAATTACCATACGTAAAGCAGGTGGAAATAATTTCTTTTTGATTGATGGAATTTGCTTTACAAATTCTTTAATCATTTCTTCTGAAGCTTGAAAATCTGCAATAACTCCATCTTTTAACGGACGAATGGTTTTAATATTTTCGTGCGTTTTTCCCTGCATTAAGTTTGCTTCTTTTCCAACAGCAATAATTTTACCAGTTATTCTGTTTCGGGCAACTATTGATGGACTGTCTATTACCACTTTACCATTGTGAATAATAAGTGTATTCGCAGTACCTAAATCGATAGCGATATCTTCCGTCATAAAATCGAAAAAACCCATAAAATTATCTTTTTTTTATTTTTTATTGTATTCTTACAAATCTACTAAATTTCTGTGGTCAAATCACACAATATTTAATAGTTATTTATTAGTGTTTAAAATGTCTAGTTCCTGTTAAAACCATAGAAATGTTATTGTTGTTGCAATAATCTATACTTAATTGATCTTTAATAGATCCGCCAGGTTGAATAACACTTGTAATTCCTGCATTTCCTGCAATTTCTACACAATCTGGAAATGGAAAAAAAGCATCACTCGCCATAACAGAATTATTTAAATCAAAATTAAAATTATTTGCTTTCTCAATTGCTTGATTTAATGCGTCAACTCTGCTTGTTTGACCTGTTCCACCAGCTAATAATTGTTTGTTTTTTACTAGAATTATTGTGTTTGATTTTGTGTTTTTACACAATTTTGAAGCAAATAATAAATCTTCTAACTGACTTTCGGTTGGTTTATTGTTGGTTGCATAAGATAAATCTTCTAAACGATCTGTTATAAAATCTTTGTCTTGCACTAAAGCGCCATTTAAACAAGTTCTAATAGTCGTTTTTGGCAACTCAACTTCTTTCTGAATTAAAATAATTCTATTTTTCTTTCCTTTTAAAATTGCTAAAGCATCATTTGTGTATGATGGAGCAATAACTACCTCGCAAAAAAATTTATGAATTTCTTCAGCAGTTTCAACATCTATTTCTGAATTTGCTATTAAGATTCCGCCAAATGCAGAAACAGGGTCACCAGCTAATGCATCTAAATATGCTTGTTTTATTGTTTGTCTTTGAGCAAAACCACAAGCATTATTGTGTTTTAAAACCGCAAATGTTGGTGCTTCTCCTTTAAATTCTGCCATTAAATTAACAGCAGCATCAACATCTAGTAAATTGTTATAGCTTAATTCTTTTCCGTGTAGTTTATCAAACATTGCTTCTAAATCGCCAAAGAAAAAACCTTTTTGGTGTGGGTTTTCTCCATATCGTAAAACTTGACCTTTAGTTTCGCTAATTTTTAAAACTGGTTCTTCGTGATTGTTGAAGTAATTAAAAATCGCTGTATCGTAATGTGATGAAATATTGAACGCTTTTGCTGCCAATTTTTTTCTATCTGAAAGTGAAGTTGAACCATTATTCTCAGAAATTAATGATAAAAAATCATTATACTGTTCCATTGAAGAAACAATCACAGTGTCTTTAAAGTTTTTTGCAGCAGCTCTAATTAATGAAATTCCGCCAATATCAATTTTTTCAATAATGTCTTCTTCTGAAGCACCAGAAGCAACGGTTTTTTCAAATGGATATAAATCTACAATGACTAAATCTAATTGCGGAATTTGATATTCATTCATTTCTGCAATATCGCCATCGTGGTTTTGTCTGTTTAAGATTCCGCCAAAAACTTTTGGATGTAATGTCTTAACTCGTCCACCTAAAATAGATGGATAAGATGTAACATCTTCTACAGGAATTACAGGAATTCCTAAGTCTTTAATAAATTTTTCGGTTCCGCCAGTTGAGTAAATAGTTACGTTTTGCTCGTTTAATTTTTCAACCAAAGGCTGTAATCCGTCTTTATGAAAAACAGAAATTAATGCAGATTTAATAGTTTTTGTGCTGGTCATTTTGTTGTGTTGTTAAGCACGCAAAGCTACTAAATATCTAAGCTTTAAGCAATAAGTTTTTTTGCTTAAAATTTAAACTTGTTCAAATTCAAATCTGGACTTAAAATTGTTGACTAAACTAGTATAGTTTTGATGTTTCTTTGAAGAAAAGCGGTTCTTTTTAGAACCTGTTATTTTGCTTATACAAGCACTGAAAAAAGTATTTTGTTTTTTCATTTTTAGGGGGAATTAATGAGTACAAAAGTATTTTAGTAATAAAAATTACATAACAAACATAAAGATTTTTTTTAGAATAAACAATCGTAATTGTTAGAATATTTTAGAAACTTTTTCACAAACAAATTCTAGTAACTCTTCGTCTTTTTCTGTAAATATGTTTGCTGTGTGAGAGTCGATGTCTATTTGCCCAATGTTTTCATTATTTACAAAAATTGGTATTACAATTTCAGACTTCACTTTCCATCCGCAAGAAATATAATTGTCTTGCTCAGAAACATCTTGCACTACAAAATTTTGATTACTAACGGCAACTTGTCCACAAATACCTTTCCCGAAAGGAATGATAACATGGTCTGTTGGTTCGCCTGTAAATTGTGCTAATTTTAATTCTTCTTTGTCACCGTTTTTAAAATAAAATCCAACCCAATCATAATAAGATATTTCAGATTCTAAGTAATCGCAAATTGCTTGTAGTTTATCTTCTTTAGTGTTTGATTTATCAATTATTAAAGAAATATGTTGTTTTAAATTATCTAGTTGCATATAGTTTTAATTGAAATTACTTAAATTTGTTAAGATTGATAATTAATGTTGCAAAATAAATACATTTTAGTTTGAATAAGTATAAAAATATCGCCCTTTTTTTAGTTAAATTTTTCGCAACATATTTTTTACTTTTTGCTCTTTATGCTATTTATTTGAAATCTAGTCAAGTTAAAGATAGTGTTTTTCAATGTTCATCAATTACTAATAAAGTTGCAGATCAAACAGTTTCGGTTTTAAGTTTTTTCGGCTATAATGTTTCAAGTGTACAGCATACAGCAGAAATGTCTGTGAAATTATTGGTAGAAGGTCATTACATTGCTAGAGTTATTGAAGGATGTAATTCTATAAGTATTATTATTTTATTTGTAGCTTTTATTGTCGCTTTTTCGGGCCCAAAAAGAACAACGATAATTTATGCAATTGTTGGTAGTTTAATTATTTATGCGATAAATATTTTACGAATTGCTTTTTTAACAATAATGTTATATAAATATCCAAATCAACAACTGGTTTTACACAATTTAGTTTTTCCGGCAATTATTTACGGAACAACTTTTTTATTGTGGGTAATATGGGTTCAAAAGTTTTCACATCATAAAAAATGAAAAAAGCGTATAAATACATATCGATAGTAATTCTTGTTACTTTGCTCTTTTTAATTAGAGCTTTTGAAAACGATTTGTTTTACGACCCGTTAATTGTATATTTTCAAAATGATTATTTATACTCAAGTATGCCAGAAGTAAATACTTGGAAATTGGTTGTCGATTTGTTGTTTAGATATACTTTAAATTCATTAATTACTTTAGGAATTATCTATGTAGTTTTTAATAAAAAAAGACTTGTAAAATTTGCAGGTTTCTTTTTAATGTTGGCGTTTTTAGTGTTAATAGTTGTTTTTGTGTTTTTATTAAAAGGAGAATTTAAACAAGGTTATTTATTTCCTTTTTATATTAGAAGGTTTTTAATACATCCACTTTTTTTATTAGTACTTTTCCCTGCGTTTTATTATATGAAATTAAATAAATTAAAAAGGTTTTAGTAAGTCATAGATTTAGTTTTTACCAATTAAATGAAACAATAAAAATAGTATTTGCTTTTATATTCTCGGTAGGTTCTGTATTTACAGCTTGTAAATCAGAGAAAAAAGAAATTAAAAACAACATGTTACCGTTGATAAAGATTCAAAAAAAATTAGTGCATAATACGTATCAATGCCCAATAGATTGTGAAAAGGCAAAACTTACGAGAAAGAAGGAACTTGCCCAATTTGAAAAATGAAACTCAGAAAAAAGTAAAAGGAGAAAGTGATTCAGACGAGAATCATTAAATTAAAAAAACCTCGAGTATTTCTCGAGGTTTTTTGTGTAAACTATTTGATAGTTATTATTTTCTCTTCAAAAATTATTGAGCCATCATTTGCAATTCCTTCTATATAAAATCGAATACTTTTTTGATTTAAATGCGGAACTTTAAAAGTGTAGTTTTCTTTATCTAATTCAATTTTTGATTTCCAATAAATACCACCGTAATTTTTGAAAATATCTGACGAAGTAGAATAATATTTTGGTTGATAATATTCTTTTGATTTAGAAAAACCAGTTGGTAACTCATTATTTAAAAAGGTTATTTTATTTCCGTACTTTCTAACAGGATTGGTAAATAAATAAATCTCTCCACCAAAAGATTTTGTGTAATATATTTCATCAAAATCTTCAACATTTAAATGATTAATCATGTAAATGCTATTTTCATATTGACTAACAATCTGGGTGTTGTCTAAAAACACTTTTACAAAATCTGCAGTAATTCCTGGGGTTTTAATAAGGTTGTTGTCTCCGCCGCCTAAAATACTTATTGGTCCTCTACTAGTACCTCTATTTGTAGAAATTGCAGCGCTTTGAGAATTATCTGCATTAATATCAAATCCTCTGTTTCTTAAGAAATCAAGGATATTTATTCTTTTAGGAATTAATCCGTCAGAAACTTTAAAAGTTTGGTAAGAGTTAGATCTTTTGGGTTTGTGTTTTAATTTTGATTTTCCTCTTACTACAACTTCATCTAAAAGAATTCTTTCTTTTATAAAGTCCTTTAAGTTTAGATTTAATTCATCCGATTTGAATGTTTGTTTATTTACAGCAATAGGATTGGTGTTTAATTTAGGTAAATAATTAGCATAAATCTGAGGTTTTATCAACTTGTTTTTTTCTTGAATTGAAAAACTTACGTTGCTAGAATCTAATAAATAAATATTATCAAAAGAAAACTTGTTATTAGTTACCGGAGCAGATAATAACAGTTCACTTTCAGATGAAAATAAAACGATGGTTGCATTATCATTAAGATTATTCATATTTACAGTTCCTTTAACTGTAATCCCTTTTTCAAAGTCAAAATTTTGTCTTGGGGTTGCATTAAAAATATTATACCAATTATACTTGCTCCATCCTTGTGTTAAAAGCAATAAGTCTAAATCAGCTAATTTTTTTCTGTTTGTGTTTTTAAAATAGTATGAACTGTTTTCTACATCCCCTTTTATATAGGGTTTTAATAGAAACTTAGAATACATTGTGTTTTCTAAAGCATAACTTTTTGTGCTTTCTGGCAAGAAAGTGGCACTTAAAAAATGATTTTTCGCATCGTTTTTAGTAAGTGTTATTGTTAATGAATCTCTAGATTTTGCAATTACTTTAGAAGAAATATCAGAATATAAATCCTTATGATTGTTAAAAAATACTCTTTCTAAGATTGGTTGCATCTTATCATTTAAAATTGTAATAATATTTGCTCCTTTTTGTAATTTTTTAATAGATAAAAAAGAATTATAAGAATAGGTGTTTTCTTTTAAAGAAAACGAACTTTTAATAATAGATGATGTGTTGTGTATATAAATGTGATATGTATTGTTTGCAGTATTTTTTAAAGTCTCTTTATTGGTCTGCATTGTTAACTTTATAAAAGTAGAATTAGGATTATTAACGTTAAGTGTAATTCCAACTTTTTTTGCAGCTTCAATATTTTTTATAATAGTTTCATTATTTTGAGTTGTAATTTTAACTTTATAATTGGTGTTTGGTTTGTAATAAAAACTTACTTTTCCTAAACCAAACTGATTTGTGCTTACTTCTTTTACAACGTTGTTTTTATCATCTAGTAAAACACCAGATTTTATTTGAATACCTTTATTTTTTTTGTCTTTAATGATAATGCCAACAACTGCGTTTGTAGCTTCTACTAAATGACCGCCTTCAGGCAACAATTGTAATTCATAATTACTGTTAGACTCAACTATGTTTTCCTCGGATTTTTTGCCTCCAATAACATGTATTTTTTGAATAAATGATTGATCTTCTTTAAAATTTTGCATCCAATTAGTCGATGCTTTTAAATAATAGGTTCCGTCTGTAAATGTAGAATCAATTTTTATGCTTCCAGATGCAATTCCGTTTTTAACAAATAGTAATTGAGATTGTTTGTGCTCCCCTTTTTCATTATAAATTGCACTGTACAAATTAGTTGTGTGGTTGTGTAATTTATTAGTTTTTTGATCTAAAATATATGCTTGAAACCAAACCTCTTCACCGTTCATAAAGCTCGTTTTATTTAAATGTAAGTACGGAATCTCTCTCGATAATTTAAAGTAATTAACATAAGAAGAATCTAGCGATTTCTTTTCTTGTCCAAAACAAGCAGCTGTAAAAATTGATAAAAAAAGAAATAAGAGTGTTTTTTTTTTCATAGCTTAAAGATAATTAATTATTTGTTAATTAATCACAAAAATCATTCCATAAAAAAACCTCGAGAATTCTCGAGGTTTTAAATTTATCTAAAGCGATTCGCTATTACATCATTCCTGGCATTCCGCCACCCATTGGAGGCATTCCACCACCAGGATTATCTTCTTTAATGTCGATTAAAGCACATTCAGTTGTTAAAATCATTCCAGCTACAGAAGCAGCATTTTCTAAAGCAACACGCGTTACTTTTTTAGGATCAATAATTCCAGCTTTTAACATATCAACATATGCATCAGATTTAGCATCGTAACCAAAATCTTTTTTACCTTCTAATACTTTGTTAATTACTACAGAGCCTTCTCCGCCAGCATTTTCAACAATGGTTCTTAAAGGAGATTCTATTGCTCTAGCCACAATTTGGATTCCAGTAACTTCATCTAAATTATCAGCAGTTAATTTTTCTAATACTTTTTTAGCGCGAACTAAAGCAACTCCACCGCCAGCAACAATTCCTTCTTCAACCGCAGCTCTAGTAGCGTGTAAAGCATCATCAACCCTGTCTTTCTTTTCTTTCATTTCTACCTCAGAAGCAGCACCAACATATAAAACTGCAACTCCGCCAGCTAATTTAGCCAAACGTTCTTGTAATTTTTCTTTGTCGTAATCAGAAGTTGTCGTTTCAATTTGTGCTTTAATTTGATTTACTCTCGCTTTAATATCAGCAGCATTTCCAGAACCATTTACAATTGTAGTGTTGTCTTTGTCAATTGTGATTCCTTCAGCAGTTCCTAATAAATCTAACGTTGCATTTTCTAAAGAAAAACCTCTTTCTTCAGAAATTACTGTTCCTCCAGTTAAAATAGCGATGTCTTCTAACATTGCTTTTCTTCTGTCTCCAAAACCTGGAGCTTTTACAGCAGCAATTTTTAATCCACCTCTTAATTTATTTACTACTAAAGTGGCTAATGCTTGTCCATCAACATCTTCAGCAATAATTAATAATGGTCTTCCAGATTGAGAAACTGGTTCTAAAATTGGAAGAATTTCTTGTAAGTTAGAAATCTTCTTATCAAATAATAATACATACGGATTTTCTAAATCTGCAATCATTTTATCTGCATCTGTAACAAAGTACGGAGATAAATATCCACGATCAAATTGCATTCCTTCAACAACATCAACATAAGTGTCCATTCCTTTTGCTTCTTCAACAGTGATTACGCCTTCTTTACCAACTTTGGTAAATGCAGTAGCAATTAAATCTCCAATAACATCATCGTTATTTGCAGAAATAGCAGCAACTTGTTTTATTTTTTCAGATGAATTACCAACTTTTTGAGATTGTTTGTCAAGATCTTTCACAATAGCAGTTACTGCTTTGTCGATTCCACGTTTTAAATCCATTGGATTTGCACCTGCGGCAACATTTTTTAATCCTTCTTTTACAATTGCTTGTGCTAATACGGTTGCAGTTGTTGTTCCGTCACCAGCTAAATCGTTGGTTTTAGAAGCTACTTCTTTTACCATTTGAGCTCCCATGTTTTCTAATTCGTTTTCAAGTTCAATTTCTTTTGCTACAGAAACTCCATCTTTTGTAACAGTTGGTGCTCCAAATGCTTTAGAAATAATTACATTTCTTCCTTTTGGACCTAAGGTTACTTTTACTGCATTTGCTAATGCGTCAACTCCACGTTTTAAACCATCACGTGCTTCAATATCAAATTTTATATCTTTTGCCATTTTTTAAAATTGTTTATTAGTTTAATTGTTTATTAGTTTAAAGTTGCTACTAAATACTGCAACTGTAAACTGAACACTTTTTATATAATTGCTAAAATATCGCTCTCTCTCATCATCAAATAATCAGAACCTTCTAACTTTAATTCAGTTCCTGCATATTTTCCGTATAAAACAGAATCTCCAACTTTTACAGTTAAAGGCTCGTCTTTTGTTCCGTTACCAATTGCAACGACAGTTCCTTTTTGAGGTTTTTCTTTAGCGTTATCAGGAATAATAATACCTGAAGCTGTAGTTGTTTCTGCAGCAGCTGGTTCTACAAGAACTCTGTCTGCTAAAGGCTTAATGTTTAATCCCATTTTTATAAATTTTTTGATTAATTAATAGTTATTTTATATGAAAAATAAAGAGTCATAAATTATACCAATTCATAAAAACTGACAATTTTACTACATCTTCGTTTTCTTTGTAAAATATATAGATATAAAAAATGCCAACGTGTCATTTACGTTGGCATTTATATAGTTTGTTTTTAAAAACTTTTACTAGTTAAGACTATCGTTAGTTGTAACTGGTGTTGTGTTTACTGGAGCTGGATTTACATTTTCTAATGTATTTTCTAACTGAGGATTGTTACTACTTGCTCTTGGTATTGCAAAATTTGCTAATAAGATTAAAGCAAACATAGAGATTGCTAAAGTCCAAGTAGATCTATCTAAAAAGTTATTTGTGTTTTGTACACCACCCATAGATTGTGCTCCACCACCACCAAATGAAGAAGATAATCCTCCGCCTTTTGGATTTTGTACCATAACGATTAATATTAATGCAATTGCAACGATTAATATCAAAATTAAAATGATTGTATACGTACTCATGATTTATTTTTTTGTAAAATTCTAATTCTTTTAATTTGGTCTGCAAAGGAACCACTTTTTTCTGGATATTTCAAACTTAATATTTCATATGCTTTGATAGCGTTTTCGTGCTTATTTTGCTCTAAATAAACTTTCGCTAACGTTTCAGTCATTAAGTAAGAGTCTTGTTTTTCTTCTAAAACAACTTCTTTTTTTTCGGCATCTTTAGAAATCTTAGAAATTTTTGGATTTTGTTTGATAAAATTATCAATAATCACTTTTTTATCTATTGTCTCTTTTTCAACAGGATTTCTTACAATCTTTTTTTGAGTTGCTAATTGCATCCATTCATTAAAAGAATGTGTTTCTGTTTTAGAAAAGGAAATTGGTTTGCCAATTGATAATTCTTCTTTAATCTCAATAACAGGTTTTTCTGAAACTATTTTCTCTGTAATTTGTTGATGTACTTCTTTAGATTCTAATTTTGGTTCTTCAATAAATTTTGATGAAGTAATAAAATCAAATAAAACAGTTCTGTCTGCTGTATGAGCGGCTGTTATTTTTAGTTCGTTATTGTATTTAAAACTATCTTTATTTTTTAATCCTTTTAAATAAATTGCTCTAGCAGCTTGAAAATATGGATATTCATCAATAATAGTTTTTACTACTTCTGTATTTTTTGCAGTAACTTTTAGTGGATTTTTTAATATTTTGGTAAAGCTGTTTGTGTTCATAATAGGTTTACCATTTTGCTACAGATGCGTTAAAAATATCTTGTGTTATTCTATCTATAATTTCTTTATATGCTGTTTCTAAAACATCACCGATTAATTGTGAATTAGCCGGATAATCATGATAAAAAGAAAATGATTTCTCGAAATTATCCTTTTCAACAAACTTATTAAAATAACGAACATTTACTGTAATTGTTAATCTATTTTGCGCCGCTGTTTGTTGAGCAGTAGAGCTCATTGGCGCAATTCTATATCCTGTTATTTCTCCTTCAAAACGTAAATCTCCAAAACTGCCAGTTGGCGCAGGAGATAAGTTGGTTTGTCTTAAAAATAAATCTTGTAAATCTTGCGTAAACTTCTGACTTAAAGAAGGCTCAACTAAAGGAGCATTATTTCTAAAAAAACCTATTTGAAGCGTTTTAGCCTTGCCTGTATCTCCGCCAGTAAAAGAATAAGCACCACAAGATGTTATGAGTATTAAACTGATAAAAAAAGTTGCGATGTAAAATAGTTTTTTCATACGGATTTCAAATATAAACAAAAGTAAGAGTTACAAATCGTATTGTTTAATTTTTCTATATAATGTGCGTTCAGAAATGCCTAATTCTTTTGCAGCTAATTTCCGTTTGTTATTGTTTTTTTCTAATGATTTTTTTATCATTTCAACTTCTTTGTCTTGCAATGATAAAGATTCATCTTCTTCGATAGTTTCAATAAAATCATACGTATCATCATTATCTACAGAGTTTTGTTTAGAAATTTGAACCACTTCAACATTACTAGAACCATGTTGTTCTTTGTAAATTTTTTCTAATAATTTATGATTTTCCTCTTGTAAGTCATCAATATCATCATTCTTTAAAATATCTAATGTCAATCTTTTTAAATCGTTGATGTCATTGCGCATATCAAACAAAATTTTATACATAATGTCTCGTTCGTTTGCAAAATCAGAATTTGAATTCCCAGAATTACCAATTACAGCAGGTAAATTGCCTTGGTTGTTTGGTAAGTATTGAATCAGTTTTTCTGCAGTAATCAATCTATTTTCTTCAACAACAGAAACTTGTTCAGCAATATTTCTTAACTGTCTAATATTTCCTGGATAACGATAATTTGTGAGTAGATTTATCGCATTTTCTTCTAATCTAATCGTTGGCATTCCGTATTTCTGAGCAAAATCTGCAGCAAATTTTCTGAACAATAAATGAATATCTTCTTTTCGTTCTCTTAATGGAGGCAAAGAAATTTCTATGGTACTTAATCTGTAAAATAAATCTTCTCTAAATTTTCCTTTCTGAATTGCATTTGCCATTTTTAAATTTGTAGCAGCTACAATTCTAACATTGGTTTTTTGAACTTCAGAAGAACCAACTTTTATGAATTCTCCATTTTCTAAAACACGCAATAACCTTACTTGAGTTGTTAATGGTAATTCACCAACTTCATCTAAAAAAATTGTTCCGCCATCGGCAACTTCAAAATATCCTTTTCTACTTGTTGATGCTCCAGTAAACGCACCTTTTTCGTGCCCGAATAATTCACTATCAATAGTTCCTTCCGGAATTGCACCACAATTTACAGCAATGTATTTTGCATGTTTTCTGTGTGATAATTGATGGATGATTTTTGGAATATTTTCTTTACCAACTCCACTTTCTCCAGTTACAAGTACAGAAATATCTGTTGGTGCAACTCTAACGGCTTTTTCTAAAGCACGATTTAAATGCAAATCGTTTCCAATAATTCCGAATCGTTGTTTTATTACTTGTAAGTTTTCCATTTTTTTGAGGTTCAGAGGTTCATAGTTACAAAGGCTCAAAGTGAGTTTTATTTTCACTTTGTAACTTTGAAACTTTGCTACTTTTTTTCAATTTAATTATTATCAGAATATCCGACTGCGGCTCCAATTAAAGTTGCAGAAGTACAATCTTCTACTTTTACATTTACAAAATCACCTATTTTATAATGTTCTTTCGGAAAAACAATTACCATATTCTGAGTATTTCTTGCTTTCCAATGTAGATTAGATTTTTTTGACTCGCCTTCAATTAAGAACTCTTCTGTTTTTCCTAAATGCTGTTTTGTCCTATATAAACTGTGTTCTCTTTGTAACTCAATTACTTCTGCTAATCTTCGTTTTTTAACTTCAAACGGAACATCATCTTCCATTTTTTTTGCAGCCAATGTTCCTGGTCTTTCAGAATAGGCAAACATATAACCGTAATCGTATTTTACATATTCCATTAAACTTAAAGTGTCTTGATGATCTTCTTCAGTTTCTCCACAAAAGCCAATTATCAAATCTTGTGATAAAGACATTTCTGGAACGATTTTTAAAATATTATCTACTAGCTCAATATATTCTTCACGTGTATGTTGTCTGTTCATCGCTTTTAGAATTTTTGTACTTCCGCTTTGAACAGGTAAATGCACATATTTACACACATTTTTATGTTTAGCTATTACATGAATTACAGCTAAACTCATATCCTGCGGATTAGAAGTAGAAAAGCGAAAGCGTGTTTTTGGAAAACGAGTTGCTGCCATATCTAATAACTGGGCAAAATCTACAGCAGTTGCTTGTGCCATTTCTGAGGCTTTCTTAAAATCTTTTTTCAATCCGCCACCATACCATAAATAGCTATCTACATTTTGCCCAAGTAAGGTAATTTCTTTGTAATTCTGATCTATCATAGACTGAATTTCTTCTAAAATACTTTGAGGGTCACGACTTCTTTCTCTTCCGCGTGTAAACGGAACTACACAAAAAGTACACATATTATCGCAACCACGAGTGATTGAAACAAAAGCAGAAACTCCGTTGTTGTTTAAACGCACTGGAGACACATCTCCGTAGGTTTCATCTTTTGACAAAATAACGTTTACAGCATCTCTACCAGCTTCAATTTCTTCAAGTAAATTTGGTAAATCTCTGTACGCATCTGGTCCAACAACTAAATCAACAATTTTTTCTTCTTCTAAAAATTTTTCTTTTAAACGTTCTGCCATACAACCTAAAACTCCAACTTTCATTTTAGGATTTATCTTTTTTACTGCATTGTATTTTTCTAAACGTTTTCTAACAGTCAATTCTGCTTTTTCACGAATAGAGCAGGTATTTACTAAGACTAAATCTGCGTCTTCAAGATTTTGAGTAGTGTTAAAGCCTTGTTCTGCAAGTATTGAAGCAACAATTTCGCTGTCGTTCATGTTCATTTGACAACCGTAACTTTCTATAAATAGTTTTTTGGTGTTTTCAGATTTAATCTCTTTTACAAGTGCTTTTCCTTGTAAACTTTCATCTATTATCTTTTCAACTTGTTCCATATTCGTATTCAAAATGAAAGGCAAAGATACAACCAAATTCTAAAAATTATGACACATTGGCAGAAAATTAACGTTCATTTTTTAGTTAAAATGAGCTAAAAAGCAATAGTAAAATTTGAAATAAAAAAAAACTACCTACTTTTGCAAATCGAATTCACCTTAATACAATAGGTGTAATTATTTTAAGAGAGCAGATTTTATGGCAAAGAATTTAGTAATAGTTGAGTCACCAGCAAAAGCAAAAACAATAGAAAAATTTCTTGGAAAAGATTTTCAAGTTGAATCTAGTTTTGGGCACATTGCAGATTTACCATCCAAAGAATTAGGAATTAATGTTGATGGCGATTTTATGCCAGAATATATTGTTTCGGACGATAAAAAAGCAGTTGTAAAGAAACTAAAAGCATTAGCAAAAAAAGCAGATACTGTTTGGTTAGCAAGTGATGAAGATAGAGAAGGAGAAGCAATTGCTTGGCATTTAAAAGAGCAATTAAAGTTAAAAGATGAGAAGACAAAACGTATTGTTTTTCATGAAATTACAAAAAATGCCATTTTAAAAGCAGTAGAAAATCCGAGAGAAATTAATTACGACATGGTAAATGCGCAACAAGCGCGAAGAGTATTAGATAGATTGGTTGGATATGAATTGTCTCCAATTTTATGGAGAAAAGTAAAAGGAGGTTTATCAGCTGGTAGAGTTCAATCTGTTGCGGTTCGTTTAATTGTAGAAAGAGAACGCAGTATTCAAGAATTTGAAACTACAGCACATTATAAAGTTGTTGCACAGTTTTCGAATGAAGAAGGAAAAACTTTTAAAGCATCAATTCCTAAAAACTTTGAAACTAGAGAAAAAGCAGAACAGTTTTTAAAATCGTCTGCAATGGCAGATTTTACAATTGCTGATTTGCAAAAAAAACCAGCAAAAAAATCTCCAGCTACACCTTTTACAACATCAACACTACAGCAAGAAGCATCAAGAAAATTGGGTTATCCTGTTGCAAAAACAATGCAAGTTGCACAACGTTTATACGAAGCAGGTTTAATTACGTACATGAGAACTGATAGTTTAAACTTGTCTGACGATGCAAGAAAAGCTGCAAAAGAAGAAATTACAAAAAGTTACGGAGCTGAGTATAGTAAGTCGAGAGTTTTTAAAACAAAAGATAAAGGTGCACAAGAAGCACACGAGGCAATTAGACCAACCGAAATGAGTCGTAGTTCTGTAAATGTTGAATTTGATCAAGATCGTTTGTATGATTTAATTTGGAAAAGAACCATTGCTTCTCAAATGAGCGATGCTAAATTAGAACGCACAAATGTTAAAATAAAAAATTCTAAAAACAGTAAAATATTTACTGCAAACGGAGAAATGATTCAGTTTGATGGATTTTTAAAAGTGTATTTAGAAGGTGTAGATAATGATGAAGAAGAACAGGCAGGAATGTTGCCAAATTTAAAAGTTGGCGAAGCTTTGTCTTACGAATTTATTACAGCAACACAACGCTTTACAAGCCCGCCATACCGTTTTACAGAAGCTTCTTTGGTAAAACAGTTAGAAGAATTAGGAATTGGAAGACCATCAACTTATGCGCCAACTATTTCTACAGTGCAACGAAGAGGTTATGTAGAAAAAGGAGAAACAGAAGGGGTTGAAAGAGAATACGAACAATTTGTTTTAAAAACAGGAACAGTTTCAAGTACAACTTTAACAGAAAAAACAGGTTCGGATAAAGGGAAGTTGATTCCGACTGATATTGGAAATATTGTAACTGACTTTTTAGTTGCTAATTTTTCTAATATTTTAGACTTTGGATTTACAGCGAAAGTAGAATCGTCTTTTGATGATATTTCTGAAGGTTTAGAAGATTGGATTGAAATGATTAAAGGATTTTATAATGAGTTTCACCCAACAGTAACTTTTGTTTCTGAAAATGCAGAAAGAGAAAGTGGAGAACGTATTTTAGGAAAACATCCAGAATCTGGAAAAACAGTTTTAGTGCGTTTAGGAAAGTTTGGTGCAATGGCTCAAATTGGAGACAGAGATGATGATGAAAAGCTATTTGCTAGCTTACAAAAAGATCAAAACCTAGGAACAATTACTTTGCAAGAAGCATTAGATTTATTTTTATTACCAAAGAATTTAGGAACTTATGAGGCAGAAGAAGTTATCGTTTCTAATGGTAGATTTGGCCCTTATATTAAATTTGGAACGATGTATGTTTCTTTGGATAGAGGTGAAAATCCAATGGAAGTTGATTTAGAAAGAGCTATAGAATTAATTGTTGCAAAACAAAAAGCAGATGCACCAATTGCAGAATATGAAAACTTACCAGTTCAAAAAGGTGTTGGTCGTTTTGGACCGTTTATCAAATGGAATAGCATGTTTATCAACGTAAATAAAAAATACGATTATGATAATTTAACTTATGATGATATTGTTGAATTAATTGAAGATAAAAAGCGTAAAGAAATAGAAAAAGTTATTCATAATTGGGAAGAAGCTGGAATTAGAGTTGAAAAAGCTCGCTGGGGAAGATTCAATATTATCAAAGGAAAAACAAAAATTGAAATGCCAAAAACTACAAACGCTAAAGATTTAACTTTAGAAGAAGTAGAGCAAATTATTGCAGCAAAAGCACCAAAGAAAAAAACAACACGTAAAAAAACCACTAAAAAGAAATAGCAATTAGTTATATTGCATTCGTTTTAACGACAAAAAGTAAATGAACTTCGATTTTTTAACCCCTATAAAAGATACGATTATTGCTCACTTAGTGCTTCAATCTGCACAAAGTTTGGGTAGGAATATTCAAGTACATTCAATCCAAAATGGTTTCCCAGAATTAGAAGGAATTCAAATCGCAATACTTGGAGTTCAAGAAGATAGAAACGCAATTGATAATATAAACTGTGGAGAAAATCTTGAAGAAATTCGTAAACATTTATATCAATTATTTCCTGGGAATTGGCATACTAAAATTGCTGATTTAGGAGATGTTGTAAAAGGGAATTCTGTAGAAGACACTTATTTTGCTGTAAATTCTATAACAACGTATTTAATTAAAAATAAAATAATACCAGTTATTATTGGTGGAAGTCAAGACATTACATACGCAAATTATAGAGCGTACGATTCTCTTGAGCAAACCGTAAATTTAGTTTCTGTAGATAGTAAATTTGATATTGAATCTGTTGAAGAAGGGTTAAATTCTCGATCGTATTTAAGTAAGATTATTTTAGATAAACCAAATAACTTATTCAATTTTAGTAATATTGGTTATCAAACATATTACAATTCGCAAGAAGAATTAGATTTGTTAAATAGCTTGTTTTTTGACACCTATCGTTTAGGAGAAGTTAAAGATTTAACAGTTGTAGAACCTATTCTGAGAGATGCAGATATTGTTAGTATTGATGTTGGTTCTATTCGTCAAAGTGATGCGCCAGCAAATAACAATGCATCTCCAAACGGATTTTACGGCGAAGAAATTTGTGCAATTTCTAGATATGCAGGAATCAGTGATAAAGTAACTTCATTTGGAATTTACGAATACAATTCTAAGTTAGATAATAACAATCAAACGGCTCATTTAATTGCGCAAATGATTTGGTATTTTATTGAAGGTGTGAATTTTAGAGCTAAAGATTATCCGTTTTGTACAAAAGAAAGATATCAAAAATTTATTGTTTTAATAGAAAATGACGACCCAATAAATTTTTATAAAAGTGATAAGAGCGGAAGATGGTGGATGGAGATAAATATCATTACAAATAATAAATACAAAAGACATGCGTTAATACCGTGTACATATCAAGATTATCTTGAAGCTATTGAACAAAAAATACCAGAAAGATGGTACAAAGCTTTAAGAAAATTAATGTAGTTATAATAATCAATTTAATAGCAATTATTTAAATATTAAGTATCAAAAGGATTGGTTATAATAAAAAAAAATAATAGGTTTACAACTTTTTGAGGAAAGATTATAAAATATGAAGAGAGTAACATTATTTGTGCTGATAGTAACCACACTTTATAGTTGTGGTTCTAATGATAGAGGAGAGTTAACGGGTGTTAATTCTTCAAGAAAATGGTTTGCTGAAAAACCTATGGGAATGACTTTAATTCCTGGAGGTTCATTTACAATGGGTAAACAAGATGAAGATGTTATGGGAACTTTGAGTGCTCCTACAAAAACAGTAACTGTTCGTCCTTTTTATATGGATGAAACAGAAGTAACTAATAGCGAATATAAGCAGTTTGTGTATTGGGTAAGAGATTCTGTCGTAAGAACAAAATTAGCGTATAAAGCAGCTGAGGTTAATCTGCTTTCTGATGGAAATGCAGACGGTTCTCCTTTGAGTGGAGGTATTCATGACTTTGCATTTGCCGTAATTGATACTACAGATGCAAACCCATATCACAAATACATGTTAGAAAATTATTATGATATTGGTGGAGGTTTAGATTCTTTAAGACCTTTAAAAAAAGATATTGATATTATTTGGAACAAAAATGAATATCCAGATGTGAATTATGTTGAAGTGATGGATTCTTTGTATATTAAAAAAGATGAAGCAATTGACGGAAATAGAAGCTTTAATCCAAAGTTTTTAAATTACAGATATTTTTGGTTTGATAAAGAAGCTGCTGCCAAAAGAGGCGGAAATAGAAAAGAATTTTTACGTACAGAAATGATTAATATTTATCCAGATACAACAGTTTGGGTAAAAGATTTTAATTACTCATACAACGACCCAATGCATCAAGATTACTTTTACCACCAAGCTTATGGAGATTATCCTGTAGTTGGAGTTAACTGGTATCAAGCAGGAGCATTTTGTAATTGGAGAACAAAAAATAAAAATGATTATCTTAGAGCTAGAAAAAACACCGTAGCTGTTCCAAGTTTTAGACTTCCAACAGAAGCAGAATGGGAATATGCTGCACGTGGTGGATTAAATTTTGCAAAATATCCTTGGGGTGGTCCAAATACCACAAGTGATAGAGGATGTTTCTTAGCAAACTTTAAGCCAGTAAGAGGAGATTATGCAGTTGACGGCGCTTTATACACAATGGAGGGAAAGTCGTTTAACGCAAATGATTATGGATTATATAATATGGCAGGAAACGTATCAGAATGGACAAATTCATCTTATAATATGTCGTCATATTACATGGGTTCTACAATGAATCCAAATGTAGAAGATAGAAATAACAAAAGAAAAATTATTCGTGGTGGCTCTTGGAAAGATGTAGCTTACTTTTTAGAAGTAAGTTCTAGAGATTACGAATATGCAGATACAGCAAGAAGTTATATTGGATTTAGAACCGTACAAAACTACTTGGGTAAAATATATGGTAAAAATAACTAAAGAAATTAATTAACCCCCTAAAAATAGAAATTATGGCACAATCGAAAAGAGGTAAAAAACTAATGAATTTGGCTTACGGCTTAGGAGCCGCAATCGTTATTCTTGGAGCGCTTTTTAAACTTATGCACTGGAAATTTGGAAATGAAATGTTAATAATCGGTATGATAACTGAAGCAATAGTTTTTACATTATCAGCATTTGAACCAGTAGATGATGATCTTGATTGGAGTAAGGTATATCCTGAATTAGGTGATTCTGATGAAGAAGCTACCGGAGCACATGGATTACTTTCTCAAAAATTAGATACAATATTAAGAGAAGCAGAACTAGACAACACATTAATAAAAGGTTTAGGCGATAGTATTAAAAACTTTAAAGGAGCTGCAGAAGGATTGTCTGCCGCATCAGAATCTATTGCTACTACAAATAGCTATAACGAACAAATGTCTAAGGCTGCTGTTCAAATGGAGTCTTTAACAAGTTTGTATCAAATACAAATGGAAAATGCAACGAAGCAAACAGAATTAAATAATTCGTTAGCTCAAAATTCTGAAAAATTAAAAGAACAAATGGAGTCTTTAGCCAACAATATGGCTTCATTAAATGGAGTTTATGGTGGTATGTTATCTGCAATGTCAAGCAAGTAATTAGTAATAAATAATAACTAAACTAATTAGATATGGCAGGAGGAAAAATGTCCCCAAGACAAAAAATGATTAACTTAATGTATCTTGTGTTTATTGCAATGATGGCATTAAGCATGGGTAAAGAAGTGTTAACTGCTTTTGGTTCTATAAATGAAAAATTGACCGAAAACAATAATACTACAACTCAAAAGAATGAGGCTGCTTACAGTAGTTTAAATACAAAAGCAACAGATCAACCAGAAAAATATTTACCTCTTAAACAGAAAGCAGATAAAATTAAGAATGCTTCAAATAAACTAAATGTTTATATAGATAGTTTAAAATCAAAAATGCTGTTTGATCAAGAGGATAAAAAGAATTATGAAGTTATGGATAGAGGAGATTTCTTAGACGAAAACTTCTTTGTTGGTGATAAATATTCTAAAACAGGAACAGAATTTGTAAATGAAATAAACGAGTATAAAGCAACTATTGCTTCTGCATTAGGAACAGAATATAAAAGTTTAGCAAACTCTATTACAAGTTTATTTGGTACAGAAGATCAAGTAGATAACGAAGGGGTTACAAAAAAATGGTTAAACTATCATTTTGAAGGTTTCCCTTTAATAGCTTCGTTAACTAAATTAACTCAAATGCAAGTTGATATTAAAAATAGCGAAAGCAATGTTTTAACTACCATGTTAGGTGGTCAACTTGAAAGTGAGGTTTCTTTAAGTAATTATAAAGGAATTGTACAGTTAGATAAAACAGCATATTATGTTGGTGAAAAAGTAACAGGAAAAGTTGTTTTAGGTCGTTATGATGCAAGTATGGTTCCGGATAAAGTAACTTTAAACGGACGTAATTATACTAATATTGACGCTGGGCAAGTAATTTTAGATTTAAGAGCTAATAAATTAGGCGATAATGACATTAAAGGAGTTATTAACTTTACAGAAAATGGTAAATCCGTTCCTGTAGAATTTAGTAGTTCATATACAGTAATTCCAGAACCAAACGAAGCAGTTATTTCTGCAGATGCAATGAATGTTGTGTATCGTGGAGTTGATAATCCGGTTTCGGTTTCGTTACCAGGTGTTAGTAATAATAATTTAAAAGTTACAGCAACTGGTGGTAGTATTGTTCCTAATGGGTCAAGTTATATTATTAAACCAGGAAAAGGAACAGAAATGACGGTTAACGTTAGTGCAACTTTAAGTAGTGGAAAAAAGGTGAATTCACCTAAAACTTTTAGAGTAAAGGATATTCCTCCAGCAATGGGAACAGCAAGAGGAGAGTTTGGTATTGTTAAAATGCCAAAATCTAGTGTTGGACGTGCAACTATAGGAGCAGGTTTACCAGATTTTATTTTTGATTTAAAATTAAAAGTAAATAAATTTACAATTAAAGTTCCTGGGCAATTAGCAGTTACAGTTTCTGGTACAACTTTTAACGCTGCTGCAAAAAAGGTAATAGCTAGAGCTAGAAGAGGAGATGTAATTACAGTTTTTGACATAGAAGCTGTAATTGAAAACAATACATCTTACAAACTTAAAAAGGTGTTGCCTGTAAGTATAGAGATTACAAATTAAGATTAAATTAAGTAGTATGAATGGAAAACGTTTTTATATTGTTTTTTTAGCATTAATTACCTCAGGGATAATTAATGCACAAGCCAACTTATTAAACTCAACAGATGTTAATCAGATTGGTAAGAAAACAAAAGAACAATTGTTAGCAGATAATGATGCGCCACTACCTTATGGGTATATAGATGATAGAGATATTTTATGGTCTAAAGTGGTTTGGGAAGTAATTGATTTAAATCAAAAAATAAATCTTCCTTATTATTTTCCCATTGATACTGTAAATATTTCTAATGATCGTAGATCGTTATTTGATACGTTGTATAAAGGAATTAGAACAGGTAAAATTAAAGAAGCATATTCTGACTCTTTTTTTAGTTCTAAAATAACAAGACAAGAAATTTCTGAATTACTTTTTAATGCGCGTCCGAATGGCAACGATATTGACACTTTTAAAATAAGTTCACAAGATATTACTGCTTTTAAAATTAAAGGAATGTGGTATTTTGATAAAAGGCAAGGAGAATTAAAATATAGATTATTAGCAATTGCTCCTTTAGGACCAGATGTAAAAACCATGGGAACAGAAATAGAAGATGATGGTTTATATGAATTATTTTGGATTTTTTATCCATCGGCAAGAGATATTTTACACAAAGCAAAAGTGTTTAATCCGAAGAATTCATCACATCCAATTTCTTTTGATCACTTGTTAAATGCTAGGCGTTTTGCTTCCTTTGTTATACGAACTGAAAATATTTATGATAATCGAAAAATATCTGATTATGTAAGAGGTAATTCTTTGTTCCAATTGCTAGAAGCAGATAAGATTAAGGAAGATATTAGAAATAGAGAAATTGATATGTGGAATTACTAATGTCAATTTACAAATAATAAAAAAGCGTTCTGAATTTCAGAACGCTTTTTTTGCATTTAATAACGTATTTTTACAGCATGAAAGTAGATTATATTGTTGTTGGTTTAGGCTTGGCAGGTTTGGCTTTTATAGAAGAATTAATCGATGCTAAAAAAACATTTATAGTTTTTGAAGACGATTCTCAAACATCTTCTTTGGTTGCTGGCGGAGTTTATAATCCAGTTATTTTAAAAAGATTTACACCAGTTTGGAATGCAGATAAACAATTAGAAATTGCACTTCTGTTTTATAAAAGACTCGAAGAAAAGTTAACATTAAAAGTTGATGTAAAATTTAATACCAGAAAAGTATTTAAATCAATTGAAGATCAAAATAATTGGTTTGAAGCTTCAGACAAACCATTGCTTTCTAAGTATATGAATCCAACGATTCTTCACGAAGAAATAAATGGAGTTATAACAGAATTTGGTTTTGGAGAAGTATTACAAACAGGAAGAATAGATACTGAAAAACTCGTTATGTCTTACAGAGAATATTTACAAAAAGGTTCAAAAATTATTTTTGAAAAGTTTGATTACGAAAGCTTGCAATTAGAAAAAGACATTGTTATTTATAAAAACATAGAAGCCTCTCGTATTGTTTTTTGTGAGGGGTTTGGAATTAAGAAAAATCCGTATTTTAATTATTTACCTTTAAAAGAAGCAAAAGGAGAACTAGTAACAATTCATGCACCAGAATTAAACATTGATTTTCTGTTAAAATCTACACTGTTTGTTTTGCCTTTAGGAAATCATTATTACAAAGTTGGGGCAACATTTAATTGGAAAGACAAAACCTCAAATCCGTCTGAAGAAGGAAAAGAAGAATTAATAGAAAAACTAAAAAAAGTTATTAATGTTCCTTATATAATTATTAATCAAACTGCTGGGATTAGACCAACTGTAAAAGACAGAAGACCTTTGGTTGGAGTTCATCCAAAGAACAAAAAATTAGCGGTTTTAAACGGCTTAGGAACTCGTGGAGTTATGATTGCGCCAACAGTTGCTAAAAACTTGTTTAATCATCTAGAAAACGATGAAAATTTAGATGAAGAGATAGGTATTAGAAGATTTCAATATTCTAATTAAAAATAATTTCTATTTTATTTTTGATTTAAAATCAGCAACAAGCGTATTGTAATCTATTTCTTTATAATTCTGCTTTTTATTTTTGCTAGTTAGCACATTTTTTTCAGAGAATATAAAGTCTAATAGCATTAGGCTAAGTGAAGGTTTACTGTTTATCATAAACTTATTGCTTTTAGTATTGATATATACAAAAATCACTAAAAAAAGTTTAAGACACGTAAGTGTAAACACGTATAAATAAATTTATTTAAATAGGTGTTTGTTTTTTTGAACCCAACTTAAAAGTGTACTTGTTTTTTGCTCTAAATTAAGTTTAGTAATAATTTTACTTCGATGTTTTTCTACAGTTCTTGGAGAAATAAATAGCAACCTGCCAATTTCTTTGTTTGTTTTATGGTTAGCTATAAGCTTAATAATTCTTTTTTCTGCTGGAGTTAAACTATTTAAAACAGTATCCGATTCGTTTGTAAAACCAATTAAATCTTTTATTTTGTGGCTAAAATAAGGTGTGCCTTCTGATACGGAATTGATGCAATTTTCAATTTCTTCTACTGCAAACTCTTTTAAAAGATATCCGTAAATATTTAGTTTTTTTGCTTGAAGATATAATTCAACTTCTTTATGAAGCGTAATTAAAATAATTTTTGTGGCGCTATTATTTTTTTTACATTCTTTAGCGATTTCAATACCGGTTAAAAAGGGCATTTCTACATCTAAAATTGCAATTGTAGGTTTGTTCTTTATAATAAAATTTAATGCAGATCTGCCATCAGTTGCAGTACCAATTACATTAAAGTCTTTTTCAATTAATAAGTCTTCTAGACCTTTAACTAAGATTGGGTGATCATCAGCAATAAAAATAGATGGATTTATCATTTAACAGGGAATATGATATTAAAAGTTGTTCCTTGGTTTTTAACAGAGTCTATTTTTAAACTACCTTTTAAAAATTTTACACGTTCTTTTATTGTTTTTAAACCAAGACTTCTAAAATCGTTATATTTTTCCGAAAAATCAAATCCTACGCCATTATCTTTTATAGAAATGGTAATTGATTTTTTATCATTAATTAGTATAACTTTAGCCGAATCTGCTTTTGCATGTTTAATAATGTTAGACAAACATTCTTGTATAATTCTAAAAAGATTAACTTCTTGTTGTGGATTTAAGAGCGATTTAATGTCATCAATATCGCCAAAAATATATGTGTTTTCATAACTTTCATCAAGCTGAATAATTAAATTTTCTAAAGCTTTAGAAATACCGATATCTTCTAATTGAAACGGATGTAAAACTCTAGAAATACTTCTCATTTCTTCGATAGCATTATTAACTAATTCTTTGGTTTTATCATCGCTTTTTAAAGAAACTTTATTTTTAATAAGCAGTAAACTTTGTCCTAAGCTATCGTGTAAATCTTTAGAAATTCGTTTACGTTCTTCTTCTTGAGAGAGCAATAGTTTTTGAGAAAATTCTTCTTGTTTTTCTTTTTCTCTTTTTAAACGGATTCTATTTCTATATAAAACAATAGTTGAAAATAACAATGCCAAACCAATTCCGCCAAATAATAGCAATCGCTGTTTGGTTTCGTTTTCTTTTGCTAATGAATCAATAGCAGCTTGTTGTTTTTGGATTTCCTTTTCTTTACGTTCTGTTTCGTATAAAGATTGATAATATAAAAGTGAATTTGTTTTGGTTGCCGTAAAAATAGAATCTTTAATTTTGGTGTAATTAGTGTATGATGTTAATGCTTTATTGCTTTGCCCTGTTTTAATATAAATTTCAGAAAGTAGTTTTTCACCATCCATAATTGCAGAAACTACACCGCTTTTTTTTGCTGCTAAAGAAGATTGTTTTGCGAGTTTTAAAGCTTCATTATATTTTTTTAATCCAACTAAGTAATTGGCATTTGCTTTTAAATACACAAACGAGTACATGCTGTTTCTATCTAGTTTATTGTATATAGTTTTTGCTTCATCTAAGTGTTTTTTTGCGAGTGATAAATTATTTTGAGTTGAGTAGAAACTTGATAAAGTACTAGTTAGTATAAGCACATTATTGTCATTAATGTTGTTCCTGTCTTTTGTATCAGATTTCAATAAGCTGTATGCTTTTAACAAGTACTCTTCTTGTTTATTTATACTATCTAATTTTCTATAATTTATAGATTGATTGTAATAATCTGTAAACAATCCGTTAGTAAATTTTTTTGAAAGCTTCTTTTGAATAAGTTTTTCTCTTTCGTCAATAGTTTTTTGATTAAAACCATTTGCTCCATAAATATTTATAATGCTAGCAAGCGCATAAAACATATATTGAGTATCGCCAACATCTTCATAATATTTAGATGCCAATTGATAATCTTCTATTGCTTTTAAATAATCACCAGTATCAAAATATTCATGTCCTCTAAAAAGAAGTGCATCTGCTTTGTATATAGAATCTTTCTTAATATCCTTAAAACTATTTATTGCAAGTGTAAAATTATCTTTGGCTTTTTCGTAGTCTTTTGTTGAAGAATAAGCACCTCCTTTTTTTAAATAAATACTACCAATGAGAAAAGAGTTGTTCGTTTTATCTTTATGTTTTTCAACTTTTTCAATAAGTTTTAACGCTCTTTCCTTTTGATTTAATCTATTATTAATGTTGTAAAAACCTCTAATAGAAAAATTAATTGCATCTTCATATCTTTCTAACTCAATAGCTAAATCTACATATTGTTCGGTTCTGTCAGCAAAATTATCAAGATTTTTCTGACGATTTGTATTATAAATCAGGCTATCTAACGAAGCTAGTTTTAGTTCCTTATTTTTTGTGGTGTCAATAATTTTTAAAAAATAATCTTCATTTTTTTGAGAAAAAACAGATTGACTAATAAGTAAAAGTAAAAGTGTAGTTTTAAAATGTTTCATATGTCTTTTTAGGAACTAAACAATATACAATAATTATAGCTTAGTGTTGATTTTGATTATTTATACTTTCAGGCTCATAACTAACAAACATATTTATCCAAAGAATTCTAGCTAAACGTAAATTTATTGGCATTAAAACTACTAAAGCAATAAAAATTGCTGCAAAAGATTGTAATAAACTTGCTCCAAAAATTAAGGAAGCAATTAAGAACACAACAATTGACAAACCAACTGTAATTCCGTAATTTACATACATGGCGCCATAAAAAAACGAAGGTTCTATCATGTATTTTAAATTACAATTGGGGCAATTTTGATGCAATTCGGTTACTTTTTTTGGGGCATAAGTTAATGAATGCTTAAAAAAATTACCATCGTGGCATTTTGGACATTTATTATTGATAATACTGTAGATTTTTGTGCCTTTCTTAACCATGATTACTCTAAATATTTTAAGTAGATTTGCAATCACAAAATTACAAAAAAATAGATGCTTAACGTACATAACTTAACAGTCTCTTTTATGGGGACAGATTTGTTTTCTGGAATCACTTTTAAATTAAATAAAGGAGATAGAATTGGATTGATTGGAAAAAATGGAGCAGGAAAATCTACACTGTTAAAAGTGTTGGCTAAAGATATTGAAACCAACGGAGGTACGATGGCTTTTGATAAAGATGTAAAGATTGGTTTTTTGCGTCAAGATATCGATTTTGTTCAAGGAAGAACCATTTTAGAAGAAGCATATCAAGCTTTTGAAGAAATTAAAGAAATTGAGCTAAAACTCGATGAAATTAATGAACAATTGGCAACAAGAACCGATTATGAAAGTGAAGAATACAGTCAGTTAATTCACGATTTAACAGACAACACAGAACGTTACGAATTGCTTGGTGGTTATAATTATCAAGGCGATACAGAGAAAATTTTACAAGGTTTAGGTTTTCAAAGAGAAGATTTTGATAAGTTAACAGATACTTTTTCTGGAGGATGGAGAATGCGTATAGAATTGGCAAAACTACTTTTACAAAACAACGATATTTTATTGTTAGATGAGCCAACAAATCATTTAGATATCGAATCTATTATTTGGTTAGAAAACTTTTTAAAAGGATATTCTGGTGCAATCGTCTTGGTTTCACATGATAAAATGTTCTTAGATAATGTTACAAACAGAACAATAGAAATTTCTTTGGGACAGATTTACGATTACAAAAAACCGTATTCTCAATTCTTATTGTTACGAGGAGAAATCAAGGAAAAACAATTACAAGCACAGAAAAATCAAGATAGAGAAATCAAACAAAAGCAACATCTAATTGATAAATTTAAAGCCAAAGCAAGTAAAGCTTCAATGGCGCAATCTTTAATGAAACAACTTGATAAAGTTGAACGTATTGAGGTTGATCAAGACGATAATGCAACAATGAATATTCGTTTTGCAAAATCAAAAGAGCCAGGAAAAATTATTGTTGAAGCAGAAAAATTAAGTAAAAGTTACGGCGATAATCATGTGTTAGAAAATGTAGATTTATTGATTGAGCGTAACAGCAGAATTGCATTTGTTGGTCAAAACGGACAAGGAAAATCGACATTAGCAAAAATGATTGTTGGAGATATTCCGTTTAAAGGACATTTAAAATTGGGACACAATGTAGAAATCGGATATTTTGCACAAAATCAATCAGAACATTTACCGCCAGAAAAAACAGTTTTACAAATTATGGAAGATGCCGCAACAGATTCTAACAGAGCAAGAGTTAGAGATATGTTGGGTGCATTTTTGTTTGGTGGAGATGCTGTTGATAAAAAAGCAAAAGTGCTTTCTGGAGGCGAACGAAATCGTTTGGCTTTGTGTAAATTATTGTTGTCGCCATTTAATGTGTTGATAATGGATGAGCCAACAAACCATTTAGATATTGCGTCAAAAAATGTATTAAAAGAAGCGTTAAAAAGCTTTACAGGAACGTTGATTTTAGTTTCGCATGATAGAGATTTCTTACAAGGATTAACAGATACAGTTTATGGCTTTAAAGACAAAGTAATTAAAGAATATTTAGGCGATATTGATTATTTCTTAGAGGAACACAAAATGGAAAATTTACGTGAAGCCGAAAAAAGAACCGTTGTAAAAGAAGAAAAAGAAACTGCAAAAAAAGAAGATACTCAACTTAGTAGAGAAGAGGAAAAAGAACTGAAAAAGTTAAAAAATAAATTATCTAAAATAGAATCTGAAATTGCTGATTTAGAATCTGAAATTGAAAAAACAGATTTAGAATTGGCAAACAATTACGATGAAGTTTCATCTAGACCAAATTTCTTTGAGAAATACAAAGCTAAAAAAGCAAAAGTAGATTCCTTAATGGAAGAATGGGAACAAATTGAGGAGAAAGTTACTAGTTTTTAGGAACGCTTTTAAAATTCAATTTGATGTTTTTTTTGTAGTTGAGTAAAGTTTAATCATAAGTGTTAAGTTTTTTTTGATAGTTAAATAAGTAGGTAAACTCTAAGCCAACACCAATACTCAATTCTGAAAAATTTGCAACATTTCTATATTTAATAAAAGTATTTATTTTTCTTCCAAAACTTTTTCTAATTTCTGTTTGTACTTCAGTCATACTTTTATAAAGACCAATTTTTCCTGAAATTGATAAATCTAATGGGTTTGAAATCCATTTTTGTATGCCAAGTATAATTCCTGATTTAGAGGTTGATTCCAATAAAAAATCATTACTTAATTGGATATATCCATAACCAAATATCAAGCTAAATTGATAAAATGGCCAACGAGATTCAATTGAATATGTATTTATTATATTATCGTTTTCTAAAGCTATCAAACTATAATAAGTATCGAAGTTAGCTCCATAACCTCTGGTGCCAATACGAACATGGTGTAAACCAATACTAGTATTTAAATACCTTTCTTTTATAGAGTTGGTTTGATAACCAATGCTACTTTTAAGTCCAATAGAACTTTTAAAAATTGGAATTGAAAAATCTAATTGCCCACCAAAAGAGTTATTGATAAGACCACTATTTATATTGAAACCGATTTTCTGATCCCAAGTATGATAAAGAGTATATTCTTTTAATATTGGATTTATTTCTGTTTGCTTATTTACTAATATTTTTTTTTCTACATAACCGAGATATGAAAACGAAACAATTGAATTTGAGTCTTTTACAATTATTGAATATAAGCCATCGAAGTCAGTTTGAGTAGAGTTTTGACTACCTATTTCTTTTACAGTAACTCCAGGTAGAGGTATTCTAGTATCTTTCTCAGTAACCTTTCCAGATATTTTTATTTGACTCCAACAACTGTTAGAGTAAATGATTAGAATTAAAATGAATATAAAGTTTTTAATCAAAATTTATAAGTTTAATTATACTTAACAATTTTTAAATATGACATAGCTAAAGTTAGTTAAAAATATTTTTAGAAACTAACTTTCTGTATTTTTGCTAAAGTAAGAATTATAATAGATTGTCCCCTCGAGCGGAGTCGAGAGGTTTAGAAATATTAAGTGAAACAAAAAATTTGGTCTCGCATCTCGACTCCGCTCGATAGGACAAAGCTCGACCAGACATCTACAATAAAATTAAAATGAAGTTATATTATGTGTACATAATAGAATGCGCTGATAAATTCTTGTACACAGGAATTACAAACAATGTAGCAAGAAGATTTTTAGAACATCAACAAGGATTAAATAAAACGTGCTTTACTTTTAAAAGAAGACCCGTAGAATTAATTTTTTATCAAGAATTTAATGACGTAAATCAAGCAATATTTTTTGAGAAAAAGATAAAAAAATGGAGTAGAAGTAAAAAGTTGGCATTAGCAAATGAAGATTTTGATACGCTTCAAATTTTATCAGAATGTAAAAATAAAACACATTCAAATAATTTAGGTCTCGACTCCGCTCGACCTGACATATCGGAATCAATTAACGAACAAATTCTTTTATCAGAAATAAAAGACAAAAATATTCAGCTCTTTATTAAACGAGAAGATAAAATTCATCCGTTTGTTTCTGGTAATAAATTTAGAAAACTCAAATACAATATTTTAAAAGCTAAAAAACAGCAACAAGAAACTTTGCTGACTTTTGGCGGTGCTTTTTCCAATCATATTTTAGCAACTGCAGTTGCTGGTAAATTAGCTGGATTAAAAACAATTGGAGTGATTCGTGGAGATGAATTGGCGAACGATTTACAAAAAACATTAGCAAATAATTCAACATTACAACAAGCACACGAAAACGGAATGCAGTTTCATTTTGTGTCGAGAGAAATGTATCGAGAAAAAAAATCAGAATCATTTCTCAATTCCTTAAAAAATAAATTTGGAGAGTTTTATGTAGTTCCTGAAGGTGGAACCAACGAGTTGGCGATAAAAGGTTGCGATGAAATTTTAACAAATGAAGATGAAATTTTCGATTATATTTGTGTGGCAGTTGGAACAGGAGGAACCATTTCTGGATTGATAAAATCAGCAAAAAGTCATCAAAAAGTGCTTGGTTTTCCAGCATTAAAAGGTGATTTTTTACAGCAAGAAATTGAAAATTTTGTTGCTAAAATCAATAATTGGAACTTGATACACGATTATCATTTTGGCGGTTATGCAAAATATAATGAAGCGTTCATTTCTTTTATCAATCAGTTTAAAGAAGAAACCAATATTCCGTTAGATCCAATTTATACAGGAAAAATGCTTTACGGAATTGTAGATTTAATTAAAAAGAACTATTTTTCAGAAAATAGTAAAATTTTGGTCATTCATACTGGAGGTTTACAAGGAATAGCTGGTTTTAACAACAGGTTAGCAAAGAAAAATTCAGAATTAATTACAACTTAATGAAACTTAAATCGTACATAATAATTGCATTTCTTAGTTTCTTTATTGTAAGCTGTGGTTCTAAAAAAAGGGTTGTTTCTTCAAAAAAGAAAGTTCCAAAAGAAACCACTTCAATTAAAAAAATGCCTTCTGTAAAACAGAATGCGCATGTAAAAAATCTTACCAAGAAAAATAAAAGCTTAAACAAACACACACTTACATATATTAAAAAATATGCGCCTTTGGCTGTTATAAAAATGCATGAATATAAAATTCCGGCAAGTATAACGTTAGCACAAGGAATTTTAGAATCTGGAAATGGTAGAAGTACGTTGGCATCAAAATCTAACAATCATTTCGGAATTAAATGTCATACAGGATGGGAAGGAAAAAGAGTGTATCATGATGATGATAAAAAAGATGATTGTTTTAGAAAGTATAAATATGTTGAAAACTCGTACAATGATCATTCTAAGTTTTTAACAGGAAGAAAACGCTATGCTTTTTTATTTAATTATAGAACTTCAGATTATAAAAAATGGGCTAGAGGTTTAAAAAAAGCGGGTTATGCAACTGATAGAAAGTATCCTTCTAAATTAATTAGAATAATTGAGACATATGAGTTGTTTGAATTTGATAAAGTTAAAAAAAGCGATTTAAAAAAGTATAAAAGAGAAATAAAAAGCACAAAACCAAAAAGTGTTTCTGTAAAAACAACTACAAAAACGGTAAAAGTACTTTCAGGAAAAACACATATCGTTAAAAAAGGAGAAACTTTGTATTCTATTTCTAGGAAATATAAAATTACTGTTCAGCAATTAAAGAAAAACAATAACTTAAAAGACAATATAATTAGTATTGGTCAGAAATTAATAATTAAATAATATTATTTAATGAAAATCATTAAAGCTGTAAAAGGGAAGTTTCCACAAATTCCAGCAGATTGTTTTGTTGCAGAAAATGCAACTATTGTTGGAGAAGTTTCAATGGGAAAAAATTGTAGTGTTTGGTACAATGCTGTAATTAGAGGCGATGTTCATTTCATAAAAATGGGCGATAAAGTAAATGTGCAAGATGGCGCAATAATTCATGCAACCTATCAAAAATCACCAACAACAATTGGTAATAATGTTTCCATTGGTCATAATGCAATTGTGCACGGATGTACAATTCATGATAATGTGTTAATCGGAATGGGAAGTATTATTATGGATGATTGTGTAATAGAAAGTAACTCAATTATTGCAGCTGGTGCGGTTGTTTCTAAAAATACTAGAGTAGAAAGTGGAACAATTTATGCGGGAATTCCGGCTAAAAAAATAAAAGACATTTCTAAGGAATTAATTTCTGGAGAAATAGATAGAATTGCTAATAATTATGTAGAATATGCGAGTTGGTTTAAAGATTAAAAAATGAAAAACCCGATGAACTCTCACATAACATCGGGCTTTTTGTATTAATCAATCAAACAAATACATTTATTTTCTAACGTTTTCCTTTTCCGCGTTTTTTCATTTTTCCTTTCTTATTTTTCATTTTCTTTTTTGAATCCATTCTCTTTTTAACATGACCAACTTTACGCTTTTGTAGTTTTGTAAATTTTGCATATTGTTCTGGAGATAAGATTTTTTTCATTTTAGCTTGAAACTCAATTCTATTATCTAAAGCTTCATTTGCAGTATCAAAATCTATTTTTGCTCTTCCGCGTCCTCTTCTCATTAAGGTTGCATCTTCTTTTTTTAATTCTCCAGATTTGATAGCTTTTCCAACTCTTTCTTTAAAGTCAGCATTGTCTTTACTTTCTTTTTTGATTTTCGCTAATTTTGCTCTAGAAGCCTTAGCTTCTTTTCTCATTTTGTCTCCTTTTGCCTTTCTTTGTTTTCCCATTTCGGTGTACAAAGCAGTAATTTTTTTAGTTTGATCTTTTGTTAAATCTAACTGTAACGCCATCTTTTTTACAGATAATGTTGCACGTTGTTCTGGAGTCATATTATCAGCTTTTGCCATTCTTTTTCTTTGTTGAGAAAATCCTGCTGTAACTGTAAGTATAAATGCTAATGCTAATGCTATTTTTTTCATGATATTAATATTTATTGTTAATTATTATGCTTCTTTGACTTTAAAAAAATCAAAAGGTTTAACTTTGTATGTTTTTTTAACATTCGATTAACAAATAAGATATTCTTAAAAATGAAAAGATTACTACTAATTTTTTTACTCTTTACTACAGTTGTTTCTGCACAAGATTCAATAAAAGTAGATCTTAAAAATCCAAAAGCTACAATCTATACGCATTTGCATTTTTTACAATCAGATTCTTATCAACCAGAAAAAGCAGCCAAAACTATTTTTCCGAATTCTACCGAAAAACCTACAAATGCAGCAATAAAATTAAAGCAAATTTTAGACGGTAAAGGATTGTTTGTAGATTTTAATGAAGTGCCAACTAGCTCAAATTACTTAGATTCATTATCTCAAGATAACGCGCATAAATATGTGTTGTTTCCAAATGAGATGCCTTTTATTTCAGTTGAAAAAATTGGAAATAATTGGTATTACTCAAAAGAAACAATTTTAAATTTAGACGAAATATATAATGATATTTTTCCTTGGTATGTATTAAAACTTGAAAAATTGATGCCAAATTTTGGGCATAAAAAAGTGTTTAATATAGAAATTTGGAAATATGTTGGATTGCTAATTATGCTAATTATAGCATTTTTATTGCATACTATTTTAAAACGTATTACTTATTTTATCCTTCGTAAAATTCACAGGTATTTTATACGAACTGACGGTGTAGCATTGGCTAAATTTTTAAGAAAATTAGCTCATCCAATAAGTTTATTAGTTGTTTTGGCTTTTATAGATAAAGTGTTTCCTTCATTACAATTTGGATTAGAAATTAACAAGTGGATTTTTAAAGGATTAACTATTGCTGAAACAGTTTTCTGGATTTATGTTTTTTTACAATTAGTACAAGTTACAATGTATATGTATTCAGAGTTTACTGCAAAAACACAGAATAAATTAGACGACCAATTAGTACCAATTTTAAATAATTTTTTAAAAGGAATTGTAATTTTTGTTGGAGTTTTAAAAATGCTAACCGTTTTTGGATTTGATGCTACAACAGTAATTGCAGGAGCATCAATTGGTGGTTTGGCTGTTGCATTGGCTTCTCAAGACACTGTGAAAAACTTGATAGGAACTTTTATGATTTTCCTTGACAAACCTTTTCATATTGGAGATTGGATTGAAGCTGGTGGTGTAGAAGGTTCTGTTGAAGAAGTTGGATTTAGATCATCAAGAATTAGAGCTGCGGATACTTCTATATTTCAAATTCCGAATAGTAAATTATCCGAAATTGTTATCAATAATAAAGGGTTGCGTTTGTATAGAAGATATAATACAAATGTTGGTATTCGTTACGATACTCCGCCAGAATTGATTGAAGCTTTTGTAAAAGGAGTTAGAGATATTATTATTGCGCATCCAGAAACGCGTTCTGAGCCAGATTCTTACAATGTAGAATTTACTGGTTTTGCAGACTCTTCTTTAACCATTTTAATTAATGTTTATTTTATGAGTTTAGGTTGGGGAGCAGAACAATCTTCTAAACATAAATTACATATCGCTATTGTAAAATTATCAAAAGCATTAGGAGTAGATTTTGCTTTTCCGTCTTCTACAGTTATGATAGAGCAATTTCCTGAGAAACAAAGTTTAGATTTAAAATATAATATAGACCAAAAACATATAGATGAGGTTCTTAAAACCCAACTAGAAAATTTCATAAAAAAGAACTAAAAAAATGCCTCAATAAATTGAGGCATTTTTATTTATAAAGAATCTTTTCCGTCGGTTAGCCATTCTAAGCTAAACGAAGTAAATACATTTTTTTTGTAATTGTCTTTTTCAAAAAACAACCCAATTTCTCCATTTTCTAAAACTGTTAAAGAAGAATAGGCTGAACTTTCTGTGTAAATTGTTTTTCCTTTCGACCATGTTTTGCCTTCGTCGTAACTAATTTTAACAGTCATATTATTTCTGCCACTTTCACTATTGGCGTTCGAAAATAACAATCGATTTTTATCAGAACCATTTTCTATTGATGTGTATCTAATAATACTTGCATTACAACTTGGGTCAACTAAATTTTTATCAGCAATTGTTGTCCATGTTTTTCCTTCATCGGTTGATGTGTGCACATAACGCAGTTTTTCTGTATTCACTCTGCTATTTATCATCCACGTTCCGTCTGTTAATTCTATTATCTTAGATTCGTCTGCTGGCTTAATTGGCGTGTCAATTAAATACCAAGACTTTCCGTGATCATCGCTTCCAAATAAATGCATTCCGCTTTCTAAATTAACCAATGTATGAATTAATTTTCCTGATTTTGTTTGAATTCCTCTTCCAGAAGTGATAAACTTAAAATCTTTATGCCATTCTTTTTTTGTGATTTGAGAAGTGATATCAACAGGTTCTGACCATGTTTTTCCGTTGTCTTTACTTTTTGTAACATATAAATAATAAACATTCAATTCTTTGTCTAAATCCATATAATTATAAAATAGAAAGATTTCTCCAGTTTCTTTATCTAAAATCATTGACGGATCTGAGGCAGATTTTCCTAAAGGATAATTTACAACTGTTTCTATTTCTGACCACGATTTTCCGTTGTCTTTACTTCTTCGCATCACGATATTAATATCGTTGCTCCATTTTAAATCTCCACAAGAAGGAACGCGTTCGTCAATCGCAGCAATTAAATCTCCGTTTGGTGCCGTAATTAAAGCCGGAATTCTATAACAAGAAATTGAATCTTTAGCTGAAGCGTCAAATAAATTTTTAAAAGAAAGTGTATTAATGTTTTCTACTGCAATTTTTGTATCGACAATAAAGTCAGTTTTTTCAGCGTTTTTACAACTGTAAAATTGAGAGATTAGGATACTTGCAATTATAAAAGTGTAGATTTTTTTCATGATGCTAAACGATGTTAAATTATGTTGCAAGAAACAAAAAATCCTTGCCAAACTGACAAGGATTTTTTTAAAGTTATTAATTGTGGCTATTATTTTGGATCTAAAATAGCATCAATTCTTTCTAAAATATCTCTTAAGTGATATCTTGTAATTGTATTTGGAGCAGTAGCAACTGCTTTTCTAACTTCGGTTTTAATTCTATTTAACTCTCCTCTAACAATTGGTTTAACATCAGAAATATCAACTCCTTTTTCCATTAAATCACCTAAAACACTTATATGTGTTCTTTGTAAATTTCTTCTGTAAGTATCAATAGATTTACGTGAGTACAACTCAGCCCAAATACCTCTTCTTAAATCATACATTAATGATAGAACAGTATATGCTTTTGAACCGTTTAACGTTTCGTTATCAATCATTCTAACAATTCTTCTGTCTCTTAAAAGGCTTCTTAAAGTTCTTGTTTGCATTCCTTTAATTCTATCAGAAACACCAGAAGATTCAGTTCTATCAATAATTGCTTTGTTAATAACCCAAGTTGGAGTTTTAAACAATTGATCGTTTAAATATTTAACAGCTTCTTTTTGACGAGCCTTAGAAACATGCGTGTAAATTGCACCAGCTTGATCAGAAGTTTTATTATCTTCTACAACACCACCAACAATTGTTGTAACGTGCCCAGAATATCTGTTAAATTGAGAAAGTACATGTCCGTACATTTCTTTTAAATCAGAATAATTTTCTCCTTTTTTACTAGTCCATTTTATTAAGTTTGGTACAATACGCTTTAAGTTAGCAACACCATACATACTTGCTTTTACTCCGTCATCACCTAAATCTTCAGTTTGAGAACTTGGGTCAATTCCGTTTTGTCTTCCAAAACGATATAAAGGATCACCAGCATGTTTTAAAATCCAACTATCTAAAATAGGCTTTTCTTCTTCTGCTGTTTTACCTAAAATAGGACGATAACCCCAGTTGATGGCATGTTTATCATACACACCAATATTTGGCATTAAAGCTACACCTTTATCTCCGGGTTGTGCTACATAATTAAAACGCGCATAATCCATAATAGATGGTGCTGTCCCGTATTTTTTTGTAAAAGAAGCAGAGCGTAAAGAGTCTACAGGATATGCTGAACTACTTCCCATATTATGTGGTAAACCAATTGTGTGACCTAATTCGTGAGAAGAAACAAATTTGATTAATTCTCCCATCACTTCAGTTTTAAAACCAACTCTTTGTGCTTCTGGATTAATTGCAGCAGTTTGTACAAAGAACCAACCTTGTAATAAACTCATTACATTATGATACCAGTTGATATCTGATTCTAAAATTTCTCCAGAACGCGGGTCACTAACGTGAGGTCCGTTTGCATTTGGAATCGGAGAAGCTAAATAGCGAATCACAGAATAACGAATATCTTCTGGGCTGTATTCTGGATCTTCTTCTTTAGTTGGAGCTCTTTTTGCAATAATTGCATTTTTAAAACCTGCAGCTTCAAAAGCAACATTCCAATCGTTTACACCTTGTATAATAAAAGGAACCCATTCTTCTGGAGTTGCTCTATCTACATAATACACAATTTGTTTTTTTGGTTCAACCAATTCGCCTCTATTAAATTTAGCAATATCTTCTTCTTTAACCTCTAATCTATATCTGTCTAAATATCTTACAGTTTTACTTTTTTGAGCAGGTAAACCATAATCTACTTGAGATCTAGAAAACCATCCAACTCTTTCATCAGCAAAACGACGTTTCATAGGAACTTTTGGTAATAAGATCATAGAGTTACTCATTTCTAAAGAAATAGAACCAACACTTCTATTTGAAGGTGGTGCTGCAGATGCGTATGTTTTAACATCTCTTATTTCTATGTTTTGTGGATAACTATTTATTTTATCAATAAAAGAACGACTTGCGTCTAATCTAGATACTTTTAAACCTTTTCTGTAAAAACTAGGTAAACCAATTGCAGCCACATCTGTTGTAAATAATTTTGTTGCATCTATTACTGTTGCTCCAGCATCTTTATTAATTGCTAGGATAGGAAAAGCAAATAATATTGGCGCAAAATTTGAATTTGCTACTGCTTCATGTACTGGTAAACTTTTGTCGGCAACTACACTTTTAGAAATAACTCTTAATAAAATTTTCTTGTCTTTACGTTCCCAACGTAACATTTGTGTGTTTGTTTTTCCACCACCAAAACCAAGTCCGTTGGCAGTCTTAGCAATTCTAGTTACCATTAGCATATCTCTACCTAAAAGCGAATCAGGAATTTCAAATAAATATGCTTCATCTTTTTTATGAACGCTAAATAAACCTGCGTCTGTTTTTACATCTTTTGTTACAACCGAAGCATAAGGTTGAATGTCTCCTTTTTTAGGTTTTGGAGCTGGTTTTACTACTGTTTTTGCGTCTTTATCGTTTTTTTTCTTCTTGCGCTGAGCATCAGCATTTAAAGAAAAACCAAAAACAAATAAAACAACTAATACTCTCGAAATTACTTTTTGTATCATGATTTATATTTTAAAGTTTGTGTTATTAAAAATAAGTTTTCGAATTTACTATTTATTAAAAATAAGAATCTTAAATAAATGTTAAAGACGTTATAAATTTAACCAGTAAGATAGTTTTAAATTAATAGATCTAAAACGTGGACTTAAAGGCGAGTTTGTGTTGTAATTATCATTATAAGCAATAAATAAATCAGATAACGGAGCAAAACGCCATTGCAATCTTGAGTTTACGCTTAAACTTTGTTCTTGATTACTGTATTGAATTAACGTATTCCAGAATAAACTTTTATTAAAAGTAATATCAAAACGAGGACCAATTAACCAAATAGAAGCAGTATCATACGGATCTGGTAAACTAATATAATTGTAGTTTACTTGCACTTTTGTTTGGAAAAATGGTTCAATTCTCCAATTTAAATTTCCTTCTAAAGAATATTTATTTCCGTTGTAAAATTGCCCAATTGATGGAGAAATATCAAAAGAAAAATGCTTTCTAATGTCTGAACTATATTTTGCTTCAAAACTGGTGTAAGAATAGCCAACATTTGCTGGTAATTCTACAGAACTTGTTCTTGTAGGATCAAAACTATTATATAAAAAAGTATATCGATTAAACATAGAAAATTCTAAATTAGTAGAATTGTTAAAGTCGATATTCCATTGACTGATAAATGTGTAATCAGAATTTTGGTAACCTAATTCTGGTTTCCAAATGTAAATTGGAGTTATAGATAAAGTGTGTTTTTGAATTTTTCCTTTCTTTGGATAAAAAGTATATTCAAAATTTGGATTGATTTTAAAAATATCTGTTCTTCTGATAAAACCTAAATCTGACCTAAAATCATCTTCAATATAAACGCCGCTTAATCTAATTTTAAAGTTTCTTGAATTGTATTCGGTAGAAATTCCTGCAGAAATATCTTTGCCAGATGTTGTTGGCGAAAAAGATTTGTGAATAAAGTATCTTCCGTTCCAAGTATTGTTTTCTGACGCTAAATTGTAATCAATACCAATTACTCTGTTGTATTTATCTTCTTGTTTTAAAAATACATATTCTTTTGTTGCTTGTTTGTTGATGAATAAAAAACTTAGATTAGATCTACTAAATAATTTTTGTTGAATGGCAACAACTGAGTTGTTTGTAGCCGGAATTTCATTTGCAACATCTTCTTCTGTTTGAACACTTAAAATCCCTAAACGTAAATTGTTGTTTAATTTTCCGCTTAATCTTGCGCCTGCAACAATTCCGTTTTCTATAGATTCGCCACTTTTATTTTTTGCAATTCCTATTCGTCTAGAGAAAAATGGATTTCCGTCTCTTGAGTCTCCAAAATCACCAAATAAATCGCTATTTTCAATAAAAAACTGACGGCGTTCTGGCAACGAAATTTCAAAACGTGTTAAATTTGTTGTTTGTTGGTCAACTTCTACTTGAGAAAAATCTGGGTTGATAGTTACATCTAAATTCATGCTATTTCCAATAGCAAATTTGGCATCACCACCAAATTTTACATCATTAATAGCGCTGTTATTTTCAAAATCTTTTCCTGAAAAAGTATTTATATAAGGTATAATTGTAATTGGCGCTCTAGATTTTCCTAAAGGTTTTTCAAAAATCATTTCGCCCATATAAGCTAAACTAAAAATCATTTGATTTTGAGGAATGTTCATCCACGTATTTCGCTCATTATCTTGTGTGTCAAACTGATAACTATTAAAACGCCATTTAGTTTCTCCTTCTTTAAATTTAAAAGCTGTTAACGGAATCGCAATTTCTGCAATATATGCATCTTCTAAAATTTGAGTTTTACAAACCCATTTTGTGTCCCAAGCTAAATTAAATCCTCTTAAATCTGATCCACCACCAGAAAGCAACGCTTCTCTTTTAACTCCTGCCGGATTTGTGCCAAAGAAAAAAGCATTAGAACCATCATTAAATGTATCAAAAATTAGGGTGACATTATCATTTCCAGAAGCTCTAAAATCTCTTCGTAAAGAAGGAATGATAAAATCGTTTGATTTTGCGTGTACTTTAATTGCAACATATAAATTTTTGTCATCAAACATCATTTTTACTTCTGTTTGATTTTCTGCTTGTAAAGAATCTGACGGATAATATTGCCAGTAGTTTGATGTAGCTTTTGCTTTTGCCCAATGAGATTCATTTAACAAACCATCAATTGACATTTCTGAAATATCAGTTTTTATATATTTTACAAAAACTTGTTTTGTTTTTTGAGCAAAAAGGGTTGTGCAGCTAATTATAAAAATTAGGAATAGATTTTTTTTCAAAACGGTAATTTGGTTAGCGTTTCGAAAGATAAATAAAAATATAATAAAATCAGATTAATTTATTGAAGCTGAGAATACAAGAAAGTTCTTATTTCTACCAAACAAGAATTACAGGTTAAAAACGCATCGTGTTTTCCGTTCTGAATTGTTTTTAATTCATTTTTTAATCCAAGCGAAGTTGCATAAGGATGTAAAATTCCAGAACCATCAGCAATAATTCCTGTATTATTAACATTGCCTTGTAAATAAGGCACAATAGCATCATCAGTTCCGTGAATACTAAACAAACTTGGTTCGTTAGAATTGATAAAATTAGAATTAAATAACGCTCCAGAAATATTAATTACTCCTTTTACTGTTGATGGAAATGTTTCGTTTCCGCTTGTTCCTTCAATTCCTCCTTTTGAGTTAACATAATCAACAAAAGAGCTACCGCCAATTGTAGTTAATTCTGCATTTGTATGCACATACGCGTAATGCAACGCAGTAATTGCTCCGGCAGAATATCCGCCAATAAAGACTTTTGAAGCGTCAATTTTATAAACATTATTTATAGTTGCATCTTTAGTAAAGTAACGAACAGCAGCTTTCATGTCTGCAACAGAATTTATTACAACTTGTTTAAAAGCTAACTGAGTTGGAGTAACATCTAACAATCTATAATTGATGGATGCCACAACATAACCAGCTTTTGCCAAAAATGTAGCGAGTTCTGTAAAATCGGTTTTATCGCCAGAAATATAACTTCCGCCGTGTGCTAAAACTATTAAAGGTCTGTTGATTTCTGTATCGTTTGCTGGTTGATAAATATCCATAGATAAACCAGTTGTTGCGCCACCTAATGTAACATTTGCTCCGTAACGTACATCTTTAGAAATGGTAATTGTTTCAAAAATCTGACTATTGTATCGTTGTTGATTTTCTGCCTGATTTATGTAACTTATTTCACTTTCTAAACAAGAAGTAAAAAGGATTATAGAAAAACTAAGTAACAGTATTTTACGAATCATAGTAGCAACAGATTGTATCAACTTTATTTGATTTTTTGTTCTTTATTTTAACAAAAAAAAGGAATTATATTAGTTGTAATTCCTTTTTCTATTTTTTTAATTAAACCGCTTCAACAAACAAACCTTCGTCTGTTTTAGAAACTTTGGCAACCTCTTTTTTGGTTAATCCTTTAATGGTTTTATCCCATTTTTTATTTGATAAACCAGATTGTGTTTTCAGTTCGTTTAAATTTATTTTTTCTGCTTTAGTAATGATTGCTAGTAGCGCTTTCTCATCATCTGTAAGTGCAACATCAGCAGCGATTCGCTGCTCTGGTCGCATTTGCGGAAAGAATAATACTTCTTGTATTGATTGATTGTTCGTCAGAAACATAATCAAACGATCCATCCCAATTCCCATTCCAGACGTTGGCGGCATTCCGTATTCTAGCGCACGTAAAAAATCTTCGTCAATAAACTCTGTAGCTTCATCGTCTCCTTTTGCAGCTAATTTTAATTGATGTTCAAAACGCTCACGTTGATCTATCGGATCATTTAATTCAGAATATGCATTTGCAATTTCTTTACCACAAACCATTAATTCGAAACGTTCCGTTAATTCTGGATTATCTCTGTGTTCTTTACAAAGCGGAGACATTTCCTTTGGATAATCTGTGATAAAAGTTGGCTGAATATAATTCCCTTCACATTTTTCGCCAAAAATTTCATCAATTAACTTTCCTTTCCCCATTGTTGCATCAACCTCTATATTCATAGATTTTGCTGCAGTTCTAATTTCATCTTCTGTTTTATCAGTAATGTCAAAACCTGTAAAATGTTTGATAGAATCTGCCATTGTTACTCTTGCGTAAGGCGCCTTAAAATCTATTTTATGTTTTCCAAACGTTGCTTCAGTTGTTCCGTTAACGGCAATTGCACAATGTTCTAATAATTGCTCACAGAAATCCATCATCCAATTATAATCTTTGTAAGCAACATAGATTTCCATTGCTGTAAATTCTGGATTGTGTGTTCTGTCCATTCCTTCGTTTCTGAAGTTTTTAGAAAACTCATAAACACCATCAAATCCACCAACAATTAAACGTTTTAAATACAATTCGTTGGCAATTCTCATGTACAACGGAATGTCTAAACTATTGTGATGTGTTATAAAAGGTCTTGCTGCTGCGCCACCAGGAATTGGTTGTAAAATTGGAGTTTCAACTTCGAAATATCCAGCAGAATTAAAGAAATTTCGCATTGCATTGAACAATTTTGTTCGCTTAATAAAAACTTCTTTTACTTTTGGATTTACAACTAAATCTGCATAACGTTGTCTGTATCGTAATTCTGGATCTGTAAAAGCGTCATGTACAACTCCTTCTGCATCTGTTCTTGGTAATGGCAAAGGTTTTAAGGCTTTACTTAATAAAACAAAACTTTGTACTCTTACACTTTTTTCTCCTACCTGTGTTGTAAATAACTCTCCTTCAATTCCTATAAAATCACCAATATCTAATAATTTCTTATAAACATCATTATATAAAGTTTTGTCTTCTCCAGCACAAATTTCATCTCTATTAAAATACACTTGAACTCTTCCTTGAGCATCTTGTAATTCTGCAAAAGAAGCTTTTCCTTGAATTCTTCTAGACATTAATCTACCAGCAATAACTACCTTTTTACTTTCTGCATAATTTTCTTTAATCTGTTTAGAATTGTGATTTACTGGAAATAAATCAGCAGGATAAGGATTGATTCCTAATTCACGTAATTTTGATAGTTTTTCTCTTCGTACAACTTCTTGTTCTGATAATTGCATAATGCAGTATTCTTTATAGGATAATAATAAAGGCGCAAAGATACAATCAATTACAGAATAAAGCAATCTAGTTCTTTGTAGAAATTTTTTAAGATAAACTTTAGTTTTTTGCCACGAATTCACAAATTCATGGATTTTTAATTTCTTACTTTATTAAATAAAAACCATTGGTTATTCTAAATCCGTAAAATATTATACAAATAATTAATATAAAATTTGTGACTTAACTACTATTGATTTTAAGGAAATATAATTTTTTTTAGCAATCTTTAATTTAATTATTGCTAGTTTAAAAAAAGCTTGTATATTCGCAGGCTGCTTTTTTTAAGAGTAGCATTTAGTTGTGTTGTTTTGGCACTTTCAAAAAAGTGTCGTGGTTTTGTTAACCAATGGAAAGCTTCCCTGAGATGGGACGCTTTTTTTTTGCCTTATAATTTGTATATTTACTGAAAGCCAATTTATTATGAAAAATATTTTTCTTGTTTTCTTGTTGTTCTTTTCAATAAATTTAGTTTCTCAAACTAATGATAAAATAAAAAAGGATTCGATATATACGTATATGAGTGTTGATAAAAATTTCAACTTTGATTCTTGTAAAGATGTAGAACAAGGGCCGAAAGATCTTCTTTTTGGATGTTTCAATAGAGAATTAAAAAATTTCATTAATAAAGAATTAACTTCAGAAATGAAAAAAGGTGATGGATGTTATAGTGGAAGGTATTCTATTTATTTAAGTTTTGTGGTAAATGAAAATGGTAGATTTGAAGATGTTTCTCTAAGATTTCGAGGAAATAATACATGCAACGATTTAACTAAAGCTATAAGAAATATATTAAAAAATAACCCAAAAATAATTCCTGCGATTAAAAACGGTGAAAATGTAAAAGAGGAATTTAAAACAATGTTAATGTATCGATTTTAAAAAAAGACAGACTTATATTCCCAAAACGTGCTGATATAAAACCAAAGATACACCAAACCAACTCCGAATTTTAAACTAGCGGAAACAAAGAATCCAAGTAAAGATCCAAAAGACGCCTTTAATGCTTTGTCTGAATTCTTTTTTGCAAAGGCAATTTCTCCAATAAATGCCCCAACAAAAGCTCCAATTAACATTCCTAATGGAATAGGAGAGAACAAACCAATTAGCAAGCCAATTGTGGTTCCGTAAACTCCATATTTACTTCCGCCAAATCGTTTTGTGCCAATGGCAGGAATAAAATAATCTAATACCCAAACCAATATTGCAATTGCTAAAGTGATTCCTAAAAACGTCCAATCTTTTGGAACAGCAGATGTAAAACTCAATAATAATAAACCAACCCAACCAGTTAATGGTCCTGGTAAAATTGGTAAAAAAGCACCGATGATTCCTAAAATCATACAGATAAATCCTAAAAAGAGTAATAATATGTCCATAAATTAATGTCATTGCGAGAATTAAATAATTCGCTGCAATCTTATTTTTGAGATTACTTCGTCATACTTCTTTGTAATGACGTAGTTTTTATAGTAAGACGAAAATACAAAAACTTTGTTACGAATTATTTTTAACTAAAAAATTAGTTTAAACTAATTTTTTAGTTATATTTGTTCGAAGAAAATATGTAGCATGAAGATAATAAAGGGAAATATTGTGCTTTTTATATTGAGTTTTGTTGTGAATTTAAGTTTTTCTCAACAGAGAGCGGATGACATTAATTTGCCAAAAATTAAGAATCCAAGGTTTTTAAAATCTAAAGGACCAACAATTTATATAGATCAAAGCCATCAAAATTTTCATCAAAAAGCAGGGAGATTTAAACCGTTTTCTGATTTGTTAATTTCTGACGGATTTAACGTGGACAGTATTATCAACCTTAAAAAACTGAATACTGATGATATTTTAGTAATTGCAAACCCAATAAATCAAAAAAATGTTGGCAATTGGAGCAAACCAATTTATGCTGCTTTTTCTAAAGATGAAATAGCATTCTTAAAAGATTGGGTAAAAAGAGGTGGTAAGCTGATGCTAATTGCAGATCACATGCCTTTTGCAGGAGCAGCAAATGATTTAGCAAGTGCTTTTGGTTTTAAATTTTGTGATGGTTTTGCATATTTAAAAAAAGAACGAATAAACCTACCTGATGTTTTTTCTAAAGCAAATAAAAGATTAGTTGAATCGGAAATTACAAATGGAACTTTAGGTGAAAAAATAAACTCAATTACTACGTTTACAGGTTCTTCATTTACAATTCCAAAAGAAGCAAAAGGAATTTTAAAATTTATAAAAGATGATTATTGTTTAGCTCCGCAAGTTGCTTGGCAATTTAATAAGGAAACTCCAAAATCTGATTTAGAAAACAAATATCAAGGAGCAATTTTAAATTTTGGAAAAGGAAAATTAGCAGTATTTGGAGAAGCAGCAATGTTTACAGCACAAACAATTACAAATAATTCAGGAACTTTTAAGTTTGGCTTTCATGCTAAAAGTGCTCCAAACAATGTAGAATTTATTAGAAATTTATTTTTTTGGCTAAGTAAAAATTAAAAACATGAAACAATTAACAAAAGCAGAAGAGCAGTTTATGCAGGTTTTATGGACTTTAGGAGAAGCATCTGTAAAAGAAATTATAGAACAACTTCCAAAACCGAAACCAGCATATAACACCGTTTCTACAATTATTAGAATTTTAGAAACCAAAGAATTTGTACATCACAAAACTAAAGGAAGAGGTTATGTGTATTATCCGATTGTAGATAAAGATGTGTATAGCAACCAAACTTTGCATAAAGTTGTGGATGGTTATTTTGATGGTTCTTTTAAAAGTATGGTTTCTTTTTTTGTAAAAAAGAACGATATGGATATTGCTGAACTAGAAACTATTTTAAAAGAAATTAATAAAGAGAATTAATTGTCTCCTCGAGCGGAGTCGAGAGGTCATTTAGGTCTCAAATCTGCTCGACCTGACATAAAAATTAGAACTATGATAACTTATATTATTCAAGTCGTTTTATTTCAAATACTGTTTTTAGCGGTGTATGATTTCTTTTTAAGTAAAGAAACGTTTTACAAGTATAACAGATGGTATTTGTTAGGAACTCCAATTTTATCTTTTGTGTTGCCTTTGATAAAAATCCCAACTTTTCAAAAGGCAATGCCGCAAGAAATTATGATTTTACTCCCAGAAGTGATGTTGTCTCCTCAAAAAGTAATAGAACAAACGACTTTTTATAGGGATGGATCTTTCAATTATCTAAACCTTTTATTTTGGATTGGAGCTTTATTATTTACAATAGTATTTCTGATAAAACTATTTAAAATTATTTGGTTAATTACAAAGAATGAAACCATACAAAAACATTTTTATAGATTGGTTTTACTACCAAAAGAGAACAATGCGTTTTCATTTTTTAATTATATCTTTTTAGGAAAAAATATTCCGGCAGAAAAACAAGAATCAATTATTGAGCACGAATTAATTCACGCAAAACAAAAACACTCAGTAGATTTATTGTTTTTTGAGTTGTTAAAAATTGTAATGTGGTTTAACCCAATGATTTATTTTTATCAACATAAAATTACCTTATTGCATGAATATATTTCTGACGCTGCCATTATAAAAAACACAAAAAAGCAAGATTATTTTAACACTTTACTAAGCCAAACTTTTCAGGTTGAAAACATTTCGTTTGTCAATCAATTTTACAAACATTCACTCATTAAAAAAAGAATTATTATGATGACAAAAAACAAATCAAAACAAATTAAAAAGGCAAAGTATTTATTGTTATTGCCACTATTGGCAAGTATGTTAGTTTATACTTCTTGTGAGAAAGATATAAATTTAGTTGATGAGGAATTAAAAAATAATTCTGAATTTTCTTCAAAAACACCATTAAGTAATTTGATGAATAAAATAAATATTAACGATAAAAGCACCTATGAGGTTGGGAGTGATTTTTATTTTAAGGTTAAGGAATTTGTTTTAAAAAACACAAATATTTCTTTAGACTTAAACAAGAACAGAGTTTTATTAGAAGTTACAATAACACCTAATGGAGGGTTAGAAGATGTAAAAATTAAAAATATACCACTTGATTTTGAAGCTGGGAATATGTTTAATAATTTACCAAGATTAATTAAGGTAAAGAAAGATGGTAAATATGTTGCAATGAAGTATACGTTGCCAATTACATATAGTTTAAACAACAAAACGAATAAAGCATTATATTCAGAAAACAATAATGATGTACCATTTGCAATCATAGAAGAGGTTCCGGTCTATCCAGGTTGTAAAGGAACTAGAGAACAAAAAAAGAAATGTTTAAACGAAAATATAAAAATGAAAATAGTTAAGGAGTTTAATGCTGATTTAGCAAAAAGTTTAGATATTTCAAAAGGAAAGAAAAAGATTTGGGTTGTTTTTAGAATAAATGAGAACGGAGAAGTTACTGAAATTAAAGCAAGAGCTCCACATCCAAAGTTAAAAGATGAAGCGGAAAGAGTAGCTAGTTTATTGCCAAAAATGATTCCTGGCAAACAAAGAGGTAAAGCAGTAGGAATGAAATATACACTACCAATTTCTTTTGTAGTAGAATAAATTTTAATTGTTTATCCAAAGTTTAAAGCAGGAGTTATTCCTGCTTTTTTGGTTGAGCACTATTTTTTAGAACAATAATTAAATCGTATTTTTACCTAGTAAATTTATAGCATGCGATTTCGAGTACTTTCTCTTTTCTTACTTATTTTGATTGGTACTTCTTGTGAGTACTTAAATTTAAGTAAGAAATCTAATTTACAAGAAGTTGACACCATTATTGATTTTTCTTCTGTTGATGTTTTTCCAACATTCGAAGCGTGTAAAAACTTTATCGATAAAGCAAAAAAAACAGACTGTTTTAGAAATACAATTCATAAACACATTTTTGAAAGTTTAGCAAAACACAAACTAGAAGTTAAAAACCCGGTAAACGAAATAATCAATGTTGTGGTTTTAATCAATAATAAAGGCATTGTTTCTATTCAGAAAATTACTTCTTCTGAAACTCTAAAAAAAGAAATCCCCACAATTGATAGTTTAATTACAATAAGCTTGCGCGATTTACCAAGGCTTTCTCCGGCAACCAAAAGAGGAATTCCGGTTGCTACACAATATCAAATTCCGATTCAGATTACTGTAAATTAGGTTGTTGATTTAATATTGGTTTTAGCCACGAATTCACAAATTTTATACTAATTATTTTACGAATTTAGAAAAAACGAAGGTTTTTTATTCATGAAATTTACAACTAAAACTAAAAATAGATTTCCGTTTCCGAAAATCTATTTTTTATTTTTTAAAGAAGAGTTCTTGACTCCGCTCGAACAGACAATTATATTGTTAATTCAACATTTTCCAAAGTTGATCTTTCAATTCTGTCAATCCTGTGTTTGCAATTGAAGAGAAAAATATATGTGGAACGCCATAGGGTAAATCCTTTGTAATTTCTGCTCTTAACTCATCATCTAACATATCGTCCTTAGAAATTGCCAATAATCTATTTTTATCTAACAACTCTGGATTGTGTGTTTTTAGTTCGTTTAATAAAATTTTATATTCTTTATTGATGTCTTCACTATCCGCAGGAATTAAAAATAACAATGTAGAATTACGTTCAATATGACGTAAAAAACGAAACCCTAAACCTTTTCCTTCTGCAGCACCTTCTATAATTCCAGGAATATCTGCCATTACAAAAGTTTGATGATTTCTATGTTCTACAATTCCTAAATTTGGTTTTAGCGTAGTAAATGCATAATCAGCAATTTTTGGTTTTGCTGAGGTAATTACTGATAGCAAAGTAGATTTTCCTGCGTTTGGAAATCCAACTAAACCTACATCAGCTAATAATTTTAATTCTAGTAAAAACCAACCTTCAATTCCATCCATTCCTGGTTGTGCATATCTTGGTGTTTGATTTGTAGAAGATTTAAAATGCCAGTTTCCTAAACCGCCTTTTCCACCGCGTAATAAAACAACTTCTTGTTTGTCTTCTGTTACTTCGAATAGAATTTCGTTGGTATCTGCGTCTCTAACAATAGTTCCTAAAGGCACTTCTATATAAATGTCTTTTCCATCGTGTCCAGTACTTCTACTTTTACTTCCAGAGCCACCATGATCTGCTCTAAAATGTTTTTTAAATTTTAGATGAAATAATGTCCACATATTTTTATTTCCACGAAGAATAATATGTCCACCACGACCACCATCTCCACCATCTGGACCACCTTTGGTAATAAATTTTTCTCTGTGTAAGTGCATAGATCCGCTTCCTCCTTTACCAGAAGATGCGTACACTTTTATGTAGTCAACAAAATTTCCCTCAGTCATTATTTCTATTGTTTATATGTTGATTTGTCTAATAGTTTATTCGTGTTTGTGATAAACACATAAACGATTTAACGCATAAACAGTTGTTTAAAGTTTGTCAAAAACTTCTGCTAATCTATTTGTAATATCGCTAATACTACCAACTCCATTTACACCATAATAGTTTCCTTGCGCTTGGTAATAGTCTTTTAAAACTGCAGTTTTTGTATTGTATTCGTTAAAACGATTTCTAATTTTTGATTCGTCAGTATCGTCTGTTCTTCCGCTTGTTTTTCCTCTTTCTAATAAACGAGCAACTAGTAAATCTTCAGAAACCTCTAAAGCTACCATTCCGTTAATTTTTTCTCCTTTTTCAGCTAAAAAAATATCTAGTGCTTTTGCTTGAGATTCTGTTCTTGGAAAACCATCAAAAATAAATCCGTTTGCATCTGCATTTTTATTTACTTCTGCTTTTAGCATTTCAATTGTTACTTCATCCGGAACTAAATCTCCTTCATCCATGTATTTTTTAGCCAATAAACCTAATTTCGTTTGATTTTTGATATTGTATCTAAAAACATCTCCGGTAGAAATGTGAATTAGATTGTATTTTTCTTTTAGCAATGTTGCTTGTGTGCCTTTTCCTGCTCCTGGAGGACCAAATAATACAATGTTTTTCATAATTTTATTGTTGTGTTGTTAGTTGGTAAATGGTAGGATAGTTCCTTCCTAATCCATTATAATCTAAGCCGTAGCCGACAATAAATTTATCTGGAATGCTTTTTCCGATATAATCTATTGGTAAATCTTTTTTAAAAACATCTGGTTTAAAGAATAAGGTTGCAACTTTTAATTGCTTTACTTTTTTATCTTTAAAGATGTCATAAATTTCTTTTAATGTATTTCCTGTATCAATAATATCTTCTAAAATAACTACAGTTCTGCCTTCAATATTTTCATTTAAACCAACAAGTTGTTTTACTTTTTCTGTTGATGATGTTCCTTCATAAGAAGCAAGTTTTACAAATGAAATTTCACAATTTCCTTTATAAGCTTTAGCAAAATCTGAAACAAACATAAAAGAACCATTTAAAATTCCGATAAACAAAGGAGTTTCTCCTTCGCAATCTTTAGCAATTTGTTGTGCTAAAGAGCTAACAATGTTATTGATTTCAATTTCATCAATAAATGGTTTAAAACTTAAATCGTGTAGTTTAATGGTGTTCATTTTGCAAAGATACGTTCTTGTTATTGAATGAAAAAACCGTTTTGAATTAAGTTCAAAACGGTTTTTTTATTTTAGTCTTTTCAGATTATTCTTTTTCTACTTTCTTAGAAGTATCAAACATAATAGGAGTTGCAATAAACAATGAAGAGTATGTTCCAACTACCACACCAACAATTAATGCAAACATAAATCCTTTAATAGAATCACCACCAAATAAGAAAATAGCCATCATTACTAATAATGTTGTTAAAGAAGTATTGATTGTTCTTCCTAAAGTAGAACTTAATGCTTTGTCTACTACTTTTGTGTAATTCCATTTTGTATGAATTCCTGCAAATTCTCTAATTCTATCAAAAATTACCACCGTATCATTTAATGAATAACCAACTACAGTTAATATTGCTGCAATAAATGATTGTCCGACTTCCATATCAAACGGCATAAATCTGTATAATATTGAGAAAATTCCTAATACAATTAAAACATCGTGGAATACGGCAACAACCGCACCTAAACTAAATGATATTTTTCTAAAACGTAATAAGATATATAAGAAAACTACAATTAACGAACCTAAAACCGCCCATAATGCAGATGTTTTAATATCATCGGCAATTGTTGGATCAACTTTCATATAACTCATAATTCCACTACCAGCTTTTTCAAAACCAGGTTTAAAATTCTCGTATGTAGTTGAGCCTAAATGAGGTTTTAATCCGTTATATAAAGCAGCTTGTACTTCGTCATCAACAGTTAAACCTTCGTCATCTATTTTGTAAACAGTTGTTATTTTTAATTGATTAGAAGTTCCATACGTTTTTACTTCTGGTGCAGATCCAAATACTTCTTTTAAATCTTCAGCAACTTGAGTAGAGTTCATTGGTTGATCAAAACGAACAACATAAGAACGACCACCTTTAAAATCAACTCCTTGTTTTAATCCTAGAGTTGCCATAGAAACGATTCCTCCAATAATAATAGCTCCAGAAATAACGTAAGCAATTTTACGTTTTCTTAAGAATTCTACATTTATATTTTGAAACCAGTTTTTAGAAATAGAAGTATTAAATGTTAAGTTTTTATTTTTGTTAATAGCTCCATCAATTAACATTCGAGTAATAAATACCGCAGTAAATAATGATGTTGCAATACCAATCATTAACGTTAAAGCAAAACCTTTAATTGGTCCTGTTCCAAAAACATATAAAATAATACCAGTTAATAAGGTTGTAATATTTGCATCAATAATTGCAGATAAAGCTCCTTTTACACTAAATCCATCTTCAACAGCTAATTTTAATCCTTTTCCGCCGTTTAATCCTTCTTTAATTCTTTCAAAAATAATAACGTTTGCATCTACAGACATACCAATTGTTAAGATAATACCTGCAATTCCTGGTAATGTTAAAACCGCACTAAACGATGCTAAAATTCCGAAGATGAATAAAATATTAACCGCTAATGCAATGTTTGCAAATAAACCTGCTCTACCATAATAGAAGAACATCCAGATTAATACCATTGCTATTGCTAACCCAAATGAGTTCAAAGATTTGTCAATTGACTCTTGCCCTAAAGATGGTCCAACTACTTCTGCTTGAATAATTCTAGCAGCAGCAGGTAATTTACCAGCTTTTAAAACTGTTGCAATATCTTGTGCTTCTTCAACTGTCATTAATCCACCAGAAATAGAAGTTCTACCTCCAGAAATTGGTTGATTAACAGAAGGAGCAGTATATACATAATCATCTAAAACAACAGCAACAAATTTACCAGCATTTTCTGTGGTCATTTTTTCCCATTGTTTAGAACCAGTAGAGTTCATTGTCATACTTACTTCTGGTTTGTTCAGTTGATCAAATTCTTGAGAAGCATCTACAATTACATCACCTTCTATAGTAGCAACATCTTTTCTGTTAGATTTGATTGCATATAAACTGATAACTTCTGCAGTTTTATCTGCATTTGGTTGTGCTTTATAATCCCATAAAAACTTTACATATCTAAGATTGCTAGGTAATAAAGCTCTAACTTCTTTTCTATTTAATAATTTATTTACAACTGCAGTATCAGAAACTTTAGCCATTGCAACTAAAGAACTAACTTGTTGTTGGGTTTGTGCTATATTTGGAGATAAATATGTAAATAATGTTTTTTGGTTATTTACTTCTGTAGAATCTTTTTTCCCTAATAAGTTATCGATATCATCTTTTTTGATAGTATCTGTTGTTACTGTAGGATTTTCATCTTTTAAAAGCTCAGTAATTTTTGTGTTTGCAGTAAAGAAGAAGTTTTGTACTTCTGTATTCGTATACACTTCCCAAAATTGTAATTTGGCAGTACTTTCTAATAGTTTCCTTACACGCTCAATATCTTTTGCTCCTGGTAATTCTATTTGAATTCTACCAGAATTACCAACACGTTGAATGCTTGGTTGTGTAACACCAAATTTATCAATTCTACTACGTAATACTTCAAAAGCAGTATCAATAGAATTGTCTATTTCTGTTTGGATAATTGGCTTAACCTGAGCATTTGTTTTGTTAAAATTAATTCCTTTATCAGCTAAGGTTTTTGTTCCAAAAATAGAAGGATCACTTAACTTAACAGTTCCGTTACTTAATTTTTCAAATTCCGAAAAGAATAAGTCTAAATATGTACTAGTACTGTTTTTTTGTGCTGCATCTGCAGCTTCTAAAGCTTGGTTAAAAATAACATTGCTAGTTTCATTAGACAATCCTATTAAGATATCTTTTACAGATACTTGTAAAATTGCATTAATTCCACCTTTTAAATCAAGACCAAGATTCATCTCCTTGTCTCTAATGTCATTGTAGCTATATTCAGCAAATCCTAGATTTATAATTTTAGCGTTTCCAACACTATCTAGATATTTTTTTTCAAAATTAGCTAAAGCTTTACCGTCATTATCGGTAACTTTTCCTTTCGCATACACCTTTGCGGCATCCTCAACATTCCCTGCGAAGTAGGTAAATGATAATTGATATAAACTTACTAATCCAAAAAGGATAGCGAATAATCTGATAAGTCCTTTGTTTTGCATCTTCTATTTAATTTTAATCGACTTCTTTGTAAAAACGTGCAAATATAGTATTTCAAAAAAGAGTAGCCAATTGTTTTGTCATATTTGTAGCATAAGATTCTTGTTTTTCAAAGCTTTAAAAAAAAGGATAAAAAAGAACCTTTAATTTTTTATATATTTACTCACCAAAAATAAGAGAATTAATCATTAAAAATAAAAATCATTTCAAATGGCTTACCAATCGGATATTGAAATAGCACAAGCTAAAACGCTTGTTCATATTAGAGAAATTGCAGCAAAATTAAATATTGATGAAGAAAATATGGAAATGTACGGTAAGTACAAAGCCAAGTTGCCTTTAAGTTTAATTGATGAAAATAAAATAAAAGAAAACAACTTAGTACTTGTAACAGCGTTAACTCCTACGCCTGCAGGAGAAGGAAAAACAACGGTTTCTATTGGTTTAACAGAAGGATTAAATAAAATTGGTAAACAAGCAACTGTGGTCTTAAGAGAGCCATCTTTAGGTCCGGTTTTCGGAATAAAAGGAGGAGCAGCTGGTGGTGGACATTCACAAGTTGTACCGATGGAAGACATCAATTTACACTTTACAGGAGATTTTAATGCCATTGAAAAAGCAAATAATTTATTATCAGCTTTAATAGATAACAATTTACAAAGTTCAGTTAATAACTTAAATATTGATCCAAGAACCATTCTTTGGAAACGAGTTATTGATATGAATGATAGAGCGTTACGAGATATTACTATTGGTTTAGGTGGTACTGGAAATGGAATACCAAGACAAGATGGATTTAACATTACGCCAGCATCAGAAGTGATGGCGATACTTTGTATGGCAACAGATTTTGAGAACTTAAAAAAACGTTTAGGAGATATTTTTATCGGATTTACTTTTGATAAAAAACCAGTTTTTGCACGTGATTTAAAAGCAGAAAACGCCATGGCAATTTTGTTAAAAGATGCCATTAAACCAAATTTAGTGCAAACTTTAGAAGAGAATCCAGCAATTATTCATGGTGGACCATTTGCAAATATTGCACAAGGTACAAATACAGTTTTGGCTACAAAAATGGGATTAAGTTTATCTAATTACGTAGTAACAGAAGCTGGTTTTGGAGCAGATTTAGGAGCTGAAAAATTCTTAAATATTAAATCGGCTTTTGCAGGGTTAAATCCAAAATGTGTGGTTTTAGTTGCAACAATTAGAGCATTACGTCATCATGGTGGCGCAAAACCAGACGAATACAATACGCCAAGTGTAGAAAGAGTTACAGAAGGATTTAAGAATTTAGAAAAGCATATCGAAAACATTCGTAAGTTTAATATTGAACCAGTTGTGGCTATTAATTCATTTGTTTCAGATTCCAATGAAGAAGTGCAATTTATAAAAGATACCTGTGTAGGATTAGGAGTGCATGCAGTATTGTCTGAAGGTTGGGCAAAAGGAGGTGAAGGAACCAAAGAATTAGCAGCAGCGGTTGCTGATGTTGTAGAAAATAAAGCAACACAATTTAAACCTTTATACGATTGGAAGAGTCCTGTAAAAGAAAAAATAGCCATTATTGCAAAAGAAATTTACGGAGCAGACGGTGTGGTTTATGATAAAAAAGCGGAATTAAATTTACGTAGAATTGATCGTTTAGGATTTAATGATTTTGCAATTTGTATGGCAAAAACACAAAAATCTTTTTCTGATGATGAAAAATTGATAGGAAGACCAACAGGGTTTTCTATAACTGTTCGCGAAATTGAAATTGCAGCCGGAGCACAATTTATTATTCCAATTTTAGGGAAAATGATGCGTATGCCAGGTTTGCCTGCAAAACCAGCATCAGAAGGAATGAACATTGATAATAATGGTGTTATTTCTGGGTTGTCTTAAATCCCCTTTGCCTTTCAGGCGTTTCCCAAAAGGGAAAAATTAAGTTTTATTCTGAGAATTTTATAGAATAAAAAAAATCCAGCCATTTGGCTGGATTTTTTATTTTCTCTATTTGCTAAAAACGAAAGGCTAAAATCAAACAGCTAAATACTACAATTCTAACAATCCGTTTGTTTTTTTAACACCTTCTGCAGATGCTTCTAAATGTGCTTTTTCAGCATCACTTAAATGAATCTCTACAATTTTTTCGATTCCGTTTTTACCTAAAACAACAGGAACTCCAATACATAAATCGTTCAGTCCATATTCGCCTTCTAATAAAGTAGAACAAGGGAAAATCTTTTTAGTATCACAAGCAATTGCTTGTACCATTCCAGAAACTGCTGCTCCTGGTGCATACCAAGCAGAAGTTCCTAATAATCCAGTTAAGGTTGCACCACCAACTTTGGTATCTTCTAAAACTTGTTGTAATCTTTCTTCAGAAATAAATTCAGAAACAGGAACAGAATTTCTTGTTGCTAAACGCGTTAATGGAACCATTCCTTTATCAGAATGTCCACCAATTACCATTCCGTCAACATCAGAAATTGGAGCTCCTAAAGCTTCTGCTAATCTGTATTTAAAACGAGCAGAATCTAAAGCACCACCCATTCCAATAATTCTTTTTTTAGGTAAATCAGTAGTTTTGTGTACTAAATATGTCATTGTATCCATAGGATTAGAAACAACAATAATTATTGTATTAGGAGAATGTTCAATTAAACTAGCCGAAACCATTTTTACGATTCCTGCATTAATTCCGATTAATTCCTCACGAGTCATTCCTGGTTTTCTAGGAATTCCAGAAGTAATTACACAAATATCTGAATTTGCTGTTTTAGAATAATCACTAGTAGAACCAGTAATTTTAGTATCAAATCCGTTTAAGGAAGCTGTTTGCATTAAGTCCATTGCTTTACCTTCTGCAAAACCTTCTTTAATATCTAATATTACAACTTCTGAAGCGAAATTTTTAATAGCGATGTACTCTGCACAACTTGCGCCCACAGCACCTGCACCTACAACTGTTACTTTCATTTTATTTTGTTTTGTGTGTTGAATAAATTTTGTTGTACAAAAGTACTATAAATTATTGTAAATATGCCTTGATGTAAATCAAAAAAGGCTACGAAATTCGCAGCCTTTTATACTTTTGTTTATTTAGTAGTTTATCTAATACTTAAAGCGATACCAGCACTAACGGTATTGTATTCTTGAATTGTGTAATCTGCAAATATTTTTAAGAACCATAAGCTAAATCTAGCTCCAATTGTAGTCTTAAATCCACTTGCGTCAAATTCCATGTTTGGAGGTGTTAAAGTTTCTTCATAAGTATAAGATTGACCACCTTCTGAGTATGTAAATTCTCCTTTATAAGTTCCTGTCATTTTAAATTTAGAAGTACCGCCACTATAACCGATACCACCATAAAAATTAATAAAAGGAAAATTTAAAGAAGCAATTGCTTGTGCTGTATAAGAACGCAATTCAAAATCTGCAGAAGCATTTGCCATTTGAAAGTTTCCAGAATTTACATCTGCAAAACCATAATTAACATCCATAGAAGTATAAGCTGCTAATAAAGAAACATGCAATGGTAATCTTTTTAAAGGTCCAAACCAACTTGTAATTTCCTTTTTTAAACCAATTCCATACATACTTGCTTTTCCGCCATCTTCACCTAAGTCTGTTTCAGGAAAAAAACGAACCATTGCTTCCATTTTAAAAGGTAAACCAAGGTTAAATTGTGCAACTGGAGCAGGAACCGCATTTAATGGTAAGTCTCCTGTTACACCACCTGGAGTATCAAAGTTTGCAGTAACAGTTCTAGATTGTCCGTTTGCAGGTGAACCAGGATCATTAATTTTTACAGTTTTTGATACTGTAAAAGTTGTAGGTGAATTAGGTCCAGCAAAAGTAGATGCTGATGTACTTGTAGAAGTAACCGAAGTTAACCCTAAAGCAGAAATAGAAAACATTTCTTTTTCACTTGGAACCATTGCAGCACTTAAGCCAACAGTTAAATCAAATCCTAATATTTTATGAACCTTAGCTGTATGATACCAACCATTATTCATTCCGTAAATAAAACCTTCCATTGCAGGTGTAAAGTATGCTTCCATTAGTTTGTTAGCATCTGTTCCATCCGCAAGTAAAATGTTTTCAAAACCTTCTTGGGCTTTAGTTGTATTGCTTAGTGCAAATACGCTAATAAAAATTAAAATGTACCTTTTCATATTATAAGAGTTTAGTTAAAATTATTTGTTTTATTTATGCTAATATATAAAGAAAATAAAAAACACACCTTTTTAGGTGTGTTTTTTGATAAAAATACGACAAATGCCGTAGTTTCTTAAGCGTCGATATTAGCATATTTTGCATTTCTTTCGATAAAATCTCTTCGTGGTGGAACTTCGTCTCCCATTAACATAGAAAATACTCTATCAGCTTCTGTTGCATTGTCTATTACAACTTGTCTTAGGGTTCTAAACTCAGGATTCATAGTTGTGTCCCATAATTGCTCAGCATTCATTTCTCCCAAACCTTTATAACGTTGAATAGAAACTGAACCGCCCATTTGTTGTGCGATTAAATCACGTTGATTGTCATCCCAAGCATATTCTCTTTTTTGTCCCTTCTTTACTAGATATAAAGGTGGCGTTGCAATATAAATATATCCTTGCTCTACCATTTCTCTCATATATCTAAAGAAGAATGTTAAAATTAATGTTGCAATGTGGCTACCATCTACATCGGCATCACACATAATCACAACTTTATGATAACGAACTTTACTTAAGTTTAGTGCTCTTGGGTCGTCTTCTGTTCCGATTGAAACTCCTAATGCAGTAAACATATTTTTGATTTCTTCATTTTCAAAAACTTTATGTTGCATTGCTTTTTCAACATTCAAGATTTTTCCACGTAATGGTAAAATTGCTTGAAAGTTTCTGTCTCTTCCTTGTTTTGCTGTACCACCTGCCGAATCTCCCTCAACTAAGAAAATTTCACATTGAGAAGGATCTGTCTCTGAGCAATCTGATAATTTACCAGGTAAACCACCAATGCTCATCACTGTTTTACGTTGTACCATTTCACGAGCTTTGCGAGCTGCATGACGTGCTTGAGCTGCTAAAATTACTTTCTGAACAATGGTTTTAGCGTCATTCGGGTTTTCTTCTAAGTAATCTGTTAGCATTTCAGAAACTGCTTGAGAAACTGCTGCTGTAACTTCTCTGTTTCCTAATTTTGTTTTAGTCTGACCTTCAAATTGTGGTTCTTGAACTTTTACAGAAATAATAGCTGTTAATCCTTCACGGAAATCATCACCAGCAATTTCGAATTTCAGGTTTTTTAACAAGCCAGAATCATCCGCATATTTTTTAAGAGTAGCTGTTAATCCACGTCTAAAACCAGATAGATGTGTTCCACCTTCGTGTGTGTTGATATTGTTTACATACGAGTGTAAATTTTCTGAATACGAAGTGTTATAAACCATTGCAACTTCAACAGGAACGCCATTTTTTTCTCCTTCAATAGAAATAACATCACTAATTAATTGCTCTCTTGTACTGTCTAAATATCTGATAAACTCAGGCAATCCAATTTCACTATGAAATGTTTCTGAGATAAAGTTACCTTCATCATCTGTGTTACGTTTATCTGTAAGTGTAATGGTAATTCCTTTGTTTAAAAAAGATAGTTCTCGCATACGAGTTGATAAAGTCTCGTAATTGTATTCTGTTGTCTGTAAAAAGATGGATTTATCAGGTGAAAAAGTTACAATTGTTCCTGTAAAATCTGTTTCTCCAATAGTTTTAACCGGATATAAAGCTTTCCCTTTTTCGTATTCTTGTTCCCAAATTTTTCCGTCTTTATGAACTGTAGCTCTTAAATGTTCAGATAATGCGTTCACACAACTTACACCAACACCGTGTAATCCACCAGAAACTTTATAAGAATCTTTATCAAACTTACCTCCAGCACCAATTTTTGTCATTACAACTTGTAGTGCAGAAACGCCTTCTTTTTTGTGGATTCCAACAGGAATTCCACGTCCGTTATCTTTGGTTGTGATTGAATTGTCTTCGTTGATGGTAACATCAATAGTATCACAATATCCGCCCATTGCTTCATCAATAGAGTTGTCTACAACTTCATATACTAAATGATGCAGTCCTCTAATTCCAATATCTCCAATATACATGGATGGACGCATTCTAACATGTTCCATTCCTTCTAATGCCTGAATACTATCGGCTGAATAATCGTGTTTTTTTTCTTCGCTCATTATTTTGAATTAAATTAAACGTTATTGTTACTTCGAGTGATTTCGATTTTTTTCGAAATTGTGTCGAGAAGTCATAAAAAAAATCGCCTAGAAAAGACGAAATCTTACCTAACAAATTTAATCAAATTTTGAGTTTATAAAAAGCGAATTGATGAAATTATGTCTAAATTATCAACATTTGTTAATTACTAAAAAGTGGCTTAAATCGCTTAAAAACGACTTTATTTTTAGTTTTTAACTTTTAGGAGTTGCTTGATTTTTTGAAAATAAAAAAAATCCCACAGAAGCGATATTTTAGCATTTTGTTTGTTGTTTAAAATGACTTAATTATTCTTTTAATCTTTCAGTTTTACATTATAACGTAAATATTGTTTCACAAAAATAAAAGTGATGAAAGAAGGGAAAAGACCTTTGAAAAGTGAAAAGTACAATCCATTCCATTCTGATAATTGTATTCTTGAGGTTTCTGTAAATAAAAGTTCTCCATAAGGTTGAGATTGCATGAAAAATGCAAGTAAAAGATTCCATCCCAAATGAAACCCTAAAGGCATTAATATAGAATTTGTTTTTGCAAATGTGTACGCCCAAACATATCCAGTAAACCCTGTTATTAGAATCACATAAAGTATTGATATAATTCTACCTCCTAACATTCCGTACGAAAAAACATGATAAATTCCGAAGCATAAAGCTGAGATAAGAATCGCTTTTTGTATGCCAACTTTTCTAATAAGAATATAAAGAATCGCGCCTCTAAAAACCAAATCTTCTGTTAAAGCAGATCTTAAATGATACACCAATGCGTTTAAAATAGTTTGATAATGTATTACCGAATTTAACTGCCATTTTACAGATAAAACCAATGTTTCAATATAAATAGTTAATAAACAAAGAAGAATTGTAAAGACAAAACCTATAAAAAACTGAGTGGTTCTTTTGCGGTTTGGAATGATTCCTAAAACAGCAATATTCTTTTTTTCGATGAAATGCAACAGCAACCACGAAACTACTATTATTACTAATAATCCTAACATATTGTGTGAGATTTAAAAAAAGTTAAACTGATTTTGATTTCAAAAAAGGAATGGAAAGCGGATAGTTAAAAGTTCCTTTACTTAAAGCTGACATGATATTTATAAAAGTGGTTATCAACCCAAATAAAACAATTGCTGCGGTTAAAAAGAAATTCATTCCTGGAAACGGAAAAAACAAGAGTAATGATATGATAAAATAGACAGTTATTGAACAATGAAAATTGACAACTGCTCTTCCGTGTGCGTCGTATGTTTTGTTATCATTTGCTTTGTGAATCCAAAGAAATAGTGGAAACAGCATATTTGCAAACGGAATAATTAAACCTAAAAAAGGCGAAGCGTGTAAAAGCAACATCCATTTCCGTTGAATAACTTCTTCATTTGGATTGTCAACAATCATTAAATTTTCTAAGTCGATTTGTAAACCTTCTGCCAACAATTTTACAGTTTGTAAATGTGGTTGTACTTCTTCTTTCTCGACACGTTGTATGGTTCTAATTCCAACCGAAGATGCATCAGAAAGTTGTTCTTGCGTAAACCCTTTTAAAGTTCTTTGGTATTTTAAATTTTTTCCTAAAGATTGATTTTCCATTTTCCTATTTTGATGCTACAAATGTATGATGAACTTCTTGTTTTTAGCACGCCATTTAAATGTCATCGATCTGTCAGTTTCAGTATTTACAGATTGTTCAGCTAATATAAAACAAAAAATCCCGCTTTAGCGGGATTTTTAATTGACAATAACTCCTTTTTATGATAACCGAATAATCAAATCTTCAGAATTTACCATAATGCCTGGTTTTAAAACCACTTCTTGTATTTTTGTAGCTTCATTTGCTGTAATAGTCGTTTCCATTTTCATGGCTTCAATAATAAATAAAGGTTGATTTTTAGTGATTTCTTCGCCTTCTTTCACCAATATTGTGGACAACATTCCTTGTAATGGAGCTCCAATTTCTTTTGGATTTGATTTATCTGCCTTTGCGTGTTCTACTTTATCAATTTTAATAGATGTATCTTTTATTTGTACAGATCTACCTTGTCCGTTTACTTTAAAATATACCGTTACAAAACCATCTTCATTCGGTGCTCCAACAGAATCTAAAGTGATAAGCAGTGTTTTTCCTTTGTCTAATTCAACAATAATTTCTTCGCCAATTTCCATTCCGTAAAAGAAATTCTTAGTTGGCAAATTCATTAAATTGTCATATTTCAAATGTTTGTTATACGAATCTGTAAAAACTTTTGGATATAATTTGTACGATAGAAAATCAGTAATATTAATTGGTCTGCTTAAATCTTGCTCAAATATTTTTTTAAATGCTTCGTATTCAGCTTCAATATCTAAAGGAGCCATGTGAGCATTTGGACGATCTGTATACGGTTTTTCATTTTTCAAAATCAACTTCTGAAGTTCTTTTGGAAAACCACCAACAGGCTGACCTAAGTCTCCTTTAAAGAAACTTACCACTGATTGCGGAAAGGAAATTGAGTCTCCTTTTTCTAATACATCTTGAACTGTTAAGTTGTTGCTCACTAAATATTGCGCCATATCTCCAACTACTTTAGAACTTGGTGTAACTTTTACAATATCGCCAAAAAGCATGTTTACATCAGCATACATTGCTGTAATTTCATGGAATCGGTCTTCCAATCCTAAAGCTTGCGCTTGTGGTTTTAAATTTGAATATTGTCCACCCGGAATTTCATGTTTAAAAACTTCTCCAGAACCTGCTTTTAAGCCAGATTCAAACGGATAATAAAATTCTCTAACGGTTTCCCAATAGTTAGAATATTCGTTCAATGAATCAATATTCAACGGATTTTCACGTTCATGAAATTTTATCATTTCTACAACCGAATTAAAATTGGGTTGCGATGTCAATCCAGATAAACCACCAAGAGCAACATCAACCACATCAACACCAGCTTCAATCGCTTTTAAATAGGTTGCAGATTGAATTGACGAAGTGTCGTGCGTGTGTAAATGAATCGGAATATTAATTTCTTGTTTTAACGCTGAAACCAACTCAAAAGCGGCAAACGGTTTTAATAATCCAGCCATATCTTTAATGGCTAAAATATGTGCTCCGGCATTTTCGATGTCTTTGGCTAAACTTGTGTAATATTTTAAATTGTATTTTGTGTTCTTAGGATTTAAAATATCGCCAGTATAACAAATAGATCCTTCAGCTAAACCTTCCGTTCTATTTCTGACGTGTTCAATGCAAGGAGCAATAGATTTCATCCAGTTCAAAGAGTCAAATATTCTAAAAATATCAACTCCATTTTCCCAAGATTGTTCTACGAATTTTTCAATTAAATTATCAGGATACGCCGTGTAACCAACTCCATTTGAGCCTCGAAGAAGCATTTGTAAAAGCGTGTTTGGCATTGCTTTGCGCAATAACTGTAGGCGTTCCCACGGATTTTCCTGTAAAAAACGCAAACAAACATCAAAGGTTGCACCGCCCCAAACTTCCATACTAAAAATATCAGGATTATTTTTAGAATAGCCTTCCGCTACTTTTAGCATATCAAAAGTTCGCATTCTTGTTGCTAACAAACTTTGGTGCGCATCACGCATTGTGGTGTCTGTATAATGTATTTTATTTTCAGCTTTTAACCACTGAGAAAATTTATCTGGACCTAATTCTGTCAATAAATCTTTTGTTCCCTTCGGATGTGTTGCATTCGCATCAAACTTAGGAACTACAGGTTTTACAAATGTTTTTGTAGGATCTATTTTTTTGACATCAGCATTTCCGTTTACAATGATATCGCCTAAATATGTGACTAATTTGGTTGCTCTATTTCTAGGAGCTTTAAACACAAATAAATCTGGATTTTGTTTTATAAAATTAACAGTTACATCTCCTTTTCTAAAAGTTTCGTGTTTTAAAATATTATCCAGAAAAAGCATGTTTGTTTTTACGCCTCTAATTCTGAATTCAGCCAAAGCCCGACGAACTTTTCTACAAGCTCCATCTAAAGTTCTGCTATTTGCAGTTACTTTTACCAACATAGAATCAAAAAACGGAGACACAATTGCACCTTGATATACAGATCCTGCGTCTAAACGAATTCCGAATCCTGATGCACTTCTGTACGTAGTAATTTCACCATAATCTGGTTTAAAATCGTTCTGTGGATCTTCGGTTGTAATTCTACATTGCAATGCATAACCAGTAACTTTAATAGCTTCTTGATTTGGAATTTTGATTTGTTGATCGGCTAATTTATATCCTCCAGCAATAAACAATTGTGTTTTTACCAAATCGATATTGGTTACCACTTCTGTAACTGTATGTTCAACTTGAATTCTAGGATTTACTTCAATAAAATATATAGAGCCATCATCGTCTACTAAAAATTCAACCGTTCCAATATTATTATAATTTACGGCTTTACAAATATCAATTGCATATTGATAAAGTGCGTCTTTTGTTGCTGGTTTTAAATCGTAAGAAGGAGCAAATTCAATTACCTTTTGATACCGACGTTGTACCGAACAATCTCGTTCAAATAAATGAACTGTATTTCCATAATTATCGGCTACAATCTGAATTTCTATATGCTTCGGATTTTCTACAAATTTCTCTAAAAAAACAGTATCATCTCCAAATGCATTTAGAGCTTCACGTTTACTTTCGTTAAAAGCACCTTTAAGTTCTTCGGATTTTCTAATCACTCGCATTCCTCTTCCGCCACCACCAGAAGCGGCTTTTAGCATAATTGGGTAGCCAATGATTTCTGCTTCACTTAAAGCAGTTTCAATATCTTTTAATGGTTTTTCGTTGCTTCTAATAATTGGAATATTGTTGGCAACAGCTACTTCTTTTGCAGTGATTTTATCGCCAAGCGATTTAAGTACAGATACTTTTGGGCCGACGAAAATAATGCCGTTTGCTTCACATTTTTCAGCAAATTGTGCATTTTCTGATAAAAAACCATAACCAGGATGAATTGCATCTGCACCACATTGAAGCGCAACTTTTATCAATTCATCAATATTTAAATACGGTTTTAAGGGTTCATTATCTTCACCAATTTGATAAGATTCATCTGCTTTGTATCTGTGAAGCGAGTACCTGTCTTCAAAGGTGTAAACACCTACGGTTTTAACGTTTATTTCTGTACAGGCTCTAAAAATTCTGATGGCAATTTCACCTCTATTGGCAACAAGTACTTTTTTAATTTTCATATTGATTTTTTTATGAGATAAAGTTACTGATTTGAGAAGCTATTACAGAATAAAGATTTTAATAATTGTTAACAAGCTTCTTCGTTGTTATTTTTAATACGCATCTGCATGCACCATTTTAATAGCTCTTCCAGAAGGTTCGTTTTGGTTTTTAAAACTTTCGTCCCATTCTAAAGCGATTCTTGAACTACATGCAATTGATGGTTCTTGCGGTACACTCAATGCAGCTGTATCACTCGGAAAATGTTCTGCAAAAATTGAGCGATAATAAAATTCTTCTTTTGTAGTCGGAGTCTGAATTGGGAATCTGAACTTCGCATTTGCTAATTGTTCATCAGAAATTTTAGAATTTACAACTTCTTTTAACGTGTCAATCCAATCGTAACCAACGCCGTCAGAAAATTGTTCTTTTTGTCGCCACGCCACACTTTCTGGTAAATATTTTTCAAACGCTTTTCTGATGACCCATTTTTCCATGCGTTCTCCATTGATCATTTTATCTTTTGGGTTGATGCGCATCGCAACATCCATAAATTCTTTGTCTAAAAACGGAACACGACCTTCAATTCCCCAAGCAGCCAAAGATTTGTTTGCTCTTAAACAATCGTACATGTGTAATTTGTCTAATTTACGAACGGTTTCTTTATGAAACTCTTCTGCATTTGGTGCTTTATGAAAATACAAATATCCACCAAAGATTTCGTCTGCACCTTCTCCAGACAACACCATTTTTACACCCATTGATTTGATAACTCGTGCCATTAAATACATTGGAGTAGAAGCTCTAATGGTTGTGATATCGTAAGTTTCTAAGTTGTAAATAACATCTTTTATAGCATCTAACCCTTCTTGAATGGTAAACTTAATTTCGTGATGAACAGTTCCAATATGATCGGCTACTTTTTGGGCTGCAGCCAAATCTGGCGAACCTTCTAATCCAACCGAAAACGAATGCAATTGTGGCCACCAAGCAGCTTGCGTATCATCAGATTCAACTCTTTTTTCAGCATGTTTTTTAGCGATTGCAGAAATAATTGATGAATCCAATCCGCCAGAAAGTAACACTCCGTAAGGAACATCAGACATTAACTGTCTACGAACAGCCGCTTCTAAAGCATCGTGTAACTTATCAATAGAAGTTTCATTTTCTTTTACAGCGTTAAATTCCATCCAATCACGAGTATACCATTTTTTATATTCTCCGTCTTTGCTAGACAAATAATGTCCAGGCGGAAATAATTCAATTTTTGTACAAACGCCTTCCAAAGCTTTTAATTCTGATGCCACATAAAATGTTCCGTTTTCATCCCAACCAACATATAATGGAATAATTCCCATATGATCTCTAGCAACAAAAAATTCGTCATTTTCAACATCGTAAATTGCAAAACCGAAAATGCCGTTTAATTCGTCTAAAAACGACGTTCCTTTTTCTTTGTATAATGCCAAAATAACTTCGCAATCTGAAGCTGTTTGAAAATTGTAAGAGCCTTCAAATTGTTTTCTTAGCTCTCTATGATTGTAAATTTCTCCGTTTGCAGCTAAAATCAGCTTTTTATCTTCACTAAATAAAGGTTGTTTTCCCGAAGATGGATCTACAATTGCCAAACGCTCATGCGCTAAAATGGCTTTTTCATCACTGTAAATTCCGCTCCAATCTGGTCCTCGATGTCTAATTTTTTTAGCCATCTCTAATAGTTGAGGTCTTAATACTTCAGCTTTTTCTTTTAAATCAAACGCACATACAATTCCACACATAATCTATCTCTTTTTGTAAATTTTATTATAATTATGATGCAAATAAACAATTACTATTGTTGTTATTAAATGTAAATAGTATTAATGGTTTAATAAATATACTTAAAAGGCGAAATTTAAGTTTATTTGTAAGTTTGAGTAGTGCAAATCAGCTAAAATTATATAAATATGTTATCAAGATTAATTTTTTAATTTTTTTGTTTGGTCATTTAAAAATCTATTATACATTTGTAGTTCAATGATGAAAACACAAAACATATGGTGGTGGAACTCTCTTAATCGATAAGTGAGGAAAATCCTATATGTATATAAAACATAAACAAAAAAGGCTTATCTCACGATAAGCCTTTTTTTTATGCTGAATTTATTTCAGCATCTATTGAAATTAATTAACACGATACTGAATCAATTCAGCAACCATGAAAAAATTACAATTTAAAACAACTAGTACAACTCGAATTTCTGATACGGTAACTCCGGTTGGTTTGTATTTAAGATTTAGAGATAAATTTGCCAATTCTTTATTGTTAGAAAGTTCTGATTATCACAGTAAAGAAGATAGTTTTTCTTTTATCTGTATAGAACCAATTATTTCGATGAAAGTAGATGACAATCAATTTGTAATTTCTCAAAAAGGAAAAACAATTGAAAAGCAAACTATTGAAAAAAACTTTTATGAATTGTTTGATAACTTTTCAAAGGCTATTGATTTAGATTGTGAAGCAAAACTAAAAGCATTCAACGGATTGTACGGATATACAACCTATGATGCTGTTCAGTATTTTGAAAACATCAAATTACATGTTAAAGATGCGCCGTCTAAAATTCCGTTGATGCAATACAGTTTTTACCGATTTATCATTGCCATCAATCATTTTAATGATGAAATGACTTTGATAGAAAATGTAGAAGCAGGAGCTAAAACTAGAATTTCGGAAATAGAAACGATTATAGAATCACAAACTTTTAATACACAAAAATTTGAAATTAAAGGAGATGAAACTTCAAATTGCACGAACAAAGATTTTAAAGAATATGTAGTAAAAGCAAAAGCACATTGTAAACGTGGCGATGTTTTTCAGTTGGTATTATCTCGACAATTTCAACAAGAATTTAAAGGTGATGAATTTAATGTTTATAGAGCATTGCGTTCTATAAATCCGTCTCCATATTTATTTTATTTTGATTACGGTTCTTTTAAATTGATGGGTTCTTCTCCAGAAGCACAAATTAAAATATCAGCAGGAAAAGCAACGATCAATCCAATTGCTGGAACGTTTCGAAGAACAGGTGACATGGCGGAAGATATCAAGTTAGGGAAACAATTATCAGAAGATAAAAAAGAAACTGCAGAACATGTTATGTTGGTCGATTTGGCGAGAAATGATTTGAGCAAACATGCAGAACAAGTAAAAGTTGAAGTGTTTAAAGAAGTACAATATTTTAGTCATGTAATTCATCTGGTTTCAACCGTACAAGGAAAAATAAAAGGAAACCCGATTGAAATTGTTGGCGATACGTTTCCGGCAGGAACGTTGAGTGGCGCACCAAAATACAAAGCGATGCAATTAATTGATCAATACGAAAATCAATCTCGTGGATTTTACGGTGGTGCAGTCGGAATTATTGGTTTAGACGGTTCTGTAAACTTAGCCATTGCAATTCGTTCTTTTGTGAGTAAAAGCAATGTGTTGTATTATCAAGCTGGCGCTGGAATTGTCATCCATTCTGATGAAGAAAAAGAATTACAAGAAGTAAATAATAAATTAGCAGCGTTGAAAAAGGCATTGTTGTTAGCAGAAGAAATTTAGTAATCAGTGAACAGTTATCAGTGAACAATTACACACATAAACGATTAAACAATAGTATGAAAATATTAATTTTAGACAACTACGATTCTTTTACCTACAACCTAGTTCATATGGTAGAAGACATTACTGGAAATTTACCAGATGTTTTTAGAAATGATGAAATTGAGGTAGAGGAAATTCAGAGATACGATGTGATTATTTTATCTCCAGGGCCAGGAATTCCGGATGAAGCAGGGATTTTAAAAGAAGTCATTGCAACGTATGCAGGAAGAATTCCAATTTTTGGAGTTTGTTTAGGATTGCAAGCAATAACAGAAGTTTTTGGAGGACAAATTGAAAATATGGGAGAAGTTTTTCATGGTGTAGCCACTGAAATGACGATTATCAAAGATGATGCAACTATTTTTAAAAATATTCCATCAAAATTTGATGCAGCAAGATATCATTCTTGGATTGCATCCAAAGAAAATTTCCCATCAGAATTAAACATAACAGCCATTGATGAAGATGGAGCAATTCAGGCAATTGAACATAAAGAATTTAATGTGTCGGCAGTTCAGTTTCATCCAGAATCTATATTGACTGAAGTGGGAGAACAAATTGTTCGGAATTTTTTAGAAGGAGTTAAATCTTAAAAAAGAACGTAATTCCTGCGAAAGTAGAAATCTTATGAGAGAAAATAAAAAAACAGATTCCTGTTTACGCAGGAATGACATAAAGAGATTGAAATAAATTCAGCATAAAATGAAAACAATATTAAACGATTTATATCAACAAAAAACCTTGTCAAAAGCTCAAGCAAAAGAGATTTTGATAGGCATCGCGGCAGAAAAGTACAACGATGCACATTTAGCATCTTTTATGACGGTTTTTATGATGCGTCCAATTACTGTTGATGAACTTTCTGGATTTAGAGAAGCTTTAAAAGAATTAGCAATACAAGTAGATTTCTCTGATTTTAACACCATCGATATTGTAGGAACTGGCGGCGATGGAAAAGACACGTTTAACATCTCAACTTTAACCTCATTTATTGTTGCAGGAACTGGACAAAAAGTTGCCAAACACGGAAATTATTCTGTGTCATCACAATCGGGTTCTTCTGATATGTTGGAAAGTTTTGGATATGAATTCACAAATGATGAAGACATTTTAAAACAACAATTAGAAGATGCAAATATTTGTTTTTTACACGCGCCAAAGTTTCATCCAGCAATGAAAGCTGTTGGTCCAACACGAAAAGCCTTGGCTTTAAAAACATTTTTTAATATGTTAGGGCCGTTGGTAAACCCGAGTTCACCACAAAATCAATTATTAGGAACTTTTAATTTAGAAGTTGCACGTTTGTACAATTATATGTTGCAGGATGAAGGAAGTAATTACGGAATTGTACACGCATTAGATGGTTATGATGAAATTTCCTTAACTGGAGCTTTTAAATTGTTTAGCAAACACGGAGAACAATTAATTACTCCAGAAGAATTAGGGTTTAAAAACTTGGCACAATCAGAAATATTTGGAGGAAATTCTGTAACTGATGCAGCAAAAATTTTCAAGAATATTATTGAAGGAAATGGGAGTGAAGCGCAAAATAATGTAGTGCTAACAAATGCTGCTTTTGCGTTAAAAATTGTTGATGATAAAAAATCATTTGAAGAAGCGTTTGAGGAAGCAAAAAGTTCGCTTTTTGGTTTGAAAGCAAAAGAAAGTTTGAGTAAAATAATAAAATAAAGTTCTCGATACAATTTTCTCATAAAATCGAAAATCACTCGAACTGACAAACGTATTGTTACATCGAGTGAATTTATGAAGAATGAATAAATTTGTATCGAGATGTAATTAAAATAAAGATGACAATTTTAGAGAAAATAATCGCATTTAAAAAGAAGGAAATCGCAAAAATTAAAGCAGAAGTTCCTTTAAAGAAATTAGTAGAAAGTCCAAATTTTGACAGAAAGGTGTTTTCACTTAAAAAATCTTTGTTAGAAGTTGGTTCAACCGGAATTATTGCCGAGTTTAAACGTCAATCGCCATCCAAAGGAATAATCAATGATAAAGCAACTATTGCCGAGGTTACTAATGGATATTTGGACGCAAATGTTGCGGCGCAATCTATTTTAACGGATACTTCGTTTTTTGGTGGAACGATGGTAGATTTAATGGAAGCAAGAGTTATCAATCAGCAAAAACCAATTTTAAGAAAAGATTTTATTGTTGATGGATTTCAAATTGTAGAAGCCAAAGCAATTGGAGCAGATGTTATTTTATTAATCGCTTCTTGTTTGACTTCTGTTGAGTTAAAAAATTATGGAAAACTTGCGTCTGAACTTGGATTGGAAGTGTTGTACGAAGTGCATACACAAGAAGATTTGGATAAAATCAATGATTTGGACAATAAAATCATCGGCATCAATAACAGAAATTTAAAAACTTTTGAAGTTGATTTGGAACATTCAATCAAGTTGGCAAATCAAATTCCAGATACTTCTGTAAAAGTTTCTGAAAGCGGAATTTCAGATCCAAGAATTATTACGGGACTAAAAGAATACGGTTTTCAAGGGTTTTTAATCGGAGAAAATTTTATGAAAGAAGAAGATCCTGGTTTGGCGTGTCAAGAGTTTATCAGTCAAATTAGATAATATATAAATGTCAGTTCGAGTGAGTTTTGAGGAACGAAAAATTTGTATCGAGAACACATGAGACTTCTCGATACAATTTTCTTTTATCTCGACTCCGCTCGATATGACAGAAAATCACTCGAAGTGACAAGAAAATAGAAAGTATGAAACTAAAAGTTTGCGGAATGAAATACCTAGAAAATATCCATCAAGTTGCGGCTTTGCAACCCGATTATTTGGGTTTTATTTTCTATGAGAAATCAAAAAGAAATTTTGATGGAATCATTCCGGAACTTCCAAAAGAAATTAAAAAAACAGGCGTTTTTGTCAATGCAACAATAGATGAAGTAGTTTCAAAAATAAAGCAACACGATTTACAAGCAGTTCAATTACATGGTGATGAAAGTGTGAATTATATTAAAGAACTAAAATGTCTGTTCGAGCGGAGTCGAGAACTAGAAATTATCAAAGTATTCGGAATTAAAGACGAATTCGATTTTGATGTTTTAAAACCCTATGTAGAAGTTGTTGATTATTTTTTATTCGACACCAAAGGAAAAGAACGTGGCGGAAACGGAATCACATTTGATTGGAAAGTTTTAGAAAAATATCCTTTTACTAAACCATTCTTTTTAAGTGGCGGAATTGGTTTAGAACAATTAGAAGAAATACATCAAATAGGCAAAACAGATTTACCAATTTACGCATTAGATGTCAATAGTAAATTTGAAAGTAAACCAGGATTTAAGAAAATAGAAGAGTTAAAAAAGTTTAAAGAAAACGTCATTATAAGTAAAGCGAAGTAATCAGTTTGATGAAAAAAGGATTGCTTCGTTACATTTGTAATGACAGAAAATAATTCAAATGAAATCAAAATTTCAACCCACTAAAGAAGGATATTACGGTCAGTTTGGAGGAGCATTTATTCCAGAATTGTTATATCCAAATGTAAAAGAATTGGAAGATAATTATTTAGATATTTTATCTTCTGATGCATTTCAAAAAGAATACAAAGATTTGTTGCAGCATTATGTTGGTCGCCCAAGTCCGTTGTATTTAGCAAAACGATTGTCAGAAAAATACTGTGCAACTATTTATTTAAAACGCGAAGATTTAAATCATACCGGAGCGCATAAAGTAAACAATACAATTGGTCAAATTCTAGTTGCCAAACATTTAGGAAAAACGAAGATTATTGCAGAAACTGGCGCAGGACAACACGGCGTTGCAACCGCAACTGTTTGTGCATTAATGAATCTAGAATGTGTTGTGTTTATGGGAGAAACAGACATCAAACGTCAAGCGCCAAATGTTGCTCGTATGAAAATGTTAGGAGCAAAAGTTGTTCCTGCAACAAGTGGAAGTAAAACGCTTAAAGACGCAACAAACGAAGCCATCAGATATTGGATACAACATCCAGAAACCTATTATTTAATTGGTTCTGTGGTTGGTCCGCATCCATATCCAGATATGGTTGCGCGTTTGCAAGCGGTGATTTCTGAGGAAATGAAAGTGCAACTAAAAAAGCAAACTGGAAATGAAAATCCGGATAGCATTATTGCTTGTGTTGGAGGCGGATCTAATGCTGCTGGCGCATTTTATCATTATTTAGAGGATGAAAATGTAGAATTAATTGCTGTTGAGGCTGCTGGTTTAGGAGTGGATTCTGGCGAAAGTGCAGCAACTTCTCAATTAGGCGATGTTGGTGTAATTCATGGAAGTAAAACGATTTTAATGCAAGATGAATACGGACAAATTACAGAACCTTATTCTATTTCTGCTGGATTAGATTATCCTGGCGTTGGTCCTTTACATGCTTTTTTACACGAAACAAAACGTGCAAAATTTATGAATGCTACGGATAAAGAAGCGTTAGACGCTGCTTTTGAATTGACTCTGTTAGAAGGAATAATCCCTGCTTTAGAAAGCGCGCATGCGTTAGCAGTTTTACCAAAAATGAAATTGAAGAAAGAACAAGTTGTCGTAATCAATTTATCGGGCAGAGGAGATAAAGATTTAGAAACTTATATTAATTATTTAGAAGATTAGTTGTCATTCCTGCGAAAGCAGGAATCTCATAATTATAAGTAAAATTAAAAAATAGATTCCCGATTTCTCGGGAATGACAAAGTAGAAACAGCATGAAATCATTAAAAAACATATTTCAAGAAAAGAAAAATTTATTATCGATTTTCTTTACAGCAGGTTATCCAAATCTAAATGATACAGCACAAATCATTTCAGAATTAAGTAAAAGTCAAGTTGATTTTATTGAAGTTGGTTTGCCATATTCTGATCCTTTAGCGGATGGCCCAACAATTCAGGATAGTAGTCAAGTTGCTCTGCAAAACGGAATGAATTTAGACATCGTTTTTGAGCAATTAAAATCGATTAAAGATTCTAATACAACACCGTTAGTATTAATGGGATATTTGAATCAACTATTAAAATATGGAGAAGATAAATTTTGTAGAGCTTGTGTAGACTGCGGAATTGAAACACTAATTCTTCCAGATTTACCAATGATTGAATACGAAAATCATTATCAGCAATTATTTGAAAAATATGGATTGACCAATGTTTTTTTAATAACACCACACACATCCGAAGAAAGAATTAGAAAAATAGATAAATTAACGGAAGCTTTTATTTATGTAGTGGCTTCGGCTTCAATTACTGGAGCAAAAGGAGAAATATCAAATCAGCAAATTGCCTATTTTGAACGCATAAAATCTATGAATTTAAAAAGTAATTTAATTATTGGTTTCGGAATTTCAGACAATGAAACTTTTAAAACGGCGTGTAATTATGCAAACGGAGCAATTATTGGTTCGGCGTTTATAAAAGAATTGTCTAAAAACGGAGTGAATGGAATTGGTAATTTTATACAATCTGTCCGTTAATTATTTACTTTTAGTAAATGTATGCTAAATACTAAAACAGATCCGCCAGGAATAGAACTAGAACCATTACTTCCGTAACCTAAATGAGAAGGAATTAACAACCAACCTTGTGAATCTTCATTAAAATAAGTTAACCCTTCTGTCCAACCATCAATTACTTGTTGTAAATTAAAGGAAACGTTTTGTCCTTGGTCAAACAATTTTCCATCGGTAAAATATCCTTTATAGTTTACAGTAACATTAGAGTTTGACGTAGGTTTAACCCCAGTACCAACATCTGTAATTACATAATATAAACCAGAAGCAGTTTTTGTAGCGTTTAAATTTTTGGCTTTTATATATTCTTGAATCTCAAGATCGTTTTCTGAACTAAAATCTTCTTCATTATTGCTACAAGAAACAAAAAGGAAGATTAAGAATAAAGGGATATATGATTTCATTATAGAATATATTTTATATGTAATATAGTGCGAATATATAAAACCTTTTGGGAAGTTTATAAAACAAAAAAACAAACCAATTTGGTTTGCTTTTTTGTATAGTTATGTTTAGAAGTTTAATAAACCTTCTCTCCATTTAAATACGTAGAAACCACTTTAGTTTCATGAATTTTACTTCCATCAACTTCCATAATATTTTGATTTAGGATAATGAAATCAGCAAACTTACCAACTTCAATGCTTCCTTTTTCGTTTTCTTCAAAGTTAGAATGTGCTGCCCAAATTGTCATTCCACGTAAAGTTTCTTCTCTGGTTAAAGCATTTTCTATTTGAAATCCGCCTTTTGGAAATCCTTCTGTATCTTGGCGAGTTACTGCGGCAGAAAATGTTAAAAACGGACTTACTCTTTCTACAGGAAAATCGGTTCCTAACGCTACACTTCCGTATTTGTTTAATAAATCTTTAAATGCATACGCACCTTTCATACGTTCTTTTCCAATTCTATCGCCAGCCCAATACATATCAGAAGTTGCATGTGTTGGCTGAATAGAAGGAACAACATTGTCAAACAAATCAAAATCTTCTGGAGAAATAATTTGTGCGTGCTCAATTTTCCAACGTCTGTCTTTTTGACCTTTTAAAGCTTCTTTATAGGTTTTTAAAATATGAGTATTTGCAGAATCTCCAATGGCATGTGTATTCATTTGATAATCTGATTTTGCAATTTGATTTGCAATTTCTGTATATCTAGTTGGATTAAAAATCATGGCTCCAAAATGATTGTCTCTATCGCTATAAGAATCACGCATTGCAGCTCCTCGAGAACCCAAAGCGCCATCGCCATACACTTTAAACGAACGCACATTTAAGCGATCTGTTTTAATAATTCCTTTTGGTAAATAGTAATCTAAATTTTTCTGACTTACAGAAACCATTGCGTAAATACGCATTTTTAAATCTCCTGTTTTTTGTAAACTATCCATTAAATCGATCGTAGATTTTCCAACTCCAGCGTCATTTACAGTTGTTAATCCATAACTAAAAGTTACTTTCTGTGCATCTAATAAACCTTGAATAGATTCTTTTTTTGTTGTGTTCGGAGTTTTGATATATCCCATTGCAGCATCAATCAAAACACCAGTAAGTTTTCCTTTTTTCTGGATAAATTCTCCTCCAGAAATATTTTTCGGAAATTTTGTGCTAGACAAACCTGAATATTTTAAAGCAGCTTCATTTACTAATAAAGCATGACCGTCAACTCTACGAATTGCAACTGGTGTATCAGGAAATAACTTGTCTAATTTTTCTTTTGTTGGGAATTCTTTTACCTCCCAATCGTTTTGATCCCAACCACGACCAGTGATGTAATCTGCATTTTTTTCTTTTTTAAATGCAGCTAATTTTTCTAAAATTTCATCATAACTACCAGTTCCTCTTAAATCTACTTTTTGTAGACTTAATCCTAATCCGAAGAAATGACAATGTGCATCAATTAATCCTGGAACAATAGTTTGGTTTTTGGCATCAATAGTTTTTAGAGTTGCAAAGTTTTTTTGGATTTCGTCATTGGTTCCAACTCCAATAAATTTTCCGTCTTTAACCGCAAAACTTTCTGCTTTGTCAAAATTGTTATTTACTGTGTAAGCATTTGCATTGATGACAATAAAATCTGCTTTTTCTTGTTGTTTGCACGATACTAAAAGCATCAAGAAACTAAGTGATAAGATTATTTTTTTCATTGTATTATTGTTTGATTGGTGTGTTGTTATATAAATATTTATCCATTAAATAAATCATGCTTGCCATAGAAGCACTTCCTAATTCAAGCTCACGTTTGTTTACTTTATCAAAAGTATCTGTTGCTGCATGATGATAATCAAAGTAACGTTGTGGATCTGGACGATAACCAACCAAGGTGGTTCCTTCAGATTTTAGTGGACTAATATCTGCACCACTTCCGCCTTTTTTAATGTCGTGTAATCCATACGGAGCTAATAATTTTTTCCAGCTTTTTAATAAATTGGTGTTTGCTGAATTAGCATCAATTGTAAAACCTCTTGGCGTATGTCCGCCAGCATCAGATTCTAATCCTCCAATATGAATTTCTTTGGTTGTTTTTACAGCATCTGCATAAGCAGTTGCACCGCCACCACCTTGTTCTTCATCCATAAAGAAAACAACACGAATAGTGTTTTTTGGCTTGATATTATTGGTTTTAAAAATATGTAACACTTCTAATGCTTGTACAATTCCTGTTCCGTCATCATGAGCGCCATCTCCTAAATCCCAAGAATCTAAATGTCCACCAACAACGATTATTTTTTCTGGATTTTCTGACCCTTTAATTTCACCAATTACATTGAAAGATTTTTCTTTTGGTAAATTTTTAGAAGTTTGTCTTAAATATACTTTTAATTTAGGATCTTTTTTTAATTGCTTGCTCAGCGTTTCAGCAGCTAATGTGCTAATTGCAGCACCAGGAATATATTCGCTTTCTGGAATATCTCCATAACGCATGGTTCCAGTATGTGGATAATCGTCAATATTGTTTGTCATAGAACGAACAATAACTGCCAACGCACCAAACTTACCAACGGTTGCTGCACCGCTTCCTCTTTGATCTACACAACCGCCATAAGCACTAAATGTATTGATGATAGAATTATCAAATGGTCTGTTGTAAAAAATAATTTTACCTTTTGCTTTATCTCCTAATGCTTCAGCTTCTTTTAGACTAAAAACTTCAATAACTTCAGCAAAAACACCTTTATTTGGTGTTCCGATTGAGCTACCTAAAGCACAAACAGCCATATCAACTTTTTTACCGTTTGAAACAAAATAAGAAATTTCTTTTTCTCCTCTAACCCAATGAGGAACAAGAGCAGGTTGTAGCCAAACTGTGTCTAAGCCAGCTTCTTTCATTACACGTTCTCCCCATTTTACAGCTAATGCTGCTTCTGGAGAACCAGATAATCTTCCGCCAACATTTGATGTTAAATCTCGAAGCCATTCGTAAGATTTACCGTTTAATAACGCGGTGTCAAATATTTTTTTGATGCTTGCTGCATCCACTTTTTCTTCGGCAGTTAATTCGTTTGAAGTTGTTTTTGTTTCTTTCTTTTCGTTACATGCAATTACTAAAATTGTAAAAAGAAAAAGAATGGATAGTTTTTTCATTGGTTGTAGTTTTATAAAAGTTTATAAATCTACATAAAATCAATGAATTATAAAGTCTGAAAATTAAAAATCAAACTTATAACTAATTCCTGCTAACACTTGAAAACCTTGTACATCAAAATTACTGAACTGTTGGTATTCTGAATTTAAGACATTATTCATTTTTAAGAAAGCGGTAAATTTGTCGTTAAAATGATAACCTCCATTAATGTTTACATCAACAAAAGATTTTAAGGTTTGTACTCCGTTTATTGCCGATGGATATATCCCGCTATACGTAACATCTTTTCTGTCGGAAACAAAGAAAACATTTACGTCTGTGTACCATTTTGTGGCTTTGTAATTTCCGAAGATTTGGGCATTCATCGTTGGTAAATTCCAAGCTTCAGTTTGGTTTGTAATTGTGTACGAATTAAATTCACCATTTGCTCCAATTACTAAATTTCTATTTACATCAACGGTAAATTCTCCGAAAAAAGTAAATGTTTTAACATCGTCATAAATTACTGAAAAAGAGTTTCCGTATTCATAACCCAACAAACCAGCAGTGTTTGTTCCGTCTGATTTAGAATTATTTCTTATAAACATTGCTTTGTCATTTTCATCGCTATAACTTGCTTTTAAATCGTAGCTAATATTTGGAGATAATTTTCCGTTTAATCCACCGAAAAATTCATATTTTTTATTGGTTTGCGTAATAAATTGTGTCGGCGAAATATATGGATTTTTATCACTAAAATTCTTAATTGTATTTGTGTTTAAATCTCCGCCAGCACCAACATAAACAGTTACATAATTTGCCACTAAAGGATAATTGATGTTGATGTCTGGATACACAAAAACCTGATTTATTTTATTTTCTAAATCTGAAGTGAAATATAATTTTGTTCCGATTCTAAAAGTAAAATCATTGTATTCAAAATTATATTTGGGAGCAACACCAACTGTAAAAAAGCTGTGTTCTAATCTTGTTGCTGCGCTATACGATTGCGCAAATTCTCCGTTTACATAATCAAAATTTGTATCTAAAATTAAATCGTTTAATTTTCTACCAATATTTTTTAATGAGATTTTAAATTGTGGTTTAAAAGTAAATCGCAATTCTTTACTCAACAATTCGTCAGAGAAAAAAGATAGACTTACTTTACTAGAATTGATAAAGAAATCTTCAAAAACAACTTCGGCTTCGGTTTCAAAATTAGTATAAGCTTGCTGTTCGTCAATTGCAGAAATTGTTGCAGGTAAATAAGTTATTGAACTTGGTAAACCATACCAATTGTATTTGTTTTGTTCGTAGTTTGCTCCAATTTTCCAAGTAAAATAACGCTCTTCTTGTTTGTAAAACGCACCAAATTTCATGTTAGAAAAATTGCTATCTAACGGAGTTGTATCAATACTATTTTCTGATGAAATGTATTTAGCATACAAACCGAAATCGTTTTTAAATCGTGTTGCATGATGCAAAAAAGCTTCTACAAATGGCGTTGAGTTATTTCCAAAACCAGCAGCCAAATAATTGTTGTACAAACGTTCTTTAACGCCCATATTAATTCCTTTTGCAACGCCGCTTTTAGGAATAAATGTTGATGCAACTGGCGCAGAAAAAATCTGATATTTTAATTGCTTCTTTTGGTTTTTTGCTCCTAACTGAATTTTCGGATTCTTCTTAATTTTAAAAGCATCAGAAATTGTTGGAGTATAAGAAGTAATTACATTGATCACCTCAGTTTTTATAGTGTCTTTTGTCTTTGTTTGAGCAACTACAAGTGTGCTTAAAGTACAAAAGCAAAGTGTTAATACAATTTTTCGCATTGTTTTAATCTCTTTTATTGTTGTTAGGAGTTACAGATTCGTTCGTTTTTGCTTCGTTGGTTTTTATAGTAGAAAGCTCTCTTTGAGCATCTAAAATAACATCATCAAACTGAGTAAAATTTTTAATAATGTTTTCTAAAATGTACGTTGCTTGATAGGCATCTTTTAGACCATAATAGTTTTTCGCCATTATAATATAACTTTTAACGCCCCAATATTTATAGGTAGAATAATCTGCAATTAAAGTTTGAACTACTTTATTAGATTCGGCATATTTTTTATTCTGATTTTTAAAATATGCATTAAAATACAATGCTTCTGCTTTTAATTCGCCACTTGCATTGCGTTCAACTTCGTTATAAAATTCTTCAGCAGTAATTAAATCGTCTGTTTTAAAAGCAGAACGTGCAATAATTGTTTTTGCATCAAACTCAACATTTTCTTCTAGCTTGTCTTTCTGCAATACTTTTTCTGCATATTCTACCGCTTCTTTAAATTCATTTGCTTCGTAGTAACTTTTCATTAAATTACTTTGCGCAAATAAAATATTCTGCGGATAATTAGCTTCTTGTTCTAAACGAATTAAAAGCGGAGTTGCATGTACCCAATCTGCTTTTTCTAAATAAATTTGAGATAATTTATTTAAAGATTCTTCGCTAAATTCACTTTGATTTTGATCAACAACATATTGATAATACTGTGTAGCCTTTTCTGTTTGATTTGTTTTTGATAAAGATTGCGCCAAATAAAAATTAGCTTTTAAAGCGTGTAATCCGTTCGGAAAAGCTGCAATGTATTTTGTAAATCCTTCAATTGCTTTTTCCGCATTGTTTTCTAAAAATTTATTTTCGGCAGATTCATACGTTGTGTTGTCTAAATCGGCATCAGTAACATTTACAAAAGAAATGTCTTTTACCCAAGCTGCATATACATCAACCTGACCTAAATCTACATATACGTTTCTTACATTTGTAACAGCTTCTCTTGCCTCGTTTGAGTTTGGATAGTCGCTTACAATCTTTTTAAATCTATCTAAAGCTTGTGCATTGTCATTGTCATTATAATACAGTAAACCTTGACGCAATAATGCTTTCGGAACATAAGAACTTTTGGTGTGTTGTGATAAAAGTCTGTTAAACGTTTCGTGTGCTTTTGCATTATTTTTTACAGAAACATAAGTGTTTGCTAATTGAAACAAAGCATCATCTTGCAAACTTGTAAGTTCATAATTATTCACTAAATCATTTAGATTGTTAATTTTTTTAGTGTTATCGCCTAAAAACCCAAAACTAATAGCTTTTTGATAAGTTGCATAATCAGATCCAACACCTAAATTATTTATTACTTTATCATAAGCAGAAATTGCATTCGAATATTTTTTAGTTACAAAATAACAATCTGCTAAACGGATATTTGCATCATCTAATAACGGATTGTCTTCTTTTGTTTTTCTGATAAAACTGTTGAATGAACTTGCTGCTTTTGTATAATCTTTTAACTTAAAATGACTGTAAGCAATATTGTAATCAATAGATTTAAACGCATCAATTTGTGATGCGCCCGATGTTTTTTTAAAGGTTGTAAATCCGTCTAAAGATTTTTTAAAATTCGACAACTGATAATCGGTTTCGGCTTTCCAAAACAATGCCGAAACTTTTATTTTAGTATCAGACGACGTTGTTGCCGCTATAAAATAAGGATACGCTTCTTGTAATTTTTTAAGATTGAATAATTGAACACCTCTGTAATAAGATACATCTTTGGTAAATTCTTTGTTTTCGTTACTTTTCTTTTTTGCTAAATAATCTAACGCTCCTTGATAATCTTGTTGATACAAATAAGAAGTTACCACCAATTGATTTATTTCTTGGTAAAAAGGTGATTTCGGATACGCAGTTAAAAAATCTTGCAAAACGTCTGCAACACTTTTATACGGATTTCCTTGTTCGTAACTTAATTTGGCATAATTTAAAAAAGCATCTTCTTTAATTTTTGCATCAAAATCCATTTCGCTAGCGCTTTTAAAAGCATTTAAAGCTTCTGGCTTTTTTTCTAAATACAAATAACATTCTGCTAAATGATAGTACGCATTTTGTGAAACACTGTTTTTATCACCAATAATTTTATTAAAGTTTTTTACAGCATTTTCAAAATCATTTTGTTTGTAATATGCATATCCTAACTGATAATAATCTGTATTATTCCATTTGCCACGTTTGCCTTTATAAGCATTTAGATACGGCAACGCTTCTTTGTATTTTTTTAAATTGAAATAACTCTCACCAACAATTTTAGAAATGTCAGAAATCTCTTTTTGCTTAGAATCTTTTAATAGTTTTTCTCCAATTTCAATACTTTTTTCAAATCGTCCATCTTTAAAACTGATGTCTAACAAATAATAGGTTGCTTCACTTGTGTAAGAAGCTTGTTTTGCAATTTCTTGTAAATGGATTTCTGCCGTTTCGTAATCTGCTTGTTTATAGGCGATAAATCCGTAGTAATATCTAGAATCATTTCCGTAACGAGCATCATTAATTAAAGGGAAGAATTTTTTTCTAGCCAAGTTTAAGTTTCCAGTGGTTAACATTGCGTAACCCATTTTAAAATCGAGCTCTTTTTTATTTTCGGTTGATAAAACTTCTCTATTTACTTTAGAGTACCATTTTAAAGCATACGATGCTTTTTTATTAGCAAAATAATAATTACCAACATTTAAAAATGCTTTCTCTTTTTTGTTGCTATTTGGGTTGTTTTCTACAAAAGCTAAAACCATTTTATCGGCTTCAACCTGATTTAGCTTTATAGCGCACATTGCAGTATAATATTCAGAATCTGACTTTAACGCAGAAGTGCTTTTATTTTTTAGAGCAACTTCTTTAAATGTTTTTTGAGCAGCAGCGTACGCTTTATTATTGTACAATTTAATAGCGTTGTTATAATCAGCTAAACTATTTGTTTCTATTTCTGTTTGCTGAGCAGAAATAATGCTAGAACTTACGGTGATTAAAACTAAAAAAGCGAATTTTTTAAAAAAGCGAATGTTCATTTTTCTTAAAGGGTTTTTTGGCTATTTGAAAACTATAACGCAGTTTTTATTATTTTGTTGGATGAAAATTAAAAAAACAAACGTTGGTTTAAAAAATCAAAGATAAAAATTGTTAAAGATTAATTCTCTTAATATTTCTTTAAACTGACAAGAAAATTATAAGTTTGTAGAAACTACTTTTTTATGGCTGATGCAATTTTACTTCTAGAAGACGCAGATATTTACCAAAGAGATAATTTGGTGCTTTCTAAAGTCAATTTAAAAATTGAAAAAGGCGAGTTTTATTACTTGATAGGAAAAACAGGAAGCGGTAAAAGTAGCTTGATGAAAACCTTGTATGGCGATTTAAATTTAAAACGCGGAAATGGAACCATTGTAGATTTTGATTTAAGAAAATTAAAAGAAAAAGACATTCCGTTTTTAAGAAGAAAAATCGGAATTGTGTTTCAGGATTTTAAATTGTTAAATGACAGAACCGTTTTTGATAATTTATTATTCGTTTTAAGAGCAACTGGCTGGAAAGACAAAGAAAAAATGACCGCTAAAATTCATGAAGTTTTAGAAAAGGTTGATATGAAAACCAAATACTACAAAAAACCTTTCGAACTTTCTGGCGGAGAACAGCAACGCGTTGCCATTGCAAGAGCTTTATTAAACGATCCTGATTTAATTTTAGCCGATGAGCCAACAGGAAATTTAGATCCAAAAACTTCGTTAGAAGTAATGGAATTGCTAAACGGAATTCACCAAAGTGGAAAATCAATTTTAATGGCAACGCACGATTATGCTTTGATTGTAAAGTTTAAACAAAAAACAATTAAGTGCGAAGGTGGCGAAGTGTTTGAAGTTGTGCAACAAGCAATTATTTAAGAAAACGTATGTTGAACTCAAAAAAAAAAATATTTGTAGCGGTAACAAATGATATTTCTACAGACCAACGAGTTCATAAAATTTCTAGCTATTTAGTCAGTAAAAATTTTGATGTTTTGGTGTACGGAAGAGTTTTGCCAACAACTTTCTCGATAAAAAGAACGTATCAAATCCAACGGAAAAAACATCTTTTTAATCATAACTTTTTGTTTTACGCTGAATATAATTTTCGTTTATTTTTTAAATTACTTTTTTACAAATGCGATATTATTTTAGCAAATGATTTAGATACGTTGCCTGCTTGTTTCTTTGCAAGTAAATTTAAAAAAGCGGAATTGGTTTATGATAGTCACGAGTTGTTTTCTGAAGGACCAGAATTGCAAGGACGGAATTTTGTAAAAGGTTTTTGGAAAACATTAGAACGTTTTTTCTTGCCGAAAATTAAAAAATCATATACGGTAAGTCAATCAATTGCAGATTATTATAATACAAAACACAAAGCTAATTTTGGCGTTGTAAAAAATGTTCCGTTGTTGCAAAGAGAAATTGTTAAGGTTGATGCAAAATTTCCAACAGAAAATAAAACGATATTATATCAAGGAGTTTTAAACCCGGGAAGAGGAATAAAACCAATGATAAAAGCCTTGCATTTATTAGAAAATGTAGATTTAATCATTATTGGTTACGGAAAAGTAGAAGCAGAATTGCAACAATTTGTAAAAGATGAATTGTTAGAAAATAGTGTTCATTTTTTAGGTAGAATTCCGCACGAAGAATTACCAAATTACACAAAATTAGCAACAATCGGAATGGTGTTGGAAGAACCTTTAGGTTTGAGTTTTGAATATTCTTTACCTAATAAATTATTTGATTATATTCATGCAGAATTGCCAATAATTTGCGGCAATTTACCAGAAATAAAAAAGGTTGTAGAAACATATAAAGTTGGAGTAGTAGTTGAAGATTATTCTCCAGAAAAGATTGCTGAAAAAATTCAAGAATTAATTGATAATCAAGCTTTGTATTATCAAATAAAACTGAATCAACAAAAAGTCAAAAAAGGGTTTTGTTGGGAAAACGAACAACGGCTATTAGATAATTATTTTTATTAAAACGACATCGAAAAAATTATTTCCATAATAATTCCAACCTACAACAATCTTAAGAAATTAAAAGAGTGTGTTGCTAGTATTCAACATCAAACATTTACAGGTTTTGAAGTTTGGATTGTTGACGGAAATTCATCCGACGGAACAAAAAAGTATTTACAAACATTAGAAAAACCTTTTCATTTTATTTCAGAAAAAGACAACGGAATTTATGACGCTATGAACAAAGGAATTTCTTTGTCAAGCGGAAAATGGCTCTATTTTTTGGGAGCAGATGATTCTTTAAAAGAGAAAACTACTTTAGAAAATGTAGCAAAAGAATTACAACCAAATTTTGATGTTGTTAGCGGGAAAATACAATATCAATTTTCTGATTCAGATGCGCGTCAAATTAAAAAAAACAATGGCGTTTTCTCTTCTAAGTGGTCAAAAAAGCTATGGATTAAAAACACAGTACATCATCAAGCAACTTTTTATAAAAGAGAATTGTTTAAAGAGAATCAATACAATACAAATTATAAAGTATTAGCCGATTATGCGTTTAATTTACGAGTGTTTACGAATAAAAAGAACGTAAAAATCATTCCTAATATTATTGCTTTTTGTAATAGTCAAGGAATTTCTAAAAACTACAATTGGTCTTTGTATAAAGAAGAAATTAAATTTAAAACCAAAGCGTCGTCAAGATTATTATGGCCTTTGTTTTTTAAAATAGCATTGTTAAAATATCTTTTTAAGAAAATATAAAAAACCCGCTTCAAATAAATGAAGCGGGAAAATTGCTATGAAAAAGAATGATAAGAAACTCTTATCAGTTACTTAGACTCTAATTTCAGGAAAAGTTTACAAAGAACTTACGGTTTTAACAAAACTTTAAGATTTTATTTTAATTTATCGGCGTGTAATCTTCTCAACGCATTTAGTTTTGGAGTGATTACATAACTACAATATCCTTGTTCTTTGTTTTCTCTATAATAATTTTGATGTTCAGAATCGGCTTCATAAAAAACAGAAAACGGACTAATTTCTGTAACGATGTTTTCTTCGTAAACCTCAGATAATTCTATTAGAACTTCGTTTGCAACCTCTTTTTGAGTTTCATTTTGATGAAAAATTACAGAACGATATTGAGTTCCTCGATCTGCTCCTTGTTGATTTAACGTTGTAGGATCGTGTGTTGTCATAAAAATGATAAGAATCTCTGCAAATGAAATGATAGTTGTATCAAAAGTAATTTCAATCACTTCTGCATGTCCAGTTAATCCAGAACAGATTTCTCTATAGGTCGGTTTTCCAGGAACTGTTCCGCCAGAATACCCAGAAACTACTTTTTCTACACCTTTTACTTCTTGAAAAACTGCTTCAGTACACCAAAAACAACCGCCGCCAAGAATGGCAGTTTCTATATTATTTTTCATTTTTTTAACTGTATTGAAATAGAATTTACACAAAAACGCAATCCGCTTGGTGCTGGTCCATCAGGAAAAACATGACCTAAATGTGCATCGCAAGTATTACACAAAACTTCAACACGAATCATTCCGTGTGTGGTGTCTTTATAATATTTTATTGCATTTTCTTTGATTGGTTCTGTAAAACTTGGCCAACCGCTGCTAGAATCAAACTTAATACTCGAATCAAATAATTCTGTGTCGCAACAAGTGCACGTATATTTTCCTGTTTCGTAGGTAGAACAATGTTCCCCAGTAAAAGCACGTTCAGTTCCTTTTAAACGTGTAATTTGATATTGTTCTGGAGTTAATTGTGCTTTCCATTCATCATTTGTTTTGGTAACAATTTTGTCTGGTGTTGGATTTCCTTTTGTAGCATAATTGATTACATCTTTCCAAGTCATTCTTTAAATTTTAAATTCAATTATTGGTCGTAAAATAAACGATTAAATTACAATAATTGTTGAACTAAAAATCCTGTAAATAATTTACAGGATTTTTTTGTTTTTGTGGAGACGCCGAGAATCGAACTCGGGTCCAAACAAGCGGCCAAAAGGCTTTCTACATACTTAGTTTTTAATTAATTTTCGTCTAGTAGCTGATTAAAAACAATCCACTAAAAGCTTATCTTCTTTAGTTTCAAAATGGTGTCGAAGCTCCAACATTTCTATGTTTACATTTACGATGCCCAAAAGTGAAACGCCGCAAACCAAGGCTTTTCGTGGACATAAAGCTTGCACACCTAGTGTGCCGAGGCCAATCCTACTGTAATTCGGATTAAGCAGCTAAAGCGTAGTTATCTTCGCCGTTTAAAAAAGTTGAAATAAGTTTAACGAGTCTTGATTTCATTCCTCGGTATGCTTACATTCTAACGCGACTCGCTGTCAAAACCAGTCGTCCCCTTAATGAAATAGTAAAATTAATTTTACGTAATTGAATTAATCCCAAACTTGATTTGGGAGCGCATCAATCTATTTCAAATGCTATTCTAAAGAACAGTTTGCAAATTTAATAATAAAAATGACAAAAATAGCGTTTGTACATCTTTATAAAATCAATATCTTCGAGCAAAATAAATACTTAATTAAATTATGAAGTTTGGAATTATAAAAGAGCGTAAAAACCCGCCAGATAGAAGAGTCGTTTTTTCGCCAAAAAAATTACAAGAGTTTCAAAAAACATATCCAAAAGCTACTATAAAAATTGAGAGTTCTGATATTAGAGTGTTTTCTGATGCAGAATATGAAAAAGCAGGATTTGAAGTTGTAAAAGATATTTCTGATTGTGATGTGATGTTAGGCGTAAAGGAAGTTCCGATTGAATTTTTAATTCCGAATAAAAAGTATTTTTTCTTTTCTCATACCATAAAAAAACAACCATATAACAGAGATTTATTACTCGCAATTTTAGAAAAAAAAATCGAATTATATGATCATGAAACGATTGTAGAAGAAAGCGGAGCTCGTCTAATTGGCTTTGGGCGTTATGCCGGAATTGTTGGTGTTTATAATGGTTTTAGAGCTTACGGTTTAAAGCAAGAAACTTTTCATTTACCAAAAGCAGAAACGTTGGCTGATCAGAAAAACTTAATTGATGAGTTACATAAAATTAAGTTACCGAATCTTAAAATTTTATTAACAGGAAGCGGAAAGGTTGCAAATGGAGCAAAAGAAATGTTAGACGCAATGCACATTAAAAAAGTTTCTGTAGAATCGTATTTAAATGACAGTTTTAACGAACCTGTATATTGTATGATTGATGTGTTAGATTATAACAAACGCAAAGACAATCAAGTTTTAGGTAGAAAAGATTTTTATAAGCATCCAGAAAATTACGAATCTAATTTTATGCGTTTTGCAAAAGTGACAGATTATTTTATTGCTGGGCATTTTTTTGGTGATGGTTCTCCATATTTATTTACCAGAGAAGATGCAAAATCCAACGATTTTAACATTAAATTAGTCGCAGACATTTCTTGTGATATTGATGGTCCAGTTGCATCAACATTAAGAGCATCAACAATTGCAGATCCAATTTATGGTTATAATCCGCAAACAGAATCAGAAGTTGATTATAAAAATGAAAACGCTATTGTTGTAATGGCTGTTGATAATTTACCCTGCGAATTACCAAATGATGCAAGTGTAGGTTTTGGTGAATTATTTTTAAAGAATGTAATTCCGGCTTTTTATAACGATGATAAAAACGGAATTTTAGCAAGAGCAAAAATGACAGAAAACGGAAAGTTGACAGAACGTTTTTCGTATTTGCAAGATTATGTTGATGGTAAAGAATAGTTTTATTTGTAATGTCTAGTTTAGCGTAGTCGAAAGATTTTTTTATCATTAAAATTAAATGGAACAAAATCAGCAATTTTTAATTGATACTTCAAAAATGAAAATGCCGTACGGAAAATACAAAGGTACTTTTCTAATCGATTTGCCAGAACATTATGTGGTTTGGTATAACAACAAAGGATTTCCGAAAGGAAAACTTGGGCAAATGTTGGGTTTGGTTTATGAATTAAAACTAAACGGTTTAGAGGATATCATTCGAAAAATAAGACATCAGTATTAAACAAGTTGATGTAGATTTTTTTAATTACTGAACTGCTTTTATTGTGAATAATCCATAAAATATATGAGAAATTCCAAGACTCATTAAAAGATAAAAGTTAATTCCGTTTGTGTAAAGTGCTATAATTCCTAACAAAACACAAATCATTGAAAAGTAATACAATGGTATTGATTTACTAAAATTTAAAATCATTAAAATACATCCATATCCAATCAAAAAAGCAGGAATAATAAATTGTTCTTCTCCTATTCTTAATAAATAAAATAAAACTAGATAGAGTAGTGCAATTAGTACAATTAAAAACAAAATAGATTTTTTTGAATTCCGATTCCAAACTTTATTTCCAATTTTTCTTTGAAATCTTCTGTTCCCAAAAAATAATGCAAGCATAGAGAAAAGGACAATCAATACAGTAATAATGACAATAAATCCTTCTAAAAAATTAACGGTTAAGAATCCAAACGGAGAAGCATCTGTACTAAAACCTTCAATAGTTGTCTTTATCAATAAGGCGCCGATTAGAATATAAATTCCAATAAAAATACTTGGTCTTCCTTTTAATACAAAGTTGAAGTTTGTGTTCTTAATTAAATTCCTATTTTTAGCCATAATTTGTAAAGCTAATATACAAAAAATGAAACCAGCTGAAGAATATATTCTAAGTAGACCAGAACCATTTAAATCGATATTATTACACTTACAATTATTGATTGAAGGAAGTTATTCTAATGTAGAAATGAGATATAAATGGAAAATTCCTGTTTATTATATTGATGATAATCCGTTTTGTTATTTAAACGCATCTCTTAAAAAAGGATATGTTGATGTTTGTTTTTGGGCTTCTGCTCATTTAAAATACAATGAACATTTAATTACTGAAGGAAGAAAAGTAGTGAAATCTTTACGTTATTTTAAGCTAGAAGATATTAATGAAAAAGTATTGCTTTCGGTTTTAGAAGAAGCGTATAATTCTAAAGAAAAAGGTTTTTACAAAAAATAATAATTATCGAATTTTATATTGGAGTGCAATTTCATTATTGATAAAAATAAACAGTTCAGATCTTCTGTTATTTTCTAGGTTGATTGTAAAACTTCCAATAGAATTATTAAAAGTTACAATGGCTTTTTTTCCGTAGCGTTGTCCTTTAAATTGATAGCCAATCACATCAGTAGAAGTTAAGTTTTTGATTTTAATTTCAATTACTTTTTTACCAGAAATAATACCGTTTTTTGGAGAGATTAATGTTAGGTTTTTGTAAAAAAAACCTTGGCCAATTATTGGTTGACTAGCATAGGTTTTTCCGTTTATTGGTTTTTGGACTAATTGCCAATTCTTATCTTCAGGTAAATGAGTTCTTAATAATTCAGTTGGGTTTGGATAAAAATAATATTCTGTAAAATTTTTTTCCCATTGATTATTAATCGCGTAACCAGCAGCCCAAGTTGCATCAACCAATTGCCATTTGTTATTTAGCTTAACTGCATTCCAAGCATGATTTGAAGTTGTTGGAATGACACCAATTTCATTTGAAGAGTTTCGAGCGTAACCTTTTATGATTACAGCTTCGATTTGTAATAAATCACACACTTTCTTAAACGACTGCGCATAACCTTCGCAAACAGATTTTCTTTTTTTAAAAGTTTCGTTTACAATATCGTCTTTTATCTGTTGTAATTTTACTTGCTTTTCGGCTTCATTTTTATAACTAAATCCAACTTGTTTAGTTGTAGGATTATAGAATTCTTCTAAATCATATCTAATATTTTCTGTTAACCAGATAAATGTTGCTCTTATTTTATCGGCATCAGAAGTAAAATCTACATTAATTTTAGTCGCTAATTTTTGAGCAGAATTAAATTTCGGATAACGTTTTACTTTTGTATCAACATCTGTATAATTTTGAGATTGAACAGTAAAACTTATAAAAAGAAATAAAATGAATAGTTGCTTCATAAAACTATAACAACTTAAAAAATTATAAATTGTTTACCGTTTTTCTAATGGCAACTAAATTGCTAAGTAAACTTTCTAAATGATCTAAATGCAACATATTTGCACCGTCGCTTTTTGCATTTGCAGGATCAAAATGAGTTTCTAAAAACAACCCATCAACATTATTTACAACGCCGGCTCTCGCAATTGTTTCTATCATATCTGGTCTTCCGCCAGTTACACCAGAATCTTGATTTGGCTGTTGTAATGAATGCGTAATATCTAAAACTGTTGGAGCAAATTTTCTCATTTCAGGAATTCCTCTAAAATCAACAATCATATCTTGATAGCCAAACATGGTTCCTCTATCGGTAATCATTACTTGTGTATTTCCAGAATCGATTACTTTTTGAACGGCGTGTTTCATTGCAGACGGACTCATAAATTGTCCTTTTTTTAAGTTGACAACTTTTCCTGTTTTTGCGGCAGCAACAACCAAGTCTGTTTGACGAACTAAAAAAGCTGGTATTTGTAACACATCAACATATTGTGCAGCTCTTTCTGCATCTGATGCTTCATGAATATCAGTAACAGTTGGTACGTTAAATGTTTCTGAAACTTTGCGTAAAATTTTCAATGCTTTTTCATCACCAATTCCAGTAAAACTATCAACTCTACTTCGGTTTGCTTTTTTAAAACTTCCTTTAAAAACAAACGGAATTTCTAGTTTGTTAGTTACTTGTAACACTTTTTCTGCAATTCGCATTGCCATATCTTCACCCTCAATAGAACAAGGTCCAGCAAGTAAAAAAAAGTTGTTAGAATTGGTGTGTTTTATGTTGGGAATTAATGTGATATCCATCGAAAAATAATTTTAGCAAAAATACAAAATAATTATTGCTTTTGAATTCATATCTTTAGCACTTAAATTTATAACCATGAAAAAAATACTTACACTTCTTTTTGCTTTTGTATTGATGTATTCTTGCAAAACAAATAAAGAAAACACCAATCAAGAAATTACAGTAGAAAGTATCGATACAACTACAGTTAGAAAACATTTATATACGCTAGCTTCCGATAAAATGGAAGGTAGACGTACTGGAACTCCAGGAATTGAAAAAGCTGCTCAATATATTGAGGGTGAATTTAAAAGAATAGGTTTGCAAACCTATGATACCTTAACAGATTTTAGACAAAGATTTACCTTTGAGGATAGAAGAACTAAAAAGAAAATTGAAGCTTTTAATGTTATAGGAATTTTAGAAGGGAAAAGTAAAAAAGATGAATATGTAGTTGTTTCTGGGCATTATGATCATCTAGGAATTAGAAAAAGAGAAGGCCAGTTAGACAGTATTTATAATGGAGCAGATGATGATGCTTCTGGTACAACTGCTGTTTTAGCGTTGGCAGAATATTTTAAGAAAAAAGGAAATAACGAGCGTACTATTGTGTTTGTTGCATTTACAGGAGAAGAAATGGGTTTATTAGGTTCTAGACATTTTGGAAAAGATGTTGATGCAAGTAAATTTGTTGCAGGAATCAATATAGAAATGATTGGAAAAGATTCTGAATTTGGTCCAAAAACAGCTTGGTTAACAGGATTTGATCGTTCTGATTTTGGAAAAATAATTCAAAAGAATTTAGAAGGAACAGGTTATGTTTTACATCCAGATCCGTATGATAAGCAAAATTTGTTTTTTAGATCAGACAACGCTTCTTTAGCTAGATTAGGTATTCCATCTCATACATTTTCTACTGTTCCGTTACCTACAGATAAACATTATCATAAAGCTTCTGATGAAGCAACAACATTAAAAGTTTCTGTTGTAACTGAAACAATTAGAGCAATTGCTTTAGGAACAGAAAGTATTATCAACGGTAAAGATACACCAACAAGAGTTCAGTTGACAGAAAAGGAAATGGGAGGAAGACGTTAGTGTAAGTTTTCTATATTTTATAAATAAAAAATCCTCTAAATTAATTTAGAGGATTTTTTTATGTATTGTAAAAAAGTTTAGAACTGATATCTAACACTTAAAGCAATGTCAGAATTTAATCCTTCATAAATAGTGGTAAAACCAAATTCAGGTCTGTAATCTAAAGAGATTAAAATAGGCGCTTCAAAATTGTACTCAATTCCTAAATTTCCAGTACCAAAGAAGAAAGTGTCAGAAACACCACCAGCTTTAATGCTTCCAACTCCACCACCAACTCCAGCATACCAATTAAATCTGTTTTCTAGAGACCACACCCACTGATAAATACCTGTTGCTTTAAAAGAATCTGCTCCATTTCCGTTACGAATCCCTAAATCGATTTCTAATCTGTTATTTTCACTCAATTTATGTTGATAAGAGATTTCTCCACCAAAACCACTATTGTCACCAAAACGTAGACCAATTGCGTTTTCAGAAACCTCTTGTGCATTCATTGTAAAAAATGATGCAAATACTAAACCAATAATTAAAAATGTTTTCTTCATAATTTTGTAAAAATTTATTGTTAAAATTAATTTTAATACAAAGATACTACACATAAATTGTACCAAACAAATAATTAATTTTTTTAAAATTATTCTTTTTATTGTTTTGTATTTTTACACCTTAAGAAAAACGAAATGAACATACATTTTATTTCAATTGGAGGAAGTGCAATGCACAATCTTGCAATTGATTTATTGCAAAAAGGGTTTACAATTACTGGTAGTGATGATCTAATTCATGAGCCATCAAAATCTAGATTAAAAAAATATGATTTACTACCAAAAGAATTTGGATGGTTTCCAAAAAATATCAATCAAAATTTAGATGCTATAATTCTTGGTATGCATGCTAAAAAAGACAATCCTGAGCTGTTAAAAGCACAAGAATTAGGGTTAAAAATATATTCATATCCAGAGTTTTTATTTGAACAATCTAAAGATAAAACTAGAGTTGTCATTGGAGGCTCTCATGGGAAAACTACAATAACTTCTATGGTTCTGCATGTAATGCATTATCATGAAAAAGAAGTTGACTTTATGATTGGTGCGCAGTTAGAAGGATTTGAAACAATGGTTCATTTAACTGAAGAAAATGATTTTATAGTTTTAGAAGGCGATGAGTATTTAAGTTCACCAATAGATTTAAGACCAAAATTTCATTTATACAAGCCAAATATTGCTTTGTTAAGCGGAGTAGCTTGGGATCATATGAACGTTTTTCCAACGTTTGAAAATTATGTAGAACAGTTTAAAATTTTTATAGATTCGATAACTAATGGCGGAATATTAGTTTACAATGAAGAAGATGAAATTGTAAAACAATTAGTAGAAGAATCTACATCAGCAATTAAAAAGTATCCATATAAAACTCCAGATTATTTTATAGAAAACGGAATTACCTATTTAAATACTCCAGAAGGAGATTTACCTTTAGAAGTTTTCGGAAAACACAATTTACAAAATTTAGCTGGCGCAAAATGGATTTGTCAACATATGGGAATTGATGAGGATGATTTTTATGAAGCCATTGTAAATTTTAAAGGAGCGAATAAACGTTTAGAAAAAGTTGCAGAAAATTCATCAACCGTAATTTTTAAAGACTTTGCACATAGTCCAAGTAAAGTTGCAGCAACAACTAAAGCAGTTAAAGAGCAATATTTAGAAAGAACAGTTCTGGCTTGTTTAGAGTTGCATACATATTCTAGTTTAAATGTAAATTTTTTATCAGAATATAAAGGAGTTTTAAATGATGCCGATAAGGCAGTCGTTTTTTATTCTCCTGATGCAGTTGCTATTAAAAAATTAGATACAATTTCTAAAGAACAAATAGCTGCCGCTTTTGAGAGAGAGGATTTAATTATTTATACAAATCCAACTGAGTTTAAAGTGTTTTTATTGAGTCAAAATTTAGAAAACACCGCTTTATTATTAATGAGCTCTGGTAATTATGGCGGATTGGATTTTGAGGAGGTTAAGAGTTTGGTTTAATTCTGTAGGCGATTTTTTAACCTTTTTATAAACCAAGCTCTATATTCTTTTTTATAAAAAATTTTAATAGTTTTTAATAACCTAGATATAAATAAAAAATAAACATTCCATTTTCTTTTACTGAGAGAATTTTTTTTAGGGTTTTCAATTAAGGCAATTTGTTTTTTTAAAAAAGATTTAGTGCTTTTTGTTTTTGTATAATCTAGAGATTTTGGGTTATTAAAAATCATGCAAGAACTTGCCAAAAAATTTTTTAAATAACCAGATTTTGGATGTTTAAAAGAAGTCAAAACTTTGTTAGCAAAGGTAAGTTTTGAAACTAAAAACAAATCGTAAGAATTTCTTAAAGAAATAGATTTATACCATTGCCCTTTATCATTAATTTGTTTATTAAAGCAAGTCATTAAAACTTGATCATTATACGATAGAATAGTAATATTTTTTTTTGTTTTTATTAAGTTGTTTTTTATGTAAGCATAGTTGAATTGTTTGTCATTTGTTATCATTTTATAATGAACTTCCAAAGAAGAAATTTTTCCAGCTTTTGTTAATTTAGGATAATGTCTATTAAAAATGGTATTGTCAATATAATCAATTGAACTTTCACTATAACTATCTTTCTTTAGAAGTTGTATTACTATTTTAAATTGTTTGATAGACACTATAAAATCAATATCTCCAACCATTCTTTCAGCAATATCTTCATACAAACCTTCTAATAAATTTCCAGTCCCTTTTAAGAAAATTGGAGTGATGTTATTTGCTAATAATAAATTGTTAATTTCTTTTGCTTGTTCAATTATTTGTAAATTTCGTTCTCTGTTTAAATCGGTTATGTGTTTCATGTAATTTACCAATTCTTCAGGTAAATAAGAAAGTAAATTTGCTCTTTTTAGATTGCAGTATAATGCAGGAAACACATAATGAGCCGTACTTACTTTTACAACATTGTCCCAATCAACATTACCTGATTTTATTTCTTGTTCAACAATCTTTTTATTGTGTTCTTCATGAGTTATTGTTAAGCATTTTCCGACAAAAAAAAGTGTTTCTTTATAGGTCATCATTAAAGATTTTAGAAACTGTTTTAATCATTTTTGTATTGTTAGAATAAGTTAATTGATAACAAGGTAATTCTAAAAACCAATCTAAAAAAGTAGATACATTTTTTTCTAAAGGAGAAATCCAAGAGTCTGGAATTAATTGTTGAAAAGCATTTACTTTTGAAATGGAGTTTATTTCTAATTCAATATTAGGATTGTACTTAATAAACACCAAAGCTTTACATTTTAATTTTAAATTGTAATTGATATTATTTGGTGGTAAATAACGAACTGTTTTATGTAGTTTTTTAAAATGATATTCAGCAGAATTTTCTAATTCAGGGTAAAATGGAAGTAAGGTTTTAAAACTTTTCTTTTTTATTGATATTGCTGCTGGATATGTAAAAATATTTTTTTCGTTATCTATTGGTACAAAATCATCTGCGATACAATCAAACCCGTTTGCGTTTAACAATGCTAATGAAGTGCTTTTTCCATTTCCAGAATCACCTAAAAAAAGTATAGATTCTTTTCTGTTGCTAATTGCTGATGCATGAAAAACTCCCATCCATTCTGTTTCTGGTTTTTTATAGATATCTATGAGTAAATGCATAGAAAGTTTTCCTTCAAAAACATGTGCTTCATTTTTATTCCATTTACCAATAATAGCATCATTTTTTAAAAAAACAATAGATTCATTCTTATCAAAAATTTTGTAATTGAAATGAAATTTATTCTGATTTTCTATTTCTAGATGTGCAAATGTTGGATGAATTTTTAAGAGATGAAATTCGGTTTCAAATTGAATTTTGAAAATGTAATTATGTATAGAATAATATCTTTCAGAATAATATTTGATTGGTGCCTTATAAGCTTCAGAATTTTGTAGAACTTCTTTCTCTAATGTGTTATTGGTTGAATATAATAAAAAAATGTCCTCAATAAATTTTTTGATAACTTTTTTTGGAGCATCAATTTTTTCTAAAGCCCAAGTTTCTATACTTTCAAAAGAATCATTTTTATTTATTTTTAATAAAATGTCAGCAGCAATTTTCTCTAAAACTAAATATGAATTTGAGTTTTTAAACCAAACTATTTCTTTGCCTTCTATTTTCTTTATAACGACTTTGTTCATTAAAAACTAAAATACACTTTTAAAAAATAACTCAATAAAAAAAACCTCGAAATTTCGAGGTTTTTTTTATTGAGTTATTGAACGGTTAAAATCCACCGCCGTCTCCAGGTGCAGCTGGACTTCTTGCTTGTGCGGTTTTAGGGTTTAATAAAAGATACGTCCCTATAGCTGTTAATGCCGCATATTTTCCATAGCTACCAATTTTTTTAATAGCTTCTTTTCGAGTAATATTTTCTTCTGTATTTTTCGTTTGTTTTTTCATCTCAAAATTAGCTTTAAATTAGTTTAAGAATATTTTCTTGTTAATATTTCCCTTGTCAGTTTCAAGTTTAACAATATAAATTCCTTGTTTTATAGAATTAGATAAAGTAATATCCATAGTAGAGCTAGATTTTAAATTTTTATGAAATACTCTTTTACCTAAAATATTATACATTGTAAGTGATGCTTTATCGCTTTTTAAACCTGTTATTCTTAATGTACGATCTGAACTCAAATACATGCTTATCTTATTTAACTCAAAATCGTTGACATCTAGTGTTTTTCTTAAATCTGTAGTAGATGTTCTTAAGAAAAACCTTCCAACTCCGTTACTATTAGCATCTAAAATAATTTTATAATTACTGTTGTCTTCATCTAATCGAGTTATTGTTTTCTTTTCTGTGTCTTCTAAAAAAACCATTAATCCAGTTGGTAAACTAAGATGATTGATAGAAAATGTAATTTCTTTTCCAGCATCAGCATTTAAACCTAAAGGAATAATTGTGTTTTCATAATCGTCTTTTGGTAAAGATTGCAGCATAAAATCAATCCCTTCGCTATTTGATACTAAATGAGAGTATAAACTAAAACTTGTAGATTGACCAGTAAATGTTCCTGCATCAAATCCAGGGTCTAACGCTTTTGTGGAATTATCTTCATATTTAACTTCTGTAAATTTTTGATTGTTATCTTGATCATTTACAAATACTTTTATTGTAGGATTACTTGTTCCTTTGTAAAAAGTAACTCCTGTTTGATGACTTTGAAGAGATTCTGTAAATTTAAAATTATTTGAATTTGCATTTCCAGCATTATCTGCATTTACAAAAAATGCTTGTCCAGTATGAATATAATCTGCTCCATTTAAAGTAGTGTAATTGGTTCCGTTCCAAACATAGACAAATTCATGTGTGTCTGTAAGGTTTGCCGCGTTAGCAGCAATTAACTCACTTACTTTAATGTAAGAAGGAAAAGGGTTACCAACAAAGTTCCATTTGTTTGCTCCTCCAGTAAATCCTTCAGTAATTGTTAATGTTACATCACTTGTTGGAAAAGTTCCAACAAAACCGTAATCACCAGCACCAATTCTTTTTAGAGAATATCCTTGTCCTTGATTAAAAGTTGTTGCAGCTCCACCAGTTTGAAAATAATTCCAACTTCCGCTGGCAGAAGTAGTATTGTCATAGGTACTAACTGCGTCATTATTTCCAGCGCCTGATACATTAATAGAGTTTGTAGTATTCCATGCATCATCATATTGTTCTCCTATAACTGGAGAAGAAACTAAGTGCCAATCTGTATTATTTACATTAACATTATAAGTTAAATCACCTGTTGAAGTTCCATAAACGATTAATGATCCTCCGCCATTTATGGTTAAATCACCTGTAATTGTTAGTGTGCCACTTACAGTTAAAGAATTTACAGAATTAATGGTTAAAGTTTCACTAGCTTCAATGGTTAAATTACCAACTAAAGCTGTAACTCCTGAACTAATTATTGGAGAAGTTGCAACATTTGGAATTGTAACCAAAGAAGAGTTTGTGGGAATTCCATTACTCCAGTTATCTGCTAAATTCCAAACAGCACTTGTTGAGCCGTCCCAAGTAGTAGAGCTTGTAGTGAAAGCATCTCTAGAAAAATCAAGTGAGTTTTCTCCATTTGTAGTTTCATTAGTCCAATTTCCATTTGTATTTAATTGAGTGTAATAATTAGCATAAGAAACTTGATCTGATCTAGAACCAGTATATTTTGCTCCATCTGGTGAAGCAGACATGTCGGCAATAATTATAGAAGTTCCAATAACTAAACCAGTATTTGTTAAGGTAATAGCATCTCCATCAAAAGGACCAAGTTCTGTAGCATCATTACCTATTTGAATAGCAGCAATATAAGTAGTTGGTGTACTAGAATCTGTACCAATAAATGCAATTATACCATCTTTACTACCCGATAAGCCAAAAGCACCGCTTCTTGTTATTGTTCCGATTGAAGCACCAAAAGCTGGGTTAGCATCACTATCTACATCTGTGAAAGCTACAACAGTACCTGCTTTAATAATACTTCCTCCAGTATTCCAAGTAATAGTTCCTTCACTTCCAGCTAAAGCACTAGGAGAACCAACACCAGTAGTTTCATCATCAGTAAAATAAATTGTAGTGCTTGCTGCAATATCAGCTAAAGCAACAATAGCAAAATCTTTATCACCATCAGCATTAAACTGAACAAAAGCAATATCTCCTGCTGATTGTGCAAATATAGAAACTGATAAGAAGATTGATAAGTAAGTAGTTAATAAGTATTTTTGTTTCATAATCAAAATTTTTAGAACTTAAAGTTAGAAAAAAAAAGCGAACAAAAAAAATGCTATAGAAAAAGAGGGCTTATATTATTAGTTTTTTCTCCAGAAAAAAGGAGAAAATAAGATAAGTACTGTAAACAGTTCTAAACGTCCAATTAGCATTAAAAATGCACAAAACCATTTAGCTGCATCAGACAAATGTGCAAAATTATCAATTGGACTTACAGAGCCAATTGCAGGGCCAATATTTCCTAAAGAAGAACTTGCAGCTCCTAGAGCGGATGTAAAATCTAGCCCTAAAAAAGTTAAAATTACAGAAGAAACTACAAAAATAAGCATGTAAATAATAAAGAAAGAAATAATATTAAATACAATGGTGTGGTTTACAGGTTTTCCGTCATATCTAACTGGAATAATTGCATTTGGGTGTAATGCTTTTTTAAATTCTAAAAAACTGCTTTTTAGCATGATAATATGACGTACAATTTTTACTCCACCACTTGTAGAACCAGCAGAACCACCAACAAAGAACAGTGCAAAGAAAACTCCTGTTGCAAAGAAACTCCACATGGTAAAGTCGGCAGTAACAAAACCAGTTGTTGTAATTACAGAAATTACTTGAAATAGTGAGTGTCTAACAGCACTTTCTACTTCACCAAAAACCTTTGGGTGATTTACTGTAGTTTTAAGCGTTGGGTCTTGATAAAAAATAATAATAACTGCTATAATTGTTGTTACTATTAAGGTGCCAAAAAAGTAATATTTAAATTCCTCGCTTTGAAATATTTTCCGGACTTTTCCTTTTAAAGCAAAATAAGTAAGTACAAAATTTGTTCCTGCAATAAACATAAAAAGAATTATGATATATTGAACTAACGGCATTGCATTATAATGAGCGATACTTGCATTTTTTGTAGAAAACCCACCAGTACTCATGGTTGCCATTGAATGATTTATAGCATCAAACCAGGTCATGCCAGCAAATTTTAGCAAGAAAAATTCACTAAAAGTTAAAGCCACATAAATTAGCCATAAACGCTTTGCAGTATCAGAAATTCTTGGATGTAATTTATCTGTAGATGGTCCAGGAGCTTCCGCCATAAATAGTTGCATTCCTCCAATTCCTAATAAAGGTAAAATGGCAATAGTTAATACAATAATTCCCATTCCACCAATCCAATGTGTTGCACTCCGCCAAAATAAAATACCTTTTGGCATACTTTCTATGTCTGATAAAATAGAAGAACCCGTTGTAGAATAACCAGATAATGTTTCGAAAAAAGCATTAGTAATATCTGGAATTGCTCCACTAAAAAGATAAGGAAGCATTCCTGTAATAGATAAGGTTAACCAACCTAAAGTTACAATTAAATAACCTTCCTTTTTTTGAATATTTGTAGATGTTGGCTTGTTGAAAAAGTACAATAATAAACCTAAAAAAACAGTAACAATTCCTGCGTTTAAAATACCAAACTTAGCATCTTCTTGATAATAAACGCTAAACGGAACAGCAATAAACATAAAAACTCCGTTTAAAATAGCTGTTAAGCCAAGAAAACGGTAAATAATTTTTAGGTTTAAAGATCTCATTTATTAAGATTTAAATAACTCTTCTACAATAGAAATTGCTTCTGGTAAACAAAAAACAATGGCTTTGTCTCCAGCTTTTATTTGAAAATTACCAAAAGACATCAAAGCTTCGCCGTCTCTTATAATTCCGCCAAAAACTGCTTCTCTAGGAAATTTTAATTCCTTAATTGGTTTTTTTGTTACTTTAGAGTTTTGTTTAACTTCATACTCAAAAATTTCTGCATCAATATTGTGTAAATTAGCTAAAGCAAGTACTTCGCCTTTTCTAATATGTTTAAAAATGCTACTTGCCGCTAAGAGTTTTTTATTGATTAATGTATCAATTCCAATAGTTTGAGAAATGTTCATGTAATCCATATTCTCTACCAATGCAATTGTTTTTTTAACGCCTTTAGATTTTGCAACCAAACAAGACATTATATTGGTTTCAGAATTGCCGGTTACAGCAATAAAAGCATCCATTTCTCTAATATTTTCTTCTTCTAAAAGCTCAATATCTCTTCCATCGCCATTAATAACTAAAGCGTTTGATAATTTATCAGCAATATCAAAAGCTCTGTCTTTGTCTTTTTCAATTATTTTTACTTTAAAATTTTCTTTACAAAGATTTCTTGCTGTTTTAAACCCAATACTACTTCCGCCTAAAATCATAACATTTTTAATAGTTATTTGTTTTTGACCAATTATTGGATATAGTTTTTCGATACTACTTTTAGGAACAGAAAAATAAACTTGATCTTTAATGTTATAAACCGTATCTCCACGAGGAATTATTGTTTGAGCAACACCTTCTCGTTTTATGGCAATAGTGATAAAATCTACTAAAGGAAACTTTTCTTTTGCTTCTTTAACCGTTAAATCTAAAATAGGAGATTTGTACTCTAAGGTTGTTCCCATAATGTTAAACAATCCTTTTTCAAACTCAACCGTATCATTAAATGAAGATTGATATAACAACATTTTTATTTCATTTGCAGCTAACTCTTGTGGCGAAATCATAATGTCTACTCCAAATTTTCTAAAATCGATTATATCATTTTTTAAAAATTCAGGATTATCTATTCTGGCAATGGTTTTTTTAACGCCAAGCGCTTTTCCAATAACCGAAACAGTAAAATTTGTATTTTGAGATTCGGTTACCGCTAATAATAAATCAGCAGATTCTATTCCTATTTCTTTTAAAAGATTAATAGAAGTAGCATCTCCTTTTTTTGTAAATACGTCTAAATGATTATTTATGTATTCTAGCTTATCTCCATCAAAGTCAACAACATAAGTATCTTGAGCTTCATAAGATAATAATTTAGCTAAATGGAAACCAACGTCTCCAGCACCAGCTATTATAATTTTCATAAAAGTTTAAAAATGAAAGATAGTGTACAAAGGTATTGTCTTTAATTGTATCCACAAAAAAAAAGAATTTATAATTAAATTTTAAAACGCTAAATAAATCTTATATTTATTCTTAAAACTGCTAAAAATGAAAAAATTAACCATAAAATCTTGGGCAATAGAAGATAGACCAAGAGAAAAGTTAATACTACAAGGAAAATCTGTTTTAACAGACGCAGAACTTATTGCCATTTTAATTGGTTCAGGAACAAGAAAAGAAAGTGCTGTTGAACTAAGCAAAAGAATTTTAAACTCTGTTAATAACAATATAAACGAACTTGCAGCTTTAACTTTTGAACAATTAAAAGAGTTTAAAGGAATTGGAGAAGCAAGAGCCGTAAGTATTATTACTGCTTTAGAATTAGGTAAGAGAAGGCATTTTGAACAAGTAGAACAAAAACCAATTATAAAAAGTAGTAAAGATGCTTTTCAAATAATGCAGCCAATTATTGGAGAATTAGAACACGAAGAATTTTGGGTGTTGTATTTAAATAATTCGAACAAAGTAATTGCTAAAATGCAACTAAGCAAAGGTGGAATTACAGCTACAATGGTTGATGTTAGATTATTGTTTAAAAAAGCAGTTGCCTTAACAACTGTAGGTGTTATTGTGTGTCACAACCATCCTTCAGGAAAATTAACGCCAAGTAAATCTGATGAATTGTTGACTCAGAAAATTAAAGAAGCTGGGCAAACTTTAGATATAAAACTACTAGATCATTTAATTATCACACAAAAAGATTATTTTAGCTTTGCAGACAACCAAATGCTTTAATTTAAACCTTATTTACAAAATTTGATACTCGTTTATACTCATAAAATAACACCAAGATTACGTTATGTTTTTAAGCATATTTTTACGCGTGTTTTGCAAATTCCTGTAGATTTTACAACAACTATTGAAGAGTTTATTGCTTTTAATGGTTTAAAAATGACCTATTCTAAAGCGCCGCTTGGAAGCGAATTTTTTGTAAGAAATAACGACTTGTTATTTGAACAAGGAGTAAACGATTTAGATATTAATATTTTTCATTGGGATGAAACTCCTTGTTTTTTTAATGCTGGATCAAAATCTGTAATTCCGTTTGATATTTTTGCCGCAAGTTTTTATTTATTAAGCAGATACGAAGAATATTTACCACATGTTAGAGATGTGCATGAGCGCTTTACTGCTGAACAAAGTTTAGCGTTTAAATATCGGTTTTTAGAAAAACCATTGATAGATATTTGGGCGTATAAATTACTAGAAAAACTAAAAGAAAAATTTCCAGATTATACATATAAAAACAGAAAATATAACTTTATTTCTACGATAGATGTTGATAATGCTTATGCTTATAAACACAAAAGCTTGGTAAGAACTTTTGGTGCGTTTATCAAGGATTTTTTCACAATAAAGATTCGAAATTTTTGGGATCGGTTAGCAGTAATTACTAATTTAAAAAAAGATCCTTATAATACTTTTAGTAAAATTTTATCGCTACAAAAAAAATATAAAATACAGACAATTTTCTTTTTCTTAGTTGCAGATTACACCACTTTTGACACGAACGTTTCTCCTGCAAAAAATAAATTTAAATTGCTGATAAAATCAATGGTTGATTATGCAAAAGTAGGTTTACATCCTTCTTATTTTTCTATGAAAGATGAAACAATTTTAAAAAAAGAAAAAGAACGTTTAGAGGCAATTACGAATATGCCAATGGAAAAATCTAGACAGCATTTTTTGCGATTTAGTTTACCAGAAACCTATCAACATTTAATTGATTTAGAAATAAAAGAAGATCATTCTATGGGTTATGCAAGTCATGTTGGATTTAGAGCAAGTACCTGTACACCATTTTATTTTTACGATTTAGATTTTGAAATTCAAACACCATTAAAAATTGTTCCGTTTGCTTTAATGGACACAACTTTAAACGATTATATGGGTTTAACTCCAAGACAATCTTTAGGCAAAATTAGAGAGTTAAAAAACGAAGTAAAAGCTGTAAACGGAACGTTTGTTACATTGTTTCATAACGAAAGTTTAAGTGATTATTTACGATGGAAAGGTTGGAGTAAAGTGTACGAATCAATGTTGAAAATTGCAACCGATTAATATGATTCGTTTTGTAAAAAGAAATCAAATTAATGAAGAAAAATACAATAATTGTATTTCTAATTCTTTGCAAACTAGAACTTATGCCTATTCTTGGTATTTAGATGTAGTTGCAGATAATTGGAGCGTTTTAGTTTTAGATGATTATAATGCAGTGATGCCTTTGCCTTTTCAGAAAAAATATCTGATTTCATATATTTCACAACCATTTTTTACACAGCAATTAGGTGTTTTTTCTAAGCGAGAAGTTACTGAAAAATTAATAGAAGAATTTTTAAAAAAGATTCCTAGAAAATTTTTAAAAATAGCATTGCAATTCAATTCAGAAAACAATTTTTCTACAGAAAATACCATTAAAAAAAACAATTATATTTTATCTTTAAAAGAACATTATAATACACTTTATAAAGAATTTTCTAAAGGAAGAAAACATGCTGTACAGCAAGGTTTAAAAGAAGATTTTACCATCGAAGAGGTTTCTTTTTCTGAATTATTAAAATTATCTAAAAAACATTATTCTTTTAAAGAAGTTACAGCAAAAGAATATAAGAAATTGACAAAATTAGTTTCCGTTTTACAAAGTAAAAACAAGGTAAAAATACTTGGAATAAAACTCGAAAAAAAATTAATAGGCGGATCCGTTTTTGTCTTTGATTCTAAAAGGGTAATTTATTTGTTTTCTGCAGTTTCTGAAATTGGTAAAGAAAAACAAGTTGCAAGTTTGTTGTTGAATCATATTATTAAAGAAAATTCAAACACAGAATTACTATTAGATTTTGAAGGTTCTCAAATTCCAGGAATTGCAAAGTTTTTTAAAAGTTTTGGAGCAAAGCCCGAAACTTATTTTTTACTTAATAAGTGGTTGTTGTAAAGTTTCCAAAATAAGATTGCTGAAACAATTCCTGTAAACCACATTAAAGAAGCTGAAGTTATTGCGGCACCTTTTATTCCGTATTTAGGAATCAAATAATAATTACTAAACACATTTATTAGCAACGCAACAGAAGTAATGTAAAAATTTACGTGTGCTTTGCCGATTGATGATAATAGATTACCGAATAATCCTCTGAAAATTAAGATTCCGCAAACACCAACAATTAAAATTAAAAAGGAGGTTTTGTGTTGTGTAAAACCTGCATCAAATAACGTTAAAATAACATCAGCAAACAGCCAAAAGAAAAGACAAAAACCTACACTTAAAAGAGTAAATAACAATATGTAACTTTTACTATATTTTACAATGTATTTTTTGTTGTAAATATTTTCTGTAAACGCAACAAAATCCGTATTGATAAACGCTCTTGGTAAAAACAATAAGCTCAACGGAATTAAAGAAATGTATTTATAATTGGTAACCATTTCTGCATCGTTTAATAATAAACCAATGAGCAAAATATCGATAACAAACAACAATTGAGTTACTACATTAGATAAGCTTGCAAAAATTCCGTAATTCCAAAATTTACGATTTATAATGGTTGGTTTTTTCTTGAAAAGTAAATTAGATTTGAATTTATTTATGAAAAATAAAAGAGAGAAAGTTGGTGTTAAAACTAGCGCAATTGCATAGCCTTTTTCTTTAAAAAAATAACTTAAAATCAATACAGAAATCGTTAAAACTATTGTGAATACAATTTCTGTAAAGGCAAATAGCCTGTTTTTGTGTTGTAATCTAAACTGTATTTTTATCAATTCAAATAAATAAGTTGGTATGATTGTTATTGATAAAAAAGCAAGATAATTATTGGTGGTTTCAAATTTAAAATCAATAAATAGACTTGCTAAAATAATTGTAAAAATTAAAATGAATGTAACCCAGATTCCTTTAAAAAAAGTATAGCGGAATAAACTATTTTTTTCTTCATCAGTTTTTAATAATGCACCATACCTTAACAAGCTTTGATGCAATCCAAAACCGCCAAAAGGAATGATAAATAGAATAATATTATAAGCAAAAAGTACAACACCGAGTTCTTTGTTTGGAATTAATTGTAGCGCAATCCAAGAAGCAACAAAAGATAAAAGTCTAGCAATTATGGAAGCAGATAAAATGTAAGTACCAGCTCTAGAAATAAAATTTTGTATGTAACTTTTTAATAAACTCAAGAGTCTTTTTTTAATGTTTTAAAATACAATTTAGAAAATGTCTCAGAAATAACTTCTTTGCTAAATTTGTTTTCTACAAACAAATGCATTTCTTCTGTGTTTAATTTTGTCGGATTCTTGTACTGTTTTACAATTTCTGTTGTCAACGCTTTTTTGTCTTTTACGGGAATTACAGAAAAGAAATCTTGTGGTTTTAATTCGTTTAGAATTCCTGTATTAGTAGAAATAACAAACGTTCCGCACGCTATAGATTCTGGCATTACAATTCCAAAAGTTTCGTAATTACTAAACGAGACACAAACAGTTGCATTTTGTAAATGTGTGGCTAATTCTTTTTGAGAAACATGATTTATAAACTCAATCTTTGCAGTTTTAAAGTTTAAATCAGAAATTAATTTTTCATAGTTTTCTGATGTTCCTCCAATAAATTTCCAATAAAAATCAGTTATTTCATTTTCCAAAAGTTTGGCAACTTTTAGCATATCAGTTATGTTTTTTTGAGTATCATTTAACCCAGAAACATGAACAACTGTAAACGTTGTGTATTTTTTTTCAGAAGGAATAAAAGTAGTTATGTCAACAACATTTCCGAGAGGAAAATAGTTTCCTTTTAAACTAAAATTCTGCATTCCTTTTTTTAGCTCATTACTAACTGGACACACAAAAGCGGCTTTTTTAGTAATCAATTTAGAACACATTTTTTGAAAAGCAGAAATTTTTGTTTTTCTCGAATTCAAATAACCAGTCCAATGTTCAGAAATGATAAATGGTTTTCTTTTTGTAAAATGTTGATGTAATGCAAACAACCCAAACGGATACAACGTATTTACGTGAATAAGATCAAAATTACCAATCAATTTTAAAATCTGAAAGTACGTTTTGTAAAATCGAATTGTTTTTAAAATTGGATTTTTGGTGTGCTTAACATAACCAATATAAGTTGATAAATTTTCTTCTGTATTTTTATCAATAATAGTTTTTGTGATTTTTTTGCTAGAAACTATGTGTAAAACTGAAACCTTGTGTTTTAAACTGACAGCTTTTGCATGTCTTTCAATAAAATCTCCATTTGTTGGAAATTCTTTTGAAGGAAACCAGCTACACAAAAATAGAATATGTAATTTTTTAGTCAAAAAACAGAAACTTTAGTTACAAATATAAAGACTTAAAAGAGTTTTAAGGTTTGGTTTATATTTATATTTTAGCCAAATGGAAATAAAACACATTTTTTTTGATTTAGACCATACGTTATGGGATTTCGAAAGAAACTCTAATCTAACATTCGAGCAGCTTTTTATTACGCATGATATTCAGTTAGAATTGCAAGAATTTCTAACAGTATATTCACCGATAAATTTTGAATATTGGAAACTGTATAGAGAAGAAAAAGTGAGTAAAGAAGCGTTAAGATATGGTAGATTAAAAAACACTTTCGATAAATTAAATTATGCTGTTACGGATGATTTAATCAATCAATTATCAGAAGAATATATCCATTTATTACCATTAAATAATCATTTGTTTGATGGTACAATAGAGTTGTTAGATTATTTACAGCCAAAATACAAATTGCATATTATTACAAACGGATTTGAAGAAGTTCAGAGTTTAAAGTTAGAGAAATCGGGTATTAAAAAATATTTTAATGAAATAATTACATCAGAATCTGTTGGTGTTAAGAAACCAAATCCAAAAGTATTTGAATTTGCATTGGCAAAAGCAAGTGCAAATGCAGACAATAGTGTAATGATTGGCGATAATTTAGAAGCAGATATTATAGGCGCATTAAATTGCGGAATTTCAAGTATTCACTTTAATTTAGAGAATCTTAAATTTGATAAAAAAAAATATACATCTGTTTCTCATCTTTTACAAATAAAACAATATCTTTAAACGCTATTCGTTGTTGCTAATAACACTTTAATAAATGAAAAACATTAGAAAAACTCCCATATTTTTAATCTTTATTTTTTTATTTTCTTCATGTATTAAACATGTTGATTTTGACCAAATTGAAGACTTAACTGCAGAGCCAGTTTTTAAAACTTCGTTAGCATATTTTACATTAAATCAGGTCACTTTTTTTGATCGAATTAACTCTTTAGAAATAATAGCACCCATAAGTAGAACTTCAAAATTTTTATCACTTAACAGTTCTTTTGTTAGAGAAAATTTAGAAAAATTATCTATCGAGTTCGAAATAAAAAATGAATTTAATCGAAATTTTACGGTAGATTTTCAGTTTTTAGATGATAATGACATCGTAACACATAGCTTAAGAAGATTTTATATTGGAGCAAATAATTTAAAATATTTACATAACGAAACAATTATTGTTTCTGGAAATCAGAAATTTCTATCTTCAACAAAAATTAGAGTTTTAATACAGCTATCTCCCAGTAATAATGGTGGTGGTATTAATCCTAATATCGATAAAAAGTTAGTATTTAAAACAGCAGGAACTTTTTCCCTTAAAATATAAATATGAATTTTAGAAAGTTATTTGTTGTTTTTGGGTTTTTTATTAGTTGTTTAGGTTACAGCCAAAATAAACAATTGTTGTATGGTTTTGCAGAAATGCCAAACACGTTAATGGTAAATCCTGGAGCAGAAACTAACTTTAGGTTTCATGCAGGAATTCCGGTATTATCTGGGTTAGCATTTAATATTGGCGCTTCTAAAGGAACAATTTCAGATTTATTTTTAGATGATAATAGAAGTTTTACATCAAAATTTAAAAGTTTAATAGGGAAATTATCAGAAAGAGACTTTTTAGACTTTAATACAACTATAGAGGTTTTAAACGGTGGTTATCGTTTAAATGAAAAAATGTATTTAAGTTTTGGTTTATATCAAGAAATGGATTTTGTTGGATATTTCCCAAATGATATTGTAAATTTTGCATACTATGGAAACGGAGTAAATGCAGACAAAACAGTGCATTTTTCTCAGCTAAAATTTAGAGGAGAAGTGTTAGGTGTTATACACGCCGGACTATCTTATAAAGTAAATAAAAAACTAAATATTGGTGGTAGATTTAAAATCTACTCTGGTAGTGCACATATGTCTTCAAATAATAATACAGGTACTTTTAGTACAGTGGAAGGAGGAAACAATATTTATAGAAATTATTTAAGTAATATAAATATTAATGTTAATACATCTGGAATATTAAATGAAAATGATAGAATTAGTGTTGGTTTAAAGGATGTTATTAGTAACACTTTTTTAAGTAAAAATATTGGTGTTGGTGTAGATATCGGATTTACCTATCATTACACACCACAAATAGAATTTACAGGTAGTATTTTAGATGTTGGTTTTGTTAATTACTCAAAAAATGTAAAAAATTTAACGATAGTTGGTAGTCATCAATTTGATGGAGTAGAAGTGCTATTTGATGAAAATAATAATAACTATTGGTCACCAATTAGTAAAGATTATTTAGCTGAATTAGATAGCGAATTTAAGGCAAACATTCCTAGAGAAATAAATACAGGTTCTTTTGTTTCTTGGAGACCAATAAAATTTAACGGAGCTGTAAGATATAGTTTTGGAAGAGCCAGATCTAACAAAGAGTGCTACGATGAAACCTATAAAGAGTATTATAATAATTCTGTTGGATTACAATTATATGCAATAACAAGACCTTTAAGTACACAAGTTGCTGCAACAATGTTTCTAGAGAAAAGTATTGGAGAAAAGTTCCATGCTAAATTTACATACACCGCAGATGATTATTCGTTTACAAATATTGGAGTAGGAGTTTCTACACAAATGGGTAAATTTCATATGTATGGTTTGTTAAATAACGTATTAAAATTATCAGAATTATCTGAAGCTAAGAGCGCTTCTTTACAATTTGGGTTTAATTTAATTTTTGATTAAAATGAAGAAATTATTTTTTTTTGGGTTTTTTGTATATAGTTTTTCTTTTTTTGGACAACAAAAATTAAGCAATTATAAATATGTTGTAGTTGCAGAGAAGTTTCAATTTTTTAAAAAAGCAGATCAATACCAAACAAGTTCTTTAACAAAATTTCTTTTTAATAAATATGGATATACATCGTTTTTAAGTATAGATAATTTGCCTGATGATTTAAAAAAGGATAACTGTTTAGCTTTATTTGCGTCAATTAATAATACTTCATCTATGTTTACAACTAAAGTAAATGTGGTCTTAAAAGACTGTAATGATAAAATAATTTACTCAAGTATTATTGGAAAAAGTAAGGAGAAAGAGTACAAAAAATCTTTTCATGAAGCTATTCGAAACGCCTTTCAAGATCCAATAATTAAAAACTATTCTTATAAAGCACAAGCAAACACTATAAAACCAGTTGTCAAAGTTGTAGAAACTCCTAAGGTAAAAAAAGTAGCTGTTGTAAAAGCAGTTGTAGCAAACACAACAAGCACTAATAAAGTAACAGAAACTAAAAAGGGAATAAAAAATGTATTATATGCTCAAACTACTAATAATGGATTTCAATTAGTAGATACAACTCCTAAAGTAATTTTTAAAGTTTTAAAAACACATCAAGAAAACATTTTCATTATTGAAAATAAAAATGGAATCTTATATAAAAAGAATGTTATTTGGGTTGCTGAGTTTTATGAAAACAATGTGTTAATTCAGAAAGAATATCAAGTTAAGTTTTAGTATTTATACTTGCCTTTCCATCTGTTTTTTAAAACTTCTCTAAAAGCAGTTTCTCTTGGATTATTTCCTGGTTCGTACAATTTTGTATTGCTAATTTCTTCAGGTAAAAACTCTTGATTTGCAAAGTTATTCTCGTAATTATGTGCATACTTATAGTTTTTCCCATAATCTAAATCTTTCATCAATTTGGTTGGCGCATTTCTCAAAGCTAAAGGAACCGACAAATCACCAGTTTTTCTTACTAATTCTTGCGCATTTCCAATGGCTTCATATGAAGCGTTGCTTTTTGCAGAATTTGCTAAATAAATAGCACACTGACTTAAAATAATTCTCGATTCTGGATGACCAATTATAGAAACCGCCTGAAACGTATTATTTGCTAAAATTAAAGCCGTCGGATTTGCATTTCCAATATCTTCGGATGCTAAAATTAATAACCTTCTTGCAATAAACTTAACATCTTCGCCGCCTTCAATCATTCTTGCCAACCAATACACTGCGGCATTTGGATCGCTTCCACGTATAGATTTTATAAACGCAGAAATAATATCGTAGTGTTGCTCGCCAGTTTTGTCATAATGAACAGTATTTTTTTGCACTTTCTCTAAGACAAATTTGTCAGTAATCTTTACCGGATCTTCAGATGAATTGACCAACAATTCGAAAACATTTAAGAGTTTTCTTGCATCACCACCAGAAACACGAATTAACGCATCTGTTTCTAGTAGTTTTATTTTTCGCTTAGAAATAAACTCATCTTTTTTTATTGCTCGATCTATTAAAGCAATTAAATCTTCTTTATCAAACGAGTTTAAAATATACACCTGACAACGAGAAAGTAATGCAGGAATCACTTCAAAACTCGGATTTTCTGTAGTTGCCCCAATTAATGTTACCCAACCCTTTTCTACTGCGCCTAATAAAGAGTCTTGTTGAGATTTACTAAAACGATGAATTTCATCGATAAATAAAATAGGGTTTTTACTTGTAAATAAACCACCGCTATTTTTTGCTTTTTCAATAATTTCTCTAACGTCTTTTACACCAGAACTAATTGCGCTTAGCGTATAAAAAGGTCTGTCAGATTCTTGTGCAATAATATTTGCTAATGTGGTTTTGCCAATTCCTGGTGGTCCCCATAAAATTAAAGAAGGAATAATTCCTTGTTTAATGTGGTTTGTAAGAATACCGTTTTTACCAACTAAATGTTGTTGACTAATATAGTCATCCAATTTTTTTGGTCTTATACGTTCTGCTAGAGGTTCGTTCATACTGTAAAAATAAGGAAGTTTTATGACAGATTTTCAGTAAATTTTAAATGGCTGAATTTTTGCTAATTTTATATGGATGAAAACAAGCAATCAATTTAAATTTACAAAAGAGGTATTGATAGTTCCTCTTACTTTTATTTTTGCCATCTGGTTTGTTTATTGGTTTGAAATTCAGTTTTCATTTAATTTCACAAAAGCAGGAATTTTACCAAGAAGTTTAAGTGGCTTAAAAGGTATTTTTCTTTCTCCTTTTATTCATAGCGACACAAACCACCTTTTTAATAATTCAATCCCTCTGTTCGTCTTATTATCGTTTTTAATTTACTTTTATAAATCTGTTTATATAAAAGTTCTTTTTTTAGGTGGACTTATTTCTGGATTACTAACTTGGTTGATTGCTCGCGATGCATATCATATTGGTGCAAGCGGAATTGTGTATTTAGTATTCAGTTTTGTCTTTTTCTCAGGGATTATAAAAAAACAATTTCAATTAGTTGCAGTTTCATTAATTGTAATTTTTTTATATGGAAGTATGGTTTGGTTTGTCTTTCCAATTAAAGAAGGTGTTTCTTGGGAAGGACATCTGTCAGGTTTTTTAGTAGGATTTATTTTTGCTTTTATATTTAAACAAAAAGGAATAGTTAAAGAACAATATGAATTTAAAGAAACAGAATTCGATTTGCTTTTTGATGATGATGGCAATTTTAATCCACCAAAAAAAGAAGTAGAAGAGGAGTTAAATTCAGAAGAAAAGTAAACAATCCTAACTACTAATTCCTAACCACTAATTAACCTCTGTCTAACTGTTTCGTATAAAAAAGCACCACAAGCAACAGAAACATTTAATGATTCTATATCTCCTAGAATAGGAAGCTTTGCTTTATAATCTACCATTTTTAAAATAGAAGGATTAACTCCTCTATGTTCAGAACCCATTATAATTGCAATAGGTTGATTAAAATTGATGTCAAAAATGGAATCGTCTGTTTTTTCTGTGGCGGCAACAGTTTTAATATCTGATGCTTGCAAGATAAACATAGCATCTTTAATGTGATCTACTTTACAAATTGGTACTTTAAAAGCTGCACCGGCAGATGTCTTTATTGTTTCTGCATTTACTGGAGCACTTCCATTTTTTTGAATGATAATTCCGTTAACGCCTGTACATTCTGCAGTTCTTATAATAGCTCCGAAATTTCTAACATCAGAGATTTGATCTAATAATAAAAATAATGGAATTTTATTGTTTTCTAAAGTCGTTTCAATCAATTCATCTAAATCATAAAAATCAATAGGAGAAATTTGTGCAACAGCTCCTTGATGATTGTTGTATTTTGATAAACGATCTAATTTTTCAACAGGAACATTGCTTGTAGATATTCCGTTGGCTTTTATTAGTCCATTTAACTCAGAGAATAAACTTCCTTTTAGCTCTTTTTGTAAATATACTTTACTAATTGTATTGCCGCTATGTATAGCTTCTATAATAGCTCTAATTCCAAAGATTATTTCTGTTTTAATTTCCATATTGCAAATGTAATTATAAATAAAAAAACCACCTCAATTGAGGTGGTTTCTTTTATAATTCTAATAATTAATTAGTATCCAGTATTTTGAACCATATTTGAATTGGCATCAATTTCACCTTGTGGAATTGGCCAAGCAAATGCGTTATTTGGATACGTAAATGTTGCAGCAAAATTTTGTTGCACTGAAGACTTAACTAATCCAGCTCCTGTTCTCATTAAATCATCAAAACGGAAACCTTCAAACATTAATTCTTTTCTTCTTTCTTCTAAAATTTGTGCTTTAGATATTGTATTATAAGCAGCGGCTCCTCTTTTACTTGTAATAGCATTTAATTGTGCTATTGCAGCAGGATGAGATGCAGCTCCTTCTTCAAATAATGCTTCTGCATAGTTTAAAATAACTTCTTCATATCTAATAACAACTACGTTGTCATATCCTTGATTGTCTGGGTATTTACCAATATTTCTTAACATAGTTCCTTCCATACCTAAAATACCTTTTCTAACATCACCAGCATCAAAAATACCATCAACACCATCTATAACCTGAACATCTCCGTAGCTTCCACCACCTGTTGTTCTATAGATGTATGCCAAACCATTAATACCTGCATTATCAGTTGGGCTGAAAGCTAATTCAAAAATTGAATTTCCATTCCCTTTACCAGTCCATGAAGATACATAGTTTGCAGCTGACATTACTGAATATAATCCAGAGTTTATAACAATTGACGCAGCACTTTTAGCTCTAGGATAATCTCCAAAATAAATTGCAGCTCTAGATTCTAAAGCTTTTGCAGTCATTTTAGACATGTATTCTTTTGAACCATCAAAATATGCATTACTCATTTTAGTGTAAGCCATTTCTAAATCTGAATAAATATCAGCTTTATTAGCAGCTACAGTTTCACGAGCAGGGAATAAATCAGATCCTTTAAATTCCTTAACATAAGGAACACCTAAAGTACCACCAGCATGTTGTTGACCATACATCTTTACTAAGTCAAAATGAGCTAATGCTCTCATTGCATATGCTTGCCCTTGAAGGTGCACTCCATAAGCAGCATCTCCTGTTAAAGTAGTTAAATCAGTTGCGATAACAATATTTGCAATTGCAATTGCACGATAAGCATCATCAAACATAAACCCAGAGTTTGCGTTATATGTTAAAGAAGCTTGTGTTGTAAAACGCCCAGAGTTACCGTTAGAAAAACAGTTATCAGAACGAACTTCACCATTTATGATAAAATCTCTACCATAATATCCTGAGCCAGTAATTGCATTATAGGCTCCTTTCATAATACCTTCTACATCCGATATCGTTTTAATACTTCCTTCTACTGATTTACTTTGCTCTAAACTTGGGTCTAGATCAGCAGTATTACATGAAGAAAATACTAATGTAAGGATGAAAAGAGTTGTAAATAATTTATTTATTTTTTTCATGATCTCTAAAATTTAATATTAATACCAAAAATGATAGATTTAACTGGAGGTGTTGTTAATCCAGCTGTACCACCAGCATTTACCTCAGGGTCATATTTTAAATTATCTTCTTTAACCCAAGTAAATAAGTTGGTTCCTCTAACAAATAATCTTGCAGAAGAAACTCCAATAGATTCAGATACATCCGCATCTAAATCATAACCAAAAGTTAAGTTCTTTAATCTAAAGTAATCTCCGTCGTATAAGAACTTAGAATTACTTTGCCAAGGAATTGTTGTCGCTTGCATTCTACCAAATCTTTTTCCTGTATCTCCAGGTTTTTGCCATCTATCTAAAATAGCATCGACACCTTGGTAATACAATGTAGAAAAGAAATCTGTACCGTTAGTATATCTGTGCCAGTCTTCATAAACTTTATGCCCACTTGCGTAATATCCATTAAGGTCTAAAAAGAATCCTTTAAAGTCAACATGTACGTTTAATCCACCTGTTAATTTTGGAATTGCACTACCACCTTGAAATGCTCTTTCAGCAAGATTAAAGTTATTTGTAGTAGCACCGTCTTTACCATTTAAGTAGTATAGTTCATCTCCATTAGCAGGATCTACTCCGGCCCATTTTCGCATATACCATCCCCAAACAGGTTGTCCAACTTCTGTTCTAGATCTAGAACTAGAACCATTAGAACCTCCATTAATATTAATATCGTTACCATTACCATCAACAGCTAATTCTAACACTTCGTTTTTAGTTGTAGCAAAATTACCACCTACAGAAACGTTAAAGTCTTCAGACCTAATGATGTCAGCATTGAATTCAACTTCAAACCCTTTATTTTCCATTCTACCAATGTTTCTCGTTTGATTATTAAAACCAGTCGTTAAAGAAAGAGGAACATCTAATAATAAATTTTTAGATTCTCTTCTGTAGTATCCAACAGAAGCACTAACTCTATTTTGGAATAATCCAACATCAAGTCCTACGTCAAATGTATGAGAAGTTTCCCAAGATAAATCGTTATTACCAAAACTTGTAGGGTTAATAGCACCACCACCACCATAAGTTCCTCCAAAACCAAACAATGCTTGGTAAGAGTTTAACCCGATGTTAGCGTTACCAGTTACACCATAAGATGCTCTAACCTTTAAATTATTAATATAATCTAAGTCTTCCATAAAGCTTTCTTTATGAAGGTTCCATGCAGAACCAACAGACCAGAAGTTACCCCATCTTTTTGCTGGTGCAAATCTTGAGTTACCTTCACGTGTATAAGTTGCATCAAAAACATAACGTCCTTGAAAACCTGAATAGTGTAGTAAACCTAAGTAACGTGCTACTGCCCAATCAGAGAAAGAAGAAGTTGCAGATGTAGGGTTACCAGCCGAAGCTAAGTTTGTCAATCCATCTGTTGCAAAGTTGTCACCATCACCATCTAAGTATAATCTTCTATTTTTTTGAAATTCTTGTACTAATGTAAAATCTAATTGATGATCTTCATTAATGTTATAAGTATAATCTAATGTATTTGCAAATACATAGGTTACATTATTTGTGTGTGCAGCCCAAGCATATCCGTTAGAACCTGCTCCATCTCCACTAATTCTGTTTCTATATCTCTTATAGTTATACACTTGATAATCGATATTGATTCTAGACCCCATTCTTAAATTTTCGATTGGAGTTTCCCACTCAAATAAGTTGTTCGTAATAATTCTTGTAAATTTAGAATCATCAATGTCATTTTGAGCAATCCATAATGGATTCGGTAACGTTGTATTCAAATTAATAGTTCCGTCAGGATTATATGGTTGATCAATTGCAGGCATAAAGAACTTTACCGCACGAGGTGAAGAAAAGTATGCACTAGATTCTAATAAACCATCTTGATATGTATGAGATGCACTATTCTTTGTTGAAAACTTTAACTTATCAGTTAAGTTTTTAGAAAAGTTAATAGACCCAGATACTCTATCAAAAGTAGAACCAATTACCGTAGCATCTTGTTTGTAATATCCTAAGGATGCAAAAAAGTTATGATTTTCATCACCACCTTGTGCACTTAAGTTGTATTCTTGAAATAAAGCATCTTTATTTGTAATAGCTTCAGCCCAATTACCTTCTGGTCTACCAGCGGCATTCCATTTTACGTAATCATCTCCAAAAAAACCTGTAGTTTCATACCAAGTTTTTGCAGCAGCTACATCAGCTAAACCAAAACCAGTACCATAAGTATTGTATAAAGCTTCGTAAAATAACATTTCTCTTTGAGCTCCAGTTAAAACTGTTGGTCCATCAGTTGCGTCATTTGAGAAACCAACAGAAGAGCTAAAGCTAAACGTTGTTTTACCAGACTTACCAGATTTTGTTGTAATTAAAATTACACCGTTAGATCCTCTTGCACCATAAGCAGCAGTAGCAGAAGCATCTTTAAGTACCGTAATACTTTCAATGTTGTTACTGTTGATAGATGATAATGCAGATAAAGAAGAACCTGAACCTGTAGCAGAAACGTTGCTATTGTTCATTGGTACTCCATCAATTACATATAAAGGCTCATTACCAGCTGTAATTGAACTTACACCTCTAATTCTAATATCTGTTGCAGAACCTGGTGTACCAGAATTTCCACTAAATACCAAACCAGCTACTTTTCCTTGCAGTACTTGATCTACTGTAGAAACAGGAACTAATTCTATCTCTTCAGAATTAACCTGAACAGTAGAACCTGTAAGTTCTGTTTTCTTTTGAGAACCATATCCTAAAATAACTACTTCATCAAGAACGTTAGCATCTTCTGCTAAAGTTACATTGATTACTGCAGCACTTCCAACAGTTCTTTCAATTGTTTTGTAACCAAGGTAGCTAAAAACTAAAACATTACCAGATCTAGCTCTAATGGTATATTTACCATCAAAATCTGTCTCAGTACCAGTTATTGTTCCCTTAATTAAAATACTTACTCCAGGCAATGCACCAGATGCATCTGTAACAGTTCCTGAAATAGTCTTGTCCTGTGCAAAACTCATTTGCACAACAAACGCTAATAAAAGCGTCAAGATTCCATTAAACTTTGTCTTCATTTTATAATTATTTGAATTAATTGTTACAAAAATCCTAATATTTTCTTAATTATCCCAATGTTTTAACATTTATTATTGTTAATTATTGTTAATTAAACATAATCTATTGATAAATATTAAAATTCAACATTTTTCAATAAAAAAAAGCTGTTAAGAGAAATCTTAACAGCTTTTAATTTTTTTAAATTATATTTCTATAATTAATTTACATCCCACCATAATTTAGTGTGTAAATCATCTGCTCCTTGAAAAGCAAGCATAGCAGCATAGTTATCTGGATTGTTATCTTGAACAGATGAACTATAAGCATGTCTTACAGGAATCTTCTGTACAAGTGCATATATAGAAGGTGTCAATGCAGGTGCATCTAGTCTTCTCCATTCTGCCCAAGCTTCAGGTCCGTTTAAGTATAAAGCCATATACTTTTCATAAGCAATATCTGCCATAGTAGCACCAGGGTTAGCAGCAGTATATGTATTGATATCTGCAATATCAACACCCCAGTCCATCATTGATGCTTCAATACCCATTTTTTGATGAGCGGCAGCTGAACCACCACCAACATTCCAACCCTTCACTGCAGCTTCTGCTAAAGAGAAGTGAGTTTGAGCAGCTGTATAGATTGCTACTTTGTAAGTAGGGTCACCAATAACTGTATCAGAAATAAAAGCATAATCTTTAGTATTACCATTTACCTTTCCGTTCGGTGCTCCAGCCCATACATCTGGTACTGTGTTGTCTTGTGCAGGTTTAGCATACTTTGTTTTTCTAGGATCGTTTTTAGCAGCTATAAAGCCCATAATCGTTTCTGACATCATATAGTCTTCACGGCTAAAAAATCTGTCTTCCCAAGGATTATCACTTCCTTCATCAGAACCATAATTAAATCTAATGTTTTGAGAATTACTCATGATTAATTTACCAGAAGCAACAGCTTGTTCAAATTTAGTTTTTGCAGTTGCTGCATCAATATCAGAAATTCTTAAAGCCATGATCATTTTTAATGTGTTACCAAAAGTAGCCCATCTTCCCATGTCTCCGCCAAAAAGCATATCACCTTGAGGTCCAGCATTTCCATTCATTCTTCCTAAGGCATCATCGACTTCTGCAAACATAAACGTGTAAAGTTCTTTTTGTGTATCAAACTTAGGTTGAGTTCCTTCAATACCTTTAAAAGCTTCAGACCAAGGTAATGCACCCCAAGTATCTGTCATATAGTGTAAAAAATATGCTCTTAATAGTTTAGAAACAGCAATTTGATTATCGTTATCTCCAAAACTTGCTACCACCGGAGCAGTTGCTGCATCTGAATTTACTTCAATAATTTTGTTTAAGTTTTGAATTGGTCCTGTGTACCACCCATTATAACTAAACGTTAAACCTGCATATCTAGAAGGTCCAGGATACTGTCCTTCTGTAATGTGTTGTACATAATTTATACCGCTTACAGTTGTAATAACTGAAGACACAGAAATTTGAGCCTGTGGTAACAGTTGAGATGTAACGGCAGCTGTAGGTCCATTTGGATTATTATTTATGTCTCCAAAATCAACAGTTTCACATGAACTGATAATAGTAGCAGCAAACATAAAGACAGCTATTTTTTTAATTGTTTTTTTCATTTTATATATTTTTAAAATGTTAATTTTAAGTTCAATCCGAATGATCTTGTGCTTGGTAATGTACCAGCTTCAGCCCAGTTTACTCCAGATCTTTTTTCAATTTCCGAAGGATCAATCCATGGAACATCAGAGTATATTAACCAAACATTATTTGCAAAAGCTCCGATAGAAGCAGACTTAATATTAAATTTATTTACAAAATCTTTGTTTAAAGAGTAGTTAAATCTAATAGTTCTTAATTTTGCATATGTTGCATCGTGTAAGTTGTTTTCATAAACATTACCTAAGTTACCAAGATAAAAGTGATCTACAGCCTCTACATATCTATCAACAACTGTACCATCAGAAGTTGGGTTACCATCTGCATCTGTTCCAGTTTGTAATACACCAACTATATGAACACCACCACCAGAAGCAACAGGGTCTCTTTTAGGATTTCCTTTGTCGTTTAATCCTGCAGTTATCATAGATAAACCAGAGTGGTCCATATATCTTTCAGTTCTTGAGTAGTATCTACCACCAACTTGAAAGTCAAAACCTAAGGTTAAGCTCATGTTTTTATAATCAAAATTAGTTGTTACACCTCCAGTGAAATCTGGTAATAAAGAACCTAAGAATTTGTTAGGCTGTAAAGCGAAGTTACCACTTGCTTTATACATGATTTCTCCATTAGCTCCTCTGGCGAATCCTCTTCCGTAGAATAATCCCCATTCTTCACCAACTCTTTCTTGTAACTTCATGTTAGAAGTATAAGTACTAATATCTCTAGATAAAACTCCATCATAAATATAGTCTACAACTTTAGATAACGTTGCAAAGTTTGCAGCAACACCAAAAGTAAAATCTTCAGTTCTGATAACATCCCCAGATAAACCTATTTCTATACCAGAAGAAGTTGTTTTACCAGCATTTACAGTTACACCAGTATATCCAGTTGATCCATCTAAAGGAACACGTACAGGAATACCTTCATCTTTTCTGCTGAAGTAAGTAATATCTAAACCTAATTTGTTATTAAAGAAAAACATTTCTGTTCCTAATTCTAACTCTTTTCTAATACCACCTTCTAAGATAGGGTTTGCTTGTGTACTTGACACCGACAACGTTCCGTATCCATTATATAAGTTACCTGGATTGAATACACTAGAAATTTGGTACGCACCAGGGAAAAATGGAGATGTAGAATATCCTGCTCTAACTTTAGCAAAATTTAAAACATCATTTTTAGGTAATACTTTGTGTGCTAAGAAACTTCCAGAGAATCCGTAAGTTTCAACTCTGTTAGCTAATGGGTTTGCAGTAGATTTCCAATCTAATCTGTAAGATGCATCTAAATACACTGTACTTTTATATCCAATAGAAGTTTTAGAGAAAATACCTCTTGACTCTGTTTGAGTAAGTCCTGAGCTTGTATTAACAGCATCTTTAGAACCAGCTAAGTTATAAAATAAAGGAATTGTTAAACCTCCAGCAGAACTTGCGCTTAAAGACTTATTTTCAAATTCACTAATTTCAGTACCTACAGAAACATCAACATCTAACACATCATCCATAAATTTATTGTTGTAGTTAGCCATTGCAAAAAATTCTTTTTGAGTAGCTCTAGACTGAGATTCTGAATAGAATGATTGGTCTAATAAACTTTTTGTTGTTCCTCTGTCGTCATTTTGATAAGAGTTAAAAGTTCTTCTAACCTCTGCAGTAAATGAAAGATTGTCATCAAAAGTATAGTTAACACCAATTTTACCATATACAGCATTTTTGTTGTTATGCTTTAAGTTCTCATATGAGTGTAAGTAAGGAGAATCCCAATATAATGGTTTAGTGCTTCGTGGGCTGTTAATGTTCCAAGAAACAAGGTTACCTTGTTGCTCGTAATTTCTTAACCTTTTAAAGTCTAATTGTCTTTGCCACCATTGGTTAAAGTTAGATCCTAAGTTACCATATCCTTGATCAGGATTGTTTAATAATTGTCTGCTATCATAATTCATGTTAACAAAAAATTCAATTTTATCAGAAACATTGTATTTTGCGTTAAGCGCAATTCTTGTTTGCTCTCTTTTTGAATTTGGAATAACTCCATTTTGTTGCAAGTAAGAAACAGAAGTTCTGAAAGAATAGTCTTCATCAGCTTTATTAAAAGATACAGTTGCATTTTGAGTTAAAGAAACATCATAAAATGTATCAATATCATTTGCTGTAGGAGACCAAGCTCTTAGTTCACCAAAAGTTGGAGCTCCAACAATCCATGAATCCCAGTGACGAACCATTGTTCCGTCTAATTTAGGACCCCAAGACTCATCTGCATAATATTCAGGAATTTTTTGCCCATTAAAAGATGCCCATGACGCAGGATCTGTTGCTGGATTGTATGTAAAAGTGTTCCAAGATTGACTATAACCACCACCATACTCATTTTGCATGCTTGGTAAGTTTGTTACAGAGTTTACAGTAGTTGCGTAATCTACATCAATAGTAGCAGTACCTTTTTTTGCTTGTTTTGTTGTAATAACAATAACTCCATTTCTACCTTCAGGACCGTAAATTGCTGTTGCAGAACCACCTTTAAGTACAGAAATATCAGCAATATTGTCTGTGTTAATGTCTGAAGACGCATATACTTTTATACCATCAACAACATAAAGAACGTTAGTTTCACCTCTTAATTTAATTTGAGAAGATCCAAAAGTAGAACTGTTGTTACCAACAATTTGTACCCCAGAAATTTTACCAGCTAATGCGTTAGAAATATCAACTTCTTTTGCTTTAACTAAAGCCTCACCTTTTACAGATTGTTGAGAGAAACCTAAGGCTTTTTTATCTCTTTTAATACCTAGACCAGTAACAACTACTTCGTCTAATACATTTGCATCTTCTTTCATAGTAACATTAATTGTACTAGAAGAGCCAATAGTTCTTTCGACTGTAGTGTATCCTAAATAACTAAAACTAAGAACATCACCTGCCTTAGCTCTAATAGAATACTTACCGTCAAAATCAGTTTCCGTACCTGTAGTTGTTCCTTTAATAAGGACACTAACTCCTGGTAAAGCACCTGAATTGTCTGAAACTGTACCCGAAACAGTTTTTTCTTGTGCAAAAGAAATTTGCACCACCAACGCTAGTAATAGCGTTAAAATTCCATTAAACTTTGTTTTCATTGTGTAATTATTTGAATTAATTAGAGCCAAAAATCATAATAAAAAGTTAAATACACAACTAAAAAGCTAAAAAATGTTAAATTAATTATAATTCAAAGCCAGGTTTTTTCGATTATTTTAAAATAAAGTAATCAATTTAATAGATAAAATTGAAGAATTTAAAGATGATATTGCTTCTGTAGAATTACCATATATATATGATATGTCTATTGAATTATTGTTTTTAATAAAGTTGTAACCAAAACCTAATGAGTATAAAACACTGTTTCTTGTGTTTAGATTAAAAAAGCCAACATCATGAATACTATACAAGTAAGAATTATTATTAGATAGAAAGCGAAGTTCGCTATTTAGATATGAAAATTTTGAAGAAAATATTGACTGCGCATTAAAACCTCTAATACTATTTGTACCGCCTTCTCTAAAAAGTTCATTATTTAAATAAAAACTAGAAAATAAAAACCCGCTTTTACTCCTTATATATATAGCTGTTTTATTTGAAGTTTTTATGATTCCAGAACTTGTAAGATTTAATAATAGTTGATTGTTTTTTGTATTTGTACGTCTTGTTCCGAATAAAATGTTAAAATTAAGATTAAACTCGCTGTTTTTGTGAGAATTGTAATATACTCCAAAGCCAAACATTTTTTTATCAAAATTAGAAATGTTGTTTGAGGTAAAATTTATAGTAGAATTTTCTGCTGAAAATAAAATGGATATATCTATAAATTGATTTAAAGGATAGTTTAAAGAAATTTTTGAGTTTGTGTTGATGTATGTCGAGTCGTTTCTAAATAAATTAAATGATGCTTCGGTGCTAATCTTACTGTTAAAAATATATGGCACTTTTGTGCTTAAAGTAAAATCTTGTTTTTTGTTGCTGTTGTTTTTCCAATTGATTTTAATTTCTTCTCCTTTATTAAAAATATTTACCAAGTTCAGATCTAAATAACCTCTAAAATTTAGTTTTTTGTTTTCGGTAGAAAAATTAATCAAACCATCAAAACTGTTTGCGTTTTTCTTTTTTAAATACAGATATAAAATTGTAGAATCTTTACTGAATAAAATTTCTGGTTTTTTAATTTCTGAAGCAAAATGTAATCGATTTATTTTTTTAGAGATATCTTCAATTTTATTTTCAGTAATTAAAATCTTATTGTTTAACTTTAAATAATGATTTACAAATGATGAAGGAAAATCTATATATCCATTTAGAATTGTTTTGTTGATGCTTCTTTTTTTAGAATAGCTAATTTGAAGTTCTGTGTAAAGAGATTGATTTTTGATGTTTGCGTTTATCAATTTAACTTTAGAAAAAAGCAGACCGTTTTCAATTAAATATTTATTGATAGTATTTAATAAAGGTTTTAGTTTTTCGCTTTCAAGAATCAAAAACTCATTTTTGGTTTTTAAATTTAAAGCAATAAAAATTTCAGCATCTTTTGGTTGTACCTTTATATATATGTCTTTTATTTTAGTTCCTAGTCTTAAATAATACGTGTACTTCTTTTTTTGTTGATTTACGCTGTCAATTAATAAGGTGTAATATCCTTTTTCTTTTAAAATGTTTAGAACACTATCTTTTGTTTTATACAGGTTTTCTTTTTTGTTGAAAATATTTTTGTAAACAATGCTTTTGATAGAGTTGTTTTCAATACTGTCTTTGCTTTTTATATTTAAAATATAATTATTGTTTTCCTGACTGTAAGTCGTGCACACAAAAAAGCTAAAAAAAAGTATATATATATAAGGTGTAAATTTTTTATTCAAAATCAATAAATCTATAGCCATTAAAAGTAAGTTGAAAATTATAATTGGCAATAAAAAAATATTGTTTTAAAAAATAACTTGCTGACATTTGAATAATTAGAATTTAATTGTACATTTGCAAACTCTTAAAAAGAGACAAATTATAAATAAAAACGTAATTATTAACAATTTAGTATGCCAACGATACAACAATTAGTACGTAAAGGAAGAACCAAAATAACTAAGAAGAGTAAATCGGCTGCTTTGAAATCATGTCCTCAAAGAAGAGGAGTATGTACACGTGTTTATACTACAACACCTAAGAAACCTAACTCTGCGATGCGTAAAGTAGCCAGAGTAAGATTGACTAACGGTAATGAGATAAACGCATACATTCCTGGAGAAGGACATAATTTGCAAGAGCACTCGATAGTATTAGTTAGAGGAGGAAGGGTAAAAGATTTGCCAGGAGTAAAGTATCACGTAGTACGTGGAGCTTTAGATACAGCGGGAGTTGAGGGAAGAACTCAACGTAGATCAAAGTATGGTGCAAAACGCCCAAAGAAGTAATTTTATTAACTTTTTTAATGTAAAGACATGAGAAAAAGAAGAGCGAAAAAAAGAATTCTTTTACCAGATCCAAAATTTAACGATCAATTAGTTACACGTTTTGTAAACAACTTAATGTGGGATGGTAAAAAATCAGTAGCCTTTAAAGTATTTTACGACGCGTTAGAGCTTGTAGAAGAAAGAAAAGGTGAAGAAGAAAAATCAGCATTAGAAATTTGGAAAGAAGCATTATCAAATGTAATGCCTCACGTAGAAGTTAGATCTAAACGTGTGGGTGGAGCAACATTCCAGATTCCAATGCAAATTAGACCAGATAGAAAAGTTTCTTTAGCTATCAAGTGGTTAATCTTACATACTCGTAAGAGAAATGAAAAAACAATGGCTCAACGTTTAGCTGCAGAAGTATTAGCTGCATCTAAAGAAGAAGGAGCTGCTGTTAAGAAAAGAGTGGATGTTCATAAAATGGCAGAAGCTAACAAAGCATTTTCACACTTTAGATTCTAAGAAATGGCAAGAGATTTAAAATTAACAAGAAATATAGGAATTGCTGCACATATTGATGCAGGAAAAACAACTACAACTGAGCGTATTCTTTTTTACACAGGTGTTTCTCATAAAATTGGTGAAGTTCATGATGGAGCTTCTACAATGGATTGGATGGAACAAGAAGCAGAAAGAGGTATTACCATTACTTCTGCAGCAACAACTTGTGATTGGAAGTTTCCTATTGAAAATGGGGAGCCAACAGCAGATGCTCAAGATTACCACTTTAATATTATTGACACTCCTGGTCACGTTGATTTTACGGTTGAAGTAAACCGTTCGTTACGTGTTTTAGATGGGTTAGTATTCTTATTTAGTGCCGTTGATGGTGTAGAGCCACAATCTGAAACTAACTGGAGATTAGCGGATAACTATAAAGTTCCAAGAATTGGGTTCGTTAATAAAATGGACCGTCAGGGATCTGACTTTTTAGGTGTTTGTCAGCAAGTTAAAGATATGTTGAAGTCGAACGCAGTACCAATTGTTTTAAATATTGGTGATGAAGATGAGTTCAAAGGTATTGTAGACTTAGTTAAAAACAGAGCTATTGTATGGCATGATGACAACTTTGGATCTACGTTTGATGTAGTTGCTATTCCAGAAGACATGAAAGATGAAGTGCGTAAATACCGTGCTTTATTAATCGAAGAAGTAGCTAGTTACGATGAAGACTTATTAGAAAAATTCATGGAAGATGAAGATTCTATAACAGAAGACGAGGTGCACGCTGCACTTAGAGCTGCTGTAATGGATATGGCTATCATTCCTATGGTTTGTGGCTCTTCATTTAAAAATAAAGGAGTGCAGTTTTTATTAGATGCTGTTTGTCGTTATTTACCTTCTCCTATGGATAGAGAAAGTGTAATAGGAGTTAATCCAGACACTAACAACGAAGAAAGACGTAAACCAGATGTTAAAGAACCTTTTTCGGCTTTAGCATTTAAGATTGCTACAGATCCTTTCGTAGGACGTTTAGCATTTTTCCGCGCATATTCTGGTCGTTTAGATGCTGGTTCGTATGTATTAAATAATACATCAGGTAAAAAGGAACGTATTTCTAGAATTTATCAAATGCACGCTAATAAGCAAAATGCTATCGATTTTATTGAAGCAGGAGATATTGGTGCAGCTGTAGGATTTAAATCTATTAAAACTGGAGATACTTTATCAGATGAAAAACATCCAATTGTTTTAGAGTCTATGGACTTTCCAGATCCAGTAATTGGTATCGCGGTTGAACCTAAAACTAAAGCAGATGTAGATAAGTTAGGTATGGCTTTAGCAAAATTAGCTGAAGAAGATCCAACATTTCAAGTAAGAACTGACGAAGCTTCAGGACAGACTATTATTTCTGGAATGGGTGAGTTACACTTAGATATTATTGTTGATCGTTTAAAACGTGAATTCAAAGTAGAAGTTAACGAAGGTCAGCCACAAGTTGAATATAAAGAAGCTATTACTGCTTCTGCAGATCACAGAGAAGTGTATAAGAAGCAATCTGGTGGACGTGGAAAATTTGCAGATATCGTATTTACGATGGAACCAGCTGATGAAGGTGTTCAAGGATTGGTATTCGAATCTGAAATTAAAGGTGGTAACGTGCCAAAAGAATTTGTTCCTTCTATTGAGAAAGGTTTCAAAATGGCAATGAAAAACGGACCTTTAGCAGGATACGAAATGGACTCTTTAAAAGTAACATTAAAAGATGGTTCTTTCCATGCTGTGGATTCTGATCAGTTATCTTTTGAGATTGCTGCTAAATTAGGGTACAAAGCTGCTGCAAAAGCTGCAAAAGCAAAAATCATGGAACCTATTATGAAAGTAGAAGTACTAACTCCTGAAGAAAACATGGGAGATATTGTAGGTGATTTAAATAGAAGAAGAGGGCAAGTATCTGACATGAGTGATAGAGCTGGAGCTAAAGTAGTAAAAGCTACTGTACCATTATCTGAAATGTTTGGATATGTTACTGCATTAAGAACAATGTCATCTGGTAGAGCAACATCTACAATGGAATTTTCTCACTATGCAGAAACTCCATCTAATGTTTCTGAAGATGTAATTGCAAAAGCAAAAGGATAATTTACTAAATAGATAAAAAATGAGTCAAAAAATTAGAATCAAATTAAAGTCTTATGATTACAATTTAGTAGATAAATCTGCTGAGAAAATCGTAAAGACAGTAAAGAGTACAGGAGCATTAGTAAATGGTCCAATTCCTTTACCAACACATAAAAAGATTTTTACAGTATTACGTTCACCACACGTAAACAAGAAATCTAGAGAGCAATTTCAATTATCTGCTTATAAAAGATTATTAGACATTTATAGTTCTTCTTCGAAAACTATTGATGCTTTAATGAAACTTGAGTTACCAAGCGGTGTTGAAGTTGAGATTAAAGTATAAGTATTTGAAGCTAACCTTTTCAGCTTATTTATAAGTTGAAAAGGCTTAGTTTAAAAATTTTTCCGATACAAATCGGAATCTCATAAATGAGATAAAAAAATTCTGAAGGTATTCAGAATACACATGTCCGGAGGGTTTCGCGAAGGAAAAACGGTAAAAACATATTCAGCGTTGAACATGTTTAACGCTGTTTTTTTTGAACGAATTTCTAGAAAGACAAAAGAAACGGAAGTTTCAAAAAAATAATTTATTAATAATAGACGCGATGGATAATATAAATCTAACGTCTTAAATCTAAACAGAATGTCTGGGTTAATAGGAAGAAAAATAGGAATGACCAGCTTATTCGACGAAAACGGGAAGAATATTCCTTGTACAGTAATCGAAGCAGGTCCTTGCGTTGTTACCCAAGTCAGAACCGAAGAGGTTGACGGCTACAACGCCTTGCAACTTGGTTTCGATGACAAAAAAGCAAAAAGCTCTAATAAAGCTTTAGATGGACACTTTAAAAAAGCTGGTACATCTGCTAAAAGAAAAGTCATGGAATTCCAAGGATTTGAAAAAGAGTATAAATTAGGAGATTCAATTACAGTTGAGCACTTTGAAGAAGGTGAATTCGTAGATGTATCAGGAACTTCTAAAGGTAAAGGTTTCCAGGGAGTTGTAAAGCGTCATGGATTTGCAGGGGTTGGTCAAGCAACTCACGGGCAACATAACCGTTTAAGAGCGCCAGGATCTATTGGAGCGGCATCTTATCCAGCTAGAGTATTCAAAGGAATGCGAATGGCAGGAAGAATGGGTGGAGATACAATTAAAGTGCAGAATCTAAAAGTATTAAAAGTGGTTGCAGATAAAAACCTACTTGTTGTTAAAGGAGCAGTTCCTGGACACAAAAATGCTTACGTAACTATTCAGAAATAATGAAAGTAGCAGTTTTAGATATTACAGGAAAAGATACAGGTAGAAAAGTTGAACTTTCTAACGATGTATTCGGAATCGAACCAAATAAGCACGCTATTTACTTAGATGTAAAGCAGCATTTGGCAAATAAAAGACAAGGAACTCACAAATCGAAAGAAAGAGCTGAGATTTCTGGAAGTACAAGAAAGATTAAAAAACAAAAAGGAACTGGTACTGCAAGAGCAGGTTCTATCAAGTCTGGTGTTTTTAGAGGTGGAGGACGTATGTTCGGACCAAGGCCAAGAAATTACTCTTTCAAACTAAACAAAAATTTAAAGCGTTTAGCTCGTAAATCTGCGTTAAGTACACAAGCAAAAGATAAAAATTTAGTAGTTGTAGAGAACTTTGATTTCGATACAGTAAAAACTAAGAATTTTGTTAATGTATTGAAAGCATTAGGGTTAGAAAACAAAAAATCTTTGTTTGTGTTGGCTGAGTCAAATAATAATGTATATTTGTCATCACGAAATTTAAAAAGAACAAAAGTTGTAAGTAGTTCAGATTTAAGTACTTACGGAGTTTTAAACGCTAATAAAGTTGTGTTTACTGAAGGTTCTTTAGAAGGAGTTGAATCAAATTTTAGCAAATAATAGCAATGAATATTTTAATTAAACCTATTATTACCGAAAAAGCAACAACCGATAGCGAGTTAAATAACCGTTATGCATTTGTTGTAGATAAAAGAGCTAACAAGTTGGAAATCAAAGGAGCTATTGAAGCTGCTTATGGAGTTGCAATTTCAGCTGTAAGAACAATGAATTATCCTGTTCAGAGAAATACTAAATTCACAAAGAAAGGTATGGTTACGGGAATGAAAGGAGCTTACAAGAAAGCAATAGTGCAGTTAGCAGAAGGAGAAACTATAGATTTTTATAACAATCTTTAAGTAAAAAGACAAGAATGTCAGTTAGAAAATTAAAACCAGTAACACCAGGTCAGCGTTTTAGAGTAGTAAGTGGGTTCGACACCATTACTACTGACAAGCCGGAAAAAAGCTTATTAGCTCCGAAAAAAAGATCTGGAGGTCGAAACAATCAGGGTAGAATGACAACTCGTAATATTGGAGGTGGTCATAAGAAAAAATATCGTATTATCGATTTTAAAAGAGATAAAACAGGTATCCCTGCAACAGTAAAAACTATCGAATACGATCCAAATCGTACAGCATTTATTGCTTTAGTTAGTTATACTGATGGAGAAAAACGTTATGTGATTGCACAAAACGGATTAGAAGTAGGTCAAACTATTGTATCAGGTGCAGGAGCAGGTCCAGAAATTGGAAATGCAATGTTGTTAAGTGAGATACCATTAGGAACTACAATTTCTTGTATTGAATTACGTCCAGGACAAGGAGCTGTTATGGCTCGTTCTGCAGGATCTTTTGCTCAGTTAATGGCAAGAGAGGGAAAATATGCAACAGTTAAGTTACCTTCAGGTGAAACAAGATTTATTTTGTTAACATGTATGGCAACTATTGGAGTTGTTTCTAACTCTGATCATCAATTATTAGTATCTGGTAAAGCAGGTAGAAGTAGATGGTTAGGAAGACGTCCAAGAACTAGACCAGTAGTAATGAACCCAGTTGATCACCCAATGGGAGGTGGTGAAGGGAAATCTTCTGGAGGACATCCAAGATCAAGAAATGGAATTCCTGCTAAAGGATTCAAAACTAGATCTAAAACGAAAGCTAGTAATAAGTATATTTTAGAACGTAGAAAGAAATAATAAGTTATGGCAAGATCATTAAAAAAAGGACCTTACGTTCACTACAAGTTAGAAAAGAAAGTTTTAGCTAACGTAGAATCAGATAGCAAATCAGTAATTAAAACTTGGTCAAGAGCAACTATGATTACTCCTGATTTTGTTGGACAAACAATTGCAGTTCACAACGGAAAGCAGTTTGTACCAGTATATGTTACTGAAAACATGGTAGGGCATAAATTAGGAGAGTTTTCACCAACACGTTCTTTTAGAGGACACGCAGGTGCAAAAAATAAAGGTAAAAAATAGTAGGAAATGGGAGTTCGTAAACATAACATGGCAGAACAGTTAAAAGAAGCTAGAAAGCATAAAGCTTTCGCTAAGCTTACTAACTGTCCTACATCACCAAGAAAAATGCGTCTAGTGGCGGATCTAGTAAGAGGTGTAGAAGTAGAAAAAGCACTACAAATTTTAAAATTCAGCTCAAAAGAAGCATCTATTAATTTAGAGAAATTGTTATTGTCTGCTATTGCAAACTGGCAAGCTAAAAATGAAGATGCATCTATTGAAGAAGCTGGGTTATATGTGAAGTCTATTTGTGTAGACAGCGCAGGGATGTTAAAAAGATTAAGACCAGCTCCGCAAGGACGTGCTCATAGAATTCGTAAGCGTTCTAATCACGTTACTTTAGAGTTAGGTAGTAAAAATATTGAAAGCAAATAATTAAAGTAGACATGGGACAAAAAACAAATCCAATAGGACTTCGTTTAGGAATCATCAGAGGTTGGGAATCTAACTGGTATGGTGGAAATGACTACGGAGATAAAATTGCAGAAGATGACAAAATAAGAAAGTATGTAAATGCTAGATTATTTAAAGCAAGTGTATCTAGAGTTATTATTGAGCGCACGCTTAAACTTGTAACCGTTACTATCACTACTGCTAGACCTGGTATTATTATCGGAAAAGGAGGACAAGAGGTAGACAAGTTAAAAGAAGAGCTTAAGAAAATTACTGGTAAAGAAGTACAGATTAATATTTTTGAAATTAAACGACCAGAATTAGATGCAAAATTAGTTGCTTCTAGTGTTGCTCGTCAAATTGAAAATAGAATTTCGTACAAACGTGCAATAAAGATGGCTATTGCTGCTGCAATGAGAATGAACTCTGAAGGGATTAAAATCCAAATTTCAGGTCGTTTAAATGGAGCTGAAATGGCACGTTCTGAACACTATAAAGAAGGTAGAATTCCTCTTTCTACTTTTAGAGCAGATATAGATTATGCACTTGTAGAATCTCATACAACTTACGGTAGAATCGGAGTTAAAGTATGGATTATGAAGGGCGAGGTTTATGGAAAAAGAGAATTATCTCCATTAGTTGGTTTGTCAAAAAAGCAAGGTGGAGCTAATAAGAAACAACAATCTCGTAGAAGAAAATAATTTTTAAAATTAGAAATTAAAAATGTTACAGCCTAAAAGAGTAAAATACCGTAAGGTACAGAAAGCGAAGGGGAACATGACAGGAAACTCTGGTAGAGGGACTCAACTTTCAAACGGAATGTTTGGAATTAAATCTTTAGATCAGAATTTACTAACATCTCGTCAGATAGAAGCAGCTCGTATTGCGGCAACTCGTCATATGAAAAGAGAAGGTCAATTATGGATTAAAATTTTTCCAGACAAGCCTATTACTAAAAAACCATTAGAAGTACGTATGGGTAAAGGTAAAGGAGCTCCAGAATATTTCGTTGCTGTTATAAAGCCAGGAAGAGTTTTATTTGAAGTTGGTGGTGTACCAATCGAAGTTGCAAAAGAAGCATTACGTTTAGCAGCACAAAAACTTCCAGTAAAAACTAAGTTTATAGTCGCTCGCGATTTTGATAACGCTTAATTCGATAAGAAAATGAAACAGTCAGAAATTAAAGAATTATCAACTGCAGATTTACAAGAAAATCTTGGCACGTTGAAAAAAAACTATACTGATTTAAAAATGGCTCACGCGATTTCTCCTTTGGAAAATCCAATACAGTTAAGAGCCTTAAGAAAATCTGTTGCAAGAATTGCTACAGAGTTAACAAAAAGAGATTTACAATAATTGTAGTCAGTTTTAAAGATGGAAAAAAGAAATCTTAGAAAAGAGAGAATTGGTGTTGTATCCAGCAATAAAATGGAAAAATCTATTGTTGTTTCTGCAGCAAAAAGAACAAAGCACCCAATGTATGGTAAGTTCGTTTTAAAAACGAAAAAGTACGTTGCACACGATGAGACAAACGATTGTAATGTTGGAGATACTGTAAAGATTATGGAAACAAGACCTTTAAGTAAATCTAAACGTTGGAGATTAGTAGAAATCCTAGAAAGAGCTAAATAATATGTTACAGACAGAATCAAGATTAAAAGTAGCAGATAATACTGGAGCTAAAGAAGTTTTAGTAATCCGCGTTTTAGGAGGAACAAGAAAGCGATACGCTAGAGTTGGAGATAAAATTGTTGTTACAGTAAAATCTGCAACACCAAACGGTACTGTAAAGAAAGGACAAGTTTCTAGAGCAGTAGTTATTCGTACGAAGAAAGAAGTTAGACGTAAAGATGGTTCTTATATCAGATTTGATGATAATGCTTGTGTACTTTTAAATCCTACAGAGGAAATGAGAGGCACACGTGTTTTTGGACCAGTTGCTCGTGAACTTCGTGAGAAACAATTCATGAAAATAGTATCATTAGCACCTGAAGTGCTTTAAAAGAGAAAAGACGATGACAAAGTTTAAAATCAAATCAGGAGATACTGTTACAGTAATCGCAGGAGACCATAAAGGATCGGAAGGAAAGGTTTTACAAATCCTTAGAGATAAAAACAGAGCTATAGTTGAAGGTGTTAATATGATTTCAAAACACACAAAACCTAGTGCTCAAAGTCCGCAAGGAGGAATAGTAAAGAAAGAAGCTTCAATTCATATCTCTAACTTATCGTTAGTAGAAGGAGGAAAAGCTGTAAGAGTTGGATATACAGTAGAAGGAGATACTAAAACTAGAATCTCTAAGAAAACTAAAAAAGCAATATAATCATGAGTTACGTACCAAGATTAAAAGCAGAGTATAAGAGCAGAATAGTAGGTGCTCTTACAGAAGAATTTGGTTATAGCAACGTTATGCAAGTGCCTAAATTACAAAAAATTGTAGTTAGTAAAGGTGTTGGTGCGGCTATAGCTGATAAGAAATTGATAGATTATGCTCTTGAAGAGTTAGCTACAATTACAGGACAAAAGCCAATTGCTACTTTATCTAAAAAAGATGTTGCAAACTTTAAATTACGTAAAGGAATGCCAATTGGTGTGATGGTTACGTTAAGAGGAGAAAAAATGTACGAATTTTTAGATAGATTAGTAACCGCATCTTTACCACGTGTTAGAGATTTTAACGGTATTAAAGCAAATGGTTTTGATGGAAGAGGTAATTATAATTTAGGAATTACTGAACAAATTATCTATCCAGAAATTAATATTGATAAAGTAAATAAAATCGGAGGAATGGATATTGCTTTTGTAACATCAGCAGATACCGATAAAGAAGCAAAATCATTATTAGCAGAATTAGGTTTACCATTTAAAAAAAATTAAGACATGGCTAAAGAATCAATGAAAGCCCGTGAGGTAAAAAGAGCAAAAATAGTAGCTAAGTACGCTGAGAAAAGAAAAGCTTTAAAAGAAGCTGGAGATTACGAAGCATTACAAAAGTTGCCAAAAAACGCTTCTCCAATTAGAATGCACAATAGATGTAAGCTAACAGGAAGACCAAAAGGGTATATGCGTCAATTCGGATTATCACGTGTGACATTCCGTGAAATGGCAAACCAAGGATTAATACCAGGTGTTAAAAAAGCAAGTTGGTAAAAACCTTATAAAATAAAATAGAATGTGTATCTTTGCACGCTCTATTTTTTTGAGTAATAAACATTAACTGATTTCAGGTTTAATTATCACAGAGTAATCTGTAGCATAAATAGAGATAATTAAAAACCAAAATCGCAATTTTAAATAAATATGTATACAGATCCAATCGCGGATTTTTTAACGAGAGTTAGAAATGCAATCGCAGCAGGACACAGAGTTGTAGAAATTCCAGCTTCAAACTTGAAGAAGGAAATGACAAAAATTTTGTTTGATCAAGGATATATTTTAAGCTACCAGTTCAATGATGAATCAGTTCAAGGAACTATCAAAATAGCTTTAAAATATGATAGAGAAACAAAAGAATCAGTAATTAGAAAACTAGAACGAATCAGTACACCAGGTTTACGTAAATACGTTAGTGCATTAGAAATGCCTAGAGTGTTAAATGGTCTTGGTATTGCAATCGTTTCAACATCTAAAGGTGTGATGACTAACAAGAAAGCACGTCAAGAGAATGTTGGAGGGGAAGTAATTTGTTACGTTTATTAATACTATAGTAAGATGTCAAGAATAGGAAAAAACCCAATAAGCATTCCAGCCGGAGTTGAATTAAACATCGATGGAAATGTAGTAACGGTAAAAGGAAAGTTAGGAGAATTATCTCAAGAGATTTCTGGCGATATTACTGTAAGGATAGAAGGTGAAACTGTTATTTTAAACAGACCATCAGAAAGTAAGCCTCATAAAGCTGCTCACGGATTATATAGATCATTAGTATTTAATATGATTGAAGGAGTTAGTAAAGGTTGGACTAAAGAACTAGAATTAGTTGGTGTAGGTTATAGAGCTTCAAACCAAGGACAAAAATTAGATTTAGCATTAGGTTTTTCTCATAATATTGTTTTAGAATTAGCTCCAGAAGTTAAGGTAGAAACTGTATCTGAAAAAGGAAAAAACCCAATCGTTAAACTAACTTCTTACGATAAACAATTAGTTGGTCAAATTGCCGCAAAGATTCGTTCTTTCCGCGCACCAGAACCATACAAAGGTAAAGGAGTTAAATTTGTAGGAGAACAATTAAGAAGAAAAGCAGGTAAATCTGCATAATATATAGCATTATGGCATTATCAAAGCTTGAAAGAAGACAAAGAATTAAAAATAGAATCAGAAAGATTGTTTCTGGTACTGCGGCAAAGCCAAGGTTATCTGTTTTTAGAAGTAATAAAGAAATATATGCTCAATTAGTAGATGACGTTACTGGTGTTACATTAGTAGCTGCTTCTTCTAGAGATAAAGATGTTGCAACAGGTTCAAAATTAGAAACTGCTGCATCTGTTGGAAAAGCAATAGCAGAAAAAGCTGCTAAAGCTGGTATAGAAACAATTTCTTTTGATAGAAATGGGTATTTATACCATGGTAGAATAAAAGTATTAGCAGAGGCTGCTAGAGAAGCTGGTTTAAAATTTTAAGAAGTTTATTATGTATCAAAATTATAAAAACGTAGAAAGAGTAAAACCTAGCGGATTAGACCTTGTTGATCATTTAGTAGGGGTACAACGTGTTACTAAAGTAACTAAAGGAGGTAGAGCTTTTGGATTTTCTGCAATTGTTGTTGTAGGAGATGGTAACGGAGTAGTTGGTCATGGATTAGGTAAATCTAAAGATGTTGCATCAGCAATTGCTAAAGCAATTGAAGACGCTAAGAAAAATTTAGTTAGAATTCCTATTTTAAATGGAACTTTACCTCATGAACAAAAAGGGAAATTTGGTGGAGCAAAAGTGTTTTTAAAGCCTGCTTCACATGGTACCGGAGTTATTGCTGGTGGTGCTGTACGTGCGGTATTAGAATCTGTTGGAGTACATGATGTTTTATCAAAATCTCAAGGTTCTTCTAACCCTCACAATGTGGTAAAAGCAACATTAGATGCTTTATTACAATTGCGTAGTGCAGTTACAATTGCAAAACAAAGAGGAATTTCTTTAGAAAAAGTATTTAACGGATAAATCTAAGAACGATGGCAAAAATTAGAGTTAAGCAAGTAAAAAGCAAAATCGGACGCCTTCAAAGTCAAAAAAGAACTTTAGAAGCATTAGGTTTACGTAAAATGAACCAAGTAGTAGAACACGAGGCAACTCCTTCTATCATTGGTATGGTAAATACAGTTAAACACTTAGTTTCTTTCGAAGAAATTAAATAAACACATATATAGAAATGAGTTTACATAACTTACAACCCGCAGAAGGATCTGTAAAAAAAGAAAAAAGAATCGCAAGAGGTGAAGGTTCTGGTAAAGGTGGTACTGCTACTAGAGGTCACAACGGACAGAAATCGCGTTCAGGATATTCAAGAAAAATAGGATTCGAAGGAGGGCAAATGCCACTTCAGAGACGTGTTCCTAAATTTGGATTTACTAACATTAACCGTAAGGAATATGTTGGGGTTAATTTAGATAAATTACAATCATTAGTAGACGAAGGTAAAATTACAGATACTGTAACTTTAGATATCTTAATTGCTAATAGAGTAGTAAGTAAAACCGAATTAGTAAAAATACTAGGTCGTGGAGAGCTTAAGGCTAAATTAAATATTACTGTTCACAAATTTACTGCTACTGCAAAAGCTGCTATTGAAGCTGCCGGAGGTGAAGCAGTTACATTATAAGATTAAGTAAATATGAAGTTGATAAACACCTTAAGAGACATTTGGAAAATAGAAGAGCTTAAACAAAAGCTTATTTTAACTTTAGGTTTAATTGCTGTATATCGTTTTATGGCTCAAGTTCCTTTACCAGGAATTGATCCATTACAATTAACAGCGTTAAAAGATAGTACTTCCACAGGTCTTATGGGCTTATTAAATGCATTTACTGGTGGGGCATTTTCTAGAGCGTCTATTATGGCACTTGGAATTATGCCTTATATTTCTGCTTCTATTGTAGTTCAATTAATGGGAATTGCGGTTCCTTATTTACAAAAACTACAAAAAGATGGAGAAAGTGGAAGAAAGAAAATTACACAAATAACACGTTGGTTAACAATTGGTATTACTTTGGTACAAGCACCAACATATATTACAGCGATTAAAACATCATTTGGATTGCCAGAAGAAGCATTTTTAGTTTCTGGAGGAGCCTTTTGGTTTTCATCGATTATATTGTTAACAGCAGGAACAATCTTTGCAATGTGGTTAGGAGAGCGTATTACAGACAAAGGAGTTGGTAATGGAATTTCATTATTAATTACCGTTGGTATTATCGCAAATTTCCCTGGAGCATTTATGCAAGAATTTGTATCTAAAACGTCAAGCGCAGGAGCTGGAGGAATTATGATGATTCTTTTAGAAATCTTTGTTTGGTTTGTTGTGATTTTATTGTCAGTTTTATTAGTAACAGCCGTTCGTAAAATTGCGGTACAATATGCTAGAAGAACTGTAGTTGGAGATATTAAAGATGTTGCTGGAGCAAGACAATACATTCCGTTAAAGTTAAATGCAGCGGGAGTAATGCCAATCATTTTTGCACAAGCAATTATGTTTTTACCAGTTGCATTAGCAAGAAAGTTTCCAATGTTAAGTGAGTTACAAGACATGAATGGATTGTGGTATAATGTTTTATTTGCCGTGTTAATTATCATATTTAGTTATTTTTATACAGCAATTACAGTACCTACAAATAAAATGGCCGATGATTTAAAAAGAAGCGGTGGTTTTATACCAGGTATTAAACCAGGAAGTGATACAGCTGAAAGATTAGATTCGGTATTGTCTAGAATTACGTTCCCAGGATCGTTGTTTTTAGCAGCTCTATCTATTTTGCCAGCAATTGTATATCAATTTGGTGTATCACAAAGCTGGGCAATGTTTTACGGTGGAACATCATTAATTATTATGGTAGGAGTTGCAATTGATACAATTCAACAAATTAACTCGTATTTATTAAACAGTCATTACGACGGTTTAATGAAAACAGGAACCAGTAGAAAATCATTAAAATAATATGGCTAAGCAACCAGCAATACAACAAGACGGAACAATAACAGAAGCATTATCAAATGCAATGTTTCGTGTAGAGTTAGAAAATGGACATATTGTTACAGCACATATTTCTGGTAAAATGCGTATGCATTATATTAAATTATTACCAGGAGATAAAGTGAAATTAGAAATGAGTCCTTATGATTTAACTAAGGCCAGAATTACTTATAGATATTAAAAAAAGACACAGATGAAAGTAAGAGCATCAGTTAAGAAAAGAAGTGCCGACTGCAAAATAGTTCGCAGAAAAGGTAGATTATATGTGATTAATAAACAAAATCCTAGATTTAAACAAAGACAAGGGTAATGGCAAGAATAGCAGGTATTGATATTCCAAAGAATAAAAGAGGAGTTATTGCTTTAACTTACATCTTTGGTATAGGAACAAGTAGAGCTAAAGAAGTTTTAGCTAACGCAAAGGTTGACGAAAGTATTAAAGTTCAAGATTGGACTGATGATCAAATCGCAGCAATTAGAGAACAAGTTGGATCTTTCACAATTGAAGGAGAATTACGTTCTGAAGTTCAAATAAACATCAAACGTTTGATGGATATTGGATGCTACAGAGGTATTCGTCATAGAACTGGTCTTCCTTTAAGAGGACAAAGAACTAAGAACAACTCTAGAACAAGAAAAGGTAAAAGAAAAACTGTAGCTAACAAAAAGAAAGCTACTAAATAATAACTAGATATTATGGCTAAAGCAAGTACAAAAAAGCGTAAAGTTATTGTTGAATCTGTTGGTGAAGCACATATTTCAGCTTCGTTTAACAACATCATTATTTCTTTAACAAATAAAAAAGGTGACGTAATTTCATGGTCGTCTGCTGGTAAGCAAGGATTTAGAGGTTCTAAAAAGAATACTCCATATGCTGCGCAAACTGCTGCAGAAGATTGTGCAAGAGTTGCTCATGAAGCTGGACTTAGAAAAGTGAAGGTTTTTGTTAAAGGACCAGGTAATGGTAGAGAAAGCGCAATAAGAACATTACATAATAACGGAATTGAAGTTACAGAAATTATTGATGTAACTCCAATGCCACACAATGGATGTAGACCTCCAAAAAGAAGAAGAGTATAATTAAATTTGAACTAAGTTGGATTTTTAGATTATCGAAGGAGTTTCGCCTTAATTCATAATCCCAACTTTAATAACTAAGAAATGGCAAGATATACAGGACCAAAAACTAAAATTGCCCGTAAATTCGGAGAAGCAATTTTCGGAGATGATAAAAACTTTGAAAAAAGAAATTATCCTCCAGGACAACATGGAAACGCAAAAAGAAGAGGTAAAAAATCTGAATATGCTACCCAGTTGCAAGAAAAACAAAAAGCAAAATACTCTTATGGTATTTTAGAGCGTCAATTCTCTAACTTGTTTAAAAAAGCTCAAAGAGCCGGTGGTATTACTGGTGAGGTTTTATTACAATTATGTGAATCTCGTTTAGATAATGTAGTTTACCGTTTAGGTATTGCAAAATCTCGTAGCGCAGCGCGTCAATTAGTTTCTCACCGCCACATTACTGTGAATGGAGAAATTTTAAACATTCCTTCACATACTTTAAAAGAAGGAGATGTTGTAGCTGTTAGAGAAAAATCTAAATCTTTGGTAGCAATAGAAAGCGCTTTAGCTTCTAATAGCAATGTGTACGAATGGTTAACTTGGAACTCTGATATTTTATCAGGTACGTTTGTAAAAGCACCAGAAAGAGTACAGATTCCAGAGAATATTAAAGAGCAATTAATAGTAGAGTTATACTCTAAATAATAAATTAATCATATTGAAATTTGGCCAAAGGATTTATTTGAACATCTTCACTCTTATAAATCGCGCAACCAAATAACAATTAAAACGAAGAAAACATATGGCAATTTTAAATTTTCAGAAACCAGATAAAGTAATAATGATTGAATCTACAGATTTTTCTGGGAGATTTGAGTTTAGACCTTTAGAACCAGGTTTTGGATTAACAGTAGGTAATGCATTAAGAAGAGTATTATTATCTTCATTAGAAGGTTTTGCAATTACATCATTAAGAATTGATGGTGTTGAGCATGAATTTTCAGCAATTAAAGGAGTTGTAGAAGATGTAACAGAAATGATATTAAACTTAAAACAAGTGCGTTTTAAGAAACAAATAGAAGAAACAGATAAAGAGTCAGTTTCAATCAATATTTCTGGTCAAGAGCAATTAACTGCTGGAGATTTACAACGTTTTATCTCTGGTTTTCAAGTGTTAAATCCTGATTTAGTTATCTGTAATATGGATAAATCTGTGAAACTAAACATGGAAATTTCTATAGAAAAAGGTAGAGGATTTGTACCAGCAGAAGAAAATAAAAAATCAACTGCACCATTAGGAACAATTTTTACAGATTCTATTTACACTCCAATAAAGAATGTAAAATATGCTGTTGAAAATTTCCGTGTAGAGCAAAAAACTGACTACGAAAAATTAATTTTCGATATAGACACAGACGGTTCTATCAATCCTAAAGATGCATTAACAGAAGCTGCAAAAATATTAATTCACCACTTTATGTTATTCTCTGATGAGCGTATCACTTTAGAGGCTGATGAAATTGCACAAACTGAAACATATGATGAAGAATCATTACATATGCGTCAGTTATTAAAGACCAAATTGGTAGACATGGATTTATCAGTTAGAGCTTTAAATTGTTTAAAAGCAGCAGAAGTAGATACTTTAGGAGACTTAGTATCATTTAACAAAAACGATTTAATGAAATTCCGTAATTTCGGTAAAAAATCATTAACTGAATTAGAAGAGTTAGTGATTAATAAAAACCTAAACTTCGGAATGGACTTAAGTAAATACAAATTAGATAGAGATTAACCTTTCATATTTTGCGCCCCAAACAGGGTTGATGCAAGATGAGAGTAAAAAGAAAATGTCATGAGACACGGTAAGAAATTTAATCATTTAGGAAGAAAAACAGCACACAGAAAGGCGATGTTAGCTAATATGGCATGTTCATTAATTGAGCATAAACGTATTAACACAACAGAAGCAAAAGCAAAAGCATTACGTAGATTCGTAGAGCCTTTACTTACAAAATCTAAGAACGATACTACACACAACCGTCGTGTTGTATTTAGTTATCTTAGAGATAAATATGCTGTTACAGAATTATTTAAAGAAATATCTGTGAAGATTGCAGATAGACCTGGAGGATATGTACGTATCATCAAATTAGGAAATCGTCAAGGAGATAATGCTCCTATGGCAATGGTAGAATTAGTTGATTATAACGAACTTTACAATCCTAATGGTAAGAAAGCTAAGAAAACTACTCGTAGAGGTAGAAAAAAAGCTGACACAACTGTTGATGTAGCACAAACTGAAACACCAGAAACTACTGAAGAATAATAAGATGTTTCTAATGAAATCATATAAAAAGGGATAAGCGTTTACGTTTATCCCTTTTTTTTATACAATTTTATAAACAACAAAAGCTTACTAGTTAAGATATTATTACTTTTGTAAGCGAAACGATTGAAATAACAATTACTAAAAGTACACACAACTAATAATGAAATACCAACAACAAAAAAAAGCTTTAGTTTTATTAGCTGACGGAACTATTTTTCATGGTAAATCTATCGGTATTGAAGGAACTGCTACCGGAGAAATTTGTTTTAATACAGGAATGACAGGTTATCAAGAAATCTTTACAGATCCTTCTTATTTTGGTCAATTAATGGTTGCAACAAATGCACATATTGGAAATTATGGTGTTAATGACAACGAAGTTGAATCTGACGGAATCAAAATTGCAGGATTAATTTGTAGAAATTTTAGTTTTACACACTCAAGAGTAGATTCTGATGGAAACCTAAAAGATTGGTTTATCAAACACAATAGAGTAGCGATTTCTGATGTTGATACAAGGGCTTTAGTAGCTTATATTAGAGATAATGGTGCAATGAATGCAATTATCTCTACAGAAGTAGATGATATTGAAGCATTAAAAAAACAATTGGCAGCAGTGCCAGACATGAATGGTTTAGAATTGGCATCAAAAGTGTCAACCAAAGAGCCTTATTTTGTAGGTGATAAAAATGCAACCTATAAAATTTCTGCCTTAGATATTGGTATTAAAAAGAATATCCTAAGAAATTTTGTAAAAAGAGATGCGTATATAAAAGTGTTTCCTTACAATACAAGTTTTGAAGAAATGAGTGCTTTTAAACCTGACGGATATTTTATTTCTAACGGACCTGGAGACCCAGAACCTTTAATTGATGCGCAAAATACAGCAAAAGAAATCATCAAAAGAGATTTGCCTTTGTTTGGTATTTGTTTAGGGCATCAAGTAATTGCACTGGCAAACGGAATATCAACGTATAAAATGCATAACGGACATAGAGGAATCAATCATCCAGTAAAAAATTTATTAACTGGAAAAGGAGAAATTACTTCTCAAAACCACGGATTTGCAATCAATAGAGAAGAAACAGAAGCAAATGAAAATGTAGAAATTACACATGTGCATTTAAATGATCATACTGTGGCAGGAATTAGAATGAAAAATAAAAATGTGTTTTCTGTGCAGTATCACCCAGAGGCAAGTCCAGGACCACACGATGCAGAATATTTATTCGATCAGTTTATAGAAAATATTAAAAAATAAATAAGATTTTTTTATTTGAATTAAAGAAATCTTAACTTAAAAAAGAAAACTATGAGTATTATAATTAACATTCATGCACGTCAAATTTTTGATTCTAGAGGAAATCCAACTGTAGAAGTTGATGTGTTTACAGAAAATGGAGTTTTAGGAAGAGCTGCGGTTCCTTCTGGAGCATCAACCGGAGAACATGAAGCAGTTGAATTACGCGATGGCGGAAAAGCATATATGGGCAAAGGCGTTTTAAAAGCAGTTGCCAATGTCAATAAAATTATTGCACAAGAATTATTAGGAACTTCTGTTTTTGAACAAAACAAAATTGATCAAATGATGATTGATTTAGACGGAACAGCAAATAAATCGGTCTTAGGTGCAAATGCAATTTTAGGAGTTTCCTTAGCAACTGCAAAAGCAGCAGCAAACGAATTAGGAATGCCATTATACAGATATGTTGGTGGAGTTTCGGCAAATACATTGCCAGTTCCGATGATGAATATTATTAACGGAGGATCACATTCAGATGCACCAATTGCATTTCAAGAATTTATGATAATGCCAGTAAAAGCAGAAAACTTTACACAAGCAATGCAAATGGGTTCTGAGATTTTTCATCATTTAAAAAATGTGTTACACGATAGAAATTTAAGTACAGCAGTTGGTGATGAAGGTGGTTTTGCACCCACTTTAGATGGAACAGAAGATGCATTAGATACAATTGCTTTGGCAGTTAAAAACGCTGGTTATTCTTTTGGAGATGAAATTATGATTGCATTAGATTGTGCAGCAGCAGAATTTTATGTAGATGGAAAATACGATTACACAAAATTTGAAGGAAAATCAGGAAAGATAAGAACCAGCCAAGAACAAGCAGATTACTTAGCCGAATTGGTAGAAAAATATCCAATTATTTCAATTGAAGACGGAATGGATGAAAACGATTGGGATGGATGGAAATACTTAACAGATAAAGTTGGAGATACAGTACAATTAGTTGGAGACGATTTATTTGTAACTAATGTAGAGCGCTTGTCTAAAGGAGTTGAAAACGGAATTGCAAATTCGATTTTAATTAAAGTAAATCAAATTGGAACCTTAACAGAAACTATTTCTGCTGTAAATATGGCGCACAACGCGAGTTATACATCTGTAATGTCTCACAGATCTGGAGAAACAGAAGATAATACAATTGCAGATTTAGCTGTGGCATTAAATTGTGGTCAAATAAAAACAGGGTCGGCTTCTCGTTCAGATAGAATGGCTAAGTACAATCAGTTATTAAGAATCGAAGAAGAATTAGCAAATACAGCATATTTTCCGAAGGAAAAAGCTTTTAAAATAAAGTAAATTTATTTTTACAAAAGTAAAAACCTTATAATTCATTTTATAAGGTTTTTTTTATGCTTAAAAATAAGTTAAATATATGTTTTTATGTTAAAATTCTATCTCACTTGACTTTTAAAATCTTTGAAAAATTGGTATCTTCGCAGTTCACTTCATAATTAAAACAAGTTAGAAATAATGTCAGATAAAGCTACCATAAAAATAGACGGAAAAGAGTTTGAATTTCCTTTAGTTACAGGAACAGAAAATGAAACAGCAATTGATATTAAAGATTTAAGATCGGTAACTGGTGGAATTGTTACAATTGATCCAGGATATAAAAATACTGGCTCTTGTGAAAGTGCAATTACATTTTTAGATGGTGAAAAAGGAATTTTAAGATATAGAGGATATTCTATAGAAGAATTAGCTGAGAAAGCAGAATTTCTAGAGGTAGCTTATTTATTGATTTTTGGAGAATTACCAACTTCAGAACAATTAGAAAAATTTAAACAAGATATTTGTGCACAATCTATAGTAGATGAAGATATTAGAAAAATAGTAGATGCATTTCCTAAATCTGCACATCCTATGGGTGTAATTTCTTCATTAACTTCAGCTTTAACAGCATTTAACCCTTCATCTGTAAACGTTGATTCTGAAGAAGATATGTATAAAGCTATTGTTAAAATATTAGGTAAATTTCCAGTACTTGTAGCTTGGACTATGCGTAAAAAACAAGGACTTCCTTTAGATTATGGAGACTGTAGTTTAGGCTATGTAGAAAATACTTATAAAATGATGTTTAAACAACCAAATAGTGACTATGTCATGAACCAAGTTGTTGTAGATGCATTAAATAAATTGTTAATCTTACACGCAGATCACGAACAAAACTGTTCTACTTCTACAGTAAGAATAGTTGGATCTTCTCACGCAGGATTATTTGCTTCTCTTTCTGCAGGAATTTCTGCACTTTGGGGTCCACTTCATGGTGGTGCAAACCAAGCTGTATTAGAAATGTTAGAAGCAATTAAAGAAGACGGTGGTGACACAAAAAAATATATGGCAAAAGCCAAAGACAAAAATGATCCTTTCCGCTTGATGGGATTCGGACATAGAGTTTATAAAAATTTTGACCCAAGAGCTAAAATTATTAAAGTAGCTGCAGATGAAGTTTTAAATGATTTAGGTATTGATGATCCTATTTTAGATATTGCAAAAGGTTTGGAACAAGAGGCTTTAAATGATCCTTATTTTGTTGATAGAAAATTATATCCAAATGTAGATTTCTATTCAGGAATTATTTATCGTGCGATGGGAATTCCAGTTGAAATGTTTACAGTAATGTTTGCTTTAGGAAGATTACCAGGTTGGATTGCTCAATGGAGAGAAATGCGTTTAGGAAAAGAGCCAATAGGAAGACCAAGACAAGTTTATGTTGGAGAAAAGTTAAGAAGCTTTACAGCTATTAAAAAAAGATAATAAACATTTTAGAACATGTTAAATTCAATAAAAATAATTAAGAATAGATCTGATATTGGAGCCGGAACTCGTGGTTCTGATATGGGAATTGACGCAATAGAAATTGCTGCTATAAATAAAAATAATAATTATTTTGACCAGTTTGAATTTACCGATGTAACTACAGCCAACGAATCTATTTATAATAAAGTAAAAAATTCTTTCGCAAAAAGAATAGATAGTGTGTTAATGCAATGTACCCGACTAAGCAATCATGTAAAAGTTACGTTGCAAGAAAAAACTTTTCCAATCGTTTTGTCAGGAGATCATTCTTCTGCTTTAGGTACAATTAGTGGTGTTAAAGCTGCGTATCCTAAAGAAACTGTTGGTGTGGTTTGGATTGATGCGCATGCGGATATTCACTCACCTTATACATCACCATCAGGAAATATTCATGGAATGCCATTGGCAGCAGCTTTATCTCAAGATAATTTAGACTTTCAAATAAATGAAGTAAGTAGAGAAACTTCTGATTTATGGGAGCGAATGAAAAATATTGGTATTCTTGGAGCAAAAATAGCGGCAGAGAATGTGGTATATTTTGGAGTTAGAGATACAGAAGAGCCAGAAGAAAAACAAATTGAAAGCCTTAAAATAAAAAACTATACAGTTTCTGAAACTCGTTTTAAAGGTTTAGAAAAATGTGTAAACGAAGCTTTAGAAAAACTATCTAATTGCGATGTTATTTATATTTCTTTTGATGTAGATTCTATGGATTGTGATATGGTTTCTTACGGAACAGGAACACCAGTTTCTAAAGGTTTTGATCAGCAAGAAGTAACACAAATAATGAATCAAATTATTGAGTCAAAAAAAGTAGTTTGTGTAGAGTTTGTTGAAGTAAATCCGTTGTTAGATTTAAAAGGAAATGTAATGGCAGAAACAGCATTCGAAATTTTGGATGACGTTACTAAAACCATAAAAAAATCACTTTAATTTTTTATAAATTTTTTAGTAATTATTGTATTGTTTTTTGATACAATTTTTAAAAAATAAACTCCAGTAGTTAATTCTTTAATTTCAATTTGATTGCTGATTATTTTTTGAGTTAAAACAATCTTTCCATTTACATCAATTAAAGAAAGGTGTTTAATGTCTAATCCTTCAATAAACAAAATTTCTTGTGTAGGGTTCGGAAATATTTTTAAATTATTTGATTTGTATTCTTCAATATTTAAAGCAGCAAACGAACCATTATCAAATCGATATAATTTTTGGTTAAAAACAATTGGATTTCCATTTATAAAGGTGCTCACTTTTTCGCGAGATAAAAAATATTTTTTATCATTAATTACTGTAACCCCTTCAGTTTGACTAGCTCCTAATTCGGCATTAATATCTGTTTGTTCTATAATTCCGCTAAAAATATCATCATTTATAATTGAGTTAATTTGTACATGAATTAAAAAAGGTTTTCCTGTTTGATATGTATAACCACACAATAAAAAACTGTCATCATCTTTGTTATACGTAGAACCAGTTATCAATCCGTTGGAGTTATACGAACTTACTTTTTTGGCTGAATGATTTCCAATAGTTTTCGGAATTGTGTACGCATTTACAGTTTTATCTTTCCAGTTTTTTGTAAAAATAACCAACTTGTCTTTATAAATAGAAATCGCTTCTGCATCAAAATTTGAGTTATATCTTTGCAAAGTAAAATCCGTTTGATCCTCGTAACTAAACGTAATTGTTTCTGATGTAATACTTGTGTTATTTGTATAATCAGACTTTAGAATTCTATAAATTTTTAAATCTTTTCTATTGCCATTATTGTTTCCAAAATCGGCAATATAAATGTACATTTCATCTTGCGTAATATCTTCCCAATCTACATTTGTTGCGTTAGAAATATTTATAGTTCTAACAATATTTCCAGAAATTGTGTCCAATTCATATAAGTTAGCAGCATCGCCAGAATCGTTATGTGTAATTAATTTTCCGTTAAAAAAAAGCAATCCAGAAGTTTCTGAAATCGTATTAGGTAAATCATATTTTTCTGATATATTTTCTATTTGAGCTTGTAAAGTAGCACAAAGTAAGAAGCAACAGGTAATTAATATGTATTTCATAACTATTTTGGATCTAAAGTCATAACATAATCATAGCTTTCATTTAATAAAGAAACAACAAGTTTAGAATTGGTATAAAGGTTTTCGGGAATTAAGATATAACCTTTCATAATTGCTCCGTATGATTTGTAAATCGTTGTATTAAATTTTTCAATGTATTTTTCTTGAACTTCTTTAGAAAACCGAATTCCGATTTCGCCAGCTTTATTAAATAATGAAAACATATAACCGTTTGCAGAAGTATAAGGCATGGTTTTTCCTTTGCGCTCAAAACGATTGCAATTGGCTACAAAAGCGTCGTATATTTTTAAATCTTTGTGCATTTGTATTTTTAATTTAGTTAATTTGTTTGCTTATGATTTTGCGGAATTTTAGCAAAGTGTTATACACTAGGATTAACCATTTATAGTGCAAATTCTAACGCATTTGCACAACAACTGGCTGTCTGCTATATTTTTATGTAATCATAGGTTTGTTTAAATATATAAATTTAAATCTAAACTTTTATTAATTCATGTGTTATAAACATTGTTCTACTGAATATCTTTCAAATGTTAAGTAAAAAGGACTAAAATGTTTCATTCTCTATTATTTTGATTTCAAATAATTATCCAATGATATTTTGTCGGTTCCATGAAAAAACAAAGCTAGACATCCAAATAACATTGCTAGTGCAGGTGTCATTCCTTCAATTGTGTCATCTATTCGGATATGAACAAAAATCAATGCCACTATAAAATTTATTGAAATTATAAAAGTGGTAAATCTTAATTTGTATCCTATTAATATTAGAATTGAACCGAAAAATTGGACATAAACTGAAATAACTGCGCTTGTTAATGGAAAATAAAAATTGTTAGAATTTAAGAAATGAGAAAATTCAATCATTTTCTCCCAACTCAAAATATTATCAATTACTCCATAAAGTAATCGACAGCCTATAAAAACTCTTAGCAAGAAGATTCCAATGTATTGTTTTTCTTTTAAATACTTTTCTATCATTTTAACACTTAATATTTACTTTTGCTCTATAGATAAAATAGGTGTAATGTTTTTTATTGCTAAAAACAGTTATTAACGAAGTTATCTAAAAAAGCATTTAGAAACAAACCAAATTATTAACTTTGCAACATGCAACAAACAACAAATACAATTTTAATGGTTCGCCCAGTTGGTTTTCGAATGAACGAACAAACGGCGGTAAATAATTATTATCAACAAGAATTAACAGATACTTTACCAGCTACAATAAATGCAAAAGCGCAAAAAGAATTTGATGATTTTGTAATAAAATTACAGAAAAACGGAGTAGAAGTTGTTGTTATACATGATACAGAAAAACCAAGTACACCAGATTCTATTTTTCCAAATAACTGGATTTCTTTTCACGAAAATGGCGATGTTGGTTTGTATCCGATGTTTGCAGAAAATAGAAGATTAGAGCGTAGAGAAGATGTTTTAGAAATACTAGAATCTAAAGGGTTTGTAATAAAAAATATTGTTGATTATACCGATGCTGAAGAAGAAGCTGTTTTTTTAGAAGGAACTGGAAGTATGATTTTAGACAGAGAAAACCAAAAAGCATATTGCGCATTATCGCCAAGAGCAGATGAAGAATTATTTATCGAATTTTGTGAAGATTTTGAATTTACTCCAGTTGTTTTTACCTCAAATCAAACAGTAAATAATCAAAGAGAAGCCATTTATCATACCAATGTTATGATGTGTGTTGCAGAACAATTTGCAATTATTTGTTTGGCTTCTATCGATGATAAAAAAGAGCGCAAAAATGTCATCAAACATTTAAAAGAAAACGGAAAAGAAATCATTGATATTACCGAGCAACAAGTAAATGCTTTTGCAGGAAATATGTTGCAAGTAAAAGGTGCAAATGAGCAACGTTTTTTAGTTATGAGCTCATCGGCTTATCACTCGTTAAGAAAAGAACAATTGCAGAAAATAGAAAAATACAACCCGATTATTCATAGTTCTTTAGAAACCATTGAAACTTGTGGTGGAGGAAGTGCACGTTGTATGATGGCAGAGGTTTTTTTACCAAAAGAGTAAGTTTATGACTTTATTAGCATTGGCGTTAGCACCAGCGATTGTAATAATAATTTATATTTATGTTAAAGATAAATATGAAAGAGAACCGATAAAATTTGTGCTTAAAAATTTTGGTTTAGGAGCATCAGCAAGTATCATTATCACATTAATTATTGGATTAATTCTTAAAATGATTTTTCCAACTGCAGATCCGTTAAGTGTTGCTCAGCAATTCTTAAAAGCATTTGTTGTAGTAGCGTTGGTAGAAGAATTTTCTAAATATATTATTGTTAGATATTACGCACAACGCAATAAAGAATTTGATGAACCTTTTGATGGAATTGTCTACGCAGTAATGGTTTCTATGGGTTTTGCAGCCCTAGAAAACATTATGTATGTATTTCAATTTGGAATGGCAAACGGGATTGTAAGAGCTTTTACAGCAGTTCCTGCGCATGCAACTTTCGGAATTTTAATGGGTTATTTTATGGGGAAAGCAAAATTTGCTGCTACCAAAAAATATAAAATTAGATTGAATTTAACAGGATTATTTGCCGCAACAATCTTTCATGGAGCGTATGATTTCTTTTTGTTTATCAACTTTATTCCTGGTATTTCTATTGGTGCTTTTGTATCTTTGGTAATCGGAATTATATTGTCTAGAAAAGCAATTAAAAAACACCAAGCGAGATCTCAGTTTAAGCATTGAGATATTAAAAATCTGCGTTTTCATTTTTCAATATTTTTTATAACGGTTTAAAAATTGATTTTTTATAAAAATTATAACTTATTGATTTACAGACCAATGAAATTGATGCTCTCACGGTTTTCCGTGAGTTAACTCACGGAAAACCGTGAGAAGAAAAATACCCCATTTATGGGGATTGACAAGAGCGCTTTTTTATTGATATTTATAACAATATTAATTTTAAAAATATAATAAAATGAAAAACAAAAAATTGCTAATTATTTAAAAACAGGAATCCTTTTACTTGGAGTTTCTGTATTGCTATGGAATTGTGAGAAAGAGGAATTCATCAATGAAACTGAAACCTCAGAACATCAAGAATTAAATTCACTACAAAAAATTACTTTTGAAGATCTATTTCACGATAGAACATTTACTAAAATAGCAAAGGAGTTTGAAATTGAAGATAGAATTTTAAGAAAAAATGATAATGATTTTAAAAGTAAAGGAGCTAATAATGATTTTGAAATTGATACTCAATCTATAATAAAAATTAAAAAAGAAAATTACACATCCTATACTTTTGTTGTTAAGCGTAATAATTTGCCAAAAAACACTATTGAAAATCTAATAATTGAACAAAAAACAGATACAATTAGAGGTTTTTTTGTTAGATATAAGTTTTCTGATGATTATATTAAAAATTCCTTAACACAAAAAAATCTTCCGTTTGAAGGAACAGTTCAAAGAACTAGTTATCAAAAAAATATTAATAAATTATTGGAAAGTTTAACAAAGAAAAGTAATCATTACTCTAAAGCTTTAGAGTGCTTTACTACCTCTTATACTGTAAGAGTAAAGTGTTTTTCAGGAAAACATGAAGTTGAAGAAAATTGTCAATATATTGGTAAATCGGGTGCAGCTTATAATTATACTCTAAGTAATACAACATGTACTTCTGGAGGAAATACAGGATGGGGAGTTGAAGTTGATTTTGGGGATAATACAAATTCAGGAGGAGGGACGACAAGTAATACAAATAATGACTCTAATACTTCAATAAATTTTGCTTGTGATAACGAATTTCATGGATGTGATAAAGTAGCTAGGCAATTAGCTTCAAGATTAGGCTTAGATAGCTCTCTTTTACTTGGTTTGTCAGAAGAAAACTTAGAGAAAATAGAAGAAATAGCAACAATGAAAGAGGATTTATCTACTGTTATTGATTCTCCAAACTTTGACCCATTAAATGATACATGGCTAAAAGTAATGAGAGAGTTTGCTAAACTAGTTGAGTATACAAAAAATTTCAGCAAAGATGTATATGATAAACTTACAGAACAATTAGATACTAAATTAAGTAATACTTTGAGAAGTGTTGCAAAGCAATTATATGCCGACTCGCCAAGCACAATGTTAGAATATAAGAAGGAAGAGAGGTTTAAGTACAATGGTAAACAAGGTGTTGCTATTTTGTTAGATGAGTTTGCAACTGGACTAGGAAAAGACGAAAGACCCTTTTCTGCTGATTATGATATAACAAAACAAATGATAGCAGGAAATGTACAAAATGACATTAAAGCTGATTTCTTAAAAGAACTTAACGATAAAGGCTTAACCTTTAGTCAATTTATTGCTAATGGCACTGTAGAAGATGGAAGTTATAGATTTAGTCCTGATCACACAGGGGTCGTAGATTCTTTTAATAAACATGTAAATGCAAATTGGGTGCAATTTTTTATAGGAGGCGCTAGCACTAACTATTATCCTAGCTCCGATCCAGGTTTTATCATTGTTGAACTTGCCAATGATACTAGTAGAAAATCGCTACTTTTACATGTGGGAAACAGTTATGATAGAGATGGAACGGGGAATAATAGACCTCTTTCTACAATAAAACAAATATTTAGATTCAAATTAAAAATTCAATAAATGAAATTAAAATCACTAAAAATAAAAGGTAAATTATATTTTTACATGTTGTTTTCCATTATCTTTTTTAGCAATTGTTATCTGATTCCATGTAATCTTGATTCTGGACTTAATGAATTAAATATAAAACAAGAAGATGATTTTTTTATAGGGGAATATGTTGTAGAAAAAGTAATTAATAATAGTTATAATTTTAAAATTAATAATACTATAATTAAGTTAAATAGAGACGGTACGATAGAGATGAAAAATATGCCAATAAAAGTTTTTGACTTAAAGAGAATAGATAAAGAAATAAATGTTAAAGGTACTTGGAGACAAAATTTTATAGAAGACCGCCGAGAAGATCGTTATTACATGCCTACAAATTTAGAGTTTGATAATAATTCTGATATAAGAGTTGTTTTAAGAACTATAAAAATTTATACCAAGAACAACAAACCTGTATTGTTTATTGAGTTTGGAGACCCTGATGAATGTACTGCAATTAGATTTATAAAAAAATAAATTCATTATTTTAAAAGCTTCACTTTTAAGTGAAGCTTTTTTACTTCAACGCTTCATCAACAATATCTCCAGTAGTTCCATTCGGAAATTCTATTTGTAATAAATTAGCAATCGTTGGTGCAATATCTGTAACTGTGTGTGCTTTTTTAGAAACGCCTTGTTTAATTCCGTTTCCGTAAAAAATAATTGGTACGTGCGTATCGTAGCTGTATCCAGAACCATGTGAAGTTCCGGTTTTAGAAGCTCCAATTAACGTTGATGGCAACGGAATTAAAAGCACATCACCAGAAAATTTTTGATTGTATCCCTTTTGTAATTTCTGCAAAATACCGTCTGTAAAATGCGTTGTTTGCATTGTTCTTGCAGTTACAGCTTTGTATATGTTATCAAAATTGATAATTTCATCAGCAATTTTTTGAGCAACGGTATGTACATCTAATTTTAATGCTGCTATCTTTTCTTTATTTAAAAATAGTTGAAAGTTTGAGATGTTTTCTACCAGTTTATCAGATTTAAAATGTTTTAAAGTAATTCCGTTTATATATTCTCTTAGTTTTCTAGAACTGATATAATGTGCCGGAATTTTTTCTGATTGTAAATACGAAGGCACTTGCACAGCAGCATGATCTGCAGTTAAAAACAAGGTATAATTTCCTTTACCTACCTCAGTGTCTAGATAAGTAAATAAGCTTGCTAAATCTTTATCTAAACGTAAATAATTGTCTTGAACTTCTTTAGAAGCAACACCAAATTGATGTCCGATATAATCTGGAGTTGAATAACTTATTGCTAAAAAATCTGTGAATTCAGATTTTCCTAAGTTTTCTCCTTTAATTGCAGCCTTTACAAAATCCGTTGTAAAGGAATTTCCAGCAGGAATTGCTTTTATCATTTCGAAATGTCCGTTTTTCTCTTTTAAAGTCGGAATGTCATAAGGGAAAGTTGGTGTTTCTTTTCCATTAAATTTTCCTTCAAACGGATTGTCATCGGCTAAACTTTCAGTGTAGGTATTTATATCATATAAGGTATTCCAAGGTTGAGCCATGTATTCTGCAATTTTACCCGAATTATTAAACTCGTTTACCCAACTTGGTAATTCGTCCATATAATAAGAACTGGTAATCCATTTTCCTTCTTTTTTTCCTTCTAGCCAATACGCTCCGTTTGCTGTATGTCCGCCAGGTAAAACAGCAGATCTATCTTTAATGGCAATACTAATTGTTTTTCCGTTCATATTTTGCGCCAATCGCAATTGATCTGTAATTGTTGTGGTTTGCATTCTGTTCGGAGATTTTTTTCCGCCTTTAGAATCAACTCCAACGCTTGTATAAGTATCATCATCTACACAATAAATATATTTTTTAGCATATTTATCGTACCAACTATTTCCAATAATTCCATGATTTTCTGGAGTTGTTCCAGTATAAACAGATGTATGTCCAACCGCTGTATACGTCGGAATATAATTGAAATGTGCATTTTCTAAAGAGAAACCGCCATTGATAATTCTTTTAAATCCGTCTTCGCTATATTTATCAGCAAACCGTGTTAAATAATCGTAACGCATTTGGTCAATAACAATTCCGATAACTAATTTTGGCTTTTTTGGAGCTGTTTTTTCTTGTTTACAACCAGAAAAGATTAGTAGTGATAAGAATACAAATACAATAGAGTTTTTCATTACGATAGGTTTATGTGAATCAAAAATAAATATTTTAATTAAGAATACTACAATTTTAAGGACTGTTAATGATAATTTAATACTTTAGCAGATAGAAAATGAATACATGAATTATCTAGAACATATTGGTAAGTATTTTATGATGCTTAAACAGGTTTTTAGAAAACCTCAAAGAGCTCGTGTTTTTAGAGAGGCGTTATCTCGAGAAATTGAAGAACTTGGTATAAAATCTATTGGTATTATTGCGTTTATCTCTTTTTTTATTGGTGGAGTTATCGCTTTGCAAACGGCATTAAATTTAAACAATCCTTTAATCCCAAAATCTTTAATAGGATTTGCAGCAAAAAGATCTATCATTTTAGAATTTGCGCCTACATTTTGTTCTATTATTTTGGCAGGAAAAGTGGGATCTTATATTACATCGAGCATTGGTACAATGAGAGTTACAGAGCAAATTGATGCTTTGGAGGTTATGGGAATCAATTCTTTAAACTATTTAGTATTGCCAAAAATAATTGCTACTGTTTTCTTTTATCCTTTTTTAATTATTCTTGGAATGATTTTAGGAATTTTTGGCGGATGGCTTGCTGGTACATTAACAGGTTTGTTTTCTGGAGTTGATTATATTGAAGGATTGCAAACAGATTTTGATCCATATTTAATACAATATTCAATCATTAAAACATTAATTTTTGCGTTTATTATTGCAACAGTTCCTTCTTATCAAGGATATTATGTAAAAGGTGGTTCTTTAGAAGTTGGTAAAGCAAGCACTAGATCTGTAGTTTGGACAACGGTTTTAATTGTAATCTGCAATTATTTATTAACTCAAATGCTATTAACTTAAATGATTGAAATAAAAAATTTGCATAAAGGATTTAGCGGAGTAGAAGTTTTAAAAGGGATTTCAACCACTTTTGAGCCAGGGAAAACCAATTTAATTATTGGACAAAGTGGTTCTGGTAAAACCGTTTTTTTAAAATCATTAATAGGTTTACACACGCCAGAAAAAGGTAAAATTGTTTTTGATGGACGTGTAAATACTGAAATGAATTCTGATGAAAGAAGACAACTGCGCCAAGAAATTGGTATGGTTTTTCAAGGAAGTGCATTGTTTGATTCTCAAACAGTAGAAGAAAATGTAATGTTTCCTTTAAAAATGTTTACGAAAAAATCAGACAAAGAAATGTTAGAACGCGCAAATACTGTTTTAGAAAGAGTTGATTTGATTGGTGCTAACAAAAAATATGTAGCAGAACTTTCTGGAGGAATGCAAAAAAGAGTTGCCATTGCAAGAGCAATTGTAATGAATCCTAAATATTTATTTTGTGATGAACCCAATTCAGGTTTAGACCCGCAAACAGCAACTATCATTGATAACTTAATCAAAGAAATTACAGAAGAATATCAAATTACTACGGTAATTAACACACATGATATGAATTCTGTGATGGAAATTGGAGAAAAAATATTGTTTCTTAAAAACGGAATAAAAGCGTGGGAAGGAAGCAATACAGAAATCTTTAAAACTGACAATGAAGCAGTTGTAAATTTTGTGTATAGCTCTAATTTATTCAAGAAAGTACGTCAAGCATATTTAAACGAAACAAATTAAAAAAAACATTTGTTTATTTAGATATTGCTACTATATTTGCACCCGCTAAGACAAAAGAAAAATGACCTGGTAGCTCAGTTGGTAGAGCATCTCCCTTTTAAGGAGAGGGTCCTGGGTTCGAGCCCCAGCCCGGTCACAAAAAGCTTCTCATTTCGAGAAGCTTTTTATTTGAAATTTTTGGTGAGATACTCAAGTGGCCAACGAGGGCGGACTGTAAATCCGCTGACTACGTCTTCGCAGGTTCGAATCCTGCTCTCACCACAACTTTATAAAGCAGTTTACTTTTTGTAAACTGCTTTTTTTATATCAACTATTTAACGTACTTTTGTTTAACAAAATAATAAAAAAATTAAACAAAATGAAAAATAGGTTTTTTTTAATACTATTATTAGCGTGTTCATTTCAATTATTTTCTCAAGGAACCATTAAAGGAAAAGTTATTGATGGTAAAACAAGAGATGCATTACCTTTTGTTTCTATTCTAATATTAAATACGCAAAAAGGTGAAACTACTGACGAAAATGGGAATTTTACTATTACAAATACGCCTTTAGGTTATTTTAAATTACAAGTATCTTTTATTGGTTACGAAACTGTTATAACAGATGATTATTTGGTTACAAATGATAAAATTCCGTTTGTAACTATTGAACTTTTTGAAAAAGCATCTACTTTAGATGAGGTTGTTATTAGAAGTAAATTGTTTAAAAAATCACTTGTAAGTCCGTTGTCTTTACAAACACTTGGGGTTGTAGAAATAGAAAAAAATCCTGGAGGAAACAGAGATGTTTTAAAAGTAATACAATCTTTGCCTGGAGTGGCATCTAATCCTGGTTTTAGAAACGATATTATTATAAGAGGTGGAGCAACATCAGAAAATAAGTTTTATGTAGATGGAATAGAAATTCTGGTAATTAATCATTTTCAAACACAAGGTGCATCTGGCGGGCCAGTTGGAATTATCAATGCAGATTTAATTAGAAAAGTAGATTTTTATTCAAGTGCTTTTCCTGCAAATAGAGGAAATGCTTTGAGCTCTGTAATAGAGTTTACTCAAAAAACAGGAAACCCAAACTCTTTAAATACTAGAGCAACTTTAGGAACTTCTGATGCAGGAGTTACATTAGATGGACCAATCGGAGATAGCACAACATTTATTGCTTCAGTTAGACAATCGTATTTGCAATATTTATTCAAATTGATAAAACTACCTTTTTTACCAACGTATAACGACTTTCAAATCAATGTAAAAACAAAACTAGAGAATAACGATGAAATATCTTTTATTGGGTTAGGTGCAATAGATAATTTTGAATTGAATGAAAGTGTTAATGATGGTGTAACAGACGAAGAAACGATTAAAAGAAATGGATATATTTTAAGTAATATTCCGGTTCAAGAACAATGGAATTATACTGTTGGAGCAAGATATAAGCACTTTGGAGAAAACTCAAATCAACAATACGTTTTAAGTAGAAGTGTGTGGAATAATAATTCTACCAAGTATTTTAATAATTCTGGAAATGCAAATGATTTGTTATTAGATTATACATCAAAAGAAATTGAAAATAAATTTAGATTTGAAAATAACGTCAACTTAAATGATTTTAGTATTAACTATGGAGTTGGTTTAGAACAAGCAAATTATTCGAATACAACATTTCAAAAAGATGCAAATTCGCAGGGAACAGCTACACAAAATTTTTCATCAGAATTAGACCTATTTAAATATGGTATTTTTGGTCAAATATCAAAAAATTACTTAAATTCTAAATTAGGAATTTCTTTAGGTTTAAGATTAGACGGAAACAATTACAACACTTCTATGAATAATGTGTTTAATCAGTTTTCTCCAAGAATTTCAGCAACGTTTGCTTTAAATGATAAATGGTCAATCAATTCTTCTGTTGGTAGATATTATCAATTGCCAACATATACATCTTTAGGGTTTAGAAATAATGCAAACGTGTTGGTAAATCAACCACATTTAAAATACATACAATCAGATCACTTTGTTTCTGGGTTAGAATTTAAACCAGATGCTAGCTCAAAAATTACCTTAGAAGGTTTTTATAAGGCGTATTCTAATTACCCCTTTTCTGTGAGAAATCAAATTAGTTTGGCAAATTTAGGAGCAGATTTTGGTGTTGTTGGTAGCGAAGAAGTTACTTCTACATCAAAAGGTAAAGCCTATGGTTTTGAGGTTTTTGCGCAGAAGAAATCGTATGAAGGTTTGTACGGAATTTTATCGTACACTTTTATAAGAAGTGAATTTCAGAATCAATTAAATCAATACATTCCGTCTTCTTGGGACAACAAGCATTTATTAACTGTTACAGCTGGAAAGAAGCTAAATAATAATTGGGAAATCGGATCAAAATTTAGATTAGTCGGCGGAAAACCTTATTCGCCTTATGATTTAAATGCGTCATCTATAATTGCAAATTATGATGTTGCAAATAGAGGAATTTTAGATTATACTTCATTAAATTCTGAACGTTTTGGTACCTATTCTCAACTTGATTTACGAATTGATAAAACGTGGTTTTGGAGCAAATTTTCATTAAATTTTTATGTAGATGTACAGAATGTGTTGGCAAGTAAATCTAACGGTCAATCGTTTTTATTACCAACGGTTGATGCAAACGGAAATAAAGTAATTAACGCAAACGATTCTTCTAGATATGTTTTAGAAGAAGTAGAAAGTACAAGCGGAAATGTGTTGCCTGGATTCGGATTTATAGTAGATTTTTAATTTTTAAGAATGTTATATCAAATTCATATTTTAATATTTATGACAATGATTACAAATGAATTAATTTTTGATTTCAACCAGCAAAATAGCAATTCTGATTGGGTAATTTTAGATGATGTTGTTATGGGAGGAAGATCTTACGGGAATTTTAAAATAAATAAAAATGGTCACGGACAGTTTTTTGGAACTATTTCTACAGAAAATAATGGCGGTTTTTCTTTGGTTAGATATCGATTAGATAAAAAGGATTTAGAAAAATATTCAAAATTTATAATTACTGTAAAAGGCGATGGAAAAGCGTATCAGTTTAGAGTAAAAAACAATCAAAATGATTCTCACTCATATATTTCAACTTTTCAAACAACTTCAAATTGGCAAAAGATAGAAATTCCATTTTCAAAAATGTATCCTGCATTTAGAGGACGAAAGTTAGACATGAAAGCGTATCAAGGAAAACAACTCCAAGAATTAGCATTTTTAATTGGAAATAAAAAAGCAGAAAATTTTCTGTTAGAAATTGATAAGATCGAAATAATTAAATAATCATTTAAACATTTTCTTTTTGTATATTTCCAATGTTTTTTAATCACAATTTATAGATGGAAGAAAATAATATTCAAGACGAAGCTGTAGAACAAGCAAAACAAGACATTCAAAAAGATGCAAAAGGTTTGTTTAAAGGCATCAAAAAATTTCTAATAGAATTATTAGATTTTCGCCAAGATACAGATCATCAAGCTACAATTGAAGCAATAAAAATTGATATTCCGTTTAAAGGAGCAACTGCTTGGATTTTAATCTTTGCAGTCTTTGTAGCATCCATCGGATTAAACGCAAATTCAACCGCTGTTGTAATTGGAGCCATGTTAATTTCTCCATTGATGGGACCAATTTTAGGAATTGGAATGTCTATTGCAATCAACGATATTGATACTTTAAAAAAATCACTAATCAACTTGGCAACCATGATTGTGCTGAGTTTAATTACTGCTTTTTTATTCTTTTATATTTTTCCCTTAAGTGAAGATAATTCTGAATTATTAGGACGTGTTCGTCCAGATATTAGAGATGTTTTAATTGCCTTTTTTGGTGGATTAGCTTTAATGGTTGCCAGAACTAAAAGAGGAACTGTAGCATCAGTAATTTTTGGAGTTGCAATTGCAACTGCTTTAATGCCACCATTGTGTACTGCTGGTTATGGATTGGCGCAAGGAAATTGGAGTTACTTTTTTGGTGCCATGTATTTGTTTACGATTAATACAATTTTTATTGCGTTGGCAACATTTTTAGTATTAAAACTATTGAGTTTTCCAATGCTTAAATATGTGAATTCTGCAAAAAGAAAACGTACTGCCCAATTAGCTTCTGTGTTGGCAATTGTTGTAATGATTCCTGCGGTCTTTACCTTTATTACAGTTTATAAAGAGAGTCAAATGAACAATCAAATATCAGCATTCATTAAAAATGAGGTTAAATCAAATCAGTACTTACAATTGATAGAATATGAAAGAGATTTAGATAAAAAAGAAATTAAATTAAATTTCTTTAACGAGGTTGATGATGCCACAAAAAATGCGTTGACAAATCAATTAGTGAGTAATAATAGCTATAGAAATTTAAAAGAATTTCAACTAAGTATTAAAGGAAGCGATACAAAAAGTTTTGAGTTGATTACGACTGCGTATAAAGAGAAAAGACAAGAACTAGAAGATAGTAAGAAAATTATTGATGGGCTTAGAGTTGAGATTGAAGATTTAAAAAGCACTATTTCTATTTTAAATCAAAATATAGAACAAAAAGCAGCATTGAATAACGAAAAAGCAATAGCATTTAGTAGAATTGCCAAAGAAGCTAAAATACGTTATTTAGATATTGAGAAAATAGGTTTTTCTAAAGTACTTTCTTCTAGTGATTTTATCAAAATTGATACGATTCCGTTAGCAACTGTTAAATGGAATGCATCTATAAAAGATAGTATTATAAATCTAAAAGAATTGGAGTTAAGAAAGTGGATGCAAACCGAAATGAAACTCGATACTTTATTTATAAAACGAGAAAAGTAAACTTAAAAAGTAATGCTAAGATGCAATATCGAGCGGAGTCGAGATGTAATTAAAAGTTAGTTAATGATTAGTTCTCGACTCCGCTCGAATAGACAACCGAGTTCTTTTATACATAATCTTCACCAAAAGTAGTCTTTACTTCAGATGTAATTTCTTTAATATCTTGTTCTGCACTTTTTGGACAAATAAGTAAAACATCGTCTTTTTCTACCACAATAAAATCGTGCAAACCTTGTATTACAACACGCTTTCCAGATTGTGTTTTTACCATATTTCCGTTGGCATCTCTAAAAATTGTTTCTGCACCAACAACAGCATTTTCTTGTAAGTCTTTTTTTAACTTCTGATACAAAGAACCCCAAGTTCCAAGATCGTTCCAGCCAAATTCCACAGGTAAAATCTGCACATTATTTGCGCGTTCCATAATACCGAAATCAATAGAAATGTTTTCTGCTTTTTCGTAGTTTTTGTTGATAAAGTCAGCTTCTAAATCTGTATTCCAATTTTGATTATTTTGGTTAAACAAACCCATCATTTCTGGTAAATATTTTTCAAAAGCAGCAATAATACTTTTTGCAGACCAAACAAAGATTCCGGCATTCCATAAATAATCACCACTATTTAAAAATTTTGTTGCAGTTTCTAAATCAGGTTTTTCTGTAAACTGTTTTACTTTTTTAATTTCAGAATTGTTTTCTTCAAACTGAATATATCCATAACCAGTATTTGGCGAATTTGGTTGAATTCCCAGCGTCATTAAAATATCATTTTCAGCACACGCATTAAATGATGTTTCAATATTTCTAAGAAACTCAGTTTCATTTTCTATCCAATGATCCGAAGGCGCAATTAACAACACTGCATCTGGATTTTGATTGTAAATTTTTAAAGCCGACCATAAAATGCAAGGCGCTGTATTTCGCATTGCAGGCTCTAATAAAACTTGCTGTTGGGTTACTTGAGGTAATTGTTCTAAAACCAAATCATTATAACGAGAATTGGTAGCAATTAAAATGTTTTCAGACGGAATTAAATGATGAATTCTGTCAAAAGTTTGTTGTAACAAAGATTTTCCCGTTCCCAACATGTCATGAAACTGTTTTGGGAATTCTTGTGTGCTAATTGGCCAGAATCTAGAGCCAACGCCACCAGCCATAATTACTGCATAATAGTTATTCTTCATAAATTTCAACTTCTACATTTTGATTGAATAAATACACTTTTCCGTTTTTGGTTTGAAAGCATTCAAATCGTGTTCTTCTTTTATTTCCTCGTTTGTATATCGCATTTTTAAAACGAAACAAACTTCCGTAAGGAACTTCAAAGATATAATTCTTTCCGGTTTCTTTGGTGAACTCTTTAAATGCTAACGATAATTTAACGTCTGCATCTGTACTTGCTTTCGGATTTTTTAAATAATTGGCTAAAATGGGTAAAATGTGTTTGGGAAAAATTTCTGGTTGTAAAAATGGCAACATTAAATGTTGAAAAATAGTTTTCCATTCTTTTCCGTGTGGCTGTACTCTTCCAAATTTTTGATAGGTTACATGATGTGCAATTTCGTGAATCAATGTTAATAAAAATTGATATTGATTTAAGCTGTTATTAATAGTGATTTGAAATCTTCCGTCAGGCATTTTTCTAAAATCGCCATGTTTTGTTAGTCGTTGATTTACAATTTTTAACGTAAAATGATGCTGCTCAATTAAATATTGAACAATCGGAATTGCCTTTTCTGGAATGTATGTTTGATAATTATTTTTCAAATGTCTTATCTGTCAGTTCGAGTGAAAATTTGTAAAATTTTTGTATCGAGAACTCATTATTAAAAACTTCTCGATATAATTTTCTTTCAGGAAATCACTCGAAGTGACACTCTGGTTTTTTATGGATTTGTACTAGAAACTTGCAATACTTTTCCGTTGTAAAACTGATTTCCTGTTAAAGAGAAGTTACAAATATAACTCGCCATTTCTTTTGCAGTTGTTGGTGCTTTATAACCTGGGAAAGCTTCTTCTAACATTTCTGTTTGTACTGCTCCAAGTGCCAACACATTAAAAGAAATTCCTTGTTCTTTGTATTCTTCGGCTAACAATTCTGACAATGTAATTACGGCTCCTTTCGATGAGCTGTACGCGGCTAAACCAGGAAATTTTAAACTTCCTTGAATTCCGCCAATACTACTAATTGTTACAACATGACTTCCTTTTTGTAAAAAAGGAATCATACTTTTTGTCAATTCTGCAACACCAAAAACATTAACTTTATAGACTTCTAAAAAATCGTTAGAAGTAATTTCTGCAAATGGTTTGTTAACTAGCATTCCTGCATTATGAATAATAATATCGACATTTTTCCAAGTTGATGAAACAAAATCAACTACTTTGTTTACATCCTTTTCATCAGAAATATCAACCGATAAAGCAGTAATTTTTGGGTGATTTAATTTTGAGATCGTTTCTATATTTCTAGAAATTGCTAATACATTATGATTTGCATCCGCAAATAATTGCGCTAATTCAAATCCGATTCCTCTGCTAGTTCCTGTAATTACAACGTTTTTCATCTTTTTTGGTATTCTTTTTGAAAGCTAAGATTAAAGCAGGCAATCTACTCATTTTTTAATACATTTATAAAATCTAAAAACAAGAATCATGAAAAAATTAGTGTTATCTATCATTCTATTATTATCTGTAACTTTTGTGTCTGCCCAAAAAACATATATTTTATGCGGAAAATTAGTGGATACAAAATCAGGTAAAATAGAAAGCAGAAAAACAATTGTTGTAGAAGGAAATAAAATTATCAATATTCATAATGGATATATTCAACCAAAAGACAGAACATCAAAAACAATAGATCTAAAAAACAAAATAGTAATGCCCGGTTTAATAGATATGCATGTTCATCTTGAAATGGAATTTGATGCAAATACACGTTTGAATAAATATATTTTAAACGATGCAGACATTGCCTTTAATGCTACAGTTTTTGCAAAAAAAACGTTGTATGCTGGTTTTACAACGGTTAGAGATTTAGGTGGTTCGGGTGTAAATGTTTCTGTTAAAAATGCAATCAATGCTGGTAAAATAGAAGGCCCAAGAGTTTTTACTTCAGAAAAATCATTAGCAACTACTGGCGGACACGCAGATCCAACCAATGGAAATAGTAGAAGATTAATTGGAGATCCAGGGCCAAAAGAAGGAGTTGTAAATAGTGTTACTGATGCAAAAAAAGCAGTAAGACAACGTTATAAAAATGGTGCAGATGTAATTAAAATTACTGCAACAGGTGGTGTTTTAAGTGTTGCTAAAAGTGGAGATAATCCGCAGTTTACAATTGAAGAAATTAAAGCAATTTGCGATACAGCAAAGGATTATGGAATGCACGTTGCAGCGCATGCGCACGGAGATGAAGGAATGCGTAGAGCAATTATTGGCGGTGTAAAAACAATTGAGCACGGAACATATATGAGTGATAAAACAATGGAGTTAATGATACAACACAACGCTTTTTTAGTCCCAACAATTACAGCAGGAAAAGAAGTGGAAGAAAAAGCAAAAATTAAAGGTTTTTATCCAGCGATTGTAGTTCCAAAAGCATTAGCAGTTGGTCCGCAAATTCAAGGAACATTTGCTAAAGCATATAAGAAAGGAGTTGGAATTGCATTCGGAACAGATGCTGGAGTTTTTAACCATGGAAATAATGGAAAAGAGTTTGGCTATATGGTAGAAGCAGGAATGCCAGCAATGGAAACGATACAGTCTGCAACGATAACAAATGCAAAGATTTTAAACATGGAAACTGAAATAGGACAAATTAAAAAAGGTTTTTTTGCCGATATAATTGCTGTAAATGACGACCCAACAAAAGATATTAAAACCATGGAAAATGTAGTTTTTGTAATGAAAGATGGAATCGTTTATAAAAAATAATCTATGAAAAAATACGTGAGTTTAATTCTGGCAATAATAATTATTATAGATGTTATTGTAAGTTTTGTAAAAGACAAAGGTGTTGAAAACGTTTTTGGAATTGAAATGGATATTTGGGTGTATAGATTTCTTTGGTCTCTCTTGGCTTATCTGTTAATCAAAGGTTTTTTGAAAGAGTTGAAAAATGAAAAAACTACTGAAAAGTGATATGTTGATACGCACCAATATCAGGAGAAGAAGTTCTGTTTGTTCCTAAAATATCTAACGGAATTAATTGTGAAGCACTGTTTAATGCTTTATTGATACCGCTATTGTTTTGACCAATATTAAATTGATTGATAAGCGAATTTTGAAAATGAACTGTTCCGTTTATAATGTTGTTTAGGTAATGAGAAGTATCATTAAAATCTAATTCTGCATTTGATGCAAAAATATTGTCAATATCGTTAAACTGAATCATGTTATTTTGCACAGAATAATTAAATAAACTTCCAGAAACCTTGTCTAATACAAACTCGATATTGTTGTTTCCGGCAATAATACAATTGGTAAAATTAGCAGCGTGTAAATCTCTTGTTTCTGTAATTTCTTGGTTATTTGCATCTACATAAGTAAAAAAATTATTTACTAAAACAGCTGGTAATTGTCGTGTTCCGTTGCTCCAATAATTTGCGAAAGTTGAATGTGTAAAGTTGTATGTTCCGCCAATTGTACAGGCTAATGCAGATTGACCTGTGTTTCCAATCACTAAATTTTCTCCTTTAATATTGGTTTCTCTTCCTAAGATTCCAAAATTAGAATTGTTGTAAATCTGAGAATTTTTTATGGATAAAGTTGGTGTATTTGAGCCTAAAGAATCAACTAAAATACCGATAATTCCGTTTTTAATAATGGCGTAATTAATTTCGTTTTCTTTGCTTCCGGCGCGCATCCATATGGTTCCCCATTGACCAGGAACATCATTAAAACGATGTTCTAATCTGTCGCCTTCAAAAACAACTTCATTATTGATGGTTCCGTTTACTTTTAAACTTCCTTTTGTATCTACAATGATTCCTGAATTATTATGAAAATACAACTTTGCTCCAGCCTCAATTATTGCTGTTTTATTTGCTGGAACTGCGGCATATCCATAAATTACATACGGTTTTGTATTGGTAAAAGTTAATTCAGCATCAGTTAAAAACCGACCTTTAATCGTTGTTGGTTTTCCATCCAAAGACAATGAATCAATTTTCATGGAAATAGGATCTTTTCCTGGATACATAAAAATTGCATCTTGAACTAAAGTAACTAAATCAACATCTTGCTGATTGTTTCCTGTATCAAAAATAATTTTATCGGTATATAAAGGATTCGAAACCGAAGCATAATCAATAGTGGTTTCAACAAAAATAAAGAGACTGTCTTTTGCTAAAATATCGATGTTTTTAAAATCTTTAGCAGGAATTCCATCAACACTAATTCTGTAATTAGAAGCATTTCCGTTTTCTAAACTAATAGACGGAATTGTAATTGCATTGTTGCTTTTGTTATACACTTTAAGATTATAAGTGCTAGAACCAATATTTGTAAAAACCGTGTCTAAAAAAACGGTGTCTTTAGAGAAAGTAAGTTTGCCAAAACTAGGAATTGTATCAAAATCTTTTCTGCAAGAACTTACAGAAATTAAAAGAATGCAAATTAAAAAGGTGAAAATTTTTCTCATAAAGTTACAATTGACTCCTTGAGCGGAGTCTAAAGGTTTTTTGGAGGTCTCGACTAAGCTCAACCTGACATTTTAGATTCTTAAAATATAACTTTTAATTGATTTAAATATTGTTATTGTTTTACTAATTCTATTTCAAAAAGTTTTCCCCAATGTTTACCAGTAACAAAAATTCTTCCTGTTTTTTTGTCAAAAGCAATTCCGTTTAAAACTTCATCCTGATCAGTTAACTTCTGTTCTTTTTTCATCAGATTTTGAAGTTTTTCTAAAAGGATAACTCCTTCAACAATTCCAGTTTCTGGATTGATAATGCCAATATTTGGTTTTTTCCAATAATTTGCATAAATCTTTCCATTAATATAATCTAATTCATTTATCTCATAAAAAGGAGTGCTTTTTAAATAAACTTGAATAGATTTTTGCTCTTTCTGCGTTGCAGGATCTAAGAACCAAATTTTGTTTGTTCCGTCAGATTTTATCAATTGATTTCCATCATTTGTTAATCCCCAACCTTCATTACTCCACGTGTAAGGGAACTCTTTTTTTTGTTTAAAAGTTTCTAAATCATATACAAAACCTTTTCTTGCTTGCCAAGTTAACCAAAAAATATTGCCATTTAAAATGGTCATTCCTTCGCCAAAATATTTTTTATCTAATTTTGTTTCTTGCAAAACTTTTCCTGTTTTTAATGCTATTTTACGCAACACAGATTTGCCTTTTTTTCCAGTGGTTTCGTATAAAAAGCCGTTGTAAAACTCTAATCCTTGCGTATAAGAAGTTTTGTCGTGTGGATATGTATTTACTATTTTGTAATCATAAATAATAGGATTTTTTTCAGAGTAAACTAAAAATGAATTGTTTACTTTTTTAGTTTTTTCAGGATAAAATGCCAAAGCAGTTACGGTAAACTTTCCAACGCCTAATTTTTTAGTATCAAATTTTATGGTATTCCCAGTTGATGCAACTCTTTTTCCGTTAACAAAAAACTGAATAGAATCAATTGGTTTGTTATTAACTTCTGTTAAAGTTGCTGTTGCTTCTTGATTGATTACTAGTTTTTTAGAGGTTGTTAGCTTAAACCTATAAGCATTGCTGCAAGAAGTTAATACTGTTAAAAAGAGTGTTACTAGAGATATGTATTTTAATAAACGCATAGTTTAAATAATTTTACACAAATTAAATAAATTATTTCTTTGTAATCTTAAAAATATCGTTAAATTTGCAGCCTTAAATAACTAATGCTCGTTATTTTAAGATTAAGAGTAAGAATTTACCAGCTTAACTCTTTTATAAACAAAGTATTAAAAAGATTATAAAAGTAAAAGTAAGATGAAAAAAGGCATACATCCAGAAAATTATAGAATGGTAGCTTTTAAAGACATGTCTAATGGCGATGTTTTTTTAACAAAATCTACTGCAGATACAAAAGAAACTTTAGAGGTAGAAGGTGTAGAATATCCACTAATTAAATTAGAGATTTCTAGAACATCTCATCCTTTTTATACTGGTAAATCTAAATTAGTAGATTCAGCAGGACGTATTGATAAATTTAAAAATAAATACGCAAAATTTAAAAAGTAATTTTTTAAATTTTTAAACATATTTAAAAGCTCCAACATTTTTGTTGGAGCTTTTTGTTGTTTATTTTTCAAATAATTAATCAATTGATTATTTATATTATTTACTTTTGGTTGAAATTACATTAGTTTAAAATTTTACATTTTATGAGAAATACAATTTTATCTATCTTTATTAGTATTACAATCTTGTCAGGGGTTTTGGTTTTTTTTGTTCCGCAAATAGGGACAATTATCATGTTTTCCATTAGTGTTATTTTAACAGCAGTTGCCATTAGAGATAGTTTGCAAAGAAGACATTCTTTATTAAGAGCTTTCCCTTTAGTTGCAAGATTAAGATGGCTTTTTGAAGAAGAGAGAGATAAAATTCAACAATACTTTATAGAAGATAATTTAAACGGAAAACCAATAAGTAGAGAGCAAAGAAGTTTGGTGTACCAACGCTCAAAACAACAAGTAGAAACCATTCCGTTTGGTACACAACATAATGTATATGCTAAAGGATATGAATTTGTAAAACATTCAATATTTCCAAAAGATCACCACAATATAAAAGGTGATCGGGTTGTTTTTGGTTCTGATAAATGTTCTCAAAAATACGATGCTTCAATCATCAATATTTCTGCAATGTCTTTTGGGTCGCTAAGTAAAAATGCCATAATGGCTTTAAATCAAGGAGCAAAAATGGGAAATTTTGCACACAATACTGGCGAAGGTGCAATTTCTCCGTATCATTTACAAGGAGGTGATTTAATTTTTCAGGTAGGAACTGGTTATTTTGGAGCAGGAAAACATGATGAAAATGGAAAAAGATTTTTTGATGCAGAAATATTTAAAGCAAATGCATTGAGACCAACAGTTAAAATGATAGAAATAAAATTATCTCAAGGAGCAAAACCTGGTCATGGCGGAATTTTGCCAGCGAAGAAGAATACAGAAGAAATTGCAAAAATTAGAGCTGTTACGCCATTTACTAGAGTAGAATCGCCTCCTGGACATACTGCTTTTTCTAATTTTGATGAAATGATTTCTTTTATCCAAAAAGTAAGAGATTTATCTGAAGGAAAACCTGTTGGAATAAAATTATGTGTTGGAGATTACCCAGAAATAGAAGCTATGATTAAAACTTTTGCAGCAACAAAAAATTATCCTGATTTTATTTCTGTTGATGGTGGAGAAGGAGGAACAGGTTCTGCTCCGATGGAATTTACAAATTATATAGGAACTCCGTTATTAGAAGGTTTGACTTATGTTGTGCAACTACTAGAAAAATACAACTTAAAAAGTCAAATTAGAATCATTGCAAGCGGTAAAGCTGTTGATGCTTTTGATGTTGTAAAATTATTAGCTTTAGGAGCAGATACTGTAAATATGGCGCGTAGTTTTATGTTGAGTTTAGGCTGTATTCAGGCTAGAGAATGTAATTTAGATACATGTCCGGTTGGAGTAGCAACGCAAGATCCACATTTGGTAAAAGCGTTGGTTGTAATGAAGAAAAACGTTCGTGTAAAAAACTATCACGATAAAACCATACAAGCTGTGAAAGAAGTTGTTGCTGCAATGGGAGTTGATTCTATTTCGAATTTACAACCAAATCAAGTTTTTAGAAGAGCTAAAAACGAAAAAGTGGTTAGTTTGGAAGAGGTTTATTATAAGTAATTTTTATACTTTAATGTCATTCTCATTAAAAGTAAACCTAAACTTTAGTTGTTTTTTAATTTTCTCTTTTAGACGAATTAAAACCTTTAAATAGCAACCAAATCGGAAGTGTTAATTGAATCAAGCCAATTGGTAAAAGCATGTCCATGCTGATGCTATTTCCGTAAATTGAAAACATTTCTTGCACAAGCATAATAAGAACAGCTACAATTCCGAAAACAGAAAAGAACCTTGGAACAAGCTTAGAAATAAACAAAGTATAATACAACACAAAAACAGGAAAGCAAGAAATTAGTAAATATAAATAATGCGTCCACCAATGTTTTTCGTAAAGAAGAGTTTCCGTCACTTTTAAAGAACTAGATTCTTCTCCATGATTCAAATATGCTTTGCTAAATTCTAACATTGATAAAACACTGCTGTTATCTAACATTATTGCGATAAAATTTAAAATGCAAAAAGCAACATATAAATACGCTAATCTATAATTGTATTTTTTAAAAATAGGTAATAGAATTACAGCAATTACAATTGATATTACTCCACTAAAGATTCCAAGAACTATAGAACTAATTAATTTGGTTGCATTTTCAGAAGCAGAAGTTATATAATCATTTGAAAAAAGTACAGCTCCTTGTAAAAATTGAAAAATAGTAACTCCTGAAATAAAAACAAATAGCAATAACGCTCCAGTGATTCTTCCAATTTTTTTATTTGAATTCATAATGTTTTTTTGAATGATTATTAATTTAACTCTATATAAAGACGTAAGTAATTTATAAATAGTTGCCTAGATTTTAATGTTTCTAATTTAAGGATAGATTAATTTCAGTAAAATCGGCTAAATATTAAAAAATAGGTTTGCTGTAAATAGTCTTTATTTTTTTAAACAAAAAAAACCGTTTCAAATAAATGAAACGGCCTTTAAAATACTTATTTGTAGACATTGACTGCTACATGTAATCCTCGATTGGGTTACAAGAACAAATTAAGTTTCTATCTCCAAAAGCGTCATCAACTCTACGAACCGATGGCCAAAATTTATTTTCGGCAATATAGTCTAAAGGAAATGCTGCTTGTTTTCTAGAATAAGGCAACGTCCAATCATCTGAAGTTAACATTTCTTGAGTATGTGGTGCGTTTTTCAACGGATTGTTAGCATCGTCTTTAGAAGCTTCAGAAATTTCTTTTCTAATAGAAATCATTGCATCACAAAAACGATCTAATTCAGCTTTGCTTTCAGATTCTGTTGGCTCAACCATAATTGTTCCAGCTACCGGGAAAGAAACCGTCGGAGCGTGGAAACCGTAATCCATTAAACGCTTTGCGATATCTACTACTTCAATTCCGTTTCGTTTAAAATCTCTACAATCTAAAATCATTTCATGAGCTGCTCTGTTCATTTCTCCAGTATACAACGTTTCATAATGTCCGTGTAAACGATCTTTCATGTAATTGGCATTTAAGATGGCATTCTTAGTAGAATCTGTTAATCCATCAACACCTAACATGGTAATATATCCGTAAGAAATTAAACAAACCAAAGCAGAACCCCAAGGTGCAGAAGAAATAGCTGTGATAGCATTATCTCCACCTGTTTCTATAATCGGATTTGTTGGTAAAAACGGAACTAATTGTGGAGCAACACAAATTGGTCCAACTCCTGGTCCACCACCACCATGAGGAATAGCAAATGTTTTATGTAAATTTAAGTGACAAACATCTGCGCCAATTGTAGCCGGATTTGTCAATCCAACTTGCGCATTCATATTTGCACCGTCCATATAAACTTGTCCGCCATTATCATGAATAATTTGCGTAATTTCTCTAATTTCTTTTTCGTAAACTCCATGTGTTGAAGGATACGTTACCATTAAAGCGGCTAAATTATCTTTGTGTAAAATCGCTTTTTCACGTAAATCTTCCACATCAATATTTCCGTTTTCTGCGGTTTTAGTAACCACAACTTTCATTCCGGCCATCACTGCTGATGCAGGATTTGTACCATGAGCAGAAGCAGGAATTAAGCAAATGTTTCTATGCGACTCATTATTTGATTGATGATAAGCTCTAATGGTCATTAGTCCAGCAAATTCTCCTTGTGCACCAGAATTTGGTTGTAAAGAAGTTCCCGCAAAACCTGTAATAATATTTAATTGATGTTCTAAATTTTTAAGAACAGTTTGGTAACCTTCAGCTTGATTTAAAGGCACAAATGGATGAATATTTCCCCATTGTGGATTGCTCAAAGGCAACATTTCAGATGCTGCATTCAATTTCATTGTACAAGATCCTAAAGAAATCATAGAATGATTTAACGCTAAATCTTTACGCTCTAATTTTTTGATATAACGCATCATATCAGTTTCTGAACGATAGGTGTTAAATACTTCGTGATCTAAAAAAGAAGTGTTTCTTAGCACATCTTCTGAGATAGTTGTAGAAGTAGAAAGTTCTGAAATTGGAGTGCTATCAACATTAAAAGCTGATTTAAAACAATCAACAATAGCATTTATTTCTTTTAAAGAAACAGTTTCGTTGATAGAGATAGATACTGTGTTATTATCAATATAATTGAAATTGATTTCGTTAGATTCTGCAACAGCTTTTAATTTCTTTGCATCAACTTCTACAGTAATTGTATCAAAGAAAGAGGAGTTTGTTTGCTTAAAGCCTAAGTTAGATAAAGCATTTGCTAAAGTTACTGTAGAAGCATGAACTCTATCAGCAATATATTGAATTCCGTCTTTTCCATGATAAACAGCATACATTCCTGCCATTACAGCTAATAAAACTTGCGCAGTACAAATGTTAGAAGTTGCTTTTTCTCTTTTAATATGTTGCTCACGAGTTTGCAATGCCATACGCAAAGCACGTCCGCCATCAACATCTTTTGAAACTCCAATAACTCTTCCAGGAATACTTCTTTTATATGCTTCTTTTGTAGCAAAATATCCTGCATGTGGACCACCGTAACCTAATGGAATCCCAAAACGTTGTGTAGTTCCAACAACTACATCAGCTCCAAATTCTGCTGGTGCTTTTAATTTTGCTAATGATAATATATCTGCTGCAACTGCAACTTTAATATTGTTTTCGTTTGCTTTTGCAACAAAATCTGAATAGTCATAAACTTGTCCGTGTTTTCCAGGATATTGTAAAATTGCTCCGAAAAAGGCATCAGAAAAATCAAATTCTTCATGATTTCCAACAACTAATTCTATTCCGATTGGTGTAGAACGTGTTTGTAAAATTGATAAGGTTTGTGGTAATATTTCTTCAGAAACAAAAAACTTGTTTACATCTGCTTTTTTCTGAGCTCTTTCTCTAACATCAAACAATAACGCCATTGCTTCAGCGGCAGCAGTTCCTTCATCCAATAAAGAAGCATTTGCCAATTCCATTCCTGTTAAATCACAAAGCATTGTTTGAAAATTTAACAAAGCTTCTAATCTACCTTGAGCAATTTCTGCTTGATAAGGCGTATAAGCTGTGTACCAACCTGGGTTTTCTAAAATATTACGTTGAATTACACTTGGTACAATTGCTTCGTGATATCCTAAACCAATATAACTTTTAAATACTTTATTTTTTGCTCCTAATTCTTGAATATGACTTAAATATTCATATTCGCTCATTGCAGGGTCTAAATCTAATTTGCCTCCTAAACGAATATCATCTGGAATTGTTTCTGAAATTAATTGATCTAAACTATCAGCTTTAATTGTTGCTAACATCTCTTTTTGCTCTGCTGTGTTCGGACCTATATGTCGTATTTGAAATGAATTTGTGTTCATTATTTAGTTGTTTTATGTTGTACGTATGCAAATTTTAATTTGCTTACCAAAAGTAATTAAAAATAAAGAATATTTTATGATACAAAATTAATTAAAAGAAATATTTTATGAACCAATTCAAAGGGTTGTTAACATAAATGTTATTTTTGTAGGATGATTATTCTAAAAAAGCTTTTAAACTTTTACTTAAACGCAAGTATTCACGTTGCTTTGTCGGTATTTGCGTTTGTGCGAATTACGGAGCTTTATTTTGAAATTGAAAACAATACTGCTTTTAATTTTTTTATGTTTTTTAGCACAATTACTGCGTATAATTTTGTAAAGTATTTTGGCATTGCAAAATTTCATCATAGAAGTTTAACGAAAGATTTAAAAGTCATTCAGGTTTTTTCGTTGTGCTGTTTTTTATTGATGTGCTTTTTCGCCTATCAATTGTCAATAGAAATTCTTATTTTATTTATTCCGTTTGGCTTTTTAACTGTTTTATATGCGATTCCTTTTTTAAGCGGATTGCAAAAAAGTTTACGAACAATAAGTTATTTAAAAATAATAATTGTTGCCATAGTTTGGGCTGGCACAACAGTGTTTTTACCATTATTAAATGCTGATAAAGTGATAGACGAAAATGTTGTTTTATATATAATTCAACGTTTTTTAATTGTGGCAGTTTTAATTTTACCTTTTGATATTAGAGACATACAATACGATGCCATTTCTTTACAAACAATTCCAAAGAAAATCGGAATTAAAAACACCAAAAAACTCGGATTTGTATTGTTGGCTTTTGCATTAGTTATTGAGTTTTTAATTTCTACACAAACAACATCAAAAAATATATTCTTAGTTTTTTCTTTGGTAACATTATTATTTTTAATGCGCGCAAAAGAAAATCAATCTAAATATTACAGCTCTTTTTGGGTAGAATCTTTGCCAATTATTTGGTGGATAATTTTAACAAGTATAATTTAAATTTTAATGAACAGAAACTACGTTTTCGATTTTGATAGTACACTTACAAGTGTAGAAGCATTAGATGTTTTAGCAGAAATAACTTTGGCAGAAAATCCAAATAAAAATGCAATTATTCAAGAAATTATAGACATTACCAATTTGGGAATTGATGGCGAAATTTCGTTTACAGAATCTTTAGAAAAACGAATTAAATTATTACAAGCAACAAAATCTGATTTACCAATATTGATTAAAGAATTACACAAAAAAGTTTCTCCGTCTATAGAAAGAAATAAAGCCTTTTTTGAAAAATATGCGAACTCTATTTATGTAATTTCAGCAGGATTTAAAGAGTTTATAATTCCTATTGTTGCTGAATATAATATTGCTGCAGATCGTGTTTTTGCCAATACGTTTGAGTTTGATAATCAAGAAAATATTGTTGGTTTTGATAGAGAGAACCCGTTGTCTGTACATAACGGAAAAATACAATGTTTACGCGATTTAAACTTAAAAGGAGAAATTCAGGTTATTGGCGATGGTTACAGCGATTATGTAACAAGAGAAGCCGGAATTGCAGATAAATTTTTTGCTTATACAGAAAATGTTTCAAGAGAAAAAACAACTAAAAATGCCGATTTTATCGCTCCGAATTTAGATGAATTTTTATTTGTAAATAAATTACCAAGAAGTATTTCATATCCAAAGAATAGGATTAAAATATTATTGCTAGAAAATGTGCATCCAGATGCTTTTGAGAAGTTGTCTAAAGATGGATTTACAGTAGAAACAGTTTCTAAAAGTTTGTCGGAAGATGAATTAATCGAGAGAATAAAAGATGTTCATGTTTTAGGAATTCGTTCTAAAACACAATTAACTAAAAAAGTAATTAAATCAGCAGAGAAATTAATGGTAGTTGGTGCTTTTTGTATCGGAACTAAGCAAATTGATTTAAATGCTTGTAAAGAAAATGGTGTGGTCGTTTTTAATGCGCCTTACAGTAATACAAGATCTGTTGTAGAATTAGCTCTTGGAGAAATTATTATGTTAATGCGAAGTGTTTTTCAACGTAGTACAGAGTTGCACAATGGTCAATGGAATAAGACAGCTCAAGGTTCAAGAGAGGTTAGAGGAAAGAAACTTGGAATTGTAGGTTACGGAAATATTGGCAAGCAATTATCAATATTGGCAGAAGCACTTGGTATGGATGTTTATTATTACGATGTAGAAGATAAGTTGGGACTGGGTAATGCTACAAAAATTGAAAAATTATCTGAGTTATTGTCTATCGCTGATGTGATAACTTTACATATTGATGACAATGCAGCCAACAAAAATTTTATCGGAGAAAAAGAAATTTCTCAAATGAAAGATGGAGTACATTTAGTAAATCTTTCACGTGGATTTGTAGTAGATATAAAAGCTTTAACCAAAGCATTAAAAAACGGTAAAATTGCAGGAGCAGCAGTAGATGTGTATCCGGAGGAGCCGCGAGCGAACGGAGATTTTTATACAGAATTAAAAGGATTAGATAATGTAATATTAACTCCGCATGTTGGTGGTAGTACTGAAGAAGCACAAAAAGATATTGCAGATTTTGTGCCTAGTAAAATAATGGCGTATATCAATTCTGGGAATACAGTTGATGCAGTAAATTTCCCTAATATAAGATTGCCAAAACATAGCAATGCACATCGTTTTTTACATATTCATAAAAATGTACCTGGTGTTATGGCAAAAATTAATAAAGTATTGGCAAAATATAATATGAATATTATTGGGCAATATTTATCTACTGATGAAAAACTTGGGTATGTTATTACAGATTTAGATAAAGGCTACAATCAAAAAGTTATTAAAAAACTTAGAGAAGTAGAAGGTACTATAAAATTTAGAGTGTTGTATTAAACGAGAAGCATGAAAAAAATCAACAGGTGTTTATACCTGTTTTTGACCCTACGTATTGCTAATAATTAATAAACTATTCTTTTATATAATTTATTTTACCTAAATTAGACGAAGCAAAGGAGCTATGCTTTGCTAAAAATTGCAATATTAACTTAAATTTATATACAATGAAAAAGATGAAAAAAATCTTAATTTTCTCTATTTTTATAGGGGGGGGCAGCACTATTTTTTAACTGTCAAAATACTGATTTCGAAGAAATAGTACAAGAAGAACAATTTCTTGGAAAGAAAAAACCATCAAAATTTATTTACTACCAAGGTTTAAAGGTAAAAAAACGTTTTCTAGCTTCAGAAGAAGAATTAAACACAAAGAAAGATAAAAAAGACTTAAAGAAGCTATATAATAAATTAAGAAAAGAAGCTAGGAAAAACACTAACACTCAGGGTAAAAAATCTAAAATTAGTTATGAAATAGATGATGGGCCAATAGAAGATGTAGAGTTGCCAAGCCCAGAAGCACTTGTTGAAGCGGCTAAAGTGGTTTTAAATCAATTTCCATATGAAGAGATTGAAGGATATGCAACAACTAATAACCCGAATCCTTATTCTACAAATCATGAAATGATTAAAAACGATTTTTCGGATTTATCTGATTCACAGCTTGAAACAAATACAACTATCATTGATGATTATTATTCCGATAACTTAGACTATATGGTGCTGAATGAGATAGCTATAAACCCACAATTATACAATCATCTTGGGACTAATAAATATAAACAAGGAGTAACTATTGGTGATGTTTGGAATGAGATTGTAGTTACGACCTGTACACTATCTTTTACATACGATTACGGACTTGTTCGACCGGCTATTTCATATTTTTTGGCTACACCAATCGCATATTTTTCAGCAGAAAGTAAATATCCTAATCTTGGAGGGAGTAATGACAGGAGAGATGCATACAGACATATGTTATGGAGTTCCTTATTAGCACAGTATTATTTTACAATATCTTCTAAATCTAAGGGGTTTAATTTTTCAAAATTGGTCACAGACCTCAGAGAAGGCAGCATTTGTGGAACGGGAAACCCTATTGATGGTAAAGCAATGGATCTTCATAACAATTTTATTGGCAGGAAAATATGGAGCGATGGAACTGACTATTTAAAAGTATTTGGTATAACAATAGGTTTAATAAAATCTTCTACATCACAATACAAAATACGTATTTATAATATAGTTGAAAGGGAAAGTTGTTATATTGTAAAAACTAATAAAGATAATTCTAATTTTGATTATAGTAAGGAAGAGGTTTATTCAATAATTCAACAAGAAAACATTAATACACCAGTTTATTTTATTGACCCAATAGCACCTGTAAGCTATGTCGGAAGCATTGAATTAGAATATTATGAGTGTGATGATAACGAAGGTGATTTTATACCGAAACGAAGAAGAAAAACTACGAACGCATTTGGTATAGTACCAGATGAAACTGGTGATTGTTTTCGAGAAATAATGGTGTACACTCCTGTTTACCCTTGCTACAAGACTGAAGACCCTAACTATAACCCATATTGATTATGAAAAAACAAAATATAATAGTTGTCTTAACTTTATTTATTTTAATTTCTTGTTTGAAAGATGAAGATAGAGTGCGTTATGGTTTTACTATAGCATTTTGGAACTATACAAACGAAGTTTATGACGCCAAAATGATTATTGGTGGAATGAAAAATGGAATATTTATTCCAACAGATTCAATTAGTGTAAATAAAATTAAATTGGGTGGGGATATTCATCCGTATTATTTCATAAACGAAAATAGATGGAAACCTAACCTTGATAAAATAAGAACTATTCCATCAGAACGCTGTTATTTTATGCTAAAGTTATCTAGTCAAAGAGAAGAAATGATTAAAAAATATGAGCAACAAGAACTAATGAGTATGTTATTGCCGAGTAGTGATACTTTTATTGATGATTATGGGCGATTATTAATTTCAATTAGAGATAATCAAATAACAGGTAGAGCAGCTAAAGAATAATAATTAAACAAAATATTTAGTTCAAACTTATTTTTAATACATTTTGGAGTTTCTAATAAATATAAATTGCTAAAAAAAAGAAAAATGAAAACAAAAATTTTAATGGTAGCTATTGCACTAATTTTTATTAGTTGTTCTAGCTCAAAAGAAGAGTCAACAGACCCAGTAGTAGGAATTTGGAAGTTGAACTCAATTACAATGCTAGGTCAAGAGTTTATTAATAATTGTAAATTAAAAGACAATATAGAGATACGTTCAAATAAAACTTTTACAATAACTTCTCATAACTTAGACGATAATTGTGCTATAGAAACTGCTTCTGGTAATTGGGTTTCAGTTTCAAATGATAAATATAATTTTAGCGCTGCAGGAGATACTCAAACGTTTACATTGGTGTCAGATAATATGCTTACTTTTAGTTTTGTGCAAAATTCAAATACCGTTGTGTATACATATATAAAATAATAATTTAATTTAAAGCCTCCAGATATTGGAGGCTATTTTTATGGTTTTACAATCAAAGATTCTTTTAAATCAATAATTTTATCATCTTTAACCCCTAAATAACGTCGGCTTCCTAAATATCTATTGGTGTTAAATTTATCGTAGTGTTTTTCGTTTTCGTTTACAGAACTTAAATGTACATTACTCGCAGAATGAATAAACTCTCCTTTTCCGTTTCCTAACCAAATTCCAACATGTGTAACTCGCATTTTTTTACCATCTTTTGCTGGTGTCCCAAAGAACATTAAGTCGCCTTTTTCCAACCCTTCAAATTTCAACTCTTCATCTACAACTTTACCTGCAGTAATTTGTTGTGATGCGTCACGCGGAATTACAAATCCGTTCATTAAATATACTGTTTTTGTAAAACCACTACAATCATTTCCTTTAGGTGAAGTTCCGCCCCATAAATAAGGAACACCTAACATTGTTTTTGCAGATGTTTCTATAAATTCTGCATTTGCAGGATTCTTTTTTAACCAAGAATTGTACAACACAGCTTCCGATTTATCTAGAAAACCAGTTCTTCCATCAGGATATTCCACTTCGTAAAAAGAATCGTGTTCTTTTTTTATTGCTAAAATTCCGCCAAAAGCAATATCAGAAACTCTGGTAGACTTTGCGTTTTTTTGTTCATAAACATATCCTGAGTTTTTTGTGTAAATCAGTTTGTCTTTTTTATTCCAATTTTGCAAATCTTCGGCAGTCATTCTTTCAATTCCGCCACCATCAACCCAAGAAATATAATTATCTGGAGTTTGCACTCTGTACCAACTTCCTTTTTTGTCTAATACTTTTAGTTCCATTCCTAACAAACCTTGCGTTCCTAATTCAGACGAATGTCTTGGATACGTTCTAATGTTAATTACAGAGTTGTTTCCTAATGCAAATTTTCTGTTTCCAACAGCGGAATCTGGTAGAATTCTTACTTCATTTTTAAAGGAAATATTTTTTATTTTTAAACTATCAATTAAAAGATCTAAAGCTTTTTTTGTGGTCGTTTCTCCTTTTAAAACAAGCGTATTATTTTCAGTTTCAAATTTAATATCAAATAATTCTACACGTTTATCTGGAGCAAGTTGTTGCTTAATGTTTGCGTGAATTGTTTCTAAATCTGAAACAGAATTTGAGGTGTCGTTACAAGAAATAAATACTGTAAAAATTAGAACAAAAATAATTTTAATTGATTTCATCTGAATGATTTTTTTGCTAATGTACAAAATCGTTAAATTATTCAAATTGATTTATCGAATAATCTTATATTTGGGGATAACCATTTTTTTAATGACACACCAAAACAATTTAGCGTACGCAAAACAACAAGATACAGAAGATAAATTGTCGCATTTACGTGATCAATTTCACATTCCGAAAGATAAAAACGGCAATGATTGGCTATATTTTACAGGAAACTCTTTAGGATTGCAGCCAAAAAATACGCAAAAATACATTCAACAAGAATTAGATGATTGGGCAAATTACGGCGTAGAAGGTCATTTTGAAGCGAAAAAACCTTGGGTAAAATATCATGAGTTCTTAACAGAATCAATGGCAGAAATAGTTGGCGCAAAACCAATAGAAGTAGTTGTGATGAATACTTTAACAACCAATTTGCACTTGTTAATGGTGTCTTTTTATCAGCCAACAAAAACCAAATATAAAATTGTAATTGAAAGCGATGCTTTTCCTTCGGATCGATACGCGGTACAATCGCAACTACAATTTCACGGATTTAATTCAGAAGAAGGATTGATAGAATGGAAACCAAGAAAAGGAGAAGATTTATTAAATATTGACGATTTAGAAACCATCGTTTCTGAACAAGGTGATGAAATTGCTTTGCTATTAATTGGCGGCGTTAATTATTATACGGGACAATCTTTAGATTTAAAAAGAATTGCAGAAATAGGTCATTCAAAAAACTGTTTTGTCGGAATTGATTTAGCACACGGAGCAGGAAATATTTCTCCAGATTTACATAATTCTGGAGTTGATTTTGCAGCTTGGTGTACGTATAAATATTTAAATGCTGGTCCAGGAAGTTTAGGTGGATTATTCGTCCACGAAAAACACGCTCATAATAAAGAATTGCCACGTTTTTCTGGTTGGTGGAATCATAACAAAGAAACACGTTTTAATATGCGTCAACCATTTGATGTAATGCCAGGCGCAGAAGGTTGGCAATTGTCCAATCCGCCAATATTATCAATGGCAGCTATTCGTTCATCACTTGATTTATTTGATAAAGTGGGAATGGACGCTCTGCGTCAAAAATCAGAAAAATTAACGGGTTATTTTGAGTTTTTAATTAATGAAATCAATTCTGATGATATCAAAATTATCACACCAAGTAATCCGAAAGAACGCGGTTGTCAATTATCAATTCAAGTAAAAAATGCCAATAAAAGCTTACACAAAAAATTAACTAAAAATAATGTTATTACAGATTGGCGAGAACCCGATGTAATTCGTTGTGCACCAGTTCCGATGTATAATTCATTTGAAGATGTGTATAGAATGGTAAAAATCCTATCCCTAGCCCTTTCCGAAGGAAAGGAACTCATGCCGATAAATAATAAAGAAAAATAATTTTGAATACGAATAAAGAAATATCAAACAATAACAAAAAAAACCTTTCCTCTAGGAAGGGTTGGGATGGGAATAAGATCTTGATAATCGGAGCTGGATTATGTGGTTCATTGTTGGCACTTCGTTTAGCGCAAAGAGGTTTTAAAGTTGCCGTGTACGAAAGTCGTCCAGATTTAAGAATAACCGATATTTCTGCTGGAAGAAGCATCAATTTAGCATTATCAGATCGTGGATTTAAAGCCTTGCGTTTGGCAGGAGTTGAAGAAAAAGCGAAAGCAATTTGCATTCCGATGTACGGACGTTTAATGCACGACACAAAAGGAAATACATTTTCGTCGAATTATTCTGGTAGAAATGGAGAATATATCAATTCGATTTCTCGTGGAGATTTAAACGGAATTTTATTAACAGAAGCAGAAAAGCACGAAAATGTAACCATTCATTTCAATTCAAAATGTGTTTCTGTAGATATTGAAAACACAAAAGCTACTTTTGAAAACTATAATAATAAAGTAGAATTTTCTGTAAATGCAGATGTTATTTTCGGAACAGATGGCGCAGGTTCTGTTTTGCGAAAAAGTTATTATTTAGAAAGAAAATTTTTGTTTAGTTATTCTCAAAATTATTTATCACATGGATATAAAGAATTAGAAATTCCTGCTGATAAATACGAAAAACATCAAATAAGTAAAGATCATTTACACATTTGGCCACGTGGCGATTACATGTTAATTGCATTGCCAAATATGGACGGAAGTTTTACTGTAACATTATTTTTAAGTTATGATGAAGGCGAATATAATTTCAATAATTTAACTTCCGAAGAAAAAATTACAGCGTTTTTTGAAAATGAATTTCCGGATGCCTTGGCGTTAATTCCAAGTATAAAAGACGAGTTTTTAAACAATCCGGTTGGCGCTTTAGGAACTGTAAAATGTTCGCCTTGGTCTTATCAAAATAATACTATTTTAATGGGCGATGCCGCACACGCAATTGTTCCGTTTTATGGGCAAGGAATGAATGCTTCTTTTGAAGATGTTACTGTTTTTGATGAAATTTTAAATCAAGATTTAGATAATTGGGAAACTATTTTTAAAGCGTATGAGAAAGCAAGAAAACAAGATACAGACGCTATTGCAGATTTAGCGATTGATAATTTTCATGAGATGAAAAATCATGTTGCAAATCCGTTATTTAAGCAAAAGCGAAAAATAGAAATGGATTTGGAGAAAAATTTTCCAACTGAATATTTTTCAAAATATTCTATGGTTACTTTTAATGAAAATATCAGTTATGATGAAGCAATGAAAAAAGGACGTGCACAAGACAAAGCATTGTTAAATATGATTGCTGATGATGATATTTCGACTTCGCTCGATATGACAAAAGAAGAATTACAAATCGTTTTAGAAAAAGTGAAGCAAGAAACAAACGAAATTTTAGAAGAAGATAGAATCGCAGAATTATAAATGAAAAAATACATCGTATTACTAAGAGGGATTAACGTGTCGGGGAAAAATAAACTTCCGATGGTCGAATTGCGAGAACTCTTAAATGATTTACAGTTTCAAAATGTAAAAACCTATATTCAAAGTGGAAATATTATTTTAACTTCTGATGAAAGTAAGATGGTAATCTGTCAAAAAATAAAAGATGGAATTTTTGTTAAATTTGGATATGATGTTCCGGTTTTAGCAAGAACAATTTCTGAATGGGAAAAGGCAATAAAAAACTACCCTTTTTCAGTAGAAAATGAGAAAATAGTAGCATTTACTTTTTTAGAGAAACCGGTTGATGTAGAAACAATTGAAGTAAACGGAATAAAAGAAGATCAATATAAGATAGAAAAAGACGTTATTTACTTGTATTGTCCGTCAACGTTTGCTGACACAAAATTAAGTAATAACTTATTTGAAAGAAAGTTAAAAGTAACAGCCACAACACGTAATTTAAGAACAACATTAAAGTTGTTAAAATTGGCTAAAATCAAATAATTGTCTCCTCGAGCGCAGTCGAGAGGCTTTTAGAAGTAATAAATAATAAATAGGTCTCGACTGCGCTCGACCAGACAAAACAATGGAAGAAAAAAAAGTAACACCAAGAGGCGCATATCCACATGTAAAAGTTGTAGGAGATTTTATTTTTGTATCAGGAACTAGTTCCCGAAGAGCAGATAATACAATTGCTGGAGTTGATATTATTGACGAAATGGGAACTAAATATTTGAATGCTGAAACACAAACCAAGGAAGTCTTAAACAATATTGACAAGAACTTACAAAAAGTAGGAGCATCTTTAAAAGACGTTGTAGATGTTTCTACTTTCTTAGTTAATATGAATGATTTTGCAGGATATAATAAAGCGTATGCCGAGTTTTTTGACAAAGAAACTGGACCAACAAGAACTACCGTTGCTGTGCATCAATTGCCACATCCAGATTTGGTTGTGGAAATTAAAGTGACGGCTTATAAGAAACAATAAAATAAAATGTCTCCTCGAGCTCAGTCGAGAGGTTATTAAGTGAATGAAAATTAAATAGGTCTCGACTTCGCTCGACCTGACAAACGTAGATAAATGATTAAATTCTTCCGGAAAATCCGTCAAAATCTCCTTATGGAAAACAAAACACGCAAATACATTAAATACGCAATTGGAGAAATTGTATTGGTGGTTATTGGTATTTTAATTGCATTGCAGATTAACATCTGGAATGAACAAAAAAAAGAACAAAAAATAGTCAAATCTTATTTAAAGAACCTTGTAGTGGATTTGAATGAAGATATTAAAATGACAGAAAACTTGATTCAAATTATAAAGTATAAAGTTTATTATATAGACAAGCTTGCAACGTTTTTTAGAAACAAAGAGATAAATGAATTGGATAATTTAGAGGTGTTTTATGAAGCTTATGACAATTATGGATATCGCCCTTTTACTTGGTATAAAAGTACAATAGATGAAATAAAGAATTCGGGGAGTTTAAAATTGATTAAAAATGATTCGCTACGGAAACAAATAAATCAATATTATGCTTTAACAGATCATTTAGATCAGGACTTTATTAATGATAGTGAAACAGCAACATCATTACGTACATCTTTATTTAATATTGTAAATACAAATTACCCTAACCGAAAAGATCTAATAGATACCTTAAATCTATCCTACAGAAAAAGTGATAAATCTATATTTACAAACTCCAAAGTTTATAAAGAGGCAAAAAAAAACAATTTTAAATTGCTTACAAATGATATCAATGATATTCATGTGTTTGTAAATAACTTATTTAGATATAATGGTTTATTGAACGTTAGGTATAAAAGCGAGTTTCCTAGATTAATAAAAATGGGGAAAAATATAATTGAATCTGTTGAAAAAGAATACAATGATTAAATTCTTCAGACATATCAGAAAGTCATTACTTATGGAAAATAAAACATCTAAGTATTTTAAATATGCAGTTGGTGAGATTCTATTAGTAGTTATAGGTATTTTAATAGCATTACAGGTAAGTAATTGGAATGAAAATAGGAAGTTACAAGAACGAGTCAATAATTTTTACCCAAAATTAAAATTACAGATAGAAAAAAATATTAAAAAAGTTGATATGTATTTGTACGAAGTAGATTATCAATTTAAGGTAGCGAAAAGGAATATAAATCTTCTGGGTAGTAAAAAAAGTGAAATAACCTTGTTAAGGTTAGATTCATTAATTATTTTCACAGGGATAGATTATCATCTAAATTTAGATATGATTACTTTAAATGAAGCTAGATTAAACGAAAATTTATCACTTATAAAATCAGACACTTTAAGAAAAACTATATATACTTTTATTAAACTTAATGATGATATTATTGAAAGAGAAAAAATTGTAAATGAAGATTTAAAAAATGAGTTAAAACCATTTATAAACAAACATTTTAATCTTAGAAACTTATTTAATGTTTTAGGGTATAGTGGGTTAAGTAAATCTAAAGTATATAAAGATGACAATGAAAAGATTATAGATAATCAAGAGTTTGAAAACCTTATTGTTACCAGAATCATGTATATAGAAGATGTATTTGTTTTGTATTCAGATGCATTAAGTATTTTAGAAATAATTAATGATTTATTAGAAAAAGAAATTAAAAAATAGAATGATTAAATTTTTAGGCTAAAATGAACATCCAAAACTACATCAATGGAAAATTCGTAAACCCAATAAATGGAGAGTATATTGATAATTACAATCCTTCAAACGGAGAAATCTATGGGCAAATTCCGAATTCAACTACAAAAGATGTTAATGTTGCCTATCAAGCAGCAAAAGATGCATTTCCTAATTGGTCAAACTCAACATTAGAAGAACGAAGCAGAATTTTGATTAAAATTTCTGAATTATTAGAAGCAAATTTAGAACGTTTTGCAATGGCAGAATCTAAAGACAACGGAAAGCCATTAAGTTTAGCTAAACAAATTGATATTCCGAGAGCTGCAAGTAATTTTCGTTTTTTCGGAAATGCCATTACTCAGTTCGCTTCAGAATCTCACGAAAGTGTTGGATTGAATGCTGTAAATTTTACGTTACGTCAACCAATCGGAGTTGTAGGTTGTATTTCTCCTTGGAATTTACCCTTGTATTTATTTACGTGGAAAATTGCGCCAGCAATCGCTGCAGGAAATTGCGTTATCGCTAAACCGAGTGAAGTAACTCCTATGACCGCTTATTTATTAGGAGAAATTTGTACAGAAGCTGGTCTCCCAAAAGGCGTTTTAAATATTGTTCACGGTTTGGGAACCACAACAGGTCAAGCAATTGTTGAGCATCCAAATATCAAAGCGATTTCATTTACTGGCGGAACTCAAACAGGAGCACACATTGCCAGAGTTGCAGCGCCAATGTTTAAGAAATTATCGTTAGAATTAGGAGGTAAAAACCCGAATATCATTTTCGCAGATTGCGATTATGACAAAATGTTAGAAACCACGGTTCGGTCTTCTTTTGCCAATCAAGGTCAAATTTGTTTATGCGGAAGTAGAATTTTTGTGGAAGAAACTATTTATGAAAAGTTCAAGAAAGATTTTGTGCAAAAAGTAAAACAATTACAAGTTGGTCATCCATTGGATGAAGCTACAAATATTGGAGCATTGGTTTCGAAACCTCATTTAGAAAAAGTAGAAAACTACATCAAAATTGCAGAAGATGAAGGCGGAAAAGTGTTGTGTGGAGGACTAGAGGTAACTGTTCCTGGTTTTGAAAACGGCTATTATTTACAACCAACAGTAATTGAAGTTCAAGATAATTCATGTCGTATCAACCAAGAAGAAGTATTTGGTCCAGTTGTTACGATGATGTCATTTAAAACAGACAAAGAAGCGTTACATTTAGCAAATGATGTAAAGTATGGCTTGTCTGCAACCTTATGGACAAACAATTTAAATAGAACCATGCAGTTTTCGAAACAATTACAAACTGGAATTGTTTGGGTAAACACGTGGATGTTACGTGATTTACGAACGCCTTTTGGTGGTTCAAAAGCATCTGGAGTTGGGCGAGAAGGCGGTTTTGAAGCTTTGCGTTTTTTTACTGAATCAAAAAATGTGTGTATTAAATATTAAAAAATTGAAGGATTTAAAAATTAAAGGATTGATTTTCAGTTTTTGAATCATTGAATCTTTAAATAAAAATAAATGAACTTAGAAATACAAAACAAAAACGCTTTAGTTTGCGGAAGTACACAAGGAATCGGAAAAGCATCTGCAATAGCATTGGCTGCAGAAGGAGTAAATGTAACTTTGGTGGCAAGAAATGAAGACAAATTAAAAGCAGTTTTAGCAGAGTTACCGAACAACAATCAATGTCATAGTTATTTGGTTGCCGACTTTTCGAATCCACAAGAATTGAAAGAAAAAATTGAAGCTTCTGCGTTGCAATTTCATATTTTGGTAAACAATACTGGCGGTCCGGCTGGTGGACCAATTTTTAACGCTAAGTTAGAAGAATTTGAGAGTGCTTTTACGCAACATTTAAAATGTAATCACGTATTGGTGCAAGCGGTTGTTCCGTTTATGAAAACTAAATGTTTTGGTAGAATTATCAATATTATTTCAACTTCTGTAAAGCAACCATTAGATGGTTTAGGAGTTTCAAATACCATCAGAGGAGCTGTGGCAAGTTGGTCAAAAACATTGGCAAATGAATTGGGTGAATTCGGAATTACAGTAAACAATGTTTTGCCAGGAGCAACAGGAACAGAGCGTTTGAATGAAATTATTAAGAATAAATCAGCGAAGTCAGGAAAATCTTTTGATGAAGTTGCAGAAGCAATGAAAAATGCTTCTCCAGCAAAACGTTTTGCAAAACCAGAAGAAATTGCAAATGCTGTAGTGTTTTTAGCAAGTGAAAAAGCAAGTTTTATCAACGGAATAAATGTTCCGGTTGATGGAGGAAGAACAAAAAGTTTGTAAATTGAACGAAATCTCGCGTTAGGGATTGAAGCGGCATCCTTTTTATGTCAGTTTGTAAAGAGCGTCATTACGAGTAAAACGAAGTAATCTCTTTATAAATTTGAGATTGCCACAGAAAGTGAAAAACTTTCTTCGCAATGACCATAAAAAGATATAGCAGAAAGCCCGACCTTTAGGTAACGCCCAAAAAAAAGAATAAAGAATAGAGAAAAAAGAGTTGAGATAGTTTTAACTGAAATCTTATCTTTTGATTCTAACAATCTAAATATCCAATAATTTAAAAATCTATAAAAATGAATTTAGTACAACCTTTAAATTTTAAAAAGTGGATTGATGAACATCGTCATTTATTAAAACCACCAGTTGGAAATAAATGTGTTTGGGACAACGGAGAATATATTGTGATGGTTGTTGGTGGTCCAAATGCTAGAAAAGATTATCATTACAACGAAACGCCAGAATTCTTTTATCAGGTTGAAGGAGATATGGTGTTAAAAATTATGGTGGATGGAAAACCGCAAGATGTAGAAATTAACGAAGGTGATATTTATTTATTGCCAGCAAAAGTGCCACATTCTCCGCAACGCAAAGCAAATACAGTTGGTTTGGTAATTGAATATCCACGTTCTAAAGGAATGTTAGATGCGTTGGAATGGTATTGTGAAAACTGTGGAAATCAATTGTATAGAGAGAAATTTGCGTTGGATAATATTGAAACCGATATGCCACTAATTTTTGACACGTATTATTCTGATAAAGAGAAATGTACCTGTTCTAATTGTGGAACGGTAATGGAAGCACCCAGAAAAATTAAATAAATTTGTTTGTCATTACGAGGAAGTAATGACGAAGTAATCTCACTATAAAATAAAAAGATTGCCACGGCTAAAGCCTCGCAATGACAGAAAGAATGGAAAAAAGAAAATTACGTATTAACGGACATTCACATTTATTACCCTACCCAGAAGAGATTCCGCAGTTTATGAAAGACAAAGGAATTTTTTGGGTGGATAAAGACCGTAAATTTATGCTTCAAAAAGATTGGAGCAGACCAGTTACAGATTCTAGTTTTTTCTTAGATGAAAAATTAGAATGGATGGAGCGTTTTAAGATTGACCACGCAGTTGTATTGAATTTATCTCAATTGTACGGAAATGGTTTGCGTGTTGAGGAAATGAAACAAGCCTTGCGCTTTCAAAATGATTTTAATGCGAGAATTCAGCAAGAAAATCCGTCTAAATTTACTTGTGGGTTTGTGGTTCATCCAGGATTTGTTCAAGGAGCTTGTTGGGAAATTGAGCGTTGTGTAGAACAATTAGGAATGCGTTTGTTGTGTTTGCCAACACATTATATGGATACAATCGGAACATGGCGCTGTATTTTTGATGAAGAAAATGAACCAATTTTTGAATTAGCAAGCAAGTATAACTTAGCGGTAGAAATTCATCCGTATGACGGAGAAAAATTCATCAAATTAGAAAATACTTCTTGGCGTTTTCATTTAATTTGGATGTTGGCACAATGTGCAGATGCATATCATTTTTTAACCTTAAATGGATATCAAGATAAATACCCAGGAATGCGCGTTTGTTTTGCGCATGGCGGACAATTAGCACAAATAAATTTAGGGCGTAGAATTCAAGGTTTTGACGGAAGGCCAGATTTATTTGAAGGAAAAACACATCCACGAAAAGCAGTTGGACATAAAAATATTTTCTTTGATACGTTGGTGCACGATACTGGCGGATTGCAATTATTGATTAAGAATCAAGGTTCAAAACAAGTGTTAATGGGCTTAGATGATCCGTATCCGTTAGGAGAAATGGAAAGTGAAATACAATCTTCCTATCCAGGAAAAATTTTAGATTTAGCGATTGAAGAAGGCATTATCAACGAGACAGAAAGAGATGAAATTTGGGATGATAATGTGCTACAATGGATTTTTGGAGATGATGAAAAAGGAAAACAAGAATTGGTTAAAAAGATTTTATCTTAAATAAAAAAAGCCTCGCAATTGCGAGGCTTTTTTTATGTAATTATTTCTGTTTTTATTTAAAAGTAGAAGTAATGTTAATTGCAACTTCACTCCAAGTTTTAGAAACTCCGTCTGCAGCTTTATGTAAATCTCCACAAATTTCATTTAAAGATTTTACAGCATTTTGAGCATTCCAATTATCTAAATTCATCGTTGCGTTTAACTTGAATTCTTTTCCTTCTAATGTATAAGTAAAAGGTAAATCTGCTGTTACGCCATTCATTGTAATTGACGCAACTCCGTTTGTTTCATCTGTCAACATTAATTTCCCAGATAATAAACTTGTATTGTCCATTACTCCGAAGAAAAACTTACGCAGTTTAAAATCTCTGTCGTCTAAATTTGAAAAAATACTACTAACAGGAATTGAAAATTCAGCATTATTTACGGCATCTTTTGCAGTATCTCCATTTCCGTTTTTAGTAATGTTTACTTTTTTAAATTCGCCTTTAACAGCAATTTTATCTGTTGTTTTATAAGCAACCCAATTAATTGAATTACTTGCTTTATCTAATGAAAAAGCGGCTGTTGCAACTTCTTTTGTTACTGTTTTCTTCTTAACATCAGTTTTACAAGCTGTAAAATGAAAAGAAAATACTGTTAGTACAGTAAGTATAATTAATTTTTTCATGGTTGATTTTGGTTGTTAAAATTATAATGTATTTACAATTTTGATGTATTCTTTTTTTGCTTTTTCTATCGACATTCCTCTTAATTGAATCCATGCATTTAGTTTAAATCCATTTCTTAAATCTAAATCATTTTCGTCGTCAATATAAGCTGGATTGTTATCGCCGTAGGTAGCTTGTTTGTAGAAGGCATATAGCTTTAACATAATGTCTGGAGCAAATTGATCTTGAGACAAACTAGAAACTGTTTTATAAGCTTCTTGAAATTGTATGTCTATTGATTTACCCATTTTTTACTTATGTGCAACTATTTGTTCTCCGCCTTTAACTTTGTCGCCAATTTTTACATCAACTTTAGTGTTTAAAGGTAAAAATAAATCTACTCTAGATCCAAATTTGATAAAACCAGCATCTGTTCCTTGAACAACTTCTTGCCCTTCTTTAGCGTAATTTACAATTCTTTTAGCTAATGCACCTGCAATCTGCCTGTATAAAACTTGACCAAAAGTGTTATTCTCTAAAACAATTGTAGTTCTCTCGTTCTCTGTAGATGCTTTTGGATGCCAGGCAACTAAATATTTCCCTGGATGATATTTACTGTATTTAACAGTTCCGCTTAAAGCATAACGAGTAACATGAACGTTTATCGGAGACATAAAAATTGAAACTTGTAGTCTTTTGTCTTTAAAAAATTCTGGTTCAAAAACTTCTTCAATTACAACAACTTTTCCGTCTACAGGAGCAATAATTTGACCATCATTAATTACAGTGTTTCTTCTAGGGTTTCTAAAAAATTGAAGTACAATAATAAATAGAAAAATCAACCCAATTTGAATTGTTTTTTGCAACCAAGCAACCTCAATAAATTTGTCTGCTAGTAAAATTCCGCCAACAATAATTAAAGAGGTAATTGTAATGATTTTAAATCCTTCTTTATGAAACATAAAAGTTCAATTTTAAATGATGAAGTATAAATACAAATATACAAATGGAGCGGCAAAAAACAAACTATCTAACCTGTCTAATAATCCACCATGACCAGGCATAATGTTTCCGCTATCCTTAATATTTGCTTGTCTTTTAAATTTTGATTCTATTAAATCGCCAATTGTACCAAAAATAGATAAAATAGCTGCAATAATCATCCAATCTATCAATGTGATTTTTGAGTGATTATGTTGTTGTGTGATAAAAAATGCCGCAATTAATGAAAAAATCAATCCACCAAAAAAGCCTTCAATAGTTTTTTTAGGAGAAACACTTTCAAATAACTTTGTTTTTCCAAAGTTTTTTCCAACTAAATAAGCAAAACTGTCATTTACCCAAATAAAGATTAATACGCAGATTAAAATTTTTGGTTGATAATTACCAAAGATAAAAGGTATAGAAATTAAAAAATAAAAAGGTAAAACAAGATAAATAAGTTGTAAAAATAGACGTTGAAAAATGGTGTCGGTTTTAATTTTTTTAGAACTAAAAAGTAAATAAATTAAAATAACTAGACCAACAATAGTAAAACCTAAACTTGTTACCGACGAATAACCTTCTATTGGGTTTATGAAAAAATAGAGCATTCCACCTAAAAAAAGATACGGAATAACATTTTTAGATTGTACAAGTTTAGAAAATTCCCAAATGCAGACAATAGCAAAAACAGTTGTTAAAGCAATATAACTTTTTGCGTCGTATAGAATTGCAAATAAAAAAAGAGTAACATAAACAAATCCAGAAATTGATCTGGTTAGTAGGTTGCGCATATTAAAAGTCTTCAAACAGCAGCAAATATAAGTTTTTTGAATTACTGTTGCCGTAATTTAAGAAATTATCATCTTTTTTTTGCAAACAATAATTTTTAACAGCACTAATATTTGTTGGAATATTACCTTTAAAATTAGTTTTAATACCTGTTAAACCTTCTCCCGTATTTTTAACTAATTGACTTGTAGTTGCGTACACTACAAAGTGCTCTGAAAGAGAAGATAATTTTTTACTACGTATTTGATTTGAAGAAAAAAGAACATCTCCATTATCTGCAATTAAATGTTCACAAGTTGTAAAAAAAGGAGCAGAATAATTAATATCTGATTTGATAGTTATGCCTGTTTTTTTAATCAATCCACTTAGCTTTTTGTCTATGCAAACCAACTCATTCCAACTATTTTCTTTGATGATGTTTTGTAGGTGGAATTCAATTTCTTCCTTTTTTGTACAGTATAAAAATTTACCGCCTTTTTCTAAAAAATAGTGAACAAAAGAATCATCTAAAGATAAATTGACTTCTTGTTGTTTAGCCGCTTTTTCTTCAGATGTTTCTGATGATAATTTAAATACCTTTTTAAAAAAACTCATTTTGTAAAAATAAGATTATTCTTCTTTTTTGTCCGATTCTTTTACGTCAATAACAATTTCTTTTTTTACGATTTCTTCTTCTTCATCAAAAGGTCTTTTTCCGAATATTTTCATTAAATCATCTTTAAAGATGACTTCTTTTTCTAATAATAACTCAGCTAAAATGGTTAATTTTTCTTTGTTATTTTTTAACAATTCGATGGCTCTAAGATATTGTTCTTCGATCATCTTAGAAATTTCTCTATCAATTTTTTTAGCAGTTTCTTCGCTATATGGTTTTACAAAAGCATCGTTACCAGATGAGTCATAATAGGTAATGTTTCCTACCTCTTCATTTAAACCATAAACAGTTACCATTGCTCTTGCCTGTTTTGTTACTTTTTCTAAATCGCTTAAAGCTCCTGTAGAAATTTTATCAAAAATAATTTTTTCTGCAGCTCTTCCGCCTAAAGTAGCACACATTTCATCAAGCATTTGTTCTGTTTGAACAATCATTCTTTCTGCGGGTAAATACCACGCTGCACCTAATGATTGTCCTCTTGGTACAATTGTAACTTTTACCAAAGGCGCTGCATGTTCTAACATCCAACTAACAGTTGCATGACCAGCTTCGTGATATGCAATTGTTTTCTTTTCTTTTGGTGTGATAACTTTATTTTTCTTTTCTAAACCACCAACAATTCTATCTACAGCATCTAAGAAATCTTGATGTTCAATAGCTTTTTTATTTGTTCTAGCAGCAATTAAAGCAGCTTCGTTACACATATTTGCAATGTCTGCACCAGAAAAACCAGGAGTTTGTTGTGCTAAAAATTCAATATTTACACTTTCTGATAACTTTAAAGGCTTTATATGTACTTCAAAAATTGCTTGACGCTCATTAATGTCTGGTAAATCAACATAAATTTGTCTATCAAAACGACCAGCACGTAATAATGCTTTGTCTAAAACATCTGCTCTGTTTGTAGCAGCAAGCACAATAACATTAGTGTCTGTTCCAAAACCATCCATTTCTGTTAAAAGCTGATTTAACGTATTTTCACGTTCATCATTTCCTCCTGTCATACTGTTTTTTCCACGTGCTCTACCAATTGCATCAATTTCATCAATAAAAATAATTGATGGTGATTTTTGTGCAGCTTGTTTAAATAAATCTCTAACACGAGAAGCTCCAACACCAACAAACATTTCAACAAAATCTGAACCAGATAATGAGAAAAAAGGCACACCAGCTTCGCCTGCAACGGCTTTTGCTAATAATGTTTTTCCTGTTCCAGGCAATCCAACCAATAATGCTCCTTTCGGAATTTTTCCTCCTAAAGAAGTATATTTTTCTGGGTTTTTTAAGAAATCTACAATTTCTTGCACTTCTTCTTTTGCGCCTTCTAAACCTGCAACATCTTTAAAAGAGGTCTTTACTTTGGTATCTTTATCAAAAAGCTTTGCTTTAGATTTACCAATGTTAAAAATTTGACCGCCACCACCGCCACCAGCACCACCGCCCGACATTCTTCTCATGAAGAATAACCAGATTGCAATTAAAATAATAAACGGTAAGAATGCAAAAATTTGATCCATAAAACTTGTTTGCTCTATGTGTTTTTGATCAAAATCTAAATTGTTTGTTTTTTTAGCTTCGGAAAGCTGATTTTCAAAATTTTGTAAATCACCAAAATCATAAGAAAATGCGGGTGCTTTCTGATTAAAAACAGTTGTTTTTTTATACTTTCTATAAGCTTCTTTATTTAATGCTTTTTCGGTAAGATAAATTTGCGCACTACTTCTGTTTACTATAACTATTTCTTTAATATCGTTACTGTTTAATATTTCAGAAAATTTATTTGTTGATATGTTTTTAGAAGCTGTATCACCAGAATTTAAAAACTGAAATGCAATTAAAAGAACAAATATTGCTCCGTAAATCCAGTAAAAATTAAACTTAGGTATATTTTTTTTATTGTTATTTTTTGAATCACTCATGTGTAAAATTTCTATGCTATTGATTAATTGCTTGAGCTAATTGTAGTTATTTTAGCATCGCCCCAAAGACTTTCTATATCGTAAAATTCTCTAATTTGTTTTTGAAAAACATGAACTACAACATTTACGTAATCCATTAAAATCCATTCAGAGTTTATTTCTCCTTCTATATGCCAAGGTTTGTCTTTTATACTTTTACTAACAATTTTTTGAATTGAACTAGAAATAGCTTTAACTTGTGTGTTAGAACTTCCAGAACAAATAATAAAATAATCGCAAACTGTATTTTCAATTTCTCTTAAATCTAGTAGTTGTACATCTTCTCCTTTTACATCATCAATTCCTTTAATTATTTCAGCAATTAACTCGTCCGTGTCTATTTTTTTTATCGTCATTAAAATTCTTTAATATTTAAAACAAAGTTATTGTTTTTTTATGATTATTTTGCGGTATATTCTACATGTTTGTAGAATATTTAACAAATGAGGATAATCAAACTTAATGCCATCGATTCTACCAATTCTTTTTTAAAGGAAATGGCACATTCTTCGGTGCTTGAAAACTTTACTGTAATTGTAGCAAAAAAGCAAACAAAAGGCAGAGGACAAATGGGAACTAGTTGGCTTTCTGAAGCAAATAAAAACTTATTATGCAGTGTGTTTGTTCGGTTTAATTCTTTTCCAACAACTCACAAAGTATTGGTTAATTATGCAGTTTCTATTGCTATTGTAAATGTGCTAAATAGTTATAAAATACCGAAAGTAACCATTAAGTGGCCTAACGACATTTTGTCATCAAATAAAAAATTGTGCGGGATATTAGTAGAAAATGTCATGCAAAAAGATGAAATTAAATCTTCTATTATTGGGGTTGGTTTAAATGTAAATCAATTAAATTTTCCGACTAATTTTAATGCAACTTCTCTTTTAAAAGAAACACAAACAGAAGTAGATCTTGATGAGCTTTTAAATAAATTAATTACTGAACTAAAAATTCAAATTTCTTATATTACCAATGCTTCAACAAATGTTTTAAAGAAAAACTATTTAAAAAATTTGCACAAAAAAAACACCCCAGCAATGTTTAAAGATAGCGAAGGTGTTTTATTTATGGGTAAAATTGTAGGTGTTTCTCCTGTAGGAAAACTTCAAGTTGAATTAGAAAATGATTCAATTAAAGAATTCGGAATCAAAGAAGTTTCTTTTGCTTAAATTTTAGAAATATTTTCAGCTAAAACTTCAATAAATTTTGTCAATGGTTTTTTTACCATCATTGCCATCATCGGATTAAAATCGCCATTAAAAGATAATTGAACTTCACTTTTTTCATCAGTTAATTCAGAAATATTTGCAGACAATGTAAAAGGCAACTTGCTGCTTGCGGCTCCTAAAGTGATGTTAGAAAATTCCGTTTTTTCTTTTAAAATCAACCTAATTTCAGGCATTCCTTTTAAAGCAAATAAAAACGATTCTCCATCAACTTCAAATTTCTGAGTGTTTTCTGGCATTAATTGCTCAAAGTTTTGAAGACTTATTAAAAATTCAAAAACTTCTTTTGAGGATTTTGCAACGGTAACTTTAGTGCTTTCTAAATTCATAGTTTGTTTTATTGATTCCACTTGCTTGGATTTTTTCTCCAATCTTGTAGTGTGTTTAATTCTTTGTCTGAAATGTAATTGCTATCTAGCGCTTGTTCTAGTAAATATTCGTAGCTACTTAATGTAGTTAGTTCTACGTTATTTTCTTTAAAGTTATTGTCTGCAATTTCAAATCCGTAGGTAAAAATAGCAACCATTCCTTTAATATTAACATCGGCCTCTTTTAAAGCTTCAACAGCTAATAAACTGCTTTTTCCGGTGCTAATTAAATCTTCAATAACAACAACGTTTTGTCCTTTTTCTATGTAGCCTTCAATCTGGTTTTTACGGCCGTGTTTTTTAGCTTCTGGTCTCACATACACAAACGGAACACCCAATTCTTGAGCAACTAAAACGCCAATTGCAATTGCGCCAGTTGCAACACCAGCAATTACATCTGGTTTTCCATGTTTTTGCTCAACAAGTTTAGCAAGTTCTGTTTTAATAAAATTTCTAACAGGAGGAAAAGATAAGGTAACTCTATTGTCACAATAGATCGGGGAATTCCATCCAGAAGCCCAAACAAAAGGCTCTGATGGGTTTAACTTTATTGCTTTTACTTGCAATAAAAGTTCAGCTGTTTTTTTTGCTGTATCTTTGTTTAAAATCATGTCGCAAATGTATAAAGTTTTTGTAAATGATAAGCCAATTATTTTAACAGATTCATTAAAAAAAAACAATAATTACCGTGTTTATATTTTTAAGGATATTGTTGTTGATGAAATTTTGCACAAACTAAAAAAAGGCAACTCAAAAGGTGTAAATTTATTCTGTGCTAACTTAGAAAAAGATTGGAAAACTTTTAAAAAACATTTTAAAGTGGTTTCTGCCGCTGGCGGATTGGTTTTAAATCCAAATAATGAAATGCTTTTTATCCACCGATTAGGTATGTGGGATTTACCAAAAGGAAGAATTGAAAAAGGTGAAACCATAGAAGAAACAGCTGTTAGAGAAGTAGAAGAAGAATGCGGAGTTAAAAATTTAGTTTTAGAAAAACCATTATTAACTACCTATCATTTATTTTTTATGGATGATCTTCAGCAATTAAAAATTACACATTGGTTTTTGATGAAAACAGGTTTTCAAGAAAAACTAACTCCACAATTAGAAGAAGGAATTACCAAAGTAGCATTTAAAAACGAAGCACAAGTTAATGAAAATCTGCAGAATACCTACGCAAACATTAAGTTGGTTCTAGATTCTTACAGGCAATTATAAGTTCAAAATAAAACCTATATTTGCCGTCTTCAAAAATCAATCAAAATTATGACTGAATTTATTAGAAAAAGAGTACAAAATGTAAAGAATGATGTCTTATCAGGAATTACAGTTGCCTTAGCTTTGGTGCCAGAAGCAGTTGCTTTTGCTTTTGTTGCTGGAGTTGATCCTTTAGTTGGATTGTATGCTGCATTTATGGTTGGTTTAATTACATCTATTTTTGGTGGTAGACCAGGAATGATTTCTGGTGCAACCGGTGCTTTAGCAGTTGTAATGGTTTCGTTGGTTTCTGAAGGAAATGCAATGGGAAATCCTGATGAAAATTTAGGATTGTATTATCTATTTGCTACCGTAATTTTAATGGGATTGATACAAATTTCTGCAGGAGTTTTTAAGCTTGGTAAATTTGTTAGATTGATTCCGCATCCAGTAATGATGGGATTTGTAAACGGATTGGCAATTGTTATTTTCTTATCACAATTAGGAATGTTTAAATCAACTGTTAATGGAGAGAAAGTATGGTTAGAAGGAAATAACTTATGGTATATGATTGGTTTAGTTTTGTTAACCATGATTATTATGTGGGGTTTGCCTAAAATAAAAGCAACAAAAAAATTACCAGAAGCATTAATCGGAATTTTAGTTGTTACCGGAATTGTAATTTTTGCAAATTTAGACGTCGCAACTGTTGGCTCATTTATTAGAGACGGTGGAGGAGAAGGCTTAAAAGGTGGATTGCCAACGTTACATTTAGAAACATTTTCTAAAATACCAATGAATTTTGATACCTTGAAATTTATTTTTCCATATGCTTTAATTTTAGCAGCAATCGGGTTGATAGAATCGTTAATGACGTTGAATTTAATTGATGATTTAACAGAAACTAGAGGAAACTCAAATAGAGAATGTGTTGCACAAGGTGGTGCAAATATTGTAACTGGATTGTTTGGTGGAATGGGAGGTTGCGCAATGATTGGACAATCAATTATCAATATTAAAGGTGGTGGAAGAGGAAGATTATCTGGAATTACAGCAGCAGTTATGTTGTTAATTTTTATCGTTTTTGCATCTTCATATATTGAACAAGTTCCAATTGCAGCACTAGTTGGAGTTATGTTTATGGTTGTAATTGGAACCTTTGCTTGGTCTAGTTTTAGAATCTTAAATAAAATACCAAGAACCGATGTTTTTGTATTGGTGTTGGTTTCTGGTTTAACGGTAATTTTTGATTTAGCAATTGCAGTTTTAGCTGGAGTTATTGTAAGCGCATTGGTTTTTTCTTGGGAAAATGCAAAACGAATTAGAGCTAGAAAACGAATTAAAGAAGACGGAACAAAAGTGTACGAAATTTGGGGTCCTTTATTCTTTGGAAGCATTTCTGCTTTTAATGAAAAGTTTGATGTTAAAAATGATCCACAACACGTAGAAATTGATTTCGTAGAAGCTCGAATTAGTGATCATTCTGCAATTGAAGCAATTTTTGCGCTGGTAGAAAAATACCATGCAGAAAAAAAATCGATTGTTTTAAAACATTTAAGTGAAGATTGTAAAGTATTGTTGTATAAATCGAGCCCAATTTTTTCTGGAATTATAGAAGAATCAATTGATGACCCAAGGTATCATTTAGCAGCAAATCCAGAAGATTTTACAAAACCTTTATCAGAATATAAATTTTAAGATCTAAACGCTTGCCAATCTTTTGGTGTGTTTAAATTCTTCAAAATAGATGCATCGTTAATTTCTACCAATGAAATTTTTGATGCATTTCTTTTTTTGATTTGAATATCTAATCTTGAATCTACATCCATATTGTTTAATTCTAAAAGTGATTTCCAGAATTTTGGAGCTAACTTCACTGGATGACCGTTTTTGTTGTTATAAGTCGGAATGATAATTTCATTTTCTGAATCCATGATTTTTTTCAATTCTGATGGTTTTAACATCGGAACATCAATTGGTAAAATGACTGCTTGATGATTTGTGTTGAGTGTTTTTAAAACGGATTGTAATGTAGAAAATAATCCAAATTCTGGAGTTTTATTAATGATTACACGTACTTTTTTTTGTTGATATATTTGTGGACTTTCAACAGCTTTTTCTAACCAAGGAATTGCATCAAAATACAATTGACAATCAAAACCTAATCCTATAAAAACTTCATTTCCAATATAAGATTCTATTTGAGAAAGCAACCAAAAACGATTATTGTGTTTTAATAAGCCTTTTGGAAATTTCATTCTAGATGATTTTCCGCCTGCGAGAATAATAAGAACAGTGTTTGTATTCATAAAAAAGATTCCCGCAAAGTGTGCGGGAATTTTAGTTTAATAATTTTTATTTTTTACACCAAACCATGTTCAGATAAAGGCAAAGAACGATATCTTTTTCCTGTAGCGTTAAAAATGGCATTTGTAATTGCTGGCGCAATTGGCGGAACTCCAGGTTCTCCAACTCCAGTTGGAGCTTCATCACTTTCTACTAAAGTAACATCAACTGTCGGAATATCATTCATTCTTGACATTTTATAATCATGGAAATTACTTTGTTCAATCTTGCCATTTTTTGCAGTAATTTTTCCGTGTAATGCAATCGATGTTCCAAAAACAGCAGCACCTTCCATTTGGTTTAATACATTGTCTTTGTTAAGAACCATTCCGCAATCTAAAACTGTCCAAATATTATGGAGTTTTACTTTATTGTTGATAACTGAAACTTCAACAACAGTTGCAACATAACTATAAAAACTATAATAAAAGGCAATTCCTAAACCATGACCTTCAGGTAAATTTCTTCCCCAATTTGCTTTTTTAGCAGCAATATTCATCACATTTTTTAAACGTTTTGTATTTAATGGATGTGGAGAGTTTTCTTTTCTAATTCTGTCATTTCCAACTAAATCTAGTTTAAATTGTAACGGATCTTTTTTTGCTTTATCTGCCAACTCATCAATAAAAGAATTGATTCCGAAACTATGAAATATCGCACAAACGGAGCGCAGCCAACCAATTCTTACATGCGGTTCGGCTTTTGCATTTTCATAACGAGTATTTTCAATTTCAAACGGATTGTTATTCATTCCTTGACCAATTTCCCATCCTGCTGCATAATCTACTCCAGGCACAAAAGTTGAGTTAATTGAAGGAAAAGCAGTTCTGTGTAACCAACCAGTTACTGTTCCGTTTTTATCTAACGAAGCTTTTAAATATTGTGCATTTGTGGTGTGGTAATAACTATTTTGTATATCATCTTCTCGAGTCCAAACTACTTGAACTGGAGCATTCATTTTTTTAGATAAAGCAACAGCTTCATTCACAAAATCTGGTTTCGATTTTCTTCCAAATCCACCACCTAAAAAAGTAACATTAATGGTAACATCTTTTACTTCAATTCCTAAATATGCAGCAACATCTGCTCTTGCAGTTTGCGGATCTTGTAATGGCGCCCAAACTTCACACTTTCCATCATGAACCCAAGCTAAAGCGTTTGGTGTTTCCATTGGTGCATGTGCTAAATGTGGTAATTGATAGGTTGCTTCAACAATTTTAGAAGCTTTAGAAAAAGCTGTATTTACATTTCCTGTTGTTGGCGGAACAATTTTTCCTTTATTATGTACACGATTGGTAATTTTTTGCATGTACTTTTTGCTATCATATTGTCCGTTTTTACCGTTATTCCAAGTAATATCTAATTTGTTTTTTCCCTGTATTGCTGCCCAAGTATTTGTTGCAATTACTGCAACTCCACCAAACATTCCGAAAGGTTTTTTTACTTGTTCTAATTCAACAACATCCAAAACTCCATCAATTTTAAGCGCATCGGTTTTATCAAAGTTTTTAACGGTTCCGAAAGCAGACGGACAACGAGCAACTGTTGCAAATTTCATGTTTGGCAAGCGAGCATCCAATCCGTAGATTGCAGAACCATGTGTAAAATGATTGATGTCGATACTTTTTAAAGCCTTACCAATATAATTAAAGTCTTTTTTGTCCTTAAGTTTTACATCTTTAGGAATTTCAATTTGCATTGCATCTTCAACTAAATCGCCAAAAAAGAGTTTTTTATTGTTGTTCTTATTGATAACATAATGCATTTCTGCCTTACAATCTGTTATAGAAACTTGCCATTTTTTTGCAGCAGCAGCAATTAATATTGCTTTTGCAGTTGCACCCATTTTACGCATCGGTTCTAAAATAGTTCTTACACTACGAGAACCATCGGTATTTTGATTTCCGAATTTTTTATCACCAGTTGCTTGTTCTACAGAAACATACTTCCAATCTGCTTCCATTTCATCGGCAATTGCCGAAGTTAATGAAGTTCTAATTCCTTGTCCCATTTCTGAACGAGAACAGATTAAAATTAATTTTCCGTCTTTTTTTAATTGTACAAATAAATTCGGATTAAACGTAGTTCCGTCATCAATTCTAACAATTTCATTTCCTGAGGTAAATTGACATCCAATAATTAATCCTCCTGAAGCTAAGCCAAAAACTTTTACGAAATTTCTACGGCTCATATTTTGCATACCTTCCATATCTATTTGTTTTTAAGTTTTACTGCTGTATGAATTGCTTTTCTAATTCTAGGATAGGTTCCGCATCTACAAATATTTCCGCTCATTGCATCATCAATTTCTTGGTCTGTTGGATTAGAATTATTGTCTAATAAAGCAGTTGCTGCAATTAATTGTCCTGACTGACAGTAACCACATTGCGGAACATTAATTTCTTCCCAAGCTTTTCTAAGAATTTCTAAATTGTCTGTTTTTCCTTCTATGGTTGTAATTTGTTTTCCAACGCCATAACTTACAGGTAAACTACAAGAGCGAACTAAATCGCCATCAATTAAAATAGAACATGCGCCACATTGACTAACTCCGCAGCCGTATTTTGTTCCTGTTAATCCAATAATATCTCTAATTGCCCACAACAAAGGCATATCATCTTGCGCTTCTAGATTGTGGTTTTTTCCGTTAATTGTAAGTGTTTTCAAATGGTTGATTTTTTTATGCTCACTAAGTTACTACTTTTTTAAAAAAAGCATAGAATTTAACCAAATTTAACTTTTTACAAAAGCAGAATGTACTGGTTTTTTTGATTGATTTTTTTTAGCTTCTATTTTATTTCAATAAAATTAAAAAGGGATTTTTTCTGAATCATTCGTTTAAAAGTTTCTTAAATGGTATCTTAGCAATAATGCTAAAAATAGGAGTTTTTCTTCTGATTTTACACAAAAAACACATAAAACTCATTGGAATCTACAAAAAACACACTAAACTCATTACAAACATTCTCGGAACTTATTCAAGTTTTAGATGAAGAAGAGAGGACAAACTACACAGCTATTTTAAAATCGATGAAACTACCAAATGCAGAATTTAAAAAACATGCAAATTGGTCTAAAACTTGTTATACTCGAAACTGTATTTTTGAAAATGAAAACTTTGAACTGATTTTAATTTGTTGGGAAAAAGAACAAGTTACAGCAATTCACGATCATGGAGGAGAAGAATGTTGGGTATATTTTGTTGAAGGAGAGTTTAAAGAGAATGTATATAAAAAAAGTGAAAAAGGTGAGTTAAAAATCATTAAAACTACAAACGCTAAAGCTGGTGATGTTGCATATATGATTGATTTTATGGGTTTTCATAATTTAGAAAACACATCAAATAAAAGAAGCATGTCGTTGCATTTATATGCAAAACCAATTAAGAATTGTAATGTGTACGATTCAAAAAAAAATAAATTTGTTCGTAAGGAATTATGTTATGACAACGTCGAAGAAGTAGCACAAATAAAACCAAAAAAGAAGAAAAATATATGTCTGAATTAAGTAATGATTTAACCCTATTTAATGAGCTAGTTGAAGTTTTATTAAACGAAGAAAAAAATCATCCAGTTGCAAAACGCATTGATTCAAGTATTTTATACGATTCTATTGATTTGTCTCTTCAAGAAAATGCGTTGGTAGAAGATGCTTTTAAAAAAGTGTTAAAAGAGGTACTTATTGCAACGCCAAAAACTGCTACAAATTTATTTTTCAATCAATTATTTGGAGGAAGACAAAGCAAAGCTATTTTAGGAGATTTATTGGCTGTTTTGTTAAACAATAGCATGTATACATACAAAGTTGCTGGTCCGCAAGTTGGTATTGAACAAGAAATAATAAGACAATCTTGTAATTTGATTGGTTATGGATCGCAGAGTAACGGAACTTTTCCTGCTGGCGGATCGATGAGTAATTATATGGCGCTGATAATGGCAAGAGATGTAAAAGATCCAGATTGTAGACAAAACGGAATGTCGAAACCTTTAGTTGTATATACTTCTAAAGAATCTCATTATTCCAATGCTAAAAATGCAAGTTTTACAGGAATTGGAAAAGCAAATATTCGATACATAGAAGCTGATGAAAGAGGACGAATGATTCCTGCTAAATTAGAAGCACAAATTAATCTTGATATTCAGAATGGAAAGATTCCAGCTTTTGTAAATGCAACTGCAGGAACAACTGTTTTAGGAGCTTTTGATCCGATAGATGAGATTGCTACTATTACAGAAAAATACAATATTTGGTTGCATGTTGATGGTGCTTATTGTGGTTCTATTATTTTTAGTGACACAAAAAGACATTTGTTAAAAGGAATTGAAAAATCGGATTCTTTTAGTTATAACGCACATAAAATGATTGGAACACCTTTAACCTGTTCTGTTATTTTAGTGAAAGAAAAAAAACATTTACATAATTCTTTTAGCAATGATGCAGATTATTTATATCAAACAGATGGCGATGATTTTAATTTAGGGAAAACTTCTTTTCAATGTGGAAGAAGAAATGATGCGTTGAAATTTTGGACCTTGTGGAAATCAGTTGGGACAAACGGATTAGAAAAAATTGTAGATCAACAATTTTATTTGGCAGATATCGCTAGAAAATATGTTGTAAATCACCCAGATTATACCTTGTATAGTTATGAGGATTCAGTTTCAATTTGTTTTAATTATAAAAATATTGATCCAAAAACATTGTGTACGTTGTTGTACGAGCATCAAATTACTGTTGTTGGTTTTGGTGATTTCAAAGAAGATACTTTTATAAGATTGGTTACAATAAACGCAACAAATACTGAAAAAGATATTTTAAACTTCTTTAAAGTATTAGAAAGTTTCGTGGAAAAAAATCAACAGCTTTTAGAAGCTGTTTACTAGAAATTTATTTTTTATTTAAAGATTCTGATACAGATTTAGGTACTAAAATAGAAGCGTCTCCACCATTTTTAAGAATATCTCTAACAATTGTAGAACTGATAAAAGAAGTTTCTGCGCTCGTTAATAAAAACACACTTTCTATATTTGACAACTTTCCATTGGTTTGAGCAATCGCTTTTTCAAATTCAAAATCTGCAGGATTTCTCAAGCCTCGTAAAATAAAATTTGCGTTGATGGATTTACAATAATCAATCGTTAAACCACTGTATGTTTCTACAGTAATATTATTTTCTGAAGAAAAAGCATCCTCAATAAATTTTTTACGCTCTTCAAGAGAGAACATGTATTTTTTTTCGGCATTAATTCCGATTGCGATGACAATTTCATCAAATAAATGAATTCCTCTTTTAATAATATCTATATGTCCTAATGTTATTGGATCAAAAGATCCGGGAAAAATTGCTTTTCTCATATTGTTACTTAGTTAGTGCCATTTCTATCGCATTGTCAAATAAATCTGGTAAGCTAATATTTGCTTCGTTTGCTTGTTGAGGTAATAAACTTTCGTTAGTTAAACCAGGAACAGTATTCATTTCTAAAAAATGTGGTTCTCCATCAACTAAAATATATTCAGAGCGAGAAAATCCACTCATATTTAAAACTTGATATACTTTTTTTGCAACTTTTCTTACTTTTTCTGCAACATTTTCTGACAAATCTGCCGGAGTTATTTCTTGAGATTTTCCTTCGTATTTTGCTTCGTAATCAAAAAAATCATTTTCTGTTTTAATTTCGGTTATTGGCAACACTTTAATTTCTCCTTTGTATTGAATAACACCAACAGAAACTTCGCGTCCGTCTAAAAAACTCTCTATTAAAATTTCAGAATCTTCTTTATAAGCTTTTTCTATTCCTTTAATAATTTCTTCTGCAGAATATGCTTTTGAAATTCCGAAACTTGAGCCAGCATTGTTTGGTTTTATAAAACAAGGCAAACCAACTTTTGCAATAATGTTATCGGTATTAATTACATCGCCTTTGTTTAAGTATACTGATGCAGCAGCAGGAATTTCGTAATGTTTTACAACGCTTAAACAATCTCTTTTGTTAAATGTTAAAGCCATTTGATAAAAAGGCGCAGATGTGTGTTTTATTCCGATTAAATTAAAATAAGCTAGAATTTTACCATCTTCTCCAGGAGTTCCATGTATGGCGTTAAAAACACAATCAAAAGTTATTTTAGTTCCGTTTATGGTTACAGAAAAATCATTTTTATCAATAGGGTATTCAACTTCATTATCATCTAAAACCACCCATTTTTCTTTTAAAATATGTACTTTATACGGATTGAATTTTACTCTATTCAAATTATTGTAAACCACTCCACCACTTTTTAATGAAATGTTTACTTCAGAGGAAAAACCTCCCATAATTATGGCAATATTTTTTTTCACTTGTAAAAATTAAAAATGTATTAACAAATTTATCAAAATATAAATAGAAAGACTAACGTTTGGTTTTATATCTTTGTTGTTATTAAAAAATTGATCATGAGTATAATTCAATTTATAAAAAGTAAAACTTTCTTTAAACAAGTAGCAATTGCTGTAGCGGGCTTATTTATTATTGTTTTTGCTACACAATGGTGGTTTGGTTACACTACCAATCACAATCAAAAAATTGAAGTTCCAGATTTACATAAAATGGAACTATCTGAAGTTGATAAAAAATTACAAGAATTAAATTTAACTTTTATTGTATTAGATTCTACTAGGTACAATCCAGAATACCCAAATAAATCTGTTATAGAACAGGAGCCAGAAGCTGGCGATTTTGTAAAAGAAAAAAGAAAAATTTATTTAACGGTAAATCCTTCAAAGTATAACGATGTTACCATTCCAGATTTAAACGGAAGAACAAAAAGGCAGGCAATTACGCATTTACTTTCTATAGGGTTTAGAATCGGAGAGTTTTCTTATGTACGCGATATTGGAAAAGATGTTGTTAGAGGTATGAAACACAAAGGAAGTAGATTAAAACCAGGAGAAAAACTACCAAAAGATTCGGTCATCGATTTAATTTTAGGAGACGGAAAAGAGTAAATTCAGTTATCAGTTATCAGTTATCAGTTATCAGTTAACAATTATCAATTAGCAGTTAACAATTATCAATTAGCAGTTGTTAAACTGAATTATTGAATAGTCTTACTAAAAAACATTATAGCGCAACATTTATGCAGGAAGAAAATACAGATTTAGAGAACGACGAATTATACGAGCATTTTAGGTTTACAGCAAGCGAAGGTCAAGAACCTTTAAGAGTTGATAAATATTTAATGAATTTTGTAGAAAATGCAACGCGTAATAAAGTGCAACAAGCAGCAAAAGCAGGAAATGTTTTGGTAAATGATGTTGCAGTAAAATCGAATTACAAAGTAAAACCGCATGATGTTGTTCGTGTTGTTTTAGCACATCCGCCAGCAGAAAATTTATTGGTTGCAGAAGATATTCCGTTAGATATTATTTACGAAGACGATACAGTAATTGTTGTGAATAAACCAGCCGGAATGGTAGTGCATCCAGGACACGGAAATTATTCTGGAACATTGGTTAACGGGTTGATTCATCATATAGAAAACTTACCAACAAATTCTAACGAACGCCCAGGTTTGGTGCATAGAATTGACAAAGATACAAGTGGATTGTTAGTGGTTGCAAAAACCGAATTTGCCATGGCACATTTATCGAAACAGTTTTTTGACAGAAATACAGAACGTATGTATTACGCATTAGTTTGGGGAAATGTAGAAGAAGATGAAGGAACTATTGAAGGAAATATTGGACGTAGTTTTAAAAATCGTTTGCAAATGGATGTTTTTCCAGAAGGAGATTTTGGAAAACACGCCGTTACTCATTTTAAAGTTTTAGAACGTTTAACCTATGTAACTTTGGTGCAGTGTAAATTAGAAACAGGTAGAACGCATCAAATTAGAGCGCATTTTAAACATATTGGACACACATTATTTAATGATGAACGTTATGGCGGTGATGATATTTTAAAAGGAACCACCTTTACCAAATACAAGCAATTTGTACAAAATTGTTTTAAAACGTTGCCAAGACAAGCATTGCACGCAAAAACACTTGGATTTACACATCCAAAAACAGGTGAATTTATGCGTTTTAATTCCGAAATTCCGAAAGACATTTCAGATTGTTTAGAAAAATGGAGAACCTATACAATAAATTCTAAAGACGAGGTTTAGAGGGTTTCTATACAAGTTCACAAATCATTTTTAATTGCTAAAGAGCACATTAAGAGTGTTTAAGGAAGTAATAATTTTAATTATTGATGCTATTATTCCGGTAGGAAAACTATATAAGTCTAATTTTCTTGAACTGTTAAAGGGATAGTTTGTTTCTGTTTTAACTTTTAAATAATGAGTTGTTTTAGCTAATTTCTTATTAATATTAAAATGTAACTTATTCTATTTTATCAATTTTCTAAACTGTTCAATATTACTCTGACTTCCTTGAATGTATAAAATGTCTCCTTGTTTTAAAACTTCTGTGGGTTGTATGCTTTCCAAAACGTCATCTTTTCTTTTAATTACCAAGATATTTATCCCATAATTAACTCTAAGATGCAAGTCGTTTAAAGGTTTTCCTAAAAACTTATTACTGTCTGTATTCATGCGTACACAACTTATATTAAAGTCTGCTAATTTTGTTGGTCGGTAAGTTTTAGAAGGCTTTAATTCATCTTTAAACAAACGATAATTATCTGATCTTACTTTTTCAATAAGTTGTTCAATTTCGCCTTCTGGTACAAGAAAGTTATGCAAAATATGTCCAAATATTTGTATGGATGTTTCAAATTCCTCCGGAATTACTTCATCGGCTCCTAACGCCAATAATTCAGAAGTTTCTGCAACATATCTTGTTCTTACTACTAAATATAAAGAATCAGATTGTGCTCTAATATTTTTAATAATACTTTCGGTTGCAGTATTTTCAGAAATAGCAATTACAGCTGCTCTAGCTTGAGAAATATTTACGGTATCTAAAATGTGATGATTTGTTGCGTCACCAAAAATAATTGGCAATCCTTTTTCTTTTTCTTGTTTTACCGTTTCAGCATCCATCTCAATAACTATAAACGGAATTTTACTTGCAGTTGCAGCTTTTGCCAAATTGCTTCCATTTATTCCGTAGCCAATAATTACCAAATGGTTTTCTAACTTATCTTTAATATTTTCTTCAATAATACTGTTTGTAGCGTCTGTTTTTTTTATTCCTAATTTTTTTGAAATGCTAATTAATTTTTCAGCAATATCTTCCGAAAAAATGATGACAAACGGAGTTAGAATCATTGATACAATAGAAACTGATAAGAAGTATTGATTTGTTTGCGGAGTTAACAAATTATATTCAATTCCTATTTTAGAAAGGATAAAAGCAAATTCTCCAACTTGAAAAAGCGATAATCCTGTTAAGATTGCTGTTTTTGTTGGATATTTTAAAATTGCAACAGCAATTGCCGCAACAGTAGATTTTAAAATGAGTACAACAAATACCAATAATAAAATAATTGGTATGTTGTTGATGAAAAAGCTTAAATCAAGTAACATTCCAACAGAAACGAAAAAGAAACTTGTAAAAAGCTCTCGAAAAGGAAGAATAATACTTGTTGCTTGATGACTATATTCTGATTCTGAAATAATAAGTCCGGCAATAAAAGCACCTAATGCTAATGACAATCCTATTTCTGCTGTAAAAAATGCAATTGCAAAACAAAGTGTAATTGTTACTAATAAAAAAAGTTCTTTACTATTGGTTTTTGCAACAGCATGCATCAATTTTGGCACAATATATCTTGCACTAATATATGTCATAACTACAACTATTGCAGATTTTACAAGTAACATAAAAATGTCCATGCCAATATCCGAAGATTCTCCTGCAATCATTGGTGTAACAAGCATCATTGGAACTACAATAATATCCTGAAAAATTAAAATTGCCAATGCATTTCTGGCGTGTGGCGCCGAAATTTCTTGCCGATCTTGTAATGTTTTTAAAACGATTGCTGTACTCGATAAAGAGAAAAGAAAACCAACAAATACAGATTCATTCCAAGAATTTCCCAAAAGATTATAAACAAGAGCAGCAACACCAACAGTTAATCCTACTTGTAAAAGTCCACCAATAAAAACAGTTTTTCTGATGGATGTTAATTCTTTAATAGACAGTTCCATTCCAATTACAAAAAGTAACAGAATTACACCAACTTCCGATAAAATTTCTACTTGTTCAACAGCTGTAATAAGACTTAATCCATAAGGACCAATAATTACACCAGTTAATAGAAAACCAATAATAGAAGGAAGTTTTAGTCTTTGAAGTACAAAAACGATAACGACTGAAAAGCCTAAAAGGATAAGTATATCTTGTAATAATGGCATATTTTAGTGTTTTTAATTTCCTTTTTTAATCCGCTCAATTTTATATATAAAGCACAAATTACAAAACTAAATTAATTACAATTAAATTATCTATTAATATGATTTTTCTTTATTAGAAAAATATGTAGTTTTTTTACTGAAGAATAGTATCCAAAGAAAGCATAGAAATAAGTAGAATTAAAGAGTTTATTATATTAAAAATATCACAAAAAAACAAAACCCTATAATTAAATTATAGGGTTTTGTAGCTGCTATACTTTTAGAGCTAATTGATTATTAATAATGGTCAGCCATTTTTTAATAGATTCTAATTCTCCACTAAGCATCATATTAACATCGGCATCAAAAAAAGTTAATTTTATTTCTGATTTACTTTTTACAAGCGGAATAAAACTTAAAAACAACTGATCTATTTCCTTAAAATGTTGATTTTTATCTTTTACTGTTTGATAATGAGTACAAATTGTACATTCTTTGAAATCAGAGAGTTTAATACAATCTTCAACAATTGCCTTATTGATTTCTTTATTAAAAAATAGAACACCATTTTTAGTGTCAATTCCGATGAGATAATCTCCACAGAATTCATGTGTGTCAATTTTACATTCAATATTTTGTGCGTTTAAATGGAGTAATTTTAACCTGTTTTTTTTCTTTTTTCTACTTTGTTGGTTTAAAATTACAAATGGTGTTATACAAATAATTGCCAAAATAACTCCAACAAGCGTGTTTCCTAAATTCATTTTTATGATTTTTTATTTAATTGATAAATTGATTGGCATTGTAGCTTTTACAATGCATTAAAACGATGATAATAGTCAAGCGACTACTTAGTTTATATCAATTACCAATGATAATGGAAAGGAAAAATTAGGTCAGATTTTCTAGAGAGAATAAGAAAGTTTTGTTCAGTATTTGTGTATTGTAAAAACTGAAATTTAATAAACTGCTCTAGTGATTTGTTTGTAATAAAAGGCTTAGCAATTGATTCTCCATAAAAAAATAGAAACGTGTTAGATCCTAATTGATTTATAGTTGTTTCTTCAGCTTGTATTGCTTTAAGAAAAACTAATTCAAAAGAAGTAGAAGAAGTTTTTTCTTTAAAAAAAGAAGCTTCGTTATGCTCAATGTTGGTAGTGCTTGTATGCGTTTCTCCTTTTGTAAAGGAGCAACATACAATTAGCAACGCTAAACCAAAAAAGTGCATATATTTTTTCATATAGTAAAAGTAAATAAGAAAATGATACAAAGTAAAAATAAAATATATTTTTTATATTATTTAAACAATAATTAACAAATTTTATGGCTTCACTATTTTTGAAAACATATAATTTAAGCAATCAATTCTATTTATAAGTACATCAATTTTAATTTTTTAAAAACTTGACTGTTTTAGTTTCTAATTGTATTTTTACTCTATTAAGAAAACAGTTTTATGAAAATAATTATTTCTCCAGCAAAGTCATTAGATTTTGAAAGTAAAGTTCCAACGAGTTTACATTCGCAGCCACAATTTTTAGACGATTCAGTAAAGCTGAATAAGAAATTAAAAACCTTGTCTAGAAAAAAACTTTCTGAGTTTATGGGAATTTCTGATGATTTAGCAGCACTAAATTATGAACGTAATCAAAATTGGAATTTGCCATTTACACCAGAAAATTCTAAACAAGCCATTTTTGCGTTTACCGGAGAAGTTTTTAGAGGCATCGATGTAAACACTCTAGATTCTGATAAAATTCCGTTGTTACAAGATCGTTTGCGTATACTATCAGGTTTGTATGGTTTACTAAAACCATTAGATTTAATACAAGCTTATCGACTAGAAATGGGAAAAAAGTTAAAAGTTGGTCGAACAGAAAACTTGTACAAATTTTGGGGCGATAAAATTGCCGAAGCTTTAAATGAAGAGTTATTAGAAGATGATTTGTTGGTTAATTTAGCAAGTTCAGAATATTTTAAAGCGGTCAATCAAAAAGTATTAAAAGTGCCAATGATTACGCCAGTTTTCAAAGATTTTAAAAATGGCCAATACAAAACCATTATGACGTTTGCTAAAAAAGCTCGTGGATTAATGGTGCGTTATATTATTGATAATAATATTACAACGATTGATGCTTTAAAAGGATTTAATGTTGATGGTTACGGATTTGATGAAAATATGTCTACCGAAACAGAACTGGCTTTTACACGTTAAACAATTAGCAATTCTTAAATTGTTAATTTAAGATTTTTCAACCGTTCTACTTTTTCCAAAAGACAAAACCCAAAAAAAGAGATTGCTTCATTACATTCGCAATGACCAAACTTTGCTACTTTGCAACTTTCTAACTCAATAATTAGCAATCCGCCAAACGAACCGTAATAGCCAAACCGCCTTCAGAAGTTTCTTTGTAGTTTCTGTTCATGTCTTTTGCAGTTTCCCACATGGTGTCAATTACTTTATCTAACGGAACTTTTACTTCTTTCGGATCCGTTTCTAAAGCCAATTCAGCGGCATTAATTGCTTTAATCGCTCCCATTGCATTGCGTTCTATACAAGGAATTTGAACCAAACCACCAATCGGATCACAAGTTAAACCTAAATGATGTTCCATTGCAATTTCTGCAGCAACCAAGCATTGTGCTGGAGTTCCGCCTAAAACTTCAGTTAACGCAGCTGCAGCCATTGAAGAAGAAACTCCAATTTCTGCTTGGCAACCGCCCATCGCAGCAGAAATAGTTGCATTTTTTTTAAAGATACTTCCAATTTCACCAGCAGTTAATAAGAACTTTTTAATCTCGTTAAAATCAGCTTCGTGATTTTCAATCACTAAATAATACATTAAAACTGCTGGGATTACACCAGCACTTCCGTTAGTTGGTGCTGTAACAACTCTTCCTAAAGAAGCATTTACTTCGTTTACAGATAATGCAAAACAACTAACCCATTTTAAGATTTCTCTAAATTTTACCTCTGAACTTCTAATCGCTGTTATCCATTCTTTCGGATTTGTATAAGAACTGTCTTTAATCAATTTATTGTGCATTGTTAAAGCTCTGCGTTTTACATTTAATCCGCCAGGTAAAATTCCGTCTGTATGACAACCAATGTACATACACTCTAACATTGTGTCCCAAATTCTACGCAATTCAAAATCAATTTCATCGGCAGATTTTAATTCTAATTCGTTTAAAAAAACAATATCAGAAATTGATTTGCTTTCTATTTCACAATAATTTTCTAATTGCGTTGCTCTATTTATTGGAAAAGGAAAGTTCTTTTTTGAAATTTCTATTTCTTCTTCTAAATTATCATTTTCTTGAACAATAAATCCGCCACCAATAGAATAATAGGTTTCTTTAGAAAGCACTTTGGTATCATGATATGCTGTAAACGTCATTCCGTTAGAATGAAATGGTAAAAAATCTCTATTAAAAGTGATGGTGTTTTCGGTATAAGGAACATCGTCTAATGCATTCAATTTTAAAATACCAGTTTCTTTTATGTTTGATATGATACTATCTATAGAATCAATCGGAATATACTCAGGATCTGTTCCGCTTAACCCTAATAAAACAGCTAAATCGGTTGCGTGCCCTTTTCCTGTTAAAGAAAGTGAACCGTATAAATCTACCTTAATGTGTGTAATTGCATCGGTAATAATTTCCAAATTCAGCTTTTTAATCCAAAGTTGGGCGGCACGCCAAGGTCCAAGAGTGTGAGAACTTGATGGTCCAACTCCAATCTTTAACATATCAAAGACACTAATAAATTGCGACATACTTAAATTTTTGGCTAATGTATAAAATTTGTCGATTTCAAAAATTTTATTTCATAGATTTTACGATGCCCAAAAAACTAAAATTTCTGTCAACCTGTCACATTTTTTGAGTTGTAAATCCTATAAACTGACATTTTTTTATTTAAACAGAGATGGCATACAAATTGACTATTAGAGAATTGTAAAATAGAAATAACAATATTAATTATATAAATAACAATTATGAGTAAAATTATAGGAATTGATTTAGGAACAACAAATTCATGTGTTTCCGTGATGGAAGGAAATGAGCCAGTTGTAATTCCTAACGCAGAAGGAAAAAGAACAACACCATCTATTATTGGTTTTGTTGAAGGTGGAGAACGTAAAGTTGGTGATCCAGCAAAAAGACAAGCGGTAACCAATCCAACAAAAACTGTTTATTCTATCAAACGTTTTATGGGAAACAAATTTTCTGAATCTAAAGAAGAAGTAGAAAGAGTTCCTTATAAAGTGGTAAAAGGAGACAATGATACACCAAGAGTAGATATTGATGGACGTTTATATACGCCACAAGAAATATCTGCTATGGTATTGCAAAAAATGAAAAAAACTGCTGAAGACTATTTAGGACAAGATGTTACTGAAGCGGTAATTACTGTGCCAGCATATTTTAATGATGCACAAAGACAAGCTACAAAAGAAGCTGGAGAAATTGCAGGTTTACAAGTTCGTAGAATTATCAACGAACCAACTGCTGCTGCTTTAGCATATGGAATGGATAAAAAAGGTACTGATCAAAAAATCGTTGTTTTTGATTTTGGTGGTGGAACACATGATGTTTCTATCTTAGAATTAGGAGACGGAGTTTTTGAAGTTTTATCTACAGAAGGAGATACACATTTAGGTGGAGATGATGTCGATCAAAAAATCATCAACTGGTTAGCAGACGAGTTTAAAGCAGAGGAAAACATGGATTTAAGAGAAGATCCAATGGCTTTACAACGTTTAAAAGAAGCTGCTGAAAAAGCAAAAATAGAATTGTCTAGTTCTGCTTCTACAGAAATTAACTTGCCTTATGTTACTGCTACAGCTAGCGGACCAAAACACTTGGTAAGAACTTTATCAAAAGCAAAATTTGAGCAATTGATAGACGATTTAGTGAAGCGTACAATTGCGCCATGTAAATCGGCTTTAAAAGCTGCTGGTTTATCTACTTCAGATATTGATGAGGTAATTTTAGTTGGTGGTTCTACAAGAATTCCTGCTGTACAAGAAGCAGTAGAAAAATTCTTTGGAAAAGCGCCAAGTAAAGGAGTTAACCCTGATGAAGTTGTTGCTTTAGGAGCTGCAATTCAAGGTGGAGTTTTATCTGGTGATGTAAAAGATGTATTGTTATTAGACGTTACACCTTTATCATTGGGTATCGAAACAATGGGGAATGTATTTACAAAGTTAATCGATGCAAATACAACAATTCCAACTAAGAAATCGCAAGTATTTTCTACAGCAGTAGACAATCAGCCTTCAGTAGAAATTCATGTTTTACAAGGAGAAAGAGCAATGGCTGCAGACAATAATACTATTGGACGTTTTCATTTAGATGGATTGCCACCAGCACAAAGAGGAGTTCCTCAAATTGAAGTAACTTTTGATATTGATGCAAACGGAATTATTAAAGTATCTGCTTTAGACAAAGGAACTAATAAATCTCACGAGATTAGAATCGAAGCTTCATCTGGATTGTCAGAAGAAGAAATCGAGAAAATGAAGCAAGAAGCAGAAGCAAATGCAGATGCAGATAAAGTAGCAAAAGAAACTGCTGAGAAAATCAATGGAGCTGACGGAATGATTTTTCAAACTGAAAAGCAATTGAAAGAATTTGGAGAAAAATTATCTGACGATAAAAAAGCACCAATTGAAGCTGCATTAGTTGAATTAAAAGCTGCTCACGAATCTAAAGATATTGCACAAATTGATGCTGCAATGGAAAAGATAAATGAAGCTTGGAAAGCTGCTTCAGAAGAAATGTACAAAGCAGAGCAAGAGGCGCAAGCTGGAGCTGGAGCAACAGAAGGTCAACCAGAAGCAAACGATGCTCAAGGAGACAATGTTGAGGATGTAGATTTCGAAGAAGTAAAGTAAGTGAAATAGTATTTTGTTTTCAAAATACGTAATTGAACTTATCCCGCTGAAAAGCGGGATCTATCTAAAAGAAATTTAAGTCTTTATAAATATCAAAACGCAATCATTAAGTTGGTTGCGTTTTTTTGTTTTTAAAAAACACATTTTTTTTGAGGTTAAAGTTATTTTATTACATAACTTTAAGTGTTTTTTAATCTACATAAATGAGTCTTAAAAGTAAAATCGTAATCTGTGAAGATCATCCAATTTATGCAAATGGAATGAATGATTTTCTAAAAAAACATTTTGATATAGTGCAAATTGTAGATAACGGAAAAGATGCTTTAAAATACCTAAAAAAATACAAAGCAGACATTCTTCTTTTAGACTTAAATATGGAAGAGATAAATGGAATTGAGGTTGTAAAAAAGCTTAAAACTTCAGGAAACAAAGTTAAAATTGTCATCGTTAGCATGTACAACGATAAAATGTTAATTGAGAAATGTAAAAAACTAGGCGTAAATGCATATTGCAGTAAACAGGTTGTAAATAGTGAGCTACTAACTATCTTAAACACATTAAAGCACGGTGAGTTTATCGTAGATTCTAGTTTAAAAGAAAAAATAAGAAGCAATAATACAATCTCTAAGAAAGAAGATTTTGAGAAAAAGTATTTATTGACCAAGAGAGAAAAAGAACTCATTATTTTTTTCTCTGAAGGATTGTCTAACAAAGAAATTGCAAGTGAATTAAATGTAAGTAGTTTTACGATTGATACTCACAAAAAAAACATTTTTAGAAAATTGAATATTAACTCAACAGTTGAACTGGTAAAGTTTTATTATGAAAATTTCTAAACAAATATTTCTTGTTTTCTTTTTTTTATCTGGATTTAACTTGAGTTATTCTCAAACCAATTTTAAAGTAGAAGAGAATTTTAAAACTGTAAAATTCGACCAATTCATACACATTCATAAAACTGAATTAGATACGAATGCCAACGATTTAATAAATGATAATGCTATAAAATGGGAAGAAAACAAAACTTCTTATGGTTTTTCTAAAGCCTTTTATTGGCTTAAGTTTTCAATAGAAAATACATCGACTTTAAAAAAGGAATTGTATTTTGAAGTTAATAATCCACATATAAAATATATTGAGTTTTACGAATCTAAAGAAGAAGAATATCAACTTAAATATTATTGTGGCGATTATATGCCGTTTGATTCGAGACCAATTGATAATGAAAAATTTATTTTTCCTATTGTTTTAAATCCAAATCAAAAATCATCATTCTTAATTAGAATTGATAAACGAAATACATCGGTTAGTTTTCCAACTTATTTATGGGATAAAGATGAGTTTATCAAAAATAGTAATAAGTACAAATTAGTTCGAGGTATTTTTTATGGCGGATTTGTAATTTGTTTTCTTTTTAGTTTCGTGAGTTTTTTCTTTTTACGAAAACAAATTTACTTGTGGTATAGCTTGTATATTTTGGCTTCGAGTTTGTATTTATTTACAACAATGGGATATTCTTTCCAATATTTATATCCAAATACAGTCATATTTACATCCTTTTTTAGAATGACAACCTTAGTTTTTGGCGCGTTGTTTTTATTAAAATTTACTCAGAGTTTGTTAAAAACAAAAGAATATGCAACTAAAACTCATTTGTTAATGGATTTTTGTGTGTACGCTTTTCTGTTTTTATTAGCTGTTTGGTTAATATTTCCAGAATTCTTTCAAAGTCAGATAACCTTAATGATAAAAACATTGTACATTTTGTTATTTATCTCTTTAATGAGTTATTTTTTAGCAGCTTTAATTACTTATTCAAAACAAAAGGAAGTCGCTAGATTGTATTTAGCATCTTTTGGCGTTTTATTTCTTTGTGGCGCATTTTCTTTATTATTAGAATACGGTTGGTACTCAGAATTACGAACTTATATTTCATTATTATTTATAGGAACTTTACTAGAAGTAGTTATTTTGGGAATTAGTTTGCTTAATGATGTTCGTTTAACTTATCAAGCAAAAAGCGATTTAACACTAAAAGTTGCAGAAAAACAAAAAGAAATTACTGAGGCTTTTATTGATGGAATGGAAAAAGAAAAAGTAATTATTTCTAATGAATTGCATGATGATATTGGTAGTAGAATGGCAAATTTTCTCAGACAAATAGATCATGATAAAAAATTATCTGACACATCTAGAGAAAAATTAATTTCAATTATTGATGATGTTAGAAAAATATCTCATCGATTAACTCCAAAAAAAAGCAGCTTACTTTCATTTGAAGAACGGCTTACAAATTTGGTTGAAGAAGCTTTTTATGAAAGCGGAATTACGTATGATTTTCAGTTTATTGGCAACAAGAATTTTTTAGACGAAAAAGAAGAACTGAACGTTTATCGAATACTTCAAGAAATATTACACAACATTTTAAAGCATGCAAAAGCAAACTCAGTAGAAATTCAGTTTGTAAATTTTGATAACGAAATTACTATAACTATTGAAGATGATGGAGTTGGCTTTAATTCAAGCAAAAGAAAAAAAGGATTAGGAATATACAATATTCAAAAAAGAGTAGCTTATTTAAATGGAACTATAGAAATTTCATCCATTAAAAATAAAGGAACTTTTATCGTAATTGTAATTCCAAATATTCAAAAAAAGGAAATTTAAAAAATACCGTAAATAAGGTATTTTTTTGGGTTTATAAGTTGATTAATTTTATGGTAAAATTAATTCTATTCATATGATTCAAAAAACTACACTTACAGTATTCTTTTTATTTTTAATATCATTTTCTTTTTCGCAATCAGTTGCAATTCCAGATGCAAATTTCGAACAAACTTTAATTGATTTAAAAATAGATTCAGACGGAGTAATAAACCAATCGGTTTTACTAACTGATGTTGCAACCGTTACAACATTAGATGTATCAGATAAAAAAATTAAAGACTTAACGGGTATCAGTTCATTTTCGGCTTTAGTTACATTAATTTGTAATACAAACGAATTAACAGAATTAGATTTAAGCGCAAATACCAATTTAATGAATTTAAATTGTGATGATAATTTTTTAACCTCTTTAAATGTAAAAAACGGCAATAACACCAACGTAAAATTTGGTGGTGGAAGCTACAGCGCATTAAATAACAGATTATTTTGTATTAATGTAGATTTTGCTGGACAATATTCTGAGTTTGCACCAGGTACAACACGATGGATTGCATCAGATGATGAAGTAAAAGGTTTTAGCGAAGATTGTGAAAATGTTGATGTAATGCCATTTATATCGTCTTTTCCGGCAGAAATTATTACACTTTTAAAAGAAAAAGTAGACACAAATAAAGATGGTAAATTATTGTTAAGCGAAGTAAAACTATTTGTTGGAAACTTAGATTTATCATCAATTACAGGAATTGCAGATTTATCTTTTTTAGATTCATTTGTAAATATGCAAGGGTTGGTTTTGGGTAAAAGCGATTTATCTGCGATAGATTTATCACAATTTAGAGATTTAAAAAACATTGATTTAAGTGATAATGATGCGTTAAAAAACATCGACTTAACTAAAAATCCATTTTTACAAGCTTTTGCTGCAAACGGAAATGCAATATTAGAAGCGATTGATTTTTCTAAAAACCCATTATTAACAGAGTTAATATTGAAAAATTGTCCTGTTATAAAAGCGTTGGATATTACAACTGTAGCAGAATTAGATAGTTTGGTTGCAAAAGGAAATACTGCGTTAACTCAAATTAATTTTGCAACAACAAATGCTAAAAGAAAATCAGCAGTAAATAACACAAAACTTAAAACAGTAGATCTTAGTAATAACGCTTTAACTACGTTAGATTTATCAAGCTTTCCTTCATTAACAAGAATTATTGTTAATAATAATGCATTAACATCGTTAAAAGTAAATAACGGAAATAATACAAATATTACAAACGATAATTTTAATGCAACAAATAATAATTTAACAACAATAACGGTTGATGATGCTACGTTTTCTACTGCAAATTGGACGAATATTGATGCAGGAACTACTTATGTTAGTGGTGCATTGTCTGTAGATTCTGAAGTCTTAGCTTCAATGATTAATGTGTATCCAAATCCGTTTACAGATTATATAAAACTAGATTTCGATGCAAGTATTAATGTTAAAAGTGTTTTGTTAAGAGATATTACCGGAAAACGAATTTCTAAATTTTCATCAAAAAATAATAAAACAATAAACGTTTCTCATTTAACAAGCGGAATGTATTTATTGATTGTAGAAACAGATAAAGGAACCGTTTCTAGGAAAATCATCAAATAAAAGTTCTTAATTCAATTAAAAAATGCGCAATCATTAAGTTGGTTGCGTTTTTTTGTTTTTTGTCATTGCAAGGAACGAATCAATCTTTTTATGAAACAACTGATTTCTTTATTACATTCGCAATACACTTTAATTACTGACTTTGAAAACCTACAATCAAACAAACTTCTTTAAACAAACTTTTTGTGATTTTACGCAAGTGAATAATTTTGTTTTTCCAGAAAACACACATTATAAAAGTAAATCAAATAGCTTTTATTTTTATACGAATAAAGGTGTGTATAGAAAATCAAATCATTGGGGGCGCGTTGCAAATTGCAGATGGCGTTTACTTTCTGATGAGAAAATTAAAAGTCAAAACGATTATGTTGGATTTGCAAAATGGACAGATTTTTATCCATTGAATGAAACAGAAAAGCAGTTTTATATCACTGTAGAATTTAAAAATAAAACTGTGGATTTTCATCATAAGGCAACCAAAGAAAACGCTTTCTTGTTTTTTGCAGAAACTGCTCAGAAAAAAATCATTCAAGTTAGAAAGTTATTTTCAGATGATAAATGGGCAAATTATTTTGAAGAAGAAATTTCAGTTCTGAGAAAAGAAATAGTTTTTGAATTGATAAATTCTAATAAAAGCTTGCAAGAAATAAAAAACGCAATGCGTTAATAAAAATGTATTTTTGAAAAAAAAACGAGATGTTATTTAATTCTTTTGATTTTTTATTTTTTTTACCTACAATTTTTGTATTGTACTGGTTTGTTTTCAAAAAGATACAAAATCAAAATATATTATTGCTAATTGCTAGTTATGTTTTTTATGGTTGGTGGGATTGGCGATTTTTAATTTTAATTCTTGTAAGCACAGTTGTAGATTATTTTATTGGTTTATTATTACAAAAAGTTGAAAATTGTAAACGAAGAAAACATTTACTTTGGATTAGTTTGGTTTTTAATTTAGGGCTTTTAGGTTTCTTTAAGTATTTTAATTTCTTTATTGATAATTGGGTAGAAGCGTGGTCTTCTGTAGGAGTTGAAATGCATAAAAGTTCTTTGAATATTATTCTACCAGTCGGAATTTCTTTTTACACATTTCAAACATTAAGTTATTCGATTGATATTTATAGAAATAAATTAAAACCAACTAAAAACTTTATTGCTTTTGCAAGTTTTGTCTCCTTTTTTCCGCAATTGGTTGCTGGTCCAATTGAAAGAGCAACAAATTTGTTGCCTCAGTTTTATAAGAAAAGAACCTTTAATTATGAGTTGGCAGTTTCTGGAATAAAACTTATTCTTTGGGGCTTGTTTAAGAAAATTGTTATTGCAGATAATTGTGCAATTTATGTTAATGAGATTTTCGGAACCTACGAAGATCAATCAAGTTTAACCTTAATTTTAGGAGCTGTTTATTTTGCATTTCAGATTTATGGAGATTTTTCAGGTTATTCTGATATTGCAATCGGTACAGCAAGATTATTTGGCTTTAAATTAATGAGAAACTTTAACTATCCATATTTCTCTAGAGACATTGCCGAGTTTTGGAGACGCTGGCACATTTCATTATCAACTTGGTTTAGAGATTATGTTTACATTCCGCTAGGTGGTTCTCGTGGTTCAAAATCAATGCAAATTAGAAATGTTTTTGTGATATTTTTAGTGAGCGGATTTTGGCATGGTGCCAATTGGACATTTGTTGTTTGGGGCGGATTAAATGCTCTTTTCTTTTTACCTTTATTGTTAGCGAAAAAAAATAGAAATCATGTTGGAGATTCTGCAGAGAATAGAGTTTTTCCTTCTGTTAAAGAATTTTTTCAAATAGGAATTACTTTTTGTTTAACCACATTTGCATGGATCTTTTTTAGAGCAAATTCTGTAACTGAAGCTATAGATTATCTTGGGAATATGTTTAATACTAGAAATATCTTTTCAATAGATTATTTAGGCGGAATCGAAAGATATTCTTTTGAAATGGTTTTTTTAATTCCAATTTTAATTCTTTTTGAATGGATTTACAGAAAAAAAGAAACACCTTTTGAAGGTAGGTTTAAAAATTTAAATGAAGTGATTATACTATTATTTTTATTGGTTTTTGGTCAGTTTACAAATCATTCGAGTTTTATATATTTTCAATTCTAATGAAACGATTTATAAAATATATTAGTCTAAGAGTTGTAGCATTAATTTTTATGCTATTTCTACTAGATATTTTATTTACAAGCATTTTTTTTAACAAAAAAGGAATACGAAATAAGGTAGAGTTTGTTTTTCAAAACAAAGAGAAAAACTTTGATTATATTTTTTTAGGTTCATCAAGAGTTGAGCATCATATAGATACAGATTTTATCAATGAAAAATCTAATTTGAAAAGTTTAAATATGGGAGTTTCTGGGCAAAATCTTTCAGAAACTTTTTTGCTATTGAAATTATTGATAGACAAAGAGTTTAAAGCGAAAAAATATTTTATTCAAATAGATGAATCAGATTTAAATGCTATGAAAAGTAAATCTGTAATTGGTGCAAGTTATTTTATGCCATTTATTAAAAATGTTGAAGTAAAAAATCATTTCAAAAAATATGATGAAGATTTTATTTTAAATTCTAAAGTTCCATTTTATAGATATATGAATTTTGGTTACAAAATTGGATATAGAGAACTATTATTAAAACTGAATAATAAAACAAGAGAGAAAAACTTTTTTATTGGTTTAGAAAAAAACTTAGCAGATTCAGAAGCTTCTTATGTTTTTGAAGAAAAACATCAAAATGATTTGTTAAATGAAATAAAATTATTTGCTCAAAAAAATAATTTGCAGTTAGCTTTTTTTACTTCACCTTATTATAATCCAATTAAAACAGAAAAATATAAATCATTTGCAAAGAGAAATAATATTGTTCAATACATTGATTCTATAAAAGAAGTAAAATATTTTAAAGATTCAGACCATTTAAATATTAGGGGAGCAAAATTGTTTACAAAAATGATTATTAGAGATTTTAATTTAAAAAAATAGAATCTCATTATAATTTTAATATTAAATTATAATTTTAAAGTTGTTCTTATTGTTGATAATTTCGTAAATTTATTCAGTTAAATTTCACTGAAATTAATCGTATTTATTTACAATGCATTTATGAACATACCACAAACTAGTTTGCCAAGAGTTGTAATTGTTGGTGGAGGTTTTGCTGGATTAGCACTCGCAAAAGGATTAGAAAAAAAAGAAGTTCAAGTTGTTTTAGTCGATAAGCACAATTACCACACTTTTCAACCATTGTTATATCAAGTTGCAACTGGCGGATTAGAACCAGATTCTATTGCATTTCCTATCAGAAAATTATTTAACAATTTAAAATATTATCATTTTAGATTAGCAGAAGTGTTAAAGATTCATCCAGAAAAAAATGAGATAGAAACATCAATTGGCAATTTAAGTTATGATTATTTGGTTTTAGCAACAGGTTCTAAAACTAATTTTTTCGGTAATAAAAACATCGAAAAACATGCAATGGAAATGAAAAACATTCCGCAATCTTTAAATATTAGAAGTTTAGTCTTAGAAAATTTTGAAGAAGCTTTACTCACATCAGATTTTGAAGAACGCAAAGCATTAATGAATTTTATTATTGTTGGTGGCGGACCAACAGGAGTTGAGTTGGCTGGTGCTTTAGCAGAAATGAAAAAAGGTATTTTGCCAAAAGATTATCCAGATTTAGACATTAGAGAAATGCAAATTAATATAATTCAAGGCTCAGATCGTTTAATTGACGCAATGAGTGCTAAAGCATCTGAAAAAGCAGAAGATTTCTTAGCTGATTTAGGTGTGAATATCTGGAAAAATTTACGTGTAATCAAGTATGATGGCGAGTTGGTTACAACCAACACAAATGAGGTTTTTAAAGCAGCAACTGTAATTTGGGCAGCTGGTGTTCAAGGTGAAACAATTAACGGTTTAAATGAAGAATGTATTGTTGAAAGAGCAAACAGAATTAAAGTTGATGCTTTTAATAAAATAAACGGACATAAAAATATTTTTGCGATTGGAGATGTTGCTTCCATGAGTTCTGAGAAAAATCCACACGGGCATCCAATGATGGCGCAACCAGCTTTGCAACAAGGAAAACTATTGGCAAAAAATATTTTAGCAGCATTAAAATCAAAACCATTACAGCCATTTGTTTATAATGACAAAGGATCAATGGCAACAATTGGTAGAAACAAAGCTGTTGTAGATTTAAAAAGATGGAAATTTCAAGGTGTTTTTGCTTGGTTTGTATGGATGTTTGTGCACTTATTTTCTTTAATAGGTTTTAGAAACAGAGCAATTGTGTTTTTAAATTGGGTGTATAATTATATTCGTTTTGATAGAGAATCAAGATTGATAATTAGACCTTTTAAAAATAAAAACAACCAATCTTTTAAATAGCAAGATTTGTCTACTACTTCACACATAAAATGTTTAAATTGCGGGGTTTTTAATACAAATAGAGAGTATTGCGAAAATTGTAATTCATTAATTTCTCACAAAAAAAAGCAAGTTGAAAGAGCAACTAAAATTCATGAAAAAGAAATAACTTTAGCAAAAGAAGAGCTAGAAAAATTAAGTTTTATAGATAAATTAAGAAAACATCCTTTTTTTTTGGTAAAAATTATTGGTTGGATTTTACATTCAGTTTGGATACTGCTTAACATTATCGGTGGATTAATTGCTTGGTTGATTGTAAGTCTTTCTGGATGAAAAAAGCACTTCCATATTATATTATAATTTCTGTAGTTCTCGGATTTGGAATTTACATTTGTGAAGTTCTCGGAATTTTATTACCAAAGATAATTCGGTTTTATGTAAACGATTTTTTAATTATTCCGATTGTTTTATATCTAAGTTTATTTGTGATTCAAAAACTAAAAAGAGATTCAAACATACAATTATCGCTTTTAAATATTCTATATATCTGTTTGATGTATTCAGTGATATTTGAATATTGGTTGCCTAAATTTCATTCAAGATATACATCAGATTTTATAGATGTTTGTTTGTATTTCTTAAGCGGATTTGTATTTTATTATTTACAGAAAAAAAAACTAAATTAGTGACTAAAATATGAATACAGAATCTGTAAGAAAAGAAAACGTTGCTAGAATTAACAATGCAATTCTGTATATAGAAACACATCTTTCAGAGAAATTAATTTTGAGTGATATTGCCAAAGAAGCGTATTTTTCTCCATTTCATTTTCATAGAATTTTTTCTTTAGTTGTAGGTGAAACAGTCAATAATTTTATTGCTCGTTTGCGAATAGAAAAAGCAGCTAATTTTTTAATTCATCAAAAAGAAATATCAATTACAGAAGTTTCGGAAATCATTGGTTTTACAAGTTTATCGTCTTTTTCTAGAGCATTTAAAAAATTTTTCGGAATTAGTCCTGCAGAATTTAAAGAATTAAGTCCAGATAAATATAGCAAGATTTGTAAAATAGAAAGCAAGAATGGGCAAGTTGTTGTGACTTTTGAACAATACATTTGCAATGTAAATAACGCATTAAATTGGATTAAAATGAACGGAAAAACAACCATACAAAACGTAGAAGAATTACAATTGGCATACATTTCTCATAAAGGAGAAATGGAAAAAATTGGAGAAGTTTTTAACAGATTAATTCAATGGGCAGCACCAAAAGGATTGATGAATCAAGAAAATTTACGATTGCTTACTATGTATCATGATAGCCCAAAAATTACAAGTCCAGAAAATATTAGATCGAGCATAGCAATTGTTTTAAATACCAAAACTACTGTTGAAGGAGAAGTGCGTTTAAAAACGATACAACCAGGAAAATGTATTGTATCAAGATTCGAAATTACTCCAAATGAATTTCAACAAGCGTGGGAATCTAATTTTGTTTGGATGTCAGAAAATGGGTATAAAAAAGGCGATAAAGATCCGTTTGAAATTTATTATAACAACGCTGCAGAACATCCAGAGAATAAATTTATTGTAGATATGTGCATTCCTGTTTTATAGTTGATGCATTAAACTTTACATTTAAACAATTCATCATTACTTTTTTACAATTCAGTAACTCTTTTTAGTCAGAGCTTGTTTTCTGCTACATCTTTGTGGCATCAAACAAACAAAACAATTCATAAAAATGAAACGACTATTATTTTTTATTATCGCTATTTGCCAAATTTCTTTAGCAGCACAAACCACAGTTTCGGGTAAAGTAACAGACAAAAAAGGAGAACCAATTATTGGTGCAAATGTATTTTTAGATGGCACTTATGACGGAACATCAACCAACGAAAAAGGAGAATTTTCTTTTACAACTTCAGAAAAAGGAATTCAAACCTTAAAAATTTCATTTATATCATATGTGCCATATTCTAAAACTGCGGATGTAAAAACATTCTCAAAATTGCTAATAAAATTAAGAGAAGATGTAAATACTTTAGATGCGGTAAATATAAATGCTGGATCTTTTGAAGCTGGAGACAACGCAAAAGTTACCGCTTTAAAACCATTAGATATTGTAACAACTGCTGGCGCGATGGGCGATTTTGTTGCGGCTTTACAAACTTTGCCAGGAACATCAAATGTTTCTGAAGATGGGCGACTTTTTGTTCGTGGAGGTGATGCAGGTGAAACGCAAATTTTTGTAGACGGAATTAGAGTTTTTACGCCGTATTCTCCAACTCCAAATAACATTCCAACTCGCGGACGTTTATCTCCGTTTTTATTCAAAGGAATTACATTTTCTACCGGTGGATATTCTGCTGAATACGGACAAGCATTGTCGAGTGTTTTGTTGTTAAATTCTATTGATGAACCCACAGAAGAAAAAACAGATTTGTCTTTTATGACACTTGGTTTGGGTTTAGGGAATACACAAATTTGGGATAATAAATCGTTAAGTGTAAACGCATCATATATAAATTTGGCGCCGTATAATGCAGCTTTTCCAGATAATGAAGTTTGGCATAAATCACCAGAAGCTTTAGGCGGAGAAATGATTTATCGTCAGAAAATGAAAAATGACGGAATGTTAAAAATGTACGGAGCTTTTGGTTATTCAGATTTAGATGTAACCCAAGAAGATATCAATTTACCAAACGGATTTCGTTTTGGATTAAAAAATAGAAACGTATATTTTAATACTTCTTACAAAGGATTTTTAAAAAATAATTGGACCTTTTTAACTGGTTTATCTTTAACAAACGATCATTCTGATATTAAGTTAGAAGCTGATGAAGTTACAAATGACGAAAATTCGGCACATTTTAAAGTGCGTTTCAAAAGAAACATAAACAATAGAGTGAAACTAAATGTTGGTGCAGAATATTTTATGACCAATTTTAAAGAAGATTATAAAAGCACAAATGTTGGGAATTATAACTATGGATTTGACAATAACATTTTTGGAACGTTTGCAGAAGTAGATGTTTTTTTCTCTAAAAATGTTGCTGCAAAAATTGGGTTGAGATCAGAATATTCGCAATTATTAAAAGAGCTTACAATTTCTCCAAGACTTTCATTAGCATATAAAGCGAGTGAAAATGGACAATTTTCGTTGGCGTACGGACAGTTTTATCAAAATCCAAATAGTGAATATTTAAAATTCAATTCTAATTTTAAAGCAGAAAACACATCACATCTAATTGCCAATTATCAATATGTAAAAGACAAGAAAATTTTAAGAATTGAAGCGTATTATAAAAAGTATAACGACTTGGTAAAATACGACACTGATTTTACGTTGCCAACATCAAACTATTCGAATAATGGCTTTGGGTATGCAAAAGGATTAGATGTTTTTTGGAGAGATAATAAAAGCTTTAAAAATACAGATTATTGGATTTCATATTCTTTCTTAGATACCAAAAGAGATTATAAAAATTACGCAGCTTCTGCAACGCCCAATTTTGTTGCAAAGCACAATTTGTCTGTTGTTGTAAAACATTTTATTACCGATTGGAAAAGTCAAGTTGGGTTTAGTTATAATTACGCTTCTGGTAGAAATTTTACAAATCCAAATATGACAGGATTCTTAAACGATCAAACAAAAAGTTACAACGCATTAAATGCTAATTGGGCGTATTTAATTAGTCAGCAAAAAATACTTTATTTGTCTGTAAGTAATGTGTTGGGAACTAAAAACATCAACGGATATCAATACTCAAATCAACAAAACCCACAAGGTAAATTTGATAGTAGAGCGATAACTCCATCTGCTGATAGATTCTTCTTTGTAGGTTTCTTTTGGACGATAAGTGATAACAAAAAAGACAATCAATTAAAGAATTTATAAATTGATTACAACTCAGTCATAAAAAACAACAATTCGGTTATAAATATATTTTTAGGGCTTTAAATAATTAGATATTTGAACAGAAATAAAAATCAAACATTATGCAAAAAGTAATTTTAACGTTCGTACTTATCATCACAAGTTTTTTCTTTTCACAAGCATTTGCTCAAGAAAAAGAAGCAAACACACTTACAATAACAATCTCTGGAATGAAATCTGACAAAGGTGACGTTTTTGTAGCCTTGTACAATTCTGAAAAAGATTTTTTAAAGAAAAGCTTTAAAGGAAAAATTGTAAAAGTATCAGCTAAAAAAGCAACGGCAGTTTTTAAGAATATTGAAAACGGAATTTATGCAATTTCAGTTTTTCATGATGAAAATAACAATAAAAAACTTGACACTAAAATCTTCGGAATTCCGAAGGAACCAATAGGAATGTCTAACGACGCAACAGGATTTATGGGGCCGCCAAAATATAAAGACTCAAAATTTAGTGTAACCAAAGACATTACAATTCCTATAAAAGTAAAATAACTACTGTCATTAAAAACCACGTATAGCAATCTTTTAAATTAATGAGATTGTTATGAAATTAAAATTTCTTGAGAAGAAAATAAACAATATTAACAAACTAAAATATTTAAAAATGAAAAAAATAACTCTAGTACTAGCACTAATTTTTGCAGTAAACAGTTTTGCTCAAACACAATATGAAAAAGGAATGACCAAAGCATTTGAACTTTGGGGACAACAAAAAAACACGGAAGCTGTTCAGCTTTTTGAAAGAATTGCATCTGCAGAAAAAGACAATTGGTTGCCACCATATTATGCTGCAACTGTATTAATTATTGATGGTTTTGCTATCAAAGATGAATCGAAGTTGAAAACACATTTAGACAAAGCACAAGCGTTGTTAGACGATGCAAATGCACTTTCTAAAAGCAATCCAGAAATAATGATTACACAAGCTTTATTAAACACGGTGTATGTTGCTTTTGACGGACAAAAATACGGAATGACATTATCTGGTGAGAACATACAATTATACAATGCAGCGTTAAAAATTGCACCAAATAACCCAAGAGTTGTTTTAGGAAAAGCACAATGGGATATTGGCGGAGCAGCATTTTTTGGACAATCTACCAAGCCATTTTGTAAAGAAATAGAACGTTCTATAGAATTGTTTAAAAAGGAAAAGCAAAAAGGAAAGTTTCATCCTTTTGGCGGCATTGAAAGAGCGCAAGAAGCGTTAAAACAATGTAGTAAATAAGTAATTTTAAAATTAGTTGAATTTAAAAACCTTCATCATAAATGATGAAGGTTTTTATGTTTCGCTAACGGTTTTGGCTATGATTTGTTGCGGATAAATCCGCGAGGATTTTCCGCCGTAAACCAAAGATAGCAAACTTGCGTTGAATTCCGATTAGGAATTCAGTAGCAATGAATTATAGCCGTTGTTGGCAACTGTATTTATTTGTTTTTTATCACCTTAGAATATTTCATATTAAACTTAATTGTTTCTCCAACTTTCAATTTTTGACTAGGATAATATGGTTCATTAATAACCATATTATCGTAATTGCAATCAGGATAATCAAGAACTCTGTATACTAGATTATATCCACCTTTACGTTTATTTTTCTTAGTGATTACTCCTTTGATAATACAATCAAAGTTTTCTCCATCAAAAGTATATGAATATGGATTCAAAGTTGTAATGTCTGTACCATTATGTCTTTGAATTACATTGTACGGAACTTTTATAATATCTCCTATTTTCAGTTCTTTAAATTTTGTTTTAATCTGTTTCTTTCTCAATTTATCTTGTCTTCGAATTTCGTCAAGATTAGGGAAGTCTAGTTTAAAAGTTCTAATGACGCAAGTTTTTTCGGTTTTAAAAAGTCCTTTTTGGTATGCTTGTGAATGTAACTCGGGTAATTTATCAAATTCTTTTTTGCGAAGTCTGTCAATTTTCTTAGGTGATATAAAATCATAGGTAGAAGCCATAAAAAGAACTATTTCTGCATTTTCACATTCTTTTGGAATAGAGATTGTTGCTGATTCGTAGCCAACTCCAGCAAAAATTAATATATCTGTTTCTTTAGGTAATTTAATCTTAAAATATCCATCCAAGTCAGACAACCCGATCTCGGTAGTGTCTTTATTGGATATTGTAATTCCAATGGCGGTTTCAAAAAATTGGTCGATAATTCTACCTTTTAAAGTCCGTTGACCAAATACGGAAAGGATGCAAAAAAATAATGATATGAAAAATGTTATTTTAAATCTCAATGTTTTCGGTTTTCATATTGTTGCCAATGCATTTTAATATGAATCTGTTTCAATGATTTATATCAGCAGTTAGCGAAGTTATCAAAAAAAGAGATTAGAAACAAGCTAAACTACAGCGCTTTATTTTTAGTTTGAATAATTTCTGCGGCAATACTAATTGCAATTTCTTCTGGAGTTTCACTTTTAATATGAATTCCTATTGGCGCAAAAACAGTATCAAGTTCTTCTTGTTTAAAACCTTCTTTAAGTAAAACTTCCCACATGGTTTTTAGTTTGGCTTTGCTTCCTAAAACACCAACATAAGCGTAGTTGTTTCGTAGCAATTGACTCAATACTAATTTATCATCTGTATATTTATTGGTCATTATTGCTACATAACTATCGTTTCCTTTTTTAATAAAATCAGCAATTTTTGTATACTCAATGACGTGTTTTTGATGCGCAAAAGTATTTGATTCTAGCGTGTTTAAGTTATCTCTATTATCAAAAACTACAACAGTAAAATTTAAAAAACAAAACAGTTTAGAAACCGCCAAACCAACATGTCCGCCACCAACAATATATAGCGTTTCTTTAAATCCGATATTTTCGTTGAACTGCCAATCAGTTTCAGAATTGATTTCTGCTTGATATTTTTCTAATTTTTTTGTTTCTGTAAAATCAATTCCAGTAGGAGAGAAGCTCAATGTTTTTTGTTGATTGTTTTGCAAACAATTAAGAATGTTTTCTACAAGCTGAATATCTGTAGTTTGTAACGGATGAAAAACCACTGTTTGTTCTCCAGAACAAATCATTCCAGATTTGTCTTTTCCGCTTCCTTGGTGAATTTGTTTTTTGAAAAATATTGGTTGATTTTCTTTTTGCAACAATTCTTTTACTTCTTCTACTAAAGTAAATTCCATTACACCACCACCAACAGAACCAAAAATAAATCCATCATCAGCAACCAGCATTTTAAATCCTTTTCTGCCGGGCGAACTTCCAAAATTTTCAATAACCGTTAAGAGATAAACCTTTTTATCTTGTTGTAATTGTGTTAAAAGTTGTTGCCAAAAATCCATAGTTCTATTTATGTTAGCAATATACAAAAATGCAAATACTAGAAAACGGGTTTTTAGTGAATTTCATTTATCTTTGAATTAAAAGAATTTTACATGGAATCAATTTTAGAACAAAAAGATGCTTTGCGAAAAGAAATGTATAAAAAACGCGCAAGAAATAGATCTAAAACTAAAAAAGAATATGATTTATGGATTTGTGCTGAACTAGAAAAGTTGGTAAAAGAACGAAATGTAAAAGTGGTTCATGCCTATTTGCCAATGGGAACAGAAATTGATATTCGTCCATTTATACAAAAAATGTTGCAGCAAAATATCAAAATTATTTCTCCAAAAACGTTGCCAAAACGTCAATTAGAAAATTTAGAATTACATTCTTTAGAAGACGTAGAAAAAGGTGTTTTTGGAACATCACATCCAGCAAATTCTACTATTTATTCTGGAAATTACGATTTGGTTGTTGTGCCAGGTTTGGCTTTTGATCATCAAAATTTTAGATTGGGTTATGGCGGCGGATATTACGATACGTTTTTAGCGCAATATCCAACTACTTTTAAAATCGGAATTTTTTATCCGTTTCAAGAAGTGAAATCAGTTCCTAAAGAAAACCACGATGTTTGTTTGGATCAAATTTTAGTAAAAGAATTAGTTTAACTCGTTGTCCATTTTATCATTTAAAAAGTTTTCGATACAATTTTTCGTTCCTCATAATCACTCGAACTTACGTTTTAATACAATTTAGAATTATTACTTTCTCTTAAGTTTTAGAATAAATTGTTTAAAGAGCTTTCTAATTTTTTATGAGCAAACTGAAAACCTGTGTTTTCTATTTTTTTAGAAGAAACTCTACTTCCAGTTGTTAATATTATTGACAATTCACCAAAAATTAGTTTTAATAAAAAAGCAGGCACTCCAATTGGTAGAAACGGCCTTTTTGTTTTTTTAGCCAATAGTTTTGTAAACGTATAACTGGTTTGTTCTTCTGGCGCCACTGCATTAAAAATTCCTGTTAACTTATTTTCAACAGCAAAAACGAACATAGCAGTTAGGTCATTAATATCAATCCAAGGTAAATATTGTTTTCCGTTTACAATTGGAGTAATAATGGGTGTTTTCATTTTTTCTAACGCTCCGCCTTTTTTACTCAATACAATTCCGAGTCTAAAAATTGTAGTTGGAACATCAATTTTATCAAACTCTAAAACTGAGTTTTCCCAAAGTTGGCAAACATTGCCAAGAAAATCGTTTGCAGAAATATCATTTTCTGTAAAAATTTTCTCTGAAGTAATTGCTCCGTAATAACCAACAGCAGATGCAGAAATAAAACCACGAAGCGACACATTTAATTCTTGTACTTTATCTAATAATAGTTGTGTAGATTTTGTTCTGCTATTAATAATTTCTTCTTTTCTTTTGGATGTCCATCTTTTATCGGCAATTCCTGCGCCAGCTAAATGAATGATGTAATCAAGGTTTTCAAAAGCTTTTTCATCTATAAAATTGTTAGAAATATCCCAAGAAAACTCATTTTTTTCTTTTGGAGTTCTTGTTAAAACACGAACATTATAATTTTTGTTAGTCAATTTTTCTGCAAGTAGTTTTCCAACCATTCCAGTTCCTCCAGTAATTAAAATTGTTGCCATCATTCAAAAATAAGGATTCTTTTCATAAAAAAAACAATTATTTCTCCGTCACTTAAACTACATAAAATCAAGTATTTATAATTTATTTTTTAAATAAAATTCATTTTTATCAAAAAAAATAAAACCGTGCCTTTCATTTTCTCGTAAGTAGAGGTGAATAAGTAATTAACTAAAATTTACAATCATGAAAAAAATGAAATTAATTATTGGAACATGCGCATTTGCAGTATTAGGTTTAATCTTATATGCAGCAGATCATATTGATGCTCCAGCAGTCTCAGGTGGTTCAAGTGACATCACCGATTTTTACGCCTTTCAAGGTGAAAACACCAACAATTTAGTTTTTGTTGCCAACGTACAAGGATTATTAAGTCCGATGGCATCACAAACCGCAAAATTTGACGAAAACGTTTTGGTAGAATTTAACATTGATACCAACGATGACAAAATTGAAGATTGGGTAATACAAGCAATTCCAAGAAACGGAAAAATGTATTTCTTCGGTCCATTTATGCCAAATACCACAGGTTTAAATAGTACAATTCCCACAGATGATTCTGAATATGGAGTTGCAATTACGCCATACGGAGCAAGTGCAATTGTAGGAACAAAAGGAGAAATGAAATATTTTGCTGGTCCAAGAGACGATCCTTTCTTTATGGATTTTGCACAATACGGAGAAATTATTGGCGGTAGAGCAACAAGCTTTAACGATCCTGGGGCAGATACTTTTGCAGGAACAAATGTTTTATCTATTGTAGTTGAAGTTCCAAAATCTATGATTGGCGGAACAGGAACTATTAATACTTGGGTAGAATCAAAAGTAAAACAATAATAAAATATCAACTTTAAAACTTAAAATTATGAAACTTAAAAACATAAAATACTTATCAATTATAGTAGTAGCAGTAATTGCTTTTGCAAGTTGTACTAAAGAGGATACAATGATGGAAGAGGTAGCTATTGATTTTTCTGGAACTTTTGTTCAAAAAGATCAAATGGGAAGACCAGCAATTAATACTGTATTTGTAAATTCAAATATGAAAGATGCTTTTAATACTACAATTCCTTCTCAACAAGGAGCTGCATTTCAAACAATGTTCGAAACAAATTTAAAAGCGTTAAGTCCGGCGTACGCAAATGCAGGAGATAAAAATGCATTAATGTTAGACGCTGCAACTTTTACAAGTGTTTTGGCAACCGATGTATTAACGGTTTCTTTAGACGGAACAACTACTTTTTATGACGGTACAAATGTGTTAACAGGAAGAGCGTTGGCAGATGATGTTATTACTGTAGAATTGTTATTGATTTTTGGAGGAGAAGATTTTTCTGAAAACCCAACATTATCAGATGATCATGTAGATGCAAATGATAAAACTTTTTTAACATCGTTTCCTTACTTGGCTTCGCCTTGGTAAAAAGCAGAATTTAAAAATTGGCTGTTGTAATAGACGGCCAGTTTTAAATACTAATTATGAATTAAAATCCTTCGAGAAAATGAAAACTCAACAAACTATATTTTTAGCATTATTTACTTTTGTTTTACTTAGTTGTTCAACAAAAAATAATACTACAATTACACATAAAAGCGATTACGATACGTATTTAAATTTATCGGAAAATACTTCAAAAACAACTGCCCAAAAAGAGCTTACTTTTTGGCAGGAAAAACTTAAAAAGCAACCAAGCCAATATCCGTATTTAGGGAAAATTGCTAGCGCAAATACGATGCTATTTTCATCTGATGGAAACATAGAGTATTTAGTAAATGCAGAAAAGAAATTAGTAGAATTAAACAGTAAAACCAATTATACAAACTCTGGTAGTTTAAGGGCTTTGGCTAGAAATTATATTTCTCAGCATAAGTTTAAAGAAGCTTTAGAATTGGTAAAAAAAGCAGAAACTTTAGGAGATAATTTAAAAGCAACTCAAAAAATGCTTTTTGATATCCATTTAGAGTTAGGAAATTATACAGAAGCAGAAAGTTATTTAACTGAAATTAAAAGCTTTTCAGATTTTGATTATTTGATTAGAGATTCTAAATGGAACGATCATATTGGCGATTTAGATTCTGCAATCCATTTTATGGAAAAGGCAACTGAAATTGCTGAATCTTCAAATAATACAAATTTAAAAATTTGGTCTTACACAAATTTAGCAGATTATTATGGTCATAATAATGAAATTAAAAAAGCATATACTTTTTATTTAAAGTCTTTAAAATTAGATGCTAATAATTCGTATGCAAAAAAAGGAATTGCTTGGATTGTGTATTCTCATGAGAAAAACCCAGAAGAAGCATTGCGAATTTTAAATTCGATTTCTAAAGAAAATGCATCTCCAGATTATTATTTGTTAAAGGCAGAAATTGCCGAGTTTAAGAATAATTTAACAAGTAAAAATGAAAACCTAGACTTATATTTGTTAGCTGTAAATAATGACTTTTATGGCGATATGTATAATCAATACAATGCCAAACTATTTTTAGAAGAGTTTGATAAGAAAGCCGAAGCTATGGCAATTATTCAAAAGGAAATTGAAAACAGACCAACACCACAATCTTATGATTTATTGGCGTGGTATTATTTTCAAACCAAAGAATATACTAAAGCATTAGAATTAATGAATTCTTATGTTGTTGGAAAAACATTTGAGCCAGAAGCGCAATATCATTTAGCAGAAATTTACAAAGTAAACGGTTTTACAAAAAAGGCTTTAAAGATTAAAAAAGAATTGCTAGAAAGTGCTTTTGAGTTAGGGCCATTAATGGAGAAAAAAATTAATTATATTTAAAAAAAACTGTTTTGAAAACGAAAATTTTACTTTCTGTTTGTACAATGTTGTTTAGCTTACAAAGTTTTGCACAGCTATTTTCTGGTCGAATTGTGAATACAGATAAAGAACCTTTAGAAAATGTTTACGTATATAATACAACGTCAAATAGTCATACACACACAAAAATTAACGGAGATTTTATTTTAGAAAACTGTAAAGTTGGAGATGTTATTGAAGTAGGAATCTTAGGTTATAAAAAACTACAATTTACTTTAAATGACACTCAACTTAAAAACAATACAACGTTAATTTTAGAAACCAAAGTGTTTTTATTAGATGAATTGATGTTGACTAAAAAAATGGATCCAATACAAACTGTTGTAAAAATAGATTTGGCTAAAAACCCAGTAAATTCATCGCAAGATATTTTACAAAAAGTTCCAGGTTTGTTTATCGGTCAACATGCTGGTGGAGGAAAAGCAGAACAAATATTTTTACGTGGTTTTGATATAGATCACGGTACAGATTTAAGTTTGTCTGTTGACGGAATGCCGGTAAATATGGTTTCTCATGCGCACGGACAAGGATATAGCGATTTACATTTTTTGATTCCAGAAACCATTCAGAAAATTAATTTTGGGAAAGGACCTTATTATGCAAATCATGGAGATTTTAATACGGCTGGATATGTAGATTTTAAAACTAAATCAGCAATACAAAAAAGTCAAATTAACATTGGTATTGGTCAATTTAATACTTTTAGAACCTTAGGAATGTTTAATTTATTAGGGAATAAAGGTAATGAAAGTGCTTACGTTGCTTTAGAGTATTTAGCAACTGATGGTTTTGTAGAATCGCCTCAAAACTTTAGCCGAATTAATTTGTTTAGTAAATACAATACATACTTAAAAGACAACAGTAAATTTACATTAACAGCTTCTCATTTTACAAGCAAATGGGATGCTTCTGGACAAATTCCGCAAAGAGAAATTGACAATAAAAATATCACTCGTTTTGGATCAATTGATGATACCGAAGGAGGAGAAACATCTAGAACAAATTTAAATTTTCAATACAATAAAACTTTGGATGATAATGTAGAATTACAAACCAATGTTTTTTATACAAAATATGCTTTTAAACTGTTTTCAAACTTTACGTTCTTTTTAGATGATCCAATTAATGGAGATCAAATTAAGCAACAAGAAGATAGAGATATCTTTGGATTTAATTCCCAGTTTAAAAAGAGTACAAACATTTCTGATATTGATGTAATCTTAACAGCAGGTACAGGTTTAAGAACTGATGTTGTAAAAAATGTTGAATTATCGCACACATTAAACAGAAAAACATTGCTTAATAATATTCAGTTAGGTGATGTAAATCAAACCAATTACTATGCGTTTTTAAATGCTGAATTTGAATTTGGAAACTTTACAATTGCACCAGCTCTGCGTTTAGATTATTTAGATTTTCAATATAATGATGCTTTACAACCAACTTACACAAGTGAATCGGCATCTAAAGCAATTGTAAATCCGAAGTTAAACTTTACCTACACACCAAATGAAAATGTACAATGGTTTATAAAATCTGGAATTGGTTTTCATTCAAACGACACGCGTGTTGTTGTAAAACAAACCAATAAAACATTGCCAAGAGCTTATGGTTTAGATTTTGGGAATAGTTGGAAACCAACATCAAAATTAATTTTAAACACAGAACTTTGGTATTTATTCTCTGAGGAAGAATTTGTGTATGTAGGTGATGCCGGAATTGTAGAACCATCAGGAGAATCTGAACGTTATGGTTTAGATGTAGGAATTCGTTATCAGTTTGCAGATTGGTTGTACTTTAATACTGATGCAACATTTACAAAAGCAAGAAGTGTAGAAGAAGTTGCGGGTCAAGATTACATTCCGTTAGCTCCAAAAGTTACTTTAACTGGCGGATTATCAGTAAATAATTATAATAATTTTTCTGGCGGAATTAACTATAAATATATTGGAGATAGAGCTGCAAACGAAGACAATTCTATTGTGGCAGAAGGATATTTTGTTGCAGACGCAAATGTAAATTATAAAATGAACAATTTAACATTGGGTATTTCTTTTGAGAATTTATTTGATGTTGAGTGGAACGAAACTCAGTTTGCAACAGAATCTAGATTAAAAAACGAAGCAAATCCAGTAGAAGAAATTCATTTTACACCAGGAACACCATTTTCAGCAAAACTATCAGTTAGTTATACATTTTAAAAATACAGTTGATTTTTTATCGGGGGATCTAAATCAATGTTTGTTATTATATTGTTTTGAAGGATTCAAATAGTAACAAAAAAAATAGCCGCTTTTAAAGCGGCTATTTTCATGTGTAAAATTTTCTTTCTAAGGGCTTACTGCACCTAATGTATACAATTGTTCTAAAGTTGGCGAAACGCTTCCTCCTTCAGGCTCTAATGTAATTCCGAATGCTTGAGATTGGTTTGGGTTTTCAATCGAGAAAATCTTATTTGCATCCGCAGTAAAATTATCAATTGTACCTAAACTTGTTGGCGACAACGGATTCAGTTTTAAAGACCAAACCTGATATACTTTTCCTTCTGGTGGATTTGGTAAACCTTGCGCGTCTAAATAAATATTCTGCGTTTTTTTATCCCAATATACTTTTGCGTACGCTTCAGGAAAAACTTTTTGTCCTTGTAACGGAATCGAAATAATATTTTTATCTCTAATTATTGTTAGTAATTTTTTGTTCTGCGCTAAATCTATTGATGCTTTTTCTAATTGTAACTCAAATAGCTGTTTTTCTGTATTTAATGCTTCTAGTTTGTTGTTTAAATTAGAAGTATTATAAACAGAATACGTTAATGTAGAGCCAATAATAATTGCTGCTGCCCAACCAGAATATTTTGCCCAGTTATTTGTTGATTTTGATATAGAAACTACTTTAGAAGTATTTTCTTTATCCTGAATCATTTTTATTAAAATATTCTTAAAAGAATTTTCTGTTTCTTTAGGCGCAACACTAGAAGTAAGTGTAGAAATGGTTTTTTCTATTTCTCTAATTTCTTCTAATATCTCTGGATGTTCTTGTAGTAAACGATATACTTGTTCGTTTTCTTTTTCAGAAAGCGCACCAGCAATATATAGCTCTAATATTCCAGATTCTATGTGTTCGTTTTTTGTCATTATTTTAGCATGAGTCTTAGCTCATTTATACAATTTCTATTTCTTGTTTTTATAGTTCCTAACGGAACATCTAAACTTTCAGAAACTTCTTTTTGAGTAAATCCTTTAAAATATAAAAGTTCTATTACTTTAATACATTTATCTTTTAATTTATTTACAAAGTTTCTAATCCCGATAGCATCCGTTTTTGAATCTAAACTATCATGTGTCTCTAATATATCTACGAAAATTTGGGCATCTAGGTTTTTAGAATTGTTCTTAAAGTTTTTAGAACGTGTTTTATCTATGGCTGCATTTCTAGCAATATTGATAATCCAGGTAAAAAAACGCCCTTTTTTTGCAGCATAAGAATCTGCGTTATTTCAGGCTTTGATAAAAACATCTTGTGCAATTTCTTCTGCAGATTCTTTATCTCTAACAATATTAAAAACAACACCTTGTACACTTTTATGATACATTTCATATAAAGTTTCAAAAGCTTTTACATCTTTATTTTTAAATTGAACAACAAGTTCTTCTAATTGCATCTATAAGTTTTTAAGAGGTTGTAAAATACTAAAAACAATTACCAATCTCCTCTAGATTTCATATTTCTTTCACAAAGTAGAATTATTTCTTTAATTCTTTTTTCTCTTGTAGCTTCTCTTTTTACTTGATGCAACCAATATAAATAGCTTTTTCTATAACTTGGAGCAAAGTTTTTATAGTTAGAAAAAGCAGTTGAGTTATTATCGAATACTTGTTGTAAATCATCCGGAATAATTCCTTTTTCTACAGCATCTAAAGCTGTCCAAGAACCATTACTTTTCGCAATTTTAATTTTATCTAAACCAGAAGGATGCATCAACTTATCTTTCAGTAATTCTTTAATGTACCTTTTGTTTAAAGCGCTCCAAACACTTTTGTCGTTTCTTGGACCAAATGTTTGTTTTCTTTTTCCGTTTCCTAAACTTTTCACGGTAGAATCTATCCATCCAAAACACAAAGCAACTTTTACAGCTTCTTCCCATCGCATTGATTCTTCTCTGTTTTCTACTTTATAGAAAATTAAATAAACTCCGTTTGAGGAACTGTAGTTTGCAGAAAGCCATTTTCTCCATTCAATATCATTTTTAAAATAGAGTTCTGGTTTTTTTACCATTTTCTAATAATTTTAGAAGGGAAAACAACAACACTTTCGTGTCCGTCTTTTCCAATAGCTGCAACTCCAAATAAATAATTGTCAACAACAATACCTTCTAAAACAAAACGAGAAACATCACCAACATAACGACTTTTATCCCAAGTAGGAGAAGTAGTGTCTCTCCAGTAGATTTTATACCCTTTAGCGCCTTTTACTTTATCCCATTCTAATTTTACAGATGCTTGAACTGCACCTCCAATTCCAACATTTGTTGGTGATGGTGGAGCAGAAGCTAAGCCAGCCATTGTAATTGCATTTACAGCAGTTAACTTTTTTGCGTAATCAAAATTTACGTGCTCAAAAGTATCGCCATATTTAATGCCATTTTCTACTCTAATATTTTGATGTTGTTGTGTGTAATTTTCGTGGGCTTCCATAATTCTGATTCCTGCAAAACCCAAATCATTAAAAGGTCTGTGATGTCCGCCACGACCAAAACGATCTAATCTGTAAATCATCATCGGATTCATTTCTGGCATATAGGTTTTTGTCATTTTATGTGTATAACGAGCTAATTGACGAGAAATACCGTCAACTTCTCCGCCATAAAAACGTCTTGCTCTACGTTGTCTTTCTGTTTCATTTGCAGGAACTGGTTCTGAAAAAATTCTAAACGTTCTATTGTCAATTACGCCATCAACTCCAGTAATATTTCCAATCATATCATTATTTAAAACACCAATAATATCCCAACCTTTGTCTTTTGCATATTTTGCCAAGCCTGCGCCGCCAAACAATCCTTGTTCTTCGCCAGATAAGCCAACATAAATAATACTATTTTCAAATTTATATTTTGATAAGACTCTAGCGGCTTCAATGGTTCCTGCCATTCCGGAAGCGTTATCGTTTGCGCCAGGAGCATCATTACTTGCACGAGAGTCAATATCTCCACTCATAATAATATATCTGTTCGGGTATTTTGTTCCTTTTTGTACGGCAACAACATTTACAATCCAAGCGTCATGAGGAACTCTATTACTCATTTTAGTGGTTACTAAATCTTTTTGATAAAAGACATTGATACAATCATTACAATCTTTAGAAATGTTTTCGAATTCAGATTTTATCCAACGACGAGCTGCACCAATTCCACGAGTATTAGAAATAGTATCAGAAAAGGTGTTTCTTGTACCAAATTCAGTTAACGTTTTAATGTCTTTTTTAATTCTATCTGCTGATACATTATCAATAATGTCATAAATTTTTTGATCTGTTTGTGCAGTTAAAAAGATAGTTGCAAATAAAGCGAAAGTTGTAAGTGTTTTTTTCATTGATTTAATTTTTAAAATACCAAAATGGAATATGAATATCTGTTACAAGTATTGTGTCATTTTTTCTTTTTCTTAATCTTTTTAATTTTAAAATATGTTTTCCTTCAGAAAGGTTTTTGATGTTGATGTAGGTTTCAAATCCAAATTGTTTTTTTTTATTCTTTGCAATTAAAAAATCTTTATTAAACTGAACGGAATCAATATAAATTTGATGCATTTTGTTTAAAACTTCTAAATATTTTTTTGTTAAACTATCTCTTTTTACTAAAGATTCTGTAGAATTAAACATAATAATATCAGTTTTAAAACCTCTTGTATCATTTTTTGGTTTTAATGATGGATGATAATTATAAATCTGGTTTTCTACATTTTCTGTAAAAATTTTAAAGATTTTTAAATATGGATCGGTAATTACTTTAGATTGAATGGTGGCAATCTTTGCAAAATCATCACCTTTAACTAATAAATCTTCGTAGTTCCTATTATCAATATATGTAGAAGATACATGCTTCGCTGATTCTAAGTAATTAGTATTGTTGTTTTTAAAAGAAATAAGGATTGAAATTATAATATAAGATGGTACTAAAAAAAAGCTTAATCTTTTGGTAAATTTATTATCTAAAAAATTATAAACTAATGGTCTATACAGGAAAGTTAAAGTAAGAAAACTAAATACCCAATAAAATGGAAAATAAATTTTAGAAAGCCATTTGTTCTTTTTTAAATATCCTTGCGTTAAAAAATCTATAAAAACTAAAAATGCGCCAATGAGTATAAAAAATAAGAAAAATACACCAATAAATACTCTAGAAAACTCAGGCAAACTATCATTAGCAATAATTAAAGTTGAAATTCCTACAATACTAAGAATAATGATAGAAATTGAAATAACGTAGAAAATGAGTAAAAATGATGCAGCAAATAATACACTACAATAATTCTCTAAAGTTGCTACATATTTATCAAAAGAAACAATTTTCTTTTCTAGGTATTTTGTGAATTTTGGACTGTAGTTTAGCTTTTCAAAATCTATTTCTCCAGAAACATAACGCAAACCTAAAGCGCCAATCCATAAACCTCTTAGAATTACATGAATTAATAAGTTAAAAATTAAAATACAACAAGCTATAAAAGCAATTAATAATAGTCCGAAAGCGTAAATCTGTTTATCATTTTCTGCTATAATCATTTCCGTTCTAACAAACGGAATAGCAGTAATTAACCCAAAAATAGCAAAACCAGAAATTAGTAATTCTAGTTGCCAACTTTCTTGCTGAAGTTTGTCTAACAGCTTTTTAAATTTACTGTCTTTATAATCGTTATTCATTAAAAAAATATTTTTTTTAAAGATACAGACTTTTTAAAAACAAAAAAACCATTTCATTTACTGAAATAAATTCAATAAATAAAATGGTTTTAGTAATTGAATTTAAAGAAAGAGGTTATTCTTCTTTATCCATTTTTTTTACCAAGTTAAACCCAATAAATAATGAAGCTCCAGCACATAAAAAGATAGATGCTGCATAGAATGTTTCTGGGCTTACATATTTTTCTGGACGACTCTTCCAAGGTCCATCATAAGCAAAGTTATAACTTAAAAGAGTTCCTAATAAAATTCCAACTCCAATTCCCATTGCCAATAAACCTAAGTTTAATATAAAAACTTTAGCCAAAGACGGTGCACCTTTTCTTCTTTCTCCTTGCATAAATATTTTTGCATCTACACCTTTTTCTATCAATGCTAAGCGTTCTTTGTTTCTCGTTGAAAAGAATAAATAAAAGATTCCGAAAAATGTTCCAAAAATTATTGCGAATACTGCTACTTCCATAATTGTTATTTTAAATGATTAATTTTAATGCGTTCATTCCATATGACTTTGTCTTTTTAAAAAAGGTTACAAAAAAAAGATAAATAATTTTTTTTAGATATTTTGTAACCTAATTATTAGAATAGAAGTCAAAGATAATAATGACCAAGCTAACTGACGAAAACTATATAGAAAAAACCATTAAAGGAGATTCTAATGCTTTTGCTTTCTTAATTGATAAGTATAAGGATATGGTTTTTACGTTAGCAATAAAAATGGTAAAGAATAGAGAAGTTGCAGAAGAGGTTTCGCAGGATGCATTTTTAAAAGCCTATAAATATTTATCAAAATTTAAAGGCGATTCGAAATTTTCTACTTGGTTGTATAAAATTGCCTACAACACATGTTTGGACGCTATTAAAAAGAATTCGAATCAAAAAAATAATATAACAATTGATGAAATTACAATTAACTATATTTCATCTGTAGAAACTGTTTTAGACGGAATAGAAAGAGAAGAAAGAGCAGAAATCATAAACGATTGTTTAGAACAATTGCCAGAAGATGAAAAAGCAATATTATTGTTTTTCTATTTTAAAGAGTTAAGTTTAAAAGAAATTATAGAAATTACATCTATAAGCGAAACAAATGTTAAAGTAAAATTACACAGAGCTCGTAAAAAATTATTGAGTATTGTAAAAAACACTGTAGAACCTGAATTAATTAGCCATTATGGGAGAAAATAAACATATTAAAGAAATTGATGCTTTTGCAAAAAAGTATGTAAAAGAGATTCCGACAGAAACTCCTTCAGTAGATTTTACATCAAATTTAATGAAGTCAATTACGCAATTAGAACCTGTAAAAAGTACAATAGTTTACAAACCATTAATATCTAAAAAAGGTTGGTTTGTTGTTGGGTTAGCAATTCTAGCAATTATTCTAATTCCTTTTAGTTCTTCTAAAGAAGAAATAGTTACATTACCAAAACTAGATTTTTCTTTTCTAAATAAATTGAGTTTTTCTGGTGTTTTTGAAAACCTAGCAGTTTCTAATACAACATTTATTATAACAACTATTTTTGGGTTATTGTTATCAATTCAAATAATATATTTAAAAGGATATTTCGAAAAAAAGTTACATTAATCTAAAGAGTGCTTCTTTCTAAATCTCACAGAATGCCACCAACATAATAAACCTAATGAAGCGTAAACAAATCCTGGTAATCCAAAATGTAATCCTATTTTAAATTTTGCTAAAATAAACGATATAAACCCAACAATTACAAATATTAAAAAGTGACGAGCGTAAAATAATAAATTGTAATTTTTACCTTCTTTTCTATCTTTTTTAAAAGCTCTTAAGTACATTAAATACACAGATAAAAAAATAGATAAAAACCCAACACTATACATTTGAAAAATATTAGACAATTGATCTATGTTTATTTTTTTTCCTCCAAGAGCTGTGTTTAATAAAGATTTTACAGGAAATACATAAAATAATACTGTAAAAAGCAGTATCATATTTAAGGCGATAATCCAATTATCAATATAATCTGTTCTTCTAAAAAAATTATAATGAACTTTCCAAATTGCCATCATTACAAAAAAACTCACAGCAAAACTCACCAAATTTGGGAGTTCTTCTTTAAAAGAAATTAGATCTGTGGTAATACCAACATTAACAACCATTAAAGTTGCAGCAAAAGCAAAAACACCATCGCTAACAGCTTCTAATCTATTTTTAGAATGTAGAAGTTTCATAATTAATCAGACACTAAAGCTAGTTGTGTACCAGCCGAATTTACAAGAATTCTCGAAATATTTTTGAACTTATTTATTGGAAACGTATGAAAAATACTCCAATCGCTATCAGTTGCTGGGTTAAATTTCATAATTGTATTTCCAACTGCAATTAATAATGTTCCGTCTGGCAACCAACAAACATCTTCTTTATTACCAACGGTTTCAATAATTTTTCTTCGTTCACCATTTTTAGGATTATACATTGTAACTTCCCATTGTTCTTTATCTTTGTTGATATAACTTACAAAAGTAGTATTGGGAATATGATGTACAGATCTACCTACTTTTTTTTGAATGGTTGTATTTCTATTTGATTTTAATTCGCTTTTAATTAAATCTAAATCTTCGCCAACAATAACAGCATTTATAGTAGTATTTTTATCGTACCACATTGGATACGCAACCTTTAAATCTGCAATAATTTCTGTGTCTTTTCCTGTTTTATAATTGTATTTGTAAAATCGTTGTAAACCATCAGTATCTAACCTTACAGCAGAAATATCTTTAGATTTCGGAATTCGTTGCGGCGAATATTCTCCGCCATTTGGTGTGCTATTTATAAATTTAATTTTGCCAGTTTTTATATTGTATTCTGCAATATCTGTTTGTTTATTTCTGGTTGATGAAAAAATAACTGAATTCTTTGAATAAAAATGTGGCTGACTGTCGTAACCTGGATTGTTAGAAATATTTTTTCCGCTACCAACAGACCAATTTCCTTTGTTGTTGTTTATTTTAAAAAGATAAACTTCTGTGTTTGTTTGCGCAACAGCAAAAGTAGTAGCAAATAAAAAGAATAGGATTTTTTTCATTTTTTATGATTGAGTTTTTCAAATATACTAAAATTCTTATTGCAGATTTGGTTATTTCATAAATGTAAAGTATATTTGTCATATGGTAAAAATAGTTTTACTTAATATAAAATAAATTTGTCAATTATGGGTTCAAAAAAAATTATAGACTGCGAAAGAAGTACTATACAGAAAATTTTAGATTTTCGATTACCACAATATTTTAAAATGATTGGAATTGTGTTGTTTGCAGTTTCTTTTTTATTTATGTTTTTAAAATCTTCCTTTCCAGAATATGCATCAGTAATAAAAGAAGCTACAAAAAAGCTAATGCTTGTAGCCATGTTGCTTATGTCTATGGCAAGAGATAAAGAAGAAGACGAGTTAATAACATTAATCAGAGGTCAATCATATGCAGCAGCATTTATTTTAGGAGTTATTTATGCCTTAATAATGCCTTATGTTGAGTTTGGAGTATCTAACTTGGTAAATTCTGAAGTAGAGCCTTTTAAAGAATTAGGAGATTTTCAGATATTAATTTTTATGCTAATGATACAATTAATGTATTATCATATTTTAAAGAGAAATAGATAATGGTAAATACAATTAAAGTAGAACGGGCAATATTAAATCTTACTCAAGACGATTTAGCAAAAAAAATTGGTGTTTCTAGGCAAACCATTAATTCTATAGAAGCTAATAGATATGTGCCTTCCACAGTGTTGGCGTTAAAGCTATCTGAGGTTTTTGGTAAGCCAGTGAACGATTTTTTTAAACTTAGCGAAACAGATTAACTAAAAAACCTCTTTGAAAAAATCAAAGAGGTTTTTTATTGTAAGAAAACAGTTCTCTTAAGCCATTACTTTGCTTATTTGAACCACAGGTTCTGCATTTGTAAAGTTTGGTAAATCAGCTAAAATTTCAGAAGCATTTGGTCCAAAAGAATTTTGAAAAGAATCTACAGATTCAAAATAAATGTTTCCTATTGCGGCAAAAGTTGCAGGAGAATTTGGAACTGGTCCACCTAATCCTTCTTCTACAGTTGCACCTTTTATAGCATTACCTAATAATTTGGCAACTAACGGAATGTGAGAATCTAAATAATAATCCATGTTAAATGTTTTGTCTTCTCCTGATGGATATAGTACGCTTAGTTTAATCATTCCTGGTTTCATAAATTGTTGTTTATGGTTAGTTTTTTGTAAGTTACAACAAATATACTTAGAGTAAGTGTTTTTAAATTAATCTAGAGAACTGTAAATTAGCGGTAAAGAAGCATCTAAAAACATTCCTTTTTTAAAATCTTTTTGAAATTGATCCCAATTAAAATTATAAACCGCTTTTTTATCTTTATTTTTTATTGGATTTGGAAACAAAGTATCATCAAAAAAATAATCAGTTTTAATATCTGTAACTTTAATTTGGTGTTTTTTGTCTAAATAATTAATTATAGACTGTAATGTATTAAATTGATATACATAACTTTCTACCAAATTATCTCCAAATAAATCTAATCCTAAACACATCCATTCTAAATTTAATTGATAGTCATTTTTATCAATATTAAAATAGACACCAATATAAAAAACCATGCCTTCATAGTTTTCTAAATTTTGATGCTTTATAGAAAATGCTCCTTTTTTTGCATTAAATGCAAAAGTATTTAGCTCTTCAAAGTTTTTAAAAAAAACAGTTTTAGAAGTCATTGATTACAATTTTAAAAAACAGTTTTAAGATAGAGGATTAGTAATAGGAAGCTCTTTTTTGCTAGAAATAAAATTAAAAACTTCTCTAATTGTTTGCTTTCTAATTTTACGTTGCATATCCATATCAACTTGTTTTAAAGTGTATTGAAATTTAAGATCTAAATAATCAACTTTCATTTCTACTACTTTTAAATTGTATGTTTTTGGCTCTATATATTGACTAAAACTTTTAAGCGAAGAAATAATTTCTTTTTCAAGTAGTTCAACACTATCAATATATTTTAATGCGATTTGAAAATCAACCGTCATAAAACGAGCATCTCTTTTAGTGTAGTTGATAATTTCGTTGTAATGTACTTTAGAGTTTGGAATGATAACAATATCATCATCATCATTTAAAACCTTTACTTTTAGCATATTAATTTCTACTATTTTTCCTTTTAGATGATCAATCTTTACATAATCGCCAATTTCAAAAGTGTTGGAAAAACTTAGGTAAATTCCGCTGATAAAATCAACGATATATTCTTTAGTTAAAATTGCAATTGCCGCTGCAACAATGGTTAACGATGTTATTAAATCCTTTGGATTTACACCACTAAAAAAGCTGATAAGCATAATAATGGCAGCTATACCAACTGTAAAATTAGCGATATTTTCGATTCCAAAATGAACATTATTTTTTTTACCTGTAGAAATTTTATTTCTTTTAGAATACAAGTATTTTGCCAGATTTGCAGTAAAAATGACAGAGATGTAAAAAATAAAAAAAGCAACTAAAGATTGTAATTCGTTATACTTTTGTATAAAGCCATGAGTTGTTTCGTTAAAAAGCTTTAGATAGATTATACCGATTAATAGTATCGGATATAAAGCAAATTTCCATTTTCTATTCATCTTAATTTCTTTTATTCAAAGATAGTGAAAAGAATAATGTACAATTTAAAAATGTAAATACATTACATGATTTGGGTTTGTATGTGTGGCAGAAATTCTAAAATCGTACGTTCCTACAATTTTAAAACCCATTTTTGTGTAAAAATTAATGGCGCGTTTGTTTTCTATCCAAACATGCAACCAAATTCCTTGTTGTTGGTGTTGTTTAGCAAATTCAATATTAAAATTGAATAGTTTTTTTCCTAATTGTAAACCATAAAATTCTTTAAGCAAATACAATCTGCTTAAACAAGTTGTGTTATTTGAAGTAATATTTTTGTTGGGTGTATTGAGTGTAATTTTAGAATATCCGGCCAGTTTATTATTGTGATATATCAAATAATAATGATTTTCTGGATTTGAGATTTCTTTAATAAATGTGGTTTCATTAAAATTTTCTGAAACATAAAAATCTACATCTTCTTTAGATGCAGAATGTCCGTGCGCTGGTAAAAAAGTTTCTTTAGCAAGTTCTGCTAAGGTTTTTGCGTCTGTTAGTTTGGCTTTGGTAATGTTGTGCAATCTTAAATAGTTTATTTAATTATTAAATATGCTAAAATAATTAATACAGCTACTATGATTGCTAAAATAATTGTGTTTTTATCAAATCCTGAACTCCAAGGTTTTACATTTTGTGATTTATAAAACTGGTCTTTATCTAATCCATTGCCTTTTAGAAAAGTGTCTTTATTGTACTTGAAAATAAATGAATCTTTTGGTAAATTTTCTTTATAAGTTTGAAAATGAATAGATTTTTCCAAAAGCTCTCTGTATTTTTCCATTATAAGACTTCCAGGGTTTCTTTTTTTTCTTTCTCCAAAAACCACTTCAGTTACAGCTCTCATATATACAGGAGGTCCTAAATGAAAGACTCCACGTGGATTAATTAAATACCTGCCTTTTAGATTGTAATCAATGGCTTTTTTAAAAATAGGATTACCTTTTGAGCTTATCATAAAATCTTGAGAAAAATCAACATCATTATACGTAGGTAAAACACACTTTGTATTGGGTTTTATAACAGTATTAAAACTAATGTTACAATACCTATCTATATCAATATAAATACCACCTTCTTTGTAAATTTTTATCAACCTCCAAAGATCTAATTTTTCAACAATTTTTTTATTTTTTATTTTAAAATATTCCCATTTACTAAGGTTTTTTATAAGATAACTGTCTACATCCTTGTCGTCACTAATTTCTAATTTATAATTGGGATTTAATTTTTTTAGATTAACAAGACCGTTTAAAATTAATGGAGATTGACTATTTAAAATATTTTTATTTTTCCATGAAACATGAATGATTTTAGGTATCGGTTCTAGCTTAGATAGATCTAATTTTATTTCCATTTTAAATTTAATATTTCTTTGCTTATTATTTAGTAAATTGTAGCATTACAATTTACAAAAAAAAACCTCTCTGTTTGCACAAAGAGGTTTTGGGTTTATTTGTCATTGCGATTGTAATGAGGAAATCTTGTAAATGAGAAACAGGTTATTTCGCTATTGCTCGTAATGACGTTTTATTTTTATGAGATTGCCACGTCATTTGTTCTCGACTACGCTCGAACTGACATTTCTCGTAATGACACTTCGTGTCTATTTAATCAATTCGTATGAACGTTTGATAAAATTGGTCAACTCTTCACCATGTAATAGGTTTTGAGACAACTTTGCCAAATCAAAAGATTGTTTAATTAAACGCTCTTGTTTTTTAGCGGTTTTGGTGTTTAAAATTTCCCCAACTAATGGATGATTTGTATTTACCACCAAATTGTACATGTCTGGCATATTTCCCATTCCCATCATTCCGCCACCAGTTGCGCTCATTTCTTTCATTCTACGCATAAATTCTGGAACTGTAATTAAAAAAGGAGAAGCTGCAGAATCCATCGCTTCTAACTGAACTGTGTATGTTTCTTTAGGAACAGCAGCTTCAATAATTGGCTTTAATTTATCTTTTTCTTCGTCAGATAATTTAGAAATAATAGTATCGTCTTTCTTAATTAAATTATCAATATGATCAGAATCTACACGCGTAAATTTTAACTTTTCGTTGCTTCCTTCTAACTTCTGAATTAAATGCCCAACAATTGGAGAATCTAACAACAACACTTCATATCCTTTTGCTTTTGCATCTTGTATATAACTGTGTTGTGCTTCTTTATTTGCAGCGTACAAAATGATTTGATTTCCATCTTTATCGGTTTGTGCGTCTTTTGTTTTCTCTTTTAATTCTTCTAAGTTAAAATACGTATCATTTACCGTTGGATACAATGCAAAACTTTGCGCTTTGTCAAAAAATTTATCGTCAGATAACATTCCGTATTCAATAATTACTTTGATGTCGTTCCATTTTTGCTCAAAATCTTCACGGTTGTTTTTGTACAACGAGTTTAATTTATCAGCTACTTTTTTGGTGATGTATCCAGAAATCTTCTTCACCGCACCGTCTGCTTGTAAATACGAACGAGAAACGTTTAACGGAATGTCTGGAGAGTCAATTACACCTTTTAACATTTGTAAGAAATCTGGTACAATTCCTTCAACATTATCCGTTACAAAAACTTGATTTTGATACAACTGAATCTTGTCTTTTTGAATGTCCATATTCGGACTCAACTTTGGAAAAAATAAAATCCCAGTTAAGTTAAACGGATAATCAACGTTTAAATGGATGTGAAATAAAGACTCTTCAAATTGCATTGGATACAATTCTCTGTAAAAGTTCTTATAATCTTCATCTTCTAAATCAGCCGGTTTTTTTGTCCACGCAGGTGTTGTATTGTTGATGATATTATCAACCTCAATTTGTTTGTGTGGTTCCGTTGTTTCTTTACCGTCTTTATCTTTTGTAGTTTTTGGTGTAAAATCTGGATCGTTTACTTTTTTTGTTCCAAATTTAATTGGAACTTGATTAAAACGATTGTATTTGTTTAGCAAACTAGAAATTTTAGATTCTTCTAAAAAGTCTTTTTCATCATCAGAAATGTGTAAAATAATTTCTGTTCCTCTTTCTGTTTTGTCGTGTACTTCAATAGTATATTCTGGAGAACCATCACAGGTCCAATGAGCAGCTGGCTCGTCTTTAAAAGATTTGGTAATAATTTCTACTTTTTCTGCAACCATAAATGCAGAATAGAAACCTAATCCGAAGTGACCAATTACACCAGTATCGTTATTGTCGTCTTTGTATTTTTCTAAAAATTCTTCAGCACCAGAAAACGCAATTTGGTTGATGTATTTTTCAACTTCATCAGCCGTCATTCCAATTCCGTTGTCTTTAATTGTAAGTGTTTTCTTTTCTTTGTCGATGCTAATTTCAATTTTAGCATCACCTAATTCTACTTTGGCTTCGCCGATAGCAATTAAGTGTTTTAATTTTGTAGTTGCGTCTGTTCCGTTAGAAATTAACTCACGTAAAAATATTTCGTGATCAGAATACAAGAACTTTTTAATTAACGGAAAAATATTTTCTACCGATACATTAATGTTTCCTTTACTCATAATTTTATATTTATTTTAGATTTTTAATTTATTACTGTCACTTCGGGTGATTTTCTTTTTTTGAAAATTGTATCGAGAAGTCTTTTTTCTCGATACTAATTTTATTGTTCCTCAAAATTCACTCGAACAGACAATTCGTTTATTTCATTTACTAATAGTCAAATAAAATACCAAAAGAAAATTTGTGACAAACTGACATAAAAAAAACGCCAATATAAAATATTGACGCTCCTTTTAGTTTGGTTATAGTTGTTTGTGCTTTTTGTAAACCACTTACAAGTTGTAAATATATAAATAAATTTAGTAAGTTTGATAGACTAAATTTTAAAACATAAAAAAGACATAAAAAAGTATGTATAATTCAAAAATAACAGGTTTAGGTTATTACGTTCCAGAAAATGTTGTAACAAATGATGACTTGAAACAGTGGATGGAAACAAGTGACGAGTGGATCCAAGAAAGAACAGGAATTAAAGAACGCAGATGGATTGATCCTAAAACGGGAGATACAACTGCAGTAATGGGAGCAAAAGCTGCTAAAATTGCCATTGAACGCGCGGGATTAACTAAAGATGATATCGATTTTATTGTGTTTGCAACTTTAAGTCCAGATATGTATTTTCCTGGTGGCGGAGTTCAAATTCAAGAAATGTTAGAAATGCCAACAATTGGCGCATTGGATGTTCGTAATCAATGTTCTGGTTTTATTTATTCGATGTCGGTTGCAGATCAATTTATAAAAACCGGAATGTATAAAAACATTTTGGTCATAGGATCAGAAAATCATTCTGGCGGATTAGAAAAATCTACAAGAGGAAGAAATGTTTCTGTAATTTTTGGAGATGGAGCAGGAGCAGCAGTTTTGTCGAGAACAGAAGAAAAAGGAAAAGGAATTTTATCGTCTCACTTACATTCTGAAGGAAAACACGCTAAAGAATTGGTTTTAGAAGGTCCTTCAACTTCTCGTTGGGTTCCAGAAATTATGGCAGAAAACAATCCAGAAGATGTTTCGTATTATCCATATATGAACGGACAATTTGTATTTAAACACGCTGTAACTCGTTTTTCTGAAGCAATTGTAGAAGGTTTAGAAGCAAATGGTTTGCAAAAAGAAGATATTGATATGTTAATACCGCATCAAGCAAATTTAAGAATTGCGCAATTTATTCAACGTAAGTTTAGATTAGAAGATGATAAAGTGTATAATAATATTATGAAATATGGAAATACAACTGCAGCATCTGTAATTATTGCGTTAACAGAAGCATGGGAATTAGGTAAAGTAAAAGACAACGACTTGGTTGTATTGGCTGCTTTTGGTAGTGGATTTACTTGGGGTTCTGTAATTATGCGTTGGTAGTTATAAAAAACATAAAAAAAGATAAACAATAAAAAAACCGAAGCATTTGCTTCGGTTTTTTTTTAATTCAAATACTAACTTGGTTGTATAATAATATTATAGAAAGCTACCGCCTTGTTTTTCGTTGTTGTCTCTATTTCTTCTGCTTTTTGCACGATTTTTTCCGCCGCCAAACCTGTAGTTAAAGCCAATATATGCTGATTGATTTTCTCCTTGAAATTGACCAGTTTGTGTAAATGGCGTTGTAGAGTTAAACTTAAATTTCATTGAGTTAAAAATATCGTTTACTCTAAAAGTAAAGTTTCCTTTTCCGTCTAAAACTCTATAATTTGCTCCTGTATTTATCATCCACATTGGAGAAATATCAAATTGTAAATTCTTGTTTGCACCTCTATACATTGCAAATAATTGAAAGCGTAAATTCTTTGTTGCTGTAAAACTATTGCTTACTCTTAGATTTAAAGCGGTGTTTGTAATTTCACTTTGTACGTTAGCAACCAAACCTTTTAATGTTTGAGAATAGAAATCTAAACTCGCATTTGCTCTCCACCAATTTGTAATTTTATAATTGGTAGACATTTCAAATCCATATCTATTATTTCCATCAAAATTTGCATCAGATTTTATTTGTTTTGTGTCAGTTGCATCATTTGGGTCTTTGTATAAGATGGTAGAAATTTCATCATTTACTCTTCTAAAGAATGTTCCAACAGTTACAGAGCCACCATTTATTTGTCTTGTATAGTTTACTTCAAAAGAGTTGGTAAATTGTGGTAATAAATTTGGGTTCCCTAAAGAAGTTACTAAAGGAGTACTCCATTCTCTAATAGGGTTAACTTGCTGAATCGATGGTCTATCAACTCTTCTGCTATAACTAAATTGCCATTGGTTTTTTTCTGATGGATTGTAAGTTACAAATGCTGAAGGATATAAACTAAAGATGTCGCTCTTGTAATTTGCAGAAGGTTTTGTTTCTTCATTAAACAAGCCATCAACAGTATATAATTCTATTCTAGCACCTAATTGCATTGTTACTTTGTTAATTTTATAACCGTAGTTAAAGTAAGAAGAAAGAATAGTTCTGTCATATGTAAATGAAGAATTGTTAAACCCTGCTTGCGATGTGGTATTTGTATTTGATGTTTTATTGATGCGAACTTCTGCACCTAATTCTACTTTTGCATTTTCTGAAACAGGATTTGTATAATCGATATTTAACAAGGTGTTATTTCTATTATTTTTTACAAGATTTGTATAAGAACTTGGGGTAATTAACTGACGATATATTGCAGTTTCTGGTTGTTTAGATTCAGAAAATGTTGCTTCCAATTCTAAATTATGTCCTTTCTTTTCAAAATCTACTTTGTAGTTCATATTATAAACGCTAGATGTAATTCCACTTAAATCAGATTCAAATGGCGCATTAATTAACAAGTTTCCGTTTTGTGAAACTTTTGTTGATCCCATTCCAAATACATCAGTAAAATTTTGAGTTGTATATACTGAGAACGTTTTTTTATCACTAATATAGAAATCTGCACCAAATTTTATTAAGTGAGATTCGTTACTATTTAAAAAGTCAAACTCTTGTAATGAAGCATTTGACCCTGTTCTTGTAACATTTCCAAAATTGTGCTGATCTCCTTTATTAAATCCGTAATTGGTGTAAAAATTTACATTTCCAGTTTTATAGTTCATGTCTATCGAACCATTATATCTTGTGTTTTCTCCTTGTGTAATTCCGGTGTTTACAGATCCGTTAAAACCAATATTTGCGCTTTTATTTAAAATAATATTTATAATTCCACTCATTCCTTCTGGATTGTATTTTGCGGACGGATTTGTAATTAATTCAATACTTTTAATTGATGTAGACGGAATTTGTTGTAATAATTGCGCTGTGCTAATATTTGTTGGTTTGCCATCAACTAAAACTCTAACATTATTGTTGCCACGTAAACTTAATGCGCCAGTTTGGCTATCAACACTTACAGATTGTACATTGTTTAATAATTCTGAAGCTGTTGCTCCTGCAGCAGTTAGATCTTTACCAACATTAATAACTTTTCTGTCAATTTTTTGGGTAACGGTAGAAAGTTCTGCTCGTATTTCAACTTCATCTAAATTGGTTGCATCTTCTGATAATGGGATTGTACCAAGACTTAGTCTGTTATTTCCATTTTTGATATTTATTTCTTTAGAAAAAGTTTTATACCCAATAAATTGAATTTCAACCAAACTAATTCCTTCAGGAATATCTTTTACTTTAAAATTTCCTTCTAAATCTGTAATCCCGCCAGTAATAATTTTTTTGGCTGTATCTTTAATTACAATATTAACGTATGGTAAGGTTTCTTTTGTTGTTTTATCTACTACCTTACCAGTAATTGTTCCTGGTTTAGCAATTTTACTTTTGTCTAATTGAGCGTAGGAGCTAATACTAAATGTTAAGACAAAAAGTAGGATTAATTTTTTCATAAAATGTATTTTAAGTTGTTTTGATTTGATGCTAAGTAGACATAAGATTTCATATATTTGTTACAGACTTTAACAGTCTTTAACTTTTAATTAACAAAATGAAAAAAACTACTTTAGTACTCGGAGCGTCAGTAAACACTGAGCGTTATTCAAATAAAGCAATTCTTAAATTAAGAGCTAACAACATTAAAGTTTTTGCTGTTGGTGCAAAAAAAGGAACTGTTTTAGATGTAACAATTGAAGTAGAAAAAGTACCATTTAAAGATATTAATACGGTAACTTTATATTTAAATCCAACCAGGCAAAAAGAATATTATGAGTATATAATTGGATTAAAACCAAAACGTGTAATTTTTAATCCAGGAACAGAAAATAGTGAATTTGAAGAGTTGCTAAAACAAAAGAATATTAAAACGGAAGTTGCTTGTACATTAGTACTTTTAAGCATCAATCAATATTAAAAAAAAGTAAATTGAATTGGCTTGTAAATTTTCTTTTTCAAATGTTTTTATCCCCTAATAAATACTTTAAAAAGCCAATCCAATTTACAAAAAAAAGTTGTCGTTGAATTTCATTGTAAAGGTAGCAGTTCTCTTAATTTGATACAATACTCATTGTGAGTATTTTCTAAAATTAAATTAAATTAGAGTTTGTTTTAAGATAACTGCTTAGTTCTATTGTAGAGGTTAGATTTAACTTTTTTAGAATATTTCTTCTGTGAGTATCTACTGTGTGTTTGCTAATGTTTAAGCTTTCAGCAATCTGTTTGCTAGATTTATTTGTAATTAATAAACGAATAATATCTCTTTCTCTATTGCTAATAACATCTAACAAATTGGTGTTCGAAACATTTTTATAAAACAATGTTTCGTACTCGTTTTTGTCGTTTAAATACTTTGCGCAAGCACAGATATCCATGTTTAAATCACATTCTAAAACAGTATAATGTGCCAAACCAATCATCGGCTTGTTTTGATCATCGAACTGAATTGGAGTAGTATTCTGAATGATAGTTACATAGTTTCCTTTTGCATTTTTTATTCTGTAATTCCAAGTGTAACTCATTCTTTTTCGTTGCTCGTCTGTTAATTCGGTCATCGTAAAATTCATGAGTTCTTTTAAGCAATCTAACCATGGATTTATATCGTCTTTATGAAACAACGACCAAAAATAATTCATGCCGCCTTCAATCATTTTATCTTTTGATAAACCTGTACAAGCAGTAAAATTTTTACTTATAAATTCAAAATTCTGATTGGCGGTATTTGTGATGCAAAAAAAAGTAGTGTTGTACGGATAATAATAATCGAGTTCAATTAATTTATTGATATGTTCTTTGACTTCAATATTGGGATATGAATCAAAAATTTCGTTATAAATCGTGTTTATTGATTGATTATTTAAAAGGGACATTATAAGGGGTTAATTACCTTATAAAGATATCTTTTTTCCTGCTTCTGCTAAAGTAACTTTCGAAAAAATTTTCTCTGCTTCTTCTTTAAATAATTCGATGTTTTTATATCTACTTGAATAATGACCAATAACTAACTGATTTACATTTGCTTGCAATGCAATTTGCGCAGCTTGTTTTGCGGTAGAATGTTTTGTTTTTTTTGCTAAATCTTCTCGGTCAGATAAAAAAGTAGCTTCGTGATACAGTAAATCTACATCTTTTATAATCGGAACAATGTCTTCTTTGTATGAAGTATCGCTACAAAAAGCATAACTTTTTGTTTTCGCTGGCGGCAATGTTAATTCTTCGTTTTTGATGATTTCTCCACTTTCTAAAACCACATCTTTTCCTGCTTTTATGTTGTGATAATCGCAAGTTTGTATTTCTGAATATTGCTGAACATTTTCTATGTGCAATTTTCTAGCACCAGCTTTTTCTCTAAACAAATAACCGTTTGTATATACTCTGTGATTTAACGGAATTGTAGTAACAGAAACTTTATCATCTTCAAAAATAAGTTCGCTGTTTTTTGATGTTAATTCATGAAAAATAATATCGAACTTGGCATACGATTTTGAAACTTTTAATTGCAAATTAGTAACTTCTTTGATGCCTTTTGGACCATAAATATGCAATTCTTTTTCTCGATTTAAAATTCCGAATGTAGAAATTAAACCAATCAATCCAAAGAAATGATCGCCGTGTAAATGAGAAATAAAAATATGATTGATTTTTGCAAAACCAACTTTGTATTTTCGCATTTGACGTTGGGTTCCTTCGCCACAATCAATTAAAAAATGACTGTTATTTATTTCTAAATATTGCGCTGTTGGATGTGAGTTTACTCTTGGTGTAGCAGAATGACAACCTAAAATAGTTAGCTCTAAATTCATTTAATTACAAAGCGTTTCGAAACCATTTCATTGCTACTTCTAATTGCATAAATATACATTCCAGATTGTAAATTATCTCTGTTAAAAGTAATTTTATTAATGCCTTTTTTTGTTGAATAAGTTTTTGAAAAAACAGTTTTTCCTAAGACATTTTTAACGACTAAAAAAACAGTTTGATTTTTTGTGGTATTAAATTGTATGGTTGTTTTACTAAAAAATGGGTTTGGAGCAGCAGCTAATTTCTGCAACGTTTTCTGAGAAAAAACGGCTGTAGAAAAACATAAAAATAGAATAAAAAGTAGTTTTTTTACCATTTGTTAGTTGTTGTTATTTAAAAAAGAAATCAGTTTTAAAACCCTAAATCTCTTTCTATTGCTTCCATTTCTAGAACATCTTCTGCTTCTTGTAATGTAGGTACAACATTAATTTCATCAGGAATTTCGTCAATGTCGATTCCGTTACAAATTACTACAAAAGACATGCCATTTGCTCTGTAATTTGTAGCGATATCCAAAAATAGAGACAAATCGTTTACGGTTGTGTTAAGGTTTTCAGAAAGTTCAAGAACCATATGATTTTTTGCAGTATCTAATTTTTCTGCTTGAAACGCATTTATAAATTCAGTAAAAGAATTTTCGGTTGATGAAATAAGTATATAACTGTCTTTTTGAGAAATTTTCATAAGAAAAGGATTAAGAAAATAAATTATCTTTTAATCTGTTGCGCCAGTAAATAAATAACTGCCATTCTAACGGCGACGCCATTTTCAACCTGATTTAAAATAATAGAATCGTTAGAATCTGCAACATCACTTGTAATTTCTACACCACGATTTATTGGTCCTGGATGCATAATCACAATCTTCTTGTCTAAGCTGTCTAACACTTGTTGATTGATTCCGAAAAGTTGCGTGTATTCTCTGGTTGAAGGAAAATAATTAACATCCATTCGTTCGTGTTGTACACGTAAAACATTGGCAACATCACACCAGTTTAATGCTTTTTTTAAGTTGGTTTCTACAGTAACTCCTAAGCTTGTAATGTATTTCGGAATTAACGTTGTTGGCCCGCAAACTTTCACTTCTGCACCTTGTAATTGCAGTGCAAAAATGTTTGATAATGCTACTCTAGAATGTAAAATATCGCCAACAATTACAATTTTTTTACCTTTTACACTTCCTAGTTTTTCTCTAATAGAATACGAATCTAGCAATGCTTGTGTTGGATGTTCGTGTGTGCCATCACCAGCATTTATAATTTTTGCATCAACATGTTTTGATAAGAAAACGCCAGCGCCAACATTTGGATGACGCATCACCACAATATCAACTTTCATTGATAAAATATTGTTTACCGTATCAATTAAAGTTTCTCCTTTTTTTACAGAAGATTGACTTGCAGAAAAGTTGATAATATCCGCAGAAAGTCGTTTTTCAGCCAATTCAAAAGAGAGTTTTGTTCTTGTGCTGTTTTCAAAAAATAGATTGGCAATTGTAATATCTCTAAGCGAAGGAACTTTTTTAATTGGTCTATTGATAACTTCTTTAAAATGATCGGCAGTTTCAAAAATAAGATTAATATCGTTTTTGTTCAGATATTTTATGCCTAATAAATGGTCTACGCTTAGTTGTTTCATTTTATGAATTCTGTTCTAAATAAACTACGTCCTTTTTGTGTGTTTCTTTCCAACAAACTTTTACTTTTTCTTGGTTGATAGCATCAACTTGTCTTCCTCTATAATTTGGCTGAATTGGTAAATGTCTGCTAAAACGTCTGTCAATCAACACTAATAATTCCACCAAATTTGGTCTTCCAAAATCGTTTATTGCAGATAAACCAGCTCTAATACTTCGTCCAGAAAATAAAACATCATCAATTAAAACCACGTTTTTATCTTCAATTAAAAAATCGATTTTTGTACTGCTTGCATCAATCGGAGAATCTCTTCTTCTAAAATCATCTCTATAAAAAGTAATGTCTAGAAAGCCTAATTTTAAATCTTTGATATTGTAATCGTTTACTAAAATAGTTGCAATTCTATTAGCCAAATAAATGCCTCTTGGTTGTAAACCAATTAAAACAGTGTTAGAAAAATCGTTATGGTTTTCGATAAGCTGACACGCTAGTCGATGTAAGATGATTTCAATTTCTTTCGAGTTTAATAATACCTTCGAGCTCATAAGAAAAATGCCCAGATTTAATCTGGAATAAATCAGTAAAACTGATAATTAATACTAAGCAAAATTAGTGTAAATAAAAGGATTCGCAAAATTTTACTGAAAAGCATTTTAAAAAAGGCGTAATTTTTGTTAATTAATTTGTTGAAAAGTAAAGTGTTTTTTATAAAAGTGCGCCAAGACTTGTAGTACTTTTATTTATGTAATATAATCAGATTATTACAGCTTATTTAATCGAATAATAAAGGAATATTCATTTTTGTTTTTTCCTTTTGATGATAAAATCAGAAGCCTATGTCACTATCAAAATTCGAATCCATGTTAAAAACAAATAGTGTGTACTTCTTTGACTCTGTTGAGTTTGAAGAAATCATTCAGCATTATTTAGATAACGGAAAGCATTCTTTAGCAAACAAAGCAGTAAAGTTAGGTTTGGAGCAGCATCCAACTTCTATCGTGTTAAAATTATTAAAAGTTGAGCTGTTAATTTTTGAAGACAAACTACAAAATGCAACTTCTTTAATCAACGAAATAGAAGCAATTGCTCCAAACAATGAAGAATTGTTGATTCAGAAAGCAATTATTTTATCTAAAAACGATAAACATGTTGAAGCGATACAAACATTGAATAAGATTTTAGCGGTTACGGATGATCCTGTAGATATTTGGTCTATGGTTGGTATGGAATATTTGTATTTAGACGATTTTGAAAATGCGCGACTAAATTTTGCCAATTGTATTGATGTAGATTATGAAGATTATTCGTCTTTATATAATGTTGTGTATTGTTTTGACATGGAAAATAACCACGAAGAAGCAATTGTGTATTTAACAAATTATATAGACACAAACCCGTTTTGTGAAGTTGCTTGGCATCAATTAGGAAGACAATATTTTGTGTTAAATAGATTTAAAGAAGCGTTAAGAGCTTTTGATTATGCGGTACTTATTGATGAATCTTTTATTGGCGGATATTTAGAAAAAGCAAAAACGTTAGAAGAATTAAAACGATACGAAGAAGCAATTCAGAATTATTTAATTACGTTAGAATTAGACGATCCAACAGCATTTGTATTTGTAAGAATTGGAGAATGTTATCACAAATTAAACGATTTAGATGCTGCAACAAAATACTTTAAAAAAGCGGTGCATGAAGATCCGTTATTAGACAAGGCTTGGTTGTTGCTAACCAATTTATTTCAAGAAGAAAAAGAATATCAAAAAGCTTTGTATTATATTAAAAAAGCCTTGCATATTGATGATTCAAACCCAATGTATTGGAGAAAATATGCAGAGATCAATTTAAAATTAAACTTTTATGAAGAAGCGGTAAAAGCTTTTGAAAAGTGTTTAGATTTAGACGACCAATCTTTAGAGATTTATGTTGGTTTGGCGGATGTTTTATTGTTTTTGGGCGAGTTTAAAGATGCTTTAAAAGTGATTATCAAAGCTAAAAACACCTACAAGCAATTTGCAGAAATAGAATATCGTTTGTGTGGTTTGTTTATGTTGACTTCTAAGGAAAAATATGCTTTGATTCATTTAAAAAACGGACTCGCAATTGACGAAGATTACAGAAAGATTATTGAAGAATTGTATCCAACAGTTTTTGATAATGAAAATGTGCAAACAATTATACAGAATTACTTGAAAGCTACGGAATAATACTGTTCTGAAAAGTTTATAAATAAAAAACCGAGTTTGTTAACTCGGTTTTTTTGTATTAATTTAATTTCCGCCTTATTACTTTTGACATTCCAAAATGAACTTTACTGTGTGGTCCAGAAATTTTTCTAAGAACAATATCAAATTCAAATTTGGATTTATTTTTTGGTAAATCAATTATTATATCAATATATCCTTTCTTCCTAAATTCGATTTGAACTTTCCCTTCTAAATCTTTCTTTTGAATGTAATAATTTCCATCTCTTTTTGATCTTACTACTTTTTTACTATTCTCGGATCTTAAAATAACTTTTACTCTTGGAAAAGGTTTTGTTAATGTAGTATCTCTATATATTTTTCCTGTAACTTTTATTTGTGCAAATGATAATCCAATAGTAAAAAAAGTAATTAATACTGTGGTTAAAATTTTTTTCATTTTAATTTCCTATTTCAAATACCAATTCAATTGAACAACGTTAATATCGCTATTTCCAGCGTTTACCAAACTTTTAAATTTTGCAACATCACTTAAACCACCAGTTCCTCTATAATGATACGGATATACTTCTTTTGGTTTGAATTCCAACACCGCATCAGCAGCACTTTCAATAGTCATTGTGTACGGTAAATTCATACAAACAAAAGCTTTGTCAATATTTTTTAATGCGCGCATTTCTGGAATGTCTTCTGTATCGCCAGAAAAATAAATTCGCTGATTGGCAATGGTAAAAACATAGCCATTTCCTCTTCCTTTTGTATGAAACTTTAACGCTTCTTCTCTAAGATTGTACATCGGAATTGCCTCAGCTTTTAAAACACCAAATGTTTTTTCTTCTCCGTTATTCATGATGATGATTTCTTTTGCAATTCCTTCTGGTAATTTTTCTGCAACCGCTTTTGGAGCAACAATTGTTGTTTCAGATAAATCTAAAGATTCCAATGTTTTTATACTTAAATGATCTCCATGAATATCCGTAATAAAAATATAATTTGGAGCAGAAAAGTTAGCAAACGCATCTGCATTTCCTGTTGGATCAATAAATACTGTTAGCTTATCCAATGTAAAAACAGCTGTTCCGTGTTCAATTGGCGTTATCACTAATTTAGCTTCTTCTTTTGTTTTACAACTGATTGAAACTACTGCAATCAGAAATAAGAATATCATTTTTTTCATGTGTATTGTTTTATTTATTTGATTTTAATTTTGGTTCTTTTCTATGTAATGTTCCTTGTTCGTAAGAATAGGCAAGTTTTATCAACGTTGGTTCTGCATACATTCTACCCAAAAATTGAATTCCTGCTGGTAAATTTCCTTTTGTAAATCCCATCGGAACAGTAAAAGCTGGTTGCCCAGTATGTGGCGCAATAATTTGATTGTTATCGCCCAAATATTCTTTTTCAAAGAAATCGATTCTTGCGGGTTTATTATTCCAAGTTGGATAAATAATGGCGTCTAATTGTAAAGAATCCATTACTTTTTCAATTGCTTCTCTAAAAGCAATTCTTCTTGGATCTTTATATGCATCCAAACATTTCTCTTTTACATCGCCCCAACGCGTAAACTTTTTGCTTGCAGATAATAGATTATCGCTTGCATATTTTGAAGTGCTACCAATTCTGATAATATCTTCAATAGTTTTTATAGTATCGTTTTTAACATAGGTTGCTAAATATTCTTCAACATCTTTTTTAAACTCAGAACACCATTGATTTTGACGTAATTCCGCAAAATTTGGAACAACAATTGGGTCGATAATTTTTGCGCCTAATGATTCTAAATCTACAATTGCTTTTTCAAATAAAACTTTTACTTCAGCATCAACATTGTCTTCACTTAATTCTCTTAAAACTCCGATTCTAGCGCCTTTTAATCCGTCTTTATTTAAAAACTGCGTGTAATTTTTAAAAGTTTTTCCTTCAGAATAGGAAGTTATTTTATCTTTTGGATCAATTCCTACCATAATTTCTAACACACGAGTTGCATCTTCAACAGTTCTTCCCATTGGGCCAACAACATCATTTCTTAAAAACAACGGAATAATTCCTTCTCTACTAATCAATCCGAGCGTAGTTCTAAATCCGACCAATGCATTATGCGAAGAAGGTCCTCGAATAGAATTTCCAGTGTCAGTTCCTAATCCAATTGTTCCGAAATTTGCAGCAACAGAAGCTGCAGTTCCTCCGCTTGATCCAGCCGGAACATATGCTAAATTATAAGGATTTCGAGTCGTTCCTTTTGTTGAACTTTCTGTATGCATTGCAGAAAAAGCCCATTCTGCCATATTCGATTTTGCAATAATAATTGCTCCAGCGTCAATTAATTTATTGATAACAAATGCGTTTTCTTCTGGAATAAAATCCTTTAAAGCCAAAGCGCCACCAGTTGTTGGAAGATTTTTTGTGTTGATATTATCTTTTATAATAATTGGTATTCCGTGAAGCGGTCTTAATTTGTTGGTTTTCTGAAATTCTTCATCCAATGCTTTCGCTCTAGAAATTGCATCAGGATTAATTATGGATATTGAATTGATTTCAGAATCGTGCTCTTTAATTCTTTTGATGTATTCTTTTACCAATTCTTCACTCGTGTAATTTTCTTTTTGATAAGAATCATGAATTTGAGAAATGGTAAGTTCAGAGACATTTATGGGTGTTTCTTTTTGATGATCACAACCAATTAGCAACACTGTAAAAAATGAAAAAAGTGCTATTTTTCTATGCATAATTTCTAGTTTGATGAGAATAGTAGGCTAAGTTAAGTTTTTAAATGCTTAGTTTCAAACTAAATAAAATTACAATATCGCTGTTTTCACAATTTCGTGTATCTTCGTTTTACTAAAAAAAACAAACCAAACAGATGAGTAGAACAATTAAAGATTTTGTTGTAATCGGATTAAAAGGAATGGCAATGGGAGCAGCAGATGTTGTGCCTGGAGTTTCTGGCGGAACGATTGCTTTTATTTCTGGAATTTATGAAGAATTGCTAACGTCAATTAGTAACGTGAATTTAAGTTTGCTAAAAACCTTAAAATCAAACGGAATAAAAGCTGCTTGGAAACAAGTTAATGGCTCATTTCTATTATCATTATTTATCGGAATTTTTGTCAGTATTGTTTCTTTGGCAAAAGCCATAAAATGGATGTTAGAAAACGAACCAATTATGTTGTGGTCGTTCTTTTTTGGTTTGGTGTTGGCAAGTATTATTTACATTGCTAAGCAAATTACAAAATGGAACACCTTAACTTTTGTTTTACTAGTTCTTGGCGCTGGTTTGGCTTATTATATTACAACGTTAAATCCGTTAGTTACAGAAAGTTCTTCTTCATTGTTTTTATTTTTAGCAGCTGCTTTGGCAATTTGTGCTATGATTTTACCTGGAATTTCTGGAGCATTTATTTTAGTGTTATTAGGAGCGTATAAACCAGTTTTAGCTGCAGTAAATAATAGAGATTTTACAACGATTGCAATTGTTGCTGCAGGAGCAGTTGTAGGATTATTAACTTTTTCTAGAGTTTTAAAATGGTTATTTACGAAATTTAAAAACTACACATTAGCTGTTTTAACAGGATTTATTATTGGTTCGTTAAATAAAATTTGGCCTTGGAAAGAAACCTTGACATGGAGAACCAATTCTCACGGAATAGATGTTCCGTTAAAGCAACAAAGTGTTTCTCCGTTTGCTTTTGAAGACAATCAATTGCTGTTTGCAATTGGATTAGCAATTGTTGGTTTTGGGTTGATTTTATTATTAGAAAAATTAGCGGTTAAAAAAGAATAATAGTTGTCTGAGCGTAGTCGAAAACAACAATCTTAAGAAAGTCTAAAATGAAATTTGAACGTACTTTTTTACAGAAAGCCTCACTTTTTTTAAAAGGATTGGCAATGGGAGCAGCAAATAAAGTTCCTGGAGTTTCTGGTGGTACAGTTTCTTTTGTGTTGAGTTTTTACGAAGAATTAATTTATTCTTTTCAAAAGATAAATTTAAAAGCATTTAAACTTCTAATTAATGGACGATTTAAGAGTTTTTACCAATATGTAAACGGACAATTTTTGCTCTTAATTATGGGCGGAAGTATGTTTAGTTACTTTAGCATTTCTTTAGTTTTAGATTATCTTTTGCATCATTACGAATTGTATGTTTGGAGTTGGTTTTTCGGAATGATTATCGGATCTGTTTTTTATATCTACAAAGATTTTGGCGATTGGAATTTAAAAAATACACTCTCTTTTGTTATCGGAATTTCTGTTGGAGTAGGAATTAGTTTTATGACGCCAGCACAAGAAAATGATAATTTATGGTTTGTGTTTTTATGCGGAATTATCGGTGTTTCTGGAATGACATTACCAGGTTTGTCGGGTTCATTTATTTTAATTTTGCTAGGAAATTATGTGTTGCTTTTGGTAGATTCTGTAAACGGATTATTTACCGTTGTTACAGGAATTTTATCTGGGAACTTTGAGGTTTTAGACCTTCCAGAAAATATAAGATATCTAAAGATAATTTCTGTTTTTACTGCTGGATCTGCTTTTGGATTGGTGTCATTTTCTCATATTTTAGGATATGTTTTAAAACGATGGCATCAAATAGTTACAGCAATAATTATTGGTTTTATTGCAGGTTCTTTAGGGATTGTTTGGCCATGGAAACACAAAATTTTTGCAGTTAAGAACCAGGTGTTTTTATTAGACAAAAAAGGAAATAAGATTATACAGAATTACGAACGATATTTCCCAGATTTTTCGAATTCAGAAACGTGGTTTGCCATTTTTTATATTGTAATTGGTGTTGCATTAATTTTAGGAATAGATTATTATGATAGAAGAAAAAAAGCAAGAAAGTAAACATTTATTTGGACTGTTAGGAAAAAATATTTCCTATTCATTTTCTAGCGGATTTTTTAAAGAAAAGTTCGAAGAATTAGAATTAAGCAATCATCAATATCAAAATTTTGATTTGCAATCTATTGACGATTTTCCATCACTTTTAAAGAAACAGAATTCTTTATGTGGAATGAATGTTACAATTCCGTATAAAGAAGAAATCTTACCTTATTTGTCAGAAATAGATGATGAAGCGAAAGAAATTGGTGCAGTAAATACCATCAAATTTTTAGAAAACGGAACCATTAAAGGTTTTAATACAGATGTGTTTGGCTTTTTAAATTCTTTAAAACCATTGTTAGAAATTCATCATACAAAAGCTTTAATCTTAGGAACTGGTGGCGCGTCAAAAGCAATTGCTTTTGCATTAAAGAAATTACAAATCGAGTTTGTTTTTGTTTCTAGAAATCCACAAAAAGAAAATGAAATTTCCTATTCAACTCTTTCACAAGAAGTAATCTCAAATCATACAATAATTATTAACTGTACGCCTTTAGGAACTTTTCCTGAAACAGATTTATGCCCAGATATTCCATATCAATTTATAACTTCTCAACATTTATTATACGATTTAATCTACAATCCGGCAATAACTACATTTTTACAAAACGGTAAAAATAAAGGTGCTAAGATTAAAAACGGATTGGAAATGTTACAACTACAAGCTGAGAAATCTTGGCAAATTTGGAATCGCTAATTTTTTGTTATAAAAAGCTTAGTTTTTTTGTCATTTTGTAATACATTCCTATCTTTAGAGACTTAATATAGGAACCTTAAACATTATAAGATGTTAGATAAAAATCAAGAGAATACAGAAGATCAAATCAATCAAAATCCAGAGGAAAATAATGTAACACCAATTGAAACTCCGAAAACTGAAAAAGTTGAAGAAGCAAAAGAGGTAGAAGCAGTAGAAGCAGTAGAAGAAGTTGAGGATGAAAAAGCGTCAACAGATAAAGCTGTTGAAGAGATTGAAGAGAAAGTGGCGGAAGATGCAGAAAAAGATGAAGAAAGAAATTCTATACCAATGTTAGAATATGAAAACATGGAATTAGAAGCTTTGACAGATGAGTTAGAAAAGCTGCTAAAAGATTTTCCGGTACAACAATTAAAGAAAAATATAGACGCAATTAAAAATGCTTTTAATGCAAAATTTGGTGCAGTTTTAGCCGAAAAAAAGGCAGCATTTTTAGCAGAAGGTGGTAATTCTATCGATTTTCAATATTCAAGTTCAGTTAAAGCTACTTACAATTCTTTATTGTCTGATTATAAAAAGAAAAGAGACGCCTATTATTCTGATTTAGATACGCAATTAAAAAATAATTTAGAAAAAAGACATAAAGTTATTAACGAACTTAAAGATTTGATTGAAAATGCAGATCCAAAAACAATGTATAAAAACTTTAAAGTTATACAAACAAGTTGGAGAGAAATTGGAGCTGTGCCAAGAAACAAATACAATGATACTTGGAGAAATTATCATCATCATGTAGAACGTTTTTATGATTTATTACATTTAAGTAATGATTTTAGAGATTTAGATTTTAAGAATAACTTAGAAGAAAAACTAAGATTAATTGAAAAGGTTGAAGCCTTAGCAGAATTAGATAATGTTAATGATGCGTTTAAAGAATTACAACAATATCATAAAGCTTGGAAAGAAGATATTGGTCCTGTTTCTCAAGAATATAGAGAAGAAGTTTGGCAAAAATTTAGTGCAGCAAGTAAAAGAATTCACGATAAAAGACACGATTATTTTAGGTCATTAAAGTCTCAATATCAAAATATTATAGAGAAGAAATTAGAGATTGTAGCATCTATAGAAAACTACGATACTTCTAAAAATAAAAAACATAGCGATTGGCAAAAAAGCATCAACGATATTGAAGCGATTAGAAAACAATATTTTGATGCTGGTAAATTACCTTACAGCAAAAGCGAAGAAGTTTGGCAAAAATTTAAAGCTGCAACAAAAAAGTTTAACGCAGCAAAAAATGTTTTTTATAAAAGAGAAAAAGGTATTCAGCAGGATAATTTAGATAAGAAAAATGCCCTTATTGAATTAGCTGAATCTTACAAAGAAAGCGAAGACTGGGAAAATGCAACAAATGCAATGAAAAAAATCCAAGCTGATTGGAAAAAAATTGGTCATGTTCCAAGAAAATTTTCTGATGATATTTGGAAACGTTTTAAAGCTGCTTGTAATCATTATTTTGATAGATATCACAATAGGCAAGATGATTTAAACAAAGAACAGCAGGTTTTTATTGAAGAGAAAAAAGTTTTTTTGGATGAAATTAAAAAAGTAGAAAAAGCTACTATTGAAGAGATTAACGAATTTATTCAAAAATGGAGAGATCTAGGTGATACACCAAGAAGTGTAAGACATATAGAATCTAAATTTTACAAGCAGATTGATAAATTGTTAGAAGGATTATCTTTAAGTAAAGAAGAAATTTCTATACTTAAATATAAAAACTTAATTGACGGACTTATGGCTCAAGGAAATGGGCACAAATTAAATTCAGAGCAATTATTTGTTAGAAAAAAGATTGATGAAATTAATAAAGAGATACAGCAATTAGAAAATAATTTAAGCTTTTTTTCAAATGCTAAAGAAGACAATCCGTTGTTGGTAAACGTAAGAAATAATATTGATTCTTTTAAAGACGAAATTAGTGTTTGGGAACAAAAATTAGAGTATATAAAAAGTTTAGATTATTAAATAACTACGAATTTAAAAACAAAAACTCGGAGAAATTTCTCCGAGTTTTTTTTATGTATTAAGAATTGATTTTTGTTTAAGAAATTAAAGCATCAATTTTCTCTTTTTCTTCTTTTGCTAAATCAGCATCTACTAAAATTCTACCACTATATTCATCAATCGTAATTTTTTTACGAGTAGCAATTTCTACTTGAACTTGAGGTGGAATTGTAAAGAAAGAACCTCCAGAAGCACCTCTTTCTATAGATACAACTGCCAATCCATTTTTTACTTTAGAACGAATTCTTTTATAAGCAACTAATAAATGCTCATCGATTGCTGCCGAAAATTCTGCAGACTTAGCAACTAACATTTTTTGCTCTTTTTCAGTTTCTTTTAAGATTCCGTCTAATTCAGCTTTTTTATGTTTTAAATGCTCATTTTGCTTTGCTAATTTTTCTTTAGTAGCATTTATGATTTCATTTTTTTGTTCAATTCTAGCAGAGTATTCTCCAATTCTTTTTTCAGCTAATTGAATTTCTAATTCTTGATATTCAATTTCTTTTGTGATAGAATCAAATTCTCTGTTGTTTCTAACTTTCTTTTGTTGCTCTTCGTATTTTTTCATCAACCCTTTAGATTCTTCTATTAATAATTTTTTGTTATTAATGTCTGTACCTAAGTTTGCTACGTCTTCTGCATAATTTGAAAGTCTAGTGTTTAAGCCTGCAATTTCATCTTCTAAGTCCTCAACCTCTAAAGGTAGTTCTCCACTAACACTTTTTATTTCATCAATTCTAGAATCGATTAATTGCAAGTCGTATAATGCTCTTAATTTTGCTTCTATCGTAACCTCTTTCTTCTTTGCCATGTTTTAACTATAATAAATTGGGTTTGTACTTTTTTCTGATAAAATGACTGCAAAATTAGTGAATTTTTTTGTAAGATACTCAACTAAAAGATTTTTTGTGAATTGTTCACTTTCATAATGTCCAATATCTGCTAATAAAATTTGTTTTTCTGCTTTAAAAAAATCGTGATATTTAAAATCAGCACTAATAAATACGTCTGCATTTAAAGCAATTGTGTTCTCAATTGCAAAACTTCCAGAACCGCCTAAAACGGCTACTCTCTTTATTGATTTACCTAATAATTCAGAATGACGAATACATTCGGTTTTCATTGTAGTTTTTACAAATTGTAAAAAATCTACTTCATTCATTTCTGTTTCTAATTCGCCAAGCATTCCCATTCCAATGGTTTCCTGAGTGTTTAGATTTGATTTCGGAATTAAAATTTCTGTATTTTTTAAACCTAAAACTTCACAAATTTTCCCGCTTACGCCATCTTTTTTATTGTCTAAAGCGGTATGCATTGCATAAATTGCAATGTCATTCTTTATCGCTTTTAGCACAACACGTTCTACATATGTATTGCCATTTAATTTTTTTAATCCGCTAAAAATAATAGGATGAAAACTAACAATTAAATTGCAATTTTTAGCAATTGCTTCATCAACCGTTGCTTCTAAACTATCTAAAGTTACCAAAACTCCAGTAACTTCTGTGTTGTAATCGCCAACTAATAAGCCAACATTATCAAAACTTTCTGCATAAGAAAGCGGAGCTAATTCTTCTAAATAATTGGTTATGTTTTGTATTTTCATTGCGTTTAAATTAAAAATAAACTAGTGTACTATTCTTTAAAAAGAAAATTATTACGAGAACCAAAGTTAAGATTTTTAATTACTTTAGTACTAATGAAATTAATTCGATTTTTATTATTTCCGTTTGCCATCATTTATAGTATTATTACTACTATTCGTAACTACTTTTTTGATATTGGTTTGTTTAAATCTACGTCATTTAAAAAACCAATTATTGCCGTTGGTAACTTATCTGTTGGCGGAACAGGAAAAACACCACAAATAGAATATTTAATTCAATTGTTAAGAGACAATTATAAAATTGGAGTTTTAAGTAGAGGTTATGGCAGAAAAACAAAAGGTTTTATTCTGGTTGATGACACGAAGAACGCTGTAGATGTTGGTGACGAACCATTACAATTTTCTAAAAAATTTAAAGAAATTGCGGTTGCAGTTGATGAAAATAGAGTAAACGGAATTCAGCAAATGCAAAGCTCAGAAGTTATTTTATTAGACGATGCTTTTCAGCATAGAAAAGTAAAAGCCGGGTTTTATGTGTTATTAACAAAGTACAATGAACTGTTTTCCAATGATTTTGTATTGCCAACAGGAAATTTAAGAGAACGAAGAATTGGCGCAAAACGAACAGATGTTTTAGTAGTTACTAAATGTCCAGCTACAATTGATACTTTAGAAAAAAAAGAACTTAAACAATTGATAAGTAGATATTTTAACGGCCCAATTTTCTTCTCGACAATACAATACGCTGATGTTTTATTCAGTAATAATGATGTTCAAATTAAAACTTCAGATTTAAATTTATACGAAGTTTTATTGGTAACAGGAATTGCAAACCCGAAACCTTTAGAAAGCTATTTATCAAGTTTAAATTGTGCATTTAAACACGTAAAATTTCCAGATCATCATCAATTTTCTGAAGAAGAAATCGCTGATTTAAAAGAACAATTTATTGCATTAAAATCTAAAAATAAAATCATTTTAACAACAGAGAAAGATTTTGTGCGTTTGTTTAATCAACTAGAAAACTTGTATTATTTACCAATTCAAACACAATTTTTAGAAGGTCAAGAAAAGTTTAATTTGTTAATTACAGATTATATAAAAGAAAGCTTATAATTTATTGCGATATAAACTTTTTATAATTCCGTCTGCTAAACCAATTTTTGGAACATAAATTTTTCTTGCTCCGCTCCATTTCATAGCAGATAAATAGATTTTTGTTGCCGGAATAATTACATCGGCTCTATCTGGATTTAAACTTAATTCAGAAATACGATCATCAAAACTCATTTTTTTTAAGAACTGATATTGCGCATTTAAATAGATATAAGAAATAGGTTTTCCAATTGTTCTACCAGACATTTTAAATATTTTATTAATATTTCCGCCAGAACCAATTAAGGATAATTTTTTAAGATCTTTTGTGTTGGATTCTATCCATTTTTGCACTTCTTTAAAAATGATTTTGTTTTCTGCTTTGCTGTTGTTTATCAAACGGACAGTTCCCATTTTAAAAGACTTAGTGTTGATGATTTTTCCTTTGGAGAAAATGGTAAATTCTGTGCTTCCGCCACCAACATCAACATATAAGTAAGACGAATCACTTTCAATTAATTCGTTTAAATCTGTAGAAGAAATAATTGCAGCTTCTTTTTTACCACCAATAATTTCTATCTCAACACCTGTTTTTTCGAAAATCATTTTGGCAATTTCTTTACCATTTTCAGCTTCACGCATTGCAGAAGTAGCACAAGCTTTGTATTTTTCTACATTATTAATTTTCATTAATAATTTAAAAGCTTCCATTGCATTTACCATTCTTTGTGTATTTGCTGGAGTAATTTCTCCAGAAACAAAAGTATCTGCTCCTAAACGAATTGGTACACGAACCAAAGATGATTTTCTAAATTGTGGTTCTTTATCTTTATCAACAATAACATTTGCTATGAGTAAGCGTATGGCGTTTGAACCAATATCTATTGCTGCATATTTTTTTATTTCTAACAAACGGACTTTTTTTATTTATGGTTTTTTGGAAACTCAATTAATATTGTTTTTCCTTTTTTTAAGCTTTTCCAATGTTCATTTTCAAATTCAATTCCGATAACACCACAAGTTGGCACGTGAGCAATTGGTTTGCTTCCATATTTATTTACAAAAGTGTTAATTCCGTGATCGTGGCTAAAAATAATTGCCGAATCAAAACTATCATCTAACGCTTTAATGGTTTTTACTAAGTAGCCATCGCTAAAGCTATATAATTGCTTTTTTATATATAAGTTAGACAATGGATAACCAAAATTATCGCAAAAAATAATTGCTGTATGCATTGCTCTATTTGCGCTACTGGTTACAAAAACATCTGGTTTTTTAATGGTTTCTGCTAAGAAATTTGAGATTAAATGAGCGTCTTTAATGCCGCGTTCTTTTAGTGGTCTATCAATATCTGCAATACTTTCATATTCCCAAGAAGATTTTGCGTGACGAACAATATAGAGTGTTTTCATTCTAAAGTTTGATAAGGTAAAGATAAAAAATTATGGAGCTAATCGTTCTATTTTCCAAGAAAAATCTTCTTGTAAAGTATAGCGAATTCTATCGTGCATTCTGTTGGGTCTTCCTTGCCAAAACTCTATAGAAATAGGTTTAACTAAAAATCCGCCCCAATGTTTAGGACGTGGAATTTCTTGTTGATTGTATTTTTCTTCAAAGGTTTTAAGTTGATTGTCTAATACTTCTCTTGATGAAACAACTTCACTTTGGTTTGATGCCCAAGCGCCTAATTTACTTCCGTCTGGACGAGATTCAAAATAGCCGTCAGATAAATTTTCTGCCAATTTTTCTGCTTTTCCTTTGATGATGATTTGTTGCTCTAATCCAGCCCAAAAAAAAGACAAACAAATATGATTGTTTGCTAAAATTGCTTTTCCTTTTTCAGAATTGTAATTGGTGTAAAAGATAAAACCTTCCCAAGTATATTTTTTAAGTAATACAACTCTACTTTTAGGAAATCCGTCTAAACCAATAGAAGCAACAGTAACTGCATTTGCTTCGTGAATCATTTCTGAAGCATCTGCATTTAAAAACCATTGTTGAAATAATTCTATAGGGTTTTCTGGACAATTACTTTCTAGCAATTCTTGCTTTTCGTAAGATTTTCTATGATTGCTTAAATCGTGGGCCATAAATTTAAGTTACTTAATTTTTTGTTTAGCGCCAATCATAAAGTATAACAGTGTACCAAGTAAATTCATAAACAAAACTAATAATACCCAAATAATTTTGTCATTTCCTTTAAAATCACTTCTTAAAATATCGATTAATGCTATTATTGGTAAGGCAATAGCAAATAACAGAATTACAATTAAAGCAAATGGTCCAATAAATCCTAAATAGTTCATATTTATATTGTTTTTACTCAGTAAAAATACAAATGTTTTCTGAGCGATATAGTATTAGTTTTCTTTTTTTAATCCTGCTTTATATTCTGGGCGCATTAAGTTTTTTACGGTTAAAATTGCATCTAATTCTTCTATAGATAACAATTCTTTTTCCAATACTAATTCTCGAATAGATTTTCCTGTTGCAATGGCTTCTTTGCCAATAATATCTCCCATATGATGACCAATATACGGATTCAAATAGGTAATCAATCCAACAGAATTGTACACCATATTTTTAGTGTGTTTTGCGTTTGCGGTAATTCCGCTAATACATTTATCGGCGAGAGTTATACAAGCGTTAGAGAGTAATTCTAAAGATTCAAAAAGCGATTGAGCAATTACGGGTTCCATTACATTTAATTGTAATTGTCCGGCTTCAGCAGCAAAAGAAATAGTAACATCATTTCCAATTACTTTAAAGCAAACTTGATTTACAACTTCCGGAATTACAGGATTTACTTTTGCTGGCATAATAGAAGAACCAGCTTGCATTTCTGGTAAGTTAATTTCATTAAAACCACATCTTGGTCCAGAAGATAATAAACGTAAATCGTTACAAATTTTAGACATTTTAACAGCCGTTCTTTTTAAAGCACCAGAAACCATTACATAAGCGCCACAATCTGAGGTTGCTTCAATTAAATTATGTGCCTTTATAAATTTAACACCAGTAAAATCTTGTAAATAATTGATAGATTTTTCTGTGAAATTCTTTGGTGCATTTACGCCAGTTCCAATTGCTGTGCCTCCTAAATTTAATTCTAAAATTAGATTTCTAACAGTACGTAAGCTTTTAATTTCTTCTCTTAAGTTGGTTGCCCAAGCAGAAAATTCATCGCCCAAAGACATCGGAACAGCATCTTGTAATTGCGTTCTTCCCATTTTTAAAACGTTTGAGAATTTTGCTGATTTTTTACTTACTTCTTTAATTAAATAACTTAAATCTTCAATAAGTTGATTGATATAATAATACAACGCAATTCGAAATCCAGAAGGATACGCATCGTTGGTAGATTGTGATTTATTTACATGATCGTTTGGATGTACAACACTGTAATTTCCAAATTCATATCCATTTAATTGCAAAGCTACGTTGGCAATTACTTCATTGGTGTTCATGTTTACAGAAGTTCCTGCGCCACCTTGAAAAACATCAACCGGAAAATATTTAGCGTATTTAGAAATATTATTTAGAATTTCATCACAAGCTTGGATAATCATATCTGCTTTATCTGCCGGAATTGTACCAATTTCTTTATTGGCAAAAGCACAAGCTTTTTTAGTCAACACCATTCCTTTTATAAAAATAGGATAATCACTAATTGTTGCTTTTGATATTTTAAAATTATCAATGGCTCTTTGTGTGTGAATTCCGTAATAGAGATTGTTTGAAATCTCCATAGTTCCTAATAAATCTTCTTCGATTCTGTTTTTCATTACTTACGTGTTATTTGTAAGTATAAAAATAGTAGTTTTTTATTAGTTTTTGAGAAAGATTACTTATAAACTTTCACAATAAAATCCTTCTTTTTGAACAATGTTTTTTACATCATTTTCATGTAAATTATCATTCGCTTCAATTCGCAATACATTATCGATGTCTTCTAAATCGATAGACCAACTTGTAATAATTGGGTGTTGGTTTAGCAAAGGTTTTATTTGTTTAACTTTTTTCTTTGTCTTGATATCTGTTCTTAGGATAATTAATTGCATAATTTAGTTCTTAAAAACTTAGTTTTCATCAGGAATAGTATCTGTTATTGGATGGTTTCTCTTTTTAATATATTCTTCATAGGCAGATTCTCCTTCTTCTTTCCAATAAGAATCGTACAACTTCCATTTAGAAAAATCATTTTTAGATTTTTTTTCTTTTTTAGAATTTGGCTCACAACTGCTATTGTCGCTACTTCCTCCAAAGCCACCAAATATAAATTTAGCGAGGATAAAAAGTCCAACTGCTTGCCAATATGTAATGGTTGTTAATCCGAATATTTCTGGCATTAACCAATTCCATAACCACATCACCACAAAACCAAATAATATAGCGATTCCAGTGATTGCAAGTATTCCTAATACGATCCACCCAGCAATTTCTAATGGGCTTTTTGTTCTTAATTTGTGTTTCCAGTAATTTGACATATTATGTGTTTTTAACTATTATTTTTTTTATTTTCTAGACTTTTAAAAAGAATGGAAATAGCTCTGTGTCTTCTAGACATTAGCGTACCAATCGGAATTCCTGTATCATAAGAGATTTCTTTATAACTATAACCTTCTACATCTACAGCTAAGATGATTTCTCTGTAATGAGGTTTTAAATTAAAAATAGCTTTCTTTAATTCAGTTTTTAATTCTTCTGAATATTGTTGTTCTGAACTTTCGTAAAAATTTTCTGCAAAACCTGCTAACTGATTTTCAAAATCATCATCAATATTTGTAGTTTTTTTGTTTTTCCTTAAACTGTCTATAATTTTATTTTTTATCGAATAATAAACAAAACCAGCGATGTTATTTATTGGTAAAACACTTTTACGAGAAAATATTTTTAATGCTACATCTTGAATGATATCTTCGGCATCTCTATCAACATCGTTTTCAATCTTAGAATGCACATAAGCTTTTAGGTTATGATATTCTGAGTTAAAGAATGCTTTTAGTTGCTTATCGTTTTCTGTTTCTGATGACATTCAAGTCCCTTTTTTGTAGGTCTTCATATATAAAGACGAAGCAATCTACAATTATTGCATTTTTTTTGAAGTTTTTTTAATTTATTTTATTCAAATGCTTTGCAACATACACGCCAATACTTGCACAAGATTGTAGTAAGTAGCCGCCAGTTGGTGCGTCCCAATTAAGCATTTCGCCAATACAAAATTGATTTGGTAAACTTTTTAATTCAAAATTTTTGGTGATGGAATTTAATTCAATTCCGCCAACGGTAGAAATAGCTTCATCTAATTTTGCAGTATTTGAAATTTCTAATGGAAATTTTTTAATGAATTCTGCTAATACACTTGGAGTTAAATACGACTCTTTAGAAAGCGTTGTTTTTAAAAGGTCGATTTGTGCCGAACTTAGTTTCAGATCTTTCTTTAAGGTTGCAGTTGTGTTTTTTTGTGTTGATGAATTGATTTTAGAAAGCACATTTTCTAAAGTGAACGAAGGTTTAAAATCGATAAAAATGGTTGCTTTTGAATCTTTAGAAAGTGCTTCTCTAATTTGTGGACTCAATCCGTAAATGGCATTTCCTTCCAAACCAAATTTGGTAATCACAGCTTCTCCTTTTTGTGTTTTATTTCCACAAGAAATTGCAATGTTTTTTAAAGGAATTCCCTCGTTTTTATTGATGAATTCTGATTTCCAATTGATTTGATATGCGCAATTTGAAGCTGCAAAAGGTTTAGTGTTGATTCCTTTTTTAGCAAATGTGTTGCGCCAATTTCCATCAGAACCCGTAATTTTCCAGCTTCCGCCGCCTAAAGAAAAAACAGTATAATCTGACTTGACAATTTTGTTGTTAATTATCGGATTGTTATCAATGTCCCAATCTTTAAAAATATGTTCGTATGTAATTGTGATTCCTTTTTCTTTTAAAGAAGTAAGAATTGCATTTAGTACTTCAATCGGTTTAATGCCTTCTTCTGGATAGATTCTTTTACTGCTTCCAACATAAGTCGGAATTCCAATTTGTTTTAACCAATTTTTAAAATCAGTATTTGTAAAATTTAGTAATGCATCTTCTAAAAAATCAGTAGGCGTATAGCGTTTAAGGAATTGCTCCATCGGTTCTGAATGCGTGATATTAAATCCGCCTTTACCTGCAACTAAAAACTTACGGCCAGCAGTTTTGTTTTTTTCATAAATAGTAACATCAAATTTTGAAGTATCTAAAAAAGCCGCTAATAAAAAAGCTGAAGCTCCTCCGCCAATAATAGAAATTGTTTTTTTCATGTTGAAAGAGTTTTTTGGAGGTTTCGCTAACGTGTTTGTGTATGGGTTGTTGCGTGTTTAAGCAACTAATTTAGTAAACAAAAACGAACGCGAGAAAATTCCGAAGGAATTTTCCAAATAGGCACTTGCCAAAGCAATTAATTATACACGGTGTTAGCCACTGTTATTTTAGTTTTTCAAGTATCTCAATAATTTCATTTCCTTCTCCCATTTTTAATTCCTCTCCTTCTAATTTTACATATGGAATTCCTCCTTTAACATATTTTAAAACTCCATTTTTATCTAAAAATAAATTCATTGGATATGCTGTAATTCCTAATTGGTCTGTAAAGTTTTCAGCGTTTATAAGATGTTCAAAATTAAAAGGATGTTTTTTTAGAAATTTCTTTACATCTTCTTCTTTTTCGTAAGTGATTGCAATAAAATTAAAATCATCTTTATACTTTTCCTTAATTTTATTCAAGATTGGCATTTCGTCTATGCAAGGTGCACATCTTGTAAACCAAAAATTTATCATAGTTGGTTTCCCTTTTAGATTTTCCGAATCAAAATTTTCTTCTGTTAAAGTATTCAAGTCAAATTTTGGAAATGCTTTATCTTTAAATTCAGAAAGCGGACCAGTATTCAATAAGTCATTTTTCTTTTTATCACTTATAGCAAAAGTTATTTTAGAAATTATTGAATCCTTTTTTGTTATCGTTTCTTCGACTGTTAAACTCCCATATAATTGTTTACCGAGTATTTTAGTCATTTTGTCAACTTGTTTAGTTAACCTTTCCTTGGCTTCTGCTTTTGTGATTCTGTTTTTCCCATCAGTTGTAAAATATTCTGTTTGACAATAAGAATTAAAAGAAATTAATAAGAATAATGATGTAATTAATATTTTCATAGGTTTTGTTTTTTAATAGTGGCTAACTTTTATGATATCGAACGTTTTAACGTTATATATCTGGAGTTAGCGAAGTTACCGAAAAAGGTGTTTGGAAACAAGTTAAATTACTTTCTCTTAAACAACCACAATCCAATAAACGTAATCAATCCGTTTAATATCAATAAAGCAAAATTAAAATCGAAACTTAAATAGGTTATGCACAAATAATTGATTAAGAAAGTTAGTATTGGAGAAGATAAACAGATAAACGGAACGGCTTTGTCTTTTACGTTGAGTTTGGTAAATAAACCAAAAGCATACAAACCTAATAAAGGTCCGTATGTGTAATTTGCAAACGTAAAAATCTTGGCAATAACACTTGCATCCGCAATAAAATATTTAAAAATAAGAATGGTTGCTATCAACACAAAAGAAAACAACACATGAATTTTTTTACGAATTTTTTCTTGTTCACTTTTCTCTTTTTTCTTGTCAATTTCTAAAATATCAATACTAAAAGAAGTCGTTAAAGAAGTTAATGCAGAATCTGCGCTTGAATACGCAGCAGCAATCAATCCTAGTAAAAAGAAAATTGCAGTTGCCAAACCTAAAGTTCCTTTGGTGGCGATAATCGGAAATAATTCGTCTTTATGTGCGTCAATTCCGTTTCGTTGAGCGTAATCTGTTAATAAAACTCCCAATGCTAAAAAGAAAAAGTTGACAATTACCAATACAATGGTAAACCAAAACATGTTTTTCTGTGCGTCTTTTAAGTTTCTGCAGGTTAAGTTTTTCTGCATCATATCTTGGTCTAAACCTGTCATTGCAATGGCAACAAAAGCTCCGGCTAAAAATTGTTTCCAGAAATAATTTCCTGCTTTTGCATCTTCAAAAAAGAAGGCTTTAGACAAATCGCTATCTGCAACATAACTAAAAATATTACTGATTTGCATTTCACCAGAAATGGTATAAATACAAACTCCAACTGCAATTAGCATAAATAAAGTTTGCAAAGTATCTGTCCAAACAATGGTTTTAATTCCGCCTTTAAACGTGTACAACCAAATCAATAAAATAGTAATAGAAACGGTTACCCAAAACGGAACACCATACGCATCAAACAATAATAATTGCAATACATTGGCAACTAAAAATAATCGGAAAGCTGCTCCAATTGTTCTAGAAATCAGAAAGAACGTTGCTCCGGTTTTGTAAGAATTTCGTCCAAATCTGTCTTCTAAATACGTGTAAATCGACGTTAAATTTAATCGATAATACAGCGGTAATAAAACCAAACCAATAATTGCATACCCAACTACATAACCCAAAACCATTTGCATATAACCCATACTTTGGTCTTCTACCCAACCCGGAACAGAAATAAATGTGACTCCAGAAAGTGATGCGCCAATCATGCCAAAAGCAACTAAATACCAAGGCGATGAATTATTTGCTTTAAAAAAAGTTTGATTAGTTGCTGATTTTCCTGTGATGTAAGAAATTAAAATTAGAACACTAAAGTATGCTACGATTAATAAAATAATATGAAGTGGTTGCATGGGTAATTATGAATTACAAATTTTTGAATTACGAATATAGTTTTTTTAGAGGATAGATAAGTGAGAAATGAAAATAGATATATCGAAAAGTCTTTTTTCTAAATTCTCTATTCTTTTTTCTTTTTGAAATTGTAGATTTGCATCTATGGATTTTTCATCAAAATTGTTAGAAAATGCAGTAAACGAAGTTTCGCGTTTGCCAGGAATTGGAAAGCGAACAGCATTGCGTTTGGTGTTGCATTTGTTAAAACAACCAACAGAACATACCAATTATTTATCAGAAGCGTTGTTGCATTTACGTAATGATGTAAAGTCGTGCGAAAAATGTCATAATATTTCTGATACCGTTTTGTGCGAAATCTGTAACAATCCAAAACGGAATTCAGAAATTGTGTGTGTTGTAGAAGATATTAGAGATGTAATGGCGATAGAAAGTACTTCGCAATTTAAAGGTTTGTATCATGTGTTGGGCGGAAAAATTTCTCCGATAGAAGGTATTGGTCCACACAATTTACAAATAGAATCGTTGGTAGAAAAAGTAGCAAACGGAGAAGTGAAAGAATTGATTTTTGCACTAAGCTCTACAATGGAAGGCGATACAACCAATTTCTATATTTTTAAACAAATAGAAAAATTTGAAATTACAACTTCTACTATTGCACGCGGAATTTCAGTTGGCGACGAGCTAGAATACGCAGATGAAGTTACCTTGGGAAGATCAATTGTAAATAGAATTCCGTTTGAACAATCGATAAGAAGTTAATTTTCTAAATCTTCTTCTTCTAATAAATCATTTTCTTCAGAAGTATCCCAATTTTTTTTAGCTCTAATATTTTTGTAGAGTTTAATTCCGAGCATTAATAAAACTCCGAAAAGCGCAATTCCTACAACGCCCCAAATCCAGTTAATAGCACTTTTTAATGTGACTAAAAACACAACAGCAAATAGAATAATGGTGGCAACTTCGTTCCAAATTCGTAATTTAAAAGAAGAATATTTAATGATGTCGTTTTGTAATTGTGTAAATATTTTTTGACAAGCGCCATGATAAAAATACAACGCCAATACAAATGCTAATTTAACCAACATCCAATCCATTGTTAAATACGCAGGATTTTTATACAACATCCAAAAAGCAAAGAAACTCGCTAAAATTGCAGACGGCCACGTAATGATATACCACAATCTTTTAGACATCAATTTATATTGATTTTGTAAAATTTCTTTTGCGGGTTCTTCCTTGTCTTCGGCTTCTACATGATAAATAAACAAGCGAATAATGTAAAACAAACCTGCAAACCAAGTAACTACAAAAATAATGTGTAATGCTTTTACGTATAAAAAATCCATAATGTTATACTAAGTTTTAAAGTCGAAAGTAAAAGTAATTATTCTAATTTTAATGAGATTGCCACGTCATGCTTCCTCGCAATGACAACTATTAACTGCTACTGATTACTGCCAACTATTTTTCCGCCCATTCATCAATCCAAGTATTCATTACTTTAACCCAATCGTCATTATCGTTTAAACACGGAATGTGTTTGTAATCCGTTCCGCCACCTTCTAAAAATTGCTCTTTTCCTTCCATGGCAATTTCTTCTAAAGTTTCTAAACAATCGGACACAAAAGCCGGAGTAACAACTGCCATTTTTCGTTTGCCTTCTTCTTTTGGAATACGGTCAAACTCAAAATCTGTGTATGGTTTTAACCAAGGATCTTTTAATAAACGAGATTGAAATGAATTGCTATAGGTTCCTTCTTTTAAATCCAATGCTTTTACAATTTCTTTGGTAGTTTCAAAACATTGATGACGATAACAAGTTTCGTGCGCAATCGATGGTTTTTCGCAACAAGATTTATCAAGTTTACAATGCTTTTTTGTTGGATCCGTTTTAAAAATATGACGTTCAGGAATTCCATGATATGAAAACAAAATATGATCATATTCAAAATCCTTTAAATAATTTTTGATGTTGTCAGACATTGCTTTGATATATCTTGGTTCATTATAAAAATGCGGAATTTCAGTCGTTTTTATATTTGGATAAAACTCTTTTCTAATTTCTTCTGCTTTTACCAAAACGGTTTCTGTAGAAGACATTGCATAATGTGGATACAAAGGAACAATTAAAATTTCGTTAACACCTTTGTCTGCTAGTTCTTGAAACCCTTTTTTAATAGTCATACTTCCATAACGCATTGCCAAAGCAACCGGAATTTCTGTGTTATCAGCAACTTTTTTCGTAAAACGTTCAGAAATCACCACCAAAGGCGAACCTTCTTTCCACCATATTTTTTTATACGCAGCAGCAGATTTTTTTGGTCTAACGTTTAAAATAATTCCTTTAATTAGTAACCAGCGTTTCCAATACGGAATATCGATGACGCGTTCGTCCATTAAAAATTCGTCTAAATACGTTCTAACGTCTTTTGTTTTTGTGCTATCTGGCGATCCTAAATTTATTAATAAAACTCCTTTCATTTTTATATTTTCAAAGTTCAAAGTTCAAAGGTTCAGAGTTACAGAGGTTCAAAGTTGCAAAGTAAAAAAAGTTACAAGTTTTATTGTTTTGTAAATTTCAAAATTTTAGTTTTTCCTAATTCCTAATTCCTAATTCCTAATTCCTAATTCCTAATTCCTAATTCCTAATTCCTAATTCTTAATTGATTCGTTACTTCATACAATGCAATTGACAAACTATGCACAACATTCATCGAAGAATTTCTTCCGTACATTGGTATTGCAACTGTATTGTCAACTAAATTGATGTTTTCAATTCCGTTGCGTTCACTTCCTAAAAGCAACACTATTTTTTTATGTTTTGTAAAATCAAAATTTTGAATTTCTACACTTTTATCGGTGATTTCAATTCCGATAATGGTGTTTCCTTCTGCTTTTAATTGATGTATGGTTTTCGTAAAATCAGAATACGTTTCATGTTCAATTTGATTGAGTGTATTTCTCGCTGTTTTTTTTACAATTCGGTTTTCAATTGACGGCGAAGTTTCGTGTAAATAGATTTTTTGCACACCAAAACTTTCAGAAATCCTGAAACACATTCCGATGTTTTCTGGAGTTCTTATCGCGTCACAAACAATGGTAATTGGAAAATCTTGTTGTTTGTTTTCTATTTCAGTGTGATGTAATTGCTTCATTTAACTGTTTTGTAAAGAACTCACGTATTTTTTTGGAGTGGTTCCAAATTTCTTTTTAAAAGCAGCAATAAAATGACTTGATGTGCTGTAGCCAATTGTAGAACCCACTTCGTTTACATTGTGCTTGTTGCTTTCTAACAATCTTCTGGCGTGTTCCATTTTATAATCAAATAAAAAACCATAAACAGTATCGCCATAAATTTGTTTAAAACCTTCTTTTAATTTTTTTAAGGATAAACCAATTTCTGTAGATAATTCTTGTAAACTTGGCGGTTCTGCCATTCTAGAAATAATGATGTCTTTTGCTTTTCTAATTTTTAAAACATTTTGCTCATCAACTAAAAACGGACAAAAATCTGCATTTGCAGTGTCTTCTTTTTGAAAATGCAAACTCAATAATTCGTATATTTTACCTTTAATAAACAATTCTTTAATAGAACTGTTTACATTAGAATTGATAATTTGCTGCAAAACAATTAATACCGAAGGTTTGATAACATCGTCGTTATAATATTTTCTGTTGATGTTTTCATCACTTAAAAAAGGAATGTGATTTGCTTCTTTAGAAAACAACGAATGAAATTTTTCTATAGAAATCAACAAAGAAACCAAAGAAGTATTTGGATCTATTTCTAAATTTATTGGTAGTTTTTGTTGTGGATTATATAATAAAATACAATGCTGGTTTAAAACATCAAGTGTGTAGCTTCCGTTATTAAATAGAAACTTAGAATTTCCTTTAATACAAAAATGCAATTGAATAAAAGAGCTATCTATGTCTCTTTCAAAACGTTGTATTTTTTTACTTTCGTTTTCGAAGTGCAATAAGAAAAATAAATTTTCAATACTTATTTCTTTTAGAGTACTTTTTGCGTTGTTTTTTGTCATTTTTAAAATTTAATAAGAATCTTTTTTATTTAGAATGATTCTATATAAAAATCGATAGAAGTCCTTATTTTTCGGCAAAAATACATATTTTTTAGTTTTATTTAATATTAAATAGTTAAAAAACGTAGAACGACATTAATAGTTCTTTTAGCGACACTTTTATTGGTAATAAGTTTTTACTTTTGAGCTACTTTTTGAAAAAAGATACATGACAACCAAAAATCATCAAGTAAATTTATTCAATATCGGAGTAAGCTATAAAAAAGCAGAAGCAGATGTTAGAGGTAAATTTTCGTTAACTAAAGAAGCTCAGACTCTTGTATTAAAAGAGGCAAAAGAAAGTGGTATTGATGGCATTTTTGTATTATCAACTTGCAATAGAACAGAGATAACTGGTTTAGCAGAAGATCCTAAGCAATTAATAGATTTATTATGCAAGCATTCTAAAGGAACTGCAGAAGATTTTGCAGCTGTTTCTAATGTGTATGAAAACCAAGAAGCCATTTCGCATCTGTTTAGAATGGGAACTGGTTTGGATAGTCAGATTTTAGGAGATTACGAAATTGTTGGTCAATTAAGAAACTCTTTTAAGCAGGCAAAAAAACAAAAAACGACCAATGCTTATTTCGAAAGACTTTTAAATCATGTAATGCGAGCAAGCAAACGTGTTAAAAATGAAACGCGTTTAAGTTCTGGCACAACTTCTGTTTCTTATGCTGCGGTACAATATATCATTTCTAATTTACCAAATTATAATCATAAGAATATTTTGGTTTTTGGTTTGGGTAAAATGGGAAAACATACCTGTAAAAATTTAGCAGAATACACAGAAAATAAATCGGTTTGCTTAATCAATAGAACAGAAGAAAAAGCAACAGAATTTGTTAAAGAGCATCAATCAATTAGAAAAGCAACAATCAATAATTTAGCTTCAGAAGTAAAAAAATCTGATGTTTTAATTGTCTCAACTGGTGCAAATTTTCCAACAATAACAAAAGAACACATTCCTACAGATAAAGAAATTCTAATTTTAGATTTATCAATGCCTGCAAATGTTGACGCCGAGGTAAGAAATTTACCAAACGTAACACTTGTTAATGTTGATGAATTATCTAAAATTACGGATGAAACCTTGGCAATTCGTCAACAAGAAATACCTTTTGCAGAATCAATTATAGAAACTCATAAAAACGAGTTTAATGAATGGTTAAATCATCGTAGATTTACACCAGCAATTAATGCGCTAAAACAATCGCTAGAAACGATTCAGCAAGATGAAATTGCTTTTCATAAAAAAAAGTTGAAAGGTTTTGATGAAGAACATGCAGAAATTATCACATCAAGGTTTATTCAAAAAATAACAACACAGTTTGTAAAACATTTAAAAGACGACGAAACGTCAATTCCGCTAAGTATAAATGTGGTAAGTAAAATGTTTGGAACTGAATTAGAAAAACTACATGCAGAAGATTATTAGAATTGGTACTAGAGATAGCGAGTTAGCACTTTGGCAAGCAAAAACAGTTCAACAACAACTAGAATATTTAGGACACAAAACAGAAATCAAAGCAGTAAAATCAGCGGGAGATTTAGTTTTAGATAAACCTTTGTACGAATTAGGAATTACAGGAGTATTTACAAGAAATTTAGATATTGCTTTAATGAATGATGAAATTGATATTGCGGTTCATTCTTTAAAAGATGTGCCAACAGTATTGCCAAAAAGTATTGTTCAGGCAGCAGTTTTAAAAAGAGGAAACTCTAATGATATGCTTGTTTTTAAAGACAACGAAGAGTTTTTAACCCAAGAAAATGCCATTGTAGCAACCGGAAGTTTACGTAGAAAAGCACAATGGTTACATCGTCATCCAACGCATCAAGTTGTTGGTTTAAGAGGAAATGTGCAAACCAGATTAGAGAAATTAAAAAATAACGATTGGAATGCTGCAATTTTTGCAGCTGCCGGACTGGAAAGATTAAAAATAAAACCAGACGGCGCTTTTAGTTTAGATTGGATGATTCCTGCTCCCGCACAAGGAGTTGTAACTATTTCTGCATTGGCAGAATCTACAGATATTTTAGAAATTTGTAAAGAATTAAATGATGAAGAAACTGCAATGCTTGCAAAAGTAGAGCGCGATTTCTTAAACATTTTAGAAGGCGGATGTTCTGCTCCGATTGGCGCTTTAGCTTTTGTAAAAGAAGATGAAGTATATTTTAAAGGTGTTTTGTTAAATGCTGATGGAACCAAAAGAATTGATGTTACTTCTAAAGAAAAAATTGGAAGACATAATTACATCGCTAAAGAATGTGCAGATTTTGTATTGAATAGAGGCGGAAAAGAAATAATGAATTCGCTAAAAGGAAATAAAGAAAAAGAATTTGCAGTGTATTCTACAAAGAAACTTTCTGAAATTCAAAAACGTTTATTGCCAGAAACTGTTGCGGTTGATGATAGTGATTTTATTAAAATTCGCTTTAATAGAATTCCGCCAAAAGTGGTTAAAAATGAAATTGAAAATGTGATCATAACTAGTAAAAACGGCGTAGAATCGTTGTTGAATAGTTTTGTAAAACAGGAATTAAATTTCAAAAACATTTACTGTGTTGGCAGAAGAACAAAGAAGTTAATAGAGCAGAAAATAGGAAAAGTTACACATTCTGAAAAGAATGCAGAAAAATTAGCAGAATATCTTTCATCAAACATAAAAGGACAAGAAGTAACCTATTTCTGTAGCGATTTACGTTTAGATACCTTGCCAGAAGTATTGACAAAAAATGAAATTACAGTAAACGAAGTAGAAGCCTATAAAACCATGTTTAGTCCAGTAAATGTTAGAGATAATTTTTCTGGTGTACTATTTTACAGTCCGTCTACAGTAGAAAGTTATTTGCAAGATAATCAACCAAATAAAATTGCTTTTTGTATCGGAGAAAGTACCGCGAAAGAAGCAAGAAAACATTTCGAAAATGTACAAGTTGCCAATTTGCCAACCGTAGAAAGTGTGTTAGAATTGGTGAATTTACATTTTGTAAAAAAATAAATTAAAATGTCTCCTCGAGCGGAGTCGAGAGGTTTTAATTAGGTCTCTACTCCGCTCGACCTGACATCGAAGAAAATAAAGATAATGTTCAGAACAAGAAGACTTAGAAAATCAGAAGGAATCAGAAGATTGGTTAGAGAAACTAAACTATCTGTTGATGATTTTATTTATCCGCTTTTTATCGAAGAAGGAGAAAACATTGAAACAGAAATTGTTTCGATGCCAGGCATCAAACGTTTTTCTTTGGATAGAATTTCTAAAGAATTAGACGAAGTTGTAGCCTTAAATATTCCAGCAGTTTTGTTATTCGGAATTCCGTCTAAAAAAGATGATGAAGGTACAGAAACTTGGAATGATAACGGAATAATGCAACAAGCAATTCGTTTTATTAAAAAAAACTATCCGAGTTTATATGTGATTACTGATGTGTGTTTTTGTGAATACACTTCTCATGGACATTGCGGAATAATCCACGAGAATGATGTGGATAATGATGCTACTTTAGTCAATCTAGCAAAGCAAGTAATTTCGCATGCAAAAGCAGGTGTAGATATGGTTGCGCCATCAGGAATGATGGACGGAACAATTGATATGGTGCGTCAGTCTTTAGATAATTCAGGTTTTGAAAACTTGCCAATTATGGCGTATTCAGTAAAATATGCATCCGCATTTTATGGACCTTTTAGAGATGCTGCAGATTCTGCTCCAACTTTTGGAGATCGAAGAACCTATCAAATGGATCCATCAAATAGAGAAGAAGGAATGCGTGAAGCAACCTTTGATGATCAAGAAGGAGCCGATATTTTAATGGTAAAACCAGCTTTATCTTATTTGGATATCATTAGAGATTTAAAAAATAATTTTGACCGACCAATTGCATGTTATAATGTAAGTGGAGAATATGCCATGATAAAAGCTGCGGCAGAAAAAGGTTGGATTGATGGTGAAAAAGTAATGATGGAAAGTTTACTATCTATGAAAAGAGCAGGAGCAGATATCATCATTACGTATTTTGCTAAAGAAGCTGCTAAAGTTTTGTTGAGAAAAAGTTAAAATGTCTCCTCGAGCAGAGTCGGGAGGTTTTTTAAGTTCTCGAATGCGCACAATCAGACAAAAAAATAAAAAAATGAAATTCGAAAAATCACAAAAGTTATACGAAAAAGGATTGGTAAACTTAGTAGGAGCGGTAAATTCTCCAGTAAGAGCATTCTCATCAGTTGGAGGAAATCCGTTGTTTATCAAAAAAGCAAAAGGAACTAAAATTACAGATGTTGATGGCAATGAATATATTGATTTAGTGTTGTCTTACGGGCCAATGATTTTAGGGCATCGTCATAAAAAAGTACAAAAAGCAATTACCAAAGCTTTAAAAAATGGCTATTCTTTTGGGGCATCAACAAAAAATGAAATCAAACTTGCTAAAATTGTTTGTGATGCGTTTCCAGGAATGGACAAAGTACGTTTTGTAAACTCAGGTACAGAAGCTGTGTTAAGCGGAATCCGTTTGGCAAGAGCTTATACAGGAAAAGATAAAATCATCAAATTTTCTGGCTGTTATCACGGACATCAAGATGCTTTGTTGGTGGCTGCAGGTTCTGGGTTAGCAACATTGAGTTTACCAGGAAGTAAAGGAGTTCCAGATGGAGCAGTAAAAAATACACTAATTGCCGAATTCAATAATTTAGAAAGTGTAAAAGCACATTTTGAAAAATACGATGATATTGCGGGAGTTATTATTGAGCCTATTGCAGGAAATATGGGTGTTGTAATTCCGCAAGATAATTTCTTAGTAGAATTAAAATCCTATATAGAAACCAAAGGGGCCTTGTTGATTGTTGATGAAGTGATGACAGGTTTCCGTTCTAAATTTGGAGGAGCGCAAGAATTGTTAGGAGTTGAAGCAGATATTACCTGTTTAGGAAAAGTAATCGGCGGAGGTTTTCCTGTTGGAGCGTATGGAGCACGAAATGAAATTATGCAAGAAGTTGCTCCGCTTGGAGGAATGTATCAAGCAGGAACGTTGAGTGGAAATCCGATTGCGATGGCAGGAGGAATTGCAACATTAACTGAATTGAAAAAGCAAAATCCGTATGAACAATTTAATGCAGTAGCAGAAAAAATAGAAGGATTTTTACACGCATCAGCAGAGAAAAATGGAGTAGGAATTACGGTAAATAGATTTGGTTCTATGATCAATCCGTTTTTCACAAAAAGCGATGTAACAAATTTTGAGCAAGCACAAACTTCTGACACACAAAAATTTGCAGTATTCTTTTGGGAAATGATAAAAAATGGCGTGTTTTTACCACCAAGTCAATTTGAAGCCTGGTTTTTATCATCTGCATTGAGTGAAAAAGATTTAGAAAAAACAAGTAAAGCAATTGATGCAGCAATGTTAGCTGTTTCTAAAATGTAAATAATAAATGCCTTAAGCAATATGCTTTAAGCTCTATGCAGCCTAAAGCCTAAAGCCTAAAGCCTAAAGCAAAATCATGATAAAAAACGATTTATTTTTAAGAGCCTTAAAAGGAGAAACTGTTGATAGACCACCAGTTTGGATGATGCGCCAAGCAGGAAGATATTTGCCAGAGTTTATGGAAATCAAAAAGAAATACGATTTCTTTACACGTTGTCAAACTCCAGAATTAGCATCAGAAATTACAGTGCAGCCAATTCGAAGATACGGAATGGACGCTGCAATTTTGTTTTCTGATATTTTGGTAATTCCACAAGCAATGAATATTGATGTAGAGATGAAACCAAATTTTGGTCCCTATTTACCAAATCCTATTAGAGATCAAAAAGGTGTTGACAATGTTATAATTCCTGATGTTCATCAAGAATTAGGATATGTAATGGAAGCAATTAAAGCAACCAAAGAAAAGTTGAATGATGAAATTCCGTTAATTGGTTTTGCAGGTTCACCATGGACAATTTTATGTTATTGTGTGCAAGGTCAGGGTTCAAAGAATTTTGACAAAGCAAAAGAATTTTGTTTTACAAATCCAATTGCAGCACATCAATTATTACAAAAAATTACTGATACAACCATTGCCTACTTAAAAGCAAAAGTGGAAGCAGGAGTAAATGCTGTTCAGGTTTTTGATTCTTGGGGCGGAATGTTATCTCCAGTAGATTATCAAGAGTTTTCGTGGCAATATATTCAGCAAATTATTGATGCATTAAAAGAAGATGCGCCAGTAATTGCATTCGGAAAAGGATGTTGGTTTGCATTAGACACGATGGCAAAATCAGGTGCTTCTGCTTTGGGTGTAGATTGGACATGTTCTCCAAGAAATGCACGTTATTTATCGGGTGGAAATATTACATTACAAGGTAATTTTGATCCAACAAGATTGTTTTCTCCACCGGCAGAAATCAAGAAAATGGTACATCAAATGATTAATGAATTTGGAAAAGATAAATATATTGTGAATTTAGGTCACGGTATTTTACCAAATATTCCGTTAGAAAATGCAAAAGCATTTATTGATGCGGTAAAAGAATATAAAGCAAACTAAAATTCGAATATTTTGGGCGTTCCCTAAAGGTCGCGCTTTCCGTTATATCTTTTTGCAAAAAAGCAAAAAGGATGTCACTTCAATCGCTAACGCACATTTTAGTCCATTTATAGAATGAAGAACAAATTTTACGCTTACATAGAAAATCTACAAGACACCATTACTTCAACATTAGAAAAAGTTGATGGAAAAGCAGCATTTCAAGAAGATCTTTGGAAACGTGCTGAAGGCGGTGGAGGTAGAACTCGTGTAATTGAAAATGGAAACATTTTTGAAAAAGGAGGCGTCAATATATCTAAAGTATTTGGAGAATTGCCAGAAGCTTTACGAAAACAATTTGGAGTAGAAGAAGGAAATTTCTTTGCTTGTGGATTGAGCTTGGTGTTGCATCCAAAGAATCCATTTGTGCCAACTGTTCACGCCAATTGGCGTTATTTTGAAATGTACAACTCATCTGGAGAAATTGTTACGCAATGGTTTGGTGGCGGACAAGATTTAACTCCGTATTATTTGTTTGAAGAAGATGCAATTCATTTTCATACTGTTTGCAAAACAGCCTGTGATAAACATCACCTAGAATTTTATCCGAAGTTTAAAGAAACCTGTGATGACTATTTCTGGAATACTCACAGAAATGAAGCGCGTGGAATTGGTGGTTTGTTTTTTGATTATTTAAAAGAAACCGATGAGTTTTCTATAGAAGATCGATACAATTTTGTTACTGAGGTTGGTAATAGTTTTTTAAATTCTTACGTTCCAATTGTAGAAAAAAGAAAAGAAATTGAATACACTAAAGAGCATGAAGATTGGCAAGAAGTTCGCCGAGGTCGTTATGTTGAATTTAATTTAGTACACGATAGAGGAACATTGTTTGGTTTAAAAACTAATGGACGCATAGAAAGTATTTTAATGAGTTTACCACCAACAGTTCAATGGAAATACAACCATCATCCAGAAGAAAATTCTGAAGAAGCTAAATTATTAGAAGTGTTATCGAAACCTAAGAATTGGATTTAAAACATTATTATATCTTTATAAATTAATCAACATATTTGTTGATATGATTATTTATCTCATAATAATTGAATTTTATTAAGAATAATGTAATTTTTAATTTTAAGGCATTTCAATTTTTCAATAAAAATTTTGATAAATAATCATTGAAATTTAGTACTTTCGCAGTCTGTAAAACAATTAATATAATGGCTAGATTTGAATTAAAACTTCCTAAAATGGGTGAAAGTGTTGCAGAAGCAACAATTACATCATGGTTAAAAGAGGTTGGTGATACGATAGAATTAGATGAAGCAATTGTAGAAATAGCTACTGATAAAGTAGATTCTGAAGTGCCAAGTGAAGTAGAAGGGACCTTAGTTGAAATTTTATTTGAGAAAGATGATGTTGTTGCAGTTGGTGCAACAATTGCTGTTATAGAAACTGAAGGAGGAGAACCTGTTGCGGTTTCAAATGAATCAAATGAGTATCCAAAAGAAGTTGTTGAAATAGAAAAAGAAATAGAAGCAACAATAGAACAAGTTGCTACTCCAATTACTAAAAATTCTGAAAGCGGAAAGTTTTACTCACCTTTAGTTAGAAATATTGCTCAGAAAGAAGGCGTTTCTATGCAAGAATTAGAATCAATTTCTGGCAAAGGAAAAGACGGTAGAGTTACAAAAGATGATATTTTATCATTTATAGAAAATAGAAGCTCTGCTCCTCAAAAAGTTACAGAACAACCGAAAGCTACTCCAATTAAACCTCAAGTTACAAAAGAACTTTCTAAAGCGGCTCCAGTTTCTGTAAACGGAGAAGACGAAGTTATTGAAATGAGTAGAATGGGAAAATTGATTGCCAAACATATGGTAGATTCTGTTCAAACATCTGCGCATGTACAATCGTTTATAGAAATTGATGTTACAAATATTGTAAAATGGAGAACAAAAGTAAAAGATGCTTTCTTTAAAAGAGAAGGAGAAAAATTAACTTTTACTCCAATTTTAATGCAAGCTGTTGCATCAACTATTAAAAAATATCCACTAATTAATATTGCTGTTGATGGTGATAACATTATTAAAAGGAAAAGTATTAATTTAGGAATGGCTGCTGCTTTGGCTGATGGAAATTTAATTGTTCCTGTTATTAAAAATGCAGATCAGTTAAACTTAGTTGGTATGACAAAAGCGGTAAATGATTTGGCAGTAAGAGCAAGAGGAAATCAATTAAAACCAGACGATATTCAAGGTGGAACCTACACAGTAACTAATGTAGGAAGTTTTGGTTCTGTGATGGGAACTCCAATTATAAATCAACCACAAGTTGCTATTTTAGCATTAGGAGCTATTAGAAAAGTTCCTGCAGTTATTGAAACTCCTGAAGGTGATTTTATCGGAATCAGACAAAAAATGTTTGTTTCTCATTCTTATGATCATAGAGTTGTAAATGGTGCTTTAGGCGGAATGTTCATCAAAACATTAAAAGAAACATTAGAAGCTTGGGATGTAAATCAAGACTTTTAAAAAGTAAATTATAAATAGATTAACAAAACGCTTGGAATTTCCGAGCGTTTTTTATTTTGTAATAATCTTAAAATAAATCAGTATTTGATGCTATATTTGTCATCTTAAATTATATACATAAAAAAAATGAAAAAACTACTTATTTTAATTGTTATTGCATTTACAATTAACACAAATGCACAAGAATCAACTTTATTAAGATTAAACTATAAGAAAGGAGATGTGTATAAAATGGTTATGACTCAAAACGTAAGCTCTGCTCAAATGGTTTTAGACATGAAAATTAACTCTGAGTTAACTGTTTTAAATGTAAACGGAGACATTTATGAAAGCGAAACTAAATTTACAAAATTAGTTGTAGATTTAATGCAAGGAACTAATATGATGAGTTACGACTCTAGTAAAAGTGATGATGAATTAGATCAAATGGGTTTGATGTTAAAGACACAAATGAGTCCAATGTTAAGTGCAGTTATTTCAACTAAAGGAAATAATTTAGGGGAAGTAATTGAATCAAAAACAAGTATTCCATTTCAAGGATCAGAAAATTTAGGGGAAAGCAATGTTATTTATCCAAAAGAAGCTGTTAGAGTAGGAGATACCTTTAAGATGGATAAATCTGCTGCTGGTGTTACTATAAATATGGTATATACAGTTAAGTCAATTTTAAATGATAAAGTAATTTTAGATTTAGCTGGTTCTGGTAGTGCAAAAATTAAAGGAACATTAACTATTGATAGAGCTACTGGTGTAACTTTAAAAATGGATATAGTTACAGAAGTAGTAGAACAAGGTGTAACAACTACTGTGGGAATGATTACTACCAAACAATAGTAAATTCATAGCATATCACCTTAAAAACTGAACACAGTTTATAAAGTAATAAAAAAGCCTCAAGATTTCCTTGAGGCTTTTTTTATTATTCGATACTTACATGAAAAAGAGCATCTCCTTTATTTACAATTGGAGTTTTATTTATACAAAATATATGACAATTAAAAGGAGCATAAATTTTCTTTTTAAACTCTCCAAAAGGATCTTCAATTATTCCTAAAACTTCTTTCTTTTTTATTTTTGCTCCATTTTTTACTAAAATCTTAAACATTCCAGAATGTGAAGATCTCAACCACTTTGCTTTTTTAATTAAAACAGGTTGTTCTTTTATAGTAACCTCTCCTTCAATTAAACCTAAATAGATCAATACATTTTTTGCGCCATTTACGCCTTCATTAATTATAGAAGCATCTAATTCTTTTGATTTTCCACCTTCAAATAATAGTACGGTTTTCCCCATTTTATTAATGGTTTCTCGTAAAGATTTTGCAATATTATTAGAAAAAACTATGATTGGAGGATTAAAAACTTTAGCCAACTCTAATCCCTTTTCGTCATCAATATTACATCTAATTTGAGCAATGTTTTCTCTTTGACCACCACCAGTATGAAAATCGATTACATAATCTACATGAGGTGCAATTTCTTTGGTAAATTGATAAGCAAACTGGCTCGCTAAAGAACCATTTGATGAACCTGGAAACATTCTGTTTAAATCTCTTCCGTCTGGAAACTCTCTTGTTTGAATTAAATATCCGAAAATATTAAAAACAGGAATACAAATTATAGTTCCGTTTACAGGTTTGTTTATTTTCTGCCCAATGATTTCTCTTAAAATACCAACTCCATTTATTTCATCACCATGAACACCGGCTAATAGTAATACTACTGGGCCTGGATTTAAAGATCGTTCAATAATTACAGGAACTTTTAAGGTGGTTCTTGTATGTAATTTGGCAACTTCTAAATCTAAAACGGTACGTTCTCCTTTAGGAATTTCTTTCCCTAAAATTTTAAAAGGTTTATTCAACATTTAATTCTAAATAACGGATAATTTCTTTAGCAATATTTTTCTTTGTAGCAACTTCTATGCCTTCTAAACCTGGCGAAGAATTTACTTCTAATACTAATGGACCTTTAGAAGATTGTAACATGTCAACTCCGGCAACACCTAATCCCATTGCTTTGGTAGCTTTTAATGCTGTTTTTTCTTCTTCATCTGTTAATTCAATAATATTTGCATTTCCTCCTCTGTGTAAATTAGAACGGAATTCACCTTCTTTTCCTTGGCGTTTCATTGCGCCAATAACTTTTCCATCAACAACAAAAGCTCTAATGTCTGCTCCGCCTGCTTCTTTGATAAATTCTTGAGCAATAACTCTTGCTCCAAGTCCATTAAATGCTTCTAAAACTGATGTTGCAGCATTTTGAGTTTCTGCTAAGACAACACCTAAGCCTTGAGTACCTTCTAAAAGTTTTAATACCAAAGGTGGCCCACCAACAGATTTTACAACATGTTCTACATCTTTTGTGTAATTTGTAAAAACTGTTTTTGGTAATCCAACTCCAGCTCTTGCTAATATTTGTAAGCTGCTTAATTTGTCTCTAGACCTAACCAATGCCATTGAAGACACTGCGGTAAATACTTTCATCATTTCAAATTGTCTGATTACTGCTGTTCCATAAAATGTTACAGAAGCGCCAATTCTTGGGATGATTGCATCAATATCTGTTAAATATTCTCCTTTATAAAAAATCTTTGGAGCTTTTCTTTCAATTTCTATATTGCATTTTAAATGATCTACAACAATAACTTCATGACCTCTTTTTTCTGCAGCTTCTACAAGCCTTCTTGTTGAGTATAATTTTGGATTTCTTGATAAAATGGCAATCTTCATAATTAGATTCTTTATTTTAATTTGTAAGAATTATTTTTTTGTGATGTATCAACAATAAATTTTTTAGTAAGAAACTTTCTTCCTAATAAAATAGGATACTTCATGTCGCTTCTTTCGCTTAAAGTTAATTCGATATTGTGAGTTTCGTTAAAAAGAGTAACAGTTGTTTTGATAGCAAAGCGTTCTTCTGATGTTCCGTTAGAACTTTTAATTACTTTTTTATAGTAATTTTTCGTTCTAAACTCTTTTTCATTGTATTGAATGTGTTCTGGATCTAAAAGTGTGAAGTTAATAAAATTCTCACCATTTATTATGGTTTCTTCTATTTTATGTGCGTGTATAGCTGATGTATAGGCTCCAGTATCAACTTTGGCTTCAATATTTAAAAGGCCAAATTCTGGAAAATCAATTTGATCAATTCGTCCAATTGTTTTTTTTTTCATTGTTTTTAAAAAAAATATACTCTGTTTTATGTAGGTTGCTAAGGTATAACAATTGTTGTTTCAAAAAAAAAGCTCAGAAATATTTCCGAGCTCTTTTTATCAAATATTTATAAACCCTTTTACGCTAACATGGTAACAGGGTTTTCTAAATACGTTCTTAAAGTTTGTAAAAATTGTGCTCCTACAGCTCCGTCAACAGTTCTATGATCACAGGCTAAAGTTACTTTCATGGTGTTACCAACCACAATTTGTCCGTCTTTTACAACAGGTTTTTGTACAATGGCACCAACAGATAAAATTGCTGAGTTTGGTTGGTTGATAATTGAAGTAAATTCTTGAATTCCAAACATTCCTAAATTAGAAATTGTAAAGGTGCTTCCTTCCATTTCGTTTGGAGTAATTTTTTTATTTCTTGCTTTTCCTGCTAATTCTCTAACATTCCCGCCAATTTGAGTTAAGCTCATTTGGTCTGCAAATTTTAAAACTGGTACAACCAATCCTTCATCTACTGCAACAGCAACCCCAATATGAATATGACTTTTAAAAACCGTAGCATTATCTGTCCAGCTTGTATTTACTTGCGGATGTTTTTTTAATGCCATTGCACAAGCTTTAACAACCATATCATTAAATGATACTTTTGTGTCTGGAATTGAGTTAATGGTTTTACGAGAATCCATTGCATTGTCCATATCAACTTCTATTGTTAAGTAGAAATGTGGTGCATTAAATTTCGAATTTCCTAAAGCTTTCGCAATTGCTTTACGCATTTGCGAGTTTTTTACTTCTTCTGTATGTTCTTCTCCTGCAGGAACAAATTTTGCAATTGTAGCAGAAGATGTCGCAGCTGGTGTTTCAGTTGCTACAGTAGTAGATGGAGTGTAATTTTCTACATCTTTTTTAGTAATTCTTCCATTATCACCAGAACCTTTTAAGTCAGCTAAATTGATGCCTTTATCACTAGCAATTTTCTTTGCTAATGGCGATGCAAAAATTCTTCCACCAGAATTAGTAGTTGCTTTTGTTTCTACAACTTCAGCAACTGGTTCTGCAAATTCCACTTTTTCAGGTGCTTCTTCTTTTTTCTTTTCTTCAGGTTTAGCCTCTTTAGGTTTAGAACCACTAGCACTTAATAAACTAGAAATGTCTTCACCTTTCTCACCAATAATAGCTAATAGTGTGTCAACCGGAGCACTTTCTCCTTCTTGAACACCAATATGTAATAAAGTTCCTTCGTTAAACGATTCAAACTCCATTGTTGCTTTATCTGTTTCTATTTCTGCTAAAATATCTCCTTCTTCTATAGAATCTCCAATATTTTTTAACCATTGTGCCACAACACCTTCTTCCATGGTGTCACTTAAACGCGGCATGTTTACTACTATTGCCATAATCTATCTTTTGATAAAAGGATAATCTTTTTGTTCGTATACAACATCGTATAATTGATCTACTTCTGGATAAGGAGAGTTGTCTGCAAACTCTTCACATTCTTTTACTAAATCTTTTACTTCTTGGTTGATTGTTTCAATTTCTTCTTCTGTAGCGTATTTTTTTTCTTTGATAACATCTAAAACTTGCGTAATAGGATCAATTTTTTTGTATTCTTCTACTTCTTCTTTCGTTCTATAATGTTGTGCATCAGACATTGAGTGTCCTCTATAACGGTAGGTTTTCATTTCTAAGAAAGTTGGCCCATCTCCACGACGAGCTCTTTGAATTGCTTCGTCAACAGCTTCTGCAACTTTAATAGGATTCATTCCGTCAACGGGTCCACAAGGCATTTCGTATCCTAAACCAAGTTTCCAAATATCTGTATGATTTGCTGTTCTTTCAACTGAAGTTCCCATTGCGTAACCATTATTTTCAACAATAAAAACAACTGGTAATTTCCAAAGCATTGCCATGTTAAAAGTTTCGTGTAAAGAACCTTGTCTTGCAGCTCCATCACCAAAATAGGTTAATGTTACTCCGTCATTTCCGGCATATTTATCTCCAAAAGCAATTCCTGCACCTAATGGTATTTGTCCACCAACAATTCCGTGACCACCGTAAAAACCTTTTTCTTTAGAGAAAATGTGCATAGAACCGCCCATTCCTTTTGATGTTCCAGTTACTTTACCGTACAATTCTGCCATTACAGCTTTCGGATCAACACCCATTCCAATGGGTTGAACGTGATTACGATATGCGGTAATCATTTTGTCTTTACCTAATTCCATTGCATGTAACGAACCTGCTAAAACAGCTTCTTGTCCGTTATATAAGTGTAAAAAACCTCTTACTTTTTGTTGGATATATACAGCAGCAAGTTTGTCTTCAAACTTTCTCCAAAACAGCATATCTCTATACCAATTTACGTAAGTTTCTTTGGTGATTTTCTTCATTATTAGTTGATGTTAAAAAGTCTAATTTAAGTAGCATAAAAAATGAATGCTAACAGCAAAAATAAGGGTTTTTTAGTTTTTAAAAAAAATGTTTTTAATAAAAAGTAAAATGCTTAAAAAAGGAGCTTTATAAAAAGAATTATTATTTGTCTTTTGCTATTAAAATTGTAGCAACAGCACCAGTTGCAAGATTCCATTCGTTAGATGAAATTAAATTATTTTCATCATCATAAACTTTAAAAGCTGCTGTGTTTGGTCCAGAAGTACCTTGATTTAAAGCTTTAAAAGCAATTCTATTAATTCCTACTCCAATTGGAATCGTAAATTTTTGATAGTTTTGCTTTAAAGTAATATTTGTAATAACAGGAATGTTGTTTACAAGAATGGTAACCATATCTCCGTCCGGATATTGAAAATCTCTACAAATAATAGTTACATTTTTTGAGTTGGTTCTAAAACTACCTAAATCTTGATCTACTTTTGGATATTGATATCGACCATTTATTTTTTTGTATGCTTTTAAAACACGTTCCTCGTTGAGTTTAGCTTGGTTTAATATTCCTTTATTTCTTAAATCTGCATCTTTTTGAGCTTGCGTTTTTGTTTTTTGCGAATTTTTGTAGGCATCTTGAAAACCTTTTGTTGCATCAAAATCTAAGGAGCCGGGTTTTTTTACAGGAATCGTTTTTGCTTTTATTGTAACCTTCTTTTTAGCGCCAATTTTATCCTCTTGTGAATACAAAGATTGGGCAGCCAATAGCAGTAAGCTTAAAACAAAAAAGAGTTGTTTGTTCAGGTTCATAAAATAAAAATATAATTTCTATACTGCAAATATAGTACCATTAATTTAAAAGATTGAGATCATTTTCTAAAAAAAGTATGCAGCATTAATTGCATTAATAAGAGTTCTATAATTTTTTTATGATCTATAGTTATTGAACAGTCATATTTGTTTAATCTTAATTATTTTTAGACTTAAGAAACGTAATTTATACTTTCTAAAAAAATAATAAAAGGTGTTTATGTTTAGTAATAATTTATATTATATGTTGTAAATTAGTGTTTTAGAAATATGTTTACTATATTTACGTGTGATTACTAATATTAAGCCTTAAAAACTAAAGATATGAAAAAACTAATAATTTTAATTTGTGTTTTAGCTGTAGTCAGTTGTACAAATGAAGAAAGTGATGAAAATAATTATGTAAATTTTGATACTGCGGTTGATTTTTCAATAGTAAATAACATAGGAGAAAATTTATTAAACCCTAACCACCCAAATACTATTGACATAAGTAAAATTAGAATTTTCTATGTGGTTAATGGGGTTAAAAAATTATACTACGGTGGCACAAACTTAGACCACCCAAATGGTTTTATGATATTTGGTTCTAATTATAAAAAAATAAGAATTTTTCAAAACCCATCAGTTACAGAGTCAAGACCAAAAACTATAATTGAGTGGGGACAAAACAATAGTGATGTTTTAGAAGCAAAATATAGAATATATCAAAATACCCCTATTTTACTTGAAGAATTTTGGTTAAACGGTACTTCTGTTTGGACAATTGCAGATGAATCTAATTCTGAAACAACTTATAAATCTTTTAAGCTGATAAAATAAGCCTTAATTATTTTATATTTAATTTGGATTTGTATGATGATAATAATGGAAGGTTTGGTTTGCTTTTGATTTTTTTGTGAGTAACTTAAATTTTATTATTGCTAAATGAATGATTGTTAATATTAAATCATTTTTATTGTTTTTAGTTTTGTTAAAACTAAAACTATTCAATAGGAAAATTAAAATAAGTGTCAGGAAAAGGTTCATTTTTTAAAGTAAAATGCCACCATTCAGTTTTTATTGGCTTAAAGCCGTTTGTAACCATTAGGTTTCTTAATAGCAATCTGTTTGCTCGTTGTTTTTTTGATATTTTATCATTTAAAGCATGAGATTGCTCACCGAAAAAATCATACGGACTTCCCATATCTAATTCTTCTCCACTTGTTAAATCCATAATTGTTAAATCTACTGTGCTTCCTCTTGTATGACCAGATTTTGAAGAAATATAACCTCGATTAAACAATTGTGTTTTAGGAACATTTGGGTAATATTGTCTTTTCATTAATGTGTCGTTCAACACTTTTGCCCAACGCACAAAATGATCTACCGCTTGTTGTGGTCTATAAGTATCAAATATTTTAAGGCTTAAATTAAATTGTAGTAATTCTTGCTGTACTTTTTTTAATGCATTTGCAGCAGTTTCAGAAATAATAATTGTTGGTTTAATATAACCATCAATTGGTTTTCCAATAAAATTATTATTAGAAATATATCTCATTTCTGTTTGAATACTTGCATCAACATTAGAGAGATACACAAAGCCTTTTGGTAAATTTTGTCCGCAAGATGACATTGAAATACAAAGAAATAGAAGTAAGGTTATTTTTTTCATAGTTATAAATGTACAAAAAAAGTAAAAGCCATATTATAAATATAATATGACTTTTACAAAGTAAACTAATAAAACCAAGTATTAGTACTATAATTAAGGTTGAAGTTGCCTTAATATAGATCTTAAATATGTTAATGTAGGCTAATCACTTTTGTGATTTTCCAACTATTTTTTTCTTTTTTCCAAACCATAATAAATTTACTAGGAGTCGATTTTGCATTTGGTTCTTTTTTGTTATAAAATTTATGATATCCAATTTGAATGGCTCCATAATCTTTTATAGGATATACCTCAATACTTCCTTTTATTAATGTTCGTGTTACTTTGTTACAAATGTTTTCTTTTAAAGCTTTTAAAAGGCCATTTTTATCTGTTGACAAACCGCCTTTATCGTGAAAAAACTCAATATTTTCATCGTATAATTCAGCTTGAGTTTCCATATCGCACGTATTGTATGCAGTGAAATATTTTGCATCCATTTTTACAATCTGATTATGTAAATCTACATTTGATGGTTTGTATTTCGGAATTTCATTTATTTGTCCAATTGCAAAATAAGACATTGTTACTGCGATAATAAAAAGGTAAATCTTCATCATAATTGTAACTTTTTTAATTCTTTATTTTAGTTTGAAGAAATACTTCCTCCAGAAGATTTCTTTTTATCAATTCTCTTCGGATTTCCTCTGTAATCAATATCTCCGCCACTACTTGCTTTTGCGGTTAAAGATTCAACTACATGTACATCTATATCTGCGCCACTATTTACTTTTACGGTAGCATTTTTGCTTTCTAAACCGTAAGCTCTAATCGAACTTCCGCTTGTTGCTTTTGCAGAAAAATAATTTGCTTTTCCATTTAGTCTTAAATCTGCTCCGCTAGAAGAACTTGAATTTACAGTATCAGCATTTATATCAATTCTTGCATCTGCGCCACTACTTACATGTGCATCAAAAATATCAGCATTAATTGTGTTTTCTGTTACAACATCGCTTCCGCTAGTTGCTTTAATTGCGTTGATGTTTGGTGCAGAAAGATATATTTTTTTAGATTTTGCTCTTCTAATATTTCTTTTTGATGATATTTTTAAAACACCATTCACAACTTCTGTTCTAATTAGTTTGTGTAGGTTTTCATCAGCTTTTACAACTAAAGACAAATCACTGTCTTGTGTAATGTACAATTGAATTCCTTGACCAATTTCTATTTTTGTGAAGTCGTCATTAATTTTACGAGTTTCTGTAATTACATTTCTATTTCCTGTAACCGTGTTAATACCATCTAACATACAAGATGTAGAAACGGTTGCGATAAAAAGAAATGCGAATGCTTTGGTGATGATTGATTTCATAATTTTTATATTTTAAAATTCAAATGTCAATAGATAGCTGTTTTGAAACGAATTTTGGTTACTCAATTGTCGTTTTTTATTGACGAACTGTTATTCTTCGTCATTTTCTTCTAAGGCTTTTAGTTCTTTACTGTGCAATCCATCATCCGTCATTAGAAAATAATGGTTTACCATTCTTGGATCGTAGGTGTTTGTTGTATTTTCTATATTGTTCAAATATTTTTTTGTGGAAGTATCAAAATACACAGTTACCCCATTTGGAATAAATAATTTTATATATACATCTTCATCTTTAAAAGCATTTTTAAACTCGCTAATAAAATAAGCATCTAGCAAAATTTTGTTGTCTTCAATTTTATAATTGTACGAAATGCTTTCTGCATTTTTAGTTGCGTTTAATTTATTTCTTCCTTCAGAATATTTTCTAATTTGCAGATATGCTTTATCAGAATTGCTTTTTTCTACATCAATATATACATCGGTAGATGATAATTTCTTTTTATCATCAATATAAATTACCTCTACATTGTTGTTGCTGTATCTGTTGTCTTGAAAATAAAGATCATCACTTTTTACCATTTTTAAAGTAATTGTGTCATTTGCAACAGTAGTTAAATCAATGGTTTCAATTTTATTTCCATCAGCAGCTCTAGTAGTACCATATTCAATTCCTGTAAAAACAAGTGCTAAAACTGCAGCTAACCAAATGCCAAATAAGGTTAATGATGTTGCTTTGCTAAATTGTTTTACATTACTAGATAAGATTCTTAATCCTAATACAAACAGAATCAAGAATGGAATTCCGATTACTAAAAACGAACAAATCATTAATAACCAATAGGGCATTATTGAGTCATGGAAAAATGGTTGAAATATTGGGAAATCACTATCAAATCCAATAAATTCTAAACTTCCGATAGAAAATGCACCAATGATTAAAGAAATTAAAGTGATTGCGGCAACAAACATTAGAATCACTCCAATAAACTTACCAATAATTTTAAATATTGTAAGAATTATTGTGCCTAAAGTGTCTAAAAAATCTTGAAAACCCGATGTTGTTTTTTTGCTTCCTTTTTTTAAACCGTCATTTACTTTTGATGCACCATCTTTAATTTTACTAGAAACTTCGCTAGCACTATTTTTTATGGTTTCTGAAACATGACTAAATTCTTCGCGAATTTTTTTTTCAATATTATCAATGTTTACAGCTTCGCCTTCCATTTGTAATTTCTCTGCAGTTGTTTCTGCTTCAGGAATTACAATCCAAAGAATAACATATGTTATAATGCTAAATCCGCTGAACGCTAATAAGATAAATGCCAAACGAATCCAAACTGTATCTACATTAAAATAATGCGCAATACCAGATGCAACACCACCTAAAAATTTATCGTCTCCGTCTCTAAATAGTTTTTTGCCACTAGAAGTTCTTCTTCTTTGATAGTTATAATCTTCGTTTGCATAGCCTTCTTCTGCATCAGCATAATCTTCTGGTTGTCCCATAATTTTGATAACTTCATCAATATCACCTTCATTTACAACCTGACGTGCGTCTGTTATTTTTTCTGATAGCAACTCGCTAATACGAGCTTCGATATCTGAAATGATTTCATTTTTTCCTTGAGGATCATCGCTTAAAGATCTAGAAATAGAATCTAAATATCTTTTTAATTTTTGAAAAGCAATTTCATCTATATGGAAAAAGAATCCTCCTAAATTTATGTTTATTGTCTTATTCATTACTTTGTTTTTTTACTTGTTATTTGGTTTACAGCTGTTACTAGGTTTCCCCAGGTTTTGTCTAATTCTTTAGAAAACATTGCTCCGTTTTCTGTTAATACATAATACTTTCTTGGTGGGCCAGAAGTAGATTCTTCCCAACGATAGGTTAATAATCCTGCGTTTTTTAATCTTGTTAATAGCGGATAAATAGTTCCTTCTACTACAATCATTTCGGCACTTTTTAATGTTTCTAATATTTCAGAAGTATACGCATCGCCGTGTTTTAATATCGACAAGATGCAGAATTCTAAAACTCCTTTTCGCATTTGTGCTTTTGTGTTTTCTATCTTCATATAAAGAGTTTTATACGTGTTATTTAATAAATTTTATGGTCAAAGGATATTTGTAATTTTCTCCTTCTTTAGATTTTAAAGCTGCAATAATTATTAAAGCAATCTTTAACAAACCTAGAATTGAAATTAATGCCCCCATTCCTATGAATCCAAATAATCCAGTTCCATCACTAAAGTGAAAGTTAAAATCAAAGTCATTGTAATGGCGCATATGACTAAAAAATGAACTGAAAGCAAATGGAAGTATAGATAAACCTAAAATGAATACATATAAAGCGTAACTTATATTAAAGTTAACAGCTTCTTTTCCTTGTTCGTCTAAAAAACGACTTCTATCTTTCATAGTTTGCCATAATACTAATGGAACAATAATGCTACCAAATGGAATTATATATCCAGAAAATGCTGAAACATGGATTAAGAATGCGTTTGTGTTTTCGTTATTTCTACTCATTGTTTTATTTTTATATACTACTTGACTATGCAAATATATGTATAAAAGATGGTACTATGCAAAACAAAGTACTATATTTTTTTAAAATATTTTTAATTTATTGATTTATTTATCAATTAAAAATGCTTACATTGCTTGCTTATAAAGGGTTTTGTGAATTTTTATTTCAATTAAAAAAAAGCAATAATTTTTTATTTTTAAAAATTATAATTCAAAAGAAACAATCAAAATATGAAAATTACACCACGTAAAATCAATTTATATATGCTTTTTAAATTGCCTTCTGCATTTTTTTGTGGTGTTAGAGTAGTGTCAATTTCTGATACAAAAGCGGTTGTAAAAGTAAAACATCGATGGATTAATCAAAATCCGTTTAAATCGTTGTATTGGGCAGTTCAAGGAATGGCTTCTGAATTTGCAAGCGGAATCTTAATGATGGAAGAAATAAGAAAATCAAACAGAAAAATTTCGATGTTGGTTACGCATCAAGAAGGTCGTTTTACAAAAAAAGCGACAGGTAAAATTAATTTTACGTGTGAAGATGGAAGCTTGATAAAAGATGCAATTCAGAAATCTATTGAAACTGGAGAAGGACAAATTATTCATTTAAAAACTGGTGGTTATGATGCAACTGGAGAATTGGTTTCTCAGTTTGTATATGAATGGAGTATTAAAGTGAAAGAATAATCAATGTACAATTATCATTTATCACTAGAGTAGTCTATTGTACTATGTACGCTGCCATCTTTATTATATTTTGTCCAAACTCCAACTCTTTTATCGTTTTTATAATAATTAATTTTATATAATTGGCCACCAACTAGGTAGTAAATCCATTTGCCATCTTTTTTACCATTTAAATAATGTGTAGAACTAAATAACCTACCATTTTCCCAGTAACTTTTCCAATTACCATGTCTTTTATTATCCTTATAGTATTTAATTTGATCTAATGAACCATCACCATAATATGTTTTCTTAATGACAACATCATTGATTTTTTTATCAAAAGAATCTATATAATCTCTTTTATCAGAAATGTTTGAATTACCGCCCTTTTTTTCAATACTTTTAACAATAATAGAATTATCTAAATCGTGTATTTCTAAAGTCAGTTTTCTCGCTTTTTGTATTTGTAAACTAAAACTTTTATAATTTTCAGCTATGTTTTTATAGTTTTTACTTTTATTATTATTGTTGCTTGTTCTCACAAATCTATCAGTATAAACAGTCAGTTCTTTTAAATAAGTAAAACTATGATACAAGAGTCTTTGTAAATAGGTAGTTTTACTTCTCAACTTTTTATATTCATCTCCATTTTTGCTTCTCTGTAAAATGATCGTATTATTCTGAGCTCTTTTTAATATTCTAATGTATTCCTTGGCTTTGCTTTCAGCTTTTTTAGAATAATTATTCTTGTCGTATTTGTTTGTAGAACTAGCAATTTTGTTAATATAGTTAAGTAAAGTTTTCTTTCCTTTATATACTTTTTCAATATCAGTAAAAATTTTTCCTGCTGATTGAGATTGAATTGTTGAAAATGTTAAAAAACAAAATAGAAGAGTCACATTTTTTTTCATAAAATAAGAAGTTAGAAATCAAAAATATAAAAAAAAGGGAAGAACAAAAAAATACTTTTATTCCTTTCGCTTTTTTTATTTCTGTTTTATCGGTATCCAAATTTCTTCTTCAGAATTTGGATCGTTATTTTTATACTTCTCTCCCAAGACTTCAAAATGTGGTCTATCGTCTAATACATACTCTGAATTTGGAATCCATGTTCCATAAATATATTGAAAAATACTGGTGTCAGCACCAGAGCGTTTATGTTCAAAAACTGCATAAAGTCCCTCAGAAAGTAAAAATGTTTCCATGCCATTTGGTACAGCATTAAATTCTGAAACTTCTGTTAGTGCCCATTTTTCAAATTCTGCTTTAGGATTAAAAGATTGAAAATGAGTTGGATTATAGACTTGTAAACTAATGAAATCGTTAGATGTGTTGTTGGTTATTTCTTTGCGCCTTTGCATAAAACTTTTCCAAAGTTGGCCAGTTTTATTGTTAATTAACGACATTGTTATATGCAAACCAATTAATTTTTTTCCTGATAGCTTTTCTATTCTTGGTTGTAATTTTTCTTTATTTATTTTGTTTGTTCTTGTTTTGTCGATTTTAATTACCAACTCCTTTTTTCGGCTTTTTATTTAAACAAGTTTTATTCATTTGCTTTTAAAACTCGTAATAAATTACTTCCAAGAATTTTAACAATATCTTCTTCGCTATATCCTTTTTCTACCAACGCTTTTGTAATTACTGGATATGTAGTAACGTCGTCTAACTGCTTTGGTGTAAGATTTATTCCGTCAAAATCAGAACCAAGTCCAACATAATCAACACCAACTAAATTAACAATATAATCTATATGATCCATCAATTTAGATAAAGGTGGTCTCATTGCTTCAACTTCAGTATTGTATTTTTTGTACAGAAAATCCATTGTGTACCAATCATCTAGTCCGCTTTTTTTGAGCGAATCAGCTTCAATAGCATGTTTTTTTAGAAAATCCATTTCTTTTTTATCAAAACTATCATCAATAAAACCAGGATGAAAATTTACCATTATAACTCCGCCGTTTTTAGCAATCGCTTTTATTTGATCATCTTTTAAGTTTCTATGACTCGGTACAAGACTATATACAGAACTGTGAGAAGCAATTATTGGTTTTGTGGTGATTTCAATTACATCCCAAAATGTTTGATCTCCAACATGACTCACATCTACCATCATTCCTAATTCGTTCATTTTTGAAACGACTTGTTTGCCGAAATCTGTTAATCCTTTTTGTGCTAAATCTGGATTTGTAGTTTCATCTGCAGCACTTGTTGCCCAAGATGGAGCAACATTATGTGTTAAGGTTAAATATCTTGCTCCACGATAGTAAAGCGCTTCTAATTTGGTAAGATCATCTTCAATCATATGTCCGCCTTCTACACCAAACAAAGCTGCAATTTTATGTTCTTTTACAGCTTTTAAAATAGCTGCATAATTTGCTGCTTTGGTAATTTTAGTTGGATTTCTAGCAACTACAGCATCTAAACTGTCCATTTCTCTGTTAGCAATTGCAAAAGCATTTTTCACACCACCATCTGTATAGACAGAAAATATTTGAACATCTAAACCTCCAATTTTCCATCGATCTAAATCGCTATGCGTTTTTCCGGTTAAATCTTGATCAAAAATAACTCCGTTGTCAACAGCTTTCATTAAAATGTCATTATGAGTATCAACCACAATAGCATTAAAATGAATGTCTTTATAATTTTTTGATTCAGGTTTTTTATCTGTTGCTGTTTTGCAGGACGATAAAACAACAAGTAATATTAGTAAATATCTCATAAGTTTTAATTCAGGATTTTGCACCAAGTTAGTAAAAAAAGAGCAGTCAAGTTTTGGTTTTATTCTTTAGATTTTAATTCAGATCTTTTGCTAAGTTGCCACATTAAAATTCCGCCTGTAATAAACATCCAAATAGAATATGCTGCAGTTGGAATTGCCATTTCTATATTGTTTAAGATAGATGTTGCAATAACAAATGCTAACGTTCCGTTTTGTATGCCGCTTTCTACAGTAATTGAAATAGCATTTTTTATATTCAGTTTAAATAATTTGGCTGTTAGAAAACCCAATCCCATTGTTAGGATATTTAATAGTAAAGTAACAATTCCAACTTCTGACATTGCTTTACCAATTAAACTAAAGTTAGCAGTTAATACAGCAATAAACACTAAAATAAAAATAACGGTTGATGCAATTCGCATTGGTTTTTCCATTCTTTTAGCAAAATTAGGTTTAAACTTTCTAATCAACATTCCAATAGAAATTGGAATTACTGTAATTACCATTATTTGTAAAATGGTATCTAGAATTGGTAATTTAATAGTAACATCTGTGCTTGTACCAAAAAATGCTAAAGCATATGATAAAATAAACGGAATTGTAAGAATGCTTATAATACTAGCAATTGCAGTTAATGTAACTGATAAAGCAATATTTCCTTTACAAATTTGTGTGATTAAATTACTTGTTGGTCCACCAGGACAAGTTGCTAAAATTAGTAATCCGACAGCCATAACTGGACTTAAATTAAAAATAATGGCAAGAGAAAAACCAATGATTGGTAAAAAGATAAGTTGATTGGTCATGCCAATTAAAATAGCTTTAGGATATTTTATAATTCTTGTAAAATCGGCAAGAACTAATGTCATTCCCATACCAAGCATAATAATTGCGAGTGATAAAGGTAAAAACACTTTGCTTAAAAGTTCGGCAACAGTCATAAGTTGTAATGTATTAATGTTCTCTTGTAAAAAAGAGTTAGGTTGTAAAGCAACTAATTTAGGAAATTAAATTTGAAACTTCTGAAGATGCCAAAGAGCGTAATTTTTTTTGGAAGTGAATAGTAGAGAGTTGTCGAAAAATAAGTTTTAAAAAAAGGCTCTAAAGTTTAATTTAGAGCCTTTTAAGGTTAATGTGATTTTATACTCGAGATTTACGTTTTTTCATTTTTTTATCTTCAAGTTTTTTTAAAATTTTTTCTTGCCTTTTATCGTTTATTTCTTTCTTCGTTAGCTTTTTTCTTAAAACTGCCATGATATAATATTTTAATTACTAATAAATAAAAACATCACTAAAACTCCAAATAAGTACATTATTTTAGTTGTGAGTAGTAGCACTCAATATGTTTTGATTGAAAAGCTTTTTAATAAATAATGTAATAGAGTTGTTCAGACACACTCACGGTGTCTGATTAATCGTGGAAGATAACTTTGCGTTGTAGCATAACAAGATAATAATAAGAACAAAATAACCTGTAGACTAACTTATTGTAGTAGTTTTTTTGGTGTTTTGTTATTTGTTGCATTTTAATATTATCAATAAATTAGTGGTAATAAAAGCCAAACATAGCCATAAAGTTTCAACTTTCCTAATTTACAAATAGAGTTTAACTATTCTGTTATAGAGTCTATTAAAATAGTCAACATATCAATAGCAGCTTGTGCAATTTTTGTGCCTGGACCAAAAACTCCAACCGCACCAGCATCAAATAAAAATTGGTAATCTTGTGCAGGAATTACGCCACCAACAATCACCATAATATCTTCGCGTCCGTATTTTTTTAATTCAGAAATAACTTGCGGAACCAACGTTTTATGTCCGGCAGCTAACGAAGAGATTCCTAAAATATGAACATCATTTTCTACAGCTTGTTTTACTGCTTCTTTTGGAGTTTGAAATAACGGACCAATATCTACATCAAAACCTAAATCTGCATAACCGGTTGCCACCACTTTTGCGCCTCTGTCATGACCATCTTGCCCTAATTTTGCAATCATAATTCGTGGACGTCTTCCTTCTGACTTAGCAAAACTATCTGCTAACTCAGTTGCCTTTTTAAAGGTCTTATCTTCATTTATTTCTTTACTATACACACCAGAAATGGTTTTATGAACTGCTTTATGTCTTCCGAAAACTGCTTCTAAAGCATCAGAAATTTCGCCTAATGTTGCTCTGTTTCTTGCGGCAATAATTGCTAATTCTAATAAGTTTTCTTCGCCAGATTTTGCAGCTTCAGTCAAAGCTAACAAAGATTTTTCAACTTCGGTAGTATTTCTTTCAGATTTTAGTTTGTTTAATCTTTCTATTTGTGACAAACGAACGGCTTCATTATCAACTTCTAAAATATGTAAAGGATCTTCTTCTTTTAATTGATATTTATTTACACCAACAATTACATCTTGTCCACTATCAATTTTTGCTTGTTTAATTGCCGCAGCTTCTTCAATACGCATTTTCGGAATTCCTTTTTCAATAGCTTTGGTCATTCCGCCTAATTCTTCCACTTCTTTAATCAATTCCCACGCTTTGTTGGCAATATCTTCTGTCAATTTTTCTACATGAAAACTTCCAGCCCAAGGATCAACTGTTTTAGTAATATTGGTTTCTTCTTGTAAATAAATTTGTGTATTTCTTGCAATTCTTGCAGAAAAATCTGTTGGCAAAGCGATGGCTTCATCCAACGCATTTGTGTGTAAACTTTGCGTTCCGCCAAAAGCTGCTGCCATTGCTTCAATGGTAGTTCTGGCAACATTATTAAACGGATCTTGTTCTGTTAAAGACCAACCGCTCGTTTGACAATGTGTTCTTAAAGCTAACGATTTTTGATTCTTTGGATTAAATTCTTGAACAATTTTTGCCCACAACATTCTTGCTGCTCGCATTTTTGCAATTTCTCTAAAATGATCCATTCCAATTGCCCAGAAAAAAGAAAGGCGAGGAGCGAAGCTGTCAATATCCATTCCAGCTTCAATTCCTTTTTTGATGTATTCTAATCCGTCTGCCAATGTGTATGCCAATTCAATTTCTGCAGTTGCTCCGGCTTCTTGCATGTGATAACCAGAAATAGATATCGAATTAAATTTTGGCATTTTATTACTTGAGTATTTAAAAATATCAGCAATAATTTTCATGGATGGAGTTGGCGGATAAATGTACGTATTACGCACCATAAATTCTTTTAATATATCATTTTGAATGGTTCCAGAAAGATTTTCTGGTGCAACTCCTTGTTCTTCTGCGGCAACAATATAAAATGCTAAAATTGGTAAAACAGCGCCGTTCATTGTCATAGAAACCGACATTTTATCTAACGGAATTTGGTCAAATAAAATTTTCATGTCTTCAACAGAATCGATGGCAACTCCGGCTTTTCCAACATCGCCTTGCACACGTTCGTGATCAGAATCGTAACCTCTATGAGTTGCTAAATCAAACGCAACAGACAATCCTTTTTGTCCAGCTTCTAAATTTCTTCTATAAAAAGCATTGCTTTCTTCTGCGGTAGAAAATCCTGCATATTGCCTAATCGTCCAAGGTCGGCGAACATACATAGTAGAATAAGGTCCACGTAAAAAAGGAGGAATACCTGCAACAAAATCTTCGTGAAAAAAAGTTGTCTCATCTTGATTTTTAGGAGTTGATAAAGAAATATTTTGAAGATTTTTTCTATTCATTTTTTTAAAACTTTACAGCTTCATTTTATTATACATTTTTTCTCCCAAAGATTTTATTTTTCTATTAATTTTATTAATTTTTTGATACATTAAAATTAAATAAGTAGATGTTAATAACACTAAAAGAATACTGATAACTAAAACTAAATTATAACTGTTTCCAACAATTTTATTCAGTTTTCCGTCTAACAAAGCAATAAGAGCAAAACAAAAAAAGATTAACCCAAAGATTGAATATGGTATTTTCTTTTTTGTTTTTTTAACCAATTTTTTTAATACTCGTTGTTTTGTTTCGTATTCAATTACTATTTTTTCTTTCTCCACAATAATAGTTTTGTTCAGAGTCTATTCTGCTTTTTTCAATAGCCTCAGATAATCGTCTTTTTATTACGGGAGATAATAATGTTTTGATCGGTTTTATTTTGATAAACGGATAAATTTCAATTTCATTTTTCATAGAATCATTTTTATTGGCTTGTTTATTTGTGCCAATTAAAACGATTTCTTTTTTGTCGAATTTTTCTTGTTCTTTGTTGGCGCTTTCTGTAATTTTTCTTTGGATAACTCCTTGTTTTAATTGTTTTAAAAAACCGCCAGATTTTTCAATATCTTTAAATATTTGTAATGTTTTTTCTGCTAATTTATTGGTAATACTTTCTATATAATACGAGCCATTTGCAATAGTATTTGCATTTTCTAAATTGCTTTCTTGCTGTAAAATTAGTAATTGATTTCTAGAAATACGCTCTCCAAACTCATTTTTTTTATGAAAAACACAATCATAAGACAAATTATTAACTGTATTTGCACCTCCTAAAATGGCACTCATACATTCTGAAGTTGTTCTTAACATATTTACGTTATAGTCGTAAATTGTTTTATTTCTTTGTGTTGGTTGCGCAAAAATATGTGCGTTTGCCTCAGTTACATCGTATTCTTTTAAAAGTGATTTCCAGAGAATTCTAAACGCTTTTATTTTAGCTATTTCGAAAAAATAATTGCTTCCAACGGCAAAATTAAAATGAAATTTATGTGCAATTTCTTTTCCAAAATGATTTAAATATTCGTTGGCATGAGCCAAAGCATACGCTAATTGTTGCGTTATTGTTGCTCCAGCATTTTGATATAAAGTAGCGTCAATTCCAACTGAATTATTACAAGAGTTTACAATAGCTTCAAAAGCTAAATGATCTGCTTTTAAATTCGTGAACCAATTTCCGCTTTGTGCTAAATTGTTGATAATATCAACCTGAATAAAACAATTTTTAGAATCGATAAACTTAGAAAGTTTATTAATAAATGTAGCATCTAAAAAATGAAACCTAAAATAAAGTTTCGTTTGTTTTGTGTCAATTTTTTTAAGAACAGCTTTGTAATCGAAGGTTTTTTCTACAATAAATTCAATTGCATTTGCACCTTTTTCTAAAGCGTTTAACGCAATATAATTTGCTATTTTTTCATCATTAATAAAAATAGATTGAGAGATATTACAATTGAATTTAGCTTCTGTTGAGTTGCTGTTTTTTCTGTCTTCTTTTGTGTAAAATGGTTTTACAACAATATCTTCATCAGTTTTCCATAAAAGTGTTTCGTTATAATCAGCACCTTTTAAATCAACTTGAATTTTTTGTTTCCAAGCTGCGGCAGATGTTGTGTTAAAATGTTTAAATAACGTTGAACTCATTATTTTTTTATGGTATCAAATTCTATAATATAAATATCTTCATTTTCTTTCTTCATCAAATATTGCTCTCTTGCAAATCGTTCTATTTCTACAGAATCTTCTAAGTTTTTTATGGTTAATTTATCTTCTTCAATCTTTTTTTTGTAAAATTCTATAGCAGTTTCTAATTCATCAATCTCTTTGTTGAACTCTTTGTGAACAAGATAAGAATTTTCGTCAAAAAAAAACATCCAAACAGAAAAAGCAATTAGTATAATTACATATCTGTTGGTGAAAAATCTGACAAACTTATTTTGTTTTAACTGCTTAAAAGTCATTATAATTTATTGCTGATTACAGTTCTAACTATATCTATAGCAACATTATTATGTCTGTCGTTAGGAATTATGATATCGGCATAATTTTTTGTTGGCTCAATAAACTGTTGATGCATTGGTTTTAATGTGTCTTGATATCTACTTAAAACTTCGTTAACATCTCTGCCACGTTCATTAATATCTCTTCGAACTCTTCTAATTAATCGTTCATCAGTATCTGCGTGTACAAAGATTTTAATGTCAAAAAGATTTCTTAATTCTTCATTATTAAAAATTAAAATTCCTTCAACAATTATTACTTTTCTTGGATGCGTTTTTACAACATCTTTAGTTCTGTTGTGTGTAACAAAAGAATATACTGGTTGATTAATAGTTTTACCAGATTTTAATTTCTTTAAATGTTCAATAATTAATTCGAAGTCAATAGCTCTTGGATGATCAAAGTTTATTTTTGTTCTTTCATCATAACTTAATTCATTAGTAGCTTTGTAATAAGAATCTTGTGAAATAACACAAACTTCATCTGTAGGAAGCTCTTTTATTATTTTATTTACAACAGTAGTTTTTCCGCTTCCTGTTCCTCCAGCAATTCCAATTATAAGCATGTAGATAAGGTTGTTTATGTGTGATAATTGTGAACAAATTTAATAAAAAATCATTCAAGTGTAAGCATAAAAAAAGTCCTTTCTTTTGAAAGGACTTTAAAGAGCCGATGAAGGGACTCGAACCCCCGACCTGCTGATTACAAATCAGCTGCTCTAGCCAGCTGAGCTACATCGGCTTTTGCTTATTTTTAAGCGTGGCAAATATATTATCATTTCTGATATTGACAAACTATTTTTTATTTTTTTTTCTCTAATACAATTGCTTCAGGTTTTGAAGAAAAATTAGTTTGATAAACGATATTCCAATCTTTTACTTTTGCTGTAAATCCTTTATGGCTAAATAAGTGTTCTTGAAGTCTTTCTTTTACATTTTTGCTAGTATAACCAACATAGTGTTTTTGAAGTGATATAGAAAAAAGAATATAAACGGTAAACATTTTTCTAAAACAAGAAAAAAGTTGAATATAAATAAAATATTCAACTTTTTGTCGGGGTGGCAGGATGATAACTCATTCTCCACTATGCAGTAAAATCAATACTTTAGGTAAAATACTAAAACAGTGTGAACCGAATTGTTGACCTATTAGTTAAATTGAAATAGTATATTTTGATAGAACGTCTTTGACAAATTTACGAATTTAACTTCATTAAAACCAGATAAATAGCATCAAATATTATGGTTAATCTATTAAGTATTTATTAATAATTTCTTCTTCAATACCACTATAAATAGCAAAATCCTTTACTGTTAAAAATTGATGAGGTTCTTTGTCTAAATACTCTTTTATCCTATTAATAAGCTTACGACAATAACGCTCGCTACGTCCTGTGATACGTTGAATGTCCTTTGGGTATATACAAGCTCTTTTTGTAATCATCATACTTTATCTATGCTTTAACCATACTTAAAACCAGTAGTGTCATTTTAGGAGTATTTAGGTTTAATCGGTAAGAATGGTTTTAATCGGTTTCTCTTTTTCTTTAGTAAGTCATAAAGTTACGTGATTTGAAAGATTAATCATAAAAAATGTAAAATTATGGCAAAACAAACAGGAATTATTAAACTAAAAGGAACTATCGGAGGTATTTCTTTTTATAAAACAAGTGATGGACACCTTGCACGTGAAAAAGGAGGTGTGGATAAAAGCAGAATTCAGAATGATCCTGCCTTTCAAAGAACTCGTGAAAATGGTTCTGAATTTGGAAGAGCTGGTAAAGGTGGTAAAGTATTGCGAAATGCAATTCGTGTGCTTTTGCAAAATGCAAAGGACAAAAGAGTTGTCTCTCGTTTGACAAAATCTTTAGTGGCTATCACAAAGACAGATACGACTAATGAAAGAGGTTTAAGAACGTTGCAAGATGGAAATTTAAGCCTTTTAGAGGGTTTTGAATTCAATTTGAATGGAAAGTTAGGAGCAACTTTATTTGCTGCATTTACAAAAACATTTGACAGAGTTTCTGGAGATGCAACTTTAGATTTGGCTGCATTTTCACCAACTGTTAGAATTGCTGCACCTGCAGGAACTACCCATTTTAAAGTAGTAATGGGGGCTTCTGAATTAGATTTTGTAAATGAAACTTCAACATTTGAAAATGATGAAACAGCAATTTTGCCTTATACTGCTGCAAATACTGCTGCAATTGCATTATCTGCAACAATTACTGCTAATTCTACATTACCAGTAGTACAGGTTTTAGGTGTAGAGTTTTATCAAGAAGTAAATGGAGAAATGTATGCCCTTAAAAATGGTGCTTACAATGCTTTATCTGTTGTTACAATTGATACTCCATAATAATGGAGTTAGTGCTTCAAAGAGCTTATTTTAAAGAGGGTACTAACGGTACTCTCTTTTCTTCTGATAATTTTCTTTGTCATACCATTGAGTTACCCTGGTTAAATAATAAGAGAAATGTTTCTTGTATTCCTGAAGGAGCCTATGAAGTTGTTCCTAGATTTTCGAAACGATTTCAACATCATTTGATTTTGAAAAATGTGAAAGGTAGAAGCTTTATTTTATTTCATCCAGCAAATAATGCCTTAAAAGATTTACAAGGCTGTATTGCTCCTGTAACTTATTTAAGTGGGATTGGTAGAGGTATATATTCCAAGGATGCCCTACAGAAACTATTATCATTAGTTTATCAAGCTAAAGACCGAAAAGAAAAAATAATATTAAAAATTAAATCACAGAATTATGAAAATTATAGAACGTTATAAAAAACCAACTCCGAAATTTTTTAGAGTATTAAGAAATATAGGTATTGCATTAGCTACTGCAGGAGGTGCTATTATTGCAGCTCCTGTTAGTATACCTGCTGCAATAATTACTGTGGCAACCTATATGACTGTTGCAGGAACTGTAGCTACAGCAGTTAGTCAAGCTGTTGTTTCTGATGAAAAAAAGGATGAATAAAATATGTTTCAGAACGATATTCAAATAAAGTCAGGTGTTGTTGGGGGAACATTACTTTCTACAGTTTTTACTATTAGTTTAGACGATATACTTTTTACTGTTATTATGGCTGTTATTGGAGCAGTTGTTAGTTTTTCTGTTTCTACATTATTAAAGTGGTTGTTTTTTAGAAAGCAAAAAAAGAATACCTAGTCTTAGTACTGGGTATTCTTTTGCTTTCATTGACTAGATAGTCAGAATTTCGTTTTCAAAGAGAATTATTCTAGTTTTTAAATGTCTTTGTTTCGCAAGTTGAATTATGTTTTTTGTTCCTTTACTTTTTCCATCCCAAAAAGCAATTAATGCGTCTGCATATATTGCCATTTGTTTATTTCTTTTTGGTCCAGCAGCTTTTACGTATTTTATCCAATCGGCCGGAAATTTTACGATTTTGATTTTTTTTTCGGACGCGTATTTCTCTCCTAATTTGTCTGCACCTTTGTAATGAGCTCCAGATACAATCTCGATATTTTTATAATCCTGGAGGAATTTATCACATTCTTGTTTTAATTTTTGATAGTTGGTGAAGTTTCTGCTCCCTGCTATAATTATTTTCATAGTTTAATTTGTTAAGATCTTAGTAAGGCTATTTTTAGTTTTGAAATAGTTGACAATTGTTGTTTTAAGTTGTCTTCGAAAGCAGTTATTTTTTTGAGTTTTTCAACTTTCAATTGCCATTGTTGTTCCTCATAGTTTTGCAGTGCAGTATTGATTACTTTTTTTACGTCTGAAATACCAATAAATGGAATGACAGAACCTTTTAAATAATACCCAAAGTATTGACCAACTTTTAAGGATAAACACAGGTAATACAAAGACTCTCTATTTGCTCTAGAAGTTGTGGAAACTACAAAGCAGTTTGGGCAAGGTTTGTCTAATGGTTTTCCAGAATTTAATCCTTTATTCAAAATAAAAAAATGTGGGTTTGAGTAAGTTCGTCCAATTTTGTGGGTTTTGATTTCAAAAATTTGCATAAGTATCCATTTTTAGGTTTAGATTCTTTTGCTATTTTTTTGCCCATAAAATTTTGGAAAGGAAAACAACAAAAAGAAAGCTGTTTCTAAATGGAGAGGATAGACTATCAAGGTTTTTGAAAAAAATACTACCAACTACTGAATGTTGAATTTTAAGTATTAAGTTGTTATTTGGTGGAGATTTTTTTCAAAACCCGAAGGGCTTGACCTTTATAGGCTAAAAGCGGAGGCTTTTAAAAGACAAAATTTTATACAATTACATTTTTTCTTGAATGAAACAGATGCTGAAAGTATTGCTACATTAAGGGAACCATTTGTTTTGCTGTCTTTTTTTTGTTTTTCTTTTTATCCTTTATTTTTTATTATATGTAAAATGATAGATTTTATCTGGATTTTATTTGTGATTACTTAACGAAATGAAACAAATAAAGACTTGAGATAAGGAATATTTGGACTTAGCGATGGTTTTGTGCAGTTGAATGAGGTAAGGAATTATAAAAAATTAAAATACTTAGTGCGCGGGCAGAAGCGAGAATAAGTGTATTGTTTTTTATTTGTTTTGTTCCAATTTCCTTAATTGGTTTTGTTAAAAGTGAATGCTTTATATTTTTATTCAAGAATTAATGGTGAGATTTTATACGTAATTTTAATAAAACACTATTTGCATTTGCTTTTAGTGAAACCAATATTAACTACATTTTATAGCAAATAAAAAACAATAATCTTATTGGCTTTTTTTGATTTTATGGGTGCTTTATAATTGTAATATAAACTGAAATTATAATAGTTTTAGTAATGTTAATTTAAAATTACAAATAAGCACTTATAAAAACAATGCAACAATTTCTAAATGTTGTTTAAATAACTAAATGTTATCAATTATTAACTACGTGAGCGTTGGAAGAGCAGCTATTTTACATAATGGCGTTATAGACCAGAAAGTGAATGAATGTGTATATAACTGCGCATTATGTAAAGATAGCTTTGGGAAGTTTTGTGTTTTATGAAATAATAAAAACACGTTGCTTTTTAGAGTTGTGCAATGAGTATGCGAATGGAACAAGCTGTAAAATGCAACTAACAATAGAATATTAAAACGCTAAACTTGCATTGGCACGCGGAACAAACCAAAATACAGCGATTTTTTGCTTTTGCAACAAATTGGATTTTGGTTTGTGTGGGATTTTAAGAAGTGAAATCTATATCAAAACCATTTCTTGATAAATAGGCCATAAAACTATGTAATAAATCTGTTGAATATGGTTCTTTGTATCTTTTTACACGTTTAATTTTAAAATTAAAAATCCTGTTTTGATAATCATAAACTTCTAGATCTTTAATTTTAAATTCTTTAGTTAATGAAGGATTGTTAAAGAAAGAATTTAATAAGTTAAACTCGCTAGTAAATTTACCATCTAATTTTTTTCTTATAGTATTATAAGCCTGATAAACTTTTTCCTCTTTTATAAAATTTTTATGAATTGCTTTATATCTTTTTTTCCAAGATTCTTGAATTACATTGTTATCATCAACGTTTTTATTATTCATATCTATTATGGCAGAACTTGTTGAATTGAAAACTGTTAAATCTAAAATATCAAGTTTAATATTTTGATATTCTGAAAAAAGAGCACATAGAATTTTATTATTACTGTCTGTACGATATAATTTATACGAAGTTGCTGGGTTGAAGTTTTTCACATCTAAATCAATTAATGGAATTAATATACCCTTATTATAGGATCTATTTCTAATACCCTTACTTCTTAATGCTAAATTACAAGGTTGTACTGCCAAAATATACCTTTGGGAATCTATCTCAAAAATATCACCGTTGGCAATCGGTAAATTGAGAATGTTTAAATAATCTTGATTTGTATATAATTCTTTCTCTCTGATTAGTAAAGATTCTGGACTTATTTTTTTATTATAGCCAGTATATATACTATCTATATTTCTAACACTTAATACTGATTGGTCAAATTCTTTTCTAACATTCTCTTCTAATAAAGATGAAAAATTGGCATCTGAATTTAAAATTGTGTTTAAACGAAATAATGATTCAACCTCCCAAACACCTTCTTTATACGATGATTTTTGAATAATTTGATTAAACGTTTTTGGAGATATTTTTTTAAAATCTTTAATAGATTTTTCGTTACTTTCTCTAAGTATTTTTATAGATTTAGATTTTAGGTCTTCTATATACCTAGTTATCAATATATACTTAATTCCTTCCGCAAAACCACTTAATTGAGGGTCTTTTGCAAATCTACTTTTAGAAATAGTGCAAAAATGTTTTTTCTTCAAATCAAACTCTTTTCGATATATTTTTCTATAAGTGTCTTCTTCCTCTTCAGAGTATTTATGTGAAAAAATACCACATATAACCTTGTCAGAATAACCAGTTTCTATAAGTTCTTTAATAAGTTGAATTCCATTTGTTTCTTTGTTGGGACCTGAGAAGTTTTCTAATTCAAAGTCAAATAAACATAAGACTTTACGACCTTCAGGTATGGAATCTAATATTTCTTTTTTACTTGCAATCCATTCATTTGGTGTTAAATATAAAGCATTTTCACCAGGAAAATAATCTTTAAACTCTAATGCAGGGGTAATGTTTGAACTTTCGTTGTCACCAATTAGATTAGAAATATTATGGATAAGCTTTTTTTTATCTATTGTGTCTTCCCATATTTTTAAAATTTCTTTATTAAATGCGGCTAAAGGTAGCTGCCAATTAATGTTTGAAATGAAATTATCATCTGTAGGAAGTTTACCACTATTTTTTATTTGTTTTAGCATTCCAAGGAAAAACGCTTTTTGAGCTTCAATATCAAATTTGTCGTCTATATATAATATTTTTTCAATACCTTCCTTATCTAATAAAGTATTAATAGCTTTGACAGCAGTATCAGTTAGACTAGGATTTTCTTTGGGAATTATTTGAAGGCTTTCTTCTTTTAGACTTAGGATAATTTTCTCACTCATATTAAATCATAGCATTATTTAAGTTGATAGCAAAAATGTATTTTTTATCAAATTCATTTCTTTTAGGCTCCAATGAAATTGAACTTCCCATAGAATCTAATAATTGTAGAACTATAAAAAGACCTAGACCACGACCTTCACCTCTTGGTTTAGTAGATACAAATGGTTCAAAAATTTGATTTTCTATATTTTTTGGTATGCCAAAACCATTATCTGAGATATATAGCCACGGTTTTTCAACTGTAATATTTATTTTAGGGTTGAAATGTTTTTCTTTTAATTTTTTTTCTTTGAGCCAATACTCTGAGTTTATTAGAATATTATCAATTATTTGAGTTAATTTACCTTTATTAATTTTCAAGGAGAAATCATCTTTAATTTTTACAATGACTTCAATTTCTTTAGAATTGAATCTTTTTTTATAATAACTTTTCTCTTCGGAAAAATATTTTGATAAACTAAATTGGTTTTTCTTTTCTCTTTGATATTTAAGAGCAGGGTCTAAATGTCTTAATTGAATCTTTAAACCATTTACGGTTTCATTTATGTATTCCAATAGTATGAAACTATCGGACTCTTTTAACTCTTTGTTTTTTAACTTTTGTTGATAAAATAGCGCTCTTTCATTTAAATTATCTACTATGTTTAAAAACTCGTGACTGATTGATTCTGCTGTTATTCCTAAACCAGCTAATTCAGTAAAATTATTTAATTGTTCTTCTAATACTTGTATTTTTGGCTTTAAAATATCAATTACTTCATTTAAATCTTCAGTTTTCTTAATTACCTTCTCGACCTTAGAAAAAGCTTCTTGAATTGACTTTAATTTGTTTAATAAGAGTTGTGCTTTTTTAACGTTTTTTTTATTTTCTTCTGTAGCAAAAAGAGGATTGTCTTTTACATCACTTACAATGATTGTTTGTTCTTTTACTAATTCACTTATTACTGAACCTGAACTCTTTAATTCGTCTGATATTGCTGTTGAAGAAACAACGATATTATTGATATGATTAAAAGATTGTTTAACCGAAGTTATTCCATTGTTTTTTGTTTTAGATATTTTTACATAATCAACAAAAGCTCTACGAATCCTTTCTTGATAATTGTTAATTTGTCTTATTATAAAAAATGCTAAAACGAAAAAATTCCTAGAATAAGGGTTGGATATTAATCCTTCTCTATCAGTTTTATCTTTTAGATTTTTATTTACACCTTCATCAATAGAAAAATATCCAATAACGTTTTTGGGTCTTAAAGGATAATATGATGATGCATTAGTTTGTGAATCTGCCAGTTTAAGCCAGTCTTGACCATTAATACCAAAAGGTTTGATAGCGAAACCATTTCGAAATAATTTAATACCTGCTTGACTTTGTGCAAAAGCTCTATAATTAGATAACCCGTTAAAAATATTATTTACTTGTTCATCATAAGTCATCCAATTATCAAGGCTGAATTCATCTATAACACCTTCAAAACTTCCGGGATTTGCTATTTCACCATCAAAAACTTCCATACCGGAAATTTCATCAAGTGTAAATTCGTTTTTTAATTCTAAAAAGTAATTATTTTTATCAGAAAGTAGAATATCATTATAAGCACTTTCTTTTAAAAAATTATAGAATTTTTTTCCATTATCAGATTCCAAAAATTCTACAAAGTGCTCTTTCTTATTCCCAATAAACTTTGTTAGTTTAGTTTTACCACTAATCTTTACTTTTTTACTATTATAAGAAAATTCAAATTTTGAAATTGCTAAATCTCTAAGGTCATCATTTATTTTTTCTAAGTCAATTACTTCGTTATTAACTGTAAGATAAACATCAAAAGGCCTGTTTTCTTTGTATGGTGAGATTATTTGAGAAACAAAACCTTTAAATCTTTCTAGGTTTTTACCTTCCCAAACTTCAGAGTGATTAAGATTAGTTAGTATTAATTTTGTACCATTTTTAATTAAAGGATTGTAAATTTTTGATTTAATTTCAACATCTGAAAGCCTTTCTTCTTTTTCAAAATCTTTCCAGTTAAATGCTAAATGAGTCCCTTCTGTTTTGTTAGTGTTGGTAAGTATTTCACAAATATCAGCTAACCTTTGTGTGCTTAATCTCCCTAAACCCTTTTCTCCTAAAGGTGTCCTACCACCAGGTGTTTTAATGTTTTTTGCTTTTTGTTCCCTTTTTTTCGAATACGAAATCAATAGCCACGATTTGAGTATCGTTTCTTTACTCATACCAAAACCATCATCTTCTACAGCTATATATCCATTATGCTTTGGAAAGATTAAGTTTTCATCAGTATATTGACCTTTAGTATTAATATCTATTGAAACATAATTAGCATCTGCATCATAAGAGTTTTTAATTAACTCTAATAAAGCTGTTACTTCATCTGAAACTAATTGTTCACCTAATTGTTTAACAATGTGGGGTGTTATATCAAAATGGTAATCGTTGCTCATTGAATATTTTAACTATTGTAGATTAAGATTTTTTCTTTACTCATAGTTTTAGAAAAATTATTTTTGTCAGGCATTCTTTTAGATAGAATATCCCTTTCTAAATCTGTAAAAATGTTTATACCTTTTGTTGCTAATAACTCGGTTAAAATTTTATCATTCTCAACTTCTTTATTATTAACATTTCTATTACCAACTGTCCAAGCAAAATATGAATTAGGCATCATTTTTTCTAAAACATTGTCAATTGTAATATCTAAATCATTAATAAAACTCACTACTTTTCTAGCTCTTAGTCTTTCTTCTGCATTAAAATTTCTAAAAAATTTCTTTAAAGTTTTTGATTTGGAAAACATCTCTTTTTCTATAACTGAATAATCAGAAACATTTTTACCTCCTAAACTTCTTGAATCAATTTCTTGTATTACATCTAAATAGTTCATAGTTATACTTTCATCAATATCTACTACAGGAATCCATTGTAAAGGGAGATATGAAAATTGGCCATATGTTACTGTTGTATGATTGTCACCATAAGGAGGTGAGGTAACAAGAAGATTATGTTTTTTTGTTGTATTTAATTTCTCTTTAGAATCACCCCAAGCGACTTCAACTTCATAAATGTATTTATCTTTTTCTAAAAGATTATTCTCTAATAGTTTATTTTTTACTTCAAAAATATCATTTATACTTCTTTGACATATTTTTATAAAATACACTTTAGGCGACAAGTTACGGTTGTTTATATCTTCTTGAGCCCTAACGTGCATTTTAAAGGTTGATGTTCTATCATTATTTGTTAAACGAATAACTTCAGCTAGAGCAACCCAATAAAACTTTCTTATAAATAAATTTTCTTCTTGAATGATTAATCTTCGAATTTGAGATAACTCAATTTGAACATCTTTTTTAAACCATTTATTAATATTCTTAAAATTAATATCAATTTTTGCAGATCTACTTCTATTTAATCTTTTTTTGAAATTTAAAAAGCTAGTTTTTAGCTCGTTTGAAAATATATGTGTTTTTACTTGACTTATAAGGAGTGATAATGGATTTATATCTTGACCAAATGAATTAATACCATAACGCATTGATGTAATAATAGTATTTGAAGCGCCCATAAAAGGATCAATCATAGAAGAATTTTCTGGTAGCGCATCTATTAAAGTTTTTATTATAGGTTCTTGAACACTTGGAACCATCATTGCTGGATAGTTCAAAATTTTTCTTGCATAATCATTTCTATCAAAACTATCACCGTTTAAAACTGATGCAGTTATAGAATTTAATTGATTTTTTATTTGGTTACTAGTTAACACTTATTCTTTGATATAATTAATCTGAAAGATATGAATTTTAACAATATATTTTGTATTAATTTGATATAATTAAACGTTTGATTCATTGTCTTTTATCTATACAATCTTTATTAAATGCTATCAAATTAAATAATTGACGCATTCTACTCCTTACTCTATTGCCATATCTTTCTTCTAATTCTTGTGCATTTAAGTTAGTTGTTGCGTGTGTTTTAGTATTTTTTTTTAGGAATAAATCGTAACGTGATAAAAGGATTTCACCCATTACATTACAATCTTGACCAAAATGCCTGCCAGTTGTTTCTACACCTAAGTCATCAAAACAATAAAAACCATTATTACCATAATCTTCAATAATTTTGAACCCGCTTTTATTGAAATTAAATGTAATATTTCTTGCAGGTACAACTATATACTTAATTTGATGAGGAACAATGTGTGGTAATAATTTCATTAAACTTGTTTTACCACAACCTACTGGACCAGATAATAAAATTCCTTTATTGGGATCTATATTTAATTTTTTGCAAGCATCAAAATCACGAATAAAATAAATGCATAATTTGTATAAAATTGCTTCATCTTCTGAATATATTTTGAAATTTTTATCAAATAATAATTTCCCTTTTGCTTCTAAATAGATTAGCATTTTTGGAAAATCGTATATTATTTGATTTCCTTTTAGTTCGCCTAATTGGTATTGGACGCTGCCTTCTTGGATTATGTGAGGTGTATTTGTTTTCATTTTTTCTTTTTATACTTATTATTTTCATTTTGCCTTGATGCAAAACGAAACAAAAGATTAAGACTTGGATTTTCAGCGGTCAATTTAATTTTCAAAAGCTAAAAGAAAATAACTCGCTAAGCTCAAACAGATTTTCTTTTTACACTTTTTCAAATGATTGACACTCGCTTGCAAATCCTATGTCGAGTTTACATTATGAAATCATTTTGTATTTGGCTTTATTAGATTTACAGTTGTTCATTTCTTTTTATTTTATCGTCAATTTGCAGAGAGGAAGGGATTCTAAACCTTAGAAAACAGAATAGTAAATACGAAGGTGGTTTTAATAAGAGCTTTCGACTATGCAGAAGGTGACATTTAGAGCGGTTCATTGTAGTTTTTATTTTTACTGGTCTTTAGGTTGTCTTGATTTTGGCTAACTGGATTTTGGTTTTCTTTGTTTTTAATTTCTTCTGCTTTTATCATCCAATTTTTTGCTGTTGCTTGCCAATTGACAATTTTTGTTTTTCCGCCAACTTTCCATCCTATTCCTTGGTAATGGTTGAAGAATTTTTGAGCTTCAATTGTTGACCATTTTTCTTTTTTAAAAAAAGCAATTACCTCTTTTTCATTTTTTGGCTGGTCAAGTTTATAAATGTTTTTAATGTTTCTATTAGTTTGTATATGTTTATTAATAGATACCAGTGCTTGTCCAGTACTTGTCTCATTTTTGGTACTGTTGTGTACCACAACTTGTCCAGAACTTGTCTCGAATTTGAACATCTTAATTTTACTCCCTTTGTAAGGATTGTGTGAAGGGTAGTAAATGATATATTTCCAATGACTTAAATCTTTTATGCATTTATGATATGTTGATTTTGAGCCAATTTTAGAAAAGCACATTACTTCTTCTCGATTGATATAGAATTCTTCTAAAAACCGATTGTTATTCCAAATTTGAAAAAGTGCTATATACAAACTGATATGCGTTGGATTTAGTCGATTATCTTTAGAGAATTGAATAAAAACTCCTTTGAGATGTTTTATGAAATTTACGTTTTGCATAATTTATATCAATACTTTTTTGCTTGATCAAAAAGTATTCAAAAAATCAAGACTCACTTTCATTTTTATTGAATTCTACTTTTTATTACACTTACGAATCCAGACCGTGAACTCTTTGGATTCTCCCGTTTCATAAAAATTGAATTTCTACTAAAAATAAAATAGGTCGGATTTAGATTCTGACTATATATAATATATTCCTTTTTTTTATGATGAGATTGCTTCACTTTGTTCGCAATGACGTTTAGAACTTATTGTGAATGCGATTTTCCTCTAACACTTTTACAATTTCTTCATAATCGTAATAGATGACACCACCAACTTTAGAATAGGGGAGTGTTCCATTGATTCTTAAATTTTGTAATGTACCTGGAGAAATACTTAACAAGTCTCTAACCTCTGGAGATTTTAACCATTTTTTAGGTGCGAAACCTGATTGATGGTTAATCATTGCTTTTATGTCTTCTAATAATTCTTCTTTGAACTCTCTTAAATCTTCTGTAGTAATAATAGTTGCTGCCATTTTCTAACAATTTTAGTAAAGAAGCTGTTGAATGCCCCCACATTCAAGCAGCTTCTTTTGGTTAATTTAGTTCACGATTTTTCTGTTATTATGTGAGTGTGAACCAACGATTTGACTTTCGTTAGGCAAATATGATATGATTTATTGAAGTTTATACACAAGTAAAACCCAACTTGGGTAATTTTATATCTACATTTTTAATACGTTGTATTGACATTGATTGCTATTCTCATTATTTTTTTTGGTAACAAAAAAGTGCAAATTATATGTAAATAATTTGCACTTAAAAACACCCAGCTTGGGTATTTATTCATCAGAATCTAACATCTTATTTTCTAAGGATTGTTTAAGTTTATCTATGAATTTGGTTTGATTAATTTTGCGTGAACGAATTTCTAAAAATGTCCTATAATAATCACCAAGGTCTATATTAAACATTTGCTCGCAAGCTGATGCCATTTCTTTAATATCTGCAGTACCACTATTTACGGAACCAGAACTATGAAGTGCATAGATAAGCTCTATTAAATCGGTTTTATTTCCAGTTCAAAAAAGTTTTGACTGCTTTTTAAATGCATTGAAATTGGTTTCCATACTATTATTGTTTTCAAGTTTATCTATTTCTCTTTTTAGATAGATGATTAACATATCATATGCCATAATAGTAGCCACAGTTGTATCGTGACTCGTAGAAAATTTATCATCTGTAAAAAATGATAATGAGTCTGGAAATAGCCTAATATCTGCTTTACCTCTCATAAAATATTCTTCATCTAAAAAAATGGCACCTCTTCTGAAATAATGATAAAATTCTAGATTATCATTAAAATAGTTTTGAAGCCTATCTATGTGATTATTGAAGTATTTTACTTGAGATTTATTACTACTTCTTGGTCTTTTACTTTCTATACTAAATAATTTGACATAATATATTAGTTTACTAAAAACATAAGGTTTAATGCTTTTGAAAAAACCAATCTCTTCGTTTTTCGGGATTAATTTTTTCCTTAAAAAAAGTATTCTTATTTGTTCTAATGCTCTTTTTGTTATTCTAATACTTTCTTCTGCTTTTTCTAATACTCCTTCTGTTTCTTTTTCTAAAAAATCTAAATTATAGTCTAATTCTTTAACAATTTTTTCAATCTTTTTCAATTTTTTTCATCTGTAAAAAATCATACCAATATCTAAATTAGTATGATTTTAGTTATCACTTTATTTATCGCACATATTTATATTTCATTAATATTTAATTTATGGAGTTGTTTTTTAATTCACACTCCATTTCATTTTCTGTAATCTCACAGCATTTAAAATAGCTAATAACGCAACACCTACATCTGCAAAAACGGCTTCCCACATTGTAGCTAATCCACCAGCTCCTAAAATTAACACAATCACTTTTACACCAAATGCTAATCCAATATTTTGCCATACAATTTTTCTTGTAGAACGACCAATTTGAATTGCTTTTATCACTTTTGAAGGTTGATCTGTTTGAATAATTACATCTGCTGTTTCAATAGCAACATCGCTACCTAAACCACCCATTGCAATACCAACATCACTTGCAGCCAAAACAGGCGCATCATTAATTCCATCACCAATAAAAGCAATCTTATTTTCTGAATTTTGTTTTAATTTTTCTACTTCATTCAATTTATCTTCTGGCAATAAACCGCCTTTAGCTTTTTCAATATTTAGTTCTGTAGCTACTTTTTGCGTAATAGAATCCTTATCCCCAGAAAGCATCATTATTTTTTTAATACCTACTTTATGTAAATTGGTAATTGTTTCTTTTGCATCTTCTTTTAGTTCATCTGCTATCACAACATAACCTGCAAATTGATTATCGATTGCAACTAAAACGATAGATTCTACAATAGATTCCGTTTCAGATGGAACATCAATATTATTAGAAGACATTAAGGCTTTATTTCCTACTAAAACTGTTTTACCATTTACAATCCCTTTTAAACCTTTACCTGCAATTTCCGATACTTCTGAAGCTTGAAAATCTTTACCATCTGCTTTATATTCTAAAATAGCTTTTGCAATAGGATGTGTAGATTGTTCTTCCATTGCCATTAGGTATTTCATAAACTCTTTTTCTTCCCAATTAATGGCTTTAATTTCTTTAATTTTAAACACTCCTTTTGTTACAGTGCCAGTTTTATCCATTACCAATGTATTTATCTTGGTCATAGCGTCTAAAAATGAAGCGCCTTTAAACAATATTCCATTTTTTGAAGCTGCTCCCAAACCACCAAAGTATCCTAAAGGAATAGAAATAACCAAGGCACAAGGACAGGAAATTACTAAAAATATTAATGCACGATATAGCCAATCTCTAAACACATAATCATCTACAAAAAAGTATGGTAAAAATGTTATCGCAATAGCCAAATAAACCACAATAGGAGTGTAGATACGAGCAAATTTTCTAATGAATAATTCTGTTTTAGATTTACGAGCTGTTGCGTTCTGCACCATATGTAGAATTCGAGAAATTGAACTATCCTTAAATTCTTTTGTAGTTTCGATTTCTATTACACCATCCATATTAATGCTACCGGCAAATACTTTTTCACCTTTTGAAATCGTATCTGGCTTGCTTTCACCAGTTAAAGCTGCTGTATTGAAAGACCCTTTTTCGGATAATAAAATACCATCCAATGGAATTTTTTCACCTACACGAACTTGAATTTTCTCTCCAATATTTACAGCTTCTGGCGACACACTTATATAGTCACCATCACGAAATACATTGGCTTCTTTTGGCCTAACATCCAATAATGCTTTAATATTTCCTTTTGCTCTATTTACTGCTGCATTTTGAAATAATTCTCCTACTGCATAAAATAGCATTACTGCAACACCTTCTGGATATTCACCAATTATAAATGCACCAATCGTGGCAATAGACATTAAAAAGAACTCGGTAAAAACATCGCCTTTTATAAGGCTTTTCCATCCTTCTTTAATTACTGGAAATCCAACTGGAATATATGCTAAAGTGTACCAAACTACTCGAATCCATCCTTTAAATTGAGGAATCACATCAAAATAATCTACAGCGATACCTACAATTAACATTACAAAACTTATGATAGCAGGAATGTATGTTTTGAATGCGCTACCATCTCCGTGGTCGTGACCATCATCGTGAGAATGTTGTTCCTTTGAATTTGGTTTTAAATCTCTTAAATTGACTTTCTTTTTCTTCATTTTGAATTGAATAAATTTTTAATATCATTAGGTATAATCATAGATTTTAATGGTGGTACGTTTGCACCGCCTGTGTTACCAAGTGGCACGTGGTCAATAAATGATTTCCAACCACCAACAAGTAACCTAATAATTTGACCGAGTACTTCTTTAGTATCTTTTTGCATAAATCCAAATTTTAGCATTAGCCAATGTGAATAGGTATGTTCTATAGGGTAAGATTGCCCTATTATATGACTGCGTTCTAAATGATACCAAGCATTATTATACTGCTTATTTTCTAAACATAAACTGTATAGTTTTAATTCTTCATTATAAGCCTGTTTAAGAGGTTTAGGTATTTTAGTATTAAACTTCATATCCACTAATTTTTTATAAAAATAATCTAATAGTAAGTGCAATGGAAGTGCATTTGTTATCTACTACACTTATCACAAATACCTTTTACAACCAAATTGACATTCTCTGACACAAAACCATCTGGCACTTTAATTTGAGGAATTTTATGCTCGGTTAAGCAAATGGTTTCATTACAGTTATTGCAATGAAAATGTAAATGCAAATCGGTTTCAATCTCGCAATTACAGCCCTTTTCACACAAAGCATATTTAGTAATTCCTGTACCATCATCTATTTGATGCACAATATCCTTTTCCTCGAATGTTTTAATAGTTCTGTACAATGTAGTTCTATCTGCTTTTTCAAAAGCATTTTCTATATCACTTAATGTTACTGCTACTTGTTTCTCTGCAAGAAACTTATAAATCAATAAACGCATTGCCGTAACACGTATATCTTTTGACTCTAATAATTGTTCTATGGTTTGCATAATTAATGTTCGTGTTCTGCTTCGCCTTTTTTCATTTCTGCTATAAGATAATAGGCATTATTATAAGCAAATTTTGTATTTGGTTTTATATCTTCAGAAAATTGAATAGCTATCCAATTGCCATCTTTTGCTCCTAAAAGCACTTCAACTGGTTTAAAACTCCAATCGTCATTTTCTTTTTCTGCCGAAAACACAAAAAATTTATCCCCTTCTTTTACTATCGCACTTTCGGGCAATGCCATAGTTTGTGTGTTTTCAGTTTGGATTTTTCCTTGAATATACATTCCAGGAATTAAGTTACCTTTCTTGTTTTCAATTTCAGCGTGTACGTGTACTGCTTTAGGGTCATCTTCAAATGTTTTGCTTACGGAATAGATTTCTGCTGTTAATTCTTCATCTTGCATTGTTTGTATATTAAAGCTTACTTTTTGACCTTTCATAACTTTATACACATCTTTTTCAAACACCATTAAATCAGCGTGAACGTGATACGTATTTACGATTTCAAAGAGTTCAGTTTGTGGTTCAACATACTGTCCTGTTTTTACTTCTACCTTTTGCACATAGCCTTCAATAGGACTGCGTAATGATATACTTTGAGCAATTGTTCCATTTCGTACTGATGACGTATTTATGTTTAATAGTTTCAACTGCGCTTCCAATCCATTTACCATTGCTTTAGAGGCATCATATTCGGCTTCGGCCTTTTGAAAATTTGCACCAGAGCCAACTCCTGCATCATATAATTTTTGTTGACGCTCAAAGTTCTTCTTTAAAAAATTACTATTGCTAAAAGCATTCAAATAATCGGTTTGCATTTGAATAATATTTGGATGTGAAAGATATGCCACAACTTGACCTTTATTTACTTTATCACCTTCAATCACTTTTATGGATAACACATTTGCACCAACTACAGAAGTTATTGCTGCTTCACTTTGTGGTGGCACCTCTAAAGTTCCATTTGCTTTAATATACCCACTCATATTACGTAATGCTATCGTGTCTATTTTCATTTTTAAAGCATCATACTGTTGCTGTGAAAGCATTACTTCTTCATTTTTGTTTTGTGTTTCTTTTATTTCTGCTTTTTTACTTTCTTTATGATTGCAGGCAACTACTAAAAGTGATATTATTAGTACTTTTAAAATTGTATATTTTGTGTTTTTCATTTTCTTATTTGTTAAAATATTGTAGTTGAAATGTACTTTCTAAATAATTGATAAGTGCTTCTTGAGCTTCTAATTCTGATTGAATGGCTTCTTTTATAATTTGTGTGAATCCTGTATAATCTATTTCACCTTCTTTATAAGCCAATAAAGCACCTTTTTTTTGTTCTTTTATAAGTGGTAAAACTTCATTTTTATAGAAGAACCAAGATATTTTCCATTTTTGGTAATTCTCTGTAGCCTGTATAAATTTAGATTCCACTTCTTGTTTTTTAAATTGAATATTGGATTCTGCAATTTCAGTATCAATTTTTGCCGTTTTAACTTTCGCTTTATTTGTGCCTGATAAAAAGGGGATTGAAATACCAGCTTGATAGGTATAGAAACCTGAATTACCGTTAACATTTTGCAAACCTGCTTGAAGATTTAACTTGGGCAAATTGTCTGCTTTAGCAGCCTTATATGTTGCTTTTGCTTCTGCTAGGTGTAATTGTGCAATACTGTATAATGGATGTTTCTCTGGATTAAAAGATCTTATATCAATTTTATTAATAATTTCAAAATCATTGGAAACTGTAAAAAAAGTATCAGAAATTAGCCATAAGTTTAGCTGTTGTAATGCGATATTATAGTCACTTTTAGACTTCGTAAATTTATTTTGAATTTGTAAAGCTTGATTTTTAGCAGCTGCATATTCCAGTCTTGAAATGGCTTCTACCTCGTAATTCAAAGCTACAGCTTTGTCAAAATTGGTATAAATGGAATCTAATTCTTTATATAGGTTATATTTTCTCTTGCTTTGAAATGCATTTGCCCAAGCTTTTTTTACCTCTAATTCTAAATCTAATTCCGAAAGTTGAAACGCTTTTTGAGCTAATTGAATGCGTTGTTGTTGCAATCTTTTTTTTGCAGAAACACCAAACACATCAATATTGTTTTGACCAATACCAATAGTTGTATAAATGCCATTCCCGTTATTAACTTCTTCACCACCTGTAAAAATTTGAGTAGTACCAAAATCGTAAGCTGTATTTTTTAGCTGCTCTTGTTTGTTGATTTCTAATTGCTTTTGTTTCAATAATGGGTAGTTTTCTTTGGCTAAATTCACAGCTTCTTGCATCGAAATAACTGGCAACGTATCATTAATTTCTTGTGCGTTTCCACTTAAAGGTAAAAAAAACATAAAAGCTACCATAGCAGTAACTGTAATTACCTTTTTATTTGCTCTAAACTTGAATGATTTGTTTTCTACCCAATGATACAATATCGGTAAAACGAATAATGTTAATAATGTAGAAGTAAGTAAACCACCAATTACAACCGTTGCTAAAGGTCTTTGTACTTCTGCACCAGCTGATGCCGAAATTGCCATTGGTAAAAAACCTAAAACATCTGTAAAAGCAGTTAACATAATTGGTCTAATTCTTCGTTTTGTGCCTTCTATAATACTATCTTTTAAATTAGTTACACCTTCTTCTTTTAGTTCATTTAAACCACTAATCATTACCAACCCGTTTAAAACTGCAACACCAAATAAAACAATAAATCCTACACCTGCAGAAATACTAAAAGGCATATCTCTAAACCATAAAGCAAATACACCACCAATAGTTGCCATTGGAATAGCTATGTAAATCATTAAGGTTTGTGGTAGCGATTTTAGAGCAAAATAAATGAGTACAAAAATTAGTAATAACGCAATTGGCACGACTGTTAATAAACGATTGCTGGCACGTTCTAAATTTTCAAAAGCGCCACCATAACGAATAAAATAACCTGTAGGTAATTCTAATTGCGCATCTAACTTTGATTTTATTTCCATTACCAAAGATTTTACATCCCTTCCTCTAACGTTAATACCAACATAAGTTCTTCTATTCGTATTATCTCTACTTATTTGCATTGGACCAGCTTTGTAGCTTACGTCTGCAATTTCACGAAGTGGAATTTGATTTCCAGACGGTAAATTGATGTATAAATTTTGAACATCTGAAATATTCTTTCGGTTTTGAGAATTTAATCTTACAACTAAATCAAATCGCTTTTCTCCTTCAAAAATGATACCTGCAGTACCACCTGCAAAAGCAGATTGCACCAATTGATTCATTTTATTTATTTGAAGACCATATTGGGCTAATTTATTTCTGTTATACGTTATTGTAATTTGTGGTAAGCCAGTTGTAGCTTCTGCTTTCATATCACCAATGCCTTCTGTACCTGCAATAATTTTAGATATTTCTTCTGCTTTTTGAGATAATATATTTATATCTTCACCATAAATTTTTATAGCAATATCTTCTCTAACACCTTCTAATAATTCATTAAAACGCATTTCAATTGGTTGGGTAAATTCGTAATTAACACCAGGAATTATTTCAACAGCTTCTTTGATTTGCTCAATGAGTTCGTCTTTAGAATTAACTGAAGTCCATTCATTTTTAGGTTTTAAAATCACAAAAATATCTGCAATATCCATAGGCATAGGATCTGTTGGTATTTCTGCAACACCAATTCGACTTACAATTTTTTGAACTTCTGGAAACTTTGCTTTAACAATTTGCTCAATCTTTGTTGTCGTTTCAATGGTTTCAGTTAATGAACTACCAGGTTTTAAAATGGCGTGAAAAGCAATATCACCTTCATCGAGTTGAGGTATAAACTCGCCACCCATTCTTGTAAACATAAAAACAGTAATGCCAAATAAAATGACAGAAACACCAATTATTAGTTTTCCTTTTTTTAAGGCTTTTTCTAATAAAGGTTGGTATTTACGTTCTACCCAATGCACAAATTTATCTCCATAAGATTTTTTTTCTGATTTTGGAGCTCTTAAAATTAATGCAGACATCATTGGCACATAAGTCAAACACAGCACCATTGCACCAATCATTGCAAAAATGAAAGTCAATGCCATTGGTTTGAACATTTTCCCTTCAATACCCTCTAATGCCAATATTGGCAGAAATACGATTAGAATAATAAGCTGACCAAAAAAGGCAGCATTCATCATTTTTTTTGAAGCATCTGCTGCAACGCCATCACGTTCTTTGGACGTCAATTTCTTTTTCTTTAATACTTTTGATGCAATGAGAAAAACGGTGCTTTCTACAATAATTACTGCGCCATCTACAATAATACCGAAATCAATTGCTCCTAAACTCATTAGATTTGCCCAAACATCAAATGCATTCATCAATATAAAAGCAAATAATAATGATAATGGAATAGTGGAAGCCACTATTAAACCACCACGCCAGTTTCCTAATAAGAAAATAAGGACAAAAATGACTATCAATGCACCTTCAATAAGGTTTGTTGCTACAGTTGATGTTGTTTCAGCTATTAGCTTACTTCGGTCTAATAAAGGTTCAATTATCACACCTTCTGGCAAAGATTTTTCAATTTGAGCCATTCTAACTTTAACATTTTCTATTACATCATTTGAATTAGCGCCTTTAAGCATCATTACCAAACCACCTACAACTTCTCCTTCGCCATCTTGTGTTAATGCACCATAACGAATAGCAGCACCAAATTGTACTTTGGCAATATCGCCAATAGTAATAGGAATATTATTAGTGTTTTTTACAACAATTTTTTTTATATCATTTAAACTACGAGCTAATCCTTCTCCACGAATGAAATTAGCTTGATGATTTTTTTCGATATACGCACCACCAGTATTTTGGTTGTTATTTTCCAGTGCTTCAAAAACGTCGGTAATGGTTAGTCCAATCGCACGTAATTCGTTAGGGTCAACAGCGACTTCATATTGTTTTATTTTACCTCCAATTGCATTTACTTCTACAACACCTTCTACCATCGCCATTTGACGTTGTACAATCCAATCTTGCATCGTACGTAAATCAGTTACAGAATATTTATCTTTAAATTCAGGTTTTACTTTTAATGTATATTGATATATTTCGCCTAAACCTGATGAAATTGGACCCATAGAGGGTTCACCAAAACCAGCAGGTATTTGTTCTTTGATGTCGTTCAATTTTTCAGCAACTAATTGACGAGGTAAATATGTCCCCATATCATCGTTAAAAACAATAGTAACTACAGACAAACCAAAACGAGATACAGAACGAATTTCTTGAACATTAGGTAGGTTACTCATAGCAATCTCTACAGGATAAGTAATAATTTGCTCAATATCTTCTGTACCTAAATTTGGTGCTTGAGTAATGACCTGTACTTGGTTATTTGTAATATCTGGAACTGCATCTATTGGTACTTGGGTCATACTCCAAATACCAGCTCCGATAATGGTAAGCGTTAGCAAACCAATTATAAATTTGTTATTGATTGAAAAATCAATGATTTTATTAATCATAGTGAATATGTTAATTCAGTTAAACTTATTGATATAATTCGTAAAAAAAAATAGAATTACACGAGATTTAAAGAACCTTTAGGTTCTAAATTGGATATAATTATCCTTTGAAAAACTGAATTAAGCCCTTGGTGGCTGTAAAATTGAAGTAGTAAAGTCTTTTTCTGTACCATTTTGGTAGAAAAAGTCTTGGGTAGAAATGTAGTATGAGATAATATTTACATCTATAAATTTGAAATCTATTGTATTAATATGACAACATTGACAAATACAAAAAGGAGAGCATAAGTCTAAATCTTGATGTTGATGATCACTGTTTGTTGCTTGTAAATTTTCTGTTTTAACCTCATTATCAAGCGCAGCATAATCTTCGCAAGGTGCTAAATTAAGAGCTAAAATATAAAGCCATAATATGAAGGTTAAATATTTCATTATAGCAAAGATATAAATAAATTAATGCAATGGTTGTGCAAATAATAAAGCTTAACTAATAGTTTTGGAAGAAGTGCTTTTTTATAAAAAAAAATACACTTCTTCCCTAAACAGTTTTATTGGTTCATTTCCATAGAATGATCATATTTACAACAACCAGGTAGCCCCTCATAAGCATCTAAATCTCCATTCACTTTTTCAGTATCATAACCAGAAGCTGCAATTGCTTTATGAATTGACATTACATCTGTTTTTCCTTCATCAAAGGATACTTTTATTAGCTTTTTATCTTTATCCCAATTTGCATTTGCTATACCCTCAACACTATTTGCTGCTTTTTCAATTGTTCTTTTACACATTCCACAGTTACCTCTAACACCAAAAGAAATATCTTTCATTGCCATTTCTTTAGACATTGTAGTAGTTGCTGAATTTGATTCTTTTTTGGCTTCGTTTTTACAACTAGTAAACACTATTGCTATAATAACTACCATACTTAAAATTACTTTCTTCATTGTTTTAAAATTTAATTATTGATTGACTTTATTACTCTAATATTTGTTTTACTTCTCCACAGCTTAACATTGCCTGACCATAATAAGGATTTGTTATTTTTTGCTGTTTGCTTAACCAATATGCCCCTTTATTGTTATTTGCCATTGGGCAAAAATCTACAAAGACTTTTTTATTAATACCAAATAGTTTAATTGCATTGATTAGATGTGAAGAAAGGTGTTTAAAATGGTCTCTTTGAACTTTGATATCTGAACTCTTTGAAATTGAATTGGCTGACACTTTTATTTCTTTTTCTATAGTCATCCAATGATTATGCGCATTCTTATCTGTTAATTGTTTCATATCAACTTGAGATATATTTTCTAATATTATTTTTGATGTTAACATTGCATTATTAGCATCCTCATTAACCAATTCATCTTTTAATTTTATGTAACTATTAAATACATTTTCTAGCTGATTTTGAAAATTTATTGAAACTTTAATACGCTCATTCATTTTAGAGTGGTCTATTTTATTTGTTTTCTTAGTTTCCATTCCTAGATGCCCTTCGTGACCTGTCATTACTTTACCACCCACTTTATTCATCATAGATTTCTTACCTTGTAATTGCGCTGCTGCATCAATAGTGAAAACACCATTTGTTACAATTTCATCACCATTACTTAAGCCCTCTAAAACTTCATAACTATCACCTAATTTTTTTCCTAACGTAATTTCACGCATTTCAAAAACTGGCTTAGTTGTATTTTGTTTTATATAAACAACAGATCTTTTTCCTGTCCATAAAACAGCAGAAGAAGGTATACTTACAGTATTATTTTTGTTACCTGTTCTATTTTTGATTTTAGCTTCAACAAACATTCCTGGTTTAAACTTATTATGCTTATTATTTAAAACAACTCTTAATGTTACTATTCTTGTTTCTGTATTTAAAATTGGGTCTATAAAATCTACTTTCCCTTTAAACTCTTCATTAGCATAAGCATTTGTTGATACCATAACTTCTTGCCCTTTTTTAAAGTTGTCTATTTGATTTTCATACACATCAAAATTACCCCAAACTGTACTTAGTTTTGAAATCTTTAAAAGTGGTTGCCCTTGTTTTATATAATCACCTTGCTCTACTAATTTTGCTGAAACTGTACCAGAAACTGTTGCATACACAGGAAAGTTCTCTATTACTTTACCTGAAGCTTCAATTTGGGTTATTTGCATATCATTTAATTTCCAAAGTTTTAATTTACTTTTTACAGCTTTATATAGAGTAGGTTGTGATTCTTTTAAATTAGCTGCAGTAATTAGTTCTTGTTGAGCGGCATATAACTCTGGAGAATAGATAGTTGCCAAAAGTTGTCCTTTATTAATTTTTTCACCAGTAAAACTGACATTTAATTTCTCTATCCTTCCAGAAAAATAACTAACCTGAACTGCATTTGATTCTTCATTTTCTACAATTTTACCTGACAGTTTTATAAAATTGTCTTGCTGATTGCCTTTGTCTACTATTGAAGTTTGAATGTTTGCCAGTGCCATTGCATTATTTGATAACATAAATTGATCTGCCAATAAACCATCTGAATTACTTGCAGCTGGAATTAAATCCATACCACAAATTGGGCAATCTCCAGGTTCTGATTTCATAATTTGAGGATGCATAGAACACGTCCATTTTTGGTTTGTATTTGTTGTTTCATTATGATTGTGTTGAGATTCTTGAGTTGATGAATTACCAAAAAGTATCCACCCTAATACTAGACCAATAGCTAATATTCCGATATAAATTGCGTATTTTTTCATTTCTAAATTGATTGTTTTTTTAATTTTTTTCTAATTGTAGGGGATGAGGTAAACCATAATAAAAACCCACTTAAAACTGTGATTAATCCTAAAAGTGAAAAGGCTCTTAAAACGATAGTATTAAAATTATCTCTACCTTCATAATCCATTGTGTGAGTCATCCATAAAAAATCAAACCATCTCCAACTTTGATGTCTAACAGTTTGAAATTTTCCATCTTTTATGGATACATAGGCTTTTATGTTCTCATCATTTGCGTAGGTAATTACATAAGCAGGTAGTAGTTTTTCTCTGTATTCGTGATGTTTACCTGTTTTATCAATTAAATTGATTTCAACTACTTCTAAACCCTTTTTCATATAGTTTTTAGCTACATAAAGAGCTTCTTCTTTAGTGATTGCAGCCTTTAAACTACCATCAATAGCATTGTATAATTGTTCTTTGTTAATCCAATAAAATGGGGAATTATTAATGTCTCTCAACTCAATAGAATTGATACCATTTTTAATTTTTAAATCTGATGGACTAATGAGGTTGTTAAATGCCTGTGGTTGATATTTTAAATTTTTGTATTGATCTCCGTGAATTTCATCAATATCTGTCCAACTAAAATATAAACCACTAATTGTCCAAAATAAAAACTGAATTCCTAAAAACAAACCTAAATAACGATGTATCTTTCTAATTTTTAATGCTGCTTGTCTGTTTACCATTGTTATAATTTAATATTTCTTAACCTTAAAGAGTTTACAATTACAGAAACTGAACTAAAACTCATAGCTGCTGCTGCAATCATTGGAGATAGTAAAATTCCGAAAAATGGAAATAATAAACCTGCAGCTACTGGAACACCCAGAATGTTGTAAATAAAAGCAAAAAACAAATTTTGTTTGATGTTTTTCATTACTCCTTTTCCTAGATTTATTGCTTTGACAATACCGAGTAAATCTCCTTTAACTAATGTTACTTCACTACTTTCTATGGCCACATCTGTACCTGTTCCCATTGCAATACCTATATTAGCTTGTGCTAATGCAGGAGCGTCATTAATGCCATCTCCAGCCATTGCAACTATTTTTCCTTGAGATTGTAATTTTTTTATGACATTTAATTTATCTTCGGGCAAGCATTCTGCTTGAAAACTAGCTAAGTTTAATTGGTCTGCAACATATTTTGCTGTTCGCTTATTATCGCCAGTTAACATAATTACCTCTATGCCTTGTTTTTGTAATTCACTTATCGCTTGTTTACTGGTAGCTTTTATTGCATCAGTTATGGTAACATAACCTACCACAATTTGATTAATAGCAATGTAAGAAACTGTTTTACCTTGTTCTTGTTCTGTAATAATTTTAGTGTCAAATTCAGAAGTAATTTTTGCTTTTACTAGCTCCATTAATTTTTTATTACCAAGCGCAATTTTCTTATTTCTAACCGTACCAATAACACCTTTGCCCATAACAGCTTCAAAATCTTTTGATTCTAGAAGTTTTATATTTTTTGCTTTTGCAAAATTTACAATAGCTTCAGCCAAAGGGTGTTCACTGTATTGGTTTAAGGAAGCAATACCTTGTAATAAGTTTTCATCAAATGTGCCAGCTGTATTTATTACTTTTTCTACAGATGGTTTACCTTCTGTTATTGTTCCTGTTTTATCAGTGATTAGTACATCTATTTTATTTAAGTTTTCTAAAGCTTCAGCATTTTTGATTAAAACACCATTTTGAGCACCTTTACCAACACCTACCATTACTGACATAGGTGTTGCCAAACCTAATGCACAAGGACACGCAATAATTAATACAGCAATAGAATTTACAAAAGCAAATACCATTGCTGGTTCTGGTCCATAATAACGCCAAACAATGAAAGTAATAACTGCTACTACAATAACAATAGGTACAAAATATTTAGATATTTTATCTGCTAATTTTTGGATAGGAGCTCTTGAACGACTTGCATTGTTAACCATATGAATAATTTGAGAAAGTAAGGTTTCTGAACCTACTTTCTCTGCAATCATAACAAAAGATTTTGTACCGTTAATTGTACCAGAACTTACAGCATCATCTATTTTTTTATCCACAGGAATAGGCTCTCCAGTTATCATAGATTCATCTATATTACTATGACCTTCTGTAATTTTTCCATCAACAGGAATTTTATCTCCTGGTTTAACACGAAGGAAATCTCCTTTTTTAATATTATGAATTGAAATAATCTCGTCACCTGATTCTGTAACTAAAGTTGCTTCTGTTGGTGCTAATTTTAATAGTTCTTTAATTGCACCATTTGTTTGACTATGTGCTTTCGCTTCTAACAATTGACCTAATAAAACAAGTGTAAGAATTACTGTTGTCGCTTCAAAATAGACGAATACTGTACCACTTTCCGTTTTAAATTGATCTGGAAATACATCTGGAAAAAACATTGCGACTAAACTGAATAACCAAGCAACCCCTGTACCTATACCAATTAGTGTGAACATATTAAGATTCCAAGTTTTTATACTTTTATAGGCACGTTCGAAAAACATCCAACAAGTATAAAATACTACAGGTAGGGATAGAATTAACTGTATCCAATTCCAAGTAGATTGAGAAAGCATTTTTGTTATTGGGTTTCCTGGAATTAAATCTGCCATTGCAATTATGAAAATAGGCACAGTAAATAGTACAGAAATTTTCATTTTTTTAAGCAAATTTTGGTAGGTTTTATCTTCTTCGTTTTCTGAAGGTTCAATTGCGACTAAATCCATTCCACAAATAGGACAGTTTCCTTGTTTATCCTTTATAATTTCAGGATGCATAGGACACGTATATTTAGTTGTTACTTGTAGTTTTGGTTGTTCTACTAAATCCATTCCACAAACAGGGCAACCTACTTGAGAATTATATGTTTTATCATCTTCACAATGCATTGGACAATAAAAAATACCATTACCTTCTTCAATAATTTTTACTTCTTTATGCTTTTTATGACCAGGCATTTCAATTGTATAATGTAACCCAGCATTCAATAAAGTTTCTTGTAATTTTTCTAAAGAAATATGTGAAGACATTTCTATAGCAACTGTTTTTTCTTTTAAAAATGCTTCTACTTTTGTAATCTCCTTTAGTTTACTTAAAGCATTTTCTACATTGGTTTTACAACCATTGCAAGTCATTCCTTGTATGTTATATGTATGTTTCATCTTTTATTTTTTAAAGACTATCAATTATTTTATTTATAAAATCAGTAATATTCTCTTTCTCATTCTTAGTTAATTTTGCATCACTATGAATTAAGGTATAAGAAGACAAAGGCATTTTGTTATCTCTTATTTGACTCATAATTGATTTTAATTTACTTTTCTTTCTTCTATTTGAATATTCTGTCCATTTACTAAAATCTAATTCTTTTTTTCCTTCTTGTATGTGACTTTCTAAAAACAAAGCTATAGGCTGAACTTTATTATACCAAGGATAATTAGTATTGTTACTATGACAATCATAACAGGATTTTTGTAATATTCTGCTAATATTTTTAGGAGTATTGTTTACCAACAAAAAATCAGTTTTTGGAATATTTTTACTTTGGTTGAGCGTTGTGGGAATAAATTGTATTCCCACAAAAGCAACCAGTAAAACCAATGTTATGATTTTTACAATTTTCATTTAATTAATTTATTTGCTTTTTTACACTACCACATTTAAGCATTCTTGCACCATAATATGGATTCTTTATGTCCTTGATTTCACTCAACCAATAACCTCCATTGTTGTTGTTAGCCATTGGACAGAAGTCTTTGTAAAGTGTTTTTTCTGTGCCTAATAATGCTACTAAATCAATAATATCTGTACTTAGAGAAAGAAAATGTTCTCTTTGATGCTTTATATCACTTTTTACAATATGTTCTGCGTGTTCCTTGGCACTTTCCATTATTTCCATATATTCTTTGTGATTTTCAGTTGATAATTTTGCCATATCAAAAACTGAAAATGCTTCCACTAGTGCAGTTCCTCCTTTTGCAGCGTTTTCTTTATTGTCAGAAGCTAAACCATTTTTAATTTCTATATAAGCCTCAATAATTAATGCAGTTGTGATGTTCTTTTGATTATTTACCTCAATTGTTCTTACTTCTTTTTTAATTGATTTTTTATGATGACCATCTGTGTTATTATGTTTCATCATAGAATGAGCTTCACCTTTCATTTCTGTTTGATGCTTCTTGTGATTTTTACTTTCTTTTTTACTGTCTTTGCAAGAAATTGCAATTGATAAGATTAATATTGCTACTATAATTCCTGTATTTAATTTTAAGTTTTTCATTTTTATTGTTTTAAATAATTAATAATTGTTGATTGTATGTAATACTTTCTAATAGACTCTACTTGATTTAGTTGAAACTTTAATTGCAATTCCTGAATGTCTAAAACATCATTGAAATCTATTTTTCCTGTTTCGTAGCTCTTCATTAGAATGTCCTGAGCATTTTTTGCTTGTTTTAAATTTTTAGATTGTGTTTTGTAACTAATACGAGCTGAAACTCTATCATTAACAGCTTTATCTAAACGAGTTATAAGTTTATTAAGACGTTCTTGCTTTTGTGATAATATCTCTTCCTGTTGTAATAGATTTTGTTTTGTTTTCGATTTGTATTTGTTGTTGAATATTGGAATTGATATAGACACCATTGGCATTATAATATCCTTACCATTGTCGCCAAAATCTAAATTTGGGCGTTTTTCTACATTTATATAATCTAATCCAAAACCAATCATTGGACTGCTCTCTTTTTGGTTTAACAATTCAGATTGTTCTACAGAATAATAAAGCTTATCGAATTTTAATAACTCTGGATGTAACTCCAAAACTTTCGAATTATCCTCAAAAGATTCTGAAGGAATTGTTAACTCATTAATAACAGTAACTTTTACTGCTTTCTCACGATTTAAGAGTTTGTTAAAAACAGTCTGTTCTGCAATAAATTGTTGAATCAAAACATCTAGTAATTGCTGCAATTCGTTTTGACGCATTTGTAATCTTAAAACATCAACTACAGAAGCATTACCAACTTCAACCGATGTTAAAGCTAATGTTTCGTAGGTTTTTAATAATTCTATATTTTCTATCAATACTTTTTGTTTCGCTTTGTTAGCATACAAATTGTAATACGATTGTGATACAGAAGTCATTAATTTGCGCTTTGCAATTACAATATCTTCATACTTTGCTTTGGCTAATGAACCTACATAATTCTCACGAGCAGCAATCGTGTTAAACCAAGGTATCATTTGCTTTGCAGATACCTTAAAGCGTTGAGCACCTGTTCTTGTTTCTGGTTCACTCACAAAATAACCTACACCAAATTCAGTATTCGGAATTGTATTCACCTCATTTATTTTTTCTGTAGCAATTTTATACCTCAATTCAAATTTTTGAATTTCTGGATTATTGGCCAATGCTATTTCTATAAGGCTTTCTAACTGTTGTGCTTTTACAGACACAGAAACAAATAGAACGAATATTAAAATTTTTATATGTTTCATTTTGCTGATTTTTTAAGTTGAATTTCAGCTTTCCAGCTGTATAGTACAGGAACAACAAATAAGGTAATTAGCGCAATTAACATTCCTCCAAAACTTGGAATGGCCATTGGAATCATAATATCACTTCCACGACCTGTTGAGGTTAAAACTGGTAATAATGCTAAAATTGTTGTAGCTGTTGTCATCAAACAAGGTCTGATTCTTTTTTCTCCAGCCTCTACAATAGATGCTCTAATTTCTTTTTTGTTTTTTGGTGTATTTCTATCGAAAATTTGAGTTAGATATGTTGCCATTACAACACCATCATCTGTAGCAATACCAAACAGCGCTATAAAACCTACCCAAACCGCTACACTTAAGTTGATTGGGTGCATTTGGAATAGTTCTCGTAGATTTTCACCAAAAAAATTAAAGTTTAAGAACCAACCTTGACCATATAGCCATATCATTATAAAACCACCTGCAAAAGCAACTGCAATACCTGTAAAAACCATTAAAGATGTACCTACTGAACGAAACTGGAAATATAAAATCAGAAATATAATTGCTAACGCAAGAGGAACAACTACAGACAATGTTTTTTCTGCTCTTAATTGATTTTCATAGGTTCCTGTGAATTTGTAATTAATACCTTTTGGTACAATTAGCTCACCATTATCTATTTTTTCTTGAATTAGTGCTTGTGCATTTTCTACTACGTTTACCTCTGCAAAACCTTCTAACTTGTCAAATAAAACATAACCAACCAAAAAAGTATCTTCACTTTTAATAACTTGTGGACCTTGTTCATATCTAATATTAGCGACTTCACTTAATGGAATAGAGCTTCCTTTTGCAATTGGTATGTAAATTTGTTTTAAATCTTCTGGATTGCCACGTAATTCTCTAGGATATCGAACACGTATACCATAACGTTCTCTACCTTCAACAGTTTGGGTTAATACCATACCACCAACTGCTACTTTAAGAACGTTTTGGACTTCTTCTATAGTAATACCATAACGTGCTATTTTCTTTCTATCTATATCAATCAATAAATAAGGTTTACCAACAATACGATCTGCAAAAACTGCTTCTTGTTTCACACCTTCAGCTTGCTTTAAAATATCTTCCAATTGAATACCAAAATCTTCAATTTGTTTTAAATCTTGCCCTTTTACTTTTATCCCCATTGGTGCACGCATACCAGTTTGTAACATTACCAAACGTGTTTCAATAGGTTGTAATTTTGGAGCAGAGGTAACACCAGGTAATTTTGTTACTCTAACAATTTCTTTCCAAATATCATCAGGTGATTCAATTTTTGGACGCCAGTTTCTATAAAATTCTCCATCATTATCTTCAATTAATTGAGAACTTTTAATATTACTGAAAGTAGTATTCTCAGAATTGTTAGGGTTTGCTATGAATTGACCATTTTTTAAAGCAAACAAGCCCTCATCATTTACTTTATATCTCTGTCTTTTTCCATTTTCATTCAATGCGTATTCTGATTTGTATTGAATAACGTTTTCATACATTGATAATGGAGCAGGGTCTAAAGCAGATTCTGTTCTACCCGATTTACCAACAACGGTTTTTATTTCTGGAATAGTTGCAACAGCCATATCTAATTGTTGCAATACTCTTTTATTCTCCTCAACACCAGAATGAGGCATTGAAGTTGGCATTAAAAGAAATGAACCTTCATTTAATGATGGCATAAATTCTTTACCAGTATTTTTCATAATGAAAACACCTGCAATTACAATAGCAGTAGGAACAGATAAGAATAATAATTTATGATCTAAACACCACTTTAAAATACGAGTATAAAACTTTATGAATAATGAGAAAACACCTAGTAAACCAAAACAAATAATACTTACAAAAATGAGGTTCCAAAAGATACTTTTATCAACTCCTAATGGTCTCCAATATTCTGCCAATAGAATTACAATTGCTGAAACAGAAATAATGATGTTTGCAAGGTTAGCATTCTTCTCATTTATTTTTTCTTGAAGTTTTAATACTCCAGTAACTCCAAAACCTATTAAAATTATACCTAACCAATATCCATAGAATAGAGCCGCAAAACCAACAATTATTAAGGTGGAATTTACAACATAATTGAAACTCTTTTTTATAGTTTTCTTTCTGAATAAAAATGCTGCAAAAGGTGGAATTAAAAATAAGGCAACAATTATTGAAGCCGTTAAAGCAAAGGTTTTTGTAAATGCTAATGGTCGGAAAAGTTTTCCTTCTGCACCAATCATTGTAAAAACAGGTATAAAGCTGATAATGGTTGTCATTACTGCAGTAATTATTGCGCCTGATACCTCTGCTGTTGCCTTGTATACTACAGAATTGATTGGAAGCTTATCATTATTTTCATCTAGATGACGAATAATATTTTCTGAAAGAATAACACCAACATCAACCATAGTACCAATAGCAATAGCAATACCTGAAAGGGCTACAATATTTGCATCCACATTAAAAAGTTTCATTGCAATAAATACCATTAACACAGCAACAGGAAGTAAACCCGAAATTAGAATTGAAGCTCGAAGATTAAAAACCATAATCATAATAACCAAAATTGTGATTAGAATTTCTAATGTTAAAGCTTCGTTCAACGTTCCTAAGGTTTCTTGGATAAGTTCTGTTCTATCATAAAATGGAACAATAGTTACTTGTGAGGTTCTACCATCTGCTAAAACTTTGGAGGGTAAACCTGCACTTAATTCGTTAATTTTTTCTTTAACGTTATTAATAACTTCCATAGGATTTGCTCCATACCTTGCTACTACAACAGCACCAACAACCTCAGCACCTTCCTTGTCTAATAATCCTCTCCGAGTTGCTGGACCTAAAGAAACTTTTCCTATATCTTTAATTTTTATAGCTGTAAAGTTTTCTGAAGTTACTACTGCATTTTCAATATCTGAGATTGATTTGACATAGCCTAAACCACGAACTAAATATTCAGCTTGATTGATTTCTAAAGTTTGAGCACCTATATCCTTATTACTTTGTTTTACAGCTTTTACCACTTGACTTAAAGTAATATTATACTGTCTCATTAATTCTGGATTGACATCCACTTGATACTCCTTTACATACCCACCAATAGAAGCTACTTCAGAAACTCCACTTGCAGATGATAAAGCATATTTTACATAGTAGTCTTGAATACTACGTAACTCTTGTAAATCCCAACCACCAGTAACATTTCCTTTTTCATCACGACCCTCCAAGGTGTACCAAAATATTTGACCTAAACCTGTTGCATCTGGACCCAAAGCAGGGTTTACACCTTCGGGTAATAATCCGCTAGGTAATGAATTTAGTTTTTCTAGAATTCGACTTCGACTCCAGTAAAACTCAATATCTTCTTCAAAAATGATATAGATACTAGAGAATCCAAACATAGAAGAGCTACGTATTGTTTTTACTCCTGGAATACCCAATAAAGAAGTTGTTAAGGGATAGGTAATTTGGTCTTCAATATCTTGAGGTGAACGACCATCCCATTTGGTAAATACTATTTGTTGATTTTCGCCAATATCGGGAATTGCATCAACAGCAACAGGATCACTTGGTAAAATTCCGGTCTCCCAATTAAAAGGCGCATTTACAGTTCCCCATCCTATAAATAGGAAAAGTAATAGAACTGCTACTAGTTTATTTTCTATTAAAAATTTTATACTTTTATTTATCATTTTTTGATAATTAAACAATTAGACTATGGTGTTTAAAAAAAACACCGAATACAGCAAATTATCCTTATAACTATGCAGTTATAGGATAAAACGGTCTATTGTTTAAAAATCAAATTAAATAACTCTCGTCAATCTTGTAGATTTGATTCGTGACGATGGGTGGGACGTATTCTTGAAAAGAAGATACATTTTTATCTAAACCTTCAAATAGATTTACATAAGAATAAATGAATGAAGCAATAAATACTTTTTGCTCAAAAGAAATTTTATCAAATTGAATTTGAACTTCATCTTGTCCATCAATTAAAATTTGTTCATCATTGCAACAGTTTTCTTTTATTACAGAACAACCTTCAACAGTAGAATCAAGGTCCATTTCCATACCACAGGTTTCAGCTTTGTTAAAAACTGCTGTATCAATAAGAGTATCACCACAATAATGTTTTGTGATTGCAAATGAAGTTGTAGAAAATAAAACTACAAACGACATTAAAACAGCTAATATTTTATGAGAAAACTCTTTCATTCGTACTGCAAAGGTACAATAATGAAATAAAAAAGATTAAATTTTATGTTAAAAATCTTTTATTCAACATCTTTTGATAGTTTTTTTGTTATCTCTTCTAAAGCATCAATGAATTCATTTAAATTGAAGTTTCTAAGCTTTTCTTCAGGTTTTAAAGTGGTCTTGTATAGTTTGATTTTTAGTAAAATTTTATTTAAAAAATCTAAATCACCTTCCATAAAATCAATAACATTACTATAATCATACCTATCTTTAAATATCTCACATAAACTGAAAATCATTTTATTTTTTGAACTTTTAACTGCTTTTATAAAGCTAGTTACATTAACAAGAGGAATGAAATCTTTATTAAATTTTTGTTCACTAAATAATACTGCTAAATTTACAATATCATTATTCGATATTAATTTAGAAAGTTTCATTGAAGTTTTGGTGTTATTTTCTGATTGTATTTTATTATGAAATTCAAAGATTTTGTCAAGTATTTTTTTTGTATCTGGATCTGGAGTGTTAAAATGTTTTAGAGTTTCAAAGGTTGCTAAATGAAATTCTTTTCTTTTAGCAGAAATTTTTAAGCCATCCAATAAGTTTTTTTCTAAATCTTTTTTTGATATACTTATTAAACCATTTTCTAAAAAATGAAAATAGAAATTTGCAATTTGCTTGTAATCGTACATCCAATAAATACCAGTTGCTGCTTTTTTAATAACATATTTTGATAAATTTTCAAATTCATTATCATCAAGTTCTCTAAACTTATAATTCAACAATTTTCTAAAACTTGTAATTTCTTCTGAAATCTTTTCAGGCTCTCTATTTTCTAATTCTTTTCTAAGTTTTTTGTTATCAAGATAACCAGATAAGACAAATTTATAAATACTTGGGTAAAAGAAGTATTGGTCAATTCTGTTTGTTAAATATCTATCATAAAATAATTCTGGATTTGATTTTTTTCTTGGCTTATCACTTTTATCATTTAAAAAATTAGATACTATTCTTGAATACCAATCTTTATTAATATTATCAAACTCCTTAAAATCATTGCTGTCTTTTGATGTTAGATTTCCGTTTTTGAATTCTATGCTAAATATAGCTGTTGAAAATAAAACTTCATTGATATATTTTTGGTCAGCTTTTTTTATGTTTGGATATACTGCCTCCAAAATATCTAAATAGAAAATTATATTTCGAAGGTTTTTTGATTTTTGTTCTTTAAATATCGAGATTATAAACTTTTGACTTTCATTTAAAAATTTATAAAAAATCTTTTTTGATTTATATTTTTCAATTAATTTTGGAAAAATATCTTCTAATTCAGGATTGAAATTAAGAACTCTACTAATAACTTTCTCTTTAATTTCATCGTATTTATGAGCTAACTGTTTATTAGATTTTTGTTTCTTTATTTTTTCTTCATCAGCGAGAATTATACATTTAGTATGCTTATGTTCAGTAAATTCAGATAAATAACCGATTAATTCATCAATAGGAATTTTGCACCTTTCTAAATCATCTAAACAAATACAATATTTTTTAAAATTAAAAGATTTTACAGTAGATCCTTTTAATAAATCTGTAGCTTCTGTTCTAAAGAAAAGTTTAGTCGTTGCATTTGCAATATTTGTAGAAATATTGGTAATACTTTTAACTAAATCACTTTGGTTTTCTCCTAATTTTGGAATAAAATGTAAGAATAGTTTGTGCTCTAAACTTTCAATAGAACTTATACCATTTAGAGATATGTACATAACTTTGAGATTATTTTTTTCGATAATCTCTTTTAATTGTGAATTTAAATAAAACGTTTTACCACTACCCCAAACACCATTAATTAAAATAGCACTCTGGGTATTTTCTTTTTTAAGATACTTTTCAATTATTTTTTCTATGTGAGCCGTTTTCATATTTTTTCTTACAAAATACTAAAATATAATTATAAGTAAAGTTCTTTTAGGCTTGTTTCATTTTTATTGTTTAGTTTTTGTCTTAATGAAGCCATATCATCACTAACTTTTCTTTCGATAACTTTAGCATAAATTTGAGTAGTAGCAATTTTAGTATGTCCTAATAATTTTGAAACAGTTTCTATTGGAACACCATTGCTTAAAGTAATTGTAGTAGCAAAAGTATGTCTAGCAATATGGAATGTAAGGTTTTTCTTTATTCTACATAAATCTGCAATTTCTTTCAAATAAGAATTTAATTTTTGATTTGAAATGTTAGGAAACAGCGTTCTAGTTTTCTTAGTTTTAGTGTGACCTTTATATTTGTTAATTAACATTTCTGCTATTGGTAGCAGAGGTATTTTTACTTTATTATGTGTTTTCTGTCTGTTAGTAATAATCCATCTACCACCATCTATTCCTAAAGCAATATTATCCTCATTTAATTGCATAACATCAACATATGATAAGCCAGTATAACAACTAAAAATAAACAAGTCTTTGACTAGGGTTAATCTTTCTATGCTAAATTCTTTTTCAATAATATCTTGCAGCTCATCTTCTCTTAAAAATTCACGTTCATTTTTAATATAAGTAGGCTTGAATTTTATGAAAGGATCTTTTTCAATCCATTCCATTTTATAAGCTAATGTTACCATTTTACGCATTCTTTGAATATGCTTCATAACTGTGTTATTTTCCATTTGTTTTTGATGGTCTTCTGGAGTATAAGAACGTAAGAACTTTTCAAAGTCAACTATAAAACGATATGTTAATTGAGATAAATATATGTCTTGAATTTTTCTTTTTTTAGTTAAAAATAGTTTGATATATTTTTGAGTTGTGAAGTAATTTTTTAAAGTACCATATGTTAATGATTCACTCATTTGAGTATTGTGATAATCGATTAAGGTAAGTAAAGAATATTCTTCATTATCTTCCCCTAAAAAACGAGCTTTAATAGATTGAGAGCAGATAAATGCTTTTTCTTTAATAAGCTCATCATAAGCTATATAAATTCTATTTTTTACTTGGTCTAAATATCTGTTAAGTAAACGTGATTCTTGTTTGTTACCTTTTGCTCTTCCTCTTTTAGAATCCCATTCGGATAATATAACTTTTCGTTGTAAGCTTATATTAGCTCTTTTACCATTTACAGTTATCCTGCCATACACAGAAACTTCATTGTTTTTAATACGTGTTGCGTTTACCCAAAAAGATAAGGTAAAGTTAATTTGTGATTGCATAGTTGTCGTCTTTTAATTAAACATTCTTCTAGACGAAAGTCAAATCAACTATTTCAATTACAGTTTATTAAGATTTAATTTGGTTCACACTTTCTTTATTTTGAAACTGTGAACCGAATTGTGAACCAAACTAAACTATATTAATTCAATTCTTATGATGACCTAAAAACCACAAAACCTTGTAAATCATACGATTTACAAGGTTTTAGTTTCTGTTGGTATTCATTTTAGTCGGGGTGGCAGGATTCGAACCTGCGACCTCCTCGTCCCAAACGAGGCGCGATGACCGGGCTACGCTACACCCCGAAATTTGAAATTTGTAATGTTGTTTGTCTTGAAAAAAATCAAGAGGTTACACCTCAAATATTCAGATTGCAAACATACTATATTATTTCTATATTGTAAAGCATTTCTATTTTAAAAACAAACAACAAAATGAAAAGTTTAAAAGCAATTTTCGGAGTACTAATAATGTGTGTTTTACTGTTTGGTTTTATCAACCAAAGCAACGTAAAATCTCAAGAAAGTAAAGAATATGAATTGGTTGTTCCCGATTTAACTATTCCGTGGGGATTTACTTTTTTACCAGATAATTCGATGTTGATAACTGAAAAAAGCGGAGAATTAATTCATTTTAAAAATGGTAAAAAGCAAAATATTACAGGGTTGCCAAAGATTAAAGTACAAGGTCAAGGTGGTTTGTTAGATATAGAATTACATCCAAGTTATAAAAAAAATGGTTGGATTTATTTTACTTATGCATCTGCTTCAGGAGAAGGAGACGGAGCAAACACAACGTTGATGCGAGCAAGGTTAAATAATACTAAATTAATTAATCAAGAAGTTTTATATAAAGCAAGTCCAAATTCTAGAAGAGGACAACATTTTGGTTCTCGAATTGCATTTGATAGAAAAGGATACATATATTTTAGTATTGGAGATAGAGGAGATAGAGATGTAAATCCGCAAGATCTTACAAGAGATGGTGGTAAAGTTTATAGATTGCATGATGATGGAAAAATCCCAAAAGACAATCCGTTTGTAAACGTAAAAAATGCAAAAACAGCAGTTTATAGTTTCGGACATAGAAATCCGCAAGGAATGGAAATAAATCCATTTACTGGAAACATTTGGACGCACGAACATGGGCCAAGAGGCGGAGATGAAATTAATATCATTAAAAAAGGGAAAAATTATGGTTGGCCAACAATAAGTTACGGCATCAATTATAGTGGAACAAAATTTACGGACAAAACTGCTCTACCTGGAATGGAACAACCTTTACATCAATGGACTCCTTCTATTGCTCCAAGTGGAATGGCTTTTGTAAATTCTGATAAATATCCAGGATGGAAAGGCAATTTATTAGTTGGGTCTTTAAAGTTTCAATACATTTCGTACTGTACTTTAAAAAATGGAAAAGTTGTTAAGGAAGAAAAAATATTAGAAGGATTAGGACGAGTTCGTTCTATTGAGCTAGGAAATGATGGATATTTATATGCAGGAATTGAACAATTAGGAATTGTTAGAATTCTACCAAAGAAATAGAGCATTAAACACTATTGGTTTTTATTATAAAACTATTTTAATTTATCATATCATATTCTTTAGAAAATAGTTTAAAAAAAATACATTTGCAATCATAAAATTAAAACAACAATGGCAGAAAGAATAAAATGTTTAATTATCGGTTCTGGTCCAGCAGGATATACAGCAGCAATTTATGCAGCAAGAGCAGATATGAAACCAGTAATGTACACAGGAATGCAAATGGGTGGTCAATTAACTACAACAACAGAAGTAGATAATTTTCCTGGTTACCCAGACGGAACAGATGGAACAGCAATGATGAACGATTTGCAAAAACAAGCAGAACGTTTTGGAACAGAAGTACGTTTTGGAATGGTAACAAAAGTTGAGCTGAGTGAAGAAGTTGGCGGAATTCACAAAGTTATTGTAGATGAATCTGTAGAACTTGAAGCAAATACGATAATTATATCAACAGGAGCAACAGCAAAATATTTAGGATTAGAAAGTGAACAACGATTAATTGGTGGTGGAGTTTCTGCTTGTGCAACTTGCGATGGTTTCTTTTATAAAGGACAAGATGTAGTTGTTGTTGGGGCAGGAGACACTGCTGCAGAAGAGGCAACATATTTGGCTAATATTTGTAAGAAAGTAACGATGTTAGTTCGTAAAGATTTTATGAGAGCTTCAAAAGCAATGCAACACAGAGTTAATAAAACTGAAAATATAGAAGTTTTATACAATTCTGAATTAGATGAGGTTCTGGGAGATAATGTTGTAGAAGGTGTTCGCGTTGTTAATAATCAAACAAAAGAAAAACATACTATTGATGTAACTGGAGTTTTTATCGCTATCGGACATAAACCAAATTCTGATTTATTTAAAGGTGTTTTAGATATGGATGAAGTTGGTTATTTAATTACCAAAGGAAAATCTACAAAAACGAATTTACCAGGTGTTTTTGCTGCTGGAGATATTCAAGATAAAGAATACAGACAAGCAGTAACTGCAGCAGGAACAGGTTGTATGGCAGCTTTAGATGCTGAACGTTATTTAGGAGCATTAGAATAGGTAATCTAAATATTATTATTAAAAAGAGATTGCGATTGTAATCTCTTTTTTTTTGCATTAAAAAGACCGTTAGAAATTTCTAACGGTCTTTAACAAACAACTAAATTCTAAAACTTATAAAAGTTTAAGAAAGTTTTAAATATCTTTAGAAACAATATTTGTTTTCTGCTTTTACTTTTTCTGCAATGATATTTCTTAATTCAACTACGTTTGGATAATTTGTGTATTTGGTAAAACGTTTTAACCCCATTAACATCATTCGTTGTTCATCACCTTCGGCAAAAGAAATGATTCCTTCTTTTCCGTTTTTATTAATGATTTCTACTGCGTTGTATAAGTATAATTGAGACATTGCAATTTGTTCTTTTTGAGAATCTGCACCAAAACGTTTTGCGTTCTTTTCAGTTCTTAATATTCCAGATTCTGCCATGTATATTTCAATTAAAATGTTAGCAGCAGCATTTAATAACTGTTGATGTTCTTCTAATTCTGGGCCAAATTTTTGAATAGCTGCACCAGCAACCATTAAAAATACTTTCTTTAAATTGACAATAATTTGTTTTTCTTCAGCAAATAATTCAGAAAAATCTGGTGTATCAAAAGAAGGAATTCCTAATAGTTCTTCACCAACTGCCATTGCAGGATTTAATAAATCAACATGACCTTTCATTGCTTTTTTTACCAACATTCCAACAGATAACATTCTGTTGATTTCGTTTGTACCTTCGTAAATACGAGCAATTCTTGCGTCTCTCCAAGCAGCTTCCATCGGAGTTTCTTCAGAGAATCCCATTCCACCAAAAATTTGAATTCCTTCATCAGCACAATGCTGTACATCCTCAGAAACGGCAACTTTTAATATAGAACATTCAATTGCATATTCTTCAACACCTTTAAGTTCTGCTTCTTGATGAGAATTTCCAGCAGCCTCACGCATTGCAATTCTATCTTCAATATTTTTTGCTGCACGATAAGATGCTGATTCGCCTATATAAGCGTTGGTTGCCATTTCAGCAATTTTAGATTTGATTGCACCAAATTCAGAAATTGGAGTTTTAAATTGTTTACGCTCATTGGCATAATTTACAGCAATACTTGTAACTCTACGTTGAGAATCTAAACAAGCTGCTGCTAATTTAATACGTCCAATATTTAATGCATTCATGGCAATTTTAAATCCTTCACCACGACCAGCTAACATGTTTTCAGCAGGAACAACTGTATCATTAAAAAATACTTGACGAGTTGAACTTGCTCTAATTCCTAATTTATGTTCTTCTTCTCCTAATGTAATTCCGTTTGGATTTTCACCATTATATTCAACGATAAATCCAGTAATGTTTTTGTCATTTTCTATACGTGCAAAAACAATCATCAAACTACAGAAACCTGCATTTGAAATCCACATTTTTTGTCCGTTGATTTTATAATTTTTTCCATCTTCTGATAATGTAGCAGTTGTTTTTCCTGAATTTGCATCAGAACCTGCTCCAGGTTCAGTTAAACAATATGCACCAAACCATTCTCCTGTAGCAAGTTTAGGAACGTATTTTTGTTTTTGCTCTTCAGTTCCGTATAAAGTAATTGGCATGGTTCCAATTCCTGTATGAGCACCAAAAGCTGTACTAAAAGATCCTGTTCCGCTTGAAATATAATCACACGTTAACATGGTAGAAACAAAACTCATTCCTAAGCCACCATAAGCTTCAGGAACTGCAACACCTAAAAATCCTAATTCACCAGCTTTACGCATCACTTCTTCAGTCAATGCATAATCTTTTGCTTCAAATCTTGCTTTGTGAGGAATAATTTCACGATCGTTAAATTCCATTACAGCTTCTTTCATCATGGTTTGTTCTTCCGTAAAATCTTCGGGAGTAAACACATCTTCACAGTTTGTTTCTTTTACAAGGAATTGCCCTCCTCTTAGTAATTCTTTATTTGTTGTTTCCATTTTCCTATCCCTAACCCTTTCCGAAGGAAAGGGAACTTGTCCGGGTTATTTTAAGTTATATTTTATTTTAATTATATATTTTTATTCAAATACTCAAAGTCTTCCCTTTGGGAAGATTTAGATGGGATTATATTACTTCAAAAACTCATAAATTCCTGCAGCACCTTGTCCGGTTCCAACACACATGGTAACCATTCCGTATTTTCCTGTCATATCTCTTTTACGCATTTCGTCAAATAACTGCACAGAAAGTTTTCCTCCAGTACAACCTAAAGGATGACCTAAAGCAATTGCGCCACCGTTTACATTTACGATATCTTGATTTAAACCTAACTCTCTAATTACTGCTAAAGATTGAGAAGCAAATGCTTCATTCAATTCAATTAAATCAATATCATTTTGTTTTAAACCTGCTTGTTTTAATGCTTTAGGAATTGCAGCAACTGGACCAATTCCCATGATTCTTGGCTCAACACCAGCCGCAGCATAATTTACCATACGCGCAATTGGTTCTATGTTTAATTCTTTTACCATTTCTTCGCTCATGATTAATACAAACGCTGCTCCGTCACTCATTTGTGATGAATTACCAGCTGTTACGCTTCCTCTTTGAGCAAATACTGCTCTTAGTTTAGCTAATGCTTCTTTACTTGTTCCAGCTCTTGGGCCTTCATCCTTTGTAACCGTGTAAGATTTTGTTGCTTTTTTACCATTTTCATCAACATAGGTTTGTGCTACATTAATAGGAACAATTTGATCTTGAAAACGATTTTCTGCTTGAGCTTTTAATGCTTTCATGTGAGAATTGTATGCAAATTCGTCTTGATCTTCTCTAGAAACGTTGAATTGATTTGCAACGGCTTCTGCTGTATTCCCCATACCCCAGTAATATTCTTCGTAACCTGCTTTTACTAGATCGTAATTTAATTCTGGTTTAAAACCCGTCATTGGAACTGCACTCATGCTTTCTGCACCACCAGCGATGATACAATCTGCCATTCCAGCTTGAATCTTAGCTGTTGCCATTGCAATTGTTTCTACTCCAGAAGAACAAAAACGATTTACCGTAACTCCAGGAACATCAACAATGTTTAATCCCATTAACGAGATTAATCGTCCCATGTTTAATCCTTGAGAACCTTCTGGCATTGCATTACCAACAATAACATCATCAATACGTTTCTTGTCAAAGTTTGGTAATTTATCCATCATATATTTGATGGTTTCAGCAGCCAATTCATCTGTTCTTTTAAAACGGAATACACCTTTTGGTGCTTTACCTACTGCGGTTCTGTATGCTTTTACTATATATGCTGTTTTCATTTTATTTTAAGTATTTAGTGGTTAGTAATTAGTAGTTAGTGATTTTCTAATCCCTAGTTACTAATTCCTTATTACTATTCGCAACTAGTTGCGAAGCGGTTTTCCTGTTTTTAACATGTGTTGAATACGCTCTAACGTTTTTCTTTCTGTACAAAGACTTAAGAAAGCTTCACGTTCTAGGTCTAATAAATATTGTTCTGTAACTCTTGTTGGTTCAGATAAATCTCCACCAGCCATTACATACGCTAGTTTATTTGCTATTTTCTGATCGTGTTCTGAAATGTAGTTACTAGCTTCCATAGAGTCAGTTCCAACTAAGAACATTCCCAGTGCTTGTTTACCAAGAACTAATACATCTTTGCGTTTTACTGGTTGAGTATAACCTGCTTCTGCTAATAAAACGGCATGTTTCTTAGCTTCTGCAATTTGACGATCTTTATTTACAACAACAACGTCTTTTCCTTTTTGCAAAATTCCTAAATCGAAAGCCTCATAAGCAGAAGTTGCTACTTTTGCCATTCCGATTGTTAAAAAGTATTCTTGTAATACATTTAATTGTACATCACCTTTTAGAAATAAATCTTGTGCTCTTAAAGCCATTTCTTTTGATCCACCACCACCAGGAATTACTCCAACCCCAAATTCTACCAATCCAATATAAGTTTCTGCAGCAGCAACAACTTTATCTGCGTGCATAGAAAGTTCACATCCGCCTCCTAAAGCCATTCCGTGTGGTGCAGCAATAGTTGGAATTGCAGAATAACGCATACGCATCATGGTGTCTTGAAAATATTTGATAGCCATGTTTAGCTCGTCATATTCTTGCTCAACAGCCATCATAAAAATCATTCCAATATTTGCTCCGACTGAGAAGTTTGCAGCTTGATTACCAACAACTAAACCTTGAAAATCTTTTTCTGCTAAATCTATTGCTTTGTTGATTCCTGCTAAAACATCACCACCAATGGTATTCATTTTAGATTGGAATTCACAGTTTAAGATTCCGTTTCCTAAATCTTCGATAACAACGCCAGAATTTTTAAATACTTCGTTTGATTTTCTGATATTATCTAAAATGATAAATGAATCTTGTCCTGGTTTTTTAGTTTGTGATTTTGCAGGAATGTCATAATAAAAAGTAGCTCCTTCTTTTACAGAGTAAAATGAAGTTGAACCATTTGCAATCATTTCTATTACCCAAGCAGCAGGAGTTTTCCCTTCTGCTTTCATAATTTCAATTCCTTTTTCTACACCAATTGCATCCCAAATTTCAAAAGGACCATTTTCCCAACCAAATCCAGCTTTCATTGCATCATCAATTCTGTAGACTTCGTCAGAAATTTCTGGAATTCGATTAGAAACATATTCAAACATTGCCGAGAAATTTTTTCTGTAAAATTCCCCAGCTTTGTCCTTTCCACTAACCAATACTTTAAATCTATCAATCGGTTTATCGATTGTTTTTGTCAACTCTAAGGTTGCAAATTTTGCTCTTTTATTTGATCTATATTCTAAGGTATCTAAATCTAACGTTAAGATTTCTTTTTTACCATTTGCATCCACAGATTTTTTGTAAAAACCTTGCCCTGTTTTGCTTCCTAACCATTTATTTTCCATCATGGTGTTGATGAAACCTGGCAGTTTAAACAACTCGTGCGCTTCATCATCTGGGCAGTTTTCGTAAATTCCGTTTGCTACATGAACTAACGTGTCTAAACCAACAACATCAACAGTTCTGAACGTTGCAGATTTTGGACGACCAATAACTGGACCAGTCAATTTATCAACTTCTTCAACAGTTAATCCCAATTCTTTTACTTGATGAAATAAAGACTGAATTCCGAAAATTCCAATTCTATTACCAATAAAAGCAGGTGTGTCTTTAGCTAAAACCGAAGTTTTACCTAAAAATTTAGAACCATAATCCATTAAGAAATCTGTTACTTCTGATTTACAATTTGGACCAGGAACCACTTCAAAAAGTTTTAAATATCTAGGTGGATTAAAAAAGTGTGTTACTGCAAAATGCTTTTGAAAATCTTCACTTCTTCCTTCGTTCATAAATTTGATCGGAATTCCAGAAGTATTTGAAGAAATAAGAGTTCCAGGAGTTCTAAATTTTTCAATCTTTTCAAAAACTTGTTGTTTGATGTCTAAGCGCTCAACAACAACTTCCATTACCCAATCAACATCTTTTATTAAATGCAAATCGTCATCAATATTACCTGTAGTAATTCTATCAGCAAATGCTTGGGAGTAAATTGGTGAAGGTTTCGATTTTAACGAAGCTGTTAAAGCATCATTTACCAAACGATTTCGAACCACTTTATCTTCTAAAGTAAGTCCCTTTGCTTTTTCTTTATCATTTAGTTCTCTAGGAACAATGTCCAATAAAAGTACTTCAACACCAATATTGGCAAAATGACAAGCAATTCCGCTTCCCATAATTCCAGAACCAACAATTGCTACTTTTTTAATTCTTCTAGTCATTTGTTTGTAGTTTATTTTTATACAGCTTGATTATTGATTTCTTTAAAAATCTGTTTGTCTGTAATTAATTTATTTATAGTAGAAGTTACTTTTAAAAAAGTACTTACTTCTTTTTCTGTTAAATGATCACGTACAGCTTCATTAAATTGAATAACAGTGTCTTTAGATATTTTACGCATCTGTTTTCCGTACTCTGTCAATTTAATTAGTACACTTCTTCCGTCTTCTGGATTTTTTTCTCTAGAAATAGCTCCTTTGTCTTCCATCGTTTTTAAAATTCTAGACAAACTCGTAGGTTCCATTCCCATTAAAGGTCCTAAAGCGGTTGATGGCGTTCCGTTTTCATAATCAATATTTAACAATACAAAAGCCGTTGCCATTGTGCTATCGTGCTTTGCCGCTTGCTCGTTATACAGCTTTGCAACTGCTTGCCAAGTGGCTCTTAATTGATGATCTATTGAAAACGTTTTATCCATGTTTACAAATGTATAAAAAATATATTATGCACGCATAGTAAATTGTAAAAAAATTATGCACGCATAGTAAATTTTAATTTTAACGCTTAATTTTATTAAGAAACAATTAAAAACTTATACGATAGAGTAAAAGAATATTACTTAATTTTGTTCGACATTAAAAACTACTAGTATTAGTTTAATAATTAAATCAAATCAATGAGTAACTTATTAGAAATAAATAATGTAACTAAGAAATACGGAGAGTTTACTGCTTTAAATAATATCTCCTTAAGCATTCCAAAAGGAAGTGTTTTTGGATTGTTAGGTCCAAATGGAGCAGGAAAAACGTCGTTAATTAGAATTATAAATCAGATTACATTACCAGATAGCGGAACTATTTTGCTAGACGGACAACCTTTACAGCCAAGTCATATTGAGCAAATTGGTTATTTACCAGAAGAACGTGGTTTGTACAAAAGTATGAAAGTTGGTGAGCAAGCGTTGTATTTAGCACAATTAAAAGGTTTGTCTAAAACGGAAGCTAAAAAACGATTGAAATATTGGTTTGATAAATTTGATATTTCTGCTTGGTGGGATAAAAAAATAGAAGAACTATCAAAAGGAATGGCGCAAAAAGTACAGTTTATAGTTACAGTTTTGCATCAACCAAAATTATTGATTTTTGATGAGCCTTTTTCTGGATTTGATCCAATTAATGCACAATTAATTGCCAAAGAAATTTTACAATTGCGTGATGAAGGCGCAACCATCATTTTTTCTACACACAGAATGGAATCTGTTGAAGAAATGTGTGATGATATTGCTTTGATTGATAAATCGAACAAAATTGTTGATGGAAAATTAGACGATATTAAAAGGCAATATAGAAGTAATACTTTTCAAATTGGATTAAAAACTGATAACTCTTCAGAAATTGAAACCATTTTAAAACAACAATTTGAGGTAACTCCAACAGATTTTAGAATGTTAAGTGAAGGTTTTACAGCCAACGTAAAAATCCCTGAAAACGAATCTCCAAACCAATTAGTATCCTTGTTAACAAAGTATGGAGAAGTGCAACATTTTTTAGAATTGGTGCCAAGTGCAAACGATATTTTTATTCAAGCAGTAAACAAAAACAGCTAAGTTATGAAGAAGTTAAAATTAATTATCAGAAGAGAATTCTTAGCAAAAGTGAAAAACAAATCATTTATAATGATGACTTTTTTAAGTCCGTTATTAATGGTCGGAATTGGGTTTTTAGTATTCTTTTTAAGTAAAAAGAATGACGAAAAAGTAAAAGAAATCGCATATGTTGATGAATATAAATTGTTTACTAAAGAAGATTTTAAAGACTCTAAAACGGTACATTATTTAGATTATACAACTATAGGAATTGAAGATGCAAAAACAAAAGTTGAAGCTGGAAATTACTACGGCGTTTTATACATTCCTAAAAAAGATAGTTTAGAAACATTGGCAAAAGCTGTTGAGTTTTATTCTAAAGAATCGCCAAGTATGTCGGTTATTGGAAATTTAGAAAACAAAGTAGAAACCAAGTTAAGAAACCTAAAACTAGATCAGTTTGGAATTGATTTAGAAAAAATAAAAGCATCGCGAATATCCACAAATATTAAAATGTATAATTTTTCTGGAGAAGAATCATCCAAATTAATTAACGGTTTAAAAATTGGAGTTGGTGCAATTGCGGGTTATATGTTAATGATGTTTGTAATGATATACGGAACATCTGTAATGCGAAGTGTAATTGAAGAAAAAACGAGTAGAATTATAGAAATAATTGTTTCGTCTGTAAAACCTTTTCAATTAATGTTAGGTAAAATTATAGGAAATGCATCTGCAGGATTGTTACAATTCTTTATTTGGGGAATTGTTTTATTGATAATTAGTATCGTTTCATCATCTGTTTTTGGAATTGGTATGACAGAAGTGCAAGCTTCAAAATTATCGCCAGAACAAATTGCTGCAATGAAAGATGTTGCTGGAAATGGAGAAATGCAAAAAGTAATTCAAGAATTTTTTAGATTACCATTAGTAACTATTTTTATCTTATTTATTTTTTACTTTTTGGGCGGATTCTTTTTATACAGCTCTTTATTTGCCGCTGTTGGCGCTGCTGTAGACAACGAAACAGATACGCAACAATTTATGTTGCCAATAATGTTGCCTTTAATTTTAGGAGTTTATGTTGGTTTTGCAACAGTAATTAATGATCCTCATGGACCAATTTCTACCATATTTTCTATGATTCCATTTACATCGCCAATTGTAATGTTAATGCGTGTTCCGTTTGGTGTTCCTTGGTATGAAATTGCTATTTCTATGGCATTATTATTGTTTACTTTTGTGTTTATGGTTTGGATTGCAGCTAAGATTTATAGAGTTGGTATTTTAATGTACGGTAAAAAGCCAACCTATAAAGATTTATATAAATGGATAAAATATAAAGGATAAAATGTACCTTTAAAACATGGAAAAAATAAGAGAGTTTTTAAATTATTCATTTTATTTTGGCGAAAAGAGTCATATAAGTGTTTTGGCAATTATAATTTTGATTATTGCTTTAATGCTAACAGGTTTTTTGTTAAAATTATTGCGAAAGTTTATCACTAGAAAACTGCCAGATACTGATAAAGCAAAATTTATTTCAGTTTTTAATTACTTAAAATGGTTGATATATATTGTTATTTTCTTAATAACAATGCACACCGCAGGTGTTAATGTAACAGCAATTTTTGCAGCATCAGCAGCATTATTAATTGGTGTTGGTTTGGCATTGCAAACATTGTTTCAAGATATAATTTCTGGAATTTTTATTTTAAGTGATCAATCTGTGCATGCCGGAGATATTATTGAATTAGAAGGAAAAGTTGGTAGAGTTACAGAAATAAATTTACGAACAACTAGAGCTGTTACTGTTGATAATAAAGTAATGGTAATTCCCAATCATTTATACTTAACAAATACATTGTATAATTGGACAGCAAATGGAGAAGAAACAAGAGAAGCAGTAGAAATTGGTGTTGCTTACGGAAGTGATGTCGAACTTGTAAAAAAGTTGTTGTTGCAAATATCATCTGAGCATAAATTAGTTTTAGATTATCCAGAGCCAAAAGTGTTTTTTACCGATTTTGCTGACAGTTCTTTAAACTTTCGAGTTTCATTTACTGTTCAAAATAGTTTCGATGTACGTTTTACCCAAAGTGATATCCGTTTCGAAATAGATAGATTGTTTAGAGAAAACAATATTTCTATTCCTTTTCCACAAAGAGATATTCATATTATAAATAAATAAAATACATATGCCAAAAATTTTAATCATAGAAGACGAAGCAGCAATTAGAAGAGTATTAAAAAAAATTATTTCAGAAGAGAATGATGCTTATAATGTAGAAGAAGCAGAAGATGGTTTGCAAGGAATTGAAATGATTATGAATACTGATTACGACTTGGTTTTTTGTGATATAAAAATGCCAAAAATGGATGGTGTTGAGGTATTAGAAAAAGCAAAAAAGATAAAACCAGAAACACCGATTGTAATGATTTCTGGTCATGGAGATTTAGAAACTGCTGTAAAGACAATGCGTTTAGGAGCTTTTGATTATATTTCTAAACCGCCAGATTTAAACCGTTTGTTAAACACAGTTCGTAATGCATTAGACAGAAAAGAATTGGTTGTAGAAAACAAACGATTAAAGAAAAAAGTAAGCAAAAATTATGAAATGGTTGGCGAAAGCGATGCTATTTCTCATATTAAAGAGATAATAGAAAAAGTTGCGGCAACAGATGCACGAGTTTTAATTACGGGACCAAACGGAACAGGTAAAGAATTGGTTGCGCATTGGTTACACGAAAAATCGGATCGCTCTAAAGCAACTATGATAGAAGTTAATTGTGCGGCTATTCCGTCTGAATTAATAGAAAGCGAATTGTTTGGACACGTAAAAGGAAGTTTTACTGGAGCAAATAAAGACCGAGCAGGAAAGTTTGAAGCCGCAAATGGTGGCACTATTTTCTTAGATGAAATTGGTGATATGAGTTTGTCTGCACAAGCAAAAGTGTTACGTGCTTTACAAGAAAGTAGAATTTCTAGAGTTGGTTCAGATAAAGATATAAAAGTAGATGTTAGAGTAGTAGCAGCAACAAATAAGGATTTAAAAAAGGAAATTGCAGAAGGAAGGTTTAGAGAAGATTTATATCATAGGTTGGCAGTAATTTTAATTCAAGTTCCGGCTTTAAATGACCGTAGAGAAGACATACCATTATTGGTAGATTTCTTTTCTCAAAAGATATCCGAAGAACAAGGCGGAGCAAAAAAAGGTTTTACTAAAGAAGCAATTCAATTATTACAAGAATACGATTGGACAGGAAATATTAGAGAATTAAGAAATGTAGTAGAGCGTTTAATTATCCTTGGAGAAAAAGAAGTAACAAAAAGTGATGTAAATTTATTTGCCAGCAAATAGTTTAAATCTATTTTGATTCAAGTCGATTATAAATAAAGCTGATAACAATATAAAAAATTAGCATCAACTTTTTTCATTTTTACTCTAAATGCTTGGTATATTTGTAATTGAAAAAAGAATATTAATCATTATAAAATATAAGAAAATGGCAACAGCAGTTGGTAAAAAATTTCCAGATTTAAACGTAGATGCAATGAATGAAATGGGTGATACATTTAAAATAAATGTATTAGAAGAAGCAGTTAACAACAAAAAGAAAGTTGTGTTGTTTTGGTATCCAAAAGATTTCACATTTGTTTGTCCAACAGAATTACATGCTTTTCAAGCAGCAATTGGAGAGTTCGAAAAAAGAAATACCATTGTAATTGGTGCATCTTGTGATACACCAGAAGTACATTTTGCATGGTTAAGTACAGCAAAAGATAATGGAGGAATTGAAGGTGTAACGTATCCAATTTTAGCAGATAGCAATAGAAACTTATCATCAATCTTAGGGATTTTAGACATCACTAACGAAACTTTTGATGAAGCAACACAAACAATTCAAGTTGAAGGAGATAACGTAACATACAGAGCTACGTATTTAATTGACGAAGAAGGAACTGTTTTTCATGAAGGGATTAATCACATGCCAGTTGGTAGAAATGTAAATGAATATTTACGTTTAATTGATGCATATACTCATGTTCAAACAAACGGAGAAGTTTGTCCAGCAAACTGGGAAGAAGGTAAAGATGCAATGCAGGCAAATGCAAAAGGAACTGCAGCTTATTTAGCATCACATTAAAAAATAATTACGAATTATGAATTACGAGTTTTAAAATTCGTAATTCATAATTTTAAAATGCATAATTAAAATGGTACAAGAATTAGATCAAGATAATTTACAACAAATAGTTGCAGACAATAAAACAGTTGTTGTTCAGTATTCTGCTACTTGGTGTGGAAACTGTAGAATTATGAAACCAAAATTTAAGAAGTTAGCTTCAGAAAGTGAAAACATGGTTTTTGTAATTGCTGATGCAGAAAAGTTTCCTGAAAGTAGAAAATTAGCAGATGTAAGTAATTTACCAACATTTGCCACTTTTGTAGATGGTAAATTTGTGAATCAAACACAAACAAACAAGTTTGATGTTTTAAAAGAATTAGTAAACGAAGTTGTGTAATTATGAAACTACCAATAATAAAACACTTAACAAATTTTATCGAAGAAAACGATCAGGACTATATTATTGAAACCATAGAAACCTTAGAAGCATTAACAGAAGTTCCGTCTTTAAAAGACGAAGAGTTAGATGTTATTGGAGAGTTAATTTCTAATATGTACGGAGCTATTGAAGTAGATAAAATGATTAAAGAAGGCACACCAAAAAAAGAAGCATTAAATGCTTTTATGAAACGTGTTTTGGGTTCTATTGATAGCTAATTTTTTTAAACATAATTAAAACAAATCCCGAGTTAGTTAACTCGGGATTTTTTATGCTTCTTTATTTTTTATTTCATTTGCCTTTTTAATAATAGCTTTTAGTTTTTCTTGATTGGCTATTTTATCTTGCTTTACCTTATTAATTTTACGATTCATTAATTTGGTATGCTTTGCTTTGTTTACGGTGTTTTTTGCTTTTCCTTTTTTAGGCATTTCTAGTTTAATTGATGTTTAATCCAACGCATTAATTCATCTTTGTCAATTGCTCTCCAAGTAGAATCTGGATTTTTTATTTGAGATGTATTATCTTCTGGTTGTAAAACTATTAACTCTGTGTTGTTGTTTCCTCGAAGTTCTAATTCTGCCAATAAACCAACCATATCTGGTGAGTTATTGTCATACATCGTTTTTCCTCTTTTCTTTAGCCAATACTTTATTGCAGGTTCAATATATGCTCTAACTGCATAATTTTTATAGTATTTTATATTGTCGTTCTTCTCGTCAAAATAACTATATGTAGAAAAATTAAAATAGTTTTGGATGTTATTTTTAGGAGTTCCTTTAAGATTTTTTTCTAACATATAATTTACAAAAGTAGGTTCCCATAAATCATTTCGTTTATTTCTAATTTCTCGGTCAAACTTATACCATTCGCTAGACCAATCTAAAATAGAATTGCAAACAACAATGCCTTTAATATTTAATTGAAATGTGTAGTTGTCTTCTATCATAAACTCGATGTGCTTCATTGCTCTATGTCCAGAAAGTCCAACACCAATAAAAAAGATATTGTTGTTTGGTAAATGGTATTTTTCAAAAACTTGTTTTATTATTTTATGTGAATGTAACGCTGAGTTTTTAGAGAAATAAAAATCAAAAGGAATTTCTGATGAAACAGATAAGGTGGCAAAATTATTAGATATTGCTTGTTTATAAATCTGTTTTGCGCTTTTATTCTTCTTGTCGAAACCAGAATCTTCAAGAAAAATGAGAACTCCTTTTATGTTTTTGCCTTTTGGTAATGATAACGTAAAACCTTTTTTAATTAGCGGAATAAAATCTTTATTGGTTGTTCCAATTCGTAAACTATCGCCGCTTTTTGGAGTATAGTTTTCTATTATTTTTTGAGAAAAACCTTTTGAAAAGATTCCGAAAAGAATGGAAAAGAGTAAAATGTATCTATATGAATTGTGTTTCATTTTTAAACAAGCAAGTTTTAGGTTCCGCTAAATCGCATTTTGATATGAATCCGATTTATATCAGTAGTTAGCGAAGTTATCTAAAAATAAACTTAGAAACAAGCTGAATTTATGATTATAAACTCAATGGTTTAGATTAAATTTAAAAAAGTAATAATGTCTTCTTTTGAGGTGTAAAAATTTGGACTAACTCTAATGTTTTCTCCTTGTAACGTAACTAGAATGTTATTTTCTTTAAGCTTGTGAAACAAAGTTTTTGTTTTTTCAAAAGAACCCGTATTAAAATGAACAATAGCAGATCTTTCTTCTCTTTTTTCAATTGGTGTTACTATTTTGTACTCTTTCTTTTTAAGTCCGTCAATTATAAGATCTGTGTTTTCTAACGCTTTGTTGTAAATATTTTCAATTCCAATTTCTAACAATAATTGAAGTCCGGCAGACCAAGCATTAAAAAGCGAATATGCCATTGTGCCCGTTTCAAATTTTCTAGAATCAGTATAAAAAGAAAGTGTGTCATCAACTCTTTCGGCAGAGAACATTCCTGGTAAAACGGGATTTATCGTTTTTACAATACGTTTACTCACGTATAAAAAACCAGTTCCGTCCATTCCGAGCAACCATTTAAAACCACAACCAGACATTACATCAATTTCATCTTTTTCAACATCAATCGGAATTATACCAGCAGCTTGTGCAACATCTACTACAAAAAGTGCATTATTTTTATGCGCAATTTTTCCAATTGCAGCTAAATTTGGTCTAAAACCGCTGTTATATCTTACAGCTGCTACAGCAACAACACGTGTATTATTATCAATAAGTTTTTCAATTGCTTCAGCATTAAAACTATTGTTTTCATTTAGTTTGACAAATCGAATTTCAACGCCTTTTTTTTCGAGTTGCAACCAAGGAAAAGAATTGTTCCAATGTTCGCGTTCTGGTAGAATTATATTATCTCCTTTTTTAAAGTTGATTCCTTGCGCAACAATTCCAATTCCAACTCCAGTACTTGTTGTTAATGCATATTCTTCTGGTGAACCTCCTAATATTTTTGATAAAGGAATACGAATTGTATCACGATTAAAACCTTTTTTACCAATAAGATAAAACTCTGTTTTTAAATAGGATTGAAGTTTCTCATAAACCAATGTATTTAGTGGCGCTTGTGAAGCGTTATTAAGATAAGTTGCTTCTTTTGTAACAGGAAATAACGATCTAATTTCTTCAATATTCATTTCAAGATTAACTTTTAATTTTTAGTGATATTAACTTCAGATTTGATAATAAGTTAAATTTAAAGTGTTAGCTAAGTTATCAAAAATTTTAAATGTATTTAATATCATATAAAAATGTATTTAATCTCAAAAATAAAGTGATATCTACCTCTAAAATTGATAGAAAATTAAACAGATTTATATACCTTTAGCGTACTATAGAATTTAGGAGAGAAAGTTAAAATGATGAAATTAAAGTTAGAGAAGCCAATCGTATTTTTCGATTTAGAAACAACAGGAATTAATATTGGAACTGATAAAATTGTTGAAATAGCAATTTTAAAAGTCTTTCCGAACGGAAATAAAGAAAGTAAAACTTGGTTGGTAAATCCAGAGATTGAAATCCCGAAAGAAGCTTCAGATATTCACGGAATTACAAATGAACAAGTAGTTACAGAACCAACGTTTAAAGAATTGGCGCCTCAAATAAATGAGCTAATTGCAGATTGCGATTTGGCCGGATTTAATTCTAATCGATTTGACATTCCACTTTTAGCAGAAGAGTTAATGCGAGCTGGTATTGATTTTGATATGAATAAGAGAAAAGCAATTGATGTACAAGTAATTTTTCATAAAAAAGAACAAAGAACCTTAAGTGCTGGTTATCAATTTTACTGCGGAAAAGAATTAGAAGGAGCGCATGGAGCAGAAGCAGACACAAATGCAACTTACGAAATCTTATTAGCGCAATTAGAAAAATACGAAGATATTGGAACTACTGTAAATGAATTAAGTGAATTTTCATCGCACGGAAAAAGAGCTGATTTTGCAGGTTTTATTTTGTTTAATGATGATGACCAAGAAATTTTTTCCTTCGGAAAATATAAAAATAGAACGGTAGAAGAAGTTTTTAAAGAAAACCCAGGTTATAATAATTGGATGCAAAACGCAGATTTTCCGCTATTCACTAAAAAAGTATTGAGAGAAATTAAAGAGCGTATGTCTGAACCAAAAAATACTATGACAGATGATGAAAAGCTAAACGCTTTACAGCAAAAATTTAATTTACGTTAAATGAAAAAATGGTTTCTTTTATTTGTTTTTATGTCTTTTCAACTTGTTGGTCAGCAATCAACCTTTAAAGGTAAATTGTTAGACGCAAAAACAAAAGAACCCGTTGTGTACGCAAATATTAGCTTTATAGAAACTACAAAAGGAATTTCTACTACAGAAGATGGTGCTTTTTTTATGAACATCAGTGAGAAATATTTAGAAGGTAAAGTGCATATTTCTTGTTTGAATTATAAAGACACAATTGTAAATGCTTCGGATATAAATAAGAAAACCTTGTTTATGATTCCGAAAGAGAATGTTATTGATGAGGTTGTAATTTCTAAAAGAGTTGATAAATCAATTTTAATAGATAAAATAAAAAGGAAAGTTCATGGAGTTCATACAGTCGGGATGCGAATGTTGGCAAAGTATTTTCCGAACACAAAGAAAAATGAATGCTGCAATTATGTTTCTAAAGTAGCAATTTACTTTTCTAAAAGACACAATAAAAAATCGAAATTCAGAGTTCGTGTTTTTGATAGAGATGAAATAACGGGTTTACCAAAAAACGATTTGTTAAATGTAAATTTACCGGTAACAATATCTGAAGGGCAATTGCAAACAGAAATTAATTTATCAAATTATAGTATTGAAATGCCAAAGAATGGCTTGTTTATTGCATTTGAAAAATTATATATTCCATTTAATAAATATGGAAACGATATAGAAGGAGAATCAGATTTAGAAACTTTGTATGCGCCAGTAATCGGTTTTACAAAATACAATTATAAAAAACCAAAAGAAAGAACGTATTATTATGTGAAAGGAAATTGGAGGAAATCTGAATTTACTAAAATTAGTAGATTTAGAAAGTTTGCTCCTGCAATTTCTTTAACTTTATCAAATTAAAAAAAAGATAGAAATGTTTACAGAATATAAAAATTTACCAAATAATTCTAGAGTTTGGATGTATCAATCCGATAGAGTTTTTACAAATAAAGAAATCGAATTTATTTCGAGAAAAGCAACTGATTTTATTGAACAATGGACGCGTCATGGAGATAATTTAAAAGGTTCGTTTACCATTAAATACAATCAATTTTTAGTCTTAGCGGTAGATGAAGGTTTTAACAATGTTTCTGGTTGTTCAATTGATGCTTCGGTTCGTTTTGTAAAAGAATTAGAAAACGAATTGCAAATTGATTTAATGAATAAAATGAATGTTTCTTTTAAAGATGGTGATAACATTAATATTATAAAGTTAGCAGAATTTCAGCAGTTTGCCAAAGAGCAAAAAATTACCAAAGAAACCATTGTTTTTAATAACATGGTTCAAACCAAAGAAGAAGTAGAGAATAATTGGGAAGTTCCGGCAAGTAAAAGCTGGCATAATCGTTTTATGATATAATTTATGAAAAATAGTTTAAGTTTTCTTTTTGTGCTTTGTTTATGTATAGCACAAGCGCAAACAAAAGATCCATTATTAACAAAAGATAAAGAAGCTCAAGAAATATGGGTAAATAATATCTTAAATAAAATGACTAATGAAGAAAAAATTGGTCAATTATTTATGGTACAAGCCTATTCTACAAACGATACTGTAAACGAAAAATTAGTAGAAGAATTGATACAAAAATATCATGCCGGAAACTTAATTTTTATGCAAGGAACTCCACAGAAACAGGCAGAATTAACAAATAAATATCAAGCAATGTCAAAATATCCTTTGCTAATTGCAATTGATGCAGAATGGGGATTAGACATGCGTTTACAAAATTCATTTCGATATCCTTGGAATATGGCTTTAGGCGCAGTTAGAGACAATTCTTTGATAGAGAAATTTGGAGAACAATTAGGAAAACATTCTAAACGATTAGGAATACACATAAATTTTGCTCCGGTTGTTGATATCAATGTCAACCCAAAAAATCCAATTATTGGAAATCGTTCTTTTGGAGAAGATAAAAATAATGTTACCGATAAAGCAATTGCTTTTACTCGCGGAATGCAGCGTTTTGGAGTGTTGGCAAATGCAAAACATTTTCCAGGTCATGGAGATACAGCGGCAGATTCTCATCACACATTACCAGTTATTAATTTTGATGCAACGCGTTTAGATACGTTAGAATTGTATCCGTATTATAAATTGTTCGATGAAAATTTAGCAAGTGTTATGACAGCGCATTTGAGTATTCCTAAATTAGAACCAAACAAAAGTTTGCCTTCTTCGTTATCTCATAAAATTACAACTGGCTTGTTAAAAGAAAAAATGGGTTATAAAGGATTGATTATAACCGATGGATTAAACATGAAAGCTGCTGCAGATTTTGCAACGTCTAAAGAAATAAACTTAGAAGCAATTTTAGCAGGAAATGATTTGTTGTTGATTCCGCATGAAGTTCCAGAAACAATGGACTATTTTCTAAAAGCAATTAAAGATAAAAAATTAACTATTGAAAGATTAGATGAATCTGTTCGTAAAATATTAAAAGCAAAATATTGGGCAGGATTACAAAATTACAAACCGATAGAATTAAATAACTTACATGAAGATTTAAATACCAAAACGGATGAATTATTACATAGAAAACTGGTTGAAAATTCTATAACTGTAATAAAAAACGAAGATGATATCATACCTATTCAAGATTTAGATAAACAAAAAATTGCCTACGTTAAATTTGGTGATGATGATAGTGAGCCATTTGTTACTATGTTAAATAATTATGCAAAAGTAGATGTAGTTTCGGGCACAAGTGCATCTAATTTGTTGTCAAAATTAAAACCATATAATTTAGTAATTATTGGATATCACACTTCAAACTTACATCCTTGGAAAAGTTTTAAATTTAAAAAAGAAGACATTGCTAAAATTCAGCAAATAGCAAAAACAAACAAAGTGATTTTAGATGTTTTTGCAAGTCCGTATAGTTTGTTAGATTTTACATCTTTTACAAATATAGAGGGATTAGTTGTTTCGTATCAAAACAGTAAAATTGCTCAAGAAATTTCTGCACAACAATTATTTGGTGCAGTAAAAGCAAAAGGAAAATTACCAGTTTCTATCAATAATAATTTTAAGGAAGGCTTTGGTTTGTATTCATCAACATTAAGTAGATTAAAATACGGATTACCAGAAGAAGTAAAAATGTCTTCTGTAAAATTGACAGAAATTGATGTGATAGCAAATGAAGTTGTAAAAAAAAAAATGGCACCAGGATTGCAAATTCTAGTTGCAAGAGCCGGAAAGGTAATTTATCAGAAAAGCTTTGGTTATCATACAAATGATTCTCTTTTAAAGGTTAAAAACTCAGACATTTATGATGTTGCTTCTTTAACTAAAATTTTAGCAACATTGCCAATGGTAATGAAAGCTGAAGGCGAAGGTAAATTTAGAATTGCAACAAAATTAAAACACTTATTACCAGAATTTAATCACACGAATAAAGACACAATAACGTTAAAAGAAATTCTGTCTCATAATGGAAGATTAAAAGCTTGGATTCCATTTTATTTATTAACTCAAGATAGCGTTACAAAAGAAAATTTACCAGATTTTTATCAACTTAAAAAAACTAAAACTTACAATATAGAAGTTGCTAAAAACTTATTTTTAAAAACGACTTATAGAGATTCTATTTTAACGCGCATTAAAAAAGCAGAACAAAGAGAGCACGAAGGTTATAAATATAGTGATTTAGGGTATTATATTTTAAAAAAAACATTAGAGGAAAAGTATAAAAAACCGTTAGACGAGTTAGTGCAAGAAAACTTTTATACTTCATTAGGAGCTAATAGAACAAGCTATTTACCTTTAAGAAAATTTCCTAAAAATGAAATAGTTCCTACAGAAAAAGACGAATATTTTAGACATCAATTATTACAAGGATATGTGCACGACATGGGCGCAGCAATGTTAGGTGGTGTTGCTGGTCATGCAGGTGTGTTTTCTAATGCAAACGACGTAGCAAAGATTATGCAAATGTATTTGCAAAATGGATATTACGGAGGCAAAAGATATTTAAAAAGTAATACTGTAAAGAAATTTAATACACGTTATTACGCAGACAAAAAAATACGTAGAGGTTTGGGTTTTGATAAACCACAATTAGACCCAGATATTGAGGCAACTTGTGGTTGTGTTTCTGACGAAAGTTTTGGACATAGTGGATTTACAGGAACCTATACTTGGGCAGATCCCAAAAGTAGAATTGTATATGTTTTTTTATCAAACAGAGTGTATCCAACTATGGATAATAATGGGTTGATTACAGAAAATATTAGAACGAAAATTCAGCAAATTATACAAGATGCTATTCTGTTGGAGTAGTAGCAAGTTTGCTGTATAAAAGTTGTAATGCTAAAATTAAAATAAAATAAATTCCTGCAATTTCTAGTGAGAAAAACGTATAAATTGCCAAGGCTTGAATAAAGTGAAAAATTGGAAAAATACTGATTCCTAACCCGAATCTAAACGTGTCTACAAATTCAGTCTCATCAATTTTTTTTGACAAGATTTTCCAAATAATCCACGGAAAAATACTGTTTAAGATTATCAGAAAATAGAGCGGTTTAACAAAATTAAAACTATTTTTTCGTTTTGTGGTTTTCCCAGATTTTGTACTGTTGTTAACTGTGTTTACATCAGTAAAATCAACATTATTTGTGTTTAATTTATTTAGAATAGTTTCGTAATTTTCATCCGCAGGAATATGAACCGACAATTCTTTTAGCTGATTAGAAATTTCTTCTTTTATTGAATTGATAGATTTGTTAATTTCATTAGGATTGTAATACTCATTTGCTAAAATTGGTTTGCCGTAATGTATGGCAACTTTACAAGGAAATTGACCAATGTTTTGATAGGTAATTCCGACTGGAATAACAGTTACTTTTAACTCTGGATATTTATCAAAAGCACCAAAAAGAATTCGTGTAAATCCTTTACTTAAGTTCCGTACAGTTCTTCTTTTATCGTGACTTCCTTCAGGAAAAATCATTAATGCTCTTTGTTTATTTAGAATTTCGTAGCAATCATTAAATACTTCTGTGTTTTTAGATAGTTCTTTTACGCCGTCTCTAATTCTGTAAATTGGCATCAAATTTAATGTTCCTAAAAACTTTTTTACCAATGGTTTTTTAAAAACAGCGGCTCTAACTAAATAATGTGTAACTCTTGGTGTGTTTGTAGTAACTAATAACGGATCTAACAATCCGTTTGGATGATTTACAGCAAAAAGCACTGCGCCTTTTTTTGGAATATTTTCTTTGCCAACAATCTTTATTTTTTTAGTGTAAAAAAACAAGCCTGTTTTAATATAAATTTTAAAGAAGTTGTACCAAATTTCTTTCAAAAAAGTAAAATTTTAAAATCCTTGAGCTATTTTTTTAAGTTTAGGAATATCAATTAAAGAAATATTTTTTCCTTTTAAAGAAATAATTTTTTCTCTTTTAAATTCTGATAATAAGCGAATTGCAGATTCTGTAGCGGTTCCAATTATATTAGCAATATCTTCTCTTGATAAGTGAATGTCTAATATATTATCTCTATTATGACCGAATTTCTCATCTAAGTTTAATAACATTTCTGCCAAACGTTGTTTTACAGTTTTCTGAGCCATATCTACAATTAGATTGTCGGCATTTTTTAAAGAGTTTGCCATGTCTTTTAAAACACTTAAAGAAAAATCTGGGTTTTGTCTTAAATCATTAATAATTTCTTCTCTTGGAATAAAGCAAACTTCCATATCGCTAATTGCAGTTGCTTTTAAGTTAGCAACATCGTCATTAATTAAACTTCGTTCTCCTAAAAAATCTCCTTTATTTACTAGATGAATAATTTGTTCTCTTCCGTTAGAGCTCATTTTAGAAACTTTACAAACACCAGAACTAATACAAAAAACACCATTTATATGTTCGCCTTCATCAAAAAGCACATCGCCTTTTTTTACTATTCTGGATGTTTTACAAGCAGAAATTTTTGAAAGTTCTTTTGCTGTTAGTTTTTTTAAGGAGTTTAACTGCCTGACAATACATTGCTCACATTTGCTCATTTTCCCTGTCGATTTTCGCATTCAAATATAAGCAAAAACTGACAATTATCATGTTATAAATTAAAGTTATCTTAGACATTTGTTCCAGGCATTTAGAGTAAATAATATGAGCGATTTGTTATGTTATCATTGTGGTAATACTTGTGATAATAAGTCAATTACAATAGACGATAAGTTTTTTTGTTGTAATGGATGTAAAACTGTTTTCGAAATTTTTTCTGACAACGACTTAACGTGTTACTACGATTTTGATAAAAATCCGGGAGCAATTCCAGAAGAAATTCAAGGAAAATACGATTTTTTAGACAATCAAAAGATTGTAGAAAAATTAATCGAATTTAACGATAGCAACAAGCAAGTTGTTTCATTATACATTCCACATATTCATTGTAGCTCTTGTATTTGGGTGTTAGAAAATTTAAATAAACTACAAAAAAACATTATTGCTTCTCAGGTTAATTTCCCAAAGAAAACCATCAGGATTACATTCGATTCAGAAAAGACAAGCTTAAAAGAAATTGTTTTAATGCTGAGTTCAATTGGTTACGAGCCGTACATTAGTTTAGAAGATTATGAAGTTGGTAAAAAGAAAATAGACAGAACTTTATTATATCAATTAGCTTTTGCTGGCTTTGCATTCGGAAATGTAATGTTTTTGTCGTTTCCAGAATATTTTGAAGTAAACGAATTTTGGTTAGAGCAATACAAACATTTGTTTAGATGGTTGATGTTTGCCTTTTCTTTACCTGTAGTTTTTTATTCTGCAAAAGATTATTTTATTTCTGCTTACAAAGGTTTGCGTTCTAAAATGCTAAATATTGATGTGCCAATTGCGCTCGGGGTTTTAGTTTTGTTTATAAGAAGTACAGTAGAAATTGCGTTTGATTTAGGCTCAGGCTTTTTTGATAGTTTAACAGGTTTGGTTTTCTTTTTATTGACAGGTAAATTTTTTCAACAAAAAACCTATAGTTTCTTGTCTTTTGAGCGCGATTTTAAATCTTATTTTCCAATTGCAGTTACCAAAATAAATACTGATAAAACAGAAGAAAACACACAAATTTATGATGTTGTAAAAGGCGATCGTTTATTAATTAGAAACAACGAATTAATTCCTGTTGATGGAATTCTAATTAACGGAGATGCAAATATAGATTATAGTTTTGTTACTGGAGAATCTGTTGCGGTAGAAAAGAAATCTGGAGATAAAATTTTTGCTGGCGGAAAACAACTCAACGGAATTATAGAAATGGAAGTTTTAAAATCTGTTTCGCAAAGTTACTTAACACAACTGTGGAGCAATGATGTTTTTAATGAAGAAAAAACTTCAAAATTTAAAAACCTAACTGATACAATTAGCAAACGATTTACCATTTTTGTTTTGTCAATTGCTACAATTGCTACATTATTTTGGTTGTTTACAGATGCAAGTAAAGCATTAAATGTGTTTACTGCTGTATTAATTATTGCGTGTCCGTGTGCAATTGCATTAGCTGCACCTTTTACTTTGGGTAATTTGTTAAGGATTCTTGGAAAGAAAAAACTGTATCTTAAAAATGCAGCAATTATCGAAAAAATGGCAAAAATAAACTCCATTATTTTTGACAAAACAGGAACGTTAACATCCACCAAAAAGAACGAAATACATTATGAAGGAAAATCATTTTCAGAAATAGAAAAAGAGGTTTTACAAAATGCAGTTCGAATTTCTAATCATCCATTAAGTAGAATGTTGTACGATACTTTTGGTGCAATAAACCATGTTGAATTAGATGCTTTTCAGGAACTTGTTGGAAAAGGAATTGAGGCAAATGCAAACGGAATTTCAATAAAAATTGGTTCGCAATCATTTGTAGAAAATAGCCCGAAAGACAATCAGTTTGAAACGGCAATTCATATCAGTATAAACGGAGAATATTTTGGGAAATACGTTTTTAAAAATTCGTACCGAAAATATATGAAACGATTGTTTCAAAAATTGAAAAACAATTATAATTTATCAATTCTTTCTGGTGATAACGAAGGCGAAAAAGAATATTTAGAAAAAAAATTACCAAAAAAAGTAGAGTTTTTATTCAATCAAAAACCAGAAGATAAATTAGACTACATAAAATCATTACAAGAAAAAGGAAACAAAGTATTAATGATTGGCGATGGTTTAAATGACGCTGGAGCTTTGGCGCAAAGTGATGTTGGGTTTTCTTTGTCAGAAAATATAAACGTTTTTTCGCCAGCTTGTGATGCTATTTTAGATGCTAGTAAATTTAAAAATATTGCCACTTATTTAGAAATGTCTAAAAAAGCAATCAAGATTATTAAATATAGTTTTGTATTATCTTTATGTTATAATGTTATTGGGTTGTATTTTGCTGTAACAGGACAATTAGAACCTGTAATTGCGGCAATTCTAATGCCGTTGAGTTCAATTACAATTGTAGTTTTTACAACAATTATGACAAATATTTTAGGAAGAAAATTAAAAAATTAAATTATGAGTATTCATATTGATGCAAAACCAGGAGATGTAGCAGAGTCTATTTTGTTGCCTGGAGATCCGTTAAGAGCAAAATGGATTGCAGACACATTTTTAGAAAATGTAGTTTGTTATAATGAAGTTAGAGGAATGTTAGGTTTTACAGGAACTTATAAAGGGAAAAGAGTTTCTGTTCAAGGAACAGGAATGGGAATTCCGTCTGCATTAATTTACGCAAATGAATTGATTACGCAATTTGGAGTAAAGAATTTAATACGTGTTGGTTCTGCAGGTTCTTATCAAAATGATGTAAAAATTAGAGATATCGTTTTAGCAATGGCAGGTTCTACAACATCAGGAATTAATGCACAACGTTTTCATGGAGCAAGCTATGCGCCAACAGCAAATTTTGAGTTATTTAACAAAGCCGTTATTGCTGCAAAAAAACAAAACATTCCGATTAAAGCAGGAAACGTGTTAAGTTCTGATGAATTTTATACAGATAATTTTGAAGATTATAAACATTGGGCAGAATTTGGTGTGTTGTGTGTAGAAATGGAAACGGCTGGTTTGTATACAACTGCGGCAAAACACAATGTAAATGCCTTATCAATCTTAACAATTTCTGATAGTTTAGTTACCAAAGAAAAAACATCAGCAGAAGAAAGAGAACAAACGTTTAAAGAAATGGTTTTAATCGCCTTAGATATAATTTAAATCGATTAAATTTCAATCAAATCAAACGGAGTCGAGAATAAGAAAATATATGTAGAGAAAAGACAATATAATAATGAGTTCATTAATACAAAAATACAATATTCCAGGACCAAGATATACAAGCTATCCAACGGTTCCGTATTGGGATAAAGAAGGAATTTCTAAAGAAAATTGGATAAAAAGTTTTCAAAAATCTTTTACAGAAAGCAATCAATCAGAAGGTATTAGTTTATATATTCATTTACCATTTTGTGAAAGTTTGTGTACGTTTTGTGCCTGCCATAAACACATTACCAAACGTCACGAAGTTGAAGAGGATTATATTGATACCGTTTTAAAAGAATGGAAATTATATGTTGATTTGGTGGGTGAAAAACCAATCATAAAAGAAATTCATTTAGGTGGCGGAACACCAACATTTTTTTCGAGCTTTCAACTTAAAAAATTAATTGACGGATTATTTGTGTATGCTGATAGACATGCTGATTATGAGTTTAGTTTAGAAGGACATCCAAACAACACAACCAAAGAGCAATTGCAAACTTTGTATGATTTAGGATTTACAAGAATTAGTTTTGGTGTACAAGATTATGATCCAATTGTACAAAAAGCAATTCATAGAATTCAACCTTTCGAAAATGTTGAAAATGTAACAAAATGGTCTCGAGAAATTGGATATACATCTGTAAGTCACGATTTAATTTTTGGTTTACCTTTTCAAACCAAAGAAAATATTATCGAAACAATTGAAAAAACAAAAATATTACAACCAGATAGAATTTCGTTTTATAGTTATGCACATGTTCCTTGGGTAAAAGGAGTTGGTCAACGCGGATTTAACGAAAAAGATTTACCAAAAGACGATGAAAAAAGAGAACTATACGAAGTTGGTAAAGAATTGTTTGCAGAATTAGGTTATGTAGAAATCGGGATGGATCATTTTGCTTTAAAAACAGATTCGCTTTTTAAAGCAACAGAAGAAAAAACGTTGCACAGAAATTTTATGGGTTATACAGCTAATAAAACATTACTAATGGTTGGATTGGGAATGTCTGCAATTTCAGATTCTTGGTACGCGTTTGCACAAAATGTAAAAACAGTAAAAGAATATCAAAAATTAGTAAATGAAGGTGAAATTCCAATCTTTAAAGGACATTTATTAACAGAAGAAGATTTAATTGTAAGAAAGCATATTTTAAACATGATGTGTCATTTTAATACAACATGGAATAAAAGTGATTTAAAAATTATAGAATTAGAAAAACATTTTTTACTTTTAGACGAGATGGTATCAGACGGATTGGTAATTTTAGATGATAATTCTTTAATAATACCAGAAAAAGCAAGACCTTATGTAAGAAATATATGTATGGCATTTGATGCACGTTTGCAAAGAAGTAAACCAGAAACGCAATTATTTTCAATGACAATTTAATTTTTTCAATAAATAAGAAAAGATGATAAATATCATATTATGAGCAAACGAGAAACTGTATTTTTGAAATTCAAATCAGGCAAGATATGAGCGTTATATATTTACTACTTACACTAAGTATCTTAGTGGCAATCATTTTTTTTATAGCATTTATTTATTCGGTAAAAAGCGGGCAGTATGATGATTCGTATACGCCATCTGTTCGAATGCTGTTTGATGATGAATTAGTAAAAACACCAACCAAAAAAGAAACTAACTAGATATTAAATACAATTAAATTATGGAAATGCAACAGTTTTATTACGATAACAAGATCGTAAAGAAATTTATCTACGCTACTTTACTATGGGGAATAGTAGGGTTTACCGTCGGGTTAATGCTAGCTTTTATGTTTTTATTCCCAAACTATACTGACGGAATTTCGTGGTTAAGTTTTGGACGTTTAAGACCATTACACACAAATGCAGTAATTTTTGCTTTTGTTGGTAATGCAATTTTTGCAGGAGTTTATTACTCGCTTCAAAGATTGTTAAAAGCAAGAATGGCAAGTAACTTTTTAAGTAATTTTAACTTTTGGGGTTGGCAGTTAATCATTGTTGCAGCTGCAATAACATTGCCTTTAGGATACACAACATCTAAAGAGTATGCCGAATTAGAGTGGCCAATAGATATTGCAATTGCTTTAGTTTGGGTAGCATTTGGTGCCAACATGATTTGGACAATCTTACAAAGAAGACAAAGACATTTATATGTTGCAATATGGTTTTATTTAGCAACTTTTGTTACTGTTGCAGTATTACACATTTTTAATAGTTTGGCGTTGCCGGTAAGCTTCATGAAAAGTTATTCTGTGTATGCAGGAGTTCAAGATGCTTTGGTGCAATGGTGGTACGGACATAATGCAGTTGCATTTTTCTTAACAACACCTTTTTTAGGACTGATGTATTACTTTGTTCCTAAAGCTGCAAACAGACCAGTATATTCTTATAGATTATCAATTGTACACTTTTGGTCGTTGATCTTTATTTACATTTGGGCTGGTCCTCATCACTTATTATATACATCTTTACCAGATTGGGCGCAAAACTTAGGAGTTGCATTTTCTGTAATGTTATTGGCTCCATCTTGGGGTGGAATGATAAACGGATTATTAACACTGCGTGGAGCTTGGGATAAAGTAAGAACGGATCCTGTTTTAAAATTCTTTGTAGTTGCAATTACTGGTTATGGTATGGCAACTTTTGAAGGTCCAATGTTATCATTAAAAAATGTAAATGCAATAGCGCATTTTAGCGATTGGATTATTGCTCACGTTCACGTTGGAGCATTAGCTTGGAATGGTTTCTTTGCCTTTGGTATGATTTATTGGTTAGTTCCAAGAATGTTTAAAACAAAATTATTTTCTACAGGATTAGCAAATGCTCACTTTTGGATTGGAACATTAGGAATCATTTTATATGCATTACCAATGTATGTTGCTGGATTTGTACAAGCATCTATGTGGAAACAATTTAATCCAGACGGAACTTTAACTTACGGTAACTTCTTAGAAACCGTTAACGAAATTGTACCAATGTATTGGATGCGTGCAATTGGTGGAACTATGTTTATTATTGGAGCAATAATAATGCTTTACAATATAATTCTAACAATTAAAGCAGGAAGTGATGTTACCGATGAATTGGCCGAAGCACCTGCTTTAGAAAAAGTATCAAAATACAGAACAAAAGGAGAAGGATGGCACACTTGGTTAGAGCGTAAGCCAATAAAACTTACAATTTATGCAACTATTGCTATTTTAATAGGTGGTGCAGTTCAGATTATTCCAACTTTATTAGTAAAATCAAATATTCCTACAATTAGTAGTGTAAAACCATATACTCCTTTAGAATTAGAAGGAAGAGATATTTATATCCGTGAAGGTTGTGTGGGATGTCACTCACAAATGATTCGTCCTTTTAGAAGTGAAGTTGAGCGTTACGGAGAATATTCAAAGGCAGGAGAATTTGTATACGATCATCCATTTTTATGGGGATCTAAACGTACTGGGCCAGATTTACACAGACAAGGAGGAAAATATTCTGATAGTTGGCATTTAAATCACATGTACGATCCTCAGAGTACATCACCAGGATCAATTATGCCAGGTTATAAGTGGTTGATTAAAAATGAATTAGATAAGTCCGATACAGAAAGTAAAATGAAAGTAATGGTAACACTTGGTGTACCGTATACAGAAGAAGATATTGCAAACGCTCAGCAACATATGTTAGAGCAAGGAACAATTATTGAGCAAAACTTATATGCCGATCCTGATTTTGTAAAAAATTATGAAGCAGATAAAAAATATGCAGAAGATAATAATGAGCCTTTTGTTGAAATGAAGAATAGAGAAATTGTAGCGCTTATTGCGTATTTACAAAGACTTGGTACAGATATTAAGGTGAAAGATGTAGAAGCTTTATTAAACGATTAAAAATAGAAAATCATGTTAAAATTTGTAAAAAATCATATGGAAAGTATTACAGGGATAGAAATTTATCCAATGATTTCTCTGTTAGTCTTTTTCGGATTCTTTGTAGTGCTATTTTGGTGGGTATTTACCTCTAAAAAAGAATACATTAATAAAGTAAGTCAAATACCATTAGATAATTAAAAAATAAAAAGTAATGAAAAAATATATTATAGCAATCGTATCTGTTCTTTTCATTTTTGCCATGCCGTTTGTTTTCACAGAAATAGCGGATAGTTTTGAAGAACCATTCAACTTTTTGGATAATCCTTTACCAGGTTTAGTATTAACTACTTTTTTAGTAGTTGTATTAATGCTTGTCTTAATATTAATAATGGCACTTAAAAAAGTTCAATTATTAGAAAACGAGAAAAATGGAGTTATACCAGAAGAGTCTAAAAGTAATTATGCAGCTTGGGTAAAAGAGTTGTTGCAAAAATGGACAAATACAAAAGGAATTGATCAAGAAGAAGAAATTATTTTAGATCATGAATATGACGGAATAAAAGAGTTAGATAATTCTTTGCCACCATGGTGGGTGTATATGTTTTATGCAACTATCGTTTTTGCAGTTGTTTATTTAATTCGTTTTGAAGTAATGGACGGAGATAACCAAATAACGGAGTATAATAACGCCGTTGCAGAAGCTAAAGTATCATTAAATAAGTACAAAGAAACTGCAACAGATATTATTGATGTTTCTACAGTTACATTATTAACTGATGAAAAAGATTTAAGTAGAGGAAAAGCTATTTTTAATTTAAATTGTGCAGCTTGTCATGGTCCAGATGGTGGTGGTACTATTGGTCCGAACTTAACAGATGAAAACTGGATTTTAGGCGGTGGAATAAAAAATGTTTTTACAGTCGTTTCTAACGGAGGTAGAGATGGAAAAGGGATGGTTGCTTGGAATAAAATTTTAAAACCAATAGATATTGCAAAAGTTTCTAGCTATATTATTTCACTTCAAGGAACTACACCCGCAAACCCTAAACAACCAGAAGGAGAAGTTTGGAAAGAATAATTTTTATTGATTCTGAAATTTAATACATAAATGGAAACACCCGATAACGAACAGTTTAGAGATAGTATTGGTACCATCAATAAAGAAGGAAAACGTTCTTGGGTTTTTCCAAAAAAACCTAGCGGAAAGTTCTATAAGTACAGAAGTTATGTAAGTTATTTTTTACTAACGGTTTTATTAGTTTCGCCTTTCCTTAAAATTAATGGCAACCAGTTTTTACTTTTCAATGTATTAGAACGTAAGTTTAATATTTTTGGGTTTCCGTTTTGGCCACAAGATTTTCATTTGTTTGTTATTTCAATGATAATTGGTGTTGTTTTTATTATACTTTTTACCGTTGTTTTTGGTCGGATATTTTGTGGATGGATTTGTCCGCAAACTATTTTTCTAGAAATGGTTTTTAGAAAAATAGAATATTGGATTGATGGTGATAGAGGAAAACAAATTAGACTTAGTAAACAACCTTGGAATGCAGAAAAAATAAGGAAAAGAGTTTTAAAATGGAGCATCTTTTTTATCATTTCTTTTATTATAGCTAATGTGTTTTTAGCCTATTTAATTGGTGGAGACACACTTATTGAATACATCACTAGTTCTCCATTTGATAATTTAAATACATTAACATCATTATTAATTTTTACTGGAGTTTTCTATTTTATATTCGCTTGGTTTAGAGAGCAAGTATGTATTATTGCTTGCCCGTACGGAAGATTACAAGGTGTTTTATTAGACAATAAAACCATTAATGTTGCCTACGACTTTGTTAGAGGAGAAAAGGAAGTAGGAAGAGCAAAATTTAAGAAAAATGAAGACAGAGAAGCTTCTGGAAAAGGAGATTGTATTGATTGTTTTCAATGTGTACATGTTTGTCCAACAGGAATTGATATTAGAAACGGTACACAATTAGAATGTGTTAATTGTACAGCTTGTATTGATGAATGTGATGATATGATGGAAGCAGTTGGGCTTCCAAAAGGATTAATTCGCTATGCAAGTGAAGATAATATAGAGAAAAAAGCGCCTTTTAAACTAACCGCTAGAATGAAAGGTTATTCTGCAGTGTTATTTATTTTAGTTGGTATTTTAATTGGAATGTTATTTTTAAGAAATGATGTTGAAGCAACTGTATTAAGATTGCCAGGTCAATTATATCAACATAAAGAAGGAGGTATGATTAGTAATGTGTACACATTTAAAGTCATCAATAAAACAACACAAGATATTAATGATGTAAACTATAAGTTGCTTTCTCATAAAGGAACAATTGAATTGGTTACACATAAAGATTTTTCTGTACCAAAACAAGGCTTAGCTCAAGGTACTTTGTTTATAGAAATTCATAGTTCTTTAATGGAGAAAGATAAAATTGAGCTTAAAATAGGAGTGTTTAGCGGAGATAAATTAATAGAAACAACAAAAACCAATTTCTTAGGACCAAGAAGTTATCGATAAAAAATTTTAAAAATGAAGATTAAATTAAATTGGGGATTTGGAGTGGTAATAGCTTTTATTGGCTTTATTAGTTTTATTATGTATTTTATTATTACGATGAGTTCTGATAATAAATACAGTTATGATTTAGTTGCAACAGATTATTATAATCAAGAATTAAAATTTCAAGATAATATAGACGCAACACAAAACGCAAAAAACTTAAAAGAAAATATTAAGATAGAACGCGTTAAAGAAGGAATGAAAATTATCTTTCCTAAAGAATTTAAAGTACAAGATATCAAAGGAAAAGTGTTCCTATACAGACCATCTAATAAACAATTGGATTATGAAATGCCTATCGCACTTTCAGATTCATCTTATTTGCTCATGCCTGACAAACGTTTATTGGATGGTCGCTGGAACATTATCGTCAAATGGACGTATAATCAACAAAGTTACTTATTTAAAAAAGAAATTTTCTATTAAATGTTGTTTTCGGCAATAATTTTTGGACTTTTAGGCAGTTTCCATTGTATTGGAATGTGTGGTCCAATTGCTTTTATGTTGCCAGTTGATAGAACAAATAACGCTAAAAGGATTTTACAAGTTTCTGTATATCATCTTGGTAGGATGTTTTCGTACGGGGTTTTAGGATTACTTTTTGGTTTTTTAGGAAAAGGATTTTACCTTTTCGGATTTCAACAATATTTATCTATAATAATTGGTGTTTTAATGATCTTGATGGTTGTATTACCAAAAAAAACAATCAATAGATTTAGCATTACAAAACCGATTTATAAAATCCTTTCAGGAGTTAAAAATAGATTAGGAAAAGAATTAAAAAAGAAAAAAACAGACACTTTTTTTACCATTGGTTTCTTAAACGGGTTTTTACCTTGCGGATTGGTTTATATGGCAATTTTTGCTTCTATAGCAACAGGAAGTATACTTGAAGGAAGTTTGTACATGGTTTTATTTGGATTAGGAACTGTTCCGTTAATGACGGCTTTTGTCTATTTAGGAAACTTTACAACAGGCTTAGTTCGAAAAAGAATTCAACAATTTATTCCAGTAGCGGTTGTGGTAATTGCCGTGTTATTTATTTTACGCGGAATGGGTTTAGGAATTCCGTATGTTTCTCCAATTCATGTTCACGAAATGGTTGATGGCGGACAAATGTGTCATTGATTTAGTTAGAAAGTTAGAAAGTGAAAAAGGCGCAAAGTAACAAAGGATTAAAGTTTCAAAGGCTAAAAGAAGAGAAATTTTAATCTTGTAAAGTGTGCGAAATTTTTATTTTTGATAACTGATAACTGATAACTGATAACTGATAACTGATAACTGATAACTGATAACTGTTACTTTTTCCTTCCCCAATACGTAGCCAAAGCCATTCCAGAAAAAACATCCCAGATTCCCCAAAAAGCCGCTAGTAAAGCCATTCCGCCTAAACCTTCAAAAAAACCAAAAATTAATAGTAACCCTAAACCACCATTCTGAATTCCGGTTTCCATAGAGATTGTTTTTCTATCTTTTTTGTTTAACCCAAAAGCTTTAGCAGTATAAAATCCAAGTACAAAAGCAAAGATGTTATGAAATATTACAAGGAATAAAACCAAGTGAATATAATTCATAAAAATATCTAAGTTTTGAGAAAATGCCACAAAAATTAACGCAACAAAAACCAACATAGAAAGTGGTTTTAATACTTTTTCTATTTTTTTTGCCATTTCTGAATGATAATGTTTTACCAACATTCCGGCAATTAAAGGAATTCCTAAAATTAATAAAACGAGTTTAAATAAATCATAGGGATTTAACTCTACGGTTTGTAAAATGGCGTTTGTTGGTTCATATAAACTTCCCCAAAAATGTAGATTAAAAGGCGTCATAAAAATGCAAATCAATGTTGCAAAAGCTGTTAAACTAACAGATAAAGCGGCGTTTCCACCAGCCATTTTACTAAAAAAGTTAGAAACATTTCCGCCAGGACAAGCTGCAATCATCAACATTCCTAATGCAAAACTTGGATGAGGTTTAAGCGCTAAAATTATTAAAAAAGTTGCTGCAGGCAATAAGATAAATTGAGAAAGAACACCAACAAAAACTATTTTAGGATTTTTAAATAAGCGTTTAAAATCATCAATAGTAATTCCTAGTGCAACACCAAACATAATGATGCCAATAGCAATATTTAATACCCACAAACCGCTAGCATCAAAATGAATTTTAATATCGTCTATATTAGTAATTTGATCAATGTTTAAAGGCATATTCTATAATATTTGAACCCATTTTTAAAGCTTTTTCTCGTACTTCTTTAGAATTATTGTGTACACTTGCATTTTCCCAGCCATCACTTAAATCTGATTCGTAATCATAAAAACAAATTAATCTTCCTTCGTAAAACAAACCAAAACCTTGTGGTGGTTTTTTATCGTGTTCATGAATTTTCGGCAAACCATTTTTAAAAGTAAATGTTTGGTTGTAAATAGGATGATTTTTAGGAATTTCTTGAAATTGCAAAGTCGGAAAAACTTTTTTCATTTCTCTTCTAATAAATGTATCTAAACCGTAATTGTCTGAAATATGTAAAAAACCACCAGAGATTAAGTAATTGTGTAAATTTTTGGCTTCATCTTCAGAGAAAAAAATGTTTCCATGACCAGTCATAAAAACAATTGGATAATTTATAATATCTGGATTTCCTACAGCTACAAAAGTTGGGTTTTCCTTAATTTTTGTGTTGCTATTGGTGTTTGCAAATTCAATTAAGTTTGGTAAAGCTGTTGGATTTGAATACCAATCTCCTCCGCCATTGTATTTTAATACTGCAATTTCTTGTGCATTTGCAAAAAATGAAAAACTAAAGAAAATGAAAATAAAAAAATTCTTCATCAAGTAAGTTATAATTGAATTTGAAGCAAGATACTAAAATATAAATCAATTTATTTCATTAATCAAAGCAACAGTTTGAGCAGCTACAACACCAGCAGTTTCTGTACGTAATCTACTTTCTCCTAAAGTAACAGGAATGAAATTAGCAGCTAATGCTTTTTCAATTTCAGCTGGATTAAAATCTCCTTCTGGACCAATTAAAATGGTAATATTTTGAGTTGGTTTTATGGTTTTTGCAAATGATTTTTTGTCTTGTTCTTCACAATGCGCAATAAATAAATGGTCTTCAAAATTTTGTTTGATAAAATCAGAAAATTTTATGGGTTCATTCAATTTTGGTAATACAAATTTCAACGATTGCTTCATTGCAGATTGTAGAATTTTTTCTAATCGATCCCTTTTTAAAACAGTTCTTTCTGAATTTGCACAAATGATTGGTGTAATTTCATCAATACCAATTTCTGTGGCTTTTTCTAAAAACCATTCGAATCTGTCGCTATTTTTTGTTGGTGCAATGGCAATATGCAACTTGTAGTTCCAAGGTTTTGGTTTTGTTTCTGAATTTTGAATTTCTACCAAACATCTTTTATCATTAGCTAAAATGATTTTCACAGCGAACAATTCATTTTTTCCGTTAGTGATATGTAAAATATCGCCGTCTTTTTTTCGCAATACTTTTACAATATGTCGGCTCTCTGTTTTATCGAAAGTAAACTGAGAATCGTTGGTTGATATGTTTTTATTATAGAATAATTGCATTTTTTGTTTTTAAGGTTCAGAGGTTCAAAGGTTCAGAGTAGCAAAGTTGCAAAGTGAAAAAGTTACAAGTTTTATTGTTTTCTAAGTTTCAAAATTTTAGTTTTTCCTAATTCCTAATTCCTAATTCCTAATTCCTAATTTATAAGTTCTACGTCTTTTGTGTGTAACGGGATTAAAATTCCTCCAAATTTTATGGATTGCTTCATTGTCTTCTAACTCTGGAGTTCTAATCATTTCTTTTACTCCTTTTGCTATACAGACTTTTGCGTATTCATTAAAAATAATTGCGGTTACACCTTTGTTTTTATAACTGTCTTCAACTCCAATTAAATAAGTTGTTACAGTTTTAGGTTTTTTTCTAGCCTTTAATAAATGAAAAATTCCGAACGGAAATAACTTTCCGTTTGCTTTTTGAAGTGCTTTAGAAAATGAAGGCATAATAATAGCAAAAGCTACTAATTTTTTATTTTCATCTACCACAAATTTTATAAATTCTGGATTGATAAAACCGATATAACGTTTTTTAAAATGTTCTATTTGTGTGTTAGAAATCGGAACAAAAGAAGATAATTTCGAATACGTTTTGCTAAATAAATCAAACATTTCATCCACATAAGGCATAATGTCTTTTGTGTTGGTAAAATTTAACGGAGTAAGTTTATATCGATGTTTTACAACTTTTGCAATCCTATCATAATAAGCCGCATCAATATTGCTAATTAGAAACTTGTTTTCTAAATATTCTTTCTCTTTTTTATATCCTAATTTTTCTAAATGCTCTTTGTAATACGGTTGAGAATACCACGTAATCATGGTTCCGATATGATCAAAACCTTCAACTAAAACACCTACTTTATCTAAATTAGAAAAACCAACCGGACCTTCAATATATTCTAAGTTATTTTGAAAACCGATTTCCTTTACTTTTTCAAGTAAAATTCTACTAACTTCTATGTCATCAATTACATCAAACCAACCAAAACGCATTTTTTGAATGCCTTGCTTTTCAGTTTCATATTTGTTGATGATTGCTGCAACACGACCAACAATTTTTTCGTTTTTAAGAGCGATAAAAAAACGAGCTTCTGCATGTTCAAATGCTGGATTTTCATTTTTATCTAACGTGTCTAATTCGTCTTTTATTATTGGTGGAACCCAAAATGGATTTCCTTTATAAAGCGAAAAAGGAAATTTAACAAATTGTTTTAAATCCTTTCTTGTAAAAAGTTCTTTAATGGTAATCATAGGTTAAATATACAAAACGTTCAATTACTTAGTATCGTTTTTTGTTTCGTCTTTTTGTTTGGTGTCGTCCTTTTTCTTAGTGTCGTCTTCTTTTTTGTTTTTTCGTTTTAAAAAACTAAAGAAACCACCTTTTTTCTTTTTAGTATCTTTCTTTTTTGTGGTAGATTCTATTCTTTTTCGAACAGGTTTTTTTCGATCATATTTTTTTTCATTACTCTTATCTTTCTTTTTAAACTTAAAGAAATCTAACAAACGACCAAAAAACTTTTTCTTTTTTGTTGAAACTGGATCATCTTCTATAATTACATTTCCTTTTTCGTCTAACAAATCAAATTCTGGAACATGTCTATCTAATCGAAACGAAAATCCAATTCCAGTATAAAATTCAGTTGTTTTTCCGTTAAAATTTAATCGAGTAGAAGCATCAATCTGAAAATGTCTACCAGATAAATAGGCAATTCCAGTTCCGAAATCAGTATTAGTTTGATACTTGTTATAACTTCCTTGATGTTCTAAAAAAGTACTCCAAGTTTCATTAAAAGCATAGGTTCCTGTAACGATATAAGCAAATTCTGAATACGAACTTCCAATATTATCATAGTAAAGATTAGTAACAATATTTAATTTTTTAGATAAATTATTTTGAAGTAAAACTCCAAATTTAGGCGTTAAACCTTCTAATTTGTAAATGTTGTTTACCAAGTTTGAGTTAACGCCTACATAGATGGCTACAGACGGAATTGCTCTTTTCCAATCAAAAGCATGTCTGCGTTTCCAACTTCTTATTTCTTTAGATTTGTCTTCATATTCTTGATGAAAAAATAAATATTTTGCACCGAAAGAAAAATCGCTAACTCCTGTTGTAAAATAATCAGAAGTAAATACATTTTTAAAAGCTACTTTATCGCTTTGAAGTGTAAAATTTGTGTTGAACTCTAATTTATCATCAAAAAAGCTAGTTCTAAAAACCATATTATAGCCAAAAGATCTTGGAATGGTAAAGGTTCTAACAATTTGAGATGAATTATAAAAAAAACCAGTTTCTAATTGATAAATACCAGAGCCAACACTATACGGACTTTCAGAAAAACCAGGCCTGTTAGAGTTAATAACATTTGTGTATTGAGCATTTAAAAGATAACTGCTACATATAAAAAAGAAAAAAAGAATCTTTTTATTCATATTCATTTTTGGGGTAATTCATCATCAATGCTCTGTCTTTTTGCAGATAAACACAAACATACAGCAAAAAAAGCATACGTCATATTTATGAAATTGCTTTTTTAAACTTTTGGATTGTTTTTTGTATAATCTTAACGTTAAAATTGCTGTCAAATTGTTACTTTTGAAGGAATTTTTGAATCATAAAAAGCAATAACAATATAAATGGGTTTATTAAGAACAATCGCTATTATTTTATTAGTGTATTATGTGCTTAAATATTTGACTAAATTATTTGCACCAATTCTAATGAAAAGAATGGTGAATAAAATGCAGCAAAAAGCACAAAATCAACATCAAAAGCAACAAGAACCAAATGTAAAAGTTGGTGAAACTATTATTGATAAAAAGCCTGTAAATAAGAATCAAAGCAATAATTCTGTTGGAGAATATGTTGATTATGAAGAAGTAGAATAAGATGAAAATTAAAAATACATTCCCATATATTATAGCGATTCTAATTTTTGTAATTGCTTCTGTTTTATACTTTAATCCTGTTTTAAAAGGAGAAAAAATAAAACAAAGTGACATTACTCAGTTTAAAGGAATGTCTAAAGAAATTGCAGATTATAGATTAGAAAAAGGAGAAGAACCTTATTGGACCGGATCCGCTTTTAGCGGAATGCCAGCGTATCAATTAAGTGCATATTATCCGAATGATTATATTAAAACTTTAGATAGTGCTTTACGGTTTTTACCAAGACCAGCAGATTATGTTTTCTTATATTTCTTAGGATTCTTTTTATTGTTAACAGCTTTAAATACCGAATGGGAATTGGCAATTTTAGGTGCTCTTTCCTTTGGCTTTTCTACCTATTTAATTATCATTTTTGGAGCAGGTCATAATGCAAAAGCACACGCAATTGCATATATGCCAATGGTTATGGCTGGCGTAATTTGGATTTTTAAACAAAAATATTTACTCGGATTTATTGTTACGTCTATTGCAATGGCATTAGAAATATATACGAATCATCCTCAAATGACGTATTATTTAGGTTTTACGTTATTAATTCTTGGTATTATAAAATTGATTGAAGCAATTCAGAATAAAAGTTATGTTCCGTTTATAAAACAATCAGTAATTATTGTTTTTGCAATGATATTAGGACTTGGTGTAAACGCTACTCGTTTACTAGCAATGAAAGAATATGCAAGTTTTAGTACGAGAGGGAAAACGGAATTAACAATTGAACCAAACGGTTCTCCAAAACAAGTAACAGATGGTTTATCTAAAGAATATATTACAGAATATAGTTACGGTTTAACGGAAACTTTTAATTTATTTATTCCGCGTTTTATGGGTGGCGGAACGTATGAAAAATTAGGAAAAAACTCTAGTTTCTATGAAACCTTAAAATCGCATCCACAAATTGGGCCTGTTCAAGCATCCCAAGCGTCAAAACAAGTTTTTACCTATTGGGGAGATCAAACAATTATAGAAGCACCAGCTTATATAGGTGCAGTTTTAGTGTTCTTGTTTTTTCTTGGCGCGTTTTTGGTAAAAGGAACTTTTAAAAAATGGTTGGTTGCTGCAACTATTTTTTCAATTGTATTAAGTTGGGGTAAAAACTTTGAAATTATTACCAACTTATTTATAGATTATGTACCGCTATACAATAAGTTTAGAGCAGTTTCTTCGATACAAGTAATTGCAGAAATTTGTGTTCCGTTACTAGGAATTTTAGCCTTAAAAGAATTCTTTTCTAAAGAAATTTCTTTGGATGAGAAAAAGAATGCATTAAAAAAAGCATTTTATATTTTAGGCGGAATTGCAGTTTTCTTTATCCTTTTCGGTTCAAGTTTATTTGCTTTTGAAGGATTTAGAGACAATAGTTATGAGCAAATTCCTGGTTTGATTGAAGCTTTAATTTCGGATAGAAAAGCAATGTTATTTCAAGACAGTTTACGTTCATTGATTTTGATTTCAATTTCGTTTGCAATTTTATGGTTTTTCCTTAAAAATAAAATGAATCAAACTAAAACAATTGTTGGATTTGCAATCATCATTTTATTTGACTTACTTTCTGTAAATATCAATTATGTAAATAAAGATTCGTTTGAAAAAGCAAGAAATATTGAAAAACCTTTTCAATTAAATGACATCGACAAGGAAATCTTAAAAGATAAAAGTTATTATAGAGTCGCCAATTTTCCAAGTCCGTTACAAGATGGAAGAACATCGTATTTTCATAATTCTATTGGTGGTTATCACGCTGCTAAAATGGGACGTTATCAAGAATTGTTTGATTATCAAATAGTAAAAAACAACATGGAAGTGTTGAACATGTTAAATACCAAATATTTTATCTTTCCAGATCAAACAGGTAATTTAAGTGTACAAGAAAACCCGAATACAAATGGTAGCGTTTGGTTTGTGTCGAACTTAAAATTAGTTACTACTGCTGATGAAGAAATAAAAGCATTAGATTCTTTAAAAACAAAACATGAAGCAGTAATTGACACAAGTAAATTTGATGTTAAAAACAATTTTGAAAGAGATTCTACAGCAAGAATTAAACTCACAAATTATGATGTTACAGCGCTAACTTATGAATCTAATTCTACAAAAAATCAGTTTGCTGTTTTTTCTGAAATTTATTATAAAGACGGTTGGAATGCTTATGTTGATGGAAAATTAACGCCACATTATAGAGTTAATTATGTGTTGCGTGGAATGGAAATTCCGGAAGGAAAACATACAATCGATTTTAAATTTGAACCTACAACAATTAAAAATGGAAACACAATAACATTAACTTCTTACTTTTTGTTATTGATAATTCCGATTGGATGGTTTTTTGTTGAGAAAAAGAGAAAGAAAGAATAAAATTAATCCTTTAGAGATTTGATATATTCTGACGGAGTTACGCCAACTTCTTTTTTAAAAGCTCTTGTAAAAGCAGACGCATTTGTGTAGCCAATTTCTTCTGCTAAATACTGAATTGTATATTGTTGGTATTGTTTTTTTGTATTTAATTTTTTGATTAAATAATCAATTCTAAGTTTTGTAATATATTGTTTAAAACTTTGATTTTTTGTGTTGTTAATAATATAAGAGAGGTAAGAAGTATTTGTTTCTAGTTTTTTTGCCAATATATTTATATTGAAATCACTTTTTAAGAATTCAGTTGATTCTTCTAACTCATCAAGTTGCTTTAAAATAGTTGCTTCCAGCTCTTTTTCTATCTTATATTCTTTCTTTGGATGTGATTCTTTTGTTTGAATTTCATTCAATATGAAGTCAAAACTCTCTTTGTTTTTTCTTCTTTTCTTTTTTGATCTATTAACTAAATAAACAATTAGAAAAATAGATAAAAGGCAGATAAATAGCAGTTGAATTAAATGGGTTTTACGCTCTAAATTTATAGTCACATCATTATTTTCTTTAATTTGATTAAAGTTATATTTATAATGAGATTTATTAATTTTACTTTTGTTTAAAGTTAATTCAGACAATTCTTTTAACCCCAATCGCGAATATTTATAAGCACTATCCGTTTTTTGTAAATTGTTATATTGATTTGCTAAAACATCATAAATAATAATTTTTTTATCTTTTGAAATAGTTGCGTTAGTAGCATCAGAATATAAAAATTTGTTAGCGTAAATTAGTGTTGAATCTTTTTTGTTTAAATTATAGTAAATCAAAGATTTATAAAAACAAATATCTTTTGTAATTCCAGAATCTACATTGTTAATTAAAGATAATTCTTCTAAAGCTTTCTTAAATTCCTTTTTTAGAATTTGAACTTTAGTTTTTCTTAAAGTGTATAATTGTTTTGAATTTTTATTTGGAGGATTAAAACCTAAGGCAACAGAGTATGCTTTTTTATAATATACACCAGCAGAATCTAAATAACTTTTTACCGAGTCTTTTCCGATGTTAAAAAAATTATCGCCAATCATGTTTAAATTACTAGAATGTAATACTTTTAAATGATTGAAATAATATGTATTGTCGTTACTTAGTTTTTGTAATTCAGTGTTGGTTTCTTTAAGAATCTGAATAGCTTCATTATGTAGACCAAGAATTTCTTTTATGCCTGCAATATTATTATTTACACCCAATTTATGAAGATAATAATACATATTTCTTTCAGGAATGGTTTCTATTATTTTCTTTTTTTCTAGAAGATATTGAAAAGCTTTATCATATTTTGCTTGATTTTTTTTAATCCAAAACAACCTATTATACGCTGATAGTAATATTTTATAATTACAAGAAGTAGTTTTGCTTTTTAAATCTTCAATAACTTTTAAGCAAATTTTTTCAGAGGTGTCAAAATCGCCACTCTTATAATAAGCATTTGCTTCACTTATAATTCCAAGATTTTTTGTGCATGGGTCATTCGATTTTTGACTTTCTTTTGCGTAGTAGAATAAACTATCAATATTTGTATTTCCAAATTTTTCAATTTTTTTCGTATAGCTTTTATTTAATTGCTCAGTTTGAGCCATAGAAAATGAACAGCTACATAAGAAAAAAATAAGAAAAAAATTATATTTCATAAAAAAACATTAATATTTAATGAGGTAAATTTTAACTGTGCTTTTTATAAAAAGCGGAATACATAATTATATTAAGGTAAATATAATAGGTATATTTATACTACCAAATAAACCGGTATAAATATATTTGGTATGAAAAGGGAATAAAGAGAGCGAAAGCTCTCTTTTTTTATTTGAGAAGTTTAAAATGTTAATTTGATTGTATACATTTGGTGCTTGTTATAAAGCACTTAAAAATAGCATTAGCACAGAGAATATGAACATAGGAATGTTATTAAATGGAAATTATCCGGCAGATATTAGAGTTCGTAAAGAAGCAGAAACTTTAGTGGAAAATAACCATTCGGTTTTTGTTTTGTGCAAAAAAAATCCTAACGAAAAAGAGTACGAAGTTGTAAACGGAGTTCAAATTATTCGTAAAATAGAATATCGAAATTTAGCACATGAAGGTATTATTGATGTAATTGCTTCAGTAGGTTTTGTCCATCCTTTTTTTAAAAAACAGCTAGCTTACTTTATCAAAGAAAATAAAATTGATGTACTTCATGTACACGATTTACCTTTGGCAAAAACTGCTTTTCTGGCAGCAAAAAAGAGACATTTAAAAATGGTACTGGATTTGCATGAAAATTATCCAGCAGCTTTAATGACATGGTTCTCTTGGCGTAAAAATCCAATCATCAGAATAAAAAATAACTTGTTTTTTAGTTACAATAGATGGCGAAAATACGAATCTAGAATCATTAAAAAGTTTGATGTTTTAATTACAGTTGTTGATGAAATGAAGCAACGATTAATTGAGCAACACAATATTTCTGAAAGTAAAATTGTGATTGTTCCAAATTCAGAGAAAAAAGAATTTATCAAGAATTTTAACGCTGCTACCACCAATTATTTCAGCAATTTAGAAGATAAATTCATTATTTCTTATGTTGGAGGATTTGGTCCACATAGAGGATTGCATACTGCAATTTTAGGAATGAAAGAAATTTCTAAGAAAATTCCGAATGCTTTTTTAGTATTGGTAGGTCCGGCAAATAATGATGTTAGAAATCATTTACAAAACATTATCATTGATAATAATTTACAAGATTTTGTTGAAATTAGAGGAAGCGAACCTTTTAATAATGTTGTGAATATTATGAAGAATTCTTCCGTAAACATCATTCCACATATTTCAAATGAACACACAGAAAGTGCTGTTCCGCATAAGTTTTTTCAAATTTTATTATCAGGAAAACCATTATTAGTTTCTGATTGCGCTCCGATGAAAAGATTGGTAAATCAATATGAAATCGGCACTTATTTTGAATCAGAAAATCCACAGAGTTTTGCAAAAGCAATTGAAGAAATCTATACTGATTACGATTCTGCAATGCAAAAAGCAAAGAAAGGAAATGACGAATCTTTAAATGGTGAACTTAATTGGGAATTTACTTCAAAAAACTTAGTACATTTATACAATAACTTAGGTAATTGAAAATACTAATTATTACATATTATTGGCCACCATCTGGCGGTTCTGGAGTGCAACGTTGGTTGAAATTTGTAAAGTATTTACAAGATTTTGGAGTTGAACCTGTTGTGTATACGGTTGATAATCCAAAATATCCAATTTTAGATGTTTCTTTAGAAAATGAGATTCCGAAAAATATCACCATTTTAAAACAACCCATTTGGGAGCCAAACAATATTTTATCATTTTTTAAAAAGAAAAATACGCAACAATCAGCAGGGTTTTTAAATCCAAATCCTACTTTTTTTGGAAGAATATTACAATATGTTAGAGCTAATTATTTTATTCCAGATGCACGAAAATTTTGGATAAAACCCTCTGTTAAGTTTTTAAAAAAATATGTAAAGGAGCATAAAATTGATGCAGTAATTACTTCTGGTCCGCCGCACAGTTTGCATTTAATTGGTTTGGAATTAAAGAAAGAATTGAACATCAAATGGATTTCTGATTTTAGAGATCCGTGGACAGAAATAGATTATTTTGAGCAGTTACCATTGACCAAAAAATCAATTCAAATTCATCAGCAATTAGAACAAGAAGTTGTTGAGAATTCGGATGCAGTTTTAGTTATCGGAAAAACAATGAAAGAGAATTTCTCTAAATTTTCTAAAAATATTCATGTTATTACAAACGGATTCGATAATGACATCAATTCTGCATCAATAACTTTAGATAAAAAATTTACAATTACTCATGTTGGTTTAATGAATGCAGATAGAAATCCAATTTCATTATGGAAAACAATTTCTGAAATTTGTAAAGAAAATGATGCTTTTGCTGCTGATTATCAAATTCAATTTGTTGGAAAAATAGCATCAGAAGTTAGAGAAAGTTTAAAAGAATATCAAATAAAAAAAATTACAGATGTTGGATATGTTTCACATCAAGAAGTGACCAAGTATCAACAAAAATCGCAAGTTTTATTGTTAGCAGTAAACAATGTAAAAAGTGCAAAAGGCATTATTACTGGTAAAATATTTGAGTATTTACAAGCAAAACGTCCTATCTTAGCTATTGGACCAATTGATGGCGATTTGGCTGAAATTTTAAAAGAGACTAATTCAGGAATTATTGTAGATTTTGATGCTGTAGAAAACTTAAAAAAAGAAATTCTGCAATTATATAACTCATTTAAGAATAGAGGTTCAGAGTCAAATTCTAGCAATATAGAGCAATATCACCGAAGAAATTTAACAGAAAAATTAGCCAATATAATTAAAGAAACCGTTTCGTAATTTTTATGAAAAAAATAGTAACCATTTTAGGAGCAAGACCACAGTTTGTAAAAGCTGCAGTGCTAAGTAGAGTGATAAAAAATCACCATCAAATTGAAGAAGTGATTATTCATACTGGTCAACATTTTGATGCCAATATGAGTGAAGTTTTTTTTGAAGAAATGGAGATTCCGAAACCTAAATATAATTTAGCAATAAACAGTTTAAGTCATGGTGCAATGACTGGACAAATGTTAGAAAAAATAGAAGCTATTTTGTTGGATGAAAAACCAGACGCAGTAGTTGTATATGGCGATACAAACTCAACAGTCGCAGGTTCTTTAGCAGCTAAAAAATTGCATATAAAAGTAATTCATATTGAAGCAGGTTTGCGTTCTTTTAATATGAAAATGCCAGAAGAAATAAATAGAATTTTAACAGACAGAATTTCTGATTTGTTGTGTTGTCCAACAGAAACTGCAATCAAAAATTTGAACAATGAAGGCTTTGATAATTTGCCAATCAAAATTGTAAAAAATGGCGATATTATGAAAGATGCAGTAGAATATTACAGTCAAACATCCGCAGAAAAGTCTTCTATCATTGCTGATTTAGAGTTGAATAAAAACGCTTTTGTGCTAGCAACAATTCATAGACAAGAAAATACTGACGATGTAGAGAATTTAAAATCAATTTTTGCTGGTTTAAAAGAAATTAATAAAGAATGCACTGTGGTTTTACCATTGCATCCTAGAACAAAAAAAATCTTAGAGCAAAATAATATTCAACCGAAAATCACATTAGTAAATCCTGTTGGTTATTTTGCAATGTTAGAGTTGCTTAAAAACTGTAAACTAGTAATTTCTGATAGTGGAGGATTACAAAAGGAAGCTTTCTTTAATAAAAAGAATTGCATTATTGTAAGAGAAGAAACAGAATGGATTGAGTTGGTGGAGAATGGTTTTGCAGAAATTGTTGGAAGCAATCAAACTTTAATTATAAATGCTTTTCATAAATTTAAAAATTCAGAATTGGATTTTAATAAAGAGTTGTATGGAAATAATGTTGGAGAAAGTATTCATCAATCTATTTTAACATTGCTAACTAAATAATTTTTTCATTGGGAATTGTATTAAATCAATCGTTTAAAAACACAATTATCACGTTTGCGGCATTCGGAATTGGTGGTGTTAATGCGTTGTTTTTATACACAAATTTCTTAACGGATGAGTATTATGGTTTGGTTACGTATCTGTTATCAACCGCAAATTTATTAATGCCATTAACAGCTTTTGGCGTTCAATATTCTATCGTTAAATTCTTTTCGTCGTATACATCAAAACTCGAAAGAGATAAATTTTTAAGTTCATCTTTAATTTTTCCATTGATTATTGCATTGCCTTTTGGATTTTTAGGTTCCGTTTTTTACGAGCAAATAAGTAATTATTTATCTATAAAAAATCCAATTATAAAAGATTTTACTTGGATTATTTATTTGGTTGCAATTGCTACAGCCTATTTTGAAATTTTTTATGCATGGGCAAAAGTACAGATGCAATCGGTTTTTGGAAATGTGTTAAAAGAAATGTTTTCTAGAATTGCAGCAATGATTCTGTTGATCTTAGTTTATTTAGAAGTTATAACTCAAGTAGAATTCATTTATTATTTAACTGGGGCTTATTTTATACGTGCTTTTGTAATGCTTTTGTATGCATTAAAATTATATACGCCAATATTTACATTTCAATTACCAGAAAATTACAAAGAAGTATTTAAATATGCGTCGTATATTATTTTGGCGGGTTCTGCAGGAGCAATTTTATTAGATATTGACAAGTTTATGATTCCGCAAAAAGAAGCAATTGCATATACAGCATATTATGCTGTCGGAGTTTATATTGCATCATTATTAGAAGCTCCAGGACGATCAATGGCTCAAATTATTCAGCCAATTACAGCAAAGGCTTTAAACGAAAATAATGCCACCGAAATACATAAATTATATAAAAGCACTTCAATTAATTTATTATTAATTTGTGGATTGTTTTTCTTGCTGATAAATCTAAATATCAACCAAGGATATTTACTGATTGACGAAAAATATTCTGGGGGAATTTGGGTGGTGTTGATGATTTCTATAGCAAAATTATACACAATGGCTTTGGGAAATAACGGAGCAATAATTTCGAACTCTAAACATTATAAAATTTTATTACCCTATTCTATTGGAATGGCACTATCTGTATATTTTTTAAATGATTGGTTTATAGATTTATATGGAATGAATGGTGCAGCGCTATCTACGTTAATCGTTTTATTGTTTTTTAATACAGTGAAGATTTGGTATGTAAAAAAGAAATTTAACATTCAGCCTTTTACCATAAAAACAATTTACTTGCTTTTTGTTTTAGGAGTTGTTTATGGCTTATTTTTCTTCTGGGATTTTAAGTTTCATCCAATTATTAATATTGGATTGAAATCAATTTTAATAACCCTTGCTTATTTAGTGATTATTTATAAATTGAATATTTCTTCTGATATCAATACGATTATCAATAGGCTTATAAAAAGCAATCGATAGTATCTGCAAGAATATGTAGTAGCAATCCAATTGCTAGGATTCTCGTTTTTTTCCAAATCAATAGTAAAAAATAAATTGCAATAGCAATATAACTATGTAATGGATGAAAATTAATACTGCATCTATTCGGATCAAAAATTGGATTTGCTAATAAATGATCTACATCTATCAACATGGTTGCTATAAAAATTAGGTATACTTTTTTCCAATTTTCTTTGAAAAATAGAAAAGCAATTATTGCAGGAACAATAAAATGAAAACTATAATGTACAATAAATTTTAAATCCATTTTGGTAAAAATAAAAAAGACTTGTTGTTAAACAAGTCTTTTTTTAATAAACAACTAGGGGATAGTAAATTCATCAGGGAAATATTATATCAAATTTAATTGAATTATTACTATTAGTGGTTAACAAATGTTAAGAGATTCTTTTTTATTTAGAGTACAATTCTTTTCTAATTCTACTTAATTGTACAGCAGTAATACTTAGGTAAGATGCAATGTGATATTGTTGAATTAAATTCTCAATTTCTGGAATATCTTTTTTTAGTTTTAAGTATCTTTCTGTGGCGTTTAGTGTTGAGAGTTCATTAATTCTTTTTACGACACTTAAAAAAACGTTTTCTAAAATTTTAACATGAAAAAGAGTAAGTTCGTGATTCTCTTTAGCTAATTCTACAAACTTGTAATAATCTCCTTCTAAAAACTCACAATCGGTTAGACAACCATAATAAGAGTCAGAAGGCTTTTTTTTAATAAGTCCAGCTAAAGATCCAGAAGTTGTTATTGGAACAAAAAGAGTACGAATATGTTCTTTTCCTCTTTCGTCAATAACGTAAGATCTGGCTACTCCTTTTTTTAAGAGATAAAATTTTGTTGGTATTTCTCCAATAGAAACAAAAGTTTCATTTTTTGAAAATGATTTTTCTGTAATAGTGCTTTTAAACAAGTTTAATGCCTCATCAGATAAGGGATAAACTTGATTTACAAAGGTTTCAATAAAATCCATATAATAAGAACTAAAAACTGTTTTATTGGGGATATTCTTCCAAAGTTAATGTATTATTATCTAAAAAACTAATTGCATTTGGACCTTCCATAAATAATAAATCTAAAATAGATAGGTTTTTAATAAACCCAAATTTGTCGTCAAACATTTGAATATATGGCTTAAAAATACCTTTATGTTCTTGTTTTGCATTGACTAAAAAACGATAATCATTTTTATTGGAAGATTGGTATTCTTCCATTTTTTTATATGCCTGACTAATTTGTAAAGCATCTGTAATAAAAAGATATGTATCGATGTTTATGTCTAATAAATATTTGTATTTTTTTGAAAAAATCGGAAGCAAATCATCTTCGTAAAATTCAAAAAAAGGCGAATTTCTGTAAGCTATTTGTATTGATTTTAAATGTTGACTTTGCCAAGAAACAGAATTATCTACTAAAGTATCTTTTGTCTTTTTTTTTGATGAAGTTGATGTATGTTTTATAGGGATATTTAATAGTTGTTTTCCGTTTGGCCCATAAATATAACAGCGATTTCTATAGGTTTGCTTTTGAAAATTATCTTCTACTTCAAAAAGCACTTTGTCTGTATTTACAATAGTGATATATTGAGAAATAGGAGAGAAGTAGGTTGGTAACAGTAAAGACATTTATTATTTAGTTACTTTTTTCTTTTTACGATAATAACTTATTGCAAAATAAACCATTAAAGCAATTAAGAAAGGTTTAAAATAAGAAACTGGTTCTCCGCTTCCGCCAACTGTTGTAAACATTCTATCCCAACGTATTGATGCAAATTTTGCAAATCCAGGTGCATTAGGATCCCAACTTAACCAAATAAAAACAGGTTTTCCAACAACATGATCAAACGGAACATAGCCCCAAGAACGTGCGTCTAACGAGTTTTGCCTGTTGTCTCCCATCATCCAATAATAATCTTGCTTAAACGTGTAAGAAGTTGCTTTTTTACCGTTTAAATAATAATTATTTCCAACAATTGATAAATTATTATGCTCGTATCTTCTTATGATTTGTTCGTAAAAAGGCATTGATTTTTCATTTAATGCTACGGTTTCTCCTTTTTTAGGAATATAAATTGGGCCATAATTATCGTTTGTCCATAAATAATGTGGACTGTGCGGAAATAAATCTTTGTTAAATGTTCCTTTTGGTTCTATTCTTTTAACAATGCTTTTTACAATTGGGTTATTTTTAATTAAAGCTGCTTCATCGTCTGTTAGGTTTAAAATATATTTTCCATTTTCAGATCCATATTCTCTAATATTATATCTTTTTGCAGCGCCTTGGCTAAATTGTTGTCCGCCTGTGTCAACCGTGAAAAAGTATTGCGGTTTTGCTCTATCTGGCAATACGGTTCTTTTTCCGTTTATAAATACATAACCATCTCTTACCTCTAAAGAATCACCAGGAACACCAACGGCACGTTTTACATAGTTGGTTCTTTTATCAACTGGTTTGTAGGTGAATTTTCCAGATTTATCTCCCCACATTAAATTTAAAGAATCTGCAGGCCAGCTAAACACAACAATATCGTTGCGTTTTATTTTTTGAATTCCTGGTAAACGCATGTATGGTAAAGACAATTTGTTTAAAATTGAATTTTGGTCTTTAGAATTTGATAAATACGATTTCCCTAAGTAAGGTAATGTGTCATGAACCATTGGCGCAGCAACAGTTGTCATCGGAACTCTTGCTCCGTAATGAAACTTACTTACAAATAAAAAGTCGCCAACATATAATGTTTTTTCTAATGATGAAGAAGGAATTGTGTATGGCTGCATAAAATACGTATGTACTAAAGTAGCTGCAATAATTGCAAAAGCAATTGAACTAATCCATTCGCCAAGCGCACTTCTTGGTTCTAAACTTCGGTCTTTTATATATTGGTTTTTAGAAAAATAATTGATATAAAATAAGTAAAAACCTAAAGTTGCAACCGAAAGAATTGTATCAGGCCTTTTGTTATGACTAAAACTTCTACAGGTTTCTATCCAAATTATTGGAAACATTAATAAGTTTACAATCGGTATAAATAATAAGATTGTCCACCATTTTGGTCTGTTTATAATTTGCATCAATACAATTGCATTGTAAATTGGTACAATTGCTTCCCAAGCTTTTCTTTCAGCTTTTATATATAATTTCCAAGTAGCTAAAAAGTGGATAGCTTGTATTGCTAAAAAGAATAAAAACCATTCTGTAAATGTCATAATCTGTATTTTTTGCTTGTTTCCGCTAAAGAAAACAATATTGTAATAATAGTGTATTAGTTTGTTTTGTTAAGAATTGTTACATTCTTTAACCAATGTTTAACACATCTTTCATTGTAAACACGCCTTTTTTATTCAGAATCCATTCTGCAGCTACAACTGCACCTAATGCAAATCCAATTCTGTTATGTGCTGTGTGTTTTATTTCTATCGAATCTACTTCTGATGCATAATTTATAATATGTGTACCAGGGATTTCTCCAGTTCTTTTTGATGTTATCGGAACAATTTCATCGGATACTTCTCCGTCTAATTTCCATGCTGATTTAGAACTATTTGCTATAATTCCTTCTGCCAATGTAATTGCCGTTCCGCTTGGCGCATCTAATTTTTTTGTATGATGAATTTCTTCTAATGAAATTTGATACTCACTCAAAGTGTGCATCATTTTAGCCAATTGATTATTGAGCTCAAAAAAAATATTGACTCCAATACTAAAGTTGGATGCATAGATAAAAGCACCATTTTTCTCATTGCAAAAATCAACTACTTCATCATATTTTTCAAGCCAACCAGTTGTTCCGGAGATTACAGGAACTTGGTTTTCTAAACAATTAGAAATGTTATTTACTGCCGATGTTGGCACACTAAAATCGATAGCAACATCTGCATCCGTAATTGTATATGTTGAGTTTGAAGTTGATTTTACAACAATTTCATGACCTCTTTGTAAGGCAATTTTTTCAATTTCTTTGCCCATTCTTCCGTATCCTAATAAAGCTATTTTCATACTAAAAAGAATATTTAAAAGTTAAACCAAATTTCGGAATTCCATATGTTTTTGGGCTCTGAATCATAGCAGGAGTAAACGATAAATTATCGTTGGTGTTAAATTGCAACAAATGTGCATTTACACTTGCTTCTACAATTTGTAAAACATAGAAAACCACGGTTGTTAACAAGGCTAAATCACGATTGCTTTTTAAAGTTTTTTGTGCGCTTATTAATCCGTTTCTAGAAACAATATCCGCAAATTCATCTTGTAAACCTGCTTCTCGTAATTTAAATGCAGTTCTATATCTGTCGTATTCTTTGTTATTGTCTAAATACAAATAAATACTTGTTCCCATTGCACCCCAAACAATTGGTGCTTTCCAATATTTCTTGTTGTAAATTTGACCACCGCCAGGAAATATTGCTGAGTAAAACGCTGCTTTTGATGGAGATAACGGATTAAAATAATTGCTATTTAATTTGATATTTCCTTTTATTTTAAGATCATCTACTTGTGTAGAATCTTTTTGTGCGCTTATAGAAAATGATATAAGTACACTTAAAAAGAAAAGTATTTTTTTTAGTGATAACACTACTTTAATAAGTTTTTTATTCGATTAAAATCTTCTTCTGATTTAAATGAAATTGAAATTTTTCCTTTTCCTTTAGCAGTAGCACTAATTGCCACCTTGCTGCCAAAAAACGAATTCAATTCTGATAAAGATTCTTTAACAAAACTAGGCGTTTGTTTTTTTGACTTTGTGGCTGTATTTCCTTCTTTTATATTTTTAACCAATTCTTCAGTCTGCCTAACAGATAATTTATCTTTCACAACTTTTGTATAGATATTTAATTGATTTTCAGAAGAATCAACATTGATTAAAGCTCTTCCGTGCCCCATCGAAATAAACCCATCTCGCATTCCGGTTTGGATAATTGGATCTAATTTTAACAAACGTAAATAGTTGGTTACTGTAGATCTTTTTTTACCAACACGAACACTTAATTGCTCTTGTGTTAATTGAATTTCATCAATTAAACGTTGATAAGAAAGGGCAACCTCTATGGGATCTAAATTTTTACGTTGGATGTTTTCTACCAATGCCATTTCTAGCATTTCTTGATCGTTGGCAAGTCTAATATAAGCAGGAACAGTAGTATTTCCAACTAATTTAGAAGCCCTAAATCTACGTTCTCCAGAAACTAACTGAAATTTATTTCCTTCTAATTTACGAACGGTAATTGGCTGAATAACTCCTAATTCTTTGATAGAATTAGCTAATTCATTTAAAGCATCTTGGTCAAAATAAGTTCTAGGCTGAAACGGATTTACTTCTATATTTTTTAATTCAATTTCTACAATTGTACCAACTAATTTGTCGGCATTTTTATCAGAAACAGAATTAATATCTGCTGAAGATTCATTTAATAAAGCAGATAATCCTCTACCTAAAGCTTGCTTTTTTGTTGCTTTTGCCATTATGCGTTTTTCTTAATAATTTCGTTTGCCAAACTTAAATAATTTACTGCACCTTTACTTGTAGCATCATAAGCAATAATGCTTTCTCCATAACTTGGAGCTTCTCCTAAACGTGTGTTTCTTCTAATAATAGTGTCAAAAACCATTGAGCTAAAGTGCTTGCGAACTTCTTCTACAACTTGATTAGAAAGGCGTAAACGAGAATCGAACATGGTTAATAATAATCCTTCTATATCTAAATCAGGATTGTGGATGTTTTGTACACTTTTAATGGTGTTTAATAATTTTCCCAATCCTTCTAATGCAAAATATTCACACTGAATTGGAATGATAACTGAATCTGCAGCAACTAAAGAATTTAAGGTGATTAATCCTAACGAAGGTGCGCAGTCAATTAAAATATAATCGTATTTGTTTTTTAATTTTGTTAGCGATTTTTGAAGCATATATTCTCGTTGCTCTTTATCAACCAACTCAATTTCTATGGCAACCAAATCTATGTGAGCAGGAATAATATCTACATTCGGAGAAGTAGTTTTTTGTATCGCATCGTTTATAGAAGCTGTATGTTCTAAAACTTGATATGTTCCAATTTCTACAGCGTCAACATCTATTCCTAAACCCGAAGAAGCATTTGCTTGAGGATCAGCATCTATCAACAACACTTTCTTTTCTAGAACACCTAAAGAAGCTGCTAAATTTACCGTAGTTGTTGTTTTACCAACACCACCTTTTTGGTTTGCAATTGCAATAATTTTACCCATTAAAATATCGGATTATATAAAAAGTAAAAATACGATTATTTGTCGTTAATTAAAATCAAAGATGTTAACAAAATAATAAAAATATAACAAATTAAAAGTCAGTAGTTTATATTTATTTTATTGGAGATAATAAACATTCTAATACATGAAAAAACCGTTGAGTTATCAACGGTTTTTAAATAGAGTTTTATTATTTATTTGGAATATTTTTTAGTATTTCTAGTAAAAAATCCCAGAACTTCTGAGTTGATGTAATGCTTGCTCTTTCATCTGGAGAATGTGCTCCTCTAATAGTTGGTCCGAAAGAAACCATGTCCATTTTTGGGTAATTCTGACCCAAAATTCCACATTCTAATCCTGCATGACAAGCAGCGATTTTTGCTTTTTCTCCGTGTAATTTTTCGTATAAACCATCTAAGGTTTTTAAAATTTCTGAATTTATATTTGGCAACCAACCTGGATATTCACCAGAATAAGTAACGTCGAACCCAGCTAATTCAAAAGCAGAACGAATAGAGTTTGCTAAATCAATTTTATTACTTTCAGATGAAGAACGCGTTAAACAATTCACTAAAATTTCTCCGTCTTTTACAACAACTTTTGCAATATTATTTGATGTTTCAACCAAATCACTAATATCTGGACTCATTCTATAAACGCCATTTAAAGTAGCGTAAATAGATTTTATCAATCCTTCTTGAACACCTAATTCCATTACTTTTTCAGGTGTATTTGTTTCAGAAATTTCGATGGATAAATTAGGTTCAACACTTTTAAATTCAGCATAAATATTGTTAATAAGCTCATTCATTTCAAAAAAGAAAGGTTCTTTAGAAATAGTGTCAATTACAACAGTTGCTTTACTTTCTCTCGGAATTGCATTACGCAAACTTCCTCCATTAATTTCTGAAATACGCAAACCAAAATTCTCAAAACCATCAAATAAAATACGGTTCATTATTTTATTTGCATTTCCTAACCCTTTGTGAATATCCATCCCAGAATGTCCACCATTTAATCCATTTACAGTAATGGTAAAAGCCAAAGTCTTCTCCGAAATAACTTCTTCAGCATACGTTCTTTTTGCTGTAACATCAATTCCGCCAGCACAACCCATTCCAATTTCATCATCTTCTTCGGTGTCTAAGTTCAAAAGAATTTCTCCATCTAAATATCCAGCTTCTAACCCTTTTGCGCCGGTCATTCCAGTTTCTTCGTCAATCGTAAATAAGGCTTCAATTGCTGGATGTTCAATCGTTGTAGATTCTAAAACACTCATAATTGCAGCAACACCTAAACCATTATCTGCACCTAAAGTTGTGCCTTTTGCAGTTACCCAATCACCATCAACATACATTTCAATTCCTTGTGAATCAAAATCAAAATCAGTGTCAGAATTTTTTTGATGTACCATATCTAAATGACTTTGCATTACGATTGTTTTTCTGTTTTCAAATCCAGCAGTTGCAGGTTTTTTAATGATAACGTTTCCAACAGGATCTACGACAGTTTCTAGGTTTAGATTTTTGCCAAATTCAACCATAAAAGCAATCACTCTTTCTTCTTTTTTTGAAGGTCTTGGTACTGCATTTAAATCTGCAAAATTCTTCCAAACAGCTTTTGGTTCTAAGTTTCTTATTTCTGTGTTCATTGTGTTTATTTTTTGTGTTTCAAAAGTACTGTTTTACTCTTGTTATATAAAATAAAAGTATTTAAAAGGTCTCGACTCCGCTCGACCAGACATCGTATAAATGTCTCTACGAGCGGAGTCGAGAAGTCTTTTTAGTTAATCAAATTATTAGTTGATTTCTATAATGACTTCATCAGTATTTTTACGAACTTTTTTCAAGTCTTTCATAAAATCATCTTCTGCTCTAAATCCAACAGGAAGTACTAAAACCGATTTTAAATTGTGTTTGTTTAGATTTAAAAGGGCATCATATTGTTCAGGAATAAAACCTTCCATCGGACAAGAATCGATATTTTCTGATGCTGCAACCGTCATTAAATTCCCTAAAGCGATGTACGCTTGATTTTTCATCCAAGAATGTATTGTTTCTTCTGATTTTGTTTCAAAATCATTTTTTAAGTAGTTTTTAAATTGATCTAAAATTTTATCGGGTGTATTTCTAATTTTTTTGACTAAAGAAAAATAATTTTCAACATCATCACTAGACATATTTTTCTGAATACAAAGTACTAAAACATGAGATGCTTGCACTATTTGTTGTTGATTCCAAGAATGTTTAACCAATTCTTTTTGAATCTCTTTATTGTGTACAACAACCATTTTTATAGGCTGTAAACCGTATGAAGTTGCGGTTAAATTAAACGCTTTTTTTAAGGTGTTAATCTGTGAATCTGACAGCAATTTTGTGGCATCAAATTTCTTTGTTGCATACCGCCATTCTAAATTTTTTATAATGCTCATTCGGTGTTTTTTAACGAAACAAAAGTACTATAAATTCATTTTAATATAGAAGTTAGTCGATTAGATTTAATAATGTGTACATAGATTTTTTCTTTACTCAACTTTTTTTTCTAAATTGATTGGCGAAAAAGAAAAATAGTTAGCTATGAAAGAAGATTTTCTACATTATGTGTGGAGACACCAATTGTTTTCTAAAACAAATTTACAATCCACAGAATTTAATAAAATTGAAATTGTTTTTCCGGGGAATCATAATACCAATTCTGGACCAGATTTTTTAAATGCTAAAATTAAAATTGATGATATTTTATGGTTTGGAAATGTAGAAATTCATGTAAAATCTTCTGATTGGTATGTGCATCAACACGAGAAAGACTCTAATTACGATTCTGTTATTTTACATGTTGTTTGGGAAGATGATGCTGAAGTTTTTACGAAGGATAATTTGTCTTTGCCAACCGTAAATCTTTCTGAATTAGTTGCCAAAGATTTGTTGTTTAACTATCAAAAATTGTATTCAAAAGAGCAACGTTGGATTCCTTGTGAAAACGCAATTTCTACAATTGATTCTTTTGTTTTTGAAAATTGGAAAGAACGTCTGTTTTTTGAACGGTTGGAAGAAAAATCAACATTGATTCAGCAATTGTTAAACGATTCAAATTCTGATTATGAAGCAGTGTTGTTTAAATTATTAGCAAAAAATTTCGGATTAAAAACCAATGCAGAAGCATTTTTAAATCTGGCGAATTCTATTGATTTTTCTATTGTTAGAAAGTTGCAAAATGATGTATTTCAATTGGAAGCTTTGTTTTTTGGTCAAGCTGGCTTTTTAGAAAAAATATCAGAAGAACTATATGTCATTGATTTAAAAACTGAATATGAGTATTTAAAACATAAATTTAAGTTAGAGCCAATTCACAAAGGACAATTTCAATTTTTTAGAATGCGTCCAACAAATTTTCCAACCATAAGAATAGCACAATTGGTCTCTTTGTATTACAAACATCAAAATTTATTTTCTAAGTTGATGAAAACAACCGATGTAAAAGAAATGTACCAATTTTTTACAATTGAGTTGAATGATTTTTGGAAAACACATTATACCTTTCAGAAAACCGGATTGAAAAGTGCAAAAAACATAACAAAATCCTTTATAGATTTATTGTTGATTAATACAGTAATTCCTTTGAAATTTAATTATTTAAAAAGTAGAGGAGAAGTAGAAGAAGCTGATTTCTTAACATTAATTCAACAGTTAAAGCCTGAGCAGAATTCAATTATTTCTAAATTTAAAGATTTGGGAATTCATTCTAAAAATGCTTTTGAAACGCAAGCATTGTTACAGCTTAAAAATAAGTATTGCGCAAAGAAACGATGTTTACAGTGCGCAATTGGTAATAGTTTATTGAGAAAAAAATATTAGTTTTGTGTGAAAATTACACATAATGAGTAAACAATCAATTAAACTTTCTGTAGATGCAGTTGTATTTGGATATGAACAAGGAAACATATCAGTCTTATTAATTAAAAGGAAGTATGATCCTTTCAAAGGTCAATGGGCAATACCAGGTGGATTTGTTGAAAACGATGAATCTTTGGAAGATGCAGTTGAAAGAGAATTGTTTGAAGAAACAGGAATTAAGATTAATTACCTTGAACAACTTTACACATTTGGAAAACCAAATAGAGATCCAAGGGGTAGAGTAGTTTCAATAGCTTATTTTGGATTAGTCCGTCCAAATGCATTTAAACTATATGCTTCAACTGATGCTGAACAAGCACAATGGTTCAATATTAAAGACTTACCCAAATTATCTTTTGACCATAAAGAAATTTTAAAAACTGCTATAGAAAGATTACAAGGTAAAATAACCTATGAGCCTATAGGTTTTGAATTACTTGACAAGAAATTCCCGTTTTCTGATTTAGAAAAATTATATACAACACTTTTAGGTAGAGAAATTGATAGACGCAATTTCCGAAAGAAAATTGTTGGTTTAAATGTATTAGATGAGCTTGACGAAAAAGTATCAAAAGGCTCTGGAAGACCTGCCAATTTATTTCAGTTTAATCAAATACGATACTTCCAGCTCAAAAAGGAAGGGATAATTTTCGAAATATAAACTACCGATATTCAATATAGTAATGTATTTGTGTAAAAAAAACACAAAATATATTTGGTAGATAGTTAAATTCATTTTACATTTGTGTTATAATTACGCAAATTAATAATTAAAACTCAATATTATGTTAGGAATAAATTATATCAAATTCGACTCAATGAATTATGTAATTCATTACAAAAATGGGAAGATAAAGAAAGAGGGAAGAGGATTATCATTCTTTTACTTTTCTCCGAACTCATCAATAGTATCTATTCCTGTACCAAGTAATGATTTTCAATTTGTATTTAATGAAACTACTAAAGATTATCAAGAGGTTACATTGCAAGGACAAATAACTTATAAAATTGATAATCCAAAGCAGATTGCTGAAACATTAGATTTTACAGTTAATAAGAAAAAACAGTATTTAAAAAATGATTACGAGAAAATTCAACAGCGAATAATTAATGAAGCTCAAACCGCGAGTGCTTCAATTATTCAGCGCCTAAATCTAAAAGAAGCTTTAAGACAATTAGAAGAGATTGAAAATGAGATATTTACTAGTGTTCAAAAGTCAAAAACTGTTCAAATGTTAGGTTTAGAAGTGTTAAGTGTAAATATACTTGGTGTAACTCCAAATCCTGAAATGGCTAGAGCTTTAGAAGCACAAACGAGAGAATCTTTGCAAAAAGAAGCTGATCAAGCTGTATATGAACGTAGAAATTTCGCCGTAGAACAAGAAAGAATAATAAAAGAAAGTGAGCTAAATACAGAAATTGCAGTAGAAGAGAAGCAAAAGCAAATTGTAGAGAAGAAAATGGAAACAGATGTTGTAAAACAAGAAAATGAACGAAAGTTAAAAGAAATGGAAATGACATCAAGTATTTCTCTTGAAGAACAAAAGAAAGAACTTATTGATATTCAAGTAACAAATGAGAAGAAAGAAGCAGATGTTAAAGAGTATGTTTTAAATGCTAATTTAAAGCCATATAAAGAGTTAGACTGGAAAACATTAATGGCAATTAGTAATAATGGTAATGATCCAAGTAATAATATCGCATTAGCTTTTAGAGAATTAGCCGAAAATGCTGATAAAATTGGAAATCTTAATATCTCTCCAGATTTATTAGAATCTATTGTTAAAAGTAAATAAAAATGAAATTTGAAAGAGTTATAATAATAAGAGATAAAACTAGGCTTGAGCAATTAGTTGAAAGATTTAATTCCAAAGCTCAAGCCAAGTTTTATATTGAGAGTTCAGATGGAGACTTCGAGTTTTTTGAATTTGAACACAACACTTTTTATGAATCACTTTCAAAAGTAAAGGACTCTATAAATGGAATTCTTAAATATAAAGTCATAAATCGTTCTTTTTTACCAACATATATTTTCACTGAACAGGATTTAGTGCTAGTTATTGGTCAAGATGGATTGGTAGCAAATACAGCTAAATACGTAAATGGATTGCCAATTATTGGTATTAATCCAGATATAGAGCGTTATGACGGAATTCTATTAAAACATTCTCCTAACGATTTAAATGGCATTTTAAAAAATGTTATCAAAGGTAGTTATGAAACTAAACAAGTAACTATGGCCAAAGCTACATTAAACGATGGTCAAGTACTTTTAGCTTTTAATGATTTTTATATTGGAGCAGATTCTCATGTTTCTTCAAGATATAGTATAGAGTTTAATGGTGAAAAAGAGCAACAATCTTCTAGCGGAATAATAATTTCGACTGGAGCAGGTTCTACAGGTTGGTTGAGTTCTATTTTTAATATGACTAATAATATTAGTGAATACTACAATAGTAAAAATAATTCTGGAACGACTTTAAATTGGGATGCTAACAAACTTGTATTTGTTGTAAGAGAACCGTTTAGGAGTAAAATGTCGCAAATCAATATTGGGTATGGAATAATAACAAAAACCAATAAATTAAGAATTGAATCAAATATGCCAACAAAAGGAATTATTTTTAGTGATGGTATTGAGTCAGATTTTTTAAATTTCAATTCCGGAAGTACTGTAGATATTGGTGTTTCAGAAGATAAGGCTAGGTTAATTATATAAAAACCCAAACGATTATATTTAGGTTTTTTTAATTAATACAAACTTTTATACTTTGTAGGATTTGCTTCGTGCATTATTTTATAGACAGTTTCAAAAATATCTTCAACAGAAGGTTTAGAAAAATAATCTCCATCAGTTCCGTAAGCTGGTCTATGTGCTTTAGAAGTCAACGTTGTTGGTTTACTATCTAAATATTGATATCCATTTTGATTTTCTAAAATTTCTTGTAATAAATATGCAGAAGCTCCACCTGGAACATCTTCATCAACAACTAATAATCTGTTAGTTTTTGCAATACTTTTTACTGTTTCATGATTGATGTCAAAAGGCAATAAACTTTGAGCATCAACAATTTCTATGTCAATTCCAACTTGTTGTAATTCTTTAGCAGCTTCTTCTACCAATCTTAAAGTAGATCCATAAGAAACAACCGTAATGTCTTTTCCTTCTTTTAAGATTTCAATTTCTCCGATTGCAGTTTTAAAATCACCTAAATTGGTAGGTAATTCTTCCTTTAAACGATAACCATTTAAACATTCTATAACCAATGCAGGATCATCGCCTTCTAATAAAGTATTATAGAAACCAGCAGCTTTAGTCATGTTTCTAGGAACTAATACATGTATTCCACGAACGTTATTTATGATTCCGCCCATCGGAGAGCCAGAATGCCAAATTCCTTCTAATCTATGTCCACGCGTTCTAATAATTAATGGCGCTTTTTGTTTACCAACAGTTCTGTAACGAAGCGTCGCTAAATCATCACTCATAATTTGTAAAGCGTATAGTAAATAATCTAAATATTGAATTTCTGCTATGGGTCTTAATCCACGCATCGCCATTCCAATTCCTTGGCCAAGAATAGTTGCTTCTCTAATTCCTGTGTCCGAAACTCTTAATTCTCCATATTTTTCTTGTAAACCTTCTAACCCTTGATTTACATCACCAATAAAACCAGCATCTTCACCAAAAATTAAAACTTCTGGATGTTTTTTAAGAATAGCATCAAAATTATCTCTCATAATAATTCTTGCATCAACCAATGTTTTTTCTGAATTATATGTTGGTGATAATGAAGGAATATTTGTTGTTGCTAATTCTGTTTCGCTTAATAAATGTGTTGAGAAGAATTCAAATCCTTGATTGATTTTGTTCTTTATAAAACTTTGTAAAGCAGTTTTTTCTGTAAAAGTTTCATCTTTTACGTAGCGTAAAGCTTTACGTGTAGCAATTAAAACATCTTTTCTAATAGGTTCTGAAATTGCTTCCAATTCATTCTTTAATTTTAAAATAAAAGATTTATTACTGCTTTTATTTGCTACTTTTTCTAGTAAGTTAACAGCTATTTTTAATTCGTCCTTTATTTCATCTAAATACGCATTCCAAGCATTTCTTTTTGCTGTGCTTACGTGTTTTTTTGCTTCTTTTTCAAGTGCAATTAATTCTTCTTCTGAAGCAACAAATTTTAAAATTTCTCCATTGCTATCTTCTAGTTCAAAATCTAAAATCCAAGAACGCATTTTTGCGATACAATCAAAATCCTGTTCCCACTTTAATCTATCTGCGTCTTTATAACGCTCATGAGAGCCAGAAGTAGAATGTCCTTGAGGTTGCGTTAATTCTTTAACGTGAATTAAAACCGGAACATGTTCTTCTCTTGCAATTTTTGCCGCTTTTTGATACACATCAATTAGTTGCACATAATCCCATCCGTTTACAACAATAATTTCGTAACCGTTATTTTTTTCGTCTCTCTGAAACCCTTTTAAAATTTCAGAAATACTTTCTTTTGTAGTTTGATATTTTGCATGAACTGAAATTCCGTATTCATCATCCCAAACATTCATTACCATTGGCACTTGTAAGACACCTGCAGCATTTATTGTTTCAAAAAATACGCCTTCACTTGTACTTGCGTTACCAATTGTTCCCCAAGCAATTTCATTACCGTTTGTAGAAAAATGAGAAGCATTTTTTAATTCTGCTACATTTCTGTATATTTTTGACGCTTGTGCCAGTCCTAATAAACGAGGCATTTGCCCAGCAGTTGGAGAAATATCTGAACTAGAATTGTATTGTTTTGTAAGGTTTTTCCAATCTCCGTTTTCTTCTAAACTATGCGTTGCAAAATGCCCACCCATTTGTCTTCCTGCCGACATTGGGTCTGCGTCTAAGCTTGGATGTGCATACAAGCCTGCAAAAAATTGTTGCGCGGTTAGTTCTCCCAAAGCCATCATAAATGTTTGATCTCTGTAGTAACCAGATCTAAAATCACCTTTTAGAAACGCTTTTGCCATTGCCAATTGCGGCACTTCTTTTCCGTCTCCAAAAATTCCGAATTTTGCTTTTCCTGTAAGAACTTCTCTACGACCTAACAAACTACATTCTCTACTAATACGCGCAATTTTATAATCATTTAAAACTTCGTTTTTAAAATCATTAAAAGAGAGTTCTTTAGTAGTTGGCTTTGTAGCTGTTTTTGTCATGTTTATAAAGTGTATTACGTGTTTTGCAAAGGTAGTGTTTTTGGTTGATATTTAAAAATATTTTGTTTTATTGATGATATCATAATAAAACACGGAATTATGAATCTTTTACTGAGGATAATGTAATTAATTTAGTTCTTTGTAAATTTTGTTAATTTCACTATTGAAATTTAAGATGTTTGTATAGCGAGTATAAATTTATTACTTACCCAAACTCTTTGAGAAGTTTCTCTAAATTCTCTTCTGTATGCTTGTTTAGTTTTTTTCGAATACGATGCTTTGTTACACGAATTGTATTTGTAGAAACTCCTAAAATTAGTGCCATTTCACTATTGGTTAACTGAAGCTTTTCTAAGCATAAGCAACGTATTTCAGCTTGACTTATATCTGGGTAGGCTGCTGTAAATGAGGAGATAAAATTAGGGTAAACTTTTTTAAATGTACTTTGAAATTTACTCCAATCATTCTGAGTTAAAATATTTTTAGTTTTTAGATCAGAAAGTATGTTTGCACTATTTTTAGAAACTTTGTCTTTTTTTAGTTCGGTAATTAACCTGTTGTCCTCACGTATTTTTATTGTTAGATTTTTCAACTGACTTTCAGCCTTTTCTAATTCTTTTTGTGTTTTATCTAAAGCGAGTTCTTTAATTTCTTGTTTTTTTAAAAGGTACTGATTTCGAAACCAAAAAGAGAATATACTAATTATAAGTAAGAGTACAATGAATAAGATGATAAAATTACGTTGAGTGATTTTTAACTTACTTTCTGTTTTTAATTTTCCAACTTCTAATTCTCGTTCTTTCGCTTCAACTTTTTGATTGGCTCTCAATAATTTTATACCACTGTATTTTTCATTGAATGCATTTATTGCAATCATTGTAGAATCTAAATACGTTGTACTTAGTGCTAACTGATTGTTGGCAGCATACCATTTACTCATTATTGGATATAATTTATGAAGACGATCTGTTTGCTTAGATAGTTTGATGTACTTTCTAGCTTCATCAATTTTTTGTTTAGCTTCTGTGAGTTTATGTTGCTTTAAATAGATATCAGCAAGTGGTGTTGCAGATCCTGAAGCAAGACCATAATCTTCATTTTTTAAGGCTTCTTCAATGTCTTTCTTAAATAAGGGAATTGCTTTTTCAAAATTTCCTTTCAAATAATAATTATATCCTAAATTACCTGAAGCAATGCCTATCCAAGCTGTATTTTTATATGGAGAAGTATCATTAATTACTTTTAAAAAATAGGTTTTAGCAAGTTCTAATTCTCCTAACTTTTGATAACACAAGCCAACGGTATTTTGTGCTCCAAGAATATCTGCAGCATTAAAGGCTGTTTTCTTTATGTTACTCGATTTTATAAAATAAGTAAGTGCATTTGTGTAATCTTCGAAGTGATAATAAGAACGACCAATAAAATTTAAATGATTTGCCATATTAGGAAAACTCTCAGGCTCCATTTTATCTAAAATTTTAGCAGACTGTAACAACCATTCAAAGGCGGTTTCATAATCTTTAAAAGACCAATAATGTGTAGCAATAACTTGTATTGCGCGCTCTTCTATATGATAAACTTTGTATGTATTACCTTTTTGGGCAACTTCAATTAGGTTTTGAATTAGTTCTAGTTTTTTATCTCCGTAAAAAAACCAATTAGCGTATGCACGTAATAATTCTGCTTCTAGAGCAAGCTCTTTATCATTATTTGCTAAAGCCCATTGCTCCATTTCATGGGTGTAGGTTTTAATATGTAAAGAATCTTGTTTGTTTTTGTTTATGGTATTCCTATACAGTACATCTATAGCTTCAATCTTATCTTTATAAGGTTTGTGAAGCATTTCTTTGTACTGTGCAAAGGATGTTACACAGCCAAATAATAAAAAGAATCCTATTAATTTTAGTTTCATCATCAGGGAAATATAAATCGAATATACTTAATAATTTATTGGAATTATAAGGAAGAAAAGGTATTGGATGATGAAAGTTACTGTGGTTTTTTAATAACCGTTTGTCTATTAATTCTTTATGTGTTTTTTTAAAAATTGAAAAAAAATAAAGAAAATTTTAAGTGTATGTTTATTTTTGATGTGAAAGCAAAAAGACTGCCTTTTTAGGCAGCCTTTATTAATATTAACTTTTGTAAATTATAACTATAACTTATCGCAAACACTTTTAGGTAAATTAAAGTCATTAATTTCAAATTTTTGGCTGGTAAATGTCCATTTGTTAATAAAACTCTTTTCTTTATGAATAATTTTAAAGTTGTATTCTTTTCCTAATTTAAAACCTTTTAGGGTTAATTTACCATTTTTAATGGTGCCTACATGTCTAAAAGTACTATCCTCTTTTTCAACATATAAAACAACACCGTCTGGCACAAATGTTTTTCCATTACATTTAGCAGAAACATTTATTGTAATATCTGGTATTTTATTAGCTTGATCGGCTAAATTGCTTACGCCGTCACAAATGTTGTCTTTAGTAGTATCAACAGATGTAGTTTTATTGCCAATTTCATCTGTTTCAACCTGTACCTTTAATACATCGCTTATATCATCTATGTTTAGTGTTTTAGCATATTGAGTAATTCTAGCAAGTAATGCAATAAGGTCAGGGTTTAAGCTTGTGCCTGTGCTTGAGACTGTATTGATGTTAGAGTCAAGACCTTTAGATGACCATATAGTTTTTTTACTTACGTAAAAAACAGAAGGTGTTGTTATTACTTTTTTCATAGAATTTATAAGATTACCAATCTCTAAAGGACTTAATACGGTAGTCCTAACAAATGTAATTGGTAATAAATTTGCTCTAACTGGAAGTGTACAACTTGCGCCCAAGGTTTTACTGTTTAACTCATTTGTTAAAGCACCTGCACCAAAAACAGATACGTTGTTTGTGGTAAATTCAATATTAAAGAAATCACTTGTGTTGCCAGCAGTTACTGTACCGTTTTGATGAAATGACCAATTGCTGCTTTTTCCGTTATTTGAATAAATAGGATATGAGTCTCCAACTTTAAAAGCAGTACCTGTTTCTAAATTGGGCATTTTAGAAGGAATTTGAATGGTCATTTTAATAGGTTTAGAAAATTCTTTTATTGCTTTGCCTCCAATCACCATATTGATGCGAGAATATCCAATTAAATTTAAATTTTTTCCACTCACTTTACTGCCTACTGCATCTGAAATTTCCATGTTATCAAAATCAATATCTCTGTCGCTAATTATCCCTAAAGCATCAACATTTCTTATAGATACATCTAGTTTAGATCCAGTAACTACCATACTATTTTCATCCATAAATGTTGTTTCAGTAGGAATTGTTATGCTGGTGGTTGTAAAAGTATTTGTCAAAGAAGTTTTAATAGTTGATGACGATGTAGTGGCATTATTTGTTAAGGTAGCACTTCCTTGAGCCGCAGTTACACCAATATCCTTTGCTTTATTAAGTAATGGTATTGGTAGGTAGGAAACAGTGTCTTTAATTGTTAAAGCAAAAGTTTCTGTTTTGTAAGTTCCTCCACTAATAGTTATATTAAAATTTAGTTCTTTTACACCAGTGCTTTTATTTGGATTTACGCTTAATTGAATAAAACCGTCATTTTCTGTGATTGTATTTTCACCGGCTTCGTTTACAAGTTTGTTGGCATCTGCACCCGTAAGCTCTATAGTAAAATCAGTGTCAATAATATCTTGTTTATTGCCAAAAAGATCTGTTAATTCTATTACAGCAGATTGCTCAAAAATAGTGTTGGTTACACCAACGTTAAAATCTTCTATTTTGTCAAAAAATTTGGTGCATCCAACTAACAATGTTAGTGATACAGCAAGTGCTATTGTTATTTTTTTTATTATATTTTTCATGATTTATTTTTTAAAATTTGTAGGTTAATCTAAATTGTATTCTAGGAATAAATGTTAACGATTTAAAAGCTTCCTGTAAGGTAGCTTCTTCGTCTTGTGTTGGTGCAAGTAATTTATCTGCTTGTAAATCTACTTGTGGCGATTTTGCAAAATAAGTACCAATGTCTATCCCAAAACCAAATCTATTTTTTGGTACAGCTCTACCGAAACCAAAACCGATAAAAGGTGCAACACCAGACCATTTAGAGTCTATTACAACTTTACCAACATCTTGTGGAGTAATATTAACATCACCAAATTTTATACCTTCTTTATAGGTAATTGTCCCATTGATGTTTACATCGTTTAAAAATCCAACTCCAAAAGCTAGTTTAAAAGAAGAGTTTTTAAAAGGTAAATACTCAGCACCTAAATCTATAATAGTGCTTTTACCTCCTCCAGAAAAAGCGACATCATCATTGTCTAAAAAAGAAGAAATATCTACTTCTTTATCTTTAATTTCAAAAGTACTATAAGTTAGCATTGCACTGAATTTTGAGTTTAGTTTTCTTGCGTAGCCAACTCCAATTCCGGAAGATCCAAAGGAGATACTAAAAGCATTTTTTTTGATTTTTGTAATTGTATCTTCTTGATTTTTATCAAAAGAAGATAAAGAAACATGTTCTTTTTTGTTTGTAACATTTGGTGTTTGTTGCCCAAAACTTTGTAAGCTAAAGCAAAATACACATGCCACTAATAGTAGGTTCGTTTTCATTTAGATTTGTTTAAATTAGTTTTTATTTAAGAGCAAATAAACTAACAAAACACTAAAACTTTACTATAACAAGCGTTACAAAAACGTTACAAAATTATTTTTGGTGATTATAAAAAGCCTCTTCTAAAGAAGTTGTAAATAGCTGAGGGATCTGCAGTCAATACAAAACGAATTTTACTTGGATATGCATTTTGACTAATTTCCCAACCATTATTTGAGTACATCGGAAAATAAACTTCTAAAATGTTGTGGATAAAGTTAAATCGTATTCCGTTCTCGTAAGCAAAATAAGTATCTTGTCCTTTGTTCTTTAAAAAAGCAACATCGTTATAATATTCTACCCATTTCCAAAGTCCGATACTAGAATTAAAAGATGCCATAAACTGATTTGCAAAACGTGTTGGCAAAACAGATTTAAATCCACCATCATTAATGATAACTTGTTGGCTAAAAATTCCAGAACTTTCTGATCTTCCAAAATAGTTTTGTTCAAACAAATAATCTGACGGACGATCTAATCCAAAGCTAAAATAATTTCCAGTGGTTTTATTATTTAAAAAGAATCCACCAAAAAATCTAAAATCTAATTGTCTGTTTGCTGCGGTTAATTTTCTGTATCTAATATCCGTAGAAAATTTTGTAAAATTAGAGGAAATATCTGTGTTTACTTTATAAGAAACTCCTTCAATAATATTTGGTTTAGAATAGATGTATTTTACATTTAAAACATTGTACACATCTTGCTCTCTTGCAGGAATATTTGCAGCAGTTTCTTTATGAATATTCACATATTTAACTGTTAAAGCGCTTCCTCCAACATCACGTAAACTTTTCCTTTTAAAAAGAACTGAAACGAACGGAGTAAAAATGCCGTAAGATAATTCTGGTGCGTAATGAAAATTACTTGCAGAAACTCCATAAACAACTTGTCTAATTTTAGACTCCTCGAAATACTGATTGTACATTACAGAAGCTAAGCCAGTTACAGATTGACTTTTTGTTGCGTAAGATGGTACTAATTTAAAGACAAAATTTCTTGGAATTACTGGTTTGTTATGCAGTTTTAATCCTAGTGTAATTCCATCATAATAATTGTAACTTAATTCTGGTTGATAAAATAATTGATTGTAATAAGGATCTTCAATATCCTTGATTAATTTTAATTGTATCGGTTTGTCTAAAATGCTTTTTTTAACATTTTTCCAATTATCCAAGGTATTGTATTCTGGATATAATTGTTCGTAATTAAGAGATATTTTATCAAAATCTCCTTTTAAAATAGTAACTGTTTTGGTAGAATCGATTCCGGTAAACCATTTTTGAAACTTTATTTCTTTGTTTTTTACGCCATATAATGCAACAGGAGCAGTGATATTTCTTTTATTTTTGATATCAATTTTTAAAGAATCATTTTCTGTTTTAACTTTTTTAATGGTGTAATCAATTTTTTTATTGGTGTTGATATAGTCACCAAAAAACCATGTTAAATCTTTATTGGTTTTTGATGAAATGATGTTGTTAAAATCTGCACTTTTACTGATTTTTAATACATGTGTTTTATAATATTCTTTAAAACTTTGTTTCACAACAGAATCGCCAACATATCCTTTTAAGTACTGCAAACCTAAACCAGCTTTGTATTTGTTGGCTATTTTTCTATTAAAATTTGATAAAGAATCTGCTCTTGTTGTTAATGCTTGATCTAAAAATTGACGCGCACTAAATTGATATACAAACGGATATTTATCATTAAAATTTAGTTTAGAAAAATTGAAACTTCTAATTCCCCAAATTTTGGATACAGTTCCTAAAAGTTTTACATCTGGGTAATATGTATTTACATATTCAATCATTAAATAAGTCTGAATTCCGTCTATTAACCAGTAATCAGTTCGCCTATTTAAAAGCAATGTATTTTCTATATATTTTCTCGAAATCGCTTTAAAAAAAGTAATATCTCTATCAAAAACATCAGAAAACGGACTTAGAAATTTAGGCAATTGATTTAAGCCATAAATCGGATTGTTGTTTTGAGAAATTTTGTCAATTAAAATCTCTTTATGAGGGTATTTACCTAAGTAGCTTTCAATAAAATAAATTTCTCTATTTAAAATATCTGAAGTTAATTTTTTGTTGATTCCTTTTGATTCAATATCAGAAATAACGTCAATGTTTTCGGTTTTATAAACAGTAAAATTATTTGTTTTATCAATGCTTAGAATAACATCAGTTTTGTTTTTTCCTGATAAATTATAAGTAGAATTTATTTTCTTTTTTTGCGATAAATTACTTGTAACAAAGGTGTTTTCGGTAACTTTTAATTTAATGTTGTAATTTGCAATGTCTATAAATAAATCATCGATATTTAAATTGCTCATTAATTGCCAATCAGTAGTAAAAACAACAGGAGTTAGATACCAATAACGTAAATGATAACCTGTTTTTGTTTTGCCATAACTTGTAAATCTTGCGTCAGGAATTTTAACTGTAAACGAAGCGTTTATTATTATAGAATCCGCAGGATTTAAAACTTCATCTAAATCAATTTTAAGAATATCTTCAGCATCTTTATTAGAAGTAAATTGTACAGATTTGTAGTTTACAGATAGATTTAAAATCTTGCTAAAACCACGTTCATTCTTTTTTGCAAAATAGAGCGATTTGTCATAATCTTCAATCAATCTTTTTGTTAAAGGCGTGTTTTTATCTTTAAAGCTATTTGCCCAATTATGAAGATAAATTTCGCTTAAAGGTTGCTTAGAATTATTGTAATAAACAATTTCTTGCTGAATCTTTATCACATCATTTTTTTCATCTAAAATCGCATCAATTTGTATTGAATTTGTTTGTGCGCAAATTCGAGCTACAAATAATGTAACAATAAACGTAAAGATTAGTTTTAGTTTCAAATCGAAATTAATTTATAATAAGGATTACATGTTATTAATGAAAAAATTTCAAAAAAAGTATGTAGCTATTTTTTAGAAGTTTGGTTTTAGGCTGTATTTTGCATAAAACTTATTTAAGTGATCTATCGCTTCATCAGCGGTGTCAACAACTCTAAATAAATTTAAATCTTCAGCACTAATATTTCCTTCAGCAATTAATGTATTTTTAATCCAGTCTAACAATCCGCCCCAAAAATCTTTACCAACTAAAACGATTGGAAAACGTCCAATTTTTTTAGTTTGAATTAAGGTAATTGCTTCAAACAATTCATCTAAAGTTCCAAAACCTCCAGGCATTACAATAAATCCTTGAGAATATTTTACAAACATTACTTTACGAACAAAGAAATAATCGAATTCTAAGTTTTTATCGCTGTCTATCCACGGATTAAAATGCTGCTCAAAAGGCAATTCTATATTTAATCCAACCGATGTTCCTTTTCCTCTGTGTGCGCCTTTATTACCAGCTTCCATAATTCCTGGTCCGCCGCCAGTAATAACTCCGTAACCATTTTGAGTTAATTTAAAAGCAACTTCTTCTGCCAATTTATAAAACTTGTCTTCTGGTTTTGTTCTTGCGGATCCAAAAATTGAAACACAAGGTCCAATTTTACTTAACTTTTCATATCCAGCAACAAACTCAGACATGATTTTAAAAATCGCCCAAGAATCGTTTGATTTTATTTCATTCCACGTTTTTTGATCTAACTTATCTTTAATTAATTTCTCTTCCTTCGGATTCATAATCTCTCTATTTTTTTAATTATTCTTTAAAATTTTATTTACCAAATTACTTTTTTGGCAAACGTGCTAAGATACTTCTTTTTTCAAAAACTTAGCTGTATAACTGGTTTTATGTTTTGCAACTTCTTCTGGCGTTCCATAACATAAAACCTCTCCACCTTTTTTTCCGCCTTCCATACCAATATCAATGATGTAATCTGCCAATTTTACAACATCTAAATTATGCTCTATAATTAGAACAGTATTTCCTTTATCTGCCAATTTATTTAATACATCCATTAAAACTCTAATGTCTTCAAAATGCAAACCAGTTGTTGGTTCGTCTAAGATATAAAAGGTATTTCCAGTATCTCTTTTAGATAATTCTGAGGCTAATTTTATACGTTGTGCTTCTCCGCCAGATAGCGTTGTAGATTGCTGCCCTAATGTTATATAACCTAAGCCAACATCTTTTATGGTTTTAATTTTCCGGTGGATTTTAGGAACTTTTTCAAAGAAAACAACTGCATCATCTATTGTCATTTCTAAAATATCTGAAATCGATTTTCCTTTATAGCGAATTTCTAAAGTTTCTCTATTAAAACGTTTTCCTTGGCAGGTTTCGCACTCTACATGAACGTCTGGTAAAAAATTCATTTCAATAACTCGAACTCCGCCACCTTGACACGTTTCACATCTTCCGCCAGTAACATTAAAAGAAAATCTTCCTGGTTTATAACCACGAATTGCAGCTTCTGGTGTACGAGCAAATAAACTTCTAATTTCGCCGAAAACTCCAGTATATGTAGCTGGATTTGAACGAGGAGTACGCCCAATTGGAGATTGATCTATGTCGATTACTTTGTCTACATGTTCTAAACCTTTAATGCTTTTGTAAGGCATTGGTTTTTTTACGCCACGATAAATATGTGCGTTTAAAATTGGATACAACGTTTCATTTATCAAGGTTGATTTTCCGCTTCCAGAAACTCCAGTAACGCAAATCATTTTTCCTAAAGGAAAATCTACCGAAACATTTTTTAAATTATTTCCTGTTGCTCCTTTTAATTGAATTTTTTTTCCGTTTCCCTTTCTTCTTTTTTTAGGAACAGCAATTACTTTTTTACCTGTGATATAATCCGCAGTTAACGTATCGTGTTTTTTTAATTCCTCAAAAGTTCCTTCGCTGACAATTTCTCCGCCATGTCTTCCAGCTCCAGGACCAATATCAAACACAAAATCTGCAGCTTCAATCATGTCTTTGTCGTGTTCTACAACCAAAACCGAATTGCCAATATCTCTTAATTTGATTAAAGAATCAATTAATTTTTGATTGTCTCTTTGATGCAAACCAATGCTCGGTTCGTCTAAAATATACAACACGCCAACTAGTTGAGAGCCGATTTGTGTTGCCAATCTGATACGTTGCGCTTCTCCGCCAGACAAGGATTTTGAAGTTCTGTCTAAGTTCAAATAATCTAAACCAACATCAAGTAAAAATTGAATTCGAGTTCTAATTTCTTTTAAAATTTCTTCAGCAATTGTTAACTGTCTTTTAGAAATTTTCTTGTCGATTTTATCAAACCAATTTGCCAATTCTGTGATGTCCATCTTTGCTAAATCGCTAATATTTTTATCTAGAATTTTAAAATACAAGGCTTCTTTTTTAAGACGATTACCGTTACATGTAGAACACGAAACTTCGTCCATAAAATCTTTTGCCCATCTTTTTATAGAAGTAGATTCACTATTTTGATATTGACTGTTGATAAATGAAATAATTCCTTCAAAATCAATTTCATAATTTCTAGTTACGCCAACTGATTTTGATTCTATATTAAATTTTTCGTTTCCGCCATTTAAAATAATGTCGATTGCTTCTTTTGGGATTTTGCTAATTGGATCGTTTAATTTAAAATTATAACGTTCTGCAATTAGTTGTAATTGCTTAAAGATCCAGCTATTTTTTTGTTCTCCTAAAGGAATAATTCCGCCATTTTTAATTGAGACAGAATCATCTGGAATTACTTTGTTTAAGTTTACTTCGTTGGTAATTCCTAAGCCATTACAGGACGAACAAGCTCCTTTTGGTGAGTTAAAAGAAAATGTATTTGGTTCTGGATTTGGATATGCAATTCCGGTTGTTGGACACATTAAATCTCTACTAAAATATCTTGGATTGTTGGTTTCTAAATCAATTACCATTAAAATATTATTACCAGTATATAAAGCTGTTTTAATCGTTTCTTCTAATCTTTTTTCTACGGAATTGTTGACAGCAATTCTATCAATTACAACTTCAATATCGTGCGTTTTGTATCTGTCTAAACGCATTCCTTTTGTAATTTCAACAATTTCTCCATCAACACGAACTTTTACAAAACCTTGTTTAGAAATTTGCTCAAATAATTCTCTGTAATGTCCTTTTCTAGATTTTACAAGTGGCGCTAAAATGGCTATTTTTTTATCTTGAAAGTTGGTAAGAATTAATTCTTTGATTTTTTCATCAGAATAACTCACCATTTTCTCTTCGGTGTTGTAAGAATACGCATCAGCAGCTCTTGCAAAAAGCAATCTTAAAAAATCGTAGATTTCTGTGATGGTTCCAACGGTAGAACGCGGACTTTTATTGGTAGTTTTTTGCTCGATAGAAATCACAGGAGAAAGTCCGTCAATTTTATCAACATCTGGTCGTTCTAATCCGCCTAAAAACTGACGCGCATATGCAGAAAACGTTTCAATATAACGTCTTTGTCCTTCTGCATAAATAGTGTCAAAAGCCAATGAAGATTTTCCGCTTCCGCTTAAACCAGTGATAACAACTAGTTTTTCGCGCGGAATCTTAACATCTATATTCTTTAAATTATGAACTCTTGCGCCAAAAACTTCTATGTATTCTTGTTGTTTCAATATGGGAATTTTTAGGAAAAAGGCAAAGTTACACAAACCAATTTATTTTTTACTAAAATCCTAAGAGCAATTCATCATTATATATTATCTTGCGTACACAATATTTTTAAATGAGTTTTATACATTCTGTTCGGCATTATTTTGAGCGTCACGGATTTGCGGTTTCTACAAGATTAGCAGATCGGTTAGGAATGCGCGCTTTAAATGTAAGATTGTTCTTTATTTATATTTCATTTGTAACCGTTGGATTGTCTTTTGCATTGTATTTAACATTAGCTTTTGTGTTGCGGTTAAAAGATATGGTGTACACAAAACGTAGTTCTGTTTTTGATTTATAAAAATTAATGAAAATAAAAATTCTTATTACTGGAAGCAATGGATTATTAGGTCAAAACTTAATTGACTTATTTCTGAAGGATAAAAACAATTACGAAATTTTCGGATTCTCTAAAGGAGAAAATAGAAGTGGAAGAACCGATTTTGAATATCAAACTTTAGATATTACAAACAAACAATTACTAGCAGAAAAGGCAAAGCAAATCTCCCCAGATTTTATCATCAATACCGCAGCAATGACAAATGTTGATGAGTGCGAAAATGATAGAACAGGTTGTTATGAATTAAACGTAAATGTTGTAGAATATTTAACCGCTATTTGTTCAGAAATAAATGCACATTTAATTCATATTTCTACCGATTTTATTTTTGATGGAGAAACAGGAAATTACACAGAAGAAGCTGTTCCGAATCCGTTAAGTTATTACGGAGAAACCAAATTGCTTTCAGAGAAATTTTTACAGAAATCAACCATAAATTTCACTATTTTAAGAACCATTTTAGTGTACGGTTTGGTTAATGATATGAGCCGAAGTAATATTGTTCTTTGGGTAAAAGAGTCCTTAGAAAAAAACAAAGAAATTACCATTGTAGATGATCAATTTAGAGCACCAACTTTTGTAGAAGATTTAGCATTGGCTTGTAAAATTTCTATTGATAAAAAAGCAACAGGAATTTTTAATATTTCAAGCAATAAATTATTAAGTATTTACCAAATTGCTCAAGAAATTGCAGAAACTTTTCAGTTAGATAAAACGTTGATAAAGCCTATTTCTACAAGTACTTTAAATCAAACTGCACCAAGACCTCCAATAACAGGATTTGATTTAACTAAGACAAATAATGTGTTAGAATTCTATCCAAAATCATTCAAAGAAGATTTACAAAGATTTAAAGAAAATTTATCTAATGTTCATTTTTAACAACTAAAAGTTGTTAAAAGTTCATTTTTTTTATGATATTGCGCCTACTAATCAAATAAATTAAATATTTCTCATGAAGAAAAAACTTCTTTCGCTACTGTTTTTAGCAGTACCAGTATTTACATTTGCACAAGAAAAAGGAATAGATGAAAAAATTAATGATGCTTTTATGCCAATTGCAACTTGGTGGGAAAATTTCATCTTAACCACAGTGCCAATTGGAGAATATGATGTGCCATTTGTGGTGCTTTTATTAGTAGGTGGCGCAACATTCTTTACTATTTATTTCAAGGTTCCAAGTATTACACGTTTTCATACAGCAATTAGTACTGTTCGTGGAAAATATGTTGATATTGAAAAGCATGGAGTAGATAAATTATATAATAATGATGAAGCATTAGCTATAGAAGATATTCAAGATACTATTCGTGATGAAAGTGCTCATGGAGAAGTTTCTCACTTTCAGGCATTGGCAACAGCAGTTTCAGGAACCGTTGGTTTAGGAAATATTGCTGGAGTTGCAGTAGCAATTGCATTAGGTGGTCCAGGTGCAACTTTCTGGATGATTGTTTGTGGATTGATAGGAATGTCAACAAAATTTGTTGAATGTACTTTAGGTGTAAAATATAGAGATGTTGGTGAAGACGGTACTATTTATGGTGGTCCAATGTATTACATGTCAAAAGGATTAAAAGAACGCGGTTTTAAAGGTTTAGGAAAAGTTTTAGGTGTATTGTTTGCAATACTATGTGTTGGTGCTTCTTTTGGAGGTGGTAACGCATTTCAATCAAATCAAGCAACTGTACAATTATCTTCTTTAATGGGGCTTCAAGGAGGTTCATCTGGATTTATTATTGGAGTTGTATTAGCAATATTAGTTGGTATCGTTATTATTGGAGGTATTAAACGTATTGCTAAAATCACAGAAAAAATAGTGCCATTTATGGCAGGAATTTATATTATAGCTTCTTTAATCATTATTTTATCACATGCATCTTATATTGATGATGCGTTTAGTTTAATAATAGACGGAGCATTTACGCCAATGGCTGGTCTTGGAGGAGTAGTTGGAGTAATTATCGTAGGTTTTCAACGTGCAGCTTTTTCAAATGAAGCAGGTGCAGGTTCAGCTGCAATTGCACACTCGGCTGTAAGAACAAAATATCCAGCATCAGAAGGTGTGGTAGCTCTTTTAGAGCCTTTTATTGATACTGTTGTTATTTGTACAATGACTGCATTAGTAATTATTTTCTTTAATATTGATGGAACAGATATGCAAAGTGTTTTCCAATATGGAGCAGCAGGAGATTCATCAAGTAGTGTTTTATTAAACTCTGATGGAAGTTCAATTGGAGGAGTAGATTTAACGTCTATGGCATTTGATGCTGTAATTCCAGGATTTTCATATATATTAACTATCGCTATCGTATTGTTTGCTTTTTCTACAATGATTTCTTGGTCTTATTACGGACTACAATCTTGGAAATATTTATTTGGTAGAGGAAAAACTGCAGATATGGTGTATAAGGTTTTATTCTTATTATTTATTGTTATTGGAGCAGCTGCTACTTTAGACGCAGTTATAAAATTCTCTGATGCTATGATTTTAGCATTGGTATTCCCGAATATGGTTGGGTTATTGTTCTTATTCCCAAAAGTAAGAGAAGAAATGAAAAAATATATTGATGCTATAACAATTAAGAAAGAAGCAATTGAAGATGGTGCAATAGATGTTAATGATCACTTGTAAATAAAAAAATGTTTAAAAAAAGACCCCATTTCTGGTATAACAAAAGCCAAAGAAATGGGGTTTTCTTTTTATTATTGATAATTGTTATTCTACAAATAGCAATCTCATTGGTTAATTTTTCTAGTAATAATAAAGATTTTAATATAAAAGAATCAATTGCTTTAAATGCAAAAATTGATTCTTTAAAAAAGAATGAGATAGAAAATAGGAAACCAAAAATCTATCCTTTTAACCCCAATTACATTACAGATTATAAAGGCGCTCAATTAGGAATGTCTATTAAAGAAATTGATAGATTACTTGCATTTAGAAAAACTAATAAGTTTATTAATTCAGTTAGTCAGTTTCAAAAAATCACACAAGTTTCTGATAGCTTATTAGACGAAATTTCTCCTTACTTCAAATTTCCAGAATGGATTGTAAAACAAAATCAACAAAAAAATGTAAAGAGTTCGACACTAAAATTAAAAGACTCTAAATCAAAACGAACTACAACAGATTTAAATTTTGCTACTGCTAAAGATTTTCAAACTATAAATGGAGTCGATAAATACGTTGCTCAACGAATAGTTAAATATAGAGAAAGACTTAGTGGCTTTTCTGATGAGAATCAATTAAAAGAAGTTTGGAAACTAGATATTTCAACTGTACAAAGAATTTTGAATGTTTTTAAAGTTATTGATGAGCCAATCATCAACAAAATAAATGTAAATACTGCCACATTTAAACAGGTGCTTTCTAATCCTTATATAGATTATGAATTGTGCAAAAAAATCTTTGAGTTTAGAGATGAAGTTGCTGAATTACAATCTATTGAAGAGTTAAAAAATATTGAAGGTTTTCCTTTAGATAAATATGATAGAATAATTCTATATTTGGAAGCTAAATAAACAAACAACTAAAATAGCAAACAGTACTATGAATAACATGTACTTTACAGAAGAACACGAGGTTTTTAGAAAAAGTTTTCGTGATTTTTTACAAAAAGAAGTAACTCCGCATATAGATAAATGGGAGAAATCTGGAACAATAGAACGCTTTATTTGGAAAAAATTTGGCGAAATGGGGTATTTCGGATTAAACTCTCCAGAAGAATATGGAGGATTGGATTTAGATATTTTTTACACCGTTATTTTCTTAGAAGAATTACAAAAAATTAATTCAGGCGGATTTGCAGCGGCAATGTGGGCGCACGCATATTTAGCGATGACACACGTTACAAAAGAAGGAGATGAAAGAATTAAAAGTGAATATCTAACACCAAGTATTGATGGTGATAAAATTGGATGTTTGTGTATTTCAGAACCTTTCGGAGGAAGTGACGTTGCAGGAATGAGAACAACTGCTATTAAAAAAGGAGATTCGTATGTAATTAATGGCTCTAAAACTTTTATTACAAACGGAATTTATTCAGATTATTTAGTGGTTGCAGCAAAAACAAATCCGGAAGACAAACACAAAGGAATGAGTATTTTTATTATGGATAGAGATACACCAGGAATTTCATCAACCAAATTAGATAAGTTGGGTTGGAGAGCTTCAGATACAGCAGAAATTGCTTTTGATAATGTTGTTATTCCATCAGAAAATTTAATGGGAGAAGAAGGGAAGGGCTTTCCTTATATCATGCAGCATTTTGCGTTAGAGCGTTTGGTAATGGCAATTAACGCACATGCTAGAGCAGAATATGCGGTAGAATATGCAATTCAATATATGAGTGAGCGTCAGGCTTTTGGAAAAACGTTGGATAAGTTTCAGGCACTACGTCATAAAATAGCAGAAATGGCGAGTGAAGTAGAAATGTGTAAAGAGTTTAACTATTCAATTGCAAAAAGATTAAACGACGGAACTTATGTTGTAAAAGAAGCAAGTATGGCAAAAATGTTGTCAACCAAAATGGCAGATGCTGTAATTAATGATGCTTTACAAATGTTGGGTGGTTATGGTTATATGGAAGATTACCCGATGGCGCGCTTGCTACGCGATAGTAGATTGGGCCCAATCGGTGGTGGAACTTCAGAAATCTTAAAAGAGATAATTGCTAAGATGATTATCGACAAGAAAGATTATAAACCAGCAACTTAATTAGATTTCTAGATTGTTAGACAATTAGATAGCTTATTATAATCGATAATTAAAAAACTTTTGCTGCTCAATAAATAAGCAATCTTTTTTTGTTGTCTATTAAAAAAACCTTTGTACTTTTGCAGTCCATTAAAAAAACAAATAGATAGAACAAATGAAAGGAGGTGCCAATATATGTTAATTATACCAGTTAAAGAAGGAGAGAATATCGATAGAGCTTTAAAACGTTTCAAAAGAAAATTTGATCGTACGAAGACAATGAAGAACTTGCGTAACAGAAAACATTTTACAAAACCTTCTGTTGCTAAGAGAGCTCAAAACATCAAAGCATCTTATGTTCAAAGATTAAGAACTCAAGAAGAAGTAGGTTAGTAATAACCTGTTTTTACAATATAAAAATCCTGTTGATTCAACAGGATTTTTTTTGTTTTATACTTTTGCTACTTTATATATGTGTAAATTTGAAAAAATCAAGAATATAAAAATGATCACTTCTTTTTTAGAGTATTTAATTTTAGAGAGAAAATATTCAGTACATACGGTTACGGCTTACAAAAATGATATCAGTTCTTTTTATGAGTTTTGCAAAGAAGAATATGAAACTGAAAACCTTACAGATGTTAATTACAGCCAGATTAGATCTTGGATTGTAAAATTGGTTGATGAAGGAATCTCTAATAATTCAATAAATAGAAAAGTAAGTTCTTTAAAATCGTTTTATAAATTTTTGCAAAAAACTGAGCAAATTACTTCAAGTCCATTAGCAAAACACAAATCACTTAAAGTTGCAAAAAAGGTTCAAGTTCCGTTTACGTCAAAAGAGATCAATGAGGTTATTGATGGTTTAGAAGCCGAAACTGATTTTATATCACTAAGAAATAAATTAATTGTAGAGCTTTTTTATTCTACCGGAATGAGAAGAGCAGAGTTGATACGTTTATATTTATCATCGATAAATTTTCAGTCAAAAACAATAAAAGTATTAGGAAAGAGAAATAAAGAAAGATTAATTCCTTTAATTCCATCAGTATTAAAAACCATCGAAGAATATCTAATTTTTAGAAAAGAAATTGCAACCAACACAGATTTTCTGTTTATAACGCAGAAAGGAAATAAAATATACGAAACACTTGTTTATAGAGTTATAAATAATTACTTTAGTATTGTTTCTACGAAAGTAAAAAAGAGTCCGCATATTTTAAGACATTCATTTGCAACTCATTTGCTAAATCAAGGAGCAGATTTAAACTCAGTTAAAGAATTGTTAGGGCATTCAAGCTTAGCTTCAACTCAAGTTTATACAAATAATAGTCTAGAGAAAATAAAACAAGTGTACAACCAGGCTCACCCTAGAAGCCATAAAAAGTAAAATTATATGAAAGTATTTATCCAGTCAGTTAATTTCAATGCAGATACAAGTTTGATAAAATTTGCAGAAGACAAAGTGAAAGGTTTGACGAAGTTTCATGATAAAATTATCGATGCAGAAGTCTTTTTAAAGGTTCAAAATACAAGTGATAAGGAAAATAAGATTTCTGAGCTTAAAATTAATATTCCGGGTAGTGAGTTAATTGTGAAAAAAGAAGCAAAATCTTTTGAAGAAGGAATAAGTACAGGTATAGATTCGTTAAAAAGACAACTTAAAAAGTCAAAAGAAAAATTAAGAGGTTCAATGTCAATTTAAAAATTAAAAAAATAGGTAAAAAAAGTTTTAGAAATAAAAAAAACTTTATACATTTGCAGTCCGTTAGAAATAGCGGATTGTTTTTTTATGCAATATGCCGATGTAGCTCAGCTGGCTAGAGCAGCTGATTTGTAATCAGCAGGTCGGGGGTTCGAGTCCCTTCATCGGCTCAAAAAAAGCAAGAAAGTTCATTGAAACAATGGTGAGATACTCAAGTGGCCAACGAGGGCGGACTGTAAATCCGCTGACTACGTCTTCGCAGGTTCGAATCCTGCTCTCACCACAGATAGTTTTTCAATTGAAAAACAAAGGTTAAAAATAGAATGCGAAAGTAGCTCAGTTGGTAGAGCGTCAGCCTTCCAAGCTGAATGTCGCCGGTTCGAACCCGGTCTTTCGCTCTAATTTTTAAGCCGGTGTAGCTCAGTTGGTAGAGCGCATCCTTGGTAGGGATGAGGTCACGGGTTCAACTCCCGTCGCTGGCTCAAATAAAATAGAATAAAATAAACACTAAATATATTTAACTAAGAATTAAAAATTAATAATCATGGCAAAAGGAACTTTTGATCGTTCAAAACCACACTTAAACATTGGTACTATTGGACACGTAGATCACGGTAAAACAACTTTAACTGCTGCTATTACAAAAGTACTAGCTGATGCAGGTTTTTCAGAAGCAAAATCATTTGATCAAATTGATAACGCTCCAGAAGAAAAAGAAAGAGGAATTACAATTAATACATCTCACGTAGAGTATCAAACAGCTAATCGTCACTACGCTCACGTTGACTGTCCTGGTCACGCGGATTACGTAAAGAACATGGTAACTGGTGCTGCACAAATGGATGGAGCTATTTTAGTAGTAGCTGCAACTGATGGACCAATGCCTCAAACAAGAGAGCATATCTTATTAGGTCGTCAGGTAGGGATTCCTAGAATTGTTGTATTTATGAATAAAGTAGATATGGTTGATGATGAGGAGTTATTAGAGTTAGTAGACATGGAGATTAGAGACTTACTTTCTTTCTATGAATATGATGGAGATAATGGACCTGTTGTAGCTGGGTCTGCATTAGGAGCATTGAATGGTGAACAAAAATGGGTTGATTCTGTTTTAGAATTAATGGAAGCTTGTGATAGCTGGATTGAAGAGCCATTAAGAGAAGTGGATAAAGATTTCTTAATGCCAATTGAAGATGTATTTTCAATTACTGGTCGTGGAACTGTAGCTACAGGTCGTATCGAAACTGGTATTGCAAACACAGGAGATCCTGTTGAAATTATCGGTATGGGAGCTGGAAAATTAACTTCTACTATTACTGGTATTGAAATGTTCCGTCAAATCTTAGATAGAGGTGAGGCTGGAGATAATGCAGGGATCTTATTAAGAGGTATTGATAAAGATCAAATAAAAAGAGGAATGGTAATCTGTAAACCAGGTTCTGTAACTCCACACGATAAATTTAAAGCTGAGGTTTATATCCTTAAGAAAGAAGAAGGTGGACGTCATACTCCATTCCATAACAACTATCGTCCACAATTCTATGTAAGAACTACGGATGTTACAGGAACAATTACTTTGCCAACTGGAGTAGAAATGGTTATGCCAGGTGACAACTTAACAATTACTGTTGAGTTACACTCTACAATTGCAATGAACGTTGGTTTACGTTTTGCAATCCGTGAAGGAGGTAGAACTGTTGGAGCTGGTCAGGTGACTGAAATTCTTTAATTAGAGTTCATTTAATAAAATTTCAAGGTGCTTCTCAATATATTTTGGGTTAGCACCTTGTGTTTACGGGCGTAGCTCAGTTGGTAGAGCACTGGTCTCCAAAACCAGGTGTCGGGAGTTCGAGTCTCTCCGCCCGTGCAAATAACTAATAATATGATAAAATATATCAAAGAATCGTTTGAAGAATTAAATAACCATGTTACTTGGTTACCTAGAGAAGAAGCGCAAAAATCAACTGTTGTTGTAGCTGTTTTTACAATAATTTTTGCAATTGCAGTTTTTGCTGTTGATTATGTTTTTCAATTAGGTTTAGATAACTTTTTTACCATGTTTAATAATTAATTATGGCTGATTCAGTTAAAAAGTGGTACGTAGTTAGAGCAATTGGTGGTCAAGAGAATAAGGTAAAAGCTTATATCGAAACTGAAATTGCAAGGCTAGGCTTGTCTGATTATGTTGATCAAGTTTTAGTGCCGAAAGAAAAAGTTATACAAATTAGAGATGGAAAAAAAATTCATAAAGAAAGAGTTTATTTTCCAGGTTATATAATGGTAGAAGCTAATTTAGCTGGAGAAGTTCCTCACGTAATTAAATCTGTAACAGGTGTTATTGGGTTTTTAGGTGAAACAAAAGGAGGTTCCCCTGTGCCATTAAGAAAGTCAGAAGTGAATAGAATGTTAGGTAAAGTTGATGAACTTTCAGTTCAAGACGATAATGTTTCTATTCCTTATGTAATCGGAGAAACAGTAAAAGTTGTTGATGGACCATTTAATGGATTTGATGGTACTGTAGAGAAAATAAATGAAGAGAAAAGAAAACTAGAAGTAATGGTTAAAATCTTTGGACGTAAAACTCCATTAGAATTAAGCTATATGCAAGTAGATAAAATTTCATAATTGTTACAAAAATAGAAATTGATTTTTAATCGCTTCCACGGTTCAAAAATCTGAAACTAAAGTTTAAAAAATGGCAAAAGAAGTAAGTAAGGTTGTTAAATTACAAGTGCGCGGAGGATCAGCAAATCCTTCACCACCAGTTGGACCTGCTTTAGGTGCTGCCGGAGTTAACATCATGGAGTTCTGTAAGCAATTTAATGCAAGAACTCAAGATAAGCAAGGGAAAGTTTTACCAGTAGCAATTACTGTGTATAAAGACAAATCTTTTGACTTTGTAGTTAAAACTCCACCAGCTGCAGTACAATTACTAGAAGCAGCAAAAATTAAAAAAGGTTCTGGAGAGCCTAACCGTAAGAAAGTAGCAAAAGTTTCTTGGGATCAAATTAAAGTTATTGCAGAAGACAAAATGGTAGATTTAAATGCATTTACAATAGAGTCGGCAATGAAAATGATTGCAGGTACAGCTCGTTCTATGGGATTAACAGTAACAGGAAACGCTCCAGCTTAAATTTAATAACGGTTATTCAAAATGGCAAAATTAACAAAAAAGCAAAAAGAAGCTAATGCAAAGTTAGATAGTACAAAATCTTACTCTGTAAGTGAGGCATCTGCTTTAATAAAAGAAATAACAAATGTAAAATTTGATGCGTCTGTTGATTTAGCAATACGTTTAGGAGTTGATCCTCGTAAAGCAAATCAAATGGTTCGTGGTGTTGTTACACTACCTCACGGAACTGGTAAAGATGTAAAAGTTTTAGCATTAGTTACTCCAGATAAAGAAGCCGAAGCTACAGAAGCTGGTGCAGATTATGTTGGATTAGACGAGTACCTTCAAAAAATTAAAGGAGGATGGACAGATGTTGATGTAATTATTACGATGCCAAGTGTTATGGGGAAATTAGGTCCTTTAGGTCGTGTTTTAGGGCCAAGAGGTTTAATGCCTAATCCAAAGACTGGTACAGTAACAATGGATGTTGCTAAAGCTGTTGCAGATGTAAAAGCTGGTAAAATTGACTTTAAAGTTGATAAAACTGGAATTGTACATGCAGCAATTGGTAAAACATCATTCGACGCTGATAAAATTGCAGATAATGCAAATGAATTAATACAAACAATTGTAAAATTGAAACCTACTACAGCAAAAGGAACATACATTAAAAGTGTATTCATGTCTAGTACAATGAGCCCTAGTGTTGCAGTTGAAGTAAAAGCAGTTTAATCTTAGAAATTATGACAAGAGAAGAAAAATCACAAGTAATCCAAGATTTAACAGCTAAGCTAGCAGATTCTAATATTATCTATTTAGCAGATATTTCAGGTTTAAATGCTTTAGCTACTTCTAATTTAAGAAGAGCATGTTTTAAAGCAAACGTAAAACTAGCAGTTGTTAAAAACACTTTGCTTTCAAAAGCAATGGAAGCATCTGATAAAGATTTCGGAGAGTTACCAAATGTATTAAAAGGAAATACTTCTATTATGATTGCTGAAGCATCTAATGCACCAGCAAAAGTAATTAAAGAGTTCAGAAAAAAATCAGACAAGCCTCTATTAAAAGGTGCTTTTGTTGAAGAGTCTATTTATGTTGGTGATGACCAATTAGAAACTCTAGTTAACATTAAGTCTAAAGAAGAACTTATTGGAGAAATTATTACCTTATTACAATCACCAGCTAAAAATGTTATTTCAGCATTGCAGTCGAGTGGTCAAAAACTTTCTGGTATTCTTACAACATTATCAGAAAAATAAGTACGCGCACTAATAAACTATAATAAATAAAATTTTTAAAAAACAATTAAAATGGCAGATTTAAAAGATTTCGCAGAGCAATTAGTTAACTTAACAGTAAAAGAAGTTAATGATTTAGCTACTATTTTAAAAGACGAATATGGTATTGAGCCTGCAGCAGCAGCTGTAGTAGCAGGACCAGCAGCAGGTGGTGCTGACGCAGGAGCTGATGAGCAAACTGAATTCGATGTAATCTTAACAGCAGCAGGTGGTTCTAAACTAGCAGTTGTAAAATTAGTTAAAGAATTAACTGGATTAGGATTAAAAGAAGCTAAAGGTATCGTTGATAGTGCACCAGCACCAATCAAAGAAGGTATCTCTAAAGATGAAGCTGAAGGGCTTAAAGCATCTTTAGAAGAAGCAGGAGCTGAGGTTGAGCTTAAATAAGCTTTAATAGCTTAAACAAACTTAGGTTTAGGTCTGTAGAACAAGTGTTCTTAGACCTAAACCATTTTGTGTATATATTCGTTTTACATTTTAATATCGATTTTAATTAAAAAAATTTCTCTTTTGACAACGAAAAACACTACTGAAAGAATAAACTTCGCGTCAGCAAAATTGGGAACTGATTATCCAGATTTTTTGGATATTCAAGTAAAATCATTCCAAGATTTTTTCCAATTACAAACAAAAGCTGAAGAGCGTGGTGAAGAAGGTTTGTATAAAACTTTCATGGATAATTTTCCAATTACAGATACACGTAATAATTTTGTGTTAGAATTTTTAGACTACTTTGTAGATCCTCCAAGATATAGCATTCAAGAATGTATAGAAAGAGGTTTAACACATAGTGTTCCTCTTAAGGCACGTTTAAAATTATACTGTACAGATCCAGAGCACGAAGATTTCGAAACAATTGTACAAGATGTTTATTTAGGAACAATTCCTTATATGACAAATTCTGGTACGTTCGTAATTAATGGAGCAGAAAGAGTTGTAGTTTCTCAATTACACAGATCTCCAGGTGTATTCTTCGGACAATCATTCCACGCAAACGGAACCAAGTTATACTCTGCAAGAGTAATTCCTTTTAAAGGATCTTGGATAGAATTTGCAACAGATATCAATCAAGTAATGTATGCTTATATTGATAGAAAGAAAAAATTACCAGTAACAACATTATTTAGAGCAATCGGTTTCGAAAGAGATAAAGATATTCTAGAAATTTTTGACTTGGCAGAAGAAGTTAAAGTTTCTAAAGCTGGATTAAAAAAAGTTCTTGGACGTAAATTAGCGGCTAGAGTTTTAAAAACTTGGCACGAAGATTTCGTTGATGAAGATACTGGAGAAGTAGTATCAATTGAAAGAAATGAAATTATCTTTGATAGAGATACTATTATAGAGAAAGATCATATCGATGAGATTATAGAATCTGGTGTAAAAACTGTTTTATTACACAAAGAAGATCATCAAATGGGCAATTATGCTATTATTCATAATACGCTTCAAAAAGATCCAACAAACTCAGAAAAAGAGGCTGTTGAACACATTTATAGACAATTACGTAATGCTGAACCGCCAGATGAGGAAACAGCAAGAGGTATTATTGATAAACTATTCTTTTCTGAACAACGTTACAATTTAGGTGAAGTTGGTCGTTTTAGAATGAATACAAAATTAGGTTTAGATGAACCGATTGATCAAAAAGTATTGACAAAAAATGATATTATTACCATCATTAAATACTTAATTGAATTAATCAATTCTAAAGCAGAAGTAGATGATATTGATCACTTATCTAACCGTCGTGTTAGAACTGTTGGAGAGCAATTAGCGGGTCAGTTTGGTGTAGGTTTAGCTCGTATGGCTCGTACAATTCGTGAGAGAATGAATGTACGTGACAATGAAGTATTTACTCCTATTGATTTGATTAATGCAAAAACATTATCATCTGTAATTAACTCATTTTTTGGTACCAACCAGTTATCTCAATTTATGGATCAAACAAATCCATTAGCAGAGATTACACATAAACGTCGTTTATCGGCTTTAGGGCCTGGAGGTTTATCTAGAGAAAGAGCAGGATTTGAGGTGCGTGATGTTCACTATACACATTACGGTAGACTTTGTCCGATTGAAACTCCTGAAGGCCCAAATATTGGACTGATTTCATCATTATCTGTATTTGCAAAAGTAAACAACTTAGGATTTATTGAAACTCCATATAGAAAAGTTGTTGATGGAAATGTAGATGTTAAGCAAGAGCACATTTATTTAAGCGCAGAAGAAGAAGAAGGAATGAAATTTGCACAATCTAACATAGAGGTTGATGCAAAAGGAAATTTTGTTGGCGATAGAGTTATTTCACGTGAAGGTGGTGATTTCCCTGTTGTTACTCCAATGGAAGTAGATTATATGGACGTTGCTCCAAATCAAATTGCTTCTATATCTGCATCTTTAATTCCTTTCTTGGAGCATGATGATGCGAATAGAGCTCTGATGGGATCGAATATGATGCGTCAAGCAGTACCATTATTAAGACCTGAATCTCCAATTGTAGGTACAGGTTTAGAACGTAGAGTTGCAAAAGATTCTCGTATCTTAATTAATGCTGAAGGTGCAGGAGTAGTAGAGTATGTAGATGCAAATAAAATTACAATTAAGTACGATAGAACTGAAGAAGAAAGAATGGTAAGTTTTGACTCTGATGAAATATCTTACGACTTAATTAAGTTTAGAAAAACCAATCAAGGTACTTGTATTAACTTAAAACCGATTGTAAAAAAAGGAGATAGAGTAATAGAAGGACAAGTTCTTTGTGAAGGTTATGCAACACAAAAAGGAGAATTAGCTTTAGGAAGAAATATGAAAGTAGCCTTTATGCCTTGGAAAGGGTATAACTTTGAGGATGCAATTGTAATTTCTGAAAAAGTAGTTCGTGAAGATATTTTTACATCAATTCATATTGATGAATATTCTTTAGATGTTAGAGATACAAAATTAGGTACTGAAGAGTTAACTAATGATATTCCTAATGTTTCTGAAGAGGCAACAAAAGATCTTGATGAACATGGAATGATTCGTATTGGAGCAGAAGTAAATCCTGGTGATATTTTAATCGGGAAAATTACTCCAAAAGGAGAATCAGATCCAACTCCAGAAGAAAAATTATTACGTGCAATTTTTGGTGATAAAGCAGGCGATGTAAAAGATGCATCATTAAAAGCCTCTCCATCATTAAGAGGTGTAGTAATAGATAAAAAATTATTCAGAAGAGCCGTAAAAGATAAAACAAAAAGAGCAAGAGATAAAGAAGCAATTATAGCTTTAGAATCTTCTTTTGTTACTAAGTTTGAGGTTTTAAAAGATCAATTAGTTGAAAAACTTTTTGCATTAATTAGCGGAAAAACTTCTCAAGGTGTATTTAACGATTTAGGTGAAGAAGTACTTCCAAAAGGAAAGAAATTTACCTTAAAAATGTTAAATTCTGTAGAAGATTATACGCATTTAACACAAGGATCTTGGACAACCGATAAAGATTTAAACAAATCTGTTGGTGAATTAGTTCATAACTATAAAATTAAAGTAAACGACTTACAAGGAAATTTACGTCGTGAGAAGTTTACCATTTCTGTAGGAGATGAATTACCAGCCGGAATTTTAAAACTAGCTAAAGTTTATATTGCTAAAAAACGTAAACTGAAAGTAGGTGATAAAATGGCAGGACGTCACGGAAATAAAGGTATTGTTGCTCGTATTGTTAGAGCAGAAGACATGCCTTTCTTAGAAGACGGAACTCCAGTAGATATTGTGTTAAATCCATTAGGTGTACCATCTCGTATGAACATCGGTCAGATTTATGAAACTGTTCTTGGTTGGGCAGGCCAAAAATTAGGAACTAAATATGCAACACCAATTTTTGATGGAGCATCTTTAGACCAAATTAACGGAATTACAGATGAAGCTGGTGTACCAAGATTCGGTCATACTTATTTATATGATGGTGGAACAGGAAAACGTTTCGATCAACCAGCAACAGTTGGTATCATTTATATGATTAAGTTAGGACACATGATTGAAGATAAAATGCACGCGCGTTCTATTGGTCCGTATTCATTAATTACACAACAACCATTAGGAGGTAAAGCTCAATTTGGAGGTCAGCGTTTTGGAGAGATGGAAGTTTGGGCATTAGAAGCATATGGTGCATCTAGTATCTTAAGAGAAATCTTAACAGTAAAATCTGATGATGTGTTAGGTAGAGCCAAAACATACGAAAGTATTGTTAAAGGTGAAGAAATGCCAGAACCTGGTTTACCAGAATCATTTAACGTATTAATGCATGAACTGAAAGGTTTAGGATTAAACGTTCAATTAGAAGAATAACAAACAGTGAAATGTCATCAAGTCTTTTTAAGGCTTGATGATAATCATATATTTAGAAGCCTCTTTAGAGGTCATTTTTACAATTTTAATTCGAATCCATTACCATGGCAAGAAAAAACGAGAAGTACACTGTAAAAAAGTTTAATAAAATCTCAATTGGATTATCATCTCCAGAATCTATTCTAGGAATCTCTAGAGGAGAGGTGTTAAAACCAGAAACAATTAATTACCGTACACACAAACCAGAAAGAGATGGTTTATTTTGTGAGCGTATTTTTGGTCCTGTAAAAGACTTTGAATGTGCTTGTGGTAAATATAAAAGAATTCGCTACAAAGGAATCGTTTGTGACCGATGTGGTGTAGAAGTAACAGAAAAGAAAGTGCGTAGAGATAGAGTAGGACACATTAATTTAGTGGTTCCTGTTGCTCATATTTGGTACTTTAGATCATTGCCTAACAAAATGGGATACCTTTTAGGTTTGCCATCTAAAAAGTTAGACATGATTATCTATTACGAGCGTTACGTAGTAATTGCTCCAGGTATTGCAAAAAATGCTGAAGGAGAACCATTGCAAAAAATGGACTTCTTAACAGAAGAAGAATACTTAGATATTGCAGAAACACTTCCGCAAGAAAATCAATATTTAGATGATGCAGACCCAAATAAGTTTATTGCTAAAATGGGTGCTGAATGTTTAATTGATTTGTTAGCTCGTATCGATTTAGACGAACTTTCTTATGAATTAAGACATAAAGCAAATACAGAAACATCTAAACAACGTAAAACTGAAGCGTTAAAACGTTTAAATGTTGTTGAAGCATTTAGAGACTCTAATAAAGAAAGAGAAAATAAACCAGAGTGGATGATTATGAAGGCGATTCCAGTGATTCCACCAGAGTTACGTCCTTTAGTGCCGTTAGATGGTGGTCGTTTTGCAACTTCAGATTTAAATGATTTATACAGAAGAGTTATTATCAGAAACAACCGTTTAAAAAGGTTAGTTGAGATCAAAGCCCCTGAAGTTATTTTACGTAATGAAAAGCGTATGTTACAAGAATCTGTAGATTCATTATTTGATAACACACGTAAATCATCTGCAGTTAAAACTGAATCTAACAGACCGTTAAAATCATTATCAGATTCATTAAAAGGGAAACAAGGGCGTTTTCGTCAAAACTTACTTGGTAAACGTGTTGATTATTCTGCACGTTCTGTAATTGTTGTTGGACCAGAATTAAAGCTATCAGAATGTGGTATCCCAAAGGAAATGGCTGCCGAATTATACAAACCTTTTGTAATTAGAAAATTAATTGAAAGAGGAATTGTAAAAACTGTAAAATCTGCAAAGAAAATAATCGATAGAAAAGAGCCTGTAGTTTGGGATATTTTAGAGAATGTTTTAAAAGGACATCCTGTATTATTAAACCGTGCTCCAACGCTTCACCGTTTAGGAATTCAAGCTTTTCAACCAAAATTAATTGAAGGAAAAGCAATTCAATTACACCCATTAGTGTGTACGGCATTTAACGCCGATTTTGATGGAGATCAAATGGCTGTACATTTACCATTAGGGCCAGAAGCTATTTTAGAAGCGCAATTGTTAATGTTGGCTTCTCATAATATCTTAAATCCTGCAAATGGTGCTCCGGTAACAGTTCCTTCTCAGGATATGGTACTTGGATTGTATTATATGACAAAAGAAAGAATCTCTACTCCAGAAGTTCCGATTAAAGGAGAAGGTTTAACTTTTTATTCACCAGAAGAAGTAAACATTGCTTTTAACGAAGAAATGGTTGACTTAAATGCTGGGATAAAAGTGAGAACTTACGATATTGATGAAAACGGAGAACAAGTTCAAAAAATTATTAAAACAACAGTTGGTAGAGTTTTATTCAACGAAGTTGTACCTGCAAAAGCAGGATATATTAATGAAGTATTAACTAAAAAGAACTTACGTGGAATTATTGGTGGTATTTTAAAAGCTACTGATATTCCTACAACTGGCGAGTTTTTAGATAATATTAAAAACATGGGATATAAGTTTGCATTCCAAGGAGGATTATCATTTAGTTTAGGTGATATTATTATTCCTGAAGAAAAAACATCAATGATTGCTGATGCTAATGAAGAAGTAGATGTTATTATTGCAAACTATAACATGGGAATGTTAACAAACAAAGAACGTTACAATCAGGTAATTGACATTTGGGGTTCTACGAACAACAGATTAACAGAATTATCTATGAAGCGTTTGCGTGAAGATCAACAAGGGTTTAACTCAGTTTACATGATGCTAGATTCTGGTGCAAGGGGTTCTAAAGAACAAATTCGTCAGTTAACTGGTATGCGTGGATTAATGGCTAAGCCTAAAAAATCTACAGCTGGTGGTGGAGAAATTATTGAGAATCCAATTCTTTCTAACTTTAAGGAAGGATTATCGATTTTAGAATACTTTATTTCAACACACGGTGCTCGTAAAGGATTAGCCGATACAGCATTAAAAACAGCTGATGCTGGTTATTTAACGCGTCGTTTGGTAGATGTTTCTCAAGATGTAATTATCAACGAAGAAGATTGTGGTACTTTAAGAGGTTTAGACATTATGCCATTAAAGAAAAATGATGAAATTGTTGAGTCATTATCAGAAAGAATTGAAGGGCGTGTTTCTTTACAAGATGTATTTGATCCAATTACTGATGAATTATTAGTTAATGCTGGACAAGAGATTTCTTCAAAAATTGCAGAAAATATCGAAAAATCTGCAATTGATAAAGTTCAAGTTCGATCTGCATTAACTTGTGAATCTGAAAAAGGAATTTGTGCAAAATGTTATGGTCAGAGTTTATCTACTCGAAATAAAGTGCAAATTGGTGAAGCAGTTGGTGTAATTGCAGCACAATCTATTGGAGAACCAGGTACGCAGTTAACATTAAGAACTTTCCACGTTGGTGGAGTTGCAGGAAACATTTCTGAAGATAACAAGTTGGTAGCTAGTTTTGGAGGTAAAGTTTCTATAGAAGATTTACGTACGGTAAAAAGTAAAGATGCAAATGGAGAAGAAATTGATATTGTAATCTCTAGAACTGCAGAAATTAAAGTTGTTGATAAGAAAACAGGAATTACGTTAAGTACAAATAATATTCCTTATGGTTCAACTATCTTTAATAAGGATATAAAAACTATTAAGAAAGGTGATGTAGTTTGTCAATGGGATTCATTTAATGGTGTAATTGTTTCTGAATTTGGAGGTAAAGTTCGTTTTGATGATTTAGAACAAGGTATTAATTACTCTGTAGAAATTGATGAACAAACAGGTTTCCAAGAAAAAGTAATTACAGACTCTAAGAATAAGAAAATTATTCCTTCTTTAATTATTGAAGATAAAGATGGTAACGCTTTACGTTCTTATAGTTTACCAGTTGGGGCTCACTTAATGATTGACAACGGAGAAGCTGTAGAATCTGGTAAAATCTTAGTTAAAATTCCTCGTAAATCAGGAAAAGCTGGAGATATTACAGGAGGTTTACCTCGTGTAACAGAATTGTTTGAAGCGCGTAATCCTTCTAATCCTGCAGTAGTTGCAGCAATTGACGGAGTTGTTTCTTTCGGGAAAATTAAGCGTGGTAATAGAGAAATTATTGTTGAGTCTAAAACTGGTGATGTTAGAAAATACTTAATCAAGTTATCTAACCAAATTTTAGTACAAGAAAATGATTTCATTAAAGCTGGGATGCCATTATCAGACGGAGCAATTACTCCAATTGATATTTTGAATATTCAAGGACCATCTGCAGTACAAGAATACTTAGTAAACGAAATTCAAGAAGTATATCGTTTGCAAGGTGTAAAAATTAACGACAAACACTTTGAGGTTGTAGTACGTCAAATGATGCGTAAAGTTAGAATTATTGATTCTGGAGATACACTTTTTCTAGAAAATCAATTGATTCATAAAAATGACTTTATCATTGAAAATGATGCAATCTACGGAATGAAAGTTGTTGAAGATGCAGGAGATTCTGAAAATTTAAAAGCAGGTCAAATCATTACTTCACGTCAGTTAAGAGATGAAAACTCTATTTTACGTAGAAACGATAAAAATTTAGCATCAGCAAGAGACGCTCAGCCAGCAACAGCAGAACAAGTGCTGCAAGGTATTACAAGAGCTTCGCTACAAACTAAATCGTTTATCTCTGCGGCATCGTTCCAGGAAACAACAAAAGTGTTAAATGAAGCAGCCGTTAATGGTAAAATAGATACTTTAGAAGGATTGAAAGAAAATGTTATTGTTGGTAAGAGAATTCCAGCAGGAACAGGTATGAGACAATACGATCATATTATTGTAGGTCCAAAAGAAGAAATGGAGCAAAATCTATAAATAATAAAAAGCCTACAAATTAATTTGTAGGCTTTTTTAATACTATTTAATATGGAAGATACTAAAAACGAACAAGGACAATTAAATATAGAATTAGATGAAACTATTGCAGATGGAACCTATTCTAATTTAGCAATTATCAATCATTCGGTTTCAGAATTTATTGTTGATTTTATCAACGTAATGCCTGGAGTACCAAAGGCAAAAGTAAAATCTAGAATTATTTTAACGCCACAACACGCTAAGAGATTAACGAAAGCTTTGGCAGATAATGTACAAAGATTTGAACAAGCTCATGGTGAAATTAAAGATTACGAACAACCACCAATTCCAATGAATTTTGGACCAACTGGAGAAGCATAAAACAAAAAACCGAAACTAATTAGTTTCGGTTTTTTTTATGGGTACTTTTTATTAAAATATTATTTTACTTTCACAGGTTTCAATTCTTCAAAAAAGAAATCGTCATTAGGTACATCAAAAGTAAAACCTGTGACTTTTAAATTATTGTTTGTGTTAATCTTAATAGTTCCGAAACTAAACCAAGCTTGTGGATAATCCCAACTTATTTTCCAAACATCGTAATTCCAATGTGTTAATGTAGCAGATAGTTTAGGTGAATGTGAAAACTCTAATTTCAGTTTTCCTTCTTTTTCTGTAATCGTAATTTTACCATATATATCTGAATGATATTCGCCAACAAAATCTTTTTCTAAAACGGTAGGTTTTGTGTTTAAAACTCTACTGTTTATTCTGTCAGAAATACGTGTGTCATTTTTAATATTTTTATTGGTGTTTTCTAAATAATCTTTAGACCAATCTTTATTGGTTTTTACGCCTAAAAATTTATCCAAAGCATAATAAGTTGCAGCCATAATTGGACTTTTCGGTCCATTTGTTAAGACAACAACTCCTAAGTTTTCATCAGGAATTAACGTAACTGCTGTAATCATTCCATCATAACCACCAGTATGTCCAACTTTCATTCTTCCTTGGTAATCACTTAATCCCCAACCTAATCCATAGGAATTAAAATGTCTGTTAAAATCATTTTTTGTTGTGTGATCTACATAATGATTGTTGTGTGGCGTCCAAACTAAATTTCGAGTCAATTTAGATAAGATTGTTTTCTCGTTGTGAACTCCGTTATTTAAATTGAAAATCATCCATTTTGCAACATCAGAGACACTAGAGATTAATCCTCCAGTTGCAGCAACGTTGTCCCATTTTGCCCACGGAATTGCATAATTCTTATCGTCTTTTCTTGCGTGTGGTGTTGCGTAATTTCCTTTAGCATCTAAATCATTAATAGAATAAATAGTTCTATTCATTCCTAAAGGATTTAAAATGCGCTCTTGAACATTTTGCCCCCAACTTTTACCAGTTACGGTTTCAATAATTTCACCAGCAGTTATAAACATCAAATTAGAATACCCATAACCAGCTCTAAACTCGTAAGCTTGTGGAACATATTTAATTCGTTTGATGATTTCTTTTGCAGGTAAATCTGATTTGTACCAAATATTATCTCCGCTAAAATTTCCCAAACCAACTCTATGACTTAATAAATCTCTAATGGTTGTATGATTGCTAACCCATTCATCATAAACATCAAAATAGGGCAAATGTTTTTTTACTCTATCATTCCAGTTTAGTTTTCCTTCTTGCACTAACATTCCAATTATTGCAGACGTAAATGCTTTTGAGTTTGATGCAATTGCATACAAAGTATTTTCATCTGGTTTTTTTGATTTACCAACTTCTAAAACACCATAATTTCCTGTAAAAATAAGTTTTCCATCTTTTACAATACCAATGGTTGCGCTTGGCACATCCCAATCTTTAACCATTTTGTTAAAATATTGATCGAGTTTTTTAAGATTTACTTTTGATTTGGTTTGCGCTTGTAAAACAGTTGTAAAAAGGAGTTGTATAACAACTATATATATAATTTTTTTCATTGAATGATTTTTAGAATGATAGATAACGAAGTTAACTATTTTAAAAAGAAAATTCAAGTGAAAAAGGAACTGTAAGAGATTTTAAATTTTTCTTGTTCTATCCAATAAATAAAAATCTGCCAATACCAAAGCAGTTAATGCTTCTACAATAGGAATTGCTCTTGGAACCACACAAGGATCGTGACGGCCTTTACCATGGATTTCTGTAAGATTTCCTTCAGAATCTATGGTTTGTTGATTTTGCATAATGGTGGCAACTGGTTTAAAAGCTACACGAAAATAAATATCCATTCCGTTGCTGATTCCACCTTGAATTCCGCCAGACAAATTGGTTTCTGTTTTTCCGTCTGCGTTAAAAATATCGTTGTGTTCGCTTCCTTGCATTTTTGCACCACAAAATCCGCTACCAAATTCAAAACCCTTTACAGCATTGATGGATAACATTGCTTTGCCTAATTCGGCATGTAATTTATGAAAAATAGGTTCGCCCAATCCAACAGGAATATTTTGCGCAACACATGTAATTGTTCCACCAATAGTATCGCCTTGTTTTTTAATTTCTTTGATTTTTGCAATCATTTTTTCTGCGGAAATTGCATCTGGACAACGAACAATATTAGCATCCGTTTTAGTAAAATCTAATTCTTGATAAGGTTTGTCAATAAAAATATCTCCAACAGAAGAAGTAAACGCATTGATATTTATATGCGCAATTAATTGTTTTGCCAATGCTCCTGCAACTACCCAATTGGCAGTTTCTCGAGCAGAAGTTCTTCCACCACCACGAAAATCTCTAATTCCGTATTTTTTATCGTAGGTAAAATCAGCGTGAGATGGACGATACACATTGGTGTTATGAGCATAATCTTTTGATTTTTGATTGGTATTCTGAATTTGAAAACCAATTGATGCTCCAGTGGTAACTCCTTCAAAAATTCCTGATAAAAACTGAACTGTATCTGGTTCTTTACGTTGTGTAACAATTGCCGATTGACCCGGTTTACGTCTGTCTAATTCTTTCTGAATAGCATCAAAATCAACTTTCATTCCTGCAGGAAAACCATCAATAATTCCGCCAATAGCAATTCCGTGAGATTCGCCAAAAGTTGTCAATTTTAATAAGTTTCCAAAAGAATTAAACATGGTCTTTTAATTTTAAAGATATGAGTAGCGAAGTTACTTTTTTTTCTTAGAAAAACCACAATTTTATAAGTTACATATTTTATAAGTTGTTATAAAATCGAGGTCATTATCAATTATAAAAATAATTGTAAAAAAGCTAAAAATTCTTTTAGGAACTCAAAAAAGATTCTATATTTGCATCCGCATTCAGGGAATACTTGATGAGACACTTGGAGAATTGGCAGAGTGGTCGAATGCGGCAGTCTTGAAAACTGTTGACTGTAACAGGTCCGGGGGTTCGAATCCCTCATTCTCCGCAAAAAAAACCTCAAAACAATTTGTTTTGAGGTTTTTTATTACACTTTTAGTAAAACTTTCTTTATTCTTTTTCGTCTTTATCCTTATCTTTTGGGTTTTCTTTTTCTTTCTGATTCTTAAAGCCAATCGTAGCTCTAGATTCACGATCTTTTTTCTTTAACTCTTCTTCTAGTCTTTTGTATCTACTTATATCTTTAATAGTTACAACTACAGCAACAATGTGATTTTCATTATCAATTATTGGTCTACCGCTTAATAATACTCGTCTAATTTTATGCGTTGCCGCATCTAATAATAATACATCAATATCATCTGTAATTTCGCCAACTAAAGCTCGTTCTGCAGGTAAATCTTGAACAGGAAACGTTTTATTTCCGTCAGGATAAAGTACTTTAAAATGATCTGAAAAATTAATAGATATCTTAGTGTCATCCTCAATTCCAAAAAGCTCATTGGCTACTTTGTTGGCTAAAATTACTTGTTTATCAGTGGTTGCCACTAAAACACCATCACTAATATTTTCTAGAATCATATTTAGTTTTTGTTGACTTCCATATAACTCGTTCAAAATTTGTTCTTCCTCTTCCTTAAGTTTTAGTTTTTCTGTAATATCTCTAACAATAGCGTATAAATTTCCTGTTTTTGTGTCTGAAGTAGCATTCCAAGAAAGCCATTTTATACTTCCGTCTTTACAAATCCAACGGTTTTTAAAATTTACAAGATTATTTCCTTCTTCAAGGTTTTTAATTTCTTGTTCTGTTATTGGAATATCTTCGGGTAAAATATATGTAGTAAAAGGATTTTCTAAAAGTTCTTTGTTACTATAACCTAAAAGTTTACTTAAAGAAGGATTTATTTTTATAAAATGATCTTTAGAAGCAATTACCAAACTATCTATTGATAAATTAAAAAAAGTGTCGGCTGCTTTTAAAGATTGTTCATTTATTTTCCGAGCTGTTATGTCTGTAGAAATATTTCCGATAGCATAAGCTCTTTTTGATGCATCAAATAATGGAAATTTAACCGATAAATAAGTATGTAAGCCATCTGGCGCTTCAATTATTTCTTCAACCTGAATTTCTTTACCAGCTTTTAAAGCTTCTAAATCTGTGCTACGATAAACATCGGCAACTTCTTTTGGTAAAAAATCGTGATTGGCTTTTCCTTTTAAATCTTTTTCTTTTGATTCGAAAAGTGATTGGTAATATTTGTTGACTAATAAATATTCGCCATTTAATTTTTTTACTGAAATAGCATTGCTTGTATTATCAATAATAGCTTGTAAAAGCTTTTCGTTTTTTATTAGTTCAGATTCAGATTGTTGTTTTGCTTTTAGCTGAGCTTTTAGAATAAAAAAAACGGTAGTTAACATTCCTAATGAAAGAACAATTAATACTAAAGAAATCCAATGCCAAAAGGTATCGTTAGATAAAAGTATTTGTCTTAAGGAAACAAATCCAAGTACAAAAACAACACTTAAATTAATAATATAACCAAACAGAATCTTTTTTTCAAAGGAAAATTTCATATAAAATATTTTAAGTAGCTAATTTAATAAAGTTCTGTTTTATACTACATACTATTTTGAAAGGTTAATAATTACTTTTTCTAGTTTATTACTTACTTTATTAGCAACGCCTTCTAATTGACTATTATGAACAGCTTGCATAGAAACCATTGGATTTATTGCAGCAACTTCAATAGTATTTTCAGCAATTTCTTGCACTATAATATTACAAGGCAACATAGTTCCGATTTTATCTTCAGCAAGTAAAGCTTTGTAAGCAAATGGCGGATTACAAGCACCTAAAATTTTATATTTTCTAAAATCAACATTTAATTTTTTATGTAGAGTTTGTTGAATATCAATTTCAGTTAAAATTCCAAATTCTTGTTCTTTTAATAATTCGGTAACTTTTTTAATAATTGCATCAAAATCTCCGGTTACAGTTGTGTTGTAATAATAACTCATAATTTTATTTTTTAAGTTCAATACTAAGTTTAGCAAGCATCATTAATTCCGATTTATTTAAACCAGCAAACGAAGCAGCTATTTTGTTTGATGTTTCTAGAATAAGTTCTTTTATTTTTGGTGTAAATAATGATGGATGTTCTGTTTTAAAATCTAAAAAAGCATCAAAACAAGTTTCTGCTTTTGGCAAGGTATTATACAGCCAATCAAAAACAATTTCTATTTGAAAAGCTGCATCAGAATAAAAATCATCATTAATAAGATCAATTTTTGTCCATTTATTTATTACAGTTTCCTTTAAAACCTTAAACTCTATTTCTTCTACATGTTTGTCTGATGCTGCAATTGCATAAAATAGCTTACCAAGACTTTGGTAAAATGCCAATAATGTATCTTGTGATGGTTTCATTGTAAATTAATTTATCAAATCAAATTTATACTATTCTATGATGATAAGGTATGATATAAATCAGTAATTTAGAAATAAAACGAGCCTTATTTTTACACTTAACAACTACTTTTAATTTAGCTAAAAATACAAACTAAATAGTAAAATATTTTTAATGTACTTTTTTGATAATGTTTGCTTTACGTGCTGTTTTAAGTTTAAGTTGCGATGTTGTATAACATGACATATATCATGGTTTATCTCCTAGGTATTGCTTATATTTAAATTAATATAAACCATTAAAAAACATACAATGAAAAAAGTACTTTTACCAACAGATTTTTCAGAAAATTCTTGGAATGCAATACTCTATGCGCTTAAATTGTATGCAGAAGAAGAATGTACTTTCTATTTATTAAACTCAGTAAAATTGAAAGCTTCAAGAGCATCAAATCTTTCTAATAAGTTAATGCGAGTTGTGCATGAACAAGGAAAAGAGGAACTGTTAGCATTAAAAAATTTAGCAGAAATTACAAGTAAAAACGCAAAACATACTTTTGAAATAATTCTAAGTTCAGAAGATTTAGAACAATCTATAGATACTGCAATTGTTAAAGATAATATAGATCTTGTTGTTATGGGAACAAAAGGAGCAACAGGAGCAAAAGAGTTCTTTTTTGGAAGTAATACCGTAAAAATTATAGAACAAGTAAAACTATGTCCGGTTTTGGTTGTGCCAGATGATTACAATTTTGCTGCGCCTCAGAAAATTGCTTTTCCAACAGATTTTAATCGTCCTTATAATTTATTGGAGCTAAAACCACTTATTGATTTAGCCGAGATAAAAGACTCTAAAATTAAAATTTTCCATATCAATCAAAAAGAAAAATTAAGCGATAAGCAAGAGCGTAATTTTGAGACTTTAAAAGACTTTATCAAAAAGTATGAACATGATTTTTATTGGGAACCAAAAGAAGAGAAAAAGGAAGTAGAAATAAATAATTTTATTAAAGATTTAGGAATAGATATTCTTGCTATGGTTAATTACAAGCATAGTTTTATAGAAAGTATTACAAAAGAACCTGTCATAAAAAAAATAGGATTTCAACCAATAATTCCTTTTTACGTTATACCAGAACAATAGGTGTAATGCATTACAATTTTAACTAGTTTTATTTGTAAACTAATAATAACTAGAAGAGTATTTAAAGAGGTAAGTTATTGTTTTACTTACCTCTTTGTTTTTAAAAACTGTTACGGTTTTATAAACAAAGGCAATAGATAGATTTTATAGCAATACGTATTTTTAAAAAACATACATGAAAAAAGAGGGCATTGAAATTATTAAAGCATCCGGAAAAAAAGTAAAATTCTCTTTACCTAAATTAAGAAAATCATTAAAGAGAACAGGAGCAGATGATGTAATTATAAATCAGATTTTAAATAAAGTTAGAGACGAATTATATCAAGGGATTTCTACCAAAGAAATTTACAACAGAGCTTTTATTTTATTAAAAAAGAAACAAAGAAACTTTGCGTCAAAATACAAACTTAAGAAAGCCATTTATGAGTTGGGTCCAACAGGATTTCCTTTTGAACGCTTTATTGGCGCGTTGCTAAAATATTCTGGATATCAAATTGAAATAGGAGAAGTTTTACAAGGAAATTGTGTTACTCATGAAATTGATGTAGTTGCTCATAAAAACTATGAAACTAGTATTGTAGAATGTAAATTTCATGGAGAACAAGGTTTAAACTGTAACGTAAAAATTCCGTTGTATATAAATGCTCGGTATCAAGATGTAAAAAAACATTGGAATGCTAACAAAAAAAATGAATCAAATCTTACAGAAGGTTGGGTGGTAACCAATACAAGATTTACCGAAGATGCGCTACTTTATGGTAAATGTGCTGGTTTGTACCTTTTAAGTTGGGATTATCCTAAAAATAATGGATTAAAAGATAGAATAGACAGATTAAGATTGTATCCAATAACGGTTTTAACACTGCTTACAAATAGGGAAAAACAATTTTTATTAAGTAGAGAAATTGTGCTTTGTAGAGAACTAATGGATTCTTCTTTTTTCTTAGATTTTTTAGAAGTTTCAGAAACTAGAAAAGAAAAAATTTTAAATGAAGTAAAACAACTATGTAATAATTAAATTTTTTGAAATGGATAATTTTGCAAAAATAAATTTTTTAGGAGCTTCGGGCACAGTAACAGGTTCAAAGTTTTTGATAGAAGCAATGCAGCAAACTATTTTAATTGATTGCGGAATGTTTCAAGGAATTAAAGCATTAAGAGAACTAAATTGGGAGGATTTATCAATTGATGCAACAAAAATAGATGTTGTGTTGTTAACACACGGTCATTTAGATCATGTTGGTTATTTGCCAAGATTATTTAAACAAGGTTTTAAAGGAAAAATTATTGGAACAGCGCCAACGCTTGCAATTGCAGAAATTATTTTAATAGATAGCGCTAAAATACACGAAGAAGACGCAAAAAGAGCAAATGAAGAAAAGTACACAAAACACAATCCGGCGTTGCCATTTTACACCAAAGAAGATGCGTTAAAAACCATTGAATTATTTCAAGTAGAAATAGATGATAAATGGATTTTCTTATCAGAACATATTTCTTACAGATTTCAATATAACGGACATATTATTGGTGCAACTTTTATAGAGTTAGACATCAACGGAAAAAGAGTTGTTTTTTCTGGCGATATTGGTAGAGATGATGATTATTTGCTAAACGACCCAAAGAAACCAGAATGGGCAGATTTTTTATTTATAGAAAGTACTTACGGAAATAAATTACACAAAGAGGAAGATTTAGAAACTGTTTTATCAGAAATAATTTTAGAAACCATTCAAAAAAAGGGAACTCTAATTATACCAAGTTTTGCAGTAGAACGCTTGCAAACGTTAATGTATGTTCTTTGGAAATTGTATCAGAAATACAAAATACCAAACATTCCTATTTTTGTTGATAGCCCAATGGGAAATAATGTTTTAGAAGTTTTTAGAAGATTTCCGAAATGGCACAGATTGTCAGATAAAGAATACAATGCAATGTGTAATCATGTAAACATTATACAATCTTATAAAGAAACTTGGGAAACAATTGACGACAAAAGAGCTAAAATTGTAATTGCAGGAAGCGGAATGGTAACTGGCGGAAGAGTGTTAACATATTTACAGCAATTAATAGACGAAACAGCTACAACAGTTTTATTAGTTGGTTATCAGGCAGAAGGAACAAGAGGAAGACAATTACAAGACGGAGCACACGAAATTCGTTTTTATGGCAAATATTATCCTGTAAAAGCAAGCATTAAAAATATTGAAAGTTTATCTGCTCATGCAGATCAAAAAGATTTAATAAATTGGATGAGCAATATAAAAAACATTCCAGAAAAAGTATTTTTAATTCATGGAGAACCAACTGCTTTAGATGCATTTAGAGTTAAAATAAAAGAAACATATCATTGGAATGTGGCAATACCAGCTTTAAATGATGTAGAAGAATTAATGATTTAAAATTGTACTTCTTTTAATGAGATTACTCAATTATTTGCGCTACGCTACCACAAGATAACATGGCATCTCCAAAATAAGGATTCAATATTTTTTCTTCTTTACTTAACCAATACGCGCCATTATTTGCATCTGCCATTGGGCAAAACTGACGATATACTTTTTCTTGAATTCCGAAAGTTTCTACTGCGCCAATTAAATTTGTAGACAACTGTATAAAGTGATTTCTATGTTCTTTAATATTAAACGTTTTAGAAATAGCAGTAACAGCAGTTTTAATTTCCTTTTCAAAAGACATCCATTTTTCGTGCGCATTCTTATCTTTTAAAAGTTTCATATCTACTTTTACTACGCTTTGCAATACATTTTTTGCAGCTGTAACTACTTTATTTTCATCATCATTTACCAAAATGTTTTTTAGTGTGATATAGTTGTCAAAAACCACTTTTAGCTGCTTCTGAAATGTTGAAGAAACATTTAGCCGCTCAATTTTTAAAGTAGTTGTTGCTTCAGTTTCAAGATGATTTTCGTGCCCTGTAGTTGTTGCTCCGCCAGTTTTGTTCATCATCGATTTTTTGCCTTGCAATTGTGCAGAAGCGTCAATAGTAAATGTTCCGTTGGTTACAATTTCATCTCCATCGTTTAATCCGTCAACAACTTCATAATGTTCTCCAATTTTATTTCCGATAGTAATTTCTTTCATTTCAAAAATCGGCTCCGTTTTGTTGGTTTTTACATAAACAACAGAGCGTTTTCCTGTCCACATTATTGCAGAAGCCGGAATCATTACTACTTGTTTTTTTGCAGAAATAGTTCCTTTAATTTTTCCTTCTACAAACATTCCAGGTTTTAAATTGCCCGCAGCATTATCAAGAACAACTCTTAATTTTACAATTCTTGTTTTGGTGTCTAAAATAGGATCAATAAAAGTTACTTTTCCTTTAAATTCTTTATTAGCAAAAGCTTTGGTAGTTATTGCAACTTCTTGTCCTTTTTTAAAGAGATCTATTTGATTTTCATACACATCAAAATTTGCCCAAACAGTACTTAAATTTGATACTTTAAAAATGGGTTTTCCGTCCATAATATGCGCGCCTTCACTAACAGAAATTTCAGTAATTACACCAGAAACATGAGAATATATTGTAAAACTCGTTTTTATTTTTCCGGTTTTTAAAACTTCTTCTATTTGCCCATCATGAATTTTCCAATTTTTAAATTTATTATACACAGCTTTGTAAAGCTCAGGTTGTGTTTCTCTTAAACTATACGTTGTTATTAATTCTTGTTGTGCAGTTGTTAATTCTGCTGAGTATATTTGAGCAACAGCTTGACCTTTGGTTACTTTTTTTCCTAAATACTTTACATATAATTTTTCTATTCTTCCATTAAAATGAGCAGGCTGAATTGCTGAATTGTCTTCGTTTTCTACAATTTTTCCCGATAGTTTTATCGCTTTATCTTCTGTGTTTCTTTTTCCAATAATTGATGTTCTAACATTTGCCAACGCCATCGCATTTTTTGTCAGCTTAAATTCATTGGCATTTAATCCATCTGCACTTGTTTCTGCAGGAATTAAATCCATTCCACAAATCGGACAATCGCCAGCTTCTGGTTGCATTATCTGCGGATGCATAGAGCAAGTCCACATTTTTGCTGTTTCCGAAACCTCAGAATGTTCGTGTGCTGTTTTTTCGTTAGAAGAAGTTCCGAATAAGAACCATCCTAAAAGTAAACCAGCAAATAATAGTACGATATAACTTATATATTTTTTCATGTTGTTTATTTTATTGCTTTAATTTAAAAGGAAACTGAATAGTTATCTTTTCCCAAGAAAGATGAATACTACCTTCAGAATCATTAATTTTCTTTACGCTATACTCTAAATGTTCTGTAATTTCATCTGAAACAATTGGTGTAATATTGAAACGAAGTACATCTTCTTTTGCATCATATTCATCTTTTCCGTGTTGATCCCAATTTTTATTAATCATTATTGTCCAATCTTCCTTTGATGGAATTGTAAAAAGACCATATTTTCCTTTTGGAAGAACTTTGCCATTTATTACCAGATCTTTACTGGTTTCTATCCAAGTTGCATTATGTGCACCAGCCTGCCAAACAGCATCATAACCAACCAATCCACCAAAAATAATTCTGCCTCTAACACCTGGAGAAGAGTAATCGATATGAATATGAGCATCTCCAATCATTGCCATGGCAGATGTATGTGGACTTAATACTTTCTTTTTAGGAGTTTTGTCTTTTACAGGTGTTGTAACATGGTTTTCATGTTCGTTTTTGTCTGTTTTTTTTACCACATTTTTACAGCTCAACACTAACAATGATACTACGAATACTATTATTAAATTTTTCATCTTTATGTATTATAATTTAATATTTCTTAATCTTAAGGCATTTGCAATTACTGATACCGAACTAAAACTCATTGCTAATGCTGCAATCATAGGTGATAATAACAATCCAAATATTGGATATAAAACTCCAGCAGCAATTGGTACTCCTAATACATTATAAACAAATGCAAAAAAGAGGTTTTGCTTGATGTTTTTAACAACTCCGTGACTTAGTTTTTTTGCTTTTACAATTCCTTGTAAATCACCTTTAACTAATGTTATGGTTGCACTTTCAATAGCTACATCAGTTCCGGTTCCCATAGCAATACCAACATCAGATTGTGCTAAAGCTGGTGCATCATTAATTCCATCGCCAGCCATCGCAACAACTTTACCTTCTTCTTGTAATTTTTTAATTTCGTTAAGTTTATCTTCAGGAAGACATTCTGCTTTATAATGTTTTAGATTTAACTGTTTTGCAACAGCATTGGCAGTGTTTTTATTATCTCCTGTTAACATAATTACTTCAACTCCATTTTTTTGAAGTTCTGTAATTGCATTCTTACTGGTTTTTTTTATCGCATCAAAAATAACAACATAACCAACTGCTTTATTTTCTACTGTGATGTAAGAAACCGTTTTACCTTGCTCTTGTTCTGCAATTACATTATTTAGTAAATCATTTGAAATTGCAATAGAGAATTGTTCTAATAATTTAGCATTACCCAAAGCAACTTTTTTAGCATCAACTGTACCAATAACCCCTTTTCCTGCAATTGCTTCAAAATCGTTTACTTTAGTAATTGATACTTTTTTAATTTTTCCATAATTAACAATTGCTTCAGCTAATGGATGTTCGCTATATTGATTTAAAGATGCGATGTATTTTAGCAGCACATCTTGTTCTATTTGATTTACAGAAACCACTTTTTCTACAGATGGTTTTCCTTCGGTAATTGTTCCTGTTTTATCAACAATAAGTACATCAACTTTATTCATTTTTTCTAAGGCTTCTGCGTTTTTAATTAGAACACCAGATTGTGCGCCTTTACCAACACCAACCATTACCGACATTGGTGTTGCCAATCCTAAAGCACATGGACACGCAATAATTAATACAGCAATAGCATTTACAAAAGCAAAAACATAGGCTGGTTCTGGACCAAAGATTGCCCAAACAAAAAATGTAATTATAGAAACGAATATTACAATTGGTACAAAGTACTTAGAAATTGTATCTGCTAATTTCTGAATTGGCGCTTTAGAACGACTTGCGGTATTTACCATATGAATGATTTGAGAAAGTAGCGTTTCAGAACCTACTTTCTCCGCTTTCATTACAAAAGATTTTGTTCCATTTATGGTTCCAGAACTTACTTTATCATCAATATTCTTATCTACAGGAATTGGTTCTCCTGTTATCATAGATTCATCAATACTACTGTTTCCTTCAACAATACGTCCATCTACAGGAATTTTTTCACCAGGTTTTACACGCAATAAATTGCCTTGTTCAATTTTATCAATTGCAATTATTTCATCAACACCATTTTTTACCAAAGTTGCTGTAGATGGTACTAATTTTAGCAATTCTTTAATTGCGCCACTAGTTTGACTGTGTGCTCTTGCTTCTAATAATTGTCCTAACAATACCAAGGTTAAAATAACTGTTGCAGCTTCAAAATAGACATGAACTGCACCAGAAGCTGATTTAAACTGACTTGGAAAAACATCAGGAAAAAACATGCCGAAAATACTAAATAACCATGCAGCGCCAGCTCCAATTCCGATAAGTGTAAACATGTTAAGGTTCATCGTTTTTATCGATGTCCAAGCACGTTTAAAAAACATCCAAGTTGCATAAAATACAACAGGAATTGATAATACAAACTGAATCCAGTTCCAATATTTTTGATGCATCAGCTCAAATAAAGGATTTTTGGTTAGCATTTCGCTCATTGCAATTATAAAAATTGGCAAAGTGAATATTGATGCTACCCAAAATTTCTTCAAAAGTTTTTTATATGTTTTTTCTTCAGCAGAAATATCAGCTTCTGCAGGCACCAAATCCATGCCGCAAATAGGACACGAGCCAGGTTTGTCTTTAACAACTTCTGGATGCATCGGACATATAAATTCTGTGCTTGTAGAAGCCAAATTTCTTTCCTCTACTAAATCCATTCCACACACAGGACAATCTCCAGCTTTATCATAAATTTTATCGCCTTCACAATGCATCGGACAATAAAAAGTTCCTGTTCCTTTTCCTTTTGGTTTTTCCTCTTTTTTTACTTCGTGATGGTGTTGTTCTCCCAAATTGTGGATGCTATATTGTTCGCCATCATTTTTTAAAGCATTTTGAAAAGTTTCAATAGAAATATGCGCATCCATCTTAATTGTAGCTTCTGCTTTTTCTAAATTTACAGATGCGCTAGAAACACCATCTATTTTTGATAGTATTTCTTCAACGTGACTTCTACAACCGTTACAGGTCATTCCGTGAATGTGATATGTGTGCTTCATGGTATTTTATTTTAAATGTTATCTCTTAATTATATAAACCATTTAATAATTTCTGTTTTCCCACTTTTGTATAATTTTCTAAAAACTAAAAAGCGTTGTAAATCTTTTTATACCAAGGATAATTAGATGAATTATTAGTTCGCTTTATAATCTTCATTTTTTACATAAGCCATTTTACAAGTTGGGCAATTACCTTCTTTGTCGCTTCCACTTCCTTTACAATGCATTGGACATACGTAAGCAGATGTGTGTTCTTTACCTAGCTTTTCTGTTTTTGTAGCAGCGTCTTTATTTTTTACATAATCCATTTTACAAACCGGACAATTCCCTTCTTTGTCGCTTCCACTTCCTTTACAATGCATTGGACATACATAAGCAGATGTATATTCTTTACCTAACTTTTCTGTTTTTACAGTTTCTTCAGTTTTGTTTGTATCTTCTTTTTTTGTGTCTTTACAAGATACTGTTGTTAACATTACTCCTAATACTAGAACTCCTAAAATTGTTTTTACTGTTTTCATTTTTAATTAAATTTATAGTTAATATTTATTTTGATTTTACTGTTTTAAATAATTGATAATTGTGGTTTGCAAATAATAATTGTGAATAGCTTCTATTTGATTGATTTGAAATTTTAATTGTAATTCTTGAATGTCTAAAATATCATTAAAGTTAATAGTTCCGGTTTCGTAATTTTTTAGCAATAATTCTTCTGCTACTTTAGCTTGTTTCAAATTTTTATTTTGAGTATTATATTTAATTCGAGATTGATTACGCAAAGAAATAGCTTTTGATAAATCTGCTTTTAATGCATTTAATCGATCATCTTTTTGAAATTGCAACACTTCCTTGTGCAGTTCATTTTGTTTAGTTTGTGATGTGTACTTCTTATTAAAAATAGGTAGCGTTATAGATACCATCGGCATTATCATATCTTTAAAAGGGCTAGTAATCATTCCGTTACTTTCTTGATTGATATACTCCAAACCAACACCAATTTTTGGTTTTTTTTCTTTTTGATTTAACAGCTCCGAAACTTCAACAGATCGATACAGCTTATCATATTTAAGCAATTCTGGATTTAAAGCGAGCATTTCATAATCATAAAGAGTATCTTCTTCGGGAATTTCCAATGAAGAATCTACTGTTACAATGGTATTGTAACTCTGATTTAACAAGCTGTTCATTGCTGCTTGAATTCCGTTATACTGTTGAATTAAAACTGCTTTTTCTTGATTAAGTTCATTCTGCCTTATTTGTAACTTCAAAACATCTACCGCAGATGCTTTACTTACTTCTAACGCAGTCAATGCTAAACGTTCATAATGTTTTAACAGCTCAATATTTTTATCAAGCACTTTTTGTTTGGCATTAATTTGATAGAGTTGGTAATACAATTGAGAAACAGAAAGCACCAATTTTCGCTTAGCGATAGTTACTTCTACAAACTCAGCTTCTGCCAGTGTTGCTGCATAATTTTTTCTTGCGGATATGGTTCCAAACCAAGGCAGCATTTGCATTACCGAAACCTTAAAACGTTGCATTGGCATATTCATTTCTGGTGATATTGCCATTACTCCCAAATTAAACTCTGTATTTGGCAAGCTATTTACTTCATGTATTTTTTCTGAAGCAATTTTATGCTGATAATCAAATTTTTTAATATCAAGATTGTTCTTTAAAGCATCATTGATTAGAGTTTCTAACTGCTGTGCATTTCCTTTAAGAATAAAGAAAAAAGAACAAAGAAAAATAACTGTTTTAATATTGAATTTTAAGTTTTTCATTTTGCTGTTCTTTTAAGTTGAAATTCTTGTTTCCAGCTAAATAAAACCGGAACTACAAATAAGGTAATTAACGCAATTAACATTCCACCAAAACTCGGAATTGCCATCGGAATCATAATGTCACTTCCTCTTCCTGTTGATGTTAGAATTGGCAATAGCGCTAAAATGGTTGTTGCGGTTGTCATTAAACAAGGGCGAATTCTTTTCTCTCCAGCTTCAACAATAGATGCTCTAATCTCTTTTTTACTTTCTGGTTTATTTCTATCAAATGTTTGTGTTAAATAGGTTGCCATAACAACGCCATCGTCTGTTGCAATTCCGAAAAGCGCAATAAATCCAACCCAAACAGCAACACTTAAATTGATGGTCTTCATTTGAAATAAATCGCGAAGATTTTCGCCAAAGAAATTGATGTTAAAAAACCAATCTTGTCCGTACAGCCAAATCATAATAAATCCGCCAGAAAAAGCGACAGCAATTCCTGTAAAAACCATTAGTGATGTTGCTACAGATCGAAACTGAAAATACAGAATTAAAAAGATAATTGCCAATGCTAAAGGCACCACAACAGATAATGTTTTTTCTGCTCTTAGTTGATTTTCATAAGTTCCTGTAAACGTGTAATTAATTCCTTTTGGAACAACTAATTCTCCTGCATCAATTTTTGATTGAATCAAAGCTTGCGCATTTTCAACAACATTTACTTCTGCAAATCCGTCTAACTTATCAAACAACACATAACCGACTAAAAAAGTGTCTTCACTTTTAATTACTTGCGGTCCTTGTTCATATTTAATTGCAGCCAATTCACCTAAAGGAATTTGGTTACCGTTTGCAACAGGAATGTAAATATTTTTTAAATCTGTTGGATTTGCTCTTAGTTCTCTAGGATAACGAACACGAACACCGTAACGTTCTCGTCCTTCAACAGTTTGTGTTATTTGTATTCCACCAATTGCAACTTCAATAATATTTTGTACATCTTGTATCGAAATTCCATAACGAGCAATCTTCTCTCTATCAATATCAATTAATAAATAAGGTTTGCCAACAATTCTATCAGCAAAAACAGCTTCTACTTTAACACCTTCTGCTTGTTTTAAAATCGTTTCTAGGGCAACTCCAAAAGCTTCAATTTGCTTTAAATCTTGTCCTTTTACTTTTATCCCCATCGGTGCACGCATTCCTGTTTGCAACATTACCAAACGTGTTTCAATTGGTTGTAATTTCGGAGCAGAAGTAACTCCAGGCAATTTTGTTACACGCACAATTTCATTCCAAATATCGTTTGGAGATTTTATTCCTGGTCGCCAGTTTCTATAAAACTCGCCATTGTTGTCTGGAATAAGCTGTTCTTTTGCATTGATAGATTGCCACGCTTCACGCTGATCCGCTCGCAATGACATTCCGTTTTTCAATACAAATTCACCATCATTATTCACTTTATAACGCTGACGTTCTCCTTTTTCATTCAACATATATTCAGGTTTGTACTGAATCATGTTTTCATACATTGATAAAGGAGCAGGATCTAAAGCAGATTCTGTTCTACCAGCTTTTCCAACAACGGTTTCAATTTCTGGAATACTAGCAACGGCCATATCTAGCTGTTGTAAAACACGTTTGTTTTCTTCAACTCCAGAATGCGGCATTGAAGTTGGCATCAATAAGAATGATCCTTCATTTAATGATGGCATAAATTCTTTTCCTGTGTTTTTCATGATAAAAAATCCAGCAATTACAATTGCTGTAGGAATAGATAAAAACAAGATTTTATTATCTAAACACCATCTTAAAATACGTGTGTAAAACTTTATAAATATGGAGAAAACGCTTAGTAATCCGAAACAAATAATACCGACGAAAATAAGATTCCAGAAAATACTTTTGTCAACACCTAAAGGTCTCCAGTATTCTGCTAAGAGAAATACAATTGCAGCTACAGAAATAATAATATTGATATAGTTAGCTCGTTTTTCGTTTAATTTTTGTTGAAGTTTAAAGATTCCTGTAACTCCAAAAGCAATTACGATTATTCCAAGCCAATATCCATAAATGATACCTGTTATTCCAGCGAATAGTAAAGCAATATTTATAACGTAACTAAAAGACTTTTTGATGCTTTTTTTTCTAAATAAAAATGCTGCAAAAGGCGGAATTAAAAATAAAGCAACAAGAATAGATGCAACTAAAGCAAATGTTTTTGTAAAAGCCAAAGGTCTAAATAATTTTCCTTCAGCGCCAATCATTGTAAAAACCGGAATAAAACTAATTATGGTTGTTAAAACGGCTGTAATAATTGCTCCAGAAACTTCGGTTGTTGCAGTATAAACGATATCATTAATTTTTCGCTTTTCACTTTTCGTTTTTAGCTTTTCTTTTTCCTCATCTAAATGCCTAATAATATTTTCTGAAAGAATAACACCAACATCTACCATGGTTCCAATTGCAATAGCAATACCAGAAAGAGCTACAATGTTTGCATCAACATTAAAAATTTTCATCGCAATAAATACCATTAATACTGCGACGGGTAACAAACCAGATATTAAAATGGAAGCTCGGAGATTAAAAACCATAATCATAATCACTAAAATGGTGATTAAAATCTCTAATGTTAATGCTTCGTTTAATGTTCCTAAAGTTTCTTGAATTAATTCTGATCTGTCATAAAAAGGAACAATTGTTACTTGCGAAGTGCTGCCATCTTTCAATATTTTTGAAGGCAATCCAGCACTTAACTCATTCATTTTTTCTTTTACGTTGTTAATGACTTCCATTGGATTTGCTCCATAACGAGCAACAACAACTCCGCCAACAACTTCTGCACCTTCTTTGTCTAAAATTCCTCTTCGAGCAGCTGGACCTAATGTAACTTTTCCAATGTCTTTAATTTTTATAGAAACAAAATCTTTAGAAACTACAACTGCATTTTCAATGTCAGAAATAGATTTAATATATCCCAAACCACGAACTAAATATTCCGCTTGATTAATTTCTAAAGTTTGTGCTCCAATATCTTTATTACTTTCTTTAACCGCTTTTACAACTTGACTTAAACCAATATTGTACTGACGCATCAATTCTGGATTGACATCAATTTGATATTCTTGCACAAAACCACCAATAGAAGCAACTTCTGAAACGCCACTTGCAGAAGACAACGCATATTTTACATAATAATCTTGAATACTTCTTAATTCGTGTAAATCCCAACCGCCAGTAACATTTCCTTTTTCGTCACGACCTTCTAACGTGTACCAAAATATTTGTCCTAAACCTGTTGCATCAGGTCCTAAAGCAGGATTAACTCCGTTTGGTAATAAATTACTTGGTAAGGAATTTAATTTTTCAAGAATTCTACTTCGACTCCAATAAAACTCTACATCTTCTTCAAAAATGATGTAGATACTCGAAAACCCAAACATAGAAGAGCTTCTGATCGTTTTTACACCAGGAATTCCCAACAAAGAAGTTGTTAAAGGATAGGTAATTTGGTCTTCAATATCTTGTGGCGAACGACCATCCCATTTTGTAAAAACAATTTGCTGATTTTCTCCAATATCAGGAATGGCGTCAACAGCTACAGGATTGCTTGGTAAAAATCCTGTATCCCAATTAAAAGGAGCATTTACAGTTCCCCATCCTATAAAAAGGACAAGCAATAAAACGGCTACGAGTTTATTTTCTATTAAAAATTTGATGCTTTTATTTAGCATTTGCTTTGATAATTAAACAGTTAAACATTGATGTTTTTAAAAACATCGAATACTAGAATTTATCCTAAAGAATTGCATCCGCAGGATAAAAATGTTATTGTTTAAAAATCAAATTAAATACGTTTCGTCAAGTTTGTAAAGTTCTCTGACGACTAAAGGTGGGGAATAATTTCTATAAGAATTAGTGTTTTCTGTTACAACTTCAAAAAGGTTGTTGTAAGCATATATAAAAGAAGTAATAAATTGTTGTTGTTCAAGTGAAAGTTTTACAATAGAAACTTGTAATTGATCTTGACCATCAGCAACAATTTGATTGTTAGTGCAACAGTTGCTTTTAATAACAGAACAACCATCGGTTGTAGGATTTTGCATTTCCATTCCGCAACCTTCTGCTTTATGAAAAATTGCAGTTTCAACCAACATATCTCCACAATAATGCATATCAACAGTAAACGACATTGTAGAAAACAATACCATTACGGCCATTAATGCAGATGTTATTTTATGGAATACTTTTTTCATATCAACTACAAATGTATGAAATTTTAATTATCTGACTTTTTGTTTCACAAAAATTAACATTAGTGCTTTATTTTTTAATAAAGTAAATCTCCGTAACCCCAAATTATAGTTCCTACCAAGCCAGTAATTACAGATGAAATTGAGATAGTTTCATACAGTAAATCTTTTTCTTTAACAGCGTTAATTTTTTCTTTTAAACGCAAATCTTTTTTAAATAAATTTTCTATCTCGGCTTTTTTTAAACTTGATAACATAAATTGAATTACAACAGAAATAAAACTCAACACTGCGCCAGATCTAGCAAACCAATTTTCATCAGAATCTATTGACATTATTGCCGATATTGCACAGAATACAATTCCAAATACAAGTAAGAAAGCAGGTATTTTATATTTTTTCTTATCAATAATCATAGAGATGAGTTTAAAAATTAATATTAGATTAAATGTAATATTATTATTTCTTAGTTATCTGTTTTAAGTATTAAAACATTTAATACTGCTGTAAATTTACACAATGATTTAAAATTTTAAGTTTTATATTGTGAACCAATTATTAAATTTCATCTTTATAATTAATTGGTGTAATAACCCATGAAAAAACTTTTTTTTTACTTTTTAATAGTCGTTAATATTACAGTAGTAGCAAATTCTAAAGATTCCTTTTTATTACAAAAAAGAGATACTATTACAAATTTGACTTTTATAAAGAAGAATTATAAAAAAGGTGTAGAATCTTTATCTAAAGATAACTTTACAGAAGCTCATACAACTTTTTCGTTAGGGTTAGAAACAGCGATTAAACTCAATAACAAAACTCAAATTGCATTAGGAAATTATTATTTTGGAACTTATTATGCAAAGCAAAAAAACTATTCTGAAGCAATAAGTTATCACACAATTTCTCTTAATCTTTATACAGAATTAAATAATAAAGTTGAAATTGCTAATTGCTATATGAATTTAGGAGCAGTATATCATGCAATTGCATCTTATGAGAAAGCTTTGTTTAATTATTTTAAATCACTCAAAATTTCGGAAAGCTTACAGGATAAAAAAAATATTGCAGTTGGCTTAGAAAGTATTGGAAGAGTGTATTTACTTACTTTAGATTTAAAAAAAGCACAAGAGAATTTTACCAAAGCGCTTGCAATTTATGAAGAGTTAAATGATAAAACTGGTATTGTTTTTAGCTTATCTAATCTTGGTGCGAGTTATCAAAAAGAAGATAATATTTTAAAAGCCATTGAATTATTTAAAAAAGCGTTACCCATAGCGCAAGAATATAATCTAAAAATTAGAGAATCTGTTTTATTAGGAAACATAGGTTCTTCTTATAGAAATATTAAAGAATATGATGCTTCTTTAGAATATTTATTTAAAGCATTATCTCTTAAGTTACAATTAAAAAGATTTGGTAGCGCAGCACATTCTTGTAATGATATTTCTGAAACTTATATAGAAATTGGAAATCTTTCTAAAGCTAAAGAATACTCTTTAAAAGCCATAGAATATGCTAAAGAAAATAACTTGCATCAAGAGAGATATGCATATTATGTTTTGTCAAATATTGAATATAGTTTAGGGAATTATAAAAGCTCCATTAAGAATTTAAAGCAATATCATATTTTACAAGACAGTCTTTTTTCTATCGATAAAATAGCCAGCATTAATGAAATGCAAATAAAATATGAAACCGAAAAAAAGAATTTAAAAATTGAAACTCAAGAGAGTAATATTGCATTATTAGATGCAGAAAATAAGGTTAAAAATCAATTACTGCTATTTGGTAGTTTAGCTCTTTTATTAATATTTGTTTCTGTTATTTTATTAAAATCAAGAAATGCGGTAAAAAAAGAGAAATTATTACAGCAACAATTTTCTGAAAATTTACTTAAATCACAAGAAGAAGAAAGAACAAGAATTGCCAGAGAATTGCACGATAGTGTTGGTCAGCAATTAACATTAATAAAACGAAAGTCGCAAAATGAAAATCAAAATGAAATTACTGTTTTAACCAATAATGCGTTAGAAGAAGTTAGAAGTATTTCTAGAGGGTTGTATCCAGCTTTGCTAAAGCAATTAGGTTTAACAGAAAGTATTGAGCAATTAATACATGATTACGATGAGCAAACCGAGTTGTTTTTTTCTGTTGATATAGACAACATAAATACGTATTTTACAGAAAGTACAAGTCTTAATTTTTATAGATTGATTCAAGAATGTTTGACTAATATCATTAAACATGCAAATGCAAAATCGGTTACAGTAAAAATTAAAATAGAAAATAAAACAATCATCACTTTAATTTCTGATAACGGAAAAGGGTTTGATATAAACGACAGTAAAAAGAAAAATAGTTTAGGACTAAAAACTATCTTTGAACGAACACGAATAATGAATGGAAATCTTTCTATTGATAGCAAACCAAATAACGGAACCAGTTTTATCTTTTCTATCCCAGTAAAAAATGAATAATACAATTAGTATACTTGTAGCAGACGATCATCCTTTGTTGTTAAAAGGATTAAGAAACGAATTATTAGATTTAGGATTTAATGTTTTAGAAGGTGTAACAAACGGCGCTCAAGCTTTACAAATGATTATTTTAAAAAAACCAACAATTGCCATTTTAGATATTAGCATGCCTTTATTAACAGGTTTTGAAGTAATAAAAAAATGCAAAGAAGAAGCTTCAGAAACAAGATTTATAATTCTTACATCGTATAAAGAAAAAGGGTTTGTACTAAAAGCAAAAAAAATGAATATTGATGGATATTTATTAAAAGACGAGCCTTTTGAAGAAATTAAAAAGTGTATTAAAGCAGTTTTAAATGGACAGTTTTATGCAACTTCTACTTTTAATGAAATTTTTAAAAATCAAGTTTCACCAGAGTTAGAAAAAATAAAATTTCTTTCGCCATCAGAAAGAACAATTATAAGGTTAATTGCTAACGAAAATTCTACAAAACAAATAGCAAATATTTTATCTATTTCTACAAGAACAGTCGAAAAACACCGTTCTAATATCATCTCAAAATTAGACATACTTTCGGGTACAGAATCACTTTCTAAATGGGTGCATAAAAACAAAGATTTAATAGAATTAATTTAAACTTGTACGTTCGAGCTGTCATATCGAGCGGAGTCGAGATGAGAGAACTATTTAAAAGTTGAAAGTTTCAGAGTTTAGATACGTAGTATTACGCGTTAATAGCACTTACTACTTATTTTGTAATCAATGGTTTATGTATATGTTTGTTTTAGCAAAAGTAAAAAAGAAACTATAGTTATTTGTTATCTTTTAATAACTAACTAAAAAAATCAACCAAATTTTTTGCTCAAACCTTGCAGCTTTTGTTGTAAGGTTTTTGTATTTTTAAACGATGAATTTATTCAATCAAGAAAAAATACAAAACATTTTACCTTACGATGGAATTACCAATTATCACGGTAAAATTCTGTCGCAAAAGCAAAGCGAAATTTATTACCAAAAGTTGTTGTCAGAAATCGAATGGAAAAACGATGAAGCTGTCATTTTTGGTAAAAGAATTATAACAAAACGAAAAGTTGCTTGGTATGGCGATACCGATTATTACTACAATTATTCTAACGTTACAAAGCAAGCACTAGTTTTTACAGAAGCGTTATTAGCGTTAAAAGAAATCGTAGAAAAAGAAAGCAATGCAACGTATAATTCGTGTTTGTTAAATTTATATCATTCTGGAGAAGAAGGAATGGCTTGGCATTCTGACGGAGAAAAAATGCTAAAGAAAAACGGAGAAATAGCTTCGTTAACACTTGGCGCTGAGCGTAATTTTTCTTTTAAACATAAATCAACCAAACAAAAAATAGATTTAGTTTTAGAAAGAGGGAGTTTGTTGGTTATGAAAGATACAACTCAAACAAATTGGTTGCATAGATTGCCACCAACAAAACTGATTAAAACGCCAAGAATAAATTTGACATTTAGAACTATAAATATTTAAAGAATCCGTTTCTTTGCAGAAGAAATAGTTTAGCACTTTTGGAACAGAAAAATCAACAATCTACAAACCTTAATAAGTTTATAAGCAGCACAGGAATTTGCTCTCGTAGAGAAGCAGAAAAATTAATTATTGCTGGTAGAGTTACTATAAACGGAAAACCTACAGAATTGGGTAACAGAGTTTTTGACGGCGATGTTGTAAAAATTGATGGAAGAAAGCTACAACCAAAACCCAAAACACTTTACATTGCTTTTAATAAACCTGTCGGAATTGTTTGTACCACAGATTCAAGAGAGAGAGATAATATTATTAGTTATATAAATCATCCAGAACGATTATTTCCTGTCGGACGATTAGATAAACCATCTGAAGGGTTAATTTTTTTAACCAATGATGGCGATATCGTTAATAAAATTTTGAGAGCTGGTAATAATCATGAAAAAGATTATGTAGTAAAAGTTGACAAACCAATTACAGACGATTTTATCAAAAAAATGAGCAACGGAATCCCGATTTTAGGAACCGTAACTAAAAAATGTAAAGTCACAAAAATTAACACAAATACTTTTCAAATTGTATTAACACAAGGTTTAAACCGTCAGATTAGAAGAATGTGTGAATATGTTGGATACGAGGTTATAAAATTACAACGAACTCGTATTATGAATGTAAATTTGGATGCTTTAAAAATTGGTGATTGGCGCGAACTTACCGAAAAAGAATTGTCAGAAATTAATGCAATGGTTGCTAGTTCTTCTAAAACGGAAGATGCTTCAGTTAATAAAGAAAAACCAAAAAAGAAAGCACCCAAAAAAGCTGTTATTAAACCAAACGAGTTTACTAAGAAAAGTGCAACTTTCAGAAAAAATTCACCAAAATCTAAACGAAATTCTAATACATCGTTCAAAAGAAAAAAGAGATAAATCCTACCATTTCTTTAACATTTCAATTCTTAAATAACTGTATCTTTGCAAGCAATGAAATTTGACTTAAAAATAACCGACCCAAAAAGTAAAGCTAGAGCTGGTGTAATGACAACAGATCATGGCGAAATTGAAACTCCAATTTTTATGCCAGTTGGTACTGTTGGTACTGTAAAAGGAGTGCATCAATCCGAATTAAAAAATGAAATCAATCCTGATATAATTTTAGGAAATACCTATCATTTATATTTACGTCCAAAAACCGACATTATAGAACAAGCTGGAGGTTTGCATAAATTTATGAATTGGGATCGTAATATTTTAACAGATTCTGGTGGTTATCAAGTATATTCTTTATCAGGAAGAAGAAAAATAAAAGAAGAAGGCGTAAAATTTAAAAGTCATATCGATGGTTCTTATCATACATTTACTCCAGAAAATGTTATGGAAATTCAACGTTCTATTGGCGCAGATATTATCATGGCTTTTGATGAATGTACGCCATATCCGTGCGATTTTAATTATGCAAGAAGATCAATGCACATGACGCATCGTTGGTTAAAACGTTGTATAAATCACTTAGAAAAAACACCATTAAAATACAATTATAATCAATCTTTTTTTCCGATTGTTCAAGGAAGTACATATAAAGATTTGCGTAAACAGTCTGCAGAATTTATCGCTTCGGTTGGAGCAGAAGGAAATGCCATTGGAGGATTATCAGTAGGAGAACCAGCAGAAGAATTGTACGGAATGACAGAAGTAGTTTGTGAAATTTTACCAGAAGACAAGCCACGTTATTTAATGGGCGTGGGAACGCCAATTAATATTTTAGAAAACATCGCTTTAGGAGTTGATATGTTTGATTGTGTAATGCCAACTAGAAATGCTAGAAACGGAATGTTATTTACAGCACATGGAACCATAAATATCAAAAATAAAAAATGGGAAAATGATTTTTCTGCCATAGATGATATGGATATTACCTTTGTAGATACTTTGTATTCTAAAGCTTATTTACGTCATTTATTTGCTGCAAAAGAATTGTTAGGAAAGCAAATTGCAACCATACATAACTTAGGTTTTTATCTTTGGTTGACCAGAGAAGCAAGAAAGCATATCTTAGCAGGAGATTTTACCGAATGGAAAGATAAAATGGTAAAGCAAATGGACAAAAGATTATAATTTGAAAATTATTGATTCTTACATATTAAAAAGATATTTAGTAACCTTTTTTTTTACGTTATTAATCTTAATACCAATTGCCATTGCTATTGATATTGCAGAAAAAGTAGATAAATTTTTAGCCTCAGATACTTTAACTCTTTTTGAAATTGTAAATGATTATTATTTAAACTTTATCATTTATTATGCAAACACATTTATGCCGTTGGCATTATTTGTTGCCGTAATTATTTTTACCTCTAAACTATCTAACAATACAGAAATTGTTGCGATTAACAATGCTAGAGTTTCGTTTACACGTTTTTTATATCCATATTTTATTGGTGCAACATTGGTAACCATTTTGGCATTGGTAATGAATCATTTTGTGGTGCCAAGTAGCAGTAAGATTCGAAAAAAGTTTGAAAACACTTACATCTTTAAACCAAAATATGGAGATGATATTGTAAAAGACTTTAGTTTACAATTAACCGATAGCACATATATTTTTATTCAAAGTTTCGATTTAAAAAGAAATACCGGATATAATTTTTCTACAGAAGTTTATGATGAAAATAAAATAAAAACAAAACTAACTGCTAAATATATCAGCTGGGATAAAAAAGACAGTACGTTTCAATTATCTAATTATAAAATTAGAAGAATTTATAAAACTAGAGATAGCATTTTTATTGGAAATGCTATTGATACTGTTTTTTCTTTTTCACCAAAAGATTTAGTTTATAAAGCTGCATTAGCACAAGAAATGCCTTCGGATGAATTGATAGAATTTATTAATGTTTCTAAAAAAAGAGGTGTCAAAAATTTGAATGCTCATTTAGTTGAACTCCATAAAAGAACAAGTTTGCCAATTGCTTCTTACTTTCTTACCATTATTGCTGTTGCATTAGCATTTAAAAAGCGTAGAGGCGGAACAGGAGTTAATTTAGCATTAGGTTTTGGATTGATGTTTGTTTACATATTTTTCTTAAAAGTTTCTGAAGTTTTAGGAGCAGTTGCAGGAGCAAATTCATTGCTAACTGTTTGGATTCCAAATATTGTTTTCGGAACCTTGGCTTTATATCTCTACTATAATGCAAGGAAGTAAATTAAAATACTTTTTACAACTTCATTTAATTGTGTTTATTTGGGGATTTACCGCAATTCTTGGTGCTTTAATTAGTATTGATGCAGTTCCGTTAGTTTGGTTTAGAATGCTATTAGCGGTCATATTTATTTTACTCTATTTTATTGTTAAAAAGAAAAAATTTTTAATTGATAAAAAAACTTTGCTTAAGTTTTTATTTACAGGAATAATAATTGCGTTGCATTGGATTACATTTTTTAAAGCTATTAAAGTTTCTAATGTGTCAATTGCTTTGGTAACAATGAGTACAGGTGCATTTTTTACATCACTTATAGAACCGTTGTTTTTTAAAAGAAGAATAAAGCCAATTGAAATGCTTTTAGGATTATTAGTTATTGGAGGATTGTATATTATTTTCAATTTTGAAACTCAGTATTATTTAGGTATTATTTACGCTTTGATATCAGCATTTTTAGCTGCTTTATTTTCGGTTTTAAACGGAATCTTTATCAAGAAAACAGCTGCGGATGTAATTTCATTTTATCAATTATTTTTTGGAGTAGCATTTGTTACCGTTTTTTTATTTTTCACAGATTCTTTTACTTTAAACTTTTTTAACCTTAAAATGTCTGATTGGTTTTATTTATTAATTTTAAGTAGTATTTGTACAGCCTATGCGTTTATTGTCTCAGTTAAAATAATGAAACATTTAACGCCATATACAGTAATGCTTACTATTAATTTAGAACCTGTTTATGCAATAATTTTAGCATTGTTTATTTTTGGTGATAAAGAAAAAATGAATCCAGAATTCTATTATGGTGCGTTTATCGTATTGTTTGTAGTGTTGTTAAACGGAATTATAAAAAACAGAGGCGCAATTCATCAAAAAATGAAAAAGAATAAAACTTAAAAAATTTACAACAAAAACAAATTTTATAGTAAGTTTGTAATGTTGTTATTTCAATCAATTTAAAATTGATTTAGTTAAAATTAACCAACTTATATATGGAATATTTAGATTTTGAACAGCCAATTAAAGAGCTAGAAGACCAATTAACAAAATGTCAGGTTATTGGTGAAGAGAGTGAGGTGGATGTAACCGCAACTTGTAAGAAAATTGAAAAAAAACTAGAAAAAACCAAAAAGGAAATCTATAAAAATTTAACTGCTTGGCAGCGAGTACAATTATCTCGTCATCCAAACCGACCTTATACGTTAGATTATATTAAAGCACTAGCAGGTAATACTTTTATGGAATTACATGGAGATAGAAGTGTAAAAGACGATAAAGCAATGATTGGTGGTTTGGGTAAAATTGGAGACCAATCTTTTATGTTTATTGGTCAACAAAAAGGATATAATACAAAAACACGTCAGTATAGAAATTTCGGAATGGCAAATCCGGAAGGATACAGAAAGGCGTTACGATTAATGAAAATGGCAGAGAAATTTAATATTCCTGTAATTACATTAATTGATACTCCAGGTGCTTATCCAGGGTTAGAAGCAGAAGAACGCGGACAAGGAGAAGCAATTGCAAGAAATATTTTAGAAATGACACGTTTAAAAACACCAATTATAACAGTAATTATTGGAGAAGGAGCTTCTGGTGGAGCATTAGGAATTGGAGTAGGAGATAAAGTATTAATGCTAGAAAACTCATGGTATTCTGTAATATCTCCAGAAAACTGTTCTTCAATTTTATGGAGAAGTTGGGAGCATAAAGAACAAGCTGCAGAAGCTTTAAAATTAACTGCAGAAGACGGAATTAAATTAAAAATTGTAGACGGTATTATTAAAGAACCTTTAGGTGGAGCACATTCTGATAGAGAAACAACTTTTAAAGAAGTAGAAAGAGTAATTCTAGAATCTTATAAAGAACTAAAAGAATTAAATGATACAGATTTAGTGATGCAACGAATGGATAAATACTCTAAAATGGGAGTTTTTAAAGGATAAAAAAATACAAATAAAAAAAGCAGGAAGAAATTCCTGCTTTTTTTATTTGTATTTTTTAAGAAATTAAATCCCCAATTCTTTAAATAGAATTTCTAAATTCGGATCCGAAGGTCTAGGAGCATTTGCGTTTACAATATTTCCTTTAGGATCAATCAACATGAACCTAGGAATCCCATAAACCTGGTAATCTTCCATAAATTTTGTGTCTTTCCCAGCATATAATTGAACTCCAGTTAAGTTTTTTTCTTTCACCATTTTTTTCCATTTAGATAACGCATTATCCCAAGATCCAGCAGTGGTAGGATTGTCAGTTGAAATACTAACAAATTCAATTTTTTTACGAGCGTATTTTTCTTCTAGTTTCTTTAAAAAAGGAATTTGTACAAGACAAGGTTTACACCAAGTTGCCCAAACATCAATATATACATACTTTCCTTTAAAAGCATCTAAAGATGTTTTACCACCTTTATAATTTAAGTAATTGTTAAATTTCGGAGAAGGTTTTCCTCTTCCTAATAATGATTCAGTTTTAATTTGCTGTAGAACTTTAGCGTGTTGAGATTCGTAGTTTTTTTCTAATAAACTAAAAAGCTCCTTATTTTGTTGATTGTTTATTCTAACAATCATGGTATCTATTTCTCCATGTAGTTTTTTTAAACTATCATAACCGTATTTAATTTTGTTTAACTCTTTTGAAAAAGCATCTTTTTCTAACATAAATAATTTACTAGTATTTCCTAAAGCTAAGTTGTATTTATATTGATCAAGTAAATAGTTGGTAGTATTTGCTCCTTTTCCAGAATATTTTGTTGTTTCAAAAAAAGAATTATTATCTGCAGTTAGTTTTAAATCGAAACCATTTCTTAAAAATGCAAAGCCATAATTTTTATTATCGATAACTAAGGTGTAGTAACCGGCTTTTTTTATGTGAAGTGTATCTTTAAAAGTGCCATCTTTATTAATTTTTATATCTTTTGAGTAATCATTACTTTTTATAGAAAAGAGATTGTCGTTTTCATTCATGTTAGTAAATTGACCAGATAAAGTAACAAAACCTGCTGTTTCTTTATTGCATGAAATATACGCTGTAAATACGATTAAAAGTAGTGTAATTTTTCTCATTGAGATGAAGTTTCAAATTTGATGCAAAGATAAGAAAATGATTGCTGTATTTTTGTTGATGTTACGTTATATTTTTCATAAAAAAACCGAGCATAATGCTCGGTTTTTTATTATTTTTCTTTTTGCTCTTCGGGAGCTTTTTTTGCTTTTTTAATTTTAATTGTTAGCGAATTGTTTTTAGAATTTAAATCCATTACAATGGTGTCTCCTTCAGACAATTTAGAACTCACAATTTCTTCAGCTAAAGCATCTTCAATATACTTTTGGATTGCTCTTTTTAATGGTCTTGCTCCATACTTTTTATCAAATCCTTTGTCTGCTATATAATCTTTTGCTTTTTCGCTTAGCTTTAACGTGTAGCCTAAATCAGAAATTCTATGTAATAATTTATCTAACTCAATATCGATAATTAAATGAATCTGTTCTCTTTCTAAAGCATTAAATACAACTACATCATCTATTCTGTTCAAAAACTCTGGAGCAAATGATTTCTTTAAGGCATTTTCTATAATTCCTTTAGCGTGTTCATCTGCTTGCGCAACTTTAGATGAAGTTCCGAATCCAACTCCGGCACCAAAATCTTTTAATTGTCTGGCACCAATATTAGAAGTCATTATAATAATTGTATTTCTAAAATCGATTCTTCTACCTAAACTATCAGTGATAAAACCATCGTCTAAAATTTGAAGCAACATGTTAAACACATCTGGATGTGCTTTTTCAATTTCATCAAGTAAAACTACAGAATACGGTTTGCGTCTTACTTTTTCAGTTAATTGTCCGCCTTCTTCGTAACCAACATATCCTGGAGGTGCTCCGATTAATCTAGAAATAGCAAATTTTTCCATGTATTCACTCATGTCAATTCTAATTAAAGAATCTTCAGAATCAAATAGTTCTTTCGCCAATACTTTTGCCAATTGCGTTTTTCCAACTCCAGTTTGACCTAAAAAGATGAATGATCCAATTGGTTTATTCGGATCTTTTAATCCAACTCTATTTCTCTGAATTGCTTTTACAACCTTGGTAACTGCTTCGTCTTGACCAATTACTTTTCCTTTAATTAAGTTAGGTAATTCGCTTAAACGACTGCTTTCTGCTTCGGCAACTCTATTCACTGGAATTCCTGTCATCATAGAAACAACTTCGGCAACATTATCTTCAGTAACAATTTCTTTATTTAATTTAGAATCATCTTCCCATTGTTTTTGGGCAGATTCTAAAGCTGCTTCAATATTTTTCTCATCGTCTCTTAACTTTGCAGCTTCTTCATATTTTTGTCCGCTAACCGCTTTTGTTTTATTAGAACGAATGCTTTCTAGTTCTGCCTCTAAAGCCAATACTTGTTTTGGAACTACAATATTTGTAATATGAATTCTTGAACCTGCTTCATCCAATGCATCAATTGCTTTGTCTGGTAAATAACGATCTGTCATATATCTGTTTGTTAATTTTACACACGCATCTATTGCGTCATCTGTATAATCAACATTATGATGTTCTTCGTATTTCTCTTTGATGTTATGTAAAATCTGAATGGTTTCTTCAACAGTTGTTGGTTCTACAATTACTTTTTGAAAACGACGTTCTAAAGCACCATCTTTTTCGATGTTTGTTCTAAATTCATCTAAAGTTGTTGCGCCAATACATTGTATTTCTCCACGAGCCAACGCAGGTTTTAACATGTTTGATGCATCTAAAGAACCTGTTGCTCCTCCAGCACCAACAATTGTATGAATTTCATCAATAAAAAGAATGATGTCATCATTTTTTTCCAATTCGTTCATCAATGCTTTCATGCGCTCTTCAAACTGACCACGGTATTTAGTGCCAGCAACTAAGCTTGCTAAATCCAAAGAAACAATTCTTTTGTCAAATAAAATTCTAGAAACTTTTCTGTTTACAATTCGCAATGCCAATCCTTCAGCAATTGCAGATTTCCCCACTCCAGGTTCTCCAATTAACATTGGGTTGTTTTTCTTTCTTCGGCTTAATATTTGCGAAACACGTTCAATTTCCTTTTGTCTTCCAACAACAGGATCTAATTTGTTTGCTTCTGCTAAAGCTGTTAAATCTCTACCAAAATTGTCTAAAACAGGAGTTTTAGATTTCTTAGCAGTCGCTCCACTTTTTTGCGGTTGCTGACCGAAAGGATTTGCTTTTTCCTCACCAAATTCATCATCAGAAGGAGTTTCTGCTATTGGGTCTATTGAGATTTCTGAATCATCTGCATGCAATTGTTTATAAAAAGCTTTTGCTTGATCGTAATCAATATACATTTTGTTTAACAACTTTGTTGTAGGATCATTTTCGTTTCTTAAAATACATAACAATAAATGTGCTGTATCAATAGATTCGCTTTGGTATAATTTAGCTTCTAAAAAAGTTGTTTTTAAGGCTTTTTCTGCTTGCCTTGTTAAATGCAAGCTTTTTTTCTTTTCCCCAACATCAGTAAAACTAATTGCAGCAGGATTTAATTTTTCAATTTTCTTGCGCATTAATTCTAAATCAACATCAAAAGCAGTCATTATGTCAATTGCTTTTCCCTCTCCTTTTTTAATTAAACCTAATAGTAAATGCTCTGTTCCAATAAAATCATGACCTAAACGTAAAGCTTCATCTTTACTAAAGGTGATTACATCTCTTACTCTTGGTGAAAAATTATCGTCCATATTTTTATATATCTAATTGTAAATTTAGTAGATTTTTTATGAAAAAAATACAAAAAAAGTGCCAGTTTAAAATATTTGTCAAATTGTCTTAAAAAATATGATTAGAAACAGTTGAAAACCAGTTGTGTAAACGCTGTTGAAAAATATTAAAAAATGTTGATAACTCTAGGTAATCAGGTGTTATTTTTTTTTGAGTAAAAAGGTAAAAAAGTGTATCTTGCTCGTTTAAGAAATTAGTATAAAAATTAATACATAAATATATATGACAGACGGAGAAAAATTGATCCCGATTAATATTGAGGAACAAATGAAATCTGCGTACATTGATTACTCAATGTCGGTTATTGTTTCAAGAGCATTACCAGATGTAAGAGATGGTTTAAAACCAGTACATAGAAGAGTTTTGTTCGGAATGCATGAATTAGGAATTAAAGCTACAGGTTCTTATAAAAAATCAGCAAGAATTGTTGGAGAAGTATTAGGAAAGTATCATCCACACGGAGATACTTCTGTGTACGATTCAATGGTGCGTATGGCTCAGAATTGGAGCGTTCGTTATATGATGGTTGACGGACAAGGAAACTTTGGTTCAGTTGATGGAGATAGTCCAGCAGCAATGCGTTACACCGAGGTTAGAATGCAAAAGATTTCTGAAGATATGTTGTCTGATATTGAAAAGGATACTGTTGATCATCGTTTAAATTTTGATGATACATTATTAGAACCAACAGTTTTACCAACCCGTATTCCGAATTTATTGGTAAACGGAGCTTCTGGAATTGCTGTTGGTATGGCAACAAACATGGCGCCACATAATTTAACAGAAGTTGTAAACGGAACATTAGCTTATATTGAAAATAGAGATATTGAAATTGATGAGTTAATGCAGCATGTTAAAGCTCCAGATTTTCCAACTGGTGGTATTATTTATGGTTACGAAGGCGTAAAAGATGCTTTTCATACAGGTCGTGGACGTATTGTAATGCGTGCAAAAGCTGTAATTGAAGAAGTAAAAGGACGTGAATGTATCATCGTTACAGAAATTCCATATCAAGTTAATAAAGCAGAAATGATTAAAAAAACTGCTGAATTAGTAAACGATAAAAAATTAGAAGGAATTGCAAATATTAGAGATGAATCTGATCGAAACGGAATGCGTATTGTTTACGTTTTAAAACGTGATGCTATACCAAATATCGTTTTAAATAAATTATATAAATACACTTCTTTACAAACATCATTTAGTGTAAATAATATTGCGTTAGTAAACGGAAGACCTGAACAATTAAATTTAAAACAATTAATTCATCATTTTGTAGAACATAGACATGAAGTTGTTGTTCGTAGAACAGAATTTGAATTGAAAAAAGCAGAAGCTAGAGCACATATTTTAGAAGGATTAATAATTGCTTCAGATAATATAGATGAAGTCATCAAAATTATTAGAGCTTCTAGTAATGCAGATGATGCCCGTGAAGCTTTAATTGCTCGTTTTGAACTAACAGAAATTCAAGCAAAAGCAATCGTTGAAATGCGTTTACGCCAATTAACAGGTTTAGAGCAAGATAAATTACGTGCAGAGTTTGAAGAAATCATGAAAACGATTGCCGATTTAAAAGATATTTTAAGTGATGTAACGAGACGTTATCAAATTATAAAAGATGAGTTAATTGCTGTTAGAGATAAATATGGTGATGCACGTCGTTCTCAAATTGAATATGCTGGTGGAGATATGAGTATCGAAGATATGATTCCAGATACACAGGTTGTGGTAACAATTTCTAATGCAGGATATTTAAAACGTACAAATCTTGATGAATATAAAGTTCAGAATAGAGGAGGAAGAGGTCAAAAAGGAGCAACTACTCGTAATGAAGACTTCTTAGAGCACTTATTTGTTGGTACAAATCACCAATATATGTTGTTCTTTACTCAAAAAGGAAAAGTGTTTTGGATGCGAGTTTACGAAATTCCTGAAGGTGGTAAAAATACCAAAGGAAGAGCAATGCAAAACCTTATCAATATAGAACAAGATGATAAAGTAAAAGCATTTTTGGTTACACAAGATTTAAAAGACGAAGAATACATCAATAACAATTATATTATCATGGCCACTAAAAAAGGTCAGGTTAAGAAAACGTCTTTAGAGCAATATTCTCGTCCAAGAACAAATGGTATTAATGCAATTACTATTAAAGAAGGTGATGAATTACTAGAAGCTAAGTTAACAAACGGTGAAAGTCAAGTAATGTTAGCTTTAAAATCAGGAAAAGCAATTCGTTTTGAAGAAAGTAAAACTCGTCCGATGGGAAGAACTGCATCTGGAGTTAGAGGAATTACGCTTCAACATGATAATGATGAAGTTATTGGAATGGTTGCGGTAAACGATGATGAAAGTAATATTTTAGTCGTTTCCGATAAAGGATATGGTAAAAGATCTAACCTAGAAGATTATAGAATTACTAATAGAGGAGGGAAAGGTGTAAAAACTTTGAATATTACAGAAAAAACAGGAAATTTGGTGGCTATTAAGAATGTTACAGATGAAGATGATCTTATGATTATTAATAAATCTGGTATTACAATTAGAATGGCTGTTTCTGATTTAAGAGTAATGGGAAGAGCAACTCAAGGAGTTCGATTAATTAACATTAAAGATTCTGATAGTATTGCTGCTGTAGCAAAAGTACAGCACGAGGAAGAAGAAGAAATAGACGAAAATGAAACTGGCACAGAAGTTGACAATAACACAACCGAAAGTCAAGAATAAAAAAAGACGATTAAAATTTTTTAGAATGAAAAAACAAATATTATTAGTAGCGTTAGGGTTGTTTACAATAACAGCTTTTTCGCAAAAAAATGAGTTAAAAGCAGCAGAAAAGGCAATAAAAAAACAAGATTTCGCTGCTGCCTTAACTGCAATTAACTCAGCAGAAGGATTAATATCTAATGCAGATGACAAACTAAAATCTAAATTTTACTTCTTAAAAGGTCAAGCTTATGGAGGTAAAAAAGATTATGAAAAAGCTGCAAAGGCTTATAATGAACTATTCGAATTTGAGAAATCAACCGGAAAAGAACGTTATTCTGATGATGCTTTACCTTTATTAAACACTTTAAAAGATGAGGTAAATAAAAAAGCATTTGCTTTAAATGATGCTAAAAACTATAAAGAATCAGCAAAAGCATTTTACTTAAGATATACATTAGGTAAAAACGACACATTATTTCTGTCTAATGCAGCCCAATTAGCTTTACAAGCTGAAGATTTAGAAGCAGCTTTTACCTATTATAGCGAATTAAAAAATTTAGGTTATACAGGTATTAAAGAAATTTACGCAGCAACTGATAAAGATACGAATCAAAAAATTACTTTCAATACTAAAGAAGAAATGCTTTTAATGATGAAGTCTGGTAAATATATCAATAACTCAATCACAAAATCACCTTCAAAAAGAAATGATATTCTAAAAAACATAGTTACTATTTTAACTAGACAGAAAAAGTTTAATGAGGCAATTGCTCTAATACAAGAGTTGCGTAAAATTGAACCAAATAATTTAGAATTGTTGAAGTCAGAAGCTTTTATTTATAATGATTTAAATCAGCCAGAAAAGTTTGCTGCATTAATGAAAGAAGCTGCACAGAAAGACCCAAACAACCCAACTTTATTCTTTAATATTGGGATTGTAAATTATAATGCTAAAAATATTGAGGAAGCAGAACTTTATTTTACCAAAGCAGTAAAACTTAAATCGGATTTTCCAAAAGCAAACTGGATGTTAGCCAATACCTTATTGTTAAAAGATGCGGATTTAGTTACAAAAATGAATGATTTGCCAATATCAGATACAGTAAACTATAATAAGTATAAAGCTGAGCGTAAAAAACTTTTTAACAAGGTTTTACCTATTTTAATAGAGGCTGATAAACAAGAAAGAAACTCAGAAACTGTACGTGTTTTAATTGGTGTTTATGAGCAATTAGAAATGTCTGATAAAGCAACCGAATTAAGAAAAGTGTTAAAAACATTAGAATAAAATTTACCATATTTAAATAAAAAAACCGAAACAATTGTTTCGGTTTTTTTATTTAAATTACTTTTTTTATTACTCTAAGTTTATGAGTATGTCGATTAGAATCTACATTGTAAATTCCACTATGATCTAATCTATCTATTCTAACTTTTCCGTGCACATGAATAATATAATTGTCTTTCATTATAATTCCTACATGCGTAATAATACCTTCATTATCATCAAAAAAAGCTAAATCTCCAGGTTCACTTTCTTCAATAAAACTTAATACTTCACCTTGAGTTGCTTGTTCTTTTGCACTTCTTAATAATTGATATCCACAAAGTTTATAAACCATTTGTGTAAAACCAGAACTGTCTACGCCAAAAGGAGTTTTTCCTCCCCAAAAATGCGGCGTATTTAAAAATAAAAAAGCAGTTTTTAAAATGTATTCTTTATCTAATTTTTTATTGATAATAGCACCATCATACGAATATGATTTTGTGCCAATAAATGTTTTTTTATTACTAAAAAAAGGCAAAGTTGCGCCAATTGGTATAGTAGATAAACTTCCGTTTTCATCGGTGATAAAATCAATAAGCTCACCTGATAAAGTTGCTTTAGAATTAGATAATTCTAAATAAGTCTCTTCGGCTACTTCCTCAAACTGTTTATTATTTATAAAACCTTCGCAAGAATCAAAATGAATTCTGATTTTGCTCCAGTTTTTTCTCTTTTCTAACACTTTAAAATGTTCGCCAAAAAGCACTTGAGAAACCATTTCAGATTCATCTGAAGCTTCAAGCCTTAAAGGAACAATACTTAAATTACAAATGCCGTATAACAAATTGTTAGTTTTGAGTTATAAGTTTTGAGTTAAAAATTATATTTTTTCAATAATCATTGCACTTGCGCCACCACCGCCATTACAAATCGCTGCAGCACCAATTTTTGCATTATTTTGTTTTAAAATAGAAGTTAAAGCAATAATTATTCTTGCTCCAGAAACTCCTAAAGGATGTCCTAAAGAAACTGCTCCACCATTTATATTTACTTTGTCAGAAGACAATTCTAAAATTTTCATATTAGCTAAGCCAACAACAGCAAACGCTTCGTTTAATTCAAAATAATCAACATCATTTATTGAAATTTCTGCTTTTGCTAATGCTTTTGGTAAGGCTTTTGCTGGCGCAGTTGTAAACCATTTTGGTTCGTGCGCTGCATCTGCATATCCTTTAATTTTTGCAAGCGGAGTAAGATGTAATTCTTTTGCTTTTTCTGCTGACATTAAAACCAATGCTGCTCCACCATCATTAATTGTTGATGCGTTTGCAGCAGTAACTGTTCCGTCTTTTGTAAAAGCTGCACGTAAAGCAGGAATTTTCTCCATTTTCACGTTCTTATATTCTTCATCTTCAGAGAAAATAACTGGTTCTCCACGACGTTGAGGAATTTCTACTGGAACAATTTCATCTGCATATTTTCCTTCTTTCCATGCATTTGCTGAACGATTGTAAGATTCAATCGCAAAAGCATCTTGATCTTCTCTTGAGAAATTATATTCAATTGCACATTCATCAGCACAAACACCCATTGCAACTTTTTCGTAAGCATCAACCAAGCCATCTTTTTGCATTCCATCTTCCATGGTAATTGGTCCAAATTTAGAACCATTTCTTGCGTGTTGATAATGTGGAATCATACTCATATTTTCCATTCCGCCAGCAACCACAATTTCTGCATCACCCAAAGCTATAGTTTGCGCAGCTAACATAATAGATTTCATTCCAGAAGAACACACTTTGTTTATCGTAGTACAAGGAACAGTATTTGGAATTCCTGCAAAAATTGCTGCTTGCCTTGCAGGTGCTTGTCCTAATCCGGCAGAAACAACATTTCCCATAAAAACTTCTTCTACCAATTCTGGATTTAAATTGATTTTATCTAAAGCGCCTTTTATGGCAACAGCTCCTAATTTTGGAGCAGGAATAGAAGATAAACTTCCCATAAAACTACCAATTGGAGTTCTAGCTACCGATACAATTACTACTTCTTTCATATCTATATATCTTAAATGTTTTGTACATTACTATTTATATTGCGAAAATAACTATTTTATTGTGAGCAATAAAATATAAGGAGCGCATTTCTTACACAAAGAATAAAGTTAAATCTAATTTTTGATGAAGAAACTATTTAAAGTAAGTTTGTAAATGTTTTTTAAGCAGCTAAAAATAACCGAATGAGTAATTTTATTAATAAAGTATATAAAAATAATGCGATAGTTTATAAAGTGTTATTGTTTTTAATAGCTGTAGTTTCTATTGTGTATTTATTTCCTAAAGGCGGACAATTTAAATACGATTTTAACAAAGGAAAACCTTGGCAATATGATAATTTATATGCAACGTTTGATTTTTCTATTCAAAAAAGTGAAGAAGAAATCAATCAAGAAAAACTACAAATCACCAGAAATAATAAGCATTATTTTAAGTTTAATACTGCTGCGGTTTTAGAAATAAAAACAGCATTTACTGCAAAAGTAAATTATATTCAAGCAAACGATTCTATTGAATCTCAGCAAATGCTAAGTTTAATTTCTGTAGGAAACTTTGTGATTGATGAGGTTTATAAACACGGTTTTATTGATGAGGCAAGTCAAGGAAAAGTTTTTAATGACAATGAAATTATTTTTCTACGCAAAGACAATGTGGTTGAAGAAATTGCTTATAATAAATTGCTAGTTTATAAAGAAGTGCTCCAATTAATTACAGAAAATATTGGAAGTTTGCCATTAAGTTATTCAGAAAATGAATTATTAAATACCTTATTAGAAGTTATAAAACCAAATGTTAGTTATGATGCTGGTTTTACACAAAAAGCATTAGAAGAATCATTTAAAAATATTTCCTACACAAGAGGTTTGGTTACTTCTGGTGAGCTTATTATTTTAAAAGGTGATATTGTAGAAGGCAGAAAATTTGCCATCTTAAATTCTTTAAAAAAAGAATCAGAATCTAAAGTTTGGACAGAATCAAATTACTTGTGGATTGTTTGTGGTTATACAATTTTAGTATCATTAGCTTTATTGATGTTGTTACTTTTCTTAAAAAAATACAGACCAGAAATTTATAGTAATAACAATAAAGTTACGTTTATCTTTTTCAACGTTTTTCTGATGGTTTTAATACAAACTTTGGTTGTAAAATACAATTCAGATTATTTATATGTTGTACCATTAAGTATTTTGCCAATCGTTTTAAAAGCTTTCTTTGATGCCAGATTAGGTTTGTTTGCACATGTATTAACAGTGTTATTATTAGGTTTTATTGTGCCAAATAGTTTTGAGTTTATTTACTTGCATATAATTGCAGGAATGGTAACTATTTTAACGGTTTCTGATCTTTATAAAAGAGCGAGTTTGTTTATATCAATCGGACAAATTACGTTAATTTATATGATAACCTATTTAGCATTTTCTATTATTAAAGAAGGAAATGCTTCGCAAATAAACTGGGATTACTTTATGTTATTTTCAGCAAATGGTTTGTTGTCCTTTTTATCATTGTTCTTTATTTATATGTATGAAAAAATCTTCGGACTGGTTTCTGATGTTACACTATTAGAGTTATCGAATACAAATACAAAATTATTAAGAGAATTAAATGAAAAAGCTCCTGGCACATTTCAACATTCAATGCAAGTTGCCAACTTAGCAGAAGCTGCTGCCAATGAAATTGGAGCAAATTCTATGTTGGTAAGAACGGGTGCTTTATATCATGATATAGGTAAAATGTTAAACCCTATGTATTTTATCGAAAATCAATCAACAGGTGTTAACCCACATAATGATTTATCTCCAAAAGACAGTGCATATTTAATTATCAATCATGTAATAAAAGGAATTGAATTAGCTAAAGAAAATAGATTACCAGACCGAATTATAGATTTTATTAGAACACACCACGGAACAAGTTTGGTGTATTATTTTTATAAAAAAGAACAAGACTTATTTCCAGATGAAAAAGTTGATGTAAAGAAATTTCAATATCCTGGACCAATTCCGTTTTCAAAAGAAACAGCAATTTTAATGATTTGTGACGCAGCAGAAGCAGCAACAAAAAGTATTAAAAATCCGACGGCACAATCTATAGAAGTTCTAATTGATAAGATTGTAGAAAAACAAAAATCTGATAATCAATTTATTAATTCTGATATTACTTTTAGAGAAATAGAAAAGATAAAAAAGGTTGTAAAAAAGAAGTTGATGAATATTTATCACTTGCGAATAGAATATCCAGATTAGTGATAAATTTTATGAAAAAAAACTAAAAAAGGTTGCTAAATTGTATTTGTAATCTTACATTTGCACTCGCAATTTTTAATTAATACTTAAGTATTGTAAAGGAGAGGTGCCAGAGTGGTAATGGAGCAGATTGCTAATCTGTCGACGGGTAACTGTCGCCAGGGTTCGAGTCCCTGTCTCTCCGCAAAATTTTGCAAACTCGGGGTGTAGCGTAGCCCGGTCATCGCGCCTCGTTTGGGACGAGGAGGTCGCAGGTTCGAATCCTGCCACCCCGACACTGTTTTCGTAGAAACATAAAAACTACGGGCTCTTAGCTCAGCTGGATAGAGCACCTCCCTTCTAAGGAGGCGGTCGAAGGTTCGAATCCTTCAGGGCTCACTTAAAGCTTCACAGAAATGTGAGGCTTTTTTGTTGTTTGTAATTTTTTTTAATTTTTCTTTTTTATATCAAAAAATAAATTACATTTGACAACTTTTTAGTAAGTAAAATGTTAAGTTTTTCTTATTTCGTGAGTACTTATTCTTGGGAAGAAAATAAGTATTTAGCATTTTGGAAATGCGTCGAAAAAATAATGGTTTTTCCCAATTCTCTTTTAAATATACAGCAGTTTTCTAAACTGCATGTTGTGTATTTAAACATAAGACAGTGATACTTTTTTGTTTAGGTTATCTCTTATCAGTACATTAGATGTTATTTTGATAAGTTAATTGTATAATTTTTTTTAAAAAGTAAATGAACACTAAATACACAGATTTAATAGAACAAACTTTTGATTTTCCTCAAGAGGAATTTCATACAGAAAACAACAACTTATTTTTTCATAATATCGATTTAGCAAAATTGGTTGAACAATACGGTACGCCTTTAAAATTCACTTATTTACCAAAAGTATCTGAGAATATTAAAAGAGCACAAAATTGGTTTCAATCTTCTATGAAGAAGCATAATTATAAAGGAGATTATTTTTATAGCTATTGTACTAAAAGCTCGCATTTTAAATTTATTTTAGATGAAGCTTTAACAAACAATATTCATATAGAAACTTCTTCTGCCTTTGATTTAGATATTATTAAAAATTTAAAAACTGAAGGAAAAATAAAAGACGATACATTTATTATTTGTAACGGCTTTAAACGAAACCAATACATAGAAAATATTGGAGAATTAATAAATTCTAATCATAAAAATTGCATTCCGATTATTGATAATTACGAAGAATTACCATTGCTTCAAGAACAAACAGAAAAGAAGTTTAAAGTAGGTATTAGAATCGCATCAGAAGAAGAGCCAAAATTTGAATTCTATACAAGCAGATTAGGAATTGGCTACAAAAATATTGTATCCTTTTACGAAAGAGAAATTGCAAATAATCCGCAAGTAGAACTTAAGATGTTGCACTTTTTTATCAATACAGGTATTAGAGATAATGCTTATTATTGGAATGAATTATTGAAATGTATCAGCGTTTACATTAAGTTAAAAAAAGCATGTCCAACTTTAGATAGTTTAAATATTGGCGGCGGATTTCCGATTAAAAATTCGTTAGCTTTTGAGTACGATTATCAATATATGATAGATGAAATCATCAATCAAATAAACGAAGCGTGTAAAAATGCCGATGTGCCTGTGCCTAATATTTTTACAGAATTTGGAAGTTTTACAGTTGGTGAAGCTGGCGGCGCAATCTATGAAGTATTGTATCAAAAGAAACAAAACGATAGAGAACGTTGGAACATGATTAATTCATCATTTATTACAACATTACCCGATTCTTGGGCAATTAATAAACGTTTTATTATGTTGCCAATTAATAAATGGAACAGACAATATGAACGTGTTTTATTAGGTGGTTTAACTTGTGATAGCGATGATTATTACAATTCAGAACAACACATAAATGCTATTTATTTGCCCGTTTATGAAAAAGAAAAACCTTTGTACATTGGTTTTTTTAACACAGGCGCTTATCAAGAATCAATTGGTGGTTTTGGTGGTTTGCAACATTGTTTAATTCCGCATCCAAAACACATATTAATAAACAAAGACAGTAACGGAAACGTTACAACCAAAGTATTTAAAGAACAACAAAAAAGTAAAGAATTATTATCAATATTAGGTTATGAAAACTAGTAAAACGTACGCAGGAATCTCTGAGAATTTCTCAAAAATTGAGCAATCAAAAATTGTTTTAATCCCTGTTCCTTATGATGGAACAAGTACATGGCAAAAAGGAGCTGATAAAGGTCCAGAAGCTTTTTTAGACGCTTCAGAAAACATGGAATTGTATGATATAGAAACCGATTCTGAAGTTTACAAAGAAGGTGTTTATTTAGCAGATGCTATTACAGAAAATTCATCGCCAGAAGCGATGGTTGATGCTGTTCATCAAACAACAAAGCAGTACATTAATAAGAATAAATTTGTAACACTTTTTGGAGGAGAACATTCAATTTCAATTGGTTCAATTAGAGCATTTAACGAGTGTTTTGATAATTTATCTGTTTTACATATTGATGCGCATGCAGATTTACGTAAAGAATACGAAGGTTCTTCTTGCAATCATGCTTGTGCAGTTTATGAAGCAAATCAAACTACAAATTTGGTGCAAGTTGGAATTAGATCTATGGACATCTCAGAAAAAAGAGTAATGAATTTAGATAAAGTTTTCTTTGCACATGACATGGCTGTAAACGAAGATTGGATGGACGATGTAATCGATCAATTAACTAGTAATGTATTTATTACGTTTGATTTAGATGCATTAGATTCTTCTATAATGCCATCAACTGGAACTCCAGAACCTGGCGGATTATTTTATTATGAAACGTTAGAATTTTTAAAGAAAGTGTTTGAAGAAAAAAATGTTGTTGGTTTTGATATGGTTGAATTATGTCCGAATCCAGCAGAAAAATCTTCAGATTTTTTAGCTGCAAAATTGTATTATAAAATGCTGAGCTACAAATTTGCATCCAATGACGACACTTATGATAATGGTGATGAAACTGACGATATGAATCCATTTAGTAAACTTGCAAAGTTTAAGAACGATGATGATTCTGATTTTTAGATTTTAAAATGATTCAAAATATAGAAAATATAGAATTGCAATTTTTAACACTTGATGATTACAAAGCGTTAAAAAAAGCAATGATTGAAGCATATGCAACGATGCCAGATTCTTATTGGAGAGAATCTCAAATAAAAGCATTAATTGATAAATTTCCGGAAGGACAAGTTGTTATCAAAATTAATAGAGAATTGGCTGGTTGTGCTTTATCTATTGTGGTAGATTATGATAGCTTTGATGATAAACATACGTATGAAGATATTACCGGAAAATACACTTTTGACACGCATAAAGAAGATGGTGATGTTTTATACGGAATAGATGTTTTTATAAAGGCAGAATACAGAGGTTTGCGATTAGGAAGAAGATTGTACGATTATAGAAAGGAACTCGCTGAAAAGTTAAACTTAAGAGGAATTGCTTTTGGCGGAAGAATACCAAATTACCATAAATTTGAATCAACTTTATCGCCAAAAGAATACATAGAAAAAGTAAAGCGTAAAGAAATTCACGACCCGGTTTTAAACTTTCAGATTTCAAATGATTTTCATCCTACAAAAATTTTAAATGGTTATTTAGAAGGTGATGAAAATTCTGGCGAATTTGCTGTATTATTAGAATGGGATAATATTTACTACAAAAAGAGATCTAAAAAAGCCGCAACTAAAAAAACAGTTGTTCGTTTAGGATTAATTCAGTGGCAAATGCGTTTGTATAAAAATTTGGAAGAATTAATGCAACAAGCAGAATATTTTGTTGATGCAGTTTCTGCATATCGTTCTGACTTTGCGTTGTTTCCAGAATTTTTTAATGCGCCATTAATGGCGGATAATAATCATTTGCCAGAATCTGAAGCAATTAGAGAATTGGCAAAATACACACCAAAAATTGTTCAAAAATTTTCTGAATTAGCAATAACGTATAACATAAACATTATAACTGGAAGTATGCCAGAGCTTAAAGATGGATTGTTATATAATGTTGGTTATATCTGTAAAAGAGATGGTACAACAGATCGTTATGAAAAATTGCATGTTACTCCAGATGAAGCAAAAGTTTGGGGAATGCAAGGAGGAAATGAACTGAAAACTTTTGATACAGATTGTGGTAAAATAGGCGTATTAATTTGTTACGATTCAGAATTCCCTGAATTAAGTAGAATTTTAGCAGAAGAAGGAATGGATATTTTATTCATCCCATTTTTAACTGATACTCAAAATGGATATTCTAGAGTTAGGCATTGTGCGCAAGCAAGAGCCATAGAAAACGAATGTTATGTTGCCATTGCTGGTAGCGTTGGCAATTTACCAAAAGTAAATAATATGGATATTCAGTATGCACAATCAATGGTGTTTACACCTTGTGATTTTTCGTTTCCAGCAAACGGAATAAAAGCAGAAGCAACAACAAATACAGAAATGATTTTAATTGCTGATGTAGATTTAGATTTGTTAAAAGATTTAAATCAGTTTGGTAGTGTACGTAATTTAAAAGATAGAAGAACAGATATATTTGAAGTACGAAAACTTTAGAAATAAAAAACAAAATAATGAAAAAACCAATTACAAATTTTATAGAAAAATACTTTTTACACTTTAATGCTGCAAGTTTAGTTGACGCAGCAAAAGGGTACGAAGCACAATTAAATCAAGGTTCTAAAATGCTAGTTTCTTTAGCGGGAGCGATGAGTACAGCAGAATTAGGGAAGATTTTTGCAGAAATGATTCGTCAAGATAAAGTACATATCATTTCCTGTACAGGAGCAAATTTAGAAGAAGATATTATGAATTTAGTAGCGCATTCTCATTATAAACGCGTTCCTAATTACAGAGATTTAACTCCGCAAGACGAATGGGATTTATTAGAAAAAGGATTAAATAGAGTTACTGATACTTGTATTCCAGAAGAAGAAGCATTTAGAAGAATTCAAAAACATATTGTAAAAATATGGAAAGAAGCAGAAGCTAAAGGAGAACGCTTTTTACCACATGAATACATGTATAAATTATTGTTGTCTGGTGTTTTAGAAGAACATTATGAAATAGACATTAAAGATTCTTGGATGTATGCAGCAGCTGAAAAAAACTTGCCAATTATAGTGCCGGGTTGGGAAGATTCAACTATGGGAAATATTTTTGCATCCTATGTAATGAAAGGAGAATTAAAAGCGTCTACTATGAAATCTGGAATTGAATACATGACGTTTTTGGCAGATTGGTATACAGCTAATTCTGCAAACGGAATTGGATTTTTCCAAATTGGTGGAGGAATTGCAGGAGATTTTCCAATTTGTGTAGTGCCAATGTTATATCAAGATATGGAAAGACCAGAAACACCATTTTGGAGTTATTTCTGTCAGATTTCAGATTCAACCACAAGTTATGGCTCGTATTCAGGAGCAGTTCCTAACGAAAAAATCACTTGGGGAAAATTAGATATTGATACTCCAAAATTTATAATTGAAAGTGATGCAACAATTGTTGCTCCGTTAATTTTTGCTTATTTATTAGAAATGTAAAAAAAATGTCAGTCAGAATTGAGTGGATTTTAAAATTCTTTTATATTTTTAAAAAACTCAATAAGACGACATAAATCAAATTAAAATGAAACGAGTAATTGTAGATTATGCAAAACTAACTACAGACATATTAGATATGTTGGTAGAAAAATATCCTGACGGATATGACTATTCTGATGTAATTTCTTTTAAGAACGCCAAAGGAGAAACTATTAAAGCGGTAGAAGTAAAAACAGAAGATACAGTATTTTTAGTAAAAATTAGTTCTAAATTAGAACAAACGATGGAAGATTATGCAGAAGATGAAGATTCATTTGAGGAAGATGATTTTGAATTGAATGATGATATCGAAGAAACTAATGACGATTTTTAAAACAAATTTAATATGAATTCATTATTTCATTTATCGTTGCCTTGTAAAGGGATTGAAAGTACAAAGAACTTTTATATAAATATTCTTGGAGCAAAATTGGGTAGAAACACAAACCAATGGTTAGATGTTGATTTGTACAACCATCAAATAACTTTTACAAAATCTGGAGATTATAATTTTGCTTTTAAAAATTACAAATTCGAAGGCACAATTTTACCTTCTTTTCATTTTGGAGTAATTTTATCTGAAGAAGTTTGGACTAATCTTTATGAAAAATTACATGCTTCTAAAACTGTTTTTATAGAAAAAACACCATTTTTAAAAGAAAAAAATGGTGAGCATATTTCGTTTTTTGTAAAAGACCCAAATGGATATGTTGTAGAATTTAAAATGTTTAAAGAAGCAGGAGAAATCTTTAAAAAAATATAATAAAATAAAAAACAATATAAATCAAAAAGCTCAACATATTATGTTGAGCTTTTCATATTCTCTTTCGTTTTTTTATTTTGCCAATTATTTAACATCCCCCGATATTTAGCAGTGTTTTAATAAAAAACATTATGCTTTTATAAATAATTGTAAAGAAACAAAAGAATTTAATTTTGTATTAATTGAACTTTACTTTATATTAATTACTCTACAAACATAGCTAGATATCTTTTTTTTGAATTGATAATTTCGTTAACTTGTCGTTATATGTCGATGAATGGAACTTTTTAGTCGTTTATCTGTGAATATAGTTTTGTTATGAATCGATTTTATAAATTTTTATTAGGAGCAATTTTAACTATAATAGTTATATATGTTATTTATAACCAATTAAAAGTAGAAAATGATAAGGTTAATGACTTTAAACCATATACAGAGATTGTAAAACTTTCTTTTTTGTATCCAAAGTTTGAAAACAATCAAATTATCAAGCATCAACTTTATACATTATCATATAGTGAAAAAGATGAACAAGCCGATTGGGTTGCATATAAATTGTTTAAAAACTCTATAAATAATTCAATAAAAAGAAAAGATAATTTCAGAAAAGATGTTAATGTAATTACGGGTTCGGCAACTTTAAAAGATTATAGAAACTCTGGTTATGATAGAGGGCATCTAGCACCTGCAAAATCAATGTCTTTTAGTGATATAACAATGAGCGAGAGTTTTTACATGAGTAATATGAGTCCGCAAATACCATCATTTAATAGAGGAATATGGAAAAAGTTAGAAGAAGAAGTAAGAAGCTGGATTTCAATTAGCGATTCTTTATACGTTGTAACTGGTCCAGTTTTAGACAATCCTTTAGGTAAAATAGGAGAGAGTAGAGTTACAGTTCCTAGGTGTTTTTATAAAACAATTATTAGGTTTCACAAAGAAGAGTTATTTGGTATTGGATTTTTATTAAAAAACGAAAAATCAAATAGTTCTGTATCTTCTTTTAGTGTTTCTATTGATAGTATTGAGAAAGTTACAGGTTTAGATTTTTTTCATCAGCTAGATATCGCTATTCAAAATCAACTAGAAAGCAATTCGAATTATCAATATTTTTTACAAAAATAAAGCTCGTTTTTAAACGAGCTTTATTTTAATTTATTAAGAAAAGATTACACTTCTTCTCCGTTTTGAATTTTCTGAGCAACTTCTTGAACTTTATCTAAAACTCTTAATAAGTTACCGCTCCAAAGTTTTTCTATCTCTGCTTCTGTATATCCTCTTTTTACTAATTCTACAGTTACATTTAATGTTTCTGATGCATCGTTCCATCCATCAACACCACCACCACCGTCAAAATCAGAGCTGATTCCAACATGGTCAATTCCAATTTTCTTTACCATATAATCAATATGATCTACAAAATCAGCAACGTTTACTGGATCAAATTTTTCAGGATTTTTAGCCATTTTTTCTTGAGCTAATTTTCTGATTTTCATGTATTGTGCGTAGTAAGCTTCTTGTGCTTTTCCGTCTAATTTTCTAGCATCAGCTCTAGACATCATTGTAAAACCTTGCTCTTTGGCAATTTCTTCCATAAATGCAGTTGCCGCTTTATTATATGCAGCATGTTTTTCTGTATTTACATAAGAATTAAATGCAACAGTTTGAACAACTCCACCGTTATCTTTAATCCATCCTAATTGCTCGTCATCTAAATTTCTACTGTGATTACATAAAGCTCTTGCAGAAGAGTGTGAAGCAATTAATGGAGCTTTTGTTAACTCAATCATATCTTTCATTGATGCTTTAGAAGGATGAGAAACATCTAACATAATTCCCCATTTATTCATTTCTTTTATCACTTCTTTTCCTAAATCACTAACACCACCATGCAACCATTTATCATCTCTTTCTCCTGTGTTAGAATCACATAATTGACTATGTCCGTTATGAGATAAAGACATATATCTTGCTCCTAAATCGTAAAATTCTTTTACTCTTTTAATATCTTTCCCAATTGGATATCCGTTTTCAATACCAATCATTGCAACTTTTTTCCCTGATGCGTAAATTCTTCTTGCATCAGCAGAAGTAACAGCTAGTTCAATTTGATCTGGAGCTAATTCTTTGGTAAGTTTATGAATTGCATCAAATTTTGAAATTGCATTTTTATATGCTTTATCAAAACCTTCATCTGTTAAATCTCCTTGACCAGTATAAACAATAAACCAAGCAACATCTAAACCACCAGCAATCATCTTAGGAAGATTTACTTGGTTTCCTAAATCTTGAGTGTAATTTTTTTCATCAGTAAAATTATTGACATTAATATCGTTGTGAGTATCTAATGTCATTACTCTTTCGTGAATACCTTTTGCTTTTGCTAGTAGTTCGGCAGCCATTGTTTCATCATTTTTTTTGGTTTCTGTTTTACAAGAAACTATTAATAGTAGTGAAGCTACTAAAAGTTTTAAATTTTTCATGAAGTTAGTTTTTGTTAGTTGAATTTATAATAATTAATAAATATATAATATTTTTAAAATCTTACTCTGTGTTTTACTGTTAATTAGCTGTTAAAAAACTAAATCTGTAGCTTAAGCCAAAATTTAAACTAGTACTATTTAAACTACCACCTCTAGCTTTTACTTTACCAATAGAAGTTTTAAAACTCAATTTGTTATTTAGTTGATAATTTAATCCGATACTTGGTTTTATAATTAATCCTTGTCCTGTACTAATATCACCACCACCAGCTGCACCGGCTAAAAGTTGAGAGAAAATTTGGACTTTATTATTAAGCAATGCGTTTGTTTGATATCCAATCCCAACAATTCCTTCTGCATAAGCACCTGCATTTCCAAAATTTGCAAAAGAAGTATAACCAGCTAAGTATATATTTTTATTCAAATGCATATTTATTTGCATCGCAATTTGATGTAAATTTTCTGAAGGGTTTGTAATTCTTTTAGCATTCAAATACAGCTCTTGCCCAATTGAAATTTCAAAACCTTTGAACTTTGAAGAACTAAAATATGTGTTATTTTCCTGTTTGATACCTTGTTGATTTGCATAATATTTTATACCAAAACTTAATGTAGAACTTGTAAAATGTTGATTTGGATTTAACAAATACCCTTTACTAATAGACAAATAAATATTATTATATATTTTTTGTTCTAAAGAAATATCAGGATAAATTAGAACGCCACCACCAGAATCTACACCGCCACCGCCACCGGCTCCAATAGCAAATTTTGTTAAAATATTTGTTCTGTTTTTATTCATTGCAAACTGATAACCAGTTCCAATAAATAAATCCATGTATCCACCTTGAATTCCATGAAAAGCACCATCAGCTCTAAAATATACAAACCAATTATTGGAGAAATACGAAGCAATTTCAAATCCAGCTAAACGAATCGTTTTACCTTTTAATGAAGAGAAATCTGTTAATTGAGAATCACCATAAGGACTAATATTATCTAAATGTAACATCAATGAAATTCTTTTTGAAGATTGATTCCATTGCGTATTTTTTAATTTTTCTACCGAAAAAGAGTGTTCTTTGTTTTTAAAAGGAGCATAATCAAAAGATAAAGGAATTTGAACTCCTAATCTAAACTGATTACTAGTTATATTTCCTTTGTCAAAAAAAATAATAGAACTATATCCAAAAGTTGTTGAGAATTTTTCAAATTGATAGCCAAAATTTAAATGAGGTAAAAACATAGCACCACCACCATCTGGAGCGCTTGCGCCTCCACCACCGCCAAAATGAAACCCCGTATCAATAAATAATTTTTTAGAAATATTTTTTTTAAACCCTAAATTTACTCCAAGTGTAAATAATCCGCCACGTTTACCGTTTACAGAACCATAAAAACCTAATCCAGCATATATAGATTTGCTTACTAAAAGGTTATAATGAATTCCAGCTAACCCCATATTAGACTCTGGATTATCAAATTCATCATTAGGCATTTTTACAGATAAATAATCTAAGTTGATAAATCCGTTTTGTGTAAATTTAGTTGGAATTGTTTCTTTTTCTTGTGAAAAATGAACTTGCGAATAGATACAAATAAATAAGAGAATAACTATTTTTTTCATTTAAAATTAGATGACTTTTGTTGGATTTGCATAAATAGTCATTTTATTTGTTCTGCTAAAACCTATCAGACAAATTCCAAATTCTTTTGCATAATCAATTGCTAAACTAGAGCATGCAGAAACAGCAACGATAATTCCGATTTTAGCAAAAAATGCTTTAGAAACTATTTCGTAAGAAACCCGACCACTTACTAACATGCAATAAGCTTTTGTCAATTTTTTAGTTTGAATTAAATCACCAACAACTTTATCAACAGCATTATGACGACCGATATCTTCTTTTATAGAAAGAATTTCATAATTTTTATCAAAAACTGCAGCAGCATGACTTCCACCAGTATGTTTAAAAGTTTCTTGTAAAGAAGCCATTTTTTTAGACATTGCTTCAATTTTATCCGAAGAAAATACTTGCTTACTTTTTAATGCCTGACCTTTTAATTCGATGTCGTCTAATTCTTGTTTCCCACAGATTCCACAAGAAGAAACAGACAATAAAGTTCGTTTATTCAAATAGCCTTTGCCTAGTTTTTCTTTTGGAATATTGAGGTTTATGATAGAAAAACCATTGCTTTCTTCTTTGATATTTTCAAAAAGTAAATTCTCTTTTCCTTTATAAATATCTTCTGCGTACAATAAACCTCTTATCAGCTCAAAATCATTTCCAGGTGTTCTCATAACAACTGTATATGATTTGTTATTAATGTTGATTTGTAACGCAGCTTCCACAACAATTCCGTCAGAAACTTTTTGTTGTTTTTCGTTTGAAACTAGAATGCCGTCGTAGGTAAAAAACGATCTATTTTTTAAATTATATTGGCTCAAAATCTACGGCTACAACTTTATATTCAGGAGTCATGGTTTCTTGATCTCCAACACTTCCAGTAACAATATTGATAAACACTTCTGGTTGATGAAACGTTGTTCTTAATACTCCACGTTTAACATCTTTAGAATATTTAACAGCAATGTTTACACTTCCTCGATCTGAGAAAATACGAACCATTTCATTGTCTTTAATTCCTTTTTTGATAGCATCTTTTGGATTCACTTCCAAAACATCTTTTGCCAATATTTTTTGGTTATCAGTTCTACGTGTCATCGTTCCTGAATTGTAATGCTCTAATTCTCTTCCTGTTGTTAATATAAAAGGGAATTTCTGTCCGTGAGATACAATTTCAGGAGATTCTTCAAAATCAAAATGATGGAAAGTTCCGATTCCTTTTTTAAATGCGCCATTAATGTGTAACATTTTTGTATCGGTTCCATCTTCTTTAATTGGCCATTGCAATCCGTTTTCTCCCAATCTATCCCAAGATAATCCTTTCATAAACGGAATTACATCAGCAATTTCTTCGATTACTTTTGCGGCATCATAAGTTAAACCTGTTGGTTGATCGTAACCTAAACGACTCATCATATCAATAATAATTTGTCCATCTGGTTTTGTATTCCCAATTGGTTCGATTACTTTATTTACACGTTGCATTCTTCTTTCTCCGTTTGTAAACGTTCCATTTTTTTCAAAATAAGAAGATGCAGGTAAAACAACATCAGCCATTTCAGAAGTTGCTGTCATAAATAATTCTTGCACAACAATCAGTTCTAAATTTTGAAAAGCTTTGATACTGTGATTTGTATTTGGGTCGGTCATTATCGTATCTTCTCCCATAATATACAAGGCCTTAAGTTTTCCATCAATCGCTGCATCTAGCATTTCAGGTATTTTTAAACCATTTGTAGTTGGCATTTTTTCAATACCATATTTATCTGCATAATATTGTTGAATATCTAACTTGGTAACATCTAAATAACCAGCTCCTTGATGTGGTTGAACTCCCATATCTGCGGCACCTTGCACGTTATTTTGACCGCGAAGTGGATTTAATCCAACACCACTTCTACCAATATTTCCAGTCATCATTGCTAAGTTAGAAAGTAGCATTACTGTTTTACTTCCCTGAAAATGCTCAGTCACTCCTAATCCGTGAAACTCCATAGCTCTTTCTGCTTTTGCATAAGCGTGAGCAGCGTTACGAACCAATTCTTTGTCAACTCCAGTTAAGACAGAAAGTTCATCCATGTTTAAGTTTTCAACATGAGATTTAAATTCTTCGTATTTCTCTGTAAATGAAGTGATAAAATTGTTGTCAACCAAATTATCTTTTACAATATAATGTGCCATCATGTTTAAAATAGCTACATTAGTTCCTGGTCTAATTTGTAAATGAAAGTCTGCTAAATCTGCTAAAGTAGTTTTAATTGGATCTACCACAATTGAGGTAACTCCTTTCATAAAAGCTTGTTTTATTTTTGCTCCTGTAACTGGATGACCTTTAATTGGATTTGCTCCAAACATAAAAATTGCATCGGCTTGTTTTAAATCTTCAACAGAATTTGTTGCGGCTCCAGTTCCGAAAGCTTGTTGCATACCCCAAGCAGTAGGAGCGTGGCAAACACGTGCACAGCCATCAATATTATTGGTTCCAACAGCTACACGAATCATTTTTTGCATTAAATAATTTTCTTCGTTGGTTGCTCTTGATGATGAAAGTCCTGCAATAGCATCTGCTCCATATTTGTTTTTGATTTCAATCATTTTTGATGCGATAAAATCATACGCTTCATCCCAAGTTACTTCTTCAAACGTGCCATTTTTCTTAATCATCGGTTCGCGTAAACGATCTGGGTGATTATAAAATTCAAAGGCAAATCGGCCTTTTAAACAAGTATGTCCTTCATTTACTTCAGCAGTTTCTGGAGCTTGAATTCCTTTGATTTTTCCATCAATTACAGAAACTTCTAACTGACAACCAACACCACAATACGTACACGTTGTTCTAACCGTTTCATCTGCAATTAAGGTTTTGGTTTCGTATTTATCGGTTAGTGCTTCAGTTGGACAAGTTTGTACACAAGCACCACAAGAAACACAAGCAGATTCGTCAAAAGAAGTATCGAATCCCTTAATAATATTAGTTGCAAAGCCACGACCAGACATTCCTAAAATCATTTCACCTTGAATTTCCTCACAAGCTCTTACACAACGAAAACAATTAATACATTGTGATAAATCTGATTTTATATATGGATGAGATCTGTCTTTTTCAATGTCTAAATGATTTGAACCTTCTGGATATCGTACATTTGGAATTCCGATTTGAGCAATTGTTTCTTGAAACGGAGTTGCTTTTTTATTTTCTGGTGGAAAAACTTTATCAGAAGGATAATCTGTTAACACTAATTCAACGATATTTTTACGAAGACGTTTCATTTTATCAGTATTGTGATAAATGTACAAACCTTCTCCAACAGGTGTATGACAAGAAGCCATTGTTCTAGTTGGCCCATCTTTTTCACGCGCAACTTCTACAGAACAAACTCTACATGAACCAAAATTTTCTAGCCGATCATCTTGACACATTGTCGGAATTGCTTCTTTATTACTTTCAATTCTTCTTACAAACTCTAATATAGTTTCTCCAGAATTAAACTCGTAACCAATATTATTTATAAATGCTTTCATATTCCTAGTTGTTTGTAAAATATCCTTTTAATTCATCCTGAAAATACTGCAATGCGTTTTTTACAGGCAACGGAATTCCACCACCCAAAGCACATAAAGAACCAATTTCTAAGGTTTCTAATAAATCATCAAACAAAACCTTGTCTATTTTATAATCAGAAGTTTGTGCTTTTTGTAGCATTTCCATTCCTCTGTGAGAACCAATTCTACACGGATAACATTTTCCGCAAGATTCATCTGCAGTAAATTCCATTAAATGTTCTAAAAATTTAATCATAGGAAAATCAACTGGAATCGACACAAAACTTGCGTGACCTAATAAAAATCCGTTGGTATTTAACGATTCAAAATCTAAAGTTAACTCTTTAATTTTATGCATCGGTACAATTCCGCCAAGCGGTCCACCAATTTGCAATCCTTTTACTTCGGATTTAAATCCGCCACCAAACTCATCAAAAATAGTTTGTAAAGGCGTTCCCATTTCTATTTCATACATTCCTGGCGTGTTGAAAAAAGAATCTAAAGAAACCAATTTTGTTCCTGTAGATTGTCCTTTTCCTAAAGCAGCATATTTATCACCACCATTTTCTAAAATCCAATGAATATTAGCAAAGGTTTCTACATTACTCAAAACCGTTGGTTTTCCGTACAATCCATATTGTGCTGGATACGGTGGGCGAACACGAACTTCTGGTCGTAAGCCTTCAATAGAATTTAATAAAGCTGTTTCTTCTCCACAAACATAAGAACCTTGTCCGCGAATAATTTTAAATCTAAAATCACCAATTAAATTTTTGTCTTTAATTTCTTGTATTGCATCATCAACAATTCTAATTGAATCAGGATATTCTCCACGGATGTATAAAACACCAGTATTTGCACCAACTGTTAATCCAGCCATATACATTCCGAACAAGACTTTATGCGGTTGATGTTCCATTAAATACATATCAGAATACGCTCCTGGATCTCCTTCATCTGCATTACAAACAATATACTTCTGTTTATTATCTTCTTTGATGACAGCGTCTAATTTGAACCAAAACGGAAAACCTGCGCCACCTCGACCTCTTAAATTTGAAGTTTTTAATTGTTGAATAACATTTTGAGAATTTTCTTTATGTTTTTCAGCTAATTGATAAAAAGCAGCAACATCATCTATTTTTGAAGTTAAAATAGGCGTTGTATTTGCAGCTACTTTATAATCATTTATTTGATATTCTTTATTCTTTATAATGTTATCTACTTCTTCAGCAGATGATGCATTATAAGTTTTATCATCATACATAAATGCATTGTTGGTATGACATCTACCAACACAAGCCGCATGACCAATTTGGTCAGAACTAAAATGTGATTCTAAATTTTTGTTTAGATCGTTTTGAGAACTCGCAACCATACAAGCAGTTCCAGAGCAAACATGTACTTTTTTGTTCTTATTGGTTTCTCTTGTAAAATCGTAAAAAGTACTTGTTCCTAAAACTACAGAATCATCAACCATAAAGTGTTTTGCAAGTTGTTGCAATTCTTCTTTAGAGTTTTCTTTTTGTGATGCTTTTGCGATGTTTTCAAATAGATTTTCTTCTAATTCTTTTCTAGATGATAATGTTCTAATATTTTTATTTGCCATGCTTCGTTTTATAAAAGTCTAAATTTAATAAAATATTACAACTAAGAAGAATCCTAAACTACTTTTTGTGTAGTTTTTTTATTGAATTGATGGAAATAAAAAAAGCCTTGAAAAAATTCAAGGCTTTCAGTATGTTTTATACCCCTAAAAATAAAACATACCGTTTATTATAAATTATGAAGAACATAATCTGTTGCAAATATAACGAATAAACTTACTGAATATTTGCAAGTTGCTTATTTTGAGAGAAAAGCATTTTTTTTTTGACGAAATATTGTTAAAAAACTTGTGAACAAATCAACACTTTTAAACTTTCATTTTTTAAAGTTGTAAAAAATAAATATTGAGAACCACCATCCAAAATTTTTGTTTTTTTTCTGATTTGAGCAACAGTTTCAGGAAAATTTCTGGTAGTTATATTTGCTTTATTTTCTTTTAAATATTTTTTAATCTCTTTTTTATTGTACTGACAATTATTCTCTAACAAAAAAATTCTTCCTGGGAATTCAATTAAATTATCTGAAGTGTATAAATGAGAATGTGGATGTAATTTTTCTAATTTAAATTGAGCGCTAATTTCGTGAAATCCACCAGATTTTAAAATGGCAGAATTGGGTTCATATACATATCTTTTTGGTTCAGAATATTTCGACAAATTATTTTTAAGATATTGAAAATCAAATTTTTGTATTGTGTTTTTAGTATAATTGATTGTTTTAATTTGAATACTTTCTTCATATTTTTTTTCTAATACAAACAGTAATTCTTTAACTTCATTTTGTATAGCTATAATATGAATTTCTTTTACAAAACGTAATTCTTCTATCGTTTTTGAAATGTCTAAAATCGGTGAATTCTTAATTAATATATTGCTAGATTTAGAAAATAACAAGTCTAAATTTTCAGGAACATTTGGTAAACAGTCTTTTAGTAAAAAAACCTTTTTTTGAACAGAGTCTCGTCTTGAAGGGTCAATATAAATCCAATCAAATTTTTCAGTAGTATTTTTTAAATAGTCAATTCCATCTCCAGAAATTAGCTCAATTCCCTCAATATTAAATTGTTGATAATTGTTGTTAACAACTGTTGATAAGTTAGTATCTAATTCACAATGAGTTACTTTTTTTAGTTTTTTAGAAAAATAATAAGCATCAACACCAAAACCACCAGTAATATCTATTAGTGAAACTCCTGTTATTATTGATGATTTGTACTTTGCCGTAACTTCTGATGATGTTTGTTCTATGTTAATTTTTGCAGGATAAAAGATGTTTTTTGTTTTGAACCAAGTTGGTAGTTTTTTCTCGCATTTTTTCTTAGAAACGATTTGAGTAGCCAATTCTTGAACAGAAACTGATTTAAACGGACTTCCTTTAAATAATAATTTAGAAATATCTGTATTTAAATGATCAGTAATAAATTGTTGTACGTCTGGATGTAGAATAGCTGGATTCAAAAAAGAGTATTTTAAATATCTTTTGTCAGTGATTTAACAATCTTATTATCTGCTAAAAATTCTTTTAAGATTACTTTTAACGCTGTATACATTGGTACAGCAGTAATCATTCCAACAACACCAAATAACAATCCGCCAATAATAATAATTAAGAAAATTTCTAACGGATGCGATTTTGTAGTTTTAGAAAATATAATTGGCTGACTAAAGAAATTATCTACTATTTGGGCGATAAAATAACCAATCATTACATACAAAGTAGTTGGCAATATTTCTGTTTGAAAATCTTGTCCTAAATTACTAGACATCGATAATAAGAACATTATTACTGCGCCAATCATTGGCCCGATGTACGGAATTAAATTTAATAGCGCACATAAAAAAGCAATTACAATTGCATTGTTAATACCAAAAATTAACAAGGTAATAGTATATAAAATAAACAGAATTGATATTTGTAACACCAATCCAATAAAGTATCTAGATAATAAATTGTTGATGATCTCTGTTGATTTTGAAAACTTATTTTCACTTCTTTTAGGTAAAATTGTAAGAATAGCATTCATTAACAACTGACTGTCTTTCATAAAGAAAAATGAAATAAATAATACTGAAAATAAGCCAACACTTAAAGTTCCTAAAGCGCTAGCAACAGAATTTAATAAATTAGGTATTGCTTGAAATCCAGATAAAAAATCAACATTTTTTAATTCAGATAATAAATTGATGTCTTTGGTTGCAAAATATCGATCTACTTGATTTATTACATCTTGTAAATTTTGTTGCAGTTTTTCTGTGTGTAATAATGATAAGCTTTCGCCTTGTTCTATAACTAACGGAATAAACATTCTAATAATTCCGACAAGTAAACTAACTAGAATTACCATGGTTGTAATTACTGCAATTGTATTTGGAAACTTTAATCTACGTTTTAAAAATCGAATTATTGGTCTAGCAATTAAGGAAATTACTGCTGCGATAATTACGTAAACAATTACAGACTGAATTAAATATAAGAAATAGAGTAGTAGTGTAATTCCTAAAATAATTGCAATAGCCCTTAAGATTCCGTTAGAAATGTTTTTTGAATTCATTTAGTAAATATAATAATTAATTATACGCTTTTACAGCTCCCATGCTCAATTTTCTTCCACCAGAAAAGGTATGATTTTTTGGTAATAATGTTCCAGATTCAGTTGTAAACCAATCATCCCAAGTTGCAGGAACTTGATCCATTTTCATGCTAGGAACTGTCATTAAATATTGTATTGGTAAAAAATCGTCATTTAAAATCCAAATATAAGAATCTCCAGGTGTAGATCCACCAGTTGTGTATTTTACTTTTAAAACTTCTTTTCCATCAACCTTTACGAGATTTCTAATTATTCCGTCTTCAAAAAGTTTGTGTGGAGCAACTAGCCAAAAACTATCATTATTAAACATTGATTCTGCTCTTTTAACGAGTTTTTCTTTGTCCTCTGTACTTTCTTTTTCATCGATAAATAATGTGCTCTTTTCTAAGTTGTTTGGATGTAAAAGCACTTTATTTTTATCCCAACTTACTTCTACAATATGTTCTTGTTTGTCCCATTTGTAGGATCTTCTTCCGCCAAAACTCCATTCTATGAAACGTGTGTTTTTATAGGCTTCATGTTTAATTGTATTAAGAATTTTATTCGCTAATGCGTCAGCTTTTGGATTTGATGCTTTTACATTTCCCATGTCTAAATCCATTCCAAATAAAATCATTTTGTGTTTTGTTGGCAATTGAAATCCTGCTTCAGTTTTTTTCCAATCGTTCCAAGAAGCTTCAATTCCGCCAATCGGAATAATGCTTGTCCACATTTTAAAACTTGTTGGAAATCCATTTTCATTTAAAATCCACAAGTAAGAATCTCCAGGCGTTGATCCGCCAGTTGTGTACGTTATTAACAATGCATCTTTGTCATTATGTTTTACAATACTTCTTTTAACTCCAGCGTCAAAAACTTTAAAAGGAGCAACTAGCCAAAAACTATCATTGTTAAAAAAACCTGTTGCTTGTTTTATTAATTGAGGGTTTTTGGTTTTTGTATTTGAAACAAACACTTCAGATTTTTCTGGTTGTTTTGTGTTTAAAACTACTTTATTATTCTTCCAAGAAACTTCAACAATGTTTTCAGTTTTATGCCATTTATAAAAATGTTTTCCTCTAAAACTCCATTCTAAAACTTCGGTGTTTCTATAAGCTTCATAATTTAAAGCCTTTGCCATTTTATTAGCTAAAGCTTCAGCTTTTTCACCTTTTACTCCGGTTGGTAAATTTTCATTCTTTGAAATATAAAAAATAGTACCAACAATAATAATCAGCGCCAATAATATTCCAATACCTTTTAAAACTTTTTTCATTTGATAGTAAATTTCTTAAAAGGCTAAATTACTATTATTTATTTGCTTTGTAATAATCTAAAACATGATTTGGTATTTCCATTTTTTGAGGCAAACCTTCATCGGCAATTGGATATTCAGCTACTTGTTTTATAGGTACGATTCCTGCCCAAATTGGCAATTGGTAATCTTCAGGTTCATCTGCAACTCCAACATCTCTAATTTTTGCGGATGCAGTTTCAATAGTGAATTCTACAACCAATGTTCTATCTAATTCTTTTTGATACATTGTTCTTAATGAATCCCAATGATTTGGGACCATTTGATCTACAATTAAACCAAGAATTTCTGTTTTTTCGGCATCGTTTTCAATCTTTTTTAAACTTCCAAAAAGTGTAGCTGATCTATAATTTACCGAATGATGTAAACCTGATCTTGCTAAAACTAATCCGTCTAAATGCATTACGGTTATTGACGTTTCTCCACTTTCTAAAATTGCTAACAGCATTCTGTTTGCTGTAGAGCCATGAATATAAACTTTGTTCTCTATTCTTGTATATGCCATCGGGATTGTAATTGGTTTTCCGTCGTAGATATATCCAACGTAACATAAAAAACCAGCATCTAAAATGGTATTTATTTTATCAACATCATAGGTTGCTCTTATTTGCCCACGCTTAACTCTGTTTAATTTTGATTTATTGTATTCTTTCATATTTATATTTCTTTTGAGAAAACTATATTATCATACTCTTTACCGTTTACTTTAAAACTTATCTCTCCTATATTTTTAAATTTATTCTTTTGGTAGAAACGAATTCCTCTTTCATTTTTGATATAAACCGAAAGCCACATTATAGTTGCATTGTATTCTTTTACTTTTTCTGTAATGTAATCAAGAAATGGTTGTCCAATTTTCACCGGAATAAAATCATTTAATATATAGATTCTTTCAAGCCGACAACTGTTGTTTTCAGTCTTCTCTTCAAAAGGTTTATTTAAAACAATTTTAGAATATCCAACAGGAAAATCATCTACATAAGCTATATGAAAAATATTGTTTTTATCTTCTAAATCTCCTAGTGTTTTCTTTATAGAGAATGCTTGTTTGCAATATTTTAGCAAATCTTTTTTGTTAGCTATAAAATGACCATGAGATTCTGTGTAGGTAACTCTACTTAGTAAAGAAAGATGAATAGTATCTGCTTTTGTAGCTTTTTTTATAGTTACCATTTTTTTAGAGATTTTAAAGTTCTTTTTCCATTTTAATATTTGCTCTTTCATAGAGCCCACTTTCTAATTCTATTTTAACAAAACCATATTTTTGATATAAATGAATTGCAGATTTTAAAATAGTATTAGAGTAAAGTATCAACTTTTTTATTTGTTTTTCTTTGGCGATATTTAAAGCATATTCTAATAAAATTGTACCAATTTTAAATCCTTGTGCTTTTTTTGTTACTGCCATTTTTCCAAGTTCAAAAATTGTATCAGTTTTTTTTAATAATGAAACAGTGCCAACTATTTCATTATTTAGTTTAGCGTAATAGATAAAGCCACCTTTATCAATAATTGTTGTTTTAGGATTAGAAAGCGAAATTTCATCTCCTTTTTCAACACAAAAATATTCTTCTAACCACTCATAATTAAGTGTCTTTATTGGTTCTTTGACCTTATTGGTAAACTTAATTATTTCTATTTTATTAGAATATTTTTCCATGATTGTAAGCTTATTTTATTTTTTTTGGTTTAAAAACTCGTTTTTCAGAAGCTGGATATTTCTCAATCATTTTAGCCGTTCTTATTGGTCTTTCAACAAAATTTCCTGAACAACTTGGGCACACATTTTTAAAAATTTCTAATGCACAAGTTTTACAATACGTACACTCAAAAGAGCAAATCATCGCTTCTTTAGAATTGCTAGGTAAATCTTTATTGCAATGCTCGCAATTTGGTCTAATTTCTAACATTATAAATAACGTTCTTTAATGATGTTAATATGCCAAACAGTATGTCCTAAAAGGATAAACCCACAAGCTCTTGCAGAAACTGGCGAGTCACTTGCAGTTCCTAAATGTTTTAAATTTTCATCAGAAATACTACTTACAAGGTTTAGAGAATACAATCTTGTTGTAATAAATTCATCTAATAAATTTGTCATAGATTTCTTGTTTGCTTCAGAAGGAACAACATAATCGTCTTGTTCATAACCAGATAATGGAGTATTGTCTTTTCTAGCAATTCTTAATAATCTGTACATAAAAATGCGTTCTGTATCAATAATGTGCTGAAACAATTCTTTGATGGTCCATTTTTCTGGTTGATAACGATATTCTAATTTGTCTTTAGATAAAGAAGAAAAGAAATCAACCACCATTTTTTTGTCTTTTTCTAAACCGTCAATCAATGTTGTTTCATCAGAAACTTGACTGATGTAAGTTTCGTAATACGGGTTGTATTCGTTTGGTTTTAAATCTGCTTTTGTCATAATTCTTTGTTTAATATGCTCATGTTATAAGTTGACCAATATAAATTATTAAATTTTATATTATCTTTTAGTAAACCTTCAATTTCAAATCCACATTTTTGATAACATTTTATGGCTTGTTTATTAAAATCGTAAACACCTAAATCAATTCTATGTAATTTCATTTTATTAAAACCTATATTAACCAATTCATCAATGATTTTTGTTCCATAACCTTTGTTTCTGTGTTCTTTTTCACCAATCAATACACTACAAATCCGTGCATTTCTACTTAATTTATTAATATTGCTAAAGTCTGCATGACCAATAATTTCATTTGTTGATTTATTAATCACTTTATATACAATTCTGTCTTTTGCTTTTAGATAATTTATTAGTTGTTTTTGTGTTAATGGGTACTTAAATCTTTCTGCACTAAAGATATACATTAGCTCTTCGGAATCTACCCAGTTTATCAATCTAGAAAAATCTTCTTCTTTAAAAGTTTCAAGTTTTATCATCTTTTCTTGTTATGTTGTTCAAAAATAATATATTTATGGATTGTTGTAAACGTCCAGAACAAATATAATAAGTAGTCCAGTTATGTTTCCTTATAAAACCAGCCTTTATTTAAATAGAAAAACACCGCAACCTTTGTATTTGCAATTGTCTAATCAGTTTATTCAGTTGATAAAAGAGCAAAAATTACCACCAAAAACCAAACTTCCAGGAAGTAGAACTTTGGCCGAAATGCTAAATGTGCATAGAAAAACTATTGTTGCTTGTTACGAAGAGCTGTTATTGCAAGGTTGGACAGAAAGTATTGCTAAAAAAGGAACTTTTGTGCACAGTAATTTGCCATTATTACATCAAACGGAATTTTCTACATCTAGTTTTATTGCAGAAAAAGAGAAAACTGGATTTTCATTTTATAAAAATGACTTAGAAAAACAAAAAAAAGAAAAGCAAGATGAAGGAGTAATTTTTTTAAATGATGGGACTTCAGACGGAAGATTAACTCCGATTGATGAAATTGTAAGAACAAACAGAAGAATTACCTCGAAGAAAAGTATTTACAAACAGTTAGGCTATAATTCTATTTATGGAAATGATAAATTAAGAGAAGTTTTAGTTGATTATTTAAATGAAACTAGAGGATTACAAATCGTTAAAGATGAAGTTTTAATTACTCGTGGAAGTCAAATGGGAATTTGGTTATCGTCTCAATTATTACTTAAAGAACAAGATATTATTGTAGTTGGAGAAACAAATTACGCTTCTGCAAATGCTACATTTTTACATCAAAAAGCAAAGCTAATTTCAGTTTTAGTTGATGAAAACGGAATTGTAACAGAAAGTATTGAAGCTATTTGTAAAAAACAGCAAATTAAGGCAGTTTATGTAACTTCTCATCATCATCATCCAACTACAGTTACCTTGTCTGCTGAGAGAAGAATCCATTTATTAAATCTTTCTAAACAGTACAATTTTGCGATAATAGAAGATGATTATGATTACGATTTCAACTACAATCATGCGCCAATTTTACCTTTAAAAAGTCATGATACAAACGGAAATGTAATTTATATTGGGTCGGTTTGTAAAACGGTTGCTCCAGTTTTTAGAGTTGGTTATTTAATTGCATCTAAAGAATTTGTTGATGAAGCCGCTAATCTCAGAAAAATGGTTGATAGACAAGGAGATGCTTTGTTGGAATTGACTTTTGCTGATTTTATAAAGTCTGGAGATTTAGATCGACATATTAGAAAAGTGATGAAAATATACAAGCAGCGTAGAGATTTGTTTTGTGAATTATTGAAAGATGAATTAGGAGCTTTTTTTGAATTTGAAATTCCGAAAGGAGGAATGGCAGTTTGGACATTTTTAAATAAAAAATATTCTTGGAAACAAGTAGATGAGGAAGCACAAAAAAACAAATTAGAAATCGGTAATTTTAAGCGGTACGATATGAATCGTATAAATCATAACGCCATAAGAATTGGTTTTGCTAGTTATTCTGATGAAGAAATCTATGAATTGATTTCTCGATTCAAAAAAACAATGAATTCGATTAGTAATTCGTAAAAATCTTCTTAAATTTTTTAGGTAATTCTTTTGAAATTGATATTTCTTCTTGTGTAAATGGATGTGTGAATTCTAATGTAGAAGCGTGTAAATACAAACCATTTCCTTTTAAAATTAAATTTGGATTTCCATATTCTTTATCGCCTAAAATTTGATTTCCAAATGCTGATAAATGAATTCTTAATTGATGTTTTCTACCTGTTTTTGGAGTTAATTTCACCAAATTTAAAAATCCAAATCGTTTTGAAGAAACGGTTTCTATTACTTCAAAAAGTGTTTCAGATTCTTTGTTCTCAATCGGGTTGTTAATGTTTCCTGACGATTTCATTTCATCAATACAAATTGCGTGATATGTTTTTTGAATCTCTTTATTTTCAAACAACTTACTTAATGTATGTATTGATGAACTTGTTTTTCCGATTAACAAAACTCCAGAAGTCGGATAATCTAAACGGTGAATAGGTTGCGGTTTTACAGCATCAATTTGATTACTTTTTTGCAGGTTTTGGGTCAGAGCATTTGCAATAGTTACAAATTTATTTCCGCTGACTAAAATTCCTGATGGTTTGTAAATAATGGCTAAATAATCATCTTCAAACAACACTTCTAACGGAAGTTCTAATCGTTTAAAATCAGTTGATTTTTCAGTTGAAAATAACTCGATAGTTTCTCTGCCATGAATATAAAGTGCGGTAGAAGCAAGGTTTCCGTTTACAAAAATCAGTTCTTTCTTTATGGCTTTTTTAATTCCAGATTTTGTGGGAATTGTATTAAAAATACCAACTGCATATTCTTGTAACCGAATTGGTTTTTCGAGCGGAATTGCAATATGAGTTTCTGTTAATTGCATTATTTTATTTTAGCTTGTCAGGTTGAGCGGAGTCGAAACCTAATATAAATTAACCTCTCGACTCCGCTCGAGGAGACAAAATGCAATTAAATTATTTTGCAAACAACTGACTCATGTCTTTAAAAGCTTTAAACTCTAAAGCATTATTTTCTGGATCATTAAAAAACATAGTTGCTTGTTCACCTACTTTTCCTTTAAATCTAATGGTTGGTTCTATCACAAATTGAGTATTTGCTGCTTTTAATCTTTTTGATAAATCTTGCCAATCATCCCAAGTTAATACCACGCCAAAATGCGGAACAGGAACATCGTGTCCATCTACAGGATTTGTAACAGATTTTTCTTTAAAAACTCCATCTTTTTGATGAATTACCAGTTGATGTCCGAAGAAATTAAAATCGACCCAATTTTCTGAGCTTCTTCCTTCTTTACATTCTAAAATATCTCGGTAAAAAATTCTACACAATTCTAAGTTTTTAACTGGAATTGCTAAGTGAAAAGGTTGAATACTCATATCTTATTGATTTTTTAATGATTTTATTGAATTTTCTAACCAGTTTAAATACCAAGAAAAAAAATCGTTTTTTAATATTTTATTGTAATAATTGGCAGGATAAATTCCTCCTTCATTTGTTCTGCTATCTATCCAAATGTTACCTTTTTCTTTACCGTTTAAGACTATATTTGTGTACATTCCACAGCCTAAGTGTCCAATCCTTAGCATTCCATCTGTCCATTTAATATTGTCATATTCATCTTCCCAAACATCATAATTGTTTTTTGATATTTCTTCTAAATTCCAAAAAGTTTTAAATCTAAATTTATTTTTAAGGGTAATAATTTCTGATTGTTTTTTGTTTAAAGGGATATCATAAATTCCATTTTCTAATTTAAAAATTCCTGAATCTGGACCACAACCACCATTTCCGAAATATGTTAAGAATTTTCTATAATCTTCTGGAAGTTTTATTTTATGATTTTCTTCAAATAAAAAAAGCTCTTCTTCACTGATTTTATCATTAAAAATATATTTGTGAGATTCTGCACCAAAGACTTTATTATAAATGTCTAGTTTTTTTAATTTCTCAATTTTATCTCTAATTAAAGCAACCATTTTAAAATTTAAAATCCAACAGCAGCATCATCTCCACGAGGATCTGCGCCACCTTCTAATTTTCCGTTTGGCAACACTAAAATTGCATCAACTCTACCAATAATTAAGGAGTTTCTTTCAATAATTTCGTATCCCAATTTATTTAAATTTGCTTTGGTTATACTATCAAATCCGTTTGGCTCCATTCTAACATTATCTGGCATCCATTGGTGATGAAAACGAGCTTTGTTTACAGATTCTTGCATTCCCATATTATAATCGATAACATTAACAATGTTTTGTACCACAGAAGTAATAATTGTAGAACCACCAGGAGTTCCAACAACCATTCTTAATTTTCCGTCTTTTTCAACAATAGTCGGAGTCATAGAACTCAACATTCTTTTTTCTGGAGCAATTTCATTTGCAGTAGAACCTAATAACCCAAAAACATTTGGTACACCAGGTTTTGCACTAAAATCATCCATTTCGTTATTTAAGAAAAATCCTGCGCCTTTAACCAATACTTTAGAACCGTAACCTGTATTTAAAGTTGTTGTAACAGAAACTGAATTTCCAAACTGATCGATGATAGAATAATGTGTTGTTTGATCGCTTTCGTGTCCTAAAATTTTTCCATTAGAAACATCTGATGATTTTGTTGCTTTGTCCCAAGAAAAAGTACTCATTCTTCTTTTAATATACGAATCTGCAATTAAACTATCTGTTGGTACATTTACAAAATCAATATCACCTAAATAATGCGCTCTATCTGCGTAAGATCTACGTTGAGCTTCTGTTAATAATTGTACATATTTTGTAGAGTTGTGTTCTATCTTTGTTAAATCATAAGGTTCAATCGATTTTAAAATTTGTGCAATACAAATTCCGCCACTTGCTGGCAATGTCATCGAAATAATTTTATGACCTTTATAAGTAAACTCAATTGGTTTACGCCAAACAGCTGTGTATTTTGCCAAGTCTTCTAAAGAAATAATTCCGCCTAATTCTTTTACATAATTCACAAACAATTCTGCGGTTTTTCCTTTGTAAAATCCATCTTGACCGTTGTCTCTAATTCTTTCTAAAGTTTGTGCTAATTCTTCTTGTTGTAATAAATCTCCTTCTTTCCATTCTCTATCAAACAAAATTTTATAATTGTTTGCTTTTTCAAAACGTTTACGTGTTCCGTTTAAAGCACTTGCTTGTTTTTTTGTAACCTTAAAACCGTTTCTTGCCATGTCGATTGACGGCTGAATCAATTCTTCAAAAGGTAAACTTCCAAGTTTGTTATATACTTCAAAAATTCCTGCAATAGTTCCAGGAACTCCAACAGAATGTACTCCAAAACTACTTTTGCCTGGAATTACATTTCCTTCTTTATCCAAATACATGTCTCGGCTTGCCGTTAAAGGTGCTTTTTCTCTAAAATCTAACGCTCCGGTTTTTCCGTCATTTGCTCTGTAAACCATAAATCCGCCACCGCCAATATTTCCAGCAACTGGATATACAACAGCTAAAGCCAATTGCGTTGCAACCATTGCGTCATAGGCATTTCCACCTTTTTTTAGAATGTCAGATCCAATTTGAGAAGCTTCTACGCGAGCAGAAACAACCATTGCTTTTTCGGCAATTAAACCTGTAACTTTATCTTCTTTTTTATCTGTACAATTTGCAAATAGAATTGCAATGAATAGGATTGAAAGTAATTTTTTCATGATGTATTTGTTAAGTTTGATTGAGTTGTATTAGTTTTTGGTTGGAAAAGATACGTAAATCTTTAAATAATTGACGAATTATGGATTACGAATTACGTGATTGTTGAGATTTCTTTTAATTTTTGTTTAGAAAATAATTGCAAATCTTCAAAGAAAAGTGTAAAATCTTCTTCAAATTCTTTATAATGTAATTTTAGGTCTTCTAAAGCGAGGTGCATTTGTGATTTTTGCTGAGTTCTACGATTCACTCCATTTAAAACCTGTTGTATTCCATCTAAGAATTGATAATTGTACAACCAGTTATGTTTGATCATAAAAGGTAATAGTTCTTGTGTTTTTTTTGGAAGTTGCTCTTTTCGATTATCCAAGATTTGATATACATTTTGTGCAAATACATCAAGCGGAACATCGGAATATACGGGCCAATTTTTAGCTAAATAATGATCGTAAAAAATATCGATAATTACCCCTTTGTAATGTCCGTATCTAGCATTTAGTCGTCGTTTACTTTTACGAACAGTTTTGTGGCTGTCTGTAAACGTATCGATATGTCGATGCAATACAATTCCTTGCTGAATTTCTGGATGAAAGTGTGTAAAATGATTTCCTTGAATATGATCTGCAATAAAATTACCAATTAAAATATTGGTGTGATTGTTTGATAAATATAAGTGTGCTAAGAAATTCATTGAAGTAAATGTAAGCAAAAATAATTGTCATTTTGAGCGAAATAAAATGAAGTCGAAAAATCTTTACCATGAGATTCATCCGTTTCAGTTGGAATGAGAGTATAGTTAATTAAACGAAGGGAATATTAAAAAAAAGCATCGTAATTAAACGATGCTTTCTTTATATAATATATGTTTTGTTTCTTAAGAATTCAACATCACTGGCATCACCAACATGGTAACTTGTTCTCCTTCGTCTGTTCCGTCAATCGGAGTTAAGATTCCGGCTCTGTTTGGTAAAGACATTTCTATCAATACATCATTAGAACTTAAGTTGTTTAGCATTTCGCTTAAAAAACGAGAGTTAAAGCCAATTTGCATGTCGTCTCCTTGATAATCACAAGACAAACGCTCGTTAGCTTTGTTTGCGTAATCTAAATCTTCTGCAGAAATGTTCAATTCTGTTCCTGCCATTTTTAATCTGATTTGATGCGTAGTTTTACTAGAGAAAATAGAAACTCTACGTACAGAATTTAAAAATGAAGCTCTGTCAACAGTTAATTTATTTGGATTTTCTTTCGGGATAACAGCTTCGTAATTTGGATATTTTCCGTCGATTAAACGACAAACCAATACAAAATTATCAAACGTAAATTTTGCGTTTGAGTTGTTGTATTCAATAGAAACATCACTTTCAGAACCATTTAAAATTCCTTTTAATAAGTTCAACGGTTTCTTTGGCATAATAAATTCTGCACTTTCATTTGCAGTAACATCAGTACGCGTATATTTAACTAATTTGTGTGCATCTGTTGCAACAAATGTTAAACTTTCTGGGCTAAACTGAAAGAAAACTCCGCTCATTACTGGACGTAAATCATCGTTTCCAGCAGCAAAAATTGTTTTAGAAATTGCGTTTGCTAAAATAGCAGACGGAATAACAGTTGTGCTTGGAGCAGATAATGAAACGGCTTTCGGAAATTCTTCTCCGCTAAAAAATGCCATGTCGTATTTTCCTTGATCAGAGCTAATTTCAATAGCGCTTTCTCCTTCAGTTTTAAACGTTAAAGGCTGATCTGGAAATGTTTTCAACGTATCTAATAACAAACGCGCAGAAACTGCAATAGAACCTTTAGAATCTGATTCTACTTCTACAACAGCACTCATGGTTGTTTCTAAATCTGATGCAGAAACTTTTAATTCGTTTTTTGATAATTCAAATAAGAAATTATCTAAAATTGGTAATGTATTATTGCTATTAATTACGCCTCCAAGTACTTGAAGTTGCTTTAATAATTGCGAGCTTGATACTATAAATTTCATTGATTTTGTTTTTTTACGTAAAGACTAAAAAGTCAAACACTTCATATTCAGTTTTTCAAAAAAGAAATGAACTACAAATATATTCTAAATAAGTGATTTTAAAAATATATTTATCAACAGTTTTTAAACGATTTATTGATGAAGAAAATTATCTGTTAGTTCGAGTGATTTCAATTGTTTTATTGAAATTATATCTAGAACACTTTTCAAACAAAAGATATTTCGATACTAATTTGATTGAGGAATGTTAGTTCGAGATTGTCATATCGAGCGGAGTCGAGATCCGAGACCTCTTTTTTTATTTAATAGTTCTCGACTCCGCTCGAACAGACAATAATTATGTTTCTATTATAATCTTAGTTTATTGTTATAATTATGTTAATGCTTTTTTAAGAATTCTGAACAAAACATATAAATACTATATTTGTTTTGACTACTTAAAGACTTTTTAATGAAGAAATACAAATATTTCACACTAATTACACTTCTTTTCTCTGTGTTATTGGTTGCTCAAAAACCACAAAAATTATCTTCTAATCAGATTTACGAAAAAATCCAAAAATTAAATTTTTTAGGTTCGGCCTTATATATTGCTGCACATCCAGACGATGAAAACACACGATTAATTTCCTATTTGGCAAATCATGAAAAAGCAAGAACAGCATATTTGTCTTTAACGCGTGGAGATGGCGGACAAAATTTAATAGGTCCAGAAATTAGAGAATTGTTGGGTTTAATAAGAACACAAGAATTATTAGCAGCCAGAAAAATTGATGGCGGCGAACAATTATTTACAAGAGCAAATGACTTTGGATATTCTAAACATCCAAAAGAAACGTTAGAATTTTGGGAAAAAGATAAAGTTTTAAGCGATGTAGTTTGGGCAATTAGAACTTTTAAGCCAGATGTAATAATCAACAGATTTAATCATAGAACTCCAGGAACAACTCACGGTCATCACACAACTTCTGCACTTTTAAGTGTTGAAGCTTTTGATTTAGCAAACGATGCAACCAAATATTCAAGCCAATTAAAACACACAGAAACTTGGCAACCCAAACGCTTGTTTTATAATACAGGACGTTTTTTCTTTAATAGCGATGCAGAATTTAAAAAAGCAACAGAAGGAAAATTAACAGGATTTAATGTTGGTACTTATTATCCGTTAAAAGGTTTGTCTAATAACGAAGTTGCTGCATTGGCAAGCAGCCAACATTTATGTCAAGGTTTTGGAAGATTAACAACACGTGGTAGTCAACTTGAATATGTTGAATTTTTAAAAGGCGATAAACCTAAAGATAAAAATGATATTTTTTCGGGGATTAATACCACTTGGAATCGTATAAAAGGCGGCGGAGAAATTGGTGCAATTTTATATGATGTAGAAAAGAACTTCGATTTTTCATATCCATCAATTCATTTGCCAGATTTATTAAAAGCGTATGAGAAAATTAAATTATTAGAAGATTCTCATTGGAGAAAAATTAAAATTAAACAAATTAAAGAAATTATTGAAGCTGCTGCTGGATTGTATTTAGAAGTTTCAGCTACAAGTTCAAGCACAACACCAAACGGAGAAGTTACCATAAAAATTGAAGCTTTAAATAGAAGTAGTATTCCAACAATTTTAGAAAGTTATAGTTTTATAGAAAACGGAACTTCGATTGTAAAACCGGCCGAAAAAACATTAAAAAATAATGTTCGTGTAAATATTACAGATAAAATTCAATTAAAAAACAAACCGTATTCAGATCCTTATTGGTTGCAAAATAAAGGAACTTTAGGAATGTATGCTGTACAAAATCAATTACAAATAGGAAAACCAGAATCAGACAGACCAATTCAAGTTCAATTCAATTTAAATATTTGGAAACATACTATTTCATTTACAAAAGATGTTGTGTACAGATATTCTAGAAGTGATGTTGGCGAAATTTATGAGCCATTTGAAGTATTGCCAAAAGTAACTACAAAACTAAATAATAAAGTCATTATTTTTTCTGATGATACACCACAAAAAGTTGAGGTTTCTGTAAGAGCAGGAACAAAAAATGTAAGTGGTGTTGTCAGTTTAGAAGTCCCAACAAATTGGACGATTTCTCCGAAACAAATTCCGTTTTCTATCGCTCAAAAAGGAGATAATGTAACTGTAGATTTTATAGTTACGCCGCCAAAAAATCAATCGGAAGGAATTTTAAAAAGTATTGCAACTATTGATGGTGAAACGTTTACCAAAGAATTGATAGAAATTAATTACAATCACATTCCGAAGCAATCTGTATTATTGAGTTCTGAAGCAAAAATTGTTCGATTAAATATTCAGAAAAACGGAAGTTATATTGGTTATATTGCTGGCGCTGGAGATGCAATTCCAGAAAGTTTACGTCAAATTGGTTATAATGTAATTACAATTGACCCAACAGAAATTAATGATGAAAATTTACATAAGTTTGATGCTGTTGTTCTTGGAATTAGAGCCTATAACACAGTTGATGCTTTAAAATTTAAACAAAAATTCTTGTTAGATTATGTAGAAAAAGGAGGAAATATGATTGTGCAATACAATACTAGTGGAAGAAGCGGAATTGATGTTGGTGCACCTTATCACTTAAAAGTTTCTAGAGATCGAGTTACCGATGAAACTGCCGAAGTTAGAATGTTGGCGAAAAAACATTCGTTATTAAATTTTCCAAATAAAATAGAAGCGTCAGATTTTGATGGTTGGGCGCAAGAACGCGGATTGTATTTTCCGAATTCATGGGGAAAAGAGTTTACACCAATTTTATCAATGAATGATAAAGGAGAACCAGCAAGAAACGGAAGTTTATTGGTAGCAAAATATGGAAAAGGACATTATATGTACACAGGATTAAGTTTCTTTAGAGAATTGCCAGCTGGTGTTTCTGGAGCGTATAAAATCTTTGCAAATATGCTGTCTATTGGAAAAGAGAATATTAAAAAAGAAGAAAAAATTAAAGAATAATAATCTGTCAGTTCTAATAATTTTTTTAAAAAAAATAAAAAAAAATGCTGCTGTCATTCCTGCGAAAGCAGGAATCTCACTATTAGAAAAAGTATATTTAATTAAAAGATTCCTGCCTTCGCAGGAATGACAATTTTAATAAAACAATAAAATTATGGAAACCGAAAAACGTCCTTGGAAAAAAATATACAGCGTTGTGTTGATTGCCAATTTTATATATATCATTTTATTTTATTTTATAACCACATATTTTTCAAATTAAGCACATAAATTATGGAATTATTAGATTGGATTGTATTGACTGCTACTTTATCTTTTATTGTAATTTATGGTGCATATAAAACAAGAAAAAACAAAAGTGTACAAGATTTTATAAAAGGAGGAAACGATACAAAATGGTGGACCATTGGTTTATCGGTGATGGCAACGCAAGCGAGTGCAATTACCTTTTTATCAACACCAGGACAAGCTTTTCATAGCGGAATGGGATTTGTGCAATTTTACTTCGGATTGCCAATTGCTATGGTAATTATTTGTTTGGTTTTTATTCCAATTTATCACCGATTAAAAGTATATACAGCTTATGAATATTTAGAAGGACGCTTCGATTTAAAAACAAGAACTTTAGCCGCCATTTTATTTTTAATTCAACGTGGATTGGCAGCCGGAATTACCATTTTTGCACCTGCAATTATTTTATCTGCTGTGTTGGGTTGGGATTTGGTAACGCTAAATATTATTATTGGAGTTTTAGTAATTATTTACACGGTTTCTGGCGGAACAAGAGCAGTAAGTGTCACACAAAAACAACAAATGTTTATCATCTTTTTGGGAATGTTTATCGCATTTTTTATGATTGTTGATAAACTTCCTCAAGATATTTCGTTTTCAAAAGCTCTAGATATTGCTGGTGCAAGCGGAAAAATGGAAGTGCTCGATTTTTCGTTTGATTTATCAAATAGATATACTGTTTGGACAGGTTTTTTGGGTGGAACATTTTTAATGCTTTCTTATTTTGGTACAGATCAAAGTCAAGTGCAACGTTATTTGTCTGGAAAATCAGTTAGAGAAAGTCAGTTAGGTTTGTTATTTAACGGACTGTTAAAAGTACCTATGCAGTTTTTTATTTTATTAGTTGGAGTAATGGTTTTTGTTTTTTATCAATTCAATGCTGCTCCATTAAACTTTAATCCAACAGCAAGTGAAGCAGTGATGAATTCTGAATATGCTACTGAATATAAAGGGTTGGAAGATCAATATAAACAAATTGAAGCCGATAAAAAGGCGCTTGTATTAAATGGTGTTCAGGCAAGTGATAAAGCCGCAATTAAAGCTTTAGAGATTAAAAGTGTAGAATTAAAAGAACAAGCAAAAGTAGTTATTAGTAAAGCGGATGACTCTGTTGAAACGAATGATAAAGATTACGTGTTTATTCACTTTATCTTAAACAATTTACCTCGAGGATTAATTGGCTTATTATTAGCAGTTATTTTGTCCGCAGCAATGTCATCAACAGCTTCAGAATTAAATGCGTTGGCAAGTACAACAGCCATAGATTTATACAAACGAAATGTAAAAGGAGAAAAATCAGAAGAACATTATGTAAAAATGTCGAAATGGTTTACATTGGGTTGGGGAGTTCTCGCCATTTTAGTTGCCTGTGTAGCCAATTTGTTTGATAACTTAATTCAGTTGGTAAATATTATTGGTTCTATTTTCTATGGAAATGTATTGGGAATTTTCTTATTGGCTTTCTTCTTTAAAAAAGTAAATGGTAAATCTGTCTTTAATGCTGCATTAATTACTCAAATACTCATTTTTTTAATTTATTATTTTGGAATTTACCAATTTGAAAGTATAGATCAGAAGCCAATAATTAGTTATTTATGGTTAAACTTTATAGGTTGTATTTTAGTGATATATTTTTCTTTATCATTTTTGTTTAAATCTATAAATAAAATAAGTAAGACTTTAATAATATTAAGTACAATTACAATTATTAAAACAACGTATGATATTTTAAATGATGTATCATTAAATATGTATCATGTGATTACTCTTATTGTTTTGTTTATATTAATTGGATACGCTAATATTGAAAAGAAAGTTAGTTCAAACTAATTGATTATTTATTACTTTTTTTAATTTGTCATTCTAAACTTAATGACAAAAGAAGATAGAACTGTAATTATTCCGATGGAAATAATTGCGTATTCAATTCCCCAAATATCAGCAATAATTCCTGATAAAATAGCACCGATTGCATAACCTAAATCTCGCCATAAACGAAACACACCAATACTTTCTGCTCGTTGTGTTGGAGTAGTAGTTGCCGCAATTGCGGATAAAAATGTTGGATATACCAACGCAGTTCCAAATCCTAAAATTGCCGCAATAAAAACCAAACTCATAAAACTTGTAGTGTAAACGATAGAAATAATTGCAACTCCTTGTAATAACATTCCCCAAAACAACATTTTCTTTTTTGAATACACATCAGACATTTTCCCTGTAAATAATTGCCCAATTCCCCAAACAGAAGGATAAACCGCAGCAATAATTCCAATACTTTTTGTATCAAATTGTAAACTGATTAATAAAATGGGTAATAAACCCCAAATCATTCCGTCATTTAAGTTATTTACCAAACCAGCTTGCGTAATTGCGCTTAGGTTTTTATTCTTAAAAGTGGTTTCTAAAAAGACGTTTTCTAATTTTTTTGTGGTGTCAATTTTTTGTTCTTGATTGACAAATTTTCGTGTGTCTTTTACAAATAAAATCGACAGTAATAATCCAACAACAGAAATTCCAATTCCGATATAAAATGGATATGGAGTTATGCCGTATTTCTGCGCTACAATTCCGGTTAAAAATGCCACAATTCCGACTGCAAAATAACCAGCAAACTCGTTAATTCCCATTGCTAAACCTCTGTCTTTTTCTCCAACTAAATCAATCTTCATAACTACAGTGCTGCTCCAAGTTAATCCTTGATTAATTCCCAATAAAATGTTAGCAAAAATCACCCAATTCCAATGTGTAGCATTCATCAAAATAAAAGGAATGGGAATTGCAAAAAACCAACCTAAAATCAACAAGTTTTTTCGACCGTATTTGTTGGCTAATTTTCCTGTAAAATAATTGGTAATTGCTTTTGTAATTCCGAATGCAATAATAAAAGAAAGAATTGCAGTTTTAGAAGCGATGCCAAATTCGAGTTCGGCAAATTTTGGAAAAATGGTTCGTTCTAAACCAACCATTCCGCCAACAAAAGCATTTACAATTACTAAAATTGTAAACTGAACCCAATTTTCTTTTAAGCCAAGTGTTGGATTGTTGCTCATAAAGCTTTTTCGAAAATTCGGTATTTCTTATATACTTCGTGATTCATACGTTCCATAACAGCACGCATTTTAGTATTATCTTCCATAATTAAATGGCTGTCCATTACAGTTAAATTTCCTTTTCTGGCAGAATCAAATAACGAAACTGCCATTAAAGCGTCCAAGCCAGAATTTTGAATATTTTGCTTTACACAACCCAGCAACATATCTAGTTGTGTAGACGTTTTTAAAGCTTTTAAAATATGTAAAAATCCAAAAGGTAAAATTCTTCCGTTGGCTTTTTTAAAGCCTTCGCTTATGTTTGGCATTGCTACAACAAATGCAACAATAACATCGTTTTTATCTTTTACTAATTTGATATAATTCGGATTTAATAATGGTAAAAACCTGTTCGAAAATTCTGTTGCTTCTCTATCATCTAAAGGTGCAAATCCGTAAATATCAGTGTATGTTTCGTTGATTAAATTAAAGACCGTTTTAACGTATGGTTTTATTTCTTTTGACTTGGTAAATTCTAAAATTTTAAAACCTCTAGCTGTTGCACGTTCTGCAATTCTGATATAAATGTCTGCTGTTTTTTCTTCTAGTTGAACTCGGTATTGAAACAAATCTAGCTTTTTTTGATAACCATTTCTTTCAGTATGTGGAATCATGTAGTCAAAACTACAATTTGTAACCATTACTGTCATAGGATCTTTAAAACCTTTTAATAAAAAACCTTGCGGATCTTTATCAGAAAAACCTAATGGACCAACAATGTTTTCCATATTTTTTTCTTTCCCCCAAAGTTCAATTGCTTCAATTAGTTTATCAAAAACTTCAGCATCATCATAACATTCTAAATAGCAAAAACGAGCATTTTTTTCGTTGTTCCCTTTGTTGTAAACATGATTGATAATTCCCATGATTCTCCCAACAACTTCTCCATTTTTAAGTGCTAAATACATAATTGTATCGCAGTGTTCAAAAGAATGATTTTTCTTTTTATCAAACACTTTAAATTCATCTGTTACTAACGGTGGCAACCATTCTTTATGATTTTTATGAATTTTATACGGTAATTTTATAAAAGTTCTTAAATCTTTATAGTTTTCGACTTCTCTAAGATGAATCATAAATTTAATTTGAAAAAATTTTCTTTTTGAATTGATAATGATACACAAAATCTGCAACATATAAGATGAATGGAGCAATTAAAAGTCCAAATATTGCATCAACTGCATAATGCGCTTTAATGTAAACAGTTGATAAAATTAAAAGGAAAGTTATTGGCAAACAAATTTTAAAAAACAATGGCAATGTTTTTCTTGCTAATAGTAAAATAGCAACGGTTACACCAACATGAGAACTTGGAAAAGCACCAGTTGGTTGTTCTGCTCCAGCTTGTATTGCATGCATTATTTTCTGAAAAATATATCCGTTTGTTGGAACAGCTCTTTCTGGTAAATCAAAATAAAATTGTGGTCCAGCAGAAGGGAAAAGAGCAAAAATAAAATAGAAAAATAACAATGAAAAAGTAACTTTAAATACATTATCTAAAAAAAGAGTTTTTCTTTTAAAGTAAATGAAAAAAATAAAGCCAATAATGATAAAATAGAATGAAAAATAGCCAAAGTACATGAGCTCAGAAAACCATGAACTAGAAAAATATTCATAAAATTTTATACTTGGCTGAAAACCAAAAATCCATTGATCGATTTCTATAAAAATGGAGTCTAAATTATTAAAAAACAGTTTATTATAATGTACGGTTTCTGTATAAAAATATCCAGCAAATAAAACTGGATAGATATTTCTAAAAAGATTAAATAGTGAAGATTTTACAATCGGATTTAAAAAAATAAAACCCAAACTTACTGTAAAAACAATTCCTCTAATTAGTAATAACTCAACTACATTTTGGGTTTGATTCCAAGAAAAAACTAATAAAATGGTTGTAATTAAAAGAAATCCTAAAAAAAGGACATCAATTTTAAGAAATCTATTCATAAATACTTAACTCAACTTTTCATTAAAAAAATCAATGGTTCTTTTCCATGATAAATCTGCTGCAGGTCTATCAAATCTTGGTGTTGTATTGTTATGAAAACCATGATTTACATTTGGATAAAAATGTGCTTGATGTTCAATGTTATTTGCTTTTAATACTTTCTCATATGCTTCCCAACCTGCATTTACTCTTTTATCTAAACCGGCATATTGTAGTAATAATGGCGCTTTTACTTTTGCAGCATCTTCATCATTTGGTTGTCTTCCGTAATACGGAACGGCAGCTGCTAAATCAGAAAGTTTTACAGCCATCATATTCGAAATCCATCCGCCAAAACAAAATCCAACAACTCCAATTTTCCCATTACAATCTTTATGATTTTTCAAATATTCAAATGCTGCAATAAAATCTTCTAACATTTCATTTTGATTGCGTTTACGTTGCATAGTTCTTCCATCATCATCATTTCCTGGATAACCACCAAGCGGACTTAAAGCATCTGGAGCTAACGAAATAAAACCATCAACAGCAGTTCTGCGACCAACATCTTCAATATATGGATTTAATCCACGATTTTCGTGTACAACAACAATTCCGGGTAATTTCTTAGAAACATTTTTTTGAGTGGATAACAAACCTTTTATAGTTCCGCCACCTTTTGGAGAATTGTAATTGATGTAATCAGAATCTATGCGTTCATCATCCGAATTTACAGTACTTGTGTCTTTGTAATTTGGCGACATAAAACTTAGTAAAGACGGAACGGTAATTCCTGCTACTGCGTACAATCCTAATTTTTCAACAAAACCTCTTCTGTCGATTTTATTATGAGCATAATCGTCATATAAATCAAAAACTTCTGGAGAAATGTCTTCTTTAGTTAGTTTTTTCATGATGTAATTTTTAAATTTTATAAAGCTTCAAATTCTTTTTGACGCTCAGAAAACCATTGTTGCATAGCTTCTGGAGATTGCATTAACTCTTGCATTTTTTTCATTGCTTGCAAATGTTCAACATCTTGTTTTTGAAACATTTCCATTCCGTGTTGTTTGCTTAATTCTGCAATTTCTTTAAAAGTATTTGCAGAGAAAGCTACATCACAAGCGCCACCCAATTGTTTACAAGTCATTGTTTTCATCATCAAAAAATTTAATTAAAAATTAAAAATAGTTAAAATGAATGACTTTCTCTATTAAATGTTTTTAGAGTAGCTTTGTTTTGATGTAGTTTGTGAGAAATAGCAATACTTAGCAATACAAAAGCTGTAAAAGAAAAGAATCCGAAAAGTACACTAGAATTGTTTGTTGTTAAAATATCTGCAGATTCAGTAAATGATTCTAATTGATTTAGTTGATCGGTAACAATTCCTTCAAAACCAATAAAAGCCATAATGATTGCAATTACAAAAACGTCTGCCATTGACCATTTACCCGTTTTAAAAATGAAAAATTGAATGATTTTATGTTCTTTTAATTTTTGACTACTTAAAAATAAGATTGAAGAAATTAATTTTGTGATTGGAAACAACACACTAAATAAAAAGATTAATGTTCCAACTGCAACCAAATCAAATTTACGTTGTGCCATCATTAATGTTACCACTTCGTAAATACTTTTACTTTTGTAAAATAGCACTTGATTTTTAAAAATAATAGTTTCATTTAAAAACGAAAAACTAATTTCAGAAATACGAGCATCAATTTCTATCATTGGTAATGTAACTCCCAAAAACAGTAATAGAAAACTAAAAAATATGGTAATTAAATACGCAAATTTTGAGAAGTTTTTACCAAAGAAAAGTAGTAAAACAAATCCAAAAAAAGCAATTACTAAAACAATCTTATAATTTTTTGACGCCTCGTTTTGATTGATTATTTTTTCTTGTAAAATAGTTACTGTGTTTTTGCTAGTTGTTCCTTCGTGCTTTTTTATAATTGTATTTACTTTTGAGTAATCTGTTCTCGAAAAAGAATTATTTGTGTACTTTTTTAAGAGTAAAACAATGTATTCTTTAATTCCGTCTTTATTATTTTTAACATCTAAAAATGCCATTACTTTTTCGGTAAGTGCAGGAATATCATCTCTAATTCCGTCAAAAGCAGAAGCATATAATGTTTTTTTTACGGAAGCAAAAAGTCCACCAGCATTTTTCTTTTCTACCGTCTTTTCATAATCATCAATCAAAGTTTTTAACAATCCAGAAACATTTTTTTTCATTTCTTCGTTTCCAGCATCATCATTTTCAAAATCTTCTAGTTTAACAACAATGATGTCTGCCAATAGATTTTCCCAAGTATCAACATTTAACAAACCATATTGAACGCCAGAAAGTTCAATTAAATCATTTTTATGTTGTGCCTGAATTTGCTCACCTTTATACATTTTAAAGGAAGCAAAAATTGCAACTAAAAACAATATGCCAAGAAAAAATGTTTTAGACTGATTCATTATTAAACTAAGTTTAAGATGTTAGTAAAACGACGAAAAGTTAACTTGTTTGTTACAATTTAACTTTTAAGTATATTTCCTTTTTCGTAAATAATTAAATACAAAACCAAAGATAGCTAATAAAAGTAAAGGTAAAAGGACATTAAAAAATTGCCAATAAGAACGTTTTTGAAAAGCTTTTTGTTTGTCAAGTAAATTAATTTTTAGTGATTTATTTCTCAGGTTGATTAAGCCATCATCATCCAGTAAATAATCTACTGTGTTTAATAAAAATTCTTTGTTTCCAAAGGTTTCTTGCGTCCATTTATCGGTTGATAAATCGTAGGGTTGATTTTTTAAAATTTGATTTTTTGCAATATCTCCATCAGCAATAACAACCATTTTGTTTGCAGTACTTTGCTCTTTGTAAAGCGATGTTTTAAAAGGTTTTATTCTGTTTTTGTAAGCTGAATTAAATTTGCCTTCCAACAATACAGCAGTTAATTGTTTTCCGCTTCTGTATTCATTTGGATTGTGCTCATCAGCAATCGTTTTTAAATCTACAAAATTTGGTGTTCCTAATTTTCCAGACAATAATGATGTTGCCAATAAAGGTGTTTTTTTGATGTTGTTTTTTAAGGTATCTATCTGAGTTGTAAATTGCAAACGAACTGGACGAATATTTTTTGTTATTGGATGATCTGCATTTCCGTTTACCAACGGATGAAAAACCCAAGGTAAATATTGAAACTGAGTTTGATTGCCAACATTTCCGGTTGCTAACGGAATTTTTGCTGCGTAAGAATCTTTAATAATTGTTGTGTTAATTCTTACTCCGTACGCAAATAATAAATCAGTTAAATTTAAATCTCTTGGATACGCGAGCATTTTTCCTGTTTGCAATAAACTGTCTTGATCTGCTTGTACATTGTCAATCATCCACAACGTTTTTCCGCCATTTGTGATGAACTGATCGAGCGTTAATTTTTCTTCATCAGAAAATTTAATGGTTGGTTTTGCAATAATTGCCAAATCAAAACTCGATAAATCTTTTAATGTTTTTTGCGGATTTGTTAACACAGAATCTAATGTGAATTTAGACAAACCATATTTGCTTTGAACGTCTTTTAAAAAGCTATATAAATAAACATCTTCTAGCTGACCATTTCCAGAAAGTACCGCAATTTTTTGTTTGTTTTTTCGGTTGATATTATTAATAGCACTTGCAAAAGAAAACTCTAAACTTTCAATGGCATTTTGCAATTGTTCGTCTTGCGAATTAGCGTTTGAATTTGGTAATAAATTTACCAAATTTATTTTATTTTGATACGAAATTTCTGCCCAAGGAAATATAATTGCTTCCGATAATTTTCCATCTTCTTCAACGGTTAATCTGCTCGGAATCAATCCTTTTTTCATTAAATCTTCTCTAAAAGAATCTGGATTTATAAATTGAATTCTGATGTTAGAATTCACCGCTCTTAGTTCTTCTAAAAACTGTTTTGTTTCAATTTGTAAACGCTTAAATTCCGCAGGAAAATCGCCTTCTAAATACACTTTTACATTTAAAACCTTATCAACAGATTTAATGATTGAAGTTGTTGTGTTTGTTAACGTGTAGCGTTTGTCTTGTGTTAAATCAAACCGTTTGTAGAATTGATTTCCTAAGAAATTAATAAACAGTAAACCAACTACTAATTTTGCGATAAATTTTAAATTCTTAGACATTACGTAACTGGTTTTTAGTTAGTAATAAAAAGAAAACACTTACAGAAATAAAGTACAAAACATCTCTGGTGTCAATAACTCCACGGCTGATACTTTTAAAATGTTCGTTGATTCCTAATAACTGAATTGTATAACTATTGGACGGAAATAATCCTGAAATGGCATCAAATCCGTAGAATAAAAAGAAAGTTATAAAAACGCCTAAAATAAATGCAACAATTTGATTTTTAGAAAAAGTTGATGTAAACAATCCTATAGAAGTGTATGTTGCTGCTAAAAACAACAAACCAATGTACGAACCAATTGTGCTTCCTAAATCGATATTTCCAATGGGATTTCCTAACTGAATTATTGTATACACATAAGTCAATGTTGGTGCTAAAGCAACTACGATTAATAGGAGCGATGCGGTAAATTTACCCAACACAATTTGCCAATCTGTAATTGGTTTTGTGCGCAACGTTTCTATTGTTCCAGCATTTAATTCGTCAGCAAAACTCTTCATGGTTATTGCCGGAATTAAGAATAATAAAATCCAAGGTGCTAATAAAAAGAAGCTGTTTAAATCGGCAAAACCAGCATTTAAAATATTGGTATCGTCTTTAAAAACCCATAAAAACAATCCGTTTACCAACAAAAAAACTCCGATGACTAAATAAGCAATTGGCGAAGCAAAAAATAAGTTGAATTCTTTTCTAAGGATTGGAAACATATTTATTGATTTAATTGGAGACGAAAAATACGATTATTTTCAAAACCTTCGTCTTTCCTTTCTGGTTGAAAAACAAATTGGTGTTTCTCTAACAACGCAATTGATGCTTTATTATTTTGATGCGTAAATGCTTCTGTTATTTTTAATTGAAAAGTAGTTTTTCCAAACTCTAAAACTGCTTGCATCGCCTCATTCATCAACCCTTTTTGATGAAATGTTGGATGTAATTCGTACCCAATTTCTGCATATTTATTTTTCAAAGAAATATTGTGATATACAATTGTGCCAATTACTTGTTTAGTTTCTTTGAGTTCTATCGCCCAGAAAATTCTGTTTTTCTTTTCAAATTCTTGATGACAAACAGCAATAAAATCTGCTGCTTCTTCAAGAGTTTTTGGTGTTTTTCTAGAAATAAATTTGTTAATTTCTTTGTTTGAACGCAATTTAAAAATCACATCAGCATCATCAGTATTTAATTGACGTAACGATAAACGTTCTGTGTTAATTTCTGGAAAAACTTTAAAGATGCTATACATAAGTTATTGTTCTATCATTAAAAAACTAAAACAAAACCTATAAATGTTCCGATTCCACTATTAATACTTTTATTATTAGACGGATTACTTATTTTTGATTTAAACATTGATTTGGTATAGTTAACGCCAAGCTCTAAACCAATAGTATCGTTAATAAAATAACTAATTCCTCCGCCTAAAATTAATATGGTTATCTCTTCTTCGGTTTCTGATTTACTAGTTGAACTTTCAAATTTGGAATATTGACTCCCAAAACCATATTCTGCTAATAAAAACGGTTTGAATACTTTTTTAGATAAATAATATTTAATAAAAGGGCCAATAACATATGTGCTATTGATGTTTTCAGAAGATGAATCTTTAAAAGAAACATTTGAATATCTTAAAATAAAATCAACTCCTACAACTAAGTTATCTGTAATAGTGTAACCTAATTTTGGGCTAAATGAAAAAGAATTTAGGTTAGCTATATCTTTACTGTAATTGTCATTTTCATTAGAATTTGTTGTAAAACTAGCACTAAAAGAACTACTAGCACCTATATAAACTTTACCTTTTTCAATTTGACTAAAACTACTGATTGCTGTAAATAGTAAAATTAGTAGTGCAATTTTTTTTCTTTTCATAGTAATATAATTTAAGTTAATGATATTGTTTTATCAACACTCCAAGCTTCTGGCTTTTTATTGAATAATGCTTTTGTTTTTTTCCAAACACTTTTAAATAATTCAGAATTTCTATAATTTTCTAAATCTTGTTCCGTTTCCCAATAACTATAGGTAAAGAAAATTGTTGGATCCTTTTTATCACGATACAATTCTAATAGCTCACAACCTTTATTGTTTCTTATTTTCTCTTTTTTACTTTCAAAAATTTCTAAAAATGTCGTTACATTCTCTTCGTGAAATCCCATTTTTACAATTCTAACAAACATTTTTATTTCTTAAAAGATTAATAAAATTCTACCATAACAGTATCTCTGTAATCTAATCCTAATAAAGAAGAAGCGCCACCAACGGTATTTAAATTACTTCTGTAAATGGCAATTTCTAAAAATCCGGCAGAATTAAAAATAGCTAATCTATTGCCATCGTAATGATTTCTATTCTCATCAATTTCGTAATTGATAATTTCGTTGTATTTTTTGTTGATTTTATCAAAAGTATAACGTCTTGCAATTACTTTGTAGTTTCTTCCTTTTCCAATATCAGAAAATAATTTTTCGCTGATATTACTGATGACATTTCCGTAATTGTCAATATAAATAACACTACCAATAATTTGAGTTTCATTGGCGTTGATTTTAGGCTGAATTTCAGTCATTTTTTTATACGTCTGAATTTCTTTCCCGATGACACCTAAACTTCCACCACGAGCGATAAAACAAGCAACTTGAACAAAAACATCTAACACAGGGAAACTGCTTTCTACACGATCGTGAATGTTAATTTCTACAATTTGTGTTGGATTAATTTCTGATGCAATCATAGAAATGATTCCGTTATCTGGACAAATAAAATAATGATTGTCTAGCAAGATTGCAATGTGCTTATTTTCTGTACTCAATTCCGCATCTACACCAACAATATGAATGCTTTTTTCGGGAAAACTTTTATAAGAGTTTTTTAAAATATATGCTGTTTCTGTAATGCTAAAAGGAGAAATTTCGTGCGTAATATCAACAATTCTAGCATCCGGCAATTCTGTGTAGATAGCACCTTTTACAGCACCTACAAAATGATCTTTAGTTCCGAAATCTGTTGTTAAAGTTATTAAAGACATGTAAAAATCACCTGTTAATGAGTTTAAAAAAAGCATTTAAGTATTTAACTTAAATACATTTTAAAATTGTTATTCCCGTGAAAACGGGAATCTAAAAAAAAACATAAAAATTTTACACAAAGCTAATCAATTCTAAAATTTTATCCGTAATTTTCTTGTATAAAAAGAAGATAGATTTTATCTCATTTTATTTTATGTAATTAATTTCAATTTACAGATTGTTAACCTATTAAAATAGAATCATTTGACTGAACGAATTATTGAGCTAACAGACATTAACCCAAAAGATTTTTTTGGAACTCAAAACAGCACCATTGCACAATTAAAAAAACACTTTCCAAAAATAAAAATCGTAGCTAGAGGAAGTAATCTTAAAATTTATGGAGAATCAGAAATTTTAGACGAGTTTGAAAAACGGATGGAAATGCTGATGAAATATTTTAATAAGTACAATAAATTAGACGAAAATAGTATTGAACGCATTTTAACATCTACAGGAAAAGAAGAAAGAACAGATGTAAAAGCCAAAGAAGTTTTGGTGCATGGCGTAAGTGGTAAATTGATCAAAGCCCAAACAGAAAATCAACGTAAAATGGTTTCGTTAATGCAAAAAAACGACATGCTTTTTGCAGTTGGCCCAGCCGGAACAGGAAAAACTTATACTGCAGTTGCTTTGGCTGTAAAAGCATTGAAAGAAAAAGAAGTTCGAAGAATCATTTTAACAAGACCCGCGGTAGAATCTGGAGAGAATTTAGGGTTTTTACCAGGAGATTTAAAAGAAAAATTAGATCCGTACATGCAACCTTTATACGATGCTTTGCGTGATATGATTCCGCATGAAAGATTAGAATCTTATTTAGAAAAAGGAGTGATACAAATTGCGCCATTGGCATTTATGCGCGGAAGAACATTAGACAATGCATTTGTAATTTTAGATGAAGCTCAAAATACAACGCACAATCAAATGAAAATGTTTTTAACCAGAATGGGAAAACATGCAAAGTTTATTATTAATGGAGATCCTGGACAAATAGATTTGCCAAGAAAACAAGTTTCTGGTTTAAAAGAATCGTTGTTGGCGTTAAAAGATATTGATGGAATTGCACAAGTGTATTTAGATGATAAAGATGTAATTCGTCATCGATTGGTAAAAAGTATTATTAAAGCATATAAAAGTATAGAAACAGAATGATAAAGATTGAAGAAGACAAGTTAGGTTTACAAGATTATTTTTACATTGGATATTTATATCTAATTGTTTTAGGAATTGTTAGTGACGCCATTTTTTATGGAATCTTTGGTGTTTCATATTTGAATTACACCACTATTTTAGATGCGTTAATTTCACCAATAAGCTTATTAACAAACAATTGGTTTATTTCGTTGTTTTTAGCTATAATGTTTTGGTTGATGTATATGTATTTTACTAAATGGATGTTTAAGTTTTATGCCTATTTAAGAGTTAAAAAGTGGTATCAAAAAGTGTATAATATCGAAAAATGGGATAAAAAATATGAAGATTTAGGTAAGAAAAAAAATATACTTCCAGGTATGATGTTTATCTTCTTTATACTTTTTGTTTCTATGAGAACAGGTATGGGAATTGGCATGAAACAGAAGTTTGCAAAAAAAGAAATTATTCCTAATTACACATTGGTTTTTAAAGATAACACAAGGTTAGATGTTCGTAAAATAGGACAAAACTCTGCGTATTTTTTCTATTTTATTCCTGGTGAAAAAGTAATTACTGCAACACCAATTTCTGATAATTTAAAGCAAATAAAAGTCTTAAAAAAGGAGGAATAAAAAACAATAAAAGTTTACTTTTGCAAGCAACAACAACACAATAATTAATGAATACAATTAACGAAACCAACTTTAATTTCCCGAAACAGAAATCTGTGTACAAAGGAAAAGTTAGAGAAGTTTATAATATAAATGACGAAGTATTGGTGATGATTGCTTCCGATAGATTATCCGCATTTGATGTCATTCTTCCACGTCAAATTCCGTTTAAAGGTCAAATTTTAAATCAGATTGCAACAAAAATGATGCACGAAACTGCTAATGTTGTTCCAAATTGGTTGGTGGCAACTCCAGATGAAAATGTAGCCATTGGTCATTTATGTGAGCCATTTAAAGTAGAAATGGTCATTCGTGGTTATTTATCTGGTCATGCAGCTAGAGAATACAAAGCAGGAAAAAGAATGCTTTGCGGAGTAACAATGCCAGAAGGATTGAAAGAAAATGACAAATTTCCAACGCCAATTATTACACCATCAACAAAAGCAGAAAATGGCGAACATGATGAAGACATTTCTCGTGAAAATATTTTAGCCAACAATATTGTTTCTGAAGAAGATTATTTGGTTTTAGAAGATTATACCCGTAAATTGTTTGCCAGAGGAACAGAAATTGCTGCAAAACGCGGATTAATTTTGGTAGACACAAAATACGAATTTGGAAAAACAAAAGAAGGTAAAATTGTGTTGATTGATGAAATACACACACCAGATTCTTCTCGTTATTTTTATGCTGATGGATATGAAGAGCGTCAAGAAAAAGGAGAAAATCAAAAACAATTATCAAAAGAATTTGTGCGTCAGTGGTTGATAGAAAATGGATTTCAAGGAAAAGATGGTCAGCAAATTCCAGCAATGTCTGATGAGAAAATTATAGAAATATCAAATCGATATATAGAGTTGTACGAGCAAATTACAGGTGAAACATTTGTAAAAGCAACTACAGAAAATGTATTAGAAAGAATCAATAAAAATGTAACGGAGTTTTTACTTCGTAATTAAAAAATAAAAACCTCTCGACTCCGTTCGAGGAGACATTTATTTGTCTGTTCGAGCGGAGTCGAGAACTATTTTAAAATATTAAAAACAACCAAATTATGATTATAGAACCAAGAACAAGAGGATTTATTTGTTTAACTGCACATCCAACAGGTTGTGAGCAAAACGTAATCAATCAAATTGACTATGTAAAATCAAAAGGAAAAATTAACGGGGCAAAAAAAGTATTGGTGATTGGTTCATCAACAGGATTTGGATTGGCATCTAGAATTTCTAGTGCTTTTGGATCTGATGCAGCAACAATAGGTGTGTTTTTTGATAAACCATCTGCACCAGGAAAAACGGGTTCCGCTGGTTATTACAATACTGCAGCTTTTGAAAAACATGCTCATGCAGCAGGTTTATATGCAAAAAGTATCAATGGTGATGCGTTTTCTAACGAAATCAAACGTCAAACTTTAGACATGATTAAAAATGATTTAGGTCAGGTTGATTTGGTTATTTATAGTTTGGCATCACCTGTGAGAACACATCCTGATACTGGTGAACGCTTTAAGTCGGTTTTAAAACCAATTGGCGATGTTTTTTCTAATAAAACGGTTGATTTTCATACCGGAGAAGTTTCTGAAATCTCTATCAATCCAGCCGAAGGAGACGATATTGCAAACACCGTTGCTGTAATGGGAGGTGAAGACTGGAAAATGTGGATGGACGCATTAAAATCAGAAAATTTATTATCAGAAGGAGCAACAACTGTTGCCTATTCTTATATTGGGCCATCATTAACAGAAGCTGTTTATAGAAAAGGAACCATTGGCGCAGCAAAAGATCACTTAGAAGCTACAGCTTTTACAATTTCTGATGATTTAAAATCAATTGGAGGAAAGGCATATGTTTCTGTTAATAAAGCCTTAGTTACACAAGCAAGTTCTGCAATTCCAGTAATTCCTTTATACATCTCTTTATTGTATAAAATCATGAAAGTAAAAGGAATTCACGAAGGTTGTATTGAGCAAATTCAACGTTTATATAGTGAGCGTTTATTTACTGGGGAAGCAATGTTGTTAGATGATAATGGCAGAATTAGAATTGACGATTGGGAAATGAGAGATGATGTACAAGACGAAGTTTCTAAGCTTTGGGATATTGCAACAACAGAAAATTTATCTGAAATTGGAGATTTAAAAGGATATAGTGATGATTTCTATAATTTATTTGGATTTAAAGTTGATGGTGTAGATTATGATGCAGATGTAAACGAAATGGTAGAAATTCCTAGTGAACAATAAATGTTAAGAAAATTTAGATTCATACCATTTTTAATTTTTTTTCTTTTTTCAGGAACTCTTTTTGCTCAAAAAAAAGATCTAGAAAAAGTAACTGTAAAAGTGTTGAGTTTTAATATTCTTCATGGAAAAACGACCAACGGAAGTTTTGATTTAGACATCATTGCAAACGTCATTAAAAAAGCAAATGCTGATTTTGTGTCTTTGCAAGAAGTAGATTTTAAAACCAACAGAGCCAAGAAATACGATTTGCCAACAGAGTTGGGTCATCGCACAAAAATGGCGTCAATTTTTGGTAGAGCTATGTATTATGATGGCGGAGAATATGGAGAAGGCGTTTTGTCTAAATATTCTTTTTTATCAACCAGAAATGTTGCGTTGCCTTACACAAAAGGAAATGAGCCAAGAGCTGCTTTAGAAATTACAACGATTTTAAAATCTGGTGATACCATTTCATTTATCGGAACTCATTTAGATCATTTAAAAGAAGATACAGACAGAGTTTTGCAGGCAATAGCTATTAATAAAGCGTTTTCTGGTAATAAATATTCAACAATTTTAACTGGTGATTTAAACGATACGCCAAATAGTAAAACCATCAATATTTTAGAATCTTTTTGGAAAGCTTCCTATGATAATGCAAATCCGTTATTGACATTTCCTTCTGATAAACCCATTAAAAAAATTGATTACGTGATGTATTATCCAAGAAACAAATGGAAAGTACTTTCAAAAGAGACTATTTGCGATACCATTGCTTCTGATCATTGTGCATATTTGGTGACTTTAGAATTACAGAAATAGATGAAAGCGGTAACGGTAAAAAAAATCAAAGATGAATTGAGTTATAAAAACTCAAAAGAATTGATTGAACTCTGTTTACGTTTATCAAAATTTAAAAAAGAGAACAAAGAATTGCTTACGTATTTGTTGTTCGAATCTTCTAACGAAGAAAATTATATAGAAAGCGTTAAAGAGCAAATTGACGATTTGTTTGAGCAAATTAACATCAACAGTTATTTTTACATCAGAAAAAGCGTTCGAAAAATTTTAACGCTAACAAAAAAGTTTATTCGGTATTCTCAAAATAAAGAAACAGAAGTAGAATTATTGATTTATTTCTGTCAGAAATTAAAGAATTTTAAACCGTCAATAAATAAAAGTCCAAGACTTACAAATACTTTTGAAAGACAAGTAGTATTAATACAGAAAGCAGTTGGTACTTTACACGAAGATTTACAATACGATTTTCAACAAGAAATAGAAGAATTACTTTCTTAAAATAAATATTTCCACAATATTCTTATACTTACAAAGGCAATCAAAATAGCGGTTGCTTTTTTTAATTGAATTGGTTTTAAGAATTTAGAGCTAAATCTACTTCCAATTTGTCCGCCAATAAAAACGGTAATTAGTAAAATAGTTGTTAAATTCCAATCGATTGTAAACTCCGGATTTACATATTGTCCGCCCAAACCAGCGATAGAGTTTACCAAAATAAACAAGCTTGCCGTTGCAGCAATTTTTTTTGGCGTGTCCCAATTGGTTAAATGTAATAATGGCGCTAAGAAAATTCCGCCTCCAATTCCGACCATTCCAGAAATAAATCCGATAAATCCGCCGTAACCAGCATTTTTTGAAAGATTTAGTTTTGTTTTTTCTTCTTCGGATGCAACAATTTTTTTAGAAATCCACATGGTAATTGCGGCAAATAACAATGTAAAACCCAATAATATAAAAAAGAACGTTTGACTGATTTTTAAATATCCACCAATAAAAGCAAAAGGAATGCTAAATAATACAAGCGGAAGTACCTTTTTAAAATTGTATGTTTTTTGTTGTTGAAAATAAAATACGTTTCCAATAACAACAACAATATTGCATAATAAAGCTGTTGCTCTAATTTGTGTAAAAGCCAAACCTGTTAATGCTAATACAGCTAAATAACTAGAACCGCCACCAAAGCCAACTGAAGAATACAACATAGCAATTGTAAAAAACAATAAAATAATATGCCAATTTGTAATTATAACAGATAAAACTTCTTGAAAATTCATAAAGCAAATATAATTTTCTATTTTTAGAATGTCTAAAGAATAATAAAAACAATAATGAGTAACTATCACATCAAACATTTAGAAGAATATTATCAAGTTTATAGAAAATCGATTCGTGAACCAGAAAATTTTTGGGAAGAAATTGCAGAAGAACATTTTTTATGGAGAAAAAAATGGGACACCGTTTTAAGTTGGGATTTTTCTAAACCAAAAGTTGAATGGTTTAAAGGAGCAAAATTAAACATTACAGAAAATTGTATTGATAGACATTTAGCAACTCGTGGAGATAAAACGGCAATTATTTTTGAACCAAACAATCCAGATGAAGCAGCAGAACACATCAGTTATAGACAATTGTATGAACGTGTAAATCAGTTTGCAAATGCATTAAAAAGCAAAGGTGTACAAAAAGGCGATCGTGTTTGTATTTATGTTCCGATGATTCCAGAATTAGCAATTTCAACCTTGGCTTGTGCCAGAATTGGCGCAATACATTCAGTTGTTTTTGCAGGATTTTCATCCAAAGCATTATCAACAAGAATAAATGATTGCGATTGTAAAATGGTAATTACTGCTGATGGATCTTATCGAGGAGCAAAAACAATCGATTTAAAAGGAATTGTAGATGAAGCATTAGAAAGTTGTCCTGGAGTAGAAAATGTGTTGGTAGCAAAACGTATCAATTCTGATATTTTAATGAAAGAAGGAAGAGATTTTTGGTTACAACCTTTATTGGACAAAGCATCAAATCAATGTAAAGCAGAAGTTATGGATGCAGAAGATCCGCTATTTATTTTGTACACTTCTGGTTCTACAGGAATGCCAAAAGGAATGGTTCATACAACTGCTGGTTACATGGTTTATACGGCGTATACATTTAAAAATGCTTTTCAATATACAGAAAATGATGTGTATTGGTGTACCGCAGATATTGGTTGGATTACTGGACATTCTTATATTGTGTATGGTCCGTTAGCAAATGGCGCAACAACGGTTTTATTTGAAGGCGTTCCACATTATCCAGATTTTGGACGTTTTTGGCAAATTATTGAAAAGCATAAAATAAATCAATTTTATACAGCACCAACAGCAATTAGAGCGTTGGCAAAACAAGGAACAGAATTGGTTGATAAGTGCGATTTATCATCCTTAAAAGTTTTGGGTTCAGTTGGTGAACCAATAAACGAAGAAGCGTGGCATTGGTATAATGACAATATTGGTAAAAAGAAAAGTCCGATTATTGATACTTGGTGGCAAACCGAAACTGGCGGAATTATGATTACTCCAATTCCGTATGTAACACCAACAAAACCAACATATGCAACGTTGCCATTCATCGGAATTCAGCCTGCATTGATGGATGAAAATGGCGATGAATTAAAAGGAAATCAAGTTGATGGAAGACTGTGTATTAAATTTCCTTGGCCAGGAATGGCAAGAACAATTTGGGGAAATCACAAGCGCTATAAAGAAACGTATTTTTCAGCTTTTGATAACATGTATTTTACAGGTGATGGAGCTTTGCGAGACGAAGTTGGGTATTATAGAATTACGGGTAGAGTAGATGATGTAATTATTGTTTCTGGACATAATCTTGGAACTGCGCCAATTGAAGACGCCATTAACGAACATCCTGCGGTAGCAGAAAGTGCTATTGTTGGTTTTCCGCATGATGTAAAAGGAAATGCATTGTATGGTTATGTGATTTTAAAAGATGTTGGAGAAACGAGAAATCATGATAATTTACGAAAAGAAATCAATCAAATAATTACAGAACACATTGGTCCGATTGCAAAATTAGATAAAATTCAGTTTACAGATGGATTACCAAAAACACGTTCTGGAAAAATAATGCGTAGAATTTTACGAAAAATTACACATAATGAAATGGATAATTTAGGAGATATTTCTACTTTATTAAATCCGGATGTTGTACAAAGTATTATTGATGAAAGATTATAGTTTAAAATATGATATGAGGTTAGTGTATCTTTTCTTGTTTTTTTCTATGTCAACTATTTTTGCGCAAAAATCAACACATCCTATTGATATTAAAAACAAGCAATGTCATGAAAATGCAATTCCAACTACAAAAGCAGCAATGAATTGTGAAAACGAAGCGTTAATTTCTTGGAATAATGAAATGAAAAACTATTTAGAGCTCTTAAAAAAGAAAAACAAACAAATAGATATTGTATTACTAGAGAAAAGTCAAAAAAAATGGTCTGATTTTTATAAAACAGATGTAGCTCTACAGTATTCTTATTTAGATAGATTATACGATGGAGGAACTATGTCTCGTATAGTTAAATGGACTTACAGAAAAGAAGAGGTTAGAAAAAGAGCATTAAAATTAAAACACCTTTTTGAAAACTTAGAATAACAACCAATTTTTTAACCTTTAATAAAATACACTTATAAGTATGTAGTTTGTTATTCTGTCATGACTTTATTAGTGGCATGTATATTGACAAATAAAAACGTACACTTTAAGAACATAAAAACATACATGAAGCACTATAGCGAGTCATCAAAAAAGAAACCTAAAGTTTCTATGGGGAAAGCCTTTAAAACAATTATTTGGCCGAGAAGAAATTTAGTTTTTATTGGATTAATATTAATAGTAATAAAGAGTCTTTCAGGTTTAATTTTACCTTGGCAAAGTAAAATATTACTAGATGATGTTGTTCCAAATAAAGATTTTGATAAATTATATTCACTCTTAGGAATTGTAATAATCGCTATTGTATTACAAGCAATAACGTCCTTTTTATTAACCCGAATTTTAAGTGTACAAGCGCAATATTTAATATCTGAATTGAGAGCTCAAGTACAAAAAAAAGTATTGTCTTTGCCAATTAGTTTTTTTGATAACACTAAATCTGGAGCGTTGGTTTCTAGAATTATGAGTGATGTTGAAGGTGTTCGGAATTTAATAGGAACAGGTTTGGTGCAATTAGTTGGAGGCACCATTACAGCAGTTATTTCATTGATAATTTTAATCAATTTAAATCCGTGGATGACGTTATTTGTTTTTCTACCAATTTCTATTTTTGGTTTGGTAGCATTAAAAGCATTCAAATTTATTCGTCCGATTTTTAGAACTCGTGGAAAAATAAATGCAGAGGTAAAAGGAAGATTAACAGAAACATTAGCAGGTGTAAGAGTGATAAAAGCATTTAATGCTGAAGAACAAGAAAATAAAGTTTTTGAAACTGGAGTTGAAAAATTGTTTCAAAACGTGAAAAAAAGTTTGACGGCAACCGCAATTATGACAAGTTCATCAACATTTTTAATTGGTGTTGCAACAACTGGAATCATGGGAATTGGAGGTTATTATATGATCAATGACAGTATGACTTCTGGTGAGTTTTTATTTTTCACTTTGATTCTTGGTTTTATGATTGCGCCAATTGTACAAATGAGTAATATTGGAAGTCAATTAACAGAAGCATTGGCAGGCTTAGATAGAACCGAAGAATTGATGAATATGGATGCAGAGGAAGATGATGAAAACAGAACAATTGAATTAGAAAGTATTGAAGGAAAATTGGTTTTTGATGATGTTTCGTTTTCTTATGAAGAAGGAAAAGAAGTTATAAATAATATTAGTTTTGTTGTTCCAAAAGGAACCGTTACCGCTTTGGTTGGAAGTTCTGGTTCAGGAAAATCTACTATTGCAGGATTATCTGCTACATTTTTAAATCCGAAATCTGGGAAAGTAACTATTGACAACAATGACATGTCAAAAGTAAAGTTAAATAGTTATCGAAAACATTTAGGCGTTGTTTTGCAAGATGAATTTTTGTTTGAAGGAACCATCAAAGAAAATATTTTATTTCCGAGACCAAATGCTACAGAAGAAGAACTTCAAAATGCAGTAAAAGCAGCGTATGTAAATGAATTTACAGATCGTTTTGAAGACGGATTAGACACATTAATTGGAGAAAGAGGCGTAAAGCTTTCTGGCGGACAAAGACAACGTTTGGCTATTGCAAGGGCGATATTAGCAAATCCTAAAATCATTATTTTAGATGAAGCAACTTCTAGTTTAGATACAGAAAGTGAAGCATTGATTCAGAAAAGTTTATCAGAATTGATCAAAGACAGAACGACTATTGTTATTGCACACAGATTGAGTACCATTAAACAAGCAGATCAAATTTTGGTGATTGAAGCTGGTGAAATCGTGGAACGAGGAACTCATGATGAATTGATAGAAAAAGAAGGAAGATATTTTGAATTGTACACCTATCAATCGAAAATTTAGAAAGTGTAGTTTATTAAATAGTTACATTTATGGATATTTAGTAATTTTAAACTTCTAAATTTGCTGTAAATCTTAAAGCTATGGATCAAAACATATCAACAGAAGATAAATTAAAAGAACGGATTAAAGAATTAACATGTTTGTACAACGTAAGTTCTTTAATTAGAAATGGCGATTATACGGATGTAAAAGAGCTTTTAACAGGAATTGCTGTAAATGTAAGATCTGCAATCAGGTTTCCTGAAGCTGCATTTGTAGAAATTGAAACCAAAGAATATAACATTGCAGAAGGCAAACAAAATTTAGAAGCTATTTTTATTTTATCTGCTATAAAAGTATTTGGAGAAATTTCGGGTTCTATAAAAGTTGGTTATCCAAAATTAGAATTTTCTCAAAATGCATTTTTAGAAGAAGAAAAATTATTATTAAATAAAATTGCTTCAGAAATAGGAGATTTGTTTGAGCGCAAACAAATTAAAGAAAAAGAAATTCTTTCTAGGAGGCAAATGGAACGTGTAGATAGATTGTCTATTTTAGGTGAGATTACAGCCGGAATTGCACATGAATTAAATACACCTTTAGCTAATATTTTAGGATTTACAGAACTTTTAAAAGAACGTTTTAAAGACGATAAAACTGGCGCAAAAGATTTACAGAAGGTAATCAATAGTGCAATTTATTCTAGAGAAGTTGTAAAGAAATTAATGTTCTTTTCTTGTGAAATGCCACAGCAAATGGAAGTTATAAATTGTGTTCCTGTAATTAAAGAAGCAATTAGTTTATTGGTTCCCAACTTTAGAAAAAAGAATATCAAAAGCGAATTATATTTTAACAAAGAAAATATTGAGTTAAAAGTTGATAAAATTCAATTAACTCAAGTAATTTTTAATTTAGTAATTAATGCCATTTATTTTTCGCCAATAAAGGGAAAAATTAAAGTTTCTGTTGAAGAAAAAAACAAATCAATACAATTAAAGATTTCAGACGAAGGTATTGGAATCCCTAAAACATTATCAGAAAATATTTTCAATCCGTTTTATACAACAAAATCTGTAGGAGAAGGTTCTGGTCTTGGTTTAAGTGTTGTTCACGGAATTGTAAAAAGTCATAAAGGAACTATAAAATATAAATCAAATAAACCAAAAGGAACAGTTTTTATAATTAGCTTTCCAAAAAATTAAACAATGTTACAGAGAGAAAATATTTTAATTGTTGATGACGATATTCATATTCTTGAACTTATTCAGCGTCATTTACAATCCCTAAATTATCATACATATAAAGCCATTTCTGTAAAAGAAGCATTACAAATTTTAAAAGATCAATCAATCGATTTATTAATTACAGATTTGCAAATGCCAGGCGTAGATGGTTTAGAGTTGATAAAATATGCCTCAGAACATTTTCCTAATATTCCTAAATTAGTAGTTACTGGCTTTCCATCAATTGACGGTGCGTTAGAAGTAATGAAATCTGGAGCTGTAGATTATATTACAAAACCATTTACAAAAGAAGAATTAAAATCAGCTGTATTAAAATCTTTAGAAAATACACCTAAAGTTTTAAAATCTATTAAGGTTGATAACGACTTATTAAAAAAATCTTACGGTGAATTAATTGGAAATTCTCCTGCAATAGAGAAAGTTACAGATATCATTGAGCGGTTGAAAGATAATAAAGCAACCGTTTTTATTTCTGGTGAAAGCGGAACAGGTAAAGAGTTGGTTGCACGTTCTATACATTATATGGGTAAGTTTTCTAACGCGCCTTTTATTGCAGTTAATTGTGGCGCGATTCCAGAAAATTTACTAGAATCAGAATTATTTGGTTATGTAAAAGGAGCTTTTACAGGAGCAGATTCAAACCGATCAGGATTTTTCCAAGCGGCTGATAAAGGAACTTTGTTTTTAGATGAAATAGGAAATGCATCTTTAGCTGCTCAATTACGTTTGTTAAGAGTTTTGCAAGAAAAAGAAGTGGTAAGGGTTGGTTCTCAAAAAGTAGAAAAAGTAGATGTTCGTGTAATTGCAGCAACCAATATCGACTTACAAGAATTAATTAAAAAAGGTAGGTTTAGAAAAGATTTATATTACAGATTAACCGTTGTGCAAATTGATGTGCCAACTTTAGCAGAACGACTTTCTGACATTCCGTTATTGGTAGAAAAATTTCTTTTTAAATACGGAATCGAATATAAAGACAAGTTTTTAAAAATAAGTGCAGATGCCATAGAAATTCTTCAAAGATATCATTGGCCAGGAAATATTAGAGAATTAGAAAATGTAATTCAGCGTGCAGTAATTATGTGCGATAAATCTGTAGAAGTAGAGCATCTTCCAGAATATGTAAAATATCAAATAGATTTTTCTAAAACAGAAGAATTAATTTCTTTAAAAGAACTTGAAAAAAAATATATAATAAAAGTATTAGCTGCAACCGGTAATAATAAAACCAAAGCTGCAGAAATTTTAAAAATAGATAGAAAAACATTACGAGAAAAATTAAAATAAATAACGAGTAAAAATGCATCAGTTGAGTAATTATTACCCATTTAGATGTTTTTATTGGTTTATACAATTGCTGATAAATACCTGATAATTAGTAGTGTATAAATTATTTTCATTTTTTATGATTTTTTGGTACAGCTGTTGCCAATAGAGATGTCATATTCAAATATTATAATTTATGGACACTTATAAAAGAAGTTTATGTAGTACTTGTATTCATGTTAACACTTGCACTTTAACATCAAATAAAGTTTTTATTTGGTCTTGTAGTGAATTTGAACAAGAAGAAGAATCAGAAAATAAAACGTCTACAACAATAATTAATGATTTTAATGCAGTCAAAAGCAAAAGAGAATTAGAACTTATTTAATTAAAAAAATGACTTTAACAACAGAATTGAAACAGAAAAAAGAACCAAAGCAAGGAATGTTGCACAATGTGATGCAGCAATTTGATGTAGCATCAGATTTGGTAAACTTAAATCCGAATATTAAAAAAATATTAGGAATTACAAACAACGAATTAATCATTCATTTTCCTGTTCGTATGGATAATGGAGATGTAGAAATCTTTAAAGGATATCGGGTACAACATAATAACGCACTTGGGCCTTACAAAGGTGGTTTAAGATATCATCCCACAATTGATATTGATGCTGTAAAAGCATTAGCAATGTGGATGACTTGGAAAACTTCTTTAACTGGTTTGCCTTATGGTGGAGCAAAAGGTGGAATTCAAATGGATCCTAAAAAATATTCTATCTCAGAATTAGAGCGTATTACAAGACGTTTTACTTTTGCTTTAGGAGATAATATTGGTCCAGAACATGATATTCCTGCGCCAGATGTAAACACAAATGCACAAACAATGGCTTGGATTGCAGATACTTATATGTCTACAAAAGCACCAGCAGAAAGATCTAGAAATCAGCATGTTGTAACAGGAAAACCAATTGGTTCAGGTGGTTTAGAAGGTAGAGATAGAGCTACAGGTTACGGTGTTTTTTTAAATATAAAATTTTGGGCAGAACAAAAAAATGTAAATCTTAAAGACAAAACATTTATTGTTCAAGGTTTTGGAAATGTTGGCTTTTGGGCAGCTCACTTTTTAGAAAAAGAAGGTGCAAAAATGATTGGAGTTCAAGATGCTTTTGGATCTATTACAAATCCTGAAGGAATTAAAGTAAGTGATTTATTTGAGTATACTAAGTTTAATAATGGAAGTGTAGTTGGGTTTGCTGAAACAAAAGAAGTTAAAAAAGAAGATTTCTTTGGTTTAGATTGTGATATCTGTATTCCTGCTGCTTTAGGAAATCAAATAACAAAAGAGAATGCATTAAAAATAAAAGCTTTTTTAATTGCTGAAGGTGCAAACGGACCAACAACAAATGAAGCAGAAAACATTTTATTAGAAAAAGGAATCTCAATTATTCCTGATATTTTATGTAATTCTGGTGGTGTTATTGGTAGTTATTTTGAGTGGTTACAGAACAGAAACGGAGAGTTATGGGAACTTGATGAGATTATGGCAAAACTTGATAAAAAAATGAGAGAAGTTTTTATTAAAGTATTAAACATGTCAGAAAGCAGAAAGTTAGATATGAGATCTGCCGCTTATGTAATTGCAATAGAACGTTTAGAAAGAGCTTATGTACAACGTGGAATTTTTCCATAAAAAGTTAGGATGATGAAATATGAAAAGTTAGTGATTGAAAAAAAAGAGTTTCTTGTACTTAAACAACTTTTAAATATTGAGGAGCAACAAAAGGAAACTACAGTTAAAAATCATATTTTAAAATTAAGAGAAGAATTAAAAGAAGCTATTTTTCTTGATGAAGAAGAAATGAAAAATACCGACGTAGTTCGGCTTAATTCTATTGTAACAGTGAGTTCTGAAGATAGTAATTGGAAAAATACATTTCAGCTTGTAGTGCCATCAAAAAGTAATACTGCTGAGAAAAAAATATCAATACTTATGCCAATGGGTTCAGCTGTAATAGGATATGCAAAAGGAGACGTAATTCAATGGGAGTTTCCTGGAGGAATAAAATCTTTAAGGATTTTAGATGTTAAATAAATAGACGAATAATAAAGTTAATATTATGCAATCAAACACTTATAACGATTACGATTCTGAAGCACAAATTATTCAGAGTAGAAGTTTTAGAGAATTAGATGTGTGGATTTCTCATGTAAATTATGTGACAGAAGAATGTGATAAATTGGCAAAAATAGCCTCTAATTTGATGAAAAATAGAGATTTAAGAGACGAGTTATTATTGATGGTTGAGAAAAACGCAGATTGTTTAACTCAGCTTCATAGTGCCAGAAACGAAACAGAAAAGCTAAATGAATGTGATGATGTTGCTTGTGATTTGTTTTATTTAAATGAACACGAAGTAACAAGATCTTTATATTTAGAGCATATTAAAGGTTATAGAAAATTAAAAGAAGAGGTTTTGTCAAATCTTTTAACTAAGTAATTTATTGTGTAATTATTTTGACTTAGTTTTTAATTGATCATATATAAAACCATAATAATTTCTAAAATTAGGCACCATAAAACTTCCATGTTTTGTGGTGTCTTTTAATATAGTAATATCAAATAATTGTAAATCATCAACCTCACCAACTTCCATTCTTAATTCTGATATCTCTTTGGTTAGTTTACACAAAAAAAGATGTTTAAACTCGTTGTCTAAAATTCCGTTTGGATGCACAATTTCATCTTTTCTTAAACCAATTTTAGTTAAATCTGAATCTTTAATTGTTATTCCAATTTCTTCTTTTACTTCTCTAATTGCAGCGGTTTCTATTTTTTCTCCAGCAGAAATATGTCCGGCAACAGAAACATCCCAGTGATTAGGAAATACTTTTTTTACGGAAGCTCTTTTTTGAAGTAGAATTTTATTATCATTTGTATAGAACCAAACATGTACAGTTGCATGATATAATCCTTTTTGATGAGCTTCAGATTTTAATGCGGTTTTTCCAGTTGGTTTGCCTTCTGGAGTTAAAATATCTATAAGTTCATCCAAAATAATAAGTTAACTTGATAAAATACAATTTGATAAAACTTTTAAATCTTCTTCAGTATTAAATAAATGACAAGATACTCTAATGTAATTTCCTCTAAATGAGACAAAAACATTGTTATTAGCTAGTTTTTCTTTTAATGCAGTTTTATCAATTTCTATTGGAATTTCAACCCCAAATAAATGATGTGCTCTAGCATCCGAATTTTCTATAATACAACCATTTTCCTTTAATAATTCAACAAAATTAGAAGTAATTTCTTTACAATAATCTTGTATTGCTTTTGGTGTCCATTCTATAATTTGTTGAAGTGCTGCAATTTGCATTTTTACATAAATAAAACTTGCATGTTCACCAACAGAATATCTATTTGCTAACGGTTTGTATCTAGATTCGTAATTAACTAAATTGCTTAAGTTTTCACTGTTAAAACGATTCGACCAATTTTCTTCAATTGGCTCTCCATTATCAAAATATTCTCCAAAATATGCGTAACCACAACCATAAGGTCCAAATAACCATTTATAACCAGCGCAAATTAATGCATCTGGTTGAATTTCTTTTATAGAGAATTCCATTGCACCAATAGATTGACTTCCATCAACAATTAAAAGCGCATTGTGTTCTGTTGTTTTTTTTCTAATTGCTTTTAAATCAAAAATGGTTCCGTTTGCCCAATGAATATTTCCTAAAGCAATAAAAGCAGTTTTGTAATTTATGGTGTTTAAAATTGCTTCGTTCCAAAGTTTACCTTTATTTTCTTTAGTTTTTGGCTGTTTTACAATTTTAATAATTGCTTCGTATTTTTCGGCTAATTTTTCCCAAACGTAATAGTTGCTTGGAAACTGCTCTTCAATCAAAACAATTTCATCGCCTTTATTTAATTTTATATTATTTGCAACAGTTGATAATCCATAAGAAACAGAAGGAATATTTGCTATTCTATTATAATCATCAGCATTTATAAGTTGCGCAAATAATTTTTTAAGTTTTATTACTGGATCAAAAAAATCTGTAACCGGAATTAGATATGGTTTACTTTTTTCTTTAATAGCTTTAACTCCTGCTTCTTCAATTGATTTAAAAGATGCTGAAAGACTAGCTGTATTTAAGTAATGAATTCCTTCAGGAATATTGAACAAATGCTTTTGATCTTGTAAACTCATAATTATTCAAAATAAGAAAACGTTTCTCCGTCTTTAATTTTTAACAAGGTTTCATAAATCATTTTAATTACATTTTCAACATCATCTCTATGCACCATTTCTACAGTTGTATGCATATAACGAAGCGGCAATGAAATCAATGCAGATGCAACTCCGCCATTACTATACGCAAAAGCGTCAGTATCTGTTCCGGTTGCTCTAGATAAAGCAGAACGTTGAAAAGGAATCTTATTTTCTTCGGCAGTTTCTGTAATTAAATCACGTAATTTTTGTTGAACGGCTGGCGCGTATGCAATAACTGGACCTTTTCCTAATTGCAAATAACCAGCTTTTTTAACATCAATCATTGGAGTAGTAGTGTCGTGCGTAACATCAGTAACAATAGCAACATTTGGTTGAATTGTATTGGTTATCATTTCTGCACCACGCAACCCAATTTCTTCTTGAACAGAATTAGTAACATACAATCCAAATGGCAAGGTTTTTTTGTTCTCTTTTAATAAACGAGCTACTTCTGCAATCATAAATCCGCCCATTCTATTATCAAGCGCTCTACAAACAAATTTATCTCCGTTTAAAATATGAAACTCATCTGGATAGGTAATTACACAACCAACGTGAATTCCTAAAGCTTCTACTTCTTTTCTAGTTGCACAACCTGTGTCGATAAAAATATTTTCTGGTTTTGGAGCTTCTTCTTTAGCTTTGTCTCTAGTGTGGATTGCTGGCCATCCAAAAACTCCTTTTACAATTCCGTTTTTAGTATGAATATTTACAATTTTACTTGGCGCAATTTGATGATCTGAACCTCCGTTTCTAATCACATAGATTAATCCGTTATCAGAAATATAATTTACATACCAAGAAATTTCATCTGCATGACCTTCAATTACTACTTTAAATTTTGCATCTGGATTGATAACTCCGACAGCTGTTCCGTAAGTATCTGTAATAAATTCATCAACATACGGTTTAAGATAATCCATCCAAATTTTTTGTCCTTCCCATTCGTAACCAGTAGGAGCATCGTTGTTTAAATATTTTTCTAAAAAAGAAATTGACTTTTTATTTAATATTGATTTTTTTGCCATTATATATGTTTATAAAGTTTTTATGTAAAAAAGTTTTAAAGTTTATAAGCGTGTTCGCTTTTGTAAAAATATCTATTTTTTTTGTGCTAATTAAGGCTCACGAAGATTTATTTTAATATTTTGTAACAAAAGTTGTAACTTTCAGACTTATCTACAATAAAAACAACTATAAAAACCAACTGATGAAATTAAAAATTGAAAACTTAACAAAAACCTATAAAAATGGTGTAAAAGCAATTGATAACCTGTCGATTGAAATTGGCACAGGAATGTTTGGATTATTAGGTCCAAATGGTGCAGGAAAATCATCTTTAATGAGAACCATTGCAACTTTGCAAAGCCCAGATTCTGGCTCAATTACTTTTGGTGATATCAATGTTTTAGAAGATAATATGTCTTTACGAAAAGTTTTGGGTTATTTACCACAATCATTTGGTGTGTACCCAAACATGTCAGCTGAAGATTTATTAGATTATTTTGCTACTTTAAAAGGAATTTCATCGAAATCAGAAAGAAAAGAATTGGTAAAAGAAGTATTAGAAATTACCAATTTATACGATGTAAGAAAAAAATATGTTGCTGGTTATTCTGGCGGAATGAAACAACGTTTTGGAATTGCGCAATTGTTATTAAACAATCCAAAATTAATAATTGTTGATGAGCCAACTGCAGGATTAGATCCCGCAGAAAGACATCGCTTTTTAAATGTTTTACGTGAAGTTGGTACAAATTGTACCGTTATTTTTTCAACACATATAGTAGAAGATGTAAAAGAACTTTGTAATGAAATGGCAATTTTAAATGGAGGTAGAATATTAAACCATACAACACCATTAGAAGCTACAAAAGAAATTGAAGGAACAATTTGGAAAAAAATTATTGATAGAGATGAGTTAGAAGCTAATATGGCTCAATACAATGTGTTGTCATCAAATTATAATCAAGATAATACATTAAATATTAGAGTGCATGCTTCAGAAAAACCTTCAGATGATTTTAATGCAGCAACTCCACAATTAGATGATGTTTATTTTATCGCTTTAAAACAAGATGAACCAGAATTGGTTGAATAACTGGATTTATAGATAACTAGATTGTTAGATAATTAGAAGCAAAAAATCTAAAAAGAACAATCTTAAAGTCTAAAAATCCAATTGTCTAATAATCAAACTATCCAATCATCTAACAATCTATAATTATGTTTTTAACAATTTTTAAACAAGAATTAAAATACTGGTTTAGCAGACCTGCATTTTATATTTATATATCAATATTTTTAATCTTATCATTATTTCTTTCTGCAACTACCGCTGGTTTTTTCGATTCAATTACCGCTACAACTGGTTCTTCAAGAATTGTAAACTCGCCAATTGGAGTTACAGGATTATTTAATGCACTAACTATTTTCATTTTCTTTTTATTTCCTTCTATTGTTGGAGTTTCTGTTTATAGAGATTATAAAAGTGAAATGCACACCATTTTGTATTCGTATCCTTTTACAAAAGCAAACTACCTTTTTGCTAAGTTTTTTAGCTCAATTTTAGTGGTTTCTTTAATTGCTATTTCTATTACAATAGGAATGGTGATTGGTTTCCGAGTTCCTGGAACAAATCCAGATATTGTTGGTCCATTTAATGCAGTTTCTTATTTACAAACCTATTTTGTATTTATTTTACCCAATATTTTATTGTTCGGAGCAATTGTTTTTGCTGTTGTAACTTTCACTAGAAATATTGCAGCCGGATTTATAACTGTAATTATTTTAATGTTTGGTCAAGGAGTTTTAGAAAGTTTACTTTCTGAACCAGAACATAGAACTTTAGCGGCAATTTTAGATCCGTTTGGAGCAGCAGCTTCTAATTATTACACAAAATATTGGACACCTTCAGAGCAGAACGAATTGCAAGTTCCTATTAAAGAAATGATTATTTACAACCGTTTATTGTGGTTGGCAATTTCTACGTTCATCTTCGGATTGGTTTATAAGTTCTTTACATTTAGTCAGAATGCAATTTCTATTTCTTTTAGAAAAACAAAATCAGAAAGATCAACAAAAACTAATTTTAGCGGAATTACAAAAATATCGTTACCAAAAGTTTCTTTCGATTATTCATTTACACAAAATTTAAAAACAACTTGGAAACTGTCAAATATCGATTTTAAATACATCGTTAAAAGTTGGGCATTTATTTCTATTGTTTTAGTTGGATTGGTTTTAATGTTTATCGGACTTTCTGAAATAGGAAATATTTTTGGAACGCCAACATTGCCAGTAACTTGGAAAATGCTAAATGTTGGAAGCGTTTTTTCTGTATCTATTAATGTCTGTACTTTTTTATATGCAGGAATGTTAGTGCACAGAGCAAAAATTGCAAGAGCAAATCATTTAATTGATGCAACTCCGATTCCAAATTGGACATTATTATTCTCTAAAGTAATTGCACTTGTAAAAATGCAATTGGTTTTATTAGCCGTAATTATGGTTTCTGGTATGCTTTTTCAAATGTATAATGGATATTATAATTTTGAAATTGGTCATTATTTAACAGAATTATATTTCTTAGAATTTCTACATTATTTTGTTTGGGTGTTGTTATCAATATTTATTCAAACATTAATTGGGAATCCGTATTTAGGATTGTTTGCTTTGTTAGTGATTTCTATTGGAATGCCTTTTTTATCACTTGCAGGAATAGAGCAATCTATCTTTAAATATAATGAAGCACCAGGTTTTGATTATTCTGACATGAATGGTTATGGGTTTTCTATGGGACCTTATTTATGGTATAAAACCTATTGGATTTTATGCGGATTTATGTTGTTGGTCTTATCAGCATTATTTTGGGTTCGTGGAATTCCGTTTTCTTTTTTAGAAAGAATTTCTGTTGCAACAAAACGTTTTAAAGGAGTTTTAGCGATCAGTTTTGCTGTTTTCTTTTTGGCTTTTTTAGGATTAGGATTTTCAATTTATCAAGAAACAGCAGCAAAAGGAAAAAGAACTTCTTCTAAAGAAGCAGAATTACAACGTGTTGAGTGGGAAAAGACTTACAAAAAATATGAAGAATATGCGCAGCCGAGAATTGTTGCTGTAAAAACAGATGTAAATATTTTTCCAAAAGAAAGAATTTTTACGGCTTCCGGAACTTATTTGATGGTAAATAAAACGGATAAAGAAATAGATAGTTTGTTTTTAAATCACAATTCTTTAAAAAGTACATTTACTTTTAACAGAGCAAATACATTGGTTTTAGAAGATACAATTCATCATTTTGATATTTATAAATTTGATAAAAAGATTTTTCCTGGAGATACTTTAGAACTTTCTTTTTCTGTTGAAAGCAAAAAGAATTCTAGGTATAGACAAAATTCTCCTGTAAGAGCAAACGGAACATTCATCAATAATTTTCAACTATTCCCTTCTTTAGGATATTCTGCCGCTGGAGAATTAACAGATGATAGCACACGTAAAAAATATGATTTACCAAAAAACAATTTACGTCCACATCCATCAGATTCTACAGCTTTAGGAAATACATATATCTCAAAAGATTCTGATTGGATAGATTTTGAAGCAACAGTTTCTACATCAAAAGATCAAATTGCAATTGCCCCAGGATATTTACAAAATGAATGGACAGAAGGAGATAGAAGATACTTTCATTATAAAATGGATAGTAAAATCTTAAATTTTTATGCGTTTAACTCCGCTAGATATGAAGTGAAGAAAGAGCAATATAACGGAGTAAGTTTAGAAATTTATTATCATAAAGGACACGAGTTTAATTTGGATAGAATGATGAAAGGTTTGAAAGCTTCGTTAGATTACAATTCAAAAAACTTTAGTCCTTATCAACATAAACAAGCAAGAATTATTGAGTTTCCAAGAACAGGTGGAGGTTTTGCGCAATCGTTTCCAAATACAATTCCATTTTCTGAAGGAGTTGGTTTTATTGCCGATGTAGATGATGAAAATGATGATGGAGTAGATTATCCGTTTGCAATTACGGTTCACGAAGTTGCGCATCAATGGTGGGCGCATCAAGTTATTGGAGCAGATGTTTTAGGAGCAACCATGTTGTCTGAAAGTATGTCGGAATACGTTACTTTAAAAGTATTAGAGCATCAACAAGGAAAAGAAAAAATGCGCACATTTTTAAAGAAAGCATTAGATGACTATTTGTTGCAAAGAACTTTAGAAAGAAAACGCGAAAACGCTTTAATGTATAATGATGGTCAAGGTTATATCAGATATCAAAAAGGTTCTTTGGTTTTTTATGCATTGAGTGATTATATAGGAGAAGAAAAATTAAACGGAGCTTTAAAAAAATATGTAGAGAAAGTACAATTTCAAGAACCTCCTTATACAACTTCTATAGAAATGGTTGATCATATAAGAGAAGTAACTCCAGATTCTTTAAAGTATGTGATAAAAGACATGTTTGAAACGATAACACTTTATAGAAATAGGGTTTTAGATGCAAAAACTACTGAGTTGGAAAGCGGAAAATTTCAAGTAGAAATTGAGTTTGAAATATCAAAATACAGAAATGATGAAAAAGGGAAACGTTATTATGGAGAAAAAGTAGGAGATACCTTGTCTTACAAAACTGCTGATATGAAAAAACCAATTTTATCTGTTCAACTAGAAGATTATATTGATGTTGGTGTTTTTATTGAAGAAGAAGTTGATGGTAAGATGAAAGAAAAAGTACTTTATTTAAAGAAACATAAGATTACAGAAATCAATAATAAAGTAATAATTGTTGTAGATAAGAAACCAACTGAGGTTGGAGTAGATCCGTACAATAAATTAATTGATATCAACTCTAATGATAATCGAATGAAAGTAAATTGATTTTTGAAAATAAGAAAATTAAAGCTCATGCGTTATTATATGTGTGAGCTTTTTTTAATATGAAAATCTAACAAAATATAATACCTTTACACTCTTATATATATTGATGATGAAGAACATAATTATTTTGTTTTTATTCCTCCTTTCATTAACTACTTCAAGTCAGGTTAAAGATTCTATTCCGTTATCTGAAAAATACATTTTAATTAAAATCGGAGATACTTTAACAATTGATCTTGATGAGGTAAAATTATTGCCAAAAACTAAGTTTAAAAACAGAGAAGACATTAATTACTATTATTGGTTTAGAAAGAAAGTTTATAAAGCTTACCCTTACGCTATTCTTGCTTCTAAAAGATTAGATACATTAAACGCTAGATTGCTTAAAATAAAAGGAAATAGAAATAAGAGAAAATACATTAAAATTATTCAGAGATATTTAGAAGGCGAATTTACCGATCAGCTTAAAAGTATGACAAGAACAGAAGGAAGGATTTTGATAAAGTTAATTCATCGACAAACAGGTAAAACAACATTCGATCAGATAAAAGAATTGAGAAGTGGCTGGAGAGCTTTTTGGTATAACACAACCGCGAACCTTTTTAAGATGTCTTTAAAGACAGAATACAACCCAGAAACTATTAATGAAGATTACTTAATTGAAGATACTCTGCAAAGAGCTTTTATAAAAGAAAGATTAATTGAGCAAAAGCCTAAATTAAAAATTGATTTAGATAAAATGTATCAAGACTTCAAAGGTTATGTTGATGTAGAAGAGTATAAAAGAATGTTTGCGAAAGCAAAAAAATAAACTCTAACCCATTTTAAACACATGTTAATTAGAAAAGTTTTTATTTTTTTTGAGACTTAAGCGTTGGACTTTTAGTGTTTTAAGAAATTGATTAAAAAAAAGATTGGTTTAGGTGTTGCAAGGTTTAAAAAGGAGTGTATATTTGCAGCCGCTAAGGAGAAAACATTAGTATTTTTTTAGCAATAGTTCATTTAAATAGGGGTTTAATTTTTTTTCGAAAAATGTTGCAGGTTATATATTAATTATAGTATCTTTGCAGTCCCGATTTTAGATAGGAAAGTTCATTAAAGTTACTGCGAAATAAATTTTTCAAAAAAACATTAAAAAAGTTTTTGTATTGTAAAAAGAGTTTATACATTTGCACCCGCTTTGAGAGATAAGGGGAAGTTCTGATAAGAAATAA
>NZ_JBDIZN010000001.1:0-926192 GCF_039748955.1 Polaribacter uvawellassae | reverse complement strand
AATGCAATTAATTTATACAACCAAATAAGATTACACGTATCTTTAGACTATAAAACACCAAATATGGTATATAAATTATCAGCGTAAATTCAATTTTAACCTGTAGCCATATTTCAGGACTAGACATCCAAAAAATCCTTTAAAATTGCTAAACTCTCTGTTGGATTTTCTTCCATAGGAACATGACCAGAATTTTTAAGAATTACTAATTTAGAATTTGGTAGTAAACTATCCATTCGCTTTCCGTTATCTAACGGAATCCACAAATCGTTTTCTCCCCAAAGCAATAACGTTTTTGTTTGAATACTTTTTAACTTCTCTAAATTTGCAGTTTTTGCCAATTTAAAATCGGTTTTTGCTCTATCAATAAATGCTTGTCTATTTCCTGCTCTTAAAGCCATTTCGTGATAACGCGTAATCAATTCGTCTGTAATTTTAGAATCATCTTCATACACTTGTTTCATATTGTCTTTAATTACCATTTTTGGGGTTAGATATAAAAAAAGCGAATTTACAATTGGCGTTTTTGCCATTTTAAAAATCCAAGGTTGTGGTTTATTTGTTGGCAAACCACTTGCAGAAACTAAAACTAATTTTTTAATTTTCTTTGGATATTTTGCAGCGTATTCCCACGCAATATTTCCGCCCAAAGAATTACCCACCAAATAAAAATTATCAACCTTTACTTTTGATAAAAATTGCTGTAGAAATCGCATATAATTTTCAATTGAATAATCTCCGTTTGCATTTGCTCCAGTTAAACCAAAAGCAGGTAAATCCATTCTAAGTACTCGATGGTTTTTTGAAAGTTCTTTTGTCCAATCATCCCAAGTGTGCAAAGAAGAAGCTGTTCCGTGAATTAATACAATTGGCGTTCCGTTTCCTTCATCTCTGTAATGCACTTGCATTCCGTCGATTTCAATAAATTTAGAATGTTGATTGGCGTATTTCTCTTTTAATTTTTCAACAGGAATATCAGAATACACAGCACCTTTTATCAGAAGAATAAATACAATTATTACTGCGTAAAAAATATATTTTATTTTTTTATTCTTCTTCATAGATTATTTAATAATCTCATACAAAACCGGCTTACTTGGTGTTGCATCATTTTCAAAAGGCGCAATCATTAAATTCAGTAAATATTCTCCATCTTCAATTGAATTTGGCACGTAAATAAACTCAGTTATGGTTGCATTCATTCGTATTTCTCCTGAAGTATTCCAAAAAGCATTGTGGGCTAACAGTTTTCCTTCGTCTTTTTCTTTATCTACCGAAGGCAAGTCTATCAATAAATGTTTAATGCCTTTTTCTCTTAGGTAAATTGCCGCTTCTTCTAACAAATACGGTGGATTTGTATTTGAGTAACGCATCTCTTTTTTATCCGATAAATTTGGTAAAGTTCTAATTACAATGGCGTCTCTTTTTTTATTCTTTAATGCTGTTTTTAATTGTTTTTCTGAAATCACAAAATCTCCATTTCTGCTTTCTGGAGCTACAGTTACTAATTCTGCAAGAAAAATAAAATACTTTAAATTTTTATTTACAGAATGTACTTTTTCTGTAATATGCCCAACACATTCTGTGTGTGTAATATGCGAATGCGGATTAAAATGTATGTTGTTAAAGTTTACAACAGCGCCTTCAGAAACCTTAATTTTTTCTCCTTCAAATTCTTCAGGAAAAATAGCTGGATCATCAATATACCATGCATTGATATTTTTTTTTGACATATCAATAGGAATTGAAATATCTATAGGATTCGAGATGTCTACTTCTATCTTTCTTGAATTATATTCTATAACTGCTTTCATGCTGAGATTGTTTATGCTGAATTTATTTCAGCATCTTATAATTATGATACTACAATTCCAAATATACTTTTTTTAATTGAAGATTTTGTGATTTTATTAAATTCCATTTCCATTTTAAAAAGACCTTTCGACAAACTTTGTTTGCTACTTTCAATCAAAATACATTTTGATTTCAGTAATGCTCAATGTGACAGCCGGAATGGTTTTAAAACTAGTTCAGGATAAATAAATCAGATGCAATACCATCTGCCAAAAATTTTCCTTTTTTTGTGGTTTTCAGCAATTCAATGTAATTACGAGGAGGAATCGACGAAGTAATCTCTTTATCGTCAAAAGATTGCTTCGTTTCTCTCGCAATGACGAGTAAATCTTTGTTGATAAATTTTTCTGCGGATGCTACTAATTGATTTTTATAATCAATCCCAAATTCAGCTTCAATTTCAGCTAAAGAAACTCCCCAAATAGTTCGTAAGCCTGTCATAACTGCCTCATTAAATTGATCGTTTTTTGACAACTCTTCCGTTTCGTTTGGCAACTTATTTTCTAAAATGGATTTGATGTATTTGGTGTTGTTAGCAACATTCCAACTTCGATGAGTTTTACTAAATGAATGTGCTGATGGTCCAATTCCGATATATTTTTTTTGGTTCCAATAACTGGTATTGTGTTTCGAAAAAAAGTTTGGTTTTCCGAAGTTGGAAATCTCATAATGTACAAATCCTTGCTTCTGTGTTTCGGCAACCAACACATCAAAATGTTGTTTAGCCAATGCTTCATTTAATGGCGGATATTTTCCGTTTTTGATAAACGAATCTAACGCTGTATTTGGCTCAACTGTTAGTGCATAACTAGAAATATGATGGATGCCAAAATCGAAAACAATTTGTAAATTTTGTTTCCATTTTTCAATGGACATATTCTGAATTCCGTAAATTAAATCTACCGTAATATTCTCAAAGTGGCGAGTCGCCACAGACAAGCATTCTTTTGCTTCTTCTGCGTTGTGCGCTCTGTTCATCAATTTTAAATCGTCTTCAAAAAAAGATTGAATTCCGATGCTCAAGCGATTAATTCCGATTTTTTTATAATCTTCAAAAATCGTTCTCGACTGCGCTCGAACTGACATTAAATCATCCGGATTTGCTTCTAACGTAATTTCTGGATTCTCAATTACTGTATAATTCGAATTAATAGCATCAATGATAGATTCAATTTCATCAACAGATAATAAACTCGGCGTTCCTCCGCCAAAATAAATCGTTTCAATTGTTTCGTTTTGTAATTCGCCTTTTCTAATTTCTAACTCTTTAATCAAACAAGAAACCAGCTCATCTTTCTTTTTTAACGAAGTAGAAAAATGAAAATCGCAATAAAAACATGCTTGTTTACAAAATGGTATGTGGATGTATATTCCGGACATTTTTTTAGTTATCAGTATTCAGTTTACAGTATTTAGTAGCAGTTTTTAGTTATTTAGCTCCGAATTTACTAGGATTATTAATCATGTAATTTATTAATTTTCCAACTTCAGCGTTTTCAGAAGGCAAACTTTCAAAATCAATTTGATTTATATAATTACATTTCAACGCAAATAATAACCATACTTGAGTTTCTGAATTCTCCGCATCAGAATCAGATAATTTACTTACAAAATGTTTGGGATACAATCTTTTTCTATACGCTTCAGATATATTTACAGAAACACTTCTTGATGATCTTCTAATTTGATCTGTTAATGAGTACTTTTCTTCTTTTGGAAATGATTTAGATATTTCAAAAATTCGCATTGCCAAATCAAAAGATTTTTTAAAAGCCAATAATTCTTTAAACCCCATAATTATTTATTTTTAAAATACTACAAATGCAACTGCTACTGAATACTGCTACTGCCAACTGAACACTAATTCTTCACTCGTTTTTCATTCTGCTTTACAAAGGCACTCCAGCCTGTATAACTTTTTCCGCCAACAACTTTTCCTGCATTGTAAAAATGACAAACTGCTGCTGCTAATCCGTCTGTAGCATCCAAATTTTTTGGTAATGTTTTTAAGTCTAATAAGGATTTTAACATCAATGCTACTTGTTCTTTGCTGGCGTTTCCGTTTCCGGTGATTGCCATTTTAATTTTCTTTGGTAGATATTCTGTTATAGGAATTTCTCTCGATAAACCTGCTGCCATTGCAACTCCTTGAGCTCTTCCCAATTTCAACATTGATTGTACATTTTTTCCAAAAAAAGGCGCTTCAATTGCAATTTCATCTGGGTTGTAAGTATCAATCAATTCGATAGTTCTTTCAAAAATTAGTTTTAGTTTTAGGTAATGATCCGTGTATTTAGTTAAAATCAATTCGTTCATTTGAATGAATTCCATTTTCTTGCCCATAATTTTAATCACACCAAAACCCATAATCGTGGTTCCTGGGTCAATTCCTAATATGATTTTTTCTACCATCAAATTTTAACGTTCTTTGTTATAATGTTCAAATCAGTTTCATACAAATCTAAGCAATTCTTAGCGCTAGTCGTAAAACTTTTTATTGTTATTGGTTGTGGATATTATATTTATGATAAAATCTTCACAAACCAACAACAGTCAATTTCTAATTTTTTATCAATATTGACAAAAAATGATGTTTTTTCATTAAAAAATGCACTTTTTTTATTGATTTTCACCTTTTTTAATTGGTTTCTAGAAATATCAAAATGGAAAATATTAGCAAATCAGGCACAAAAAACTTCATTTTCTGAAGCTGCAATTCAAAGTTTAGCTTCTTTAACTACGTCGTTAATTACTCCGAACAGAATTGGAGAATACGGAGCAAAAGCTTTGTATTTTAAAAAAGCATTGCGAAAAAAAATTGTAGCATTAAATATCGTTGGAAATGTATCTCAATTAATTATCACTATTGCTTTTGGAATTATTGGTTGCTTGTATTTGTTTTTCAATTTTAAGATTCAATTTGATTTTACGAATGTAATTTTCGTTGTAATTTTTTTAATTCTATTATGTATCATTTTCTGGTTTATTGATAAAAACAATGTTACAATTAAAGGGTATTCAATACAGTATTTTAAATTAAAAGCAACTAATTTTTCTAAAAAGACATTGCAAAAAGTCATGCTACTTTCTGTACTTCGGTATCTTATTTTTTCACATCAATTTTATTTTTTAGCACTTATTTTTAATGTTGATATTCTTTATTTAGACGCAATGATGTGTATTTTTTCAATGTATGTAATTGCATCAATTATTCCGATGTTGTCTTTATTTGATGTCGTTTTAAAAGGCTCTGTTGCGTTATTTATTTTTTCATTATTTCAAGTTAATGAAACAAGTATTTTAGCAATTGTATTACTCATGTGGATTTTCAATTTTGTACTTCCAAGTATTGTTGGAAGCTATTTTGTGCTTACTTTTAATACCAATAAATTAATTCAGAAAAAAGAATGATTCTCATTAGTATTTTATTTTATAGCTACATCATTTTCATATTTATTTTTGTAATTGGTTTTTATAAAGTGAAAGAATTCAAAAGCACAAATACTTCAGAAAAGATCGCTTTTTCTGTGATTATTCCGTTTAGAAATGAAGCTAAAAATTTACCAAAATTATTGGACTCAATTCAACAATTAAAATATTCAAAAGAGTTGGTAGAGTTTATTTTTGTTGATGATGATTCAACTGACAATTCTGTTGACATTATCAATTGTCATTTCGAGCGTAGCCGAGAAATCTCACAGATAAATTTCGACTATGTTCTACCAGATATTCGAATTTTAAGAAATAGTAGAGCTTCTAATTCGCCAAAAAAAGACGCCATTATTACAGCCTTAAAAAGCGCAAAAAGCAATTGGATTATTACTACAGATGCAGATTGTGTTTTACCTGAAAACTGGTTAAAAACCATCGATAATTTCATCCAACTAAACAATTGCAACATGATTGTTGCGCCGGTTTCTTATGAAGGAAACTCAACCTTTTTACATCAATTTCAGGAGCTAGATTTTATGAGTTTACAAGCCACAACTATTGGTAGTTTTGGTGCTGGAATTCCGTTTTTATCAAATGGAGCGAATTTTATGTACAGAAAAGATGTTTTTGAAAAGCTAAATGGCTTTGATGGAAACACCAATATTGCAAGTGGAGATGATGTTTTTTTATTAGAAAAATTTATTGCGTTTTATAAAGAAAAAGTACAATATTTAAAATCTGAAGATGTAATTGTAAAAACATTTCCTGAAAATTCTTTACAAGAATTGATAGAACAGCGTATTCGTTGGGCTTCAAAAACCTCAAGTTATAAATTATTAATTGGCAAATTAATTGGAATTTTTGTTTTGTCAGCAAATGTAATAATAGCAATTACTCCTGTATTGGTTATATCAAAAATAATGAGGTTTGAAACTTTAATTTTCTACTTTTTCTTAAAGTTTTTGTTTGACTATTTATTGCTAGAAAGAATGGCGATTTTTGAAAACAAGAAAATATATTTTAAAACTTATCTTAAAAGTAGTTTTGTGTATCCGTATTTTACTTTGTTGGTTTTTTTGAAATCAATATTCAGCAATTATCAATGGAAAGAACGGACTTTTAAAAAATAATTTACGGCAATACTTTTGAAAGGATTGCTTCTGCGTTCATCCATAAATACACCATAATTATTAATAAAATAACGAAGATAACTCCTCTCTTAGGGTTTGGTTTTTTTCTTCCTCTTATTCTTCTAAATTTTATTCTTTTTTCTTCCATATGATTTATTTTTAGCGTTTTGTTGCCCTCAACATTTCTCTTTTTCCTGGCGGGCCATCGAGTCGTTCTACAGAAAAACCAACTTCTTGCATCGCTCTTCGAACGCTTCCTTTGGCGGAATAAGTTACTAAAATTCCGTTTACTTTTAAAGCTTTATACATTTTTTTAAAAATAGCAACTGTCCATAATTCTGGTTGATATTCTGCTGCGAAAGCATCAAAATAAACAACATCAAACTGATTTATATCAATAATATTTTTAAAAAATTGTTTCCTTTTTGTCAACCAAAAATTAGACTGAATCTGATGTTTTTCTTCCCAAGTGCAATTATGTATTTTATCAAAAACCAGTTGTAGATTATCCACTTTTAATTCTGAAACATAATTGAGTTTAGAAACTTCTTCTTTTGTTACAGGAAACGCTTCTACTCCAACATAGTTGATTGATTTTTCTTTTGCTTGCGCTTCTAAAAAAGTGATAAAGCAATTTAAACCTGTTCCAAAACCGATTTCTAAAATTGAAATTTCTGATGCAGAAATCACATCAAATCCTTTAGAAATAAATACATGTTTTGATTCTTGAATTGCACCGTGAGTTGAATGGTAATTTTCATTCCAATCTGGTAAATGGATCGTTGTAGAACCATCTGAAGTAATCACGATTTCTCTTTTCAAATTACTGAATCAATAGTTTTTTTATTTTCGGAATTGGACCAATACACGTTGTTTGATGACAAGTAATACAACTATTAATTGTGTTGTTGTGTTTAGAAATTAAGGACTCTTCAGAAGTTTCAAAAACTAATTTCATATTATTTAAATAGAAATTCGAAAACGTTTTAAAATCTGCTGTTCTATCTGTTGAATCAGTTAATTCTGCCGTATGAATTTTTAAAAATTCTTCAGGAAACTCTTTTGGTTGTTTTCCGTCTAAAATTAATTGCTTGTTTTGTGCATTTGTTTCATACATCAATAACATTAAAGCAGCCATTTCTGACTGCTTATAAAAGTTTCCTTTTGGAGTAATTTCTACTTTTTCCTCTTTTTTAGAATTGCATCCAATAAAAAGAAAAAGAGAACATATAAAAATAATTTTTCTCATTATTTCTTCATTAAAACTCCGTCTGCTTCAAATACAAACTCTAATTTAGGCATTGTAATTTTAGCAATTTCTTCTTTCGATTTTCCAGCATCTTCAGCATAATGTTTTAAATCTGCAACAGAAGTTTCTTGTACAAATGCTTTTCCATTTACAATTACTTCTCTGTCTTTAGCATCTAGCGGCATAAAAAATCCGTAGTCTTTAAAACGAACCATAGTTTGTGTTTCGTCTGTTAAATCTAACTTCATCCAGCAACCTTTTTTAGAACACACCTCATCAATTTTTGATGCAAATTTTACATTGATTGTATCACCAGCTTTTAATGATTTAAACTTATTTAACATCGCTTTAGAATCAATAGCGCCATCATTTGAAATCATTGCACCAAAAGAATCAAATTTTGTTGCCGCTTCTGTAGTATTTTTGTCTTTTTTTTCTGTTGAATTTTCTTTACAAGCTGTAAAAACTAATAAGAAAACAACACATACTTTTAATAAATTTTTCATTGTTTTAATTTTAATGTATTTATCACAAATGTAAGAATTTAAACAATAATATTCACTATTTTCTAAGATAACAATGTGATAAATTATGTACCTTTGCGCCATTAAATTTCTGACTTAAAATGAATTCAAATATAAAAATAGAGCTCACTAAAAACTCTAAAATAGATTCAGTAGATTTTAACAATTTACCTTTTGGTTCTGTATTTTCTGATCACATGTTTGTATGTGATTATAAAGATGGAAAATGGCAAAACCCAACAATTCAGCCTTACGCTACAATTTCTTTAGATCCATCAGCAAAGATTTTTCATTACGGACAATCAATTTTTGAAGGAATGAAAGCCTACAAAGACGCTGATAAAAATACGTTGTTATTTAGACCTTTAGACAATTGTAAACGCTTAAATAAATCAGCAGAAAGAATGGTAATTCCGCAGTTACCAGAAGATATCTTTATGGATGGTTTAAAAAAATTATTAGAGATTGATAACGCTTGGATTCCAACTAATGACGGAAGCTCTTTATACATAAGACCTTTTATTTTTGCATCAGGAAACGGCTTTCATGCTTCTCCATCAACAGAATATAAATTCATTATTGCAACAGCTCCTTCTGGCGCTTATTTTGCTGGAAAAGTAAAAGTTTTAATTGAAGAAAAATACGCAAGAGCTGCAAATGGTGGCGTTGGATTTGCAAAAGCTGGCGGAAATTATGCTGCGCAATTTTATCCAACTCAATTAGCAATAGAAAAAGGCTACAATCAAGTTATTTGGACAGATGATACCAGTCATGAATATATTGAAGAAGCTGGAGCAATGAATATCTTTATTCGAATAAACGACACCTTAATTACTAGCCCAACTTCTGATAGAATTTTAGACGGAATTACACGAAAAAGTATTTTACAAATTGCTGAAGACAGCGAAATTAATGTTGAAGTTCGTAAAATTACAGTAACTGAAGTTGTAGAAGCTGCAAAAAACGGTAGCTTAAAAGAATTATTTGGAGCAGGAACTGCAGCTGTAATTTCACCAATTTCTGGTTTCGGTTTTAAAGGAGAAGATTTTGAGTTGCCAGAATTAGAAAATAGTTACGCTGCTCAATTAAAAAAGAAAATCACAGACATACAAACTAATAAAACAGCAGATCCTTACGGATGGAGAGTTCAATTATAGTTGATAGTTTCTTAAAAATAGTAAAAAGCATCAATCTTAGATTGATGCTTTTTTTGTAGCTTTCAATTTTTAAAATTCACTTTAAATGAAATTAAAAATATTCTTATTGTTTTTTATTGTATTTGCTTTTGGCTGTAAAATAGAAAACAAATCAACAGAAATAATTGAACCAAAAAAAGTACAACAGTACATTACTGTTTTGGGAATTGCTCAAGATGGTGGTTATCCTCATATTGGTTGTCAAAAAGAATGTTGTGCAAATTATTACAACGGAACAAATAAAAGAAAAAGTGTTGTTTCTTTAGGCTTGGTTGATCAACAAAACAAGCAAAAATGGATCTTTGAGGCAACTCCAGATATGCACACACAATTAGCAGATTTAGAGCAAAATCATTTAAAGAAAGAGAATATTATTGATGGTGTTTTTCTTACTCACGCACATATTGGACATTATACTGGGTTGATGTATTTTGGTAGAGAAGCATTTGGAAAAAAGGACATTACTGTTTTTGTAATGCCAAAAATGAAAAACTATTTAGAAACAAACGGACCGTGGAGTCAATTGGTTTCTTTACAAAATATTGCATTGAAAAAATTACAAAACGATTCTACTATCGTGTTAAATAATAGTTTAAAAGTTACGCCATTTTTAGTTCCGCATAGAGATGAATTTTCTGAAACAGTTGGTTATAAAATTGAAGGAAAAAACAAAACTGCGTTGTTTATTCCAGATATTGATAAATGGCACAAATGGAAAAAAAGTATTATTGAAGAAGTAAAAAAAGTAGATTACGCTTTTTTAGATGCTTCCTTTTTAAAAGATGGAGAATTAAGCAGACCGATGTCTGAAATTCCACATCCGTTTACTTCTGAAACCGTTGCTTTATTTAAAAATGAAACTTTAGCAACAAAAAATAAAGTTATTTTTATCCATTTTAATCACACAAATCCTACATTACAAGAAAATAGCAAAGAGCGAAAAGAAATAGAAAAATTAGGTTTTAGATTTGCTTCTGAAGGACAGAATTATGAGTTGTAATTTTATTATCCTTATATTAGATACTTATAAATTGCTAAAAAAGAAAATGAAAAAAATACTGCTAATAGTTTGCTGTGTTATTTCTTGTCAGGCTTATTCTCAAGAAAACAATACCGAAAACTACAATCCAAGAACAAATCATCCGTTTGGATTAAATTTAAATTTTTTCGGCCCATCAATTCTTGGTTTATCTGCGGATTATTATGTTAATCCAAAAACAAATATTGAGTTAGGAATAGGATTATTTGGCTTATTTGGTGGTGGAACTTATCATTTTAAAGAATCTAATAACTATAAATGGACTACTTATGTTGGTCTTTTTGCACAGCATGTATTTGAAATTGGTTTCAGTAATGAAAACTCTACTAATGATGATATTAGAAATGGAATATATATTCCCTTAGGATTACAATATCTAAATGAAGATGGAATAACTTTTAGAATTGAACTAGCTACAGGAACTATTATTAAATTATATGGCGGTCTTAAATTTGGTTATCATTTTTGATTAAAAAAACATGAAAAAATTACTATTTATAGTATTACTTATTATTTCTAATCAAGTAATTGCACAAGAAACAATTATAACAAGTAAAAACTCAAGAATAAGTAGACCGATGGGATTAAATTTTGATTTAGCAAGTCCTTCTATTTTGGGATTAACTCTTGATTATTTTATTACTCCAAAAATAAATTTAGAAGCTGGAATTGGTATGTCTGGAGTTACTTTAGGCGGTGCATATCATTTCTCAGGAGATAAAGCAGATAAAAAATGGACTCCATATTTAGGTTTTTTTCTTGGTCATAAATTTAAAGAATATCCTTATTTGAATGACCAAGGTGAGCTTCCTTATAAAAAAAGTGGAGCTTATATTCCGTTTGGGTTTCAATACTTAAATCATGATGGATTTACAATCCGTTTTGAAATGGAATTACAATCTTTTGGCTTATTGTATTCTGGCGGAATGAAAGTTGGTTACCATTTTTAAAAAATACTAGATTTAACTTTCTAAAATCTCAGCAATATTTGGTTTAAAATAATTTGGCCCTTTTAATACTTTTCCGTCTTCGCGATAAATTGGTTTTCCATCTTCACCTAATTTGCTCATATTAGATCTTTGAATTTCATTAAAAACTTCTTCAATTTTATCTTGCATTCCGTGTTCTATAATTGTTCCACATAAAATGTACAACATATCTCCAAGTGCATCTGCAACCTCAACTAAATCATTGTTCTGAGCAGCTTCAAAATATTCTTCATTTTCTTCTTTCATTAAATTAAAACGCAATAGGTTTCTGTCTGCTCCTATATTTGCTGTCGGCGAATTATTTATTCCTAATTTAAATGCTGTGTGAAATTTGTGTACTGCTGCGATTCTTTTTTTCATGAGTTTATTTATTTTTTAACTTTATATGTATTAAAGATTGTCTTTTCTAAATAAGATATAATTGAAAAATATTTTAGTGAAAAATTACGCGATTTCTCGTCTCACCAATTGTCGTTCTGTTGAAATGACATTTATTTACAGATGTTATCTTAAAAAGAAATACAGTCTTAGTTTAATTTGTATTTTTGCTTAAAAATACGATTTTATGTTTACCAAAGGTCAATTAATTTTTGCTGGCGTTTTTGCTTTTTCTTTTATTATTCTAATGGTTTGGAGTTACAGAAAAGACATTGCCAACCATAAAAAATACTATAAAAACACAGCGTTAAAAGTTGGTTTTTGGATATTTATTGCCGTTGCTATTTTTAGTGCGATTCGTATTTATAGTAAAAGTTAATTTACAAGTGGCTTAATAACAAAAACAATCTGTTGTATGATCATTAACAATTCCAGTTGCTTGCATAAAAGCGTAGATAATGGTTGAACCGACAAACTTGAATCCGCGTTTTTTCAACTCTTTAGAAATGGCATCAGAAAGGGCTGTTTTAGCTGGAACCTCTTCTCTTGTTTTAAAAGAATTTTTGATTGGTTTTCCATCAACATACTTCCAAATAAATTTAGAAAACGAGCCAAATTCTTTCTGAATTTCTAGAAACAATTGCGCATTTGTAATGGCAGATTTTATTTTTAACTTATTTCTAATAATTCCTTCATTTACTAGCAATTCATCAAATTTATCTTGTTGGTAATTGGCTATTTTTTTATAATCGAAATTATCAAATGCTTTTCTAAAGTTTTCTCGCTTTTTTAAAATGGTTATCCAACTTAAGCCCGCTTGAAAAGATTCTAAAATTAAAAACTCAAACAAGGTTTCATCATCAAATACAGGTTTTCCCCATTCATTATCATGATATTCTATATATAACGGATCGTTATTTACCCAAAAGCATCTTTTTTGCATTAATAGTTAATTTTTATTGGCTTAATTGCTTCTTGTCTTTCATTTACATATTCATGTTTTCCATCACCAAAAAAACCTGCTTCTTCTAACATAATTCTAATATCTTTTTGCCATTCTTTAATTGGTACTGTAACATTTAATTCTATTGCATATACCGTATTGTTATGCAACGGATAATCTCCACGAACAGGAACACCACCTTGAGAATCCCACATTCCAATTGTTGTTCCGGCACTATGACCAAAAAGTCCTAAAGGATGGGAATAAATGGATGGTTGTAATCCTTCTTTTTTTGCTTGTTGTAATGATGCTGCCAAAATTTCGTTTCCAGTTTTTCCTGTTTGCATATTTGTTGTTAAAATGTCTTGCAAACGATTTCCTTTTGCAAAAGCATCCGCTAAAAAAGCCGGAACTTCAGTTTCATCTTTTCCTAAAACATAAGCGTGTTGTTGGCAATCTGTATTTAATCCAATATAACTTATTCCGAAATCGCAATGCAACAAATCTCCTGGAAAAATTACCTGATTGTCTTTGGTTTTTGAAAACGAATAAATATGTGATTTTAAAGGTTCTTTACTTCTCTGAACATCTATTGTTGGATGAAACCATGTTTCTAATCCTAAATCTGTAACTTTTTGACGCATCCACCAAACAACATCATCCGTTGTAGTTTCTCCTGGTTTTATCACATTATTTGTAAAAGCTTCATCAATAATATCGTGTGTAATTTTTACTAGTTTTCTAAACAACTCCATTTCTTTTGGAGTTCTAGTTTCTACCCAACCAATGGCTAATTTTTCTGCAGATACAATTTTTTGCTGATTTGCTTTCGATAAATTTTCTACAAACTCATCATAATCAGTTTTTACCAAACCGTCTGCCAATGCAAAATGTTTAGAAATATTGATACCTATTTTAGTCGGATTTCTTTCTTCAATAATCCTATTTAATGCTTTCCATTGATTTGGTTCCTTCTCTTTATTCCAAGCAGATTTTATGTTTTTACCAACATCATATCTTGCAACAGCCAATTTTTCAATAGTATTGTTTTCTTTATTTCGATAAAAAACTAAAATGGTTCTTCTACGTGCATTTAACCAAACCGAAGGCAACATGGTTTTAATTACTGGATCTTCGTTGTATTCTCTAGAAATTACAACCCACATATCAATATCGGTTTCGTCCATTAATTTTGGAAGCAAGTTATTAAACCTATCTTCAATAATTTCGTCTCGTAATATTGCTCTATCTTTTTCGTCTAAGATATTGTAGTTAGATTTTTTTATTTCTGGTTGATTACAGGAAATAAATACTGATACTATAAATAATTGGAAAATAATTTTACGCATGGTATATAAGTTTGATGCTGAAAATTAATGTTAAAACTCGAATAAATCTATGTTTTTTAAATTATTTTTTCGACCTTCACTAAATAAATTACTGATTATGAAACAACTAAAATTTTATGTGTATTTTTTTACTTTTACCTTTTTTATTGTTAGTTGTGGATCTTATCCAACAAAATACAATACAAATGTAAAGGAACAACCTGTAGTAATTTCTAATGAAACTTTAGAATACGAAATAATTATTATAGACCCGGGCTTTACCTCTTTTTTAAATACCCAAGCCAGACCAAAAGAATATTATTCTGAATCTTATTTAAAAAATAAAAACAGAGTGTATGTAAATGTTTGGAATAGTAGAGTTAGAAACCCGCAAAGATTTGATTCTAGTATTTATGAAAACATAATTGATTATCAAACAAATGTTGATTACGGTTTAGATGTAAACTATAAGCTTTTTTGGTATTTTAAATTTGCAGAAGAAAAATATAGAATGAAACTTAATCACTAAGATGTTCTCTTTTTATAGCTGATAAAACTATACTTATATTTATTTTTTTCATCAGGAGAAAAATCTTCTCTAGAAATTTCTTGCCAAATTTTAGCATCAATTTCTGGAAAAAAAACATCGGCATCAAAAGAATAATGTACTTGTGTAATATCTAATTGATCTACTAAATTAGAAGCGATTGCTTGTTTGTAAATTTGCGCTCCTCCAATAATAAAGATATGTTCATCTTCTTTAGCAACTTCAATTGCTTTTTCAATACTATCAACAATAATACAACCTTCTGCTTTGTAATTTTTGTTTCTCGTAATAATAACTGTTGTTCTATTTGGTAATGGTTTTCCGATAGATTCAAACGTGTTTCTTCCCATTAAAATATGATGACCAGTAGTTACTTTTTTAAAGCGTTTTAAATCGGCCGGTAAATGCCATATTAAATCGTTGTCTTTTCCTAATGCGTTGTTATTTGCAATTGCAGCAATGATTGTTATCATCTGTTTTTCTGTGTTGTGTCTATAAGGATTACTCCTCCAAAAGTAATTGGGATAATAAATTTCATGTCAACATTGTTATCCATCACTTTTGCTGGTTTCATCTTTTTAATTTTTTTAATAACGTTTGCCGCTAAAGATTTAGCCTTCTTTGATTTTCCTTTAGTTCTTAAGACTTTAATTTTTCCGTTCCTTTGCACAACAAATTCAACAAACACCCTTGTTTTTTCTTTGTTAGTCTCAAAATACTCCATAAGATTAAGGTTCATTGCAATAAACCTTTTTAAATTCTTTTTAAAATTTTGCTTAGAAGTTAAAGAATCAATAATTGGATATTTCAAAATTTCAGGAGCAACATCAACTTCTGTTAACGTATAAATTTTCTCTTGTGACTGAATATTTAATACACCAAAAAATAAAACAGCAATTAAAATTAAGTTTTTCATAGCTTTTAATTTTAAACGGCAACTTTTCCTTTAATATGCGGATGCGGATTGTAATCTACCAATTCAAAATCTTCAAATTTAAAATCAAAAATTGATGTAACTTCTGGGTTGATTTTCATTTTAGGTAACGTTCGTAATTCTCTTGATAATTGCAATTCTAATTGCTCAACATGATTATTATAGATATGAGCATCACCAAAAGTATGAATAAATTCTCCTGCTTCGTAACCGCAAACTTGCGCCATCATCATTGTAAACAAGGCATAACTTGCAATATTAAACGGAACACCTAAAAAGATATCTGCGCTACGTTGATATAACTGACAAGATAATTTTCCGTCTGCAACATAAAATTGAAAAAATGCATGACACGGCGGCAAAGCTGCTTTTCCATTGGCTACATTTTCTGAAAATGAAACAGAAGTATCTGGTAAAACGGATGGATTCCAAGCAGAAACCATCATTCTTCTAGAATTAGGATTCTTTTTTAACGTAGTAATTACATCTTGCAATTGATCTATATCATCGCTATTCCAATTACGCCATTGATGTCCGTAAACTGGACCTAAATCTCCGTTTTCATCAGCCCAATCGTTCCAAATTTTAACGCCGTTTTCTTGTAAATACTTAATGTTTGTATCTCCATTTATAAACCATAATAATTCATAAATAATCGATTTTAAATGTAATTTTTTGGTTGTTACCATCGGAAAGCCTTCACCTAAATCAAAACGCATTTGATGTCCAAAAACACTTTTAGTTCCTGTTCCTGTTCTATCTCCTTTTTCGTTCCCGTTTTCTAAAACGTGCTTCACCAAATCTAAATATTGACGCATTGTTTATTCGTTTATTTGTTAATCTGTTTAAACGTATATACGTTTAAACAGATGATAATTTTACCCAATAATCATTCCTGCAATTGTAGCTGACATTAAAGAAGCTATTGTTCCACCAATTAACGCTTTCATTCCAAATTCTGACAACACTTTTCTTTGACCTGGCGCTAAAGAACCTATTCCACCAATTTGGATTCCGATAGATGCAAAGTTTGCAAAACCACACAACATATAAGTTGCCATAATAATTGACTTTTCGTAATTCAAATGAACTACGTTCGCCGCATTTTTTAATTCTGCCAATTGTATATAACCAACAAATTCACTTGCTACTAATTTAATTCCAAGTAATTGTCCCATCATTGCCATATCATCAGTTGCAACACCAATTAACCACATTAAAGGTGCAAAAAGATATCCTAACATAAACTCTAAAGAAAAACTTTTATAGGAAGTGTTTCCTGCAACCCAATCGTTCAAAGAAGTAATATCTCCAATCCAGCCTAAAATTCCGTTCATCATTGCTATAAATGCAACAAAAACTAATAACATTGCACCGACATTTACTGCCAGTTTTAATCCTTCTGTTGTTCCGTTTGCAATAGAATCTAAAATGTTTGAACCAATTTTTTCGCTAGAAACTTTTACATCAGTATTTACTTCTTCAACCTGCGGAAATAATATTTTTGAAATCACAATTGCTCCTGGCGCTGCCATTACAGATGCGGCTAATAAATGTTTTGCAAATTGCAATCTTAACACCGGATCATCTCCTCCTAAAAACCCAATGTAAGCAGCCAAAACTGCTCCTGCAACTGTAGCCATTCCACCTATCATCACCAACAGCATTTCTGACTTATTCATTTTTTCTAAATACGCTTTAATCAATAATGGTGCTTCAGTTTGACCAAGAAAAATATTCCCTGCAACAGACAAACTTTCTGCTCCAGATATTTTTAACACTTTTGCTAAAGACCAAGCCAATACTTTTACAATTTTCTGAATCCAACCTAAATAAAACAAAACGGATGTTAAAGCAGAGAAAAAGATAATAGTTGGTAATACTTGAAAAGCGAAAATGTATCCAAATTTATCCATATCAACCACCAAACCTTCAAACAAAAATTTACTTCCTGCTCTTGTAAAATCTAGAACGCTAACAAATAAACCGCCAACCCATTCAAATATATTCTGTATAAAAGTTACTTTTAATACTCCAATAGCAATTAATAATTGTGCCGACAAACCAATTCCAACTGTTTTCCAATCGATATTTTTCTTATTACTTGAAAACAAAAATGCAATTACTATTAAAGAAATCATTCCTAAAATACCTCGCCATAAGTTATTAAATGAAAATCCTTGGCTTGGTATTATTTCTGATGCTATTTCTGGTGTTGTTTGAGAAAACATTGAAACTGAAACAAAGCAAAAAATGATAAATAATATTTTTTTCATAATGGGTTGATTTTTTTTAAGAGCGTTTACTTATTTCATCTCTAATTTTTGCTGCAAGTTCGTAGTTCTCATTTGCTACAGCAGCATCTAATTCTTTATATAATTCTTTTAGGGTTTTTTGAGTTGATTCTTCTTCGGTGGTTTCTGAAATAATATCCGCCATAAAATCATCAGTATCTAATTCTGGCTCATCTAAAGCCAACTCTTCTTCTACTTTTAAATAAATTCCTGCTTTATCTAAAATAGTTTCATAAGTATAAATTGGTGCATTAAATCTTACTGCAATTGCAATTGCATCTGAAGTTCTTGCATCAATAATTTCTTCAACGCCATCTTTTTCTGAAATTAAACTAGAAAAGAAAACACCATCAACTAATTTATGGATGATTACTTGCTTGATATTGATTAAATATCTGTCGGCAAAAGTTTTAAATAAGTCGTGTGTTAATGGCCTTGGAGGTCTAATCTCTTTTTCTAAAGCGATTGCGATAGATTGTGCTTCAAAAGCACCAATAATTATTGGCAAGGTTCTACTTCCATCTATTTCACTCAAAACCAAAGCATAAGCTCCGGTTTGTGTCTGACTATAAGAAATTCCTTTAATTGTTAGTTTTATCAAACTCATTTAATTTCAATCTTCATTAAAAGAAAAAGGGCTGTCTAAATTGGCAAAACCTAATTTTAGACAGCCCTTTTATGGGCACAATTTACTAAAAATATTGAGTTGACTTCTAATTTATTTTAAAAGAAAAAAATACAACTCGATTTTTATTAAATAGTAGTTATTTATGATTGCTTAAAAACTTTTAATTTTTCTATTAAAGCTGGTACAACTTCAAAAGCATCTCCTACAATTCCGTAATCTGCAGCCTTAAAAAATGGTGCTTCTGGATCTGTATTGATTACCACTTTTACTTTAGATGCGTTAATTCCTGCTAAATGCTGAATTGCTCCAGAAATTCCGATTGCAATATATAAATTAGACGCAACTGGTTTTCCTGTTTGACCAACATGTTCTCCGTGTGGTCTCCAACCTAAATCAGAAACAGGTTTAGAGCACGCTGTTGCTGCCCCTAAAACTTCTGCTAATTCTTCAATCATTCCCCAGTTTTCTGGACCTTTTAATCCACGTCCGGCAGAAACAACAATATCTGCATCTGCAATGGTTACTTTCCCAGAAGCTTTATCTATACTTACAGATTTTACTCCTAAATCAGCATCAGAAATCTGAACATCAAAATTTTCTGTTGTTCCGCTTACAGCATTCTCATGAATTCCGAAAGAATTCTTTGCCAAACCAATAACTTTAGTTTCTGTTACAATTGATGTGTTAGAAAAAGCTTTATTAGAAAACGCTTTTCTTTTAACTGTAAATGGACTTGTAGAACTTGGTAATGCAACAACATTTGATGCATAACCTGCATTTAAATGTACTGCTGCAATTGGCGCTAAATACAATCCGTTTACGCTAGAATCTATAATTACAACGTTTGCATTTTCTTTTGATGCCACTTGTTCTAAAACAGAAGCAAAAGCTTTTGCATTAAAAGTTGTTAATTGATCATTAGAAACAGCAACTACTTTTTCTGCTCCATATTTATATAATTCTGATGCATCTGCAACATTAATAGTTACAGCTACTATATTAGAACCTAATTGTTCTGCTACTTTTTTACCGTAAGAAACGACTTCAAAAGCAGATTTTTTAAATTTTCCTTCCGACGAATCGGCAAATACTAAAACTGACATATTTTTTGTTTGTTTAAGCGTTATTAAATTACTTTAGCTTCATTATGCAATAAATTGATTAACTCATCAATATTATCTGCATCTACTAATTTAACAGCTCCTTTTGCTGCTGGTTTTTCAAATGAAGTTGTAGATGTTTGCACTGTAACATCTGTTGCCTCAACAACTGATAATGGTTTTTTACGCGCCATCATAATTCCTCTCATATTCGGAATTCTTAAATCTTTTTCTTCAACCAATCCTTTTTGACCTGCAACAACTAAAGGTAAATCTGCAGAAACTTTTTCACTTCCACCATCAATTTCTCTTACAGCAGTTGCTGTATTTCCTTCAATTTCTAAACCAGTACAACCGTTTACAAAATTAAAATCTAAGATTGCTGCCAACATTCCTGGAACCATTCCGCCGTTATAATCAATAGATTCTCTTCCTGCTAGAATCAAATCATATTTTCCGTTTTTCACAACTTCTGCCAATTGTTTTGCAACAAAAAATCCATCTGTAGCATCTGCATTTACTCTAATTGCATCATCTGCTCCGATTGCTAAAGCTTTACGTAATGTTGGCTCTGTAGTTGCGTTTCCTACATTTACAACTGTAACAGTTGCTCCTTGTTTTTCTTTAAACCACATGGCACGCGTTAAACTAAATTCATCATACGGGTTTATTACAAATTGTACTCCGTTTGTATCAAACTTTGTATCATTATCTGTAAAGTTAATTTTGGATGTGGTATCAGGTACATGACTGATACAAACTAATATCTTCATCTAATTATATTTTTGAAAATTATTTCATTATTTAACGCTACGAATTTATGACAATTTTTTCAATTTATTATGCATGCATAGTATTTATTTTTAATGAATCTGCAATTAAAATGATAGCAAAAGGTAAAATCATACTCAAATAAGAAATATCAAAGAGGTTTCCATATAAATTATCAACAAAACCTTCTTCAATACTATTTAAAATAAAAGTTATAAAAAGTAGTAATGAAAATAATATGAATGTGCTTTTAATAGCTATACCAAACGATTTAACTTTAAAAGCAATACCAAAAGTTACAACTATAACTAAAATTTGCAAGATTTTTGGAGCATACCTTGTTTGATGACTGAAAGGGTTAAACTTAATTAAAGTGTTAATATCAGGTACCGTTATTAAAACAGGAAAAGAAATTAACAAAATTGAAAGCAAGAAAAATAATACAAATTTTAACTGAAGTTTTATATCTATTTTCATAAAACCGCTAAATAAAAATAAGATCAAAGGAATAACAACAATTCCGCGTGTTAAAAAAAAGAAAGCACAAATAAATGATAATAATATTATTCTCTTAAAATAATTTCCTTGAAATTTAGACTTCCAAAAAAAGATAAAAAGTATCAATAAAATAAGGTTACTCATCAAATCACTTTTTGCAAATATTTCCCACAAATAAGCAGGAGATGTCAAAAATAAAAACAGAATTAAAAGCTTAGAACTTTGCTGTATTTTTATTTTAGAAAGAAAAACACAAGAAATTAAAAAAACAAACGGTTGTAAAAAACCGACATCGCCCAGCAAATAAAAAGGTAAGCCAACATAAAATAATCCTGGTAAATTTGAAGAAGTTTGCCCCAAATGATCTTCTATTACGTATGGATATTCTGAGTTTAATATAGCCTGAATAGTTACATCCATTGCAGACCATCTATCGGTATTTAAAGAATTACCATCAACATAAATATTGACAAAAATAAAAATAAGAAACACTAAAAAAGAACCTACTAAGAAGTAGTAATTAAAATACTTCATCTTGTTTAAAAAAGTTTTCGCTTTAGATAAAACAAAAAGCCCAAAGCACACAATTAACAAATAGGTGAAAAGCAATAAATTAGCTGACACAAAGCTCTGTCTTTCAGTATATTTTAAAACAAAAAGAGTGTTTATTAAAAGAAAAACTATTAGTGCTAACACAAAAAATAGTTTCTTTTTTTTAAATTTTTCTAAAATAACAATCAATGATTTTTCTTTTGAAGTAAAATTACTGATTTATTTCTTTTAAATTTTCATATTTTTGCTTTTCAATTATTTTAAGAAGCAAACAATAAAATGAAAACAGTTCAGTTTAGAGAAGCCATTTGCGAAGCAATGAGCGAAGAAATGCGCAGAGATGAAAGCATTTATTTAATGGGTGAAGAAGTTGCAGAATATAATGGAGCTTATAAGGCTAGTAAAGGAATGCTAGATGAGTTTGGTGCTAAAAGAGTTATTGATACTCCAATTGCTGAACTTGGTTTTGCAGGAATCGCTATTGGTTCTGCCATGAACGGAAACAGACCAATTGTAGAATACATGACGTTTAACTTTTCTTTAGTTGGAATTGATCAAATAATAAATAACGCTGCAAAAATTAGACAAATGTCTGGCGGACAATTTAATTGCCCGATTGTTTTTCGTGGACCAACTGGTTCTGCTGGTCAGTTAGGCGCAACACATTCTCAAGCTTTTGAAAATTGGTTTGCAAATACACCAGGTTTAAAAGTAATTGTTCCTTCAAATCCTTATGATGCAAAAGGTTTATTAAAAGCTGCAATTAGAGATGATGATCCTGTAATTTTTATGGAATCTGAACAAATGTATGGTGATAAAATGGAGATTCCTGAAGGAGAATATATTTTACCTATTGGAGTTGCAGAAATAAAAAGAGAAGGAACAGACGTAACAATTGTTTCTTTCGGAAAAATTATTAAAGAAGCATACAAAGCTGCTGAAGAGTTAGCAAAAGAAAATATTTCTGTAGAAATTATCGATTTAAGAACTGTTCGTCCGATGGATCACGATACAATTATTAAATCTGTAAAGAAAACTAACAGATTGGTTGTTTTAGAAGAAGCTTGGCCATTTGCAAGTGTTGCTTCAGAAATAACATATAGAATTCAAGATGAAGCATTTGATTATTTAGATGCTCCAATAAAAAGAATTACAACTGCAGATGCACCTGCACCGTATTCGCCAGTATTATTAGAAGCTTGGTTGCCAAATTCTAACGATGTTATTAAAGCAGTAAAAGAAGTTTTGTATATTTAGAAAAAAATTAATCACTTTTAAAATCCTTTTTAATACAATTTGATAAAAAGGATTTTTTTTTGCCATGAAAATACTTGTCCAAATTTTATTATTATTTACGTGTTTTGTCTGTAATGCACAATTAAAAATTTCTGGACAAATAGTTGATATCAATAACGAGCCAATACCTTACGTTAATGTTTATTTTAAAAACACAACAAATGGTGTTGTTACAGATTTTGATGGTAGATTTCAATTAACTTCCTCTAAAAAACGTGGCAGTTTAGAAATTTCTTCTGTAGGTTTTGAGACACTTTCTTTAAAATACAATCCAAAAAAAACATATTTTAAAATTATTTTAAAAGAATCAAGCAATGTTCTTGATGAAGTTGTAATTGTTTCTAAACCAAAAAAACGACTTAAAAAGAAAGAAAACCCGGCATACAGAATTTTAAAAGAAGTGTGGAGTCGTAAAAAGAAAAATGGTTTAAAGCTTGTAAAAGCGTATCAGTATAAAAAAATACAAACTACAGAAGTTGGCTTAAACAACTTAGACTCGCTTTTTTTAAAAAATATTTTTAAAAAAGAATACAAAGAAGTTTTAAAAGAATTACCACCAAATCATGATGGAATCAATTATTATATTCCGCTTTTTTTAAGTGAAACTGTAAAAAATATTTACGGAAATAATTCTTTAAATCTAGAACGAGAAGATATTGAAGCCGAAAAAAATGATGGTGTAAATAAAGATGGTTTTGTTTTCGAAAGAATGTCTAACACTTTTAATGAGATAGACATTCATAAAAACAATATTGAAGTTTTAAAAAAATCATTTGTTAGTCCGATTTCTACAACTGGTTTTGAAACCTACGATTATGTTTTACACGATAGTATTTCTGTAAATAATAAAAAAACTTATGCTATTTATTTTTTTCCAAGAAGAAATGGAGATTTAGCTTTTGAAGGATTTTTATGGGTTGCAGACAAGAATTTTTCTGTTACAAAAATTAAAATGAAAGTTCATAAAGACATCAATCTTAATTTTGTTAGAAGACTATCTTTTGAAAAAGAATTTACAATTAAAGATGATAGTATTTATCTACCCAAAAAAGATATTTATACTGGCGATTTTACACTTACTGATAAAAGTGATGACAATAAAGGCTTAACCATAAAGAAAACAAGCTTGTATTCCGATTACATTTTTGATCAAAAATTATCAGACAATTTTTATTCAGAAAAAATCATCCGCTTTAAGCCAAAACAGTTTAGTAAAAACGAAATTTATTGGGATAGCATTAATAAAACTACCAATAAAAAAAGCACTTATGATCTGATTAGTTCTGTAAAAAACAAAAAGAAAATAAAGCAAATAAGCGGAGTTTTAAACACTCTTTCTACCGGATATATTAATATTGGACCAACATTACAGTTTGGTCAATATTGGAATACCATCGTAAAAAACAGTGTAGAAGGATTAAAAATAAAATTAGGCTACAGAACTTTTACAACCACCGATGATCGTTTTAGAGTAAGTGGATTTGTTGGTTACGGAACAAAAGATAAAAGGTATAAATTTGGTACAGAAGTAAAATATTTAGTCAATTATAAACCAAGAATTGCAGTTGGCGTTTCTTACTTAAAAGACATAGAGCAATTAGGAGGTAAATTACTAAATACTAACGGATTAAATGCAAATGTTTTTGATCCAAATGCATTATTTTCTAGAGGAGACAATTATTTCTTGTCTGATGTAAACAGAACTGCATTAAAGTTTGACATTGAAATTAAGAAAAATCTTCATTTCGGAATTTCTGCTGCACACAATGTCATAAAAAGTGCTTCGCCTGCATATTTTACAATAGATTACTTAGACGATAATAATAACATTCAGTCTGAAGTTACAGATGTAAGCACAGATGTTTATATTGCTTATACTCCAGGTAGATATGAATACGGATTTGGCGTAGAACAAAAAATGGGGAAAAACCTTTTTCCTTCATTAGTTGTAAATTATCACAGAGGCTACAAAGGCTTTTTAAATGGTGATTTTAATTATGATAAAATTCAATTTAAATACAGTCAGCCAATACTTTTAGGTAAAATAGGAATGCTAATTGCAACGGTTGACGGTGGAAAAACTTTCGGAAAAGTTCCTATTACATTATTAAGTCCAATTCCTGCAAATCAAACCTATTGGTTAACTAAAAACACTTTTTCGTTAATGAATTATTACGATTTTGTAACAGACACATATATTTCTGGACATTTCGAACATCATTTTAACGGATTTATTTTAAATAGAATGCCATTAATTAAGCATTTGAAAATCAGAAGTTTAATTACTTTTAAAACAGTTTACGGAACCATTTCTGATGAAAATATTGCTATCAACAAATCGAATATTACTTATGCTGCTCCAACAGATAAACTATATTACGAATATGGTGTTGGATTAGAAAATATTGGTTATAAAGACATCCGTCCTTTAAGAGTAGATTTTATTTGGCGTGGAAAACATACAAGTGTAAACGGATTACCTTCTCCGAGTTTTGCTGTTCGTATTGGTATAAAAGCTGGGTTTTAATAAAAAATAAGCATTATTTTATAGTTTAAAAACCTTAAAATATTACTACTTTTGTCGTCCGAAAAAAACATAGAAATACCTAGATATGACTGCAAAAGAAAAAAAAACATTTGATGTATTAATCGAAATACCTAAAGGAAGTAGAAATAAATACGAATACGATTTTGAATTACATAAAATTCGTTTCGATAGAATGTTGTTTTCTTCAATGATGTATCCTGCAGATTATGGATTTATTCCAGAAACTCTTGCTTTAGATGGTGATCCTTTAGATGTATTAGTTTTAGGCTCAGAGCCAACTTTTCCAATGTGTGTCATGGAAGTAAAACCAATTGGAGTTTTTCATATGGCTGATGAAAAAGGACCAGATGAAAAAATTATTTGTGTTCCTGTTTCTGATCCAATTTGGAATGAACTAAGCGATTTATCTGACATGAATCCACATCAAGTAAAAGAAATTACACATTTTTTCCAAGTTTACAAAGATTTAGAAAAGAAAAAAGTTGATGTTGGCGGTTGGGGTAATGCTTCTGAAGCTTTCGATATTGTTGACAAATGTATTGAACGTTATGAAAATAGCGAGCATAAAAAAAATGGAAATTTTACTATTTAAATCAATCCATTTTACCATAAAATTAAAAAGCCTTACAATCTATTTGTAAGGCTTTTTCTTTCTATTTGATTTTGTTATCTTTACGCCCGTTAAAAACTAATCAAAACAATTTAAAATATGGGATCAATGATGATTTACATGCCAATAGCATTGGCTGCATTAGGATTAATTTACATGTTAATCAAAAAATCTTGGGTAATGAAACAAGATGCTGGTGATGGAAAAATGAAAGAAATTTCTGACCACATCTACGAAGGAGCTCTCGCTTTTTTAAATGCTGAATATAGACTTTTAGCAATCTTTGTATTAATCGTAAGTATTTTATTAGCCGCAGTATCCTTTATAGTACCAACTACACATTGGCTAATTGTAGTTGCATTTATTTTTGGAGCAATCTTTTCTGCTTTCGCAGGAAATATTGGAATGAAAATAGCAACCAAAACAAATGTTAGAACAACACAAGCAGCAAGAACTAGTTTACCAAACGCATTAAAAATCTCTTTTGGTGGTGGAACCGTAATGGGATTAGGTGTTGCTGGTTTAGCAGTTTTAGGGTTAACTGGTTTTTTTATCATCTTTTATAATTATTTTATGGGAGGCGAATGGGTTTCAACAGATAAAATGACTATTGTTCTAGAAACTTTAGCTGGATTCTCTTTAGGAGCTGAATCAATCGCATTATTTGCAAGAGTTGGTGGAGGAATTTACACAAAAGCTGCAGATGTTGGAGCTGATTTAGTTGGTAAAGTAGAAGCTGGAATCCCAGAAGATGATCCTCGAAATCCTGCAACAATTGCAGATAATGTTGGAGATAATGTTGGAGATGTTGCTGGAATGGGAGCAGATTTATTTGGATCTTATGTAGCAACAGTTTTAGCTGCAATGGTTTTAGGAAATTATGTAATTAAAGATATGGGCGGAAGTATTGAAGATGCTTTCGGAGGAATTGGACCAATTTTACTTCCAATGGCAATTGCTGGTGCAGGAATTATTATCTCTATCATCGGTACAATGTTGGTAAAAATTAAAAGTAACGATGCTAAAGAATCTCAAGTAATGGGAGCTTTAAATATTGGTAACTGGACATCTATTGTTTTAGTTGCTATTTCTTGTTTTGCATTGTGTTATTATATGTTGCCAGAAACAATGAATATGGAATTCTTCGGTGAAGGATTACAAGAAGTTTCTAGAATGAGTGTTTTCTACGCTACTTTAGTAGGATTAGTTGTTGGTGCAGTTATTTCATCGGTAACAGAATATTATACAGGATTAGGAAAAGCTCCAATCTTAAAAATTGTACAACAATCTTCAACTGGAGCAGGAACAAACATTATCGCTGGTTTAGCGACTGGAATGATTTCAACTTTCCCTTCAGTATTATTATTTGCTGGTGCAATTTGGGCTTCTTATGCTTTTGCAGGGTTTTACGGAGTTGCTTTAGCTGCTTCTGCAATGATGGCAACAACTGCTATGCAATTAGCAATTGATGCTTTCGGACCAATTTCTGATAACGCTGGCGGAATCGCTGAAATGAGCGAACAAGAACCAATCGTTAGAGAACGTACAGATATTTTAGATTCAGTTGGTAATACAACTGCAGCAACTGGAAAAGGTTTCGCAATTGCTTCTGCTGCATTGACTTCTTTAGCATTATTTGCTGCCTATGTTACTTTTACTGGAATTGACGGAATTAACATTTTTAAAGCTCCAGTTTTAGCAATGTTATTTGTTGGTGGAATGGTTCCTGTAGTATTTTCTGCTTTGGCAATGAATGCTGTTGGTAAAGCTGCGATGGAAATGGTACAAGAAGTGCGTCGTCAGTTTAGAGATATTCCTGGAATTATGGAAGGAACTGGAAAACCAGAATATGATAAATGTGTGGCTATTTCTACTGAAGCTTCTTTAAGAGAAATGATGCTGCCAGGTTTATTAACAATTGGATTTCCATTAATTATAGCTTTTGTTCCAATGATCTTTGGAATGGATAATTTAGCAATTGCAGAAATGTTAGGTGGCTATATGGCTGGAGTTACGGTTTCTGGTGTACTTTGGGCAATCTTCCAAAACAATGCAGGTGGAGCTTGGGATAACGCTAAGAAATCTTTTGAGGCTGGAGTTGAAATTAATGGAGAAATGACATACAAAGGTTCTGAAGCGCACAAAGCTGCCGTAACTGGTGATACAGTTGGAGATCCTTTTAAAGATACTTCTGGACCATCAATGAACATCTTAATTAAATTAACTTGTTTAATTGGATTGGTAATCGCTCCGATTTTAGGAGGACACACTTCTGATACAGATCATTCTGATGTAAATGTTAAAATTTGGATTGACAAAGATGGTGCTAAACATGAAATAAAAAACAATGCAACTTTTATTGCTAATAATGATGCAAATCACAACTCTAAAGAAGTTAAAGTAGAAATGAAAAAAGGTGAAGGCAACTTAGTTACTGCTACCGTTTCAGTTATTACTACTGTTGAAGGAAAAAAAGTTAAGACAACTCAAAATATTAAAGGAACAGAATCTGAAGTTAAAGCTAAGATTGATGAATTATATGGAGAGAAATCTGAAAACCATACAAAAATGAAAAAAATTATCAAGAAAGAAATTCATAAAGAAAAACGTGATAATTAATTCTTGAATTCAATTCATAAAAAAGCATCTCAATTGAGATGCTTTTTTATTTTAATCTAAACTGTAATTTATCTTTGGTACTTTTTTGAGCCAATATATTTAAAGCGTTTTCTGTAAGTTGCAATACTCTTGGATAACCTCCAGTTACTTGACAATCTTTCATTAACACAATTATTTTTCCTGATGGAGTTAATTGCACTGTTCCTGGTAAAACTCCAGATGTTAAAATCGGTTTTAATTGATTTTCAAAAGATTCTTCTAACCGATAACCTACTCTATTATTATCATTAGAAATAGTGTATTTGCCTTGTAATAATTTCTCTTGTTGTTGTTTAGGCAACAACTCAAATTCTGATCCTTTGCAGCATTCAATGGTATTTGCTTTAAAATATTCTTCATCAATTTTAATTTTTGATAAAGTCCTTTTATTTTCTGAGGTAATTGAATTTATTTTAAATTGATCTCCTTTCTTAAGCACAAAATTAGCAGTTATTCCTTTATAAAAACTTTTGCTTTTTAGAACAACTTCTGATGAAATTCCGCCTTTAATACATAGATAAGTTCTAATACCAAAAGTTTTTTTACCAAATGATAAAACTGCACCTTTTTCAATTTCTAAAACTGAATTCATTTGCATTTCTTTACCATCAATTGTTGGAGTGAAGTTTGCGCCAGTTATACATATTTCCAAATTCTCTTCAAACAAAAATTTACAACCACCAAAAGTAATTTCTATTACAGCTTCATCTAAATTATTATGTAATAATTGATTCCCAATTTTAGCAGCATAAGAATCCATAACTCCAGAAACAGGAACGCCAATATGTGCAAAACCTGATCTTCCTAGATCTTGAATTGTACTATATATTCCTGGATTTAAAACTGTAATCATTCTATCATTTTTATTTGATAAGCATTACTTTCTGCTTGATTTTTAATATTTGTATATTCTTCTAGCGAAATTGGTTCGAAAGTAATTTTATCTCCAGTTTTAGCAAAACAAGGATGTTGATTTTTTACATCAAAAAATGAAATTGGCGAATTGCCAATAATATTCCATCCGCCAGAACTTTCATTTGGATAAATACCAGTTTGGTTTCCACCAATTGCTACTGCACCTTTTGCAACTTTTAATCTAGGAGTTGCTTTTCTTGGAATTGCAATCTGATCATCCAATCCACCCAAGTATAAAAAACCTGGTAAAAAACCAATAAAATAAACGGTATAAATTGCTTTTGTATGTAGTTGGATAATTTCTTTTGGACTTATTTTTATGGTTTTAGAAATGTCTTCTAAATCAATTCCAAAACTTAAATCGTAGCAAACAGGAATTTTCCAATGCGTTATTTTTTGATTTTTTTCAATAGATTTTTGATGATATAATTCTTTTAAGAATTCAATTTTAAAATCTGAATTTTGAAGTATAAAACGATACACAAGTAATATTGAATTATAACCAACAATACAATCTTTCAGGTCTAATTCATTATCAATTTTATTTTTAAAATCTAATATATCATTTAAAATAATTTCACTAATCTCAGAAGGCCATTCAATTAAAATAGCATTTTCTCCGAAGGTTTTATATGAAAGTTTAAAATTAGGCAACGTGTATATTTTGAGTTTTTAACAAGAATGTTACATCTTTTAAAATTTCGAGCGCATTTAAATTATCGCCATGAACACAAAACGTTTCTGCTTTTATTTTGATTGTTGAATTTGAGATTGTTTTAACTTGCTTCTGTCCAATCATAAGTAAAACATGCTGATAAACTTCTGTTGAATTTGTAATAATTGCATTTGATTTAGTTCTAGAAACTAAAGACAAATCGTCATTATAATTTCTATCTGCAAAAGCTTCATATTTAATATTGATATTATTTTTAATAGCTACTTTTTCAATTTCCGAATTATAAGGAACAAACAAATATGCTCCTTCAACGTATTTTTTAATCGCATTGATAAAAACTATTGCCGCTTTTTTATCTCTAGCAATCAAATTATATAAAGCTCCATGCGCTTTAACATGATGCAATTTGGTATTCTTTTTTTGCAATCTTTCTTGAAACAATTTCATTTGAAAAACAATACTTTTTTGCAATTCTTTATCGGAAATGTTCATTGTTTTTCTACCAAAATTCTCTTTATCTGGAAATGAAGGATGTGCACCAATTTTAACCTGATTGTCAATTGCTAATTGTATGGATTTATCAATTGTTTGTTTATCTCCAAAATGACCTCCACAAGCAATATTACAAGACGAAATATAGGGCATTAATAAACGCTCATTCTCTACTCCTTCTCCAACATCACAATTAAAATCAACAATTTTCATTTACAACAAATTAAAAACTTTAAGGATTCCTTTTAATCCAAGAAAAACAGTCCCGATAACAATAATAAGCCCAAAAATATTTTGAAGTCTTGAATTTACAAAAGTACCAAGAACTGCTTTTTTATTCATTATCCACAATAAGATTCCAGCTATAATTGGTAATAACATTCCGTTTGCAACTTGCGCAAATTTGATAATTTCTATAGGTTTTATTCCAAGTGATGAAAAGAAAATTCCTAATACTAAAACAATAATCCAAACAGCTCTAAACTGTTTAGATTTTAATCCAACTTTCCAACCCAAACATCCTTTAGCAACATAAGCTGCGGCTAACGGAGCGGTAATAGCAGAAGTAATTCCTGCTGCAAATAAACCGATTGAAAGAAAATATTTTGAAAATTCTCCGTACAACGGGGCTAGCCCTTTCGCTAAATCTGATGCGTTGGAAATTGTGCTCGTTTGTATTCCTGCAGCAGAAACAATAATTGCCATAGAAACCAATCCTCCTAAAATAATCGAAATAATAGTATCTTTTTTAGCAAACGAAAGGTCTTCTTTTTTCTTCCATCTTTCTTTTACTAATGAAGCATGTAAAAACAAATTGTACGGAACAACAGTTGTACCTATTAATCCAATGATTGTCCATAAACTATCATTAGGAAAACTAGGAATAAAAGCTCCTTTAAAGATTTCTGCAAGATTTGGTTTGGTAATAATTGCTGTTATTATAAATGATACACTCATTAATAAAACTAACGAAACCAATGCTTTTTCAAGCATTTTATAAGTACCAAAGAACAATAAAGTAAATGCAATAATACCAATAAGGATGCTAATACCATTGATAGAAAATGAACCAACATTAAAATATGTTTCGCCTAAAATAGTTTCTAAACCTAAAACACCACCACTAATATTACCAGCTTCATAAGATGCATTACCAACTACAATTGCTGCTAAAATTAATAGTGTTACAAATTGTTTAAAAAACGGATTTTTAATTTCTTCTCGTATAATTTCTGACAAACCTTTTTGAGAAATAATTCCTAATCGCGCTGCCATTTCTTGTAAAACTATGGTTGCAAAAATAGAAAGTGCCATTGCCCATAATAAACTAAATCCGAAATTAACTCCTGCAATTGTACAAAGTGTAACCGTTCCTGGACCAATAAAAGCTGCTGCAATTAAAGTTCCTGGACCAATATTTTTAAACCAATTTTTAATCATATAAGTAGTCTAGTTGATGCTCTATAAAAATAGGAAAAACAATCCATAAAAAAAGCACCTCAGTTGAGATGCTTTCTATTTACTTATTATTTTTAAAATTATACTAGTGGTCCACCAGCCATAATTTCTTCATTTGCGTAGTCTTCAAATTGCGCAAAGTTTTTTCTAAATGAATTTGCAAGCTCTAATGCTTTTTTATCATAAGAAGCTTTATCTGCCCAAGTATCTTTTGGATTTAAAACTTCATTTGGTACATCTTCACAATTTGTTGGCATAGCTAATCCAAAGATTGGATGCTGAATAAACTCAACATTGTCTAACTTCCCTTCTAAAGCTTCAGTAATCATTGCACGCGTATGCTTCAATTTCATTCTACTTCCTGTTCCGTAAGAACCACCAGTCCAACCAGTATTTATCAACCAAACATTTACGTTAGCATCCTTCATTTTTTTACTTAACATTTCTGCATAACGTGTTGGATGTAATGGCATAAATGGTGCACCAAAACACGCTGAAAAACTTGGTGTTGGCTCATCGATTCCTGCTTCAGTTCCTGCAACTTTTGCTGTATAACCTGAAATAAAATGATACGCAGCTTGACCTGGCGTTAATTTTGAAATTGGAGGTAACACACCAAATGCATCTGCTGTTAAGAAAAATATATTCTTTGGATTTTTTCCAATTGATCCTGGTTGAATATTATCTATATGATAAATTGGGTAACTAACTCTAGTGTTTTGTGTAATTGAAGTATCTTCAAAATCTACTTCTCCATTTTCTTTAAAAACAACGTTTTCTAGAATTGCTCCTTTTTTAATTGCTTTAAAAATGTCTGGTTCTTTTTCTTCAGTAAGGTCAATTACTTTTGCGTAACAGCCGCCCTCAAAATTAAAGACCGTATTTTCATTTGTCCAACCATGTTCATCATCTCCAATTAATCTTCTGTCTGGATCTGCAGATAAAGTTGTTTTTCCTGTCCCAGATAATCCAAAGAAAATAGCGGTATCTCCGTCTTTACCAACATTTGCAGAACAGTGCATTGGTAACGTATTTTTATCAACTGGTAAAATAAAGTTTAAAGCAGAAAAAATACCTTTTTTAATTTCTCCAGTATAACCAGTTCCACCAATTAAAGCTACTTTTTTTGAAAAATTAAGAATCGCAAAATTATGTTGTCTTGTTCCATCAATTGCTGGATCTGCCATAAAACCTGGCGCATTAATTACAGTCCATTCTGGAGAAAACGTTTTTAATTCTTCAGCTGTTGGTCTTAAAAACATATTGTGAGCAAACATATTACTCCAAGGATATTCGTTTACAACTCTAATATTGAGTTTGTAATTTTCATCAGCACAAGCGTAGCTATCTCTAACAAAAATTTCTTTTCCAGATAAATAATCTGTTACTCTTTTATATAATTTATCAAATTTGTCTGTTTCAAAAGGGATATTGATATTTCCCCACCAAACTTCATCTTTTGTTATATCGTCTTTTACTATAAAGCGATCTTTTGGTGATCTTCCTGTAAATTCTCCAGTGTTAACGGCTAAAGCTCCAGAAGAAGCCTCTACTCCTTGTCCTTTTTCAATAGTTGATGCATGTAATTCATCAGAAGTTAAATTGTAATGAGTTGTTGCATTTTTAATTCCTAAACTATCTAGTGAAATTGATTTTGAATCAAAATTTACCATGTTTAAATTTTAAGTTATTTATTTAGTTGTGTTAAATAATAAAGAACAAAAATACTGATTATTTTCACAATGATTTATTCTTTTCAAATTTTTATCAACTTTTTATTGTTCATTACTTTTAGCAAAACTAATTGCCATTAACAACCAGCCTAACATGAAAAGGAAACCTCCTACCGGAGTAATAAACCAAATGCTTTTAGCAGAAACATCTAATAATTGGATTGCATAAATAGAACCAGAAAAGAACAAAATTCCAATAAAAAATAGCCAGCTTATTCGATTCTTTTGCTTTATAGTAAAGCCATGATAAGTGTTTACAAACAATAGTACAATTATATGATACATCTGATAACGAACTGCAGTTTCAAAACTATTCATTCCGTCTACTGTTAATATTTCTGACAAAGCGTGCGCTCCAAAAGCACCTAAAACGATTGTTAAGATTCCTAATACTGAAGTAATTGTTAGATTTTTATTCATTTGCTTGATTTTTGTTTTATTTTAAACTTTTTGCTTTGAATTGTGTATTTTAGCTAAACAATATTTACACGATTAACATTCGTAAAATTAGTTATAAAATACCAAAATGAGAAACCTATTAATTATTGGAGCTGGTAAATCTAGTTCTTCACTTATAAAATATTTGCTTGATACTTCTACCGAAGAAAATTTACACATAACTATTGGAGATATTTCTATAGAAGACATCAATAAAAGAATTAAAAGACACCAAAATCTAACTGTTATTCAGCTTGATGTCTTTAATAAAGCTGAAAGAGAAACCGCAATAAAAAAGGCAGATATTGTGATTTCTATGTTGCCCGCAAGATTTCATTTAGAAGTTGCAAAAGATTGTATTCAATTTCAAAAAAACATGGTAACTGCCTCTTACATTTCAGACGAAATGAAAGCATTGGATGCAGAAGTTAAAAAGAATGGGTTGGTTTTTATGAACGAGATTGGTGTAGATCCAGGAATTGATCATATGAGCGCCATGCAGGTTATTGATAAGATTCATGCAAAAGGAGGGAAAATGTTATTATTTGAGTCTTTTACTGGCGGATTAGTTGCTCCAGAAAGTGATACTAATTTATGGAATTATAAATTTACTTGGAACCCTAGAAATGTTGTAACTGCTGGTCAAGGCGGTGCAGCAATGTTTATCCAAGAAGGAACTTACAAATACATTCCGTATCATAAACTATTTAGAAGAACAGAATTTTTGCAAATAAATGGAAGCGGAAAATTTGAAGCATACGCTAACAGAGATTCATTAAAATATAGATCTATTTACGGTTTAGAAGACATTCCAACAATGTACAGAGGAACCATTAGAAAAGTTGGTTTTTCTAGAGCTTGGAATATTTTTATTCAATTAGGAATGACTGATGATACATACACAATTGAAAACTCAGAAAACATGAGTTACCGTGATTTTGTTAATTTATTTTTAGCGTATAGCCCAACAGATTCTGTAGAATTAAAGTTGCGTTCTTATTTAAAAATTGATCAAGATGATGTAATGTGGGAAAAATTAATTGAATTAGATCTTTTTAATCCAAAGAAAATAATCGGATTAAAGAATGCTACTCCAGCTCAAATTCTACAGAAAATATTAATGGACAAATGGACACTTTCTGAGGATGATAAAGATATGATTGTAATGCATCATAAATTTGGATACGAATTAAATGGTAAAAAGCAACAAATAGAAAGTAGCATGGTTACACTTGGCGAAAACCAAACGTATACTGCAATGGCTAAAACTGTTGGTTTGCCTGTTGCAATTGCAGCATTAAAAATACTAAACGGAGAAATAAAAACTCCAGGTGTTTTAAGACCAATTTCTAAAGAAGTGTATGAACCTATTTTAAAAGAGTTAGAAAGCTTCGGTGTTTCTTTTACTGAAAAAGAAGTTACGTATTTGGGATATAATCCTGAGAATGTAATTGGGTAAAGTATTATCATTGCGAGCTTTTCAACTAATAAACCCGCAATGAGTATCAAAAATTCATTACATTTTTAAATAAAAATCTTTTGTTAAATTGATGTATTCATCAGTGTATTGGTGTCTTTCTTTTTCAATTACTAAAGTTTCTTTTTGTAGTTCTTTTTTTTCGAAAGAAAAAGTTAACAAACTTCTTTTTAATTCTGAGCTAGCTGTTCCTTTTACATGACAAACTCTATTCAAAAATAAGTTGTTTTGATGTGCAATTTGGATAAAGCTTTCTTCTTCTTTAAACGGAATTATCACAGAAAACTCACCTGATTCTGAAAGTGTTTTTGAAACACCTTTAATTAAATTATCAAAAGTAAGCGATGATGTAAATCGTGCTTTGTTTCTTGATTCATTATTGGTTTCAAATGCATCAGTATAAAATGGCGGATTGGAAACAATCAAATCATATGTTTCTTCTTCAGCTTCCATTTCCTTTGCAAACTCTTCAAAAGAAGAATTGTAACAAAACAATCTATCTGCCCAATCGCTTTGTTCAAAATTTTCGACACATTGCTCATAACCATCCTCATCAATTTCAATCGCATCAATTGTAGATGCATCAGAACGTTGTGCAAACATTAGCGCAATAATTCCAGTTCCTGCACCAATATCTAAAATTGTATTTGGAAGTTTTTTTAAAGAACACCATGCGCCAAGTAACACCGCGTCAGTTCCAACTTTCATAGCAGTTTTATCTTGATGAATTGTAAATTTTTTAAATTGAAATGGTTTATTCAAAATAATTTTAATTTTAAAACAAAAATTCTGCGAAAATTTACGCAGAACTTTTAATTTTTTTTTACTTTCTCGCAGAGAGGAAGGGATTCGAACCCTCGATACGTTGCCGCATACACACTTTCCAGGCGTGCGCCTTCGACCACTCGGCCACCTCTCTAAAATTAATTTTCTAAATAAAGTTCAATCAACCCTTTTGGAGTTTCAACTTCAATAACTTTATTTTCTCTATCAACTTTTTTGATAAAATCATCAATCATCGGAATAAAAGCTTCTTTATCTCCATTCTTGATCTCAAATAAAGGTTGTGCAGTTTTATCGTTGATTCCTTCAATAACTCCAACCAATCCGTAGTTTATATCAACAGCTTTAAAGCCAATTACTTCATGAAAATAAAACTTATTTCCTGTTAATTTTGGTAATAAATCCAACGGCAAATATACATCTGCTTTTAAAATGCTGTCAGCTTCTTCTTCGGTGTACACATCTTCAAACTGAACACGTAATTGATTTCCTTTTTGAAGTAAACTTTTTTCAATAAAAAATGGAATCAGATTATTGCCTAAATCGACAAAAATTGATTCCATTTCTTGGTACAGTTCTGGTTCGTCGGTATCTAACTTGATAACCACTTCACCTTTAAAACTATGTTTTCTAACGATTTTGCCTAAATAAAAACAATCTTCTTTACGCATCATAAATCGTTATTTTTTTGAATTACTCTGCAGATTTCTCTTCAGTAGTTTCTTCTGTTGTAGTTTCTTCTGTTGCAGTTTCTGCAGCAGCTTTTTCTGCCTCTAATGCAGCTTCAGCAGCTTCTTTTTCTGCAATAACTGCAGCTTCAGCTTCTTTAACAGCATTTACACGAGCTTCGTTTACAGCTTTTTCTGCTGCTAATGCAGAAGCTTTTGCTTCTTCTTGCTCTTTTGTTAATCCTTCTTTTTTAGCAGTAATCCTATTTGCTTTTTCTTCTAACCAAGCAGTAAATTTAGCTTCTGCTTGCTCTTCAGTTAAAGCTCCTTTACGAACTCCACCAGCTAAATGGTTTTTTAACATTACACCTTTGTAAGATAAAATTGCTCTCGCAGTATCTGTAGGTTGTGCTCCGTTTTGTAACCATTTTACAGCACCATCAACATCTAATTCAATAGCTGCTGGGTTTACATTAGGATTATAAGTTCCTAATTTTTCTAAAAATTTACCATCTCTTTTTGCACGAGCATCTGCTGCTACGATTGAATAAAATGGTTTTCCTTTTTTACCGTGTCTTTGTAATCTAATTTTTACTGACATTTATTGTTAATTTTTTAAGGTTCTCGACCTTGATTATTAAAATTCTTATTATCTCGTAATAAGCGGGTGCAAATATACAAAAATCTTTTTCAAAATAAATTAGAAAAATAATTAAAAATAAAGGATTTAAAATCCATAAAAACAAGAATTTAATTGTTGATAAAACAAGGCTAACTCTTACTGTTAAATTGAGGAGTTTTTTATACTTTTAAGGTTCTTAACTCAACAAAGAAATTTCACTTTATGTACTTAATTTTTGATACCGAAACAACTGGTTTACCTAAAAGCTGGAATGCACCAATTACTGATACAGATAATTGGCCAAGATGCATTCAGATTGCCTGGCAGTTGCATGATGAACTTGGTCATTTAATTGAGCATAACGATTTCTTAATAAAACCAGACGGATTTAATATTCCGTATGATGCAGAAAGAATTCACGGAATTTCTACTGAGCTAGCACAAGAACAAGGAATTTCTTTAGCAGAAAGTTTGCAATTATTTAATGAGGCTTTACAAAAAACAAAATTTATTGTTGGTCAAAATGTTGGTTTCGATATCAATATTATGGGTTGTGAATTTCATCGTTTAGGTATTAATAATAATTTAACCAAACTACCGCTTTTAGACACGTGTACTGAAAAAACTGCTTTAATGTGTCAACTTCCTGGCGGAAGATATGGTAAGTTTAAATTGCCAACGTTAACAGAATTGCACAAACATTTATTTGGACAAGATTTTGCAGAAGCACACAACGCAACTGCCGATGTTGAAGCAACTACACGTTGTTTTTTAGAATTGATTCGTTTACGAGAATTTACCAAAGAAGAATTAGATGTAGATGAAAGTTATTTTCAAAATTTCTCTGAAGCAAATCCAAAGCCAATTCAAATAATTGGTTTAAAACACATCAATCTAAAAAAGGAAAGCAAAAAAATTAGAAAACGTGATGAAGCTAAAAAAGATGTCGAAACTACAGCTATTTCTACTAAAAATATTGCTTCTTTAGAAGGTGTTCAATTTGCACATTTACATAATCACACACAATTTTCTGTACTGCAATCTACGATGCAAATTAGCAACATTGTTAAAACTGCTGCAAAAGACAATATGTCTGCGATTGCTTTAACAGACACAGGAAATATGATGGCAGCTTTTCATTTTGTAAGCGCTGTTTTAAATCATAATAAAACTGCAAAAGCAAAAAATAAAGAATTAGAAACTGAAGGAAAAACACCTACCGAAACTATTTTAAAACCCATTGTTGGTTGCGAATTTAATATTTGCGAAAATCATTTAGATAAAAGTAAAAAAGACAACGGATATCAAGTTGTTTTATTAGCGAAAAACAAAAAAGGATATCACAATTTAGCTAAAATGTCTTCCATCGCATTTGTAGATGGTTTCTATTATGTTCCTAGAATAGATAAAGCTATCGTAGAAAAATACAAAGAAGATATTATTGTACTTACTGGAAATTTATATGGAGAAGTTCCAAGTAAAATTCTAAATATCGGAGAAAAACAAGCAGAAGAAGCCTTGATTTGGTGGAAATCTGTTTTTAAAGATGATTTCTACATCGAGTTAATGCGTCATGGACAAGAAGATGAAAAAATTGTTAATGAAACCTTATTAAAATTCTCTAAAAAACACAACATAAAAACCGTTGCCACAAACAACACTTTTTATTTAGAAAAAGGAGATGCCAATGCACATGATATTTTACTATGTGTAAAAGATGGAGAAAAACAAGCAACCCCTAAAGGTCGAGGAAGAGGTTACCGTTATGGTTTACCAAACGATGAATACTTCTTTAAATCTTCGGATGAAATGAAGCAATTATTTGCAGATTTACCAGAAGCAATTTCGAACATTCAAGAAGTTGTTGATAAAGTAGAATCTTACACGTTGGCAAGAGATGTCTTATTACCTGCCTTTGATATTCCTGAAAAATTTCAAGACGAAAAAGATGCCGAAGATGGCGGAAAAAGAGGAGAAAATAATTACTTACGCCATTTAACATACGAAGGCGCAAAAAAACGCTACGGAGAAATAACGGAAACTATTGGAGAACGCTTAGATTTTGAATTATCTGTAATTGAAAAAACGGGTTATCCTGGATATTTTTTAATTGTAGAAGATTTTATTAGAGAAGCCAGAAATATGGATGTTGCAGTTGGTCCTGGTCGTGGTTCTGCTGCCGGTTCTGTTGTTGCGTATTGCTTGTGGATTACCAATTTAGATCCAATTAAATATGACTTACTTTTTGAGCGTTTCTTAAATCCAGAACGTGTTTCGATGCCAGATATCGATATCGATTTTGACGATGAAGGACGTGGAAAAGTAATGGATTATGTAATCAATAAATACGGAGCCAATCAGGTTGCGCAGATTATTACTATCGGAACGATGGCTGCAAAATCTTCTATTAGAGATACAGCTAGAGTGTTAGATTTACCACTTTTTGAAGCCGACAGAATTGCAAAGTTAATTCCAGGGATGAAACTAAGTAAAATCTTTTCATTAGATGAAAAAGAGCTAAAAGAAAAACTGCGTTCTGAAGAAATTGAACTCGTAAACGAACTTAAAAAATTATCTGATGGAAATGATTTAAGCGCAGAAACCATCAACAAAGCAAGAGTTTTAGAAGGCTCTGTTCGTAATACCGGAATACATGCTTGTGGTGTAATTATTACGCCATCAGATATTACAAACTTTGTTCCCGTAACACTTGCCAAAGATTCTGACATGTATGTTACGCAGTTCGACAACTCGGTTGTAGAAAGTGCTGGTTTGCTGAAAATGGATTTCTTAGGGTTAAAAACGTTAACCCTAATTAAACATACCGTAAAAATTGTAAAAGCAAAACACGGAATTGAATTAGATCCAGAAAATTTTCCGTTGGATGATGAACAAACATACGAATTGTTTCAACGTGGAGAAACGGTTGGGATTTTTCAATACGAATCACCCGGAATGCAAAAACATATGCGCGCATTAAAACCAACTGTTTTTGCAGATTTAATTGCAATGAACGCGTTGTATAGACCTGGACCAATGGAATATATTCCGTCGTTTATCAACAGAAAACACGGTACAGAAGACATTGAGTACGATTTACCAGCGATGGAAGAATACTTGGCAGAAACTTACGGAATTACGGTTTATCAAGAGCAAGTAATGTTGTTATCGCAAAAGTTAGCAGATTTTACAAAAGGTGAAGCTGATGTATTGCGTAAAGCGATGGGAAAAAAACAAGCTTCTGTGCTTGCTAAAATGAAACCAAAATTTATTGAGCAAGCGAGTAAAAATGGTCATGATGCAGAAAAATTAGAAAAAATATGGAAAGATTGGGAAGCGTTTGCAAGTTATGCTTTTAACAAATCTCACTCTACTTGTTATGCTTGGATTGCGTATCAAACTGCTTATTTAAAAGCACATTATCCAGCAGAATATATGGCTTCGGTGTTGTCTAATAATATGAACGATATTAAATCTGTTTCATTTTTTATGGAAGAATGCAAACGTTCTGGAATCACAGTTTTAGGTCCAGATATTAACGAATCGTATTCTAAGTTTTCTGTAAATAAAGAAGGAAATATCCGTTTTGGAATGGCGGCAATTAAAGGCGTTGGTAGTTCTGCTGTAAAAGCAATTATTGACGAACGTAAAAAAAATGGACATTTTGTGTCGATTTTTGATGTTGCAAAACGTGTAGATTTACGTGTTGCCAATAAAAAAGCGTTTGACGGATTGATTTTAGCTGGCGGATTTGATTCTTTTAAAGATTCTCACAGAGCACAATATTTTACTAAAGATGAAAAAGGACAAACTTTTATTGAGAAAGCTTTGCGTTACGGAAATAAATATCAAGAAGGAGAAAATTCTTCGCAAGTTTCTTTGTTTGGAGAAGCTTCTGATATCCAGCTACCAGAACCTATTATCCCAGAATGTGAAACTTGGGGTACTATGGAAACACTTGGGAAAGAAAAAGAAGTAGTCGGAATTTACATTTCTGCGCATCCTTTAGATGATTTTAAAAATGAATTATCTTTTTGTAATGCTAATTTATCTCATTTTAAAGAAGATCTAACTAAATATGTGGGCATGAATCTATCTTTTGCAGGAATTGTTACCGATGTTCAACATCGCGTTTCTAAAGCTGGAAAAGGTTGGGCTACTTTTATTATAGAAGATTACAACAATAATAATGAGTTTAGAATTTTTGGAGAAGAATATTTAAAATTTAGACATTTTTTAGTTCCAAATTCGTTTTTGTATGTAAAAACAGTTATCAAAGCAGGTTGGGCAAATAAAAATACAGGAATCGTTGGTGAGCCAAGGTTACAGTTTACAGAATTCAAATTATTGCACGATACAATGGATGAAATGTGTAAAAAAATTACCATTCAAATTCCTGTTGAAGAAATTACAGAAAACAGAATTAACAACTTGCAGCAATTATTAGTAACAAATCCTGGTAAACAAAGTCTGTATTTTACAATTTGGGATAAAAATGAAAAAATAGAACTGAGTTTACCAAGTAGAATACCAAAAATAAAAATCACAAATGAGTTGCTAACTCAATTAGAAAAAGAGCAAATTACTTTTAAGTTGAATTAACTAGTCAATCCGGCTAATAATGCCAAACCACCAAACATAAATAAAAAAATCATTGTTATGATAAAGTAAATTACCATTAAGAGTAATGTTCCTTTTGCCCAGTTTTTCTTGTTGATTCTTGTATTAGAATCAAATGCCCATATAAGAACCAAAATCAATCCTATAATCGGCAATGAAGCTAAAAATATGGTTAATGCCCATTCTTTATAAGACATTGTCGTAGTACCTTGTTGTTCTGATAAATTTTCCATTAGTTTGTTTTTTATAGTTACGTTCAAATCTATTCTCACAATCAAATATACTTATTTATACGCAGTCTTTCAATTCTTTACAAAAATTGCTTTTTGATATATTTAGTATATTTATCATTCATTAAATTTTTTGATTATGAATTCTACGTTAAGAAATATACTTGCAGTTATTGCAGGTTTGGTTATAGGAAGTATTGTGAATATGGGAATTATTATGATAAGTGGCTCTGTAATTCCACCTCCAAACGGAGCAGATGCTACAACGATGGAAGGCTAAAAAGAATCGTTGCATTTATTTGAGCCAAAACATTTTTTGTTTCCGTTTTTAGCACATGCATTAGGCACTTTAGTTGGAGCAATTGTTGCTTATAAGATTGCTGCAAACAAGAAAAAAACAATGGCTTTAATTGTTGGTTGTATCTTTCTAGTTTTCGGAACTATAAATGTATTTGTATTACCTGCACCAATGTGGTTTAATGCAGTGGATCTTATTTTTGCTTATATTCCAATGGCATTATTAGCCGCCAATTTTTCGAATTCTAAAGCATAATTTCAAATGAAAAATTATTTTTTCTCAATCATTTTATACTGTTTTTACTCAACAATTTTTTCTCAACAAAACACAAAAATTTCAACGATAGATTTTGTTCAGATCCTTAACAACAACAAAAAAGAGGTTGTTTATTATTACGAAAACAATTGGGAGGTGTTACGCAAAATGGCAATTAAAAAAAGCTACATAGATTCTTATCAGTTGTTAGAAACAACTCCAAATAAAGAAGCACCTTTTAGTTTTATGTTAATTACAACATATAAAAATAAAACTCAGTTTGAAGCTAGAGAAAAACACTTTGATGAATTGATAAAAGAAAAAGGAAAACTTGAATTATTAAACAATAAAAAACCAGGAGAATTTAGAAAAACAATTTTTTGGAAAGATGTATACCACAAAGAAAATTAATTTGTACTTTCTCTAAAAAGCACTTCTAAATTTTGATTCTGTGTGTTCAATCCTAGAATTTTGAGTCCGTTTTCTTGTGCGAAATCAAAAACCTCTGAACGCATATCTTTGTCTGAATTAAAAGTTAAAAACCACGTATTGTCAAAGTTATTTTTATAGGAAACTAAGTTGGGTAATTTTTTAATAAATTGTTCTTCTAGTTTAAAATCAAACGTAACTTCTATGACTTGCTGTTGATTAGAACGAACATCTTTCAATAATTTATCGACAACTATTTCTCCTTTTTTGATGATAATAACACGATCGCAAACCGCTTCTACTTCTTGCATAATGTGAGTTGAAAATAACACGGTTTTATCCTTTCCAATTTCTTTGATTAACGTTCTAATGGCTACCAATTGATTTGGATCTAAACCTGTTGTTGGTTCGTCTAAAATTAACACATCAGGATTGTGCAATAACGCAGCAGCCAAACCAACCCTTTGTTGATATCCTTTAGATAATTGCCCAATTTTTTTATGAACTTCTGGAGTTAAACCAACTTTTTCAATAATTTCCGCAACATTTTCTTTTGCTACTTTATAAATTGATGCTTGAAATTGCAAATATTCTTTCACATACATTTCTGTATATAACGGATTGTTTTCTGGTAAATAACCAATGTTTTTTTGCGCTTCAATCGGATTTTCTAACACATTTATTCCGTTGACTAAAACAACTCCTTCTGTAGGGTTGATATAACCTGTTAAGATTTTCATCATGGTCGATTTTCCGGCGCCATTTGGGCCTAAAAAACCAACAATAGAACCTTTTTCTACAGAAAAACTGATGTTGTTTACCGCTTTTTGAGAATCATATTTTTTTGTTACTGAAGAAACTTCTATCGACATAATTTTAATTGAATCTTTTTTAAAATAACGAACAAATTACTGATTTAGTTGTTGAGAAAAATAATTAATCAATCACAATTTTTTTAGAAATATGATTTTGGCCATTTTCAATTTTTAAAATGTACAAACCTTTCGCAACCGATTGATAATTTAATGTTTTGGTAAATGTTGATCCAGATGCTTCATATACTGTTCCGTTGATTTTTCTTCCTCTAATATCAAACAATTCAACAAGTACTTTATCAGAAGATTGCAAATCAAAACTCACTGTAATAATTCCTTTTGAAGGATTTGGATACAAATTAAAATTTGTAAACAATTCATCATTTACAGATGCCACTTTATCAATAGAAAAATTAGTGCTATTTACTGCATAAAAAATATGATCAGCAGCTTCAACTTTTATTCTTGCTTGTGTTGTTGTACTATTCGTTATTACAACATCTTCAGTTCCGTCATTTGGAGTATTTGAAATTAATACATTCGGAAAAGTCATTCCGCCATCAGTAGAAAGTAAAATATTTACATTAGCTGCATTTACTGGTGATGCAGTTGTATTTGCCACATCCCAAGTAATGGTTTGAGTTGAATTTCCATTTAATGTAGTTGCTGTGTTTTGAGAAGTTACAACAAAAGGTCCTGAATTACCATCAACTGTAATTTTAACATCATCTCTACTTGTTGCTCCACCATTTAAAACATTATCTCTAACGGTTAAAGAAAAACTCATTGATCTAGCAACAGATGGTACAACTTCCCAAGTTGATGAAGTAGTTCCCGCTAAAACTGTTGCAATTACAGGCATATATCTATTTGGTGAAGTTGAAGAAGGTAACGTTCTAAACATTGGCCCCACAGTATTTGTAGAAACTGGCGGCATTGTTGCAGTTGCGTTATCTATTTGCTCCCAATTATATGTCAAATTATTTCCAGCATCTACATCTGTTGCAGCACCTTTTAACACAAATGGAGTTGATTTCGGAATTGAAAAATCGTTACCAGCATTTGCAACTGGAGCATTATTATTAGTTGGTGTTTCTACTCCACAAGTTGCTGTTGAAGTTACAATTGCCCACATTTCTGCAATACTTACTGAATGAAAATATGCATCACTATTAGATTGTACATTTGGGTCACAAATTCCTGCATAACCCATAATGGAAGAAGCACTTCCGGGCTCTACAGCAGTAGCATTATACCTATTACAGTCATTATTTTGTGTATGATTTGCACCAAATTGATGCCCCATTTCATGAGCAACAAAATCAATATCATAAGTGTCATTAATTGGCGATGCAGAACCTGTTACTCCTTGTGCTTTTTCTCCTGGAAGACAAACCACTCCTCCGCCTGCTAATCCTGCTCCACTTCCTCCGCCTGTACTAAATGCATGACCAATATCGTACGAAGGCGCACCAATAGTATTATCGCAAAGTGCTTGTGTTTGACCAATTAAAGTATCTGCATCATCATCTGCTAAACCATCAGTAACTCCGTCTAAAAAAATAATATTTTCATTGTTGCTAACAAGTTTCATTGTAACTCCTAAATCTCTTTCGAAAATTCCGTTTACACGTGTCATAGTTGTATTTATAGCTGCTAAAACTGCAGCTTTCTTTTCTGCATCTGTTGCAGTGGCAGAAATGTTTTGATTGTTTATATGAAATTGAGAATACTCGCCTGTTGCAACAACTGCGAGTCTGTACGTTCTTAATTTTCCATCGTTTGCATTTGTGGTTTTCTGAAAACTTTTTTGATGCACTTTAGATACATTTTCTTCAACCAAACATTCAAAATTAGATTTTACGACCTTATTTTTAAAGTAGGCAATCGCTGTTTTTTTATCTTTTGTATACGGATCAATTAAATACATTGGATACTTTCCGGATGTAATCATAGCATGAAAACCAACGTTAGATTTACTTAAACGAACTCTTGCTGTTGCATCATCAATTCCAACACCAACATAAGATTTTATTGAAGGATATTTTAGCGCTAATTCATCTGAAAAAACTGATGCTTCTTTTACTAAAAAACGTTGAATTCCGTTTGGAGTTGGCAACTCCATAATAGTTTCTTGATTTTTAGAAATCGTTAGTTTATTATCAACTTCTATTCTATTAAGAGTATACAACTCGTAAGATGTTGGTGGTGTTTCTCTATATTCTAATTCTTCTCCAATTACTCTTGATTTAGAATCTTGCTTAGTCCAAATGTTTTGCGAAAACATAGAAACTGAAACAAAAAAGAAAAATAACAAGTAAATTTTACAGTACTTTTTCATCATTAAATCTATCTAAAATTAGTTAGTGATATTTATAAATATCTCTAACAAATGTAATTAAATATTTATCTTTGTTCTCTACAATTATGAATAAAAACATTCTACTTAAAAACTTAGGGGTTAAAGACTACAAGGAAACTTGGGATTATCAAACCGAATTATTACAAGAAATTGTTGATCAAAAAATTAGCAACAGAAAAAATAATGAAGAAAAAGAGACCAAAAACCATTTTCTTTTTGTTGAGCATCCGCATGTTTACACCTTAGGAAAAAGTGGAGACTTGAGTAATTTATTACTGAATGAAAAACAGTTAAAAGAAAAAGGTGCTACTTTTTATAAAATAAATCGTGGTGGAGATATTACCTATCACGGACCAGGACAAATTGTTGGTTATCCTATTTTAGATTTAGAAAATTTCTTTACAGACATTCATAAATACTTACGTTTCTTAGAAGAGGTTATTATTTTAACGTTGGCAGAATATGGGTTAAAAGCTGAAAGAAGCGATGGTGAAACTGGAGTTTGGCTTGATGTTGGAACACCTTTTGCACGTAAAATTTGCGCAATGGGAATTCGATCTACACGTTGGGTTACTATGCACGGTTTTGCATTGAATGTAAATGTAAACTTGGGTTATTTTGATAATATTATTCCATGCGGAATCAGAGGAAAAGCTGTTGCTTCAATGGAAGTTGAATTGGGTAAAAAAATTCTAATTGAAGAAGTTCAACAAAAAATTTTAAAACATTTTACCGAATTATTTGAAGTAAAAACTTTTCTATAAGTTTTTACTTTGTAATTGCAAACGATTTAAAAAATGCCTCCGCAACTTCGTTTTTATATTTGTCTTTTTTTGCAAACACCATTACTTGATAGAGATACAATCCTTTAGAAAAAACCTTGTATTCAACCTTAACGTCATTACTCATCGTTAATGATGCATAAATACCATTGAGGTTATTTTCTTTGATTTTTTTTTGCTCAACTACTGTTCCTTTCAGCGCTGTTTTAAAAGTTATAACAGAGGCGTTTAACAAATCTGAAACTTTATTCGGTTTATTTTCTTGTAAACTACTAGAAATAGCAAAAAGCATTTCGTTATGTCTGTATGCTGCTCTATAAATAGTGCTGGCTTTATCTTCTTTAACATCTTCTGTAACTTCTCCGTAAGAAATCATAGAAAATTTACCTAATTCTGATGTGTATGTTTGTGCCTTTTCTTGCGCTACTAAATGAAGTCCAAAAAACAGCAAAACACTTGTTAGTAGTATTTTTTTCATGTCTGTCGTAAAAATTGGTTTACGTAAAGATACTATTTTTCTTCGTTAAAATATATTTTGTAATATTTCATTTTCTTCTCTTCGTCATAACCACGTTCTAAGTATTCTGAAGCAGCATCTGGCGCATCAACATCTAGTTTAATTTCGATATTGGTATCTAATTTAATAATGTTTTTAATCTTGCTTTTTTCTTTCTTTAATACCACATCAGAAACTTCAAAATTATTTCTAATTAACACGTCATTCAAAGTTTCGAAATGCTTTTTATAATCATCAAACATGCCTTTTTGCTTGTCTTCTTCAAACAGTTCTTCTTTAAATGCATGATAATCTACCGATTCATTTTCTTTAAAATAATCTACGGTATTTGCTAAAAACTGACTCTGCTCTTGTTTGCCAAATTCAGGTTTTATCACTTCTTCTGAAAACTCTTTACACAATTCTAAATAGCTCTGTGTATGTTGATTTCTATCATCTGCATATTTTACCGACAAGAAATTTTTAATCCAATATTGCGCATCGTATTGATTATTATCTACACTCAAAACAACCGTCCCTTCTGCGTCTGTTGTATTTAAAATTAAACAGCCTTTGTCGATTTTTTTGGTGCTAATTCCTTGCTGAACAGCAACATCAAAACTATTTTCTTCTAAATAGGTTTGAAAAAAATCTGTTTTATTTTCAACTTTAAAAATACCAATTGCTTCGGTTAACACATCTTGATATTCTATGCCTTCAATCAACGCGATAATAACATCACCTTTTTTAATTTGAGCAGAATTTGATTGCTCGTACAAATGATTGACAATGTTTTTAGAATTTTCTATAAAAGTACTTTCCTCTTTAAAAACGTTTGTTGCATAATTATTAATTTCGTTTAAACGAATATCTGCATGATGGCTAAAACGAAAACTTTGCGACAGATTTACAAATGGTTTTAGTAAAAAAGGAACCATTAAATTGTAACTATCTTCATCAAATCGGATGACGCTTTCTGAAAAAACATTTTGTCCACTATTGTATTTATTCGCTACTTTATGAATGATACATTTGGTAATTTCTGCACGTGTTCTTTTTATCATCTTGTAAAATTAGAGTGGCTAAAATAGTTGAAGTTTTTAAAAGTAAGCAAGAATATTCTTGTTGATTATTAACAATTACAACTCCAACTTTAATTGCTCTGGAAGCAAACGAAATGTTTTTCTGTGATACTTCGTAATTCCGAATTCCCGTATGGCGTTTCTGTGTTGTTTTGTTGGATACCCTTTGTTTTGTTTCCAATGATACATCGGAAATTCTTGATGAATTTTCTCCATAAACTCATCTCTGTATGTTTTTGCTAACACAGAAGCTGCGGCAATACTTAAGTATTTCGAATCGCCTTTTACAATGGTTTTGTGCGGAATCTCTTTATAGGTTTTAAACTTATTTCCATCAACAATTATAAACTCTGGTTGCGGGTTTAATTGCGCAATAGAACGTTGCATTCCTGTAATTGAAGCTTGTAACACGTTGATTGTATCCACTTCTTTTTCATCCACAAAACAAACACCAAAAGCGATTGCTTTTTGTTCTATAATTGGTTTTAATTCTTTCCGCTGTTTTTCTGATAATTGTTTAGAATCATTTAAAAACGGATGTTCAAAATCTGCTGGCAGAATAACAGCAGCAGCTACAACCGGACCACACAAACAACCTCTTCCGGCTTCATCTGTTCCTGCTTCTAAAATTTTTCCGCTGTAATTACTTTTTAACATCACTACAAATTAACAGTTTTAGAAGAAATTATTCATCTTTATTTCCGTTTAAAAATTTTACATTTGCTGTATCAATCATTTTACATGAAAAACCGTTTTTTTAGTTTCTTGCTAATCATGCTTTTTAGCGTGCATTTAATCCATTCTCAAATTAGTACTTCGGATGGAAGAAACCAATTAGACTCTACATTTATCAATAAAACAACAACGATTGTAAAATTAAACGGTAAAACCAATTACAAAGATTACAAGATTATTTCTTTTAAAAAAGACACCACTTATATTGATACAACCTTAACAATTTTAAAAGAATACACCTATAATTTTTTGCGAAAAGATAATTTTGAATTGCTTGCTTTTCACAATCAAGGACAAACTTTTAATAATTTAGGATACGATTTTACACATCAAAGTTCACTTCCAATAATCGGAATGAATGCAAAACATTTTAATTATTTGTCAAAAGAAGACATTGATTATTATAAAGTTCCGACACCAACTTCAGAAATTTTATACAGAACCGGTTTACAACAAGGTCAAGTTTTAGAAACATTATTTACACTAAATTTTTCTGAGCGATTTAATGTTGGGGTTCTTTACAAAGGATTGCGTTCTTTAGGAAACTACAGAAATTCATTGGCTTCTCAAGGAAATTTTAGAACCGTTTTTAGTTATCAAACTAAAAATAATCGATACGAAATTAGAGGACATATTGCAACGCAAGATTTGATGAATCAAGAAAATGGCGGATTAACCACAACTTCTTTAACTGCTTTTACAACTGATGATCCTAATTTTTCTGACAGAGGAAGATTGGATGTAAATTTAGAAGGAACAGAAACAATTTTAGAAGGAAATCGATTTTTTGTTGAACACGATTATAAATTATTTTCAACTAAAGACAGCATTAAAAACAACTTTACCAATTTAAAATTCGGACATGTATTTACTCACGAAGTTAAGACTTACGAGTTTACAGAAACCAGTTTAAACACTGCTTTTTTCGGAAATGCAAATGTGAGTTCTGGATTTACAGATGCGGTTGAAAACAAAATCATTAACAATCAATTATTTTTAGAATTTAATTCGAAATATATTTTAGGAACTTTTAGGTTTAAAACAAGTTTAACAAACTATAATTACGGATATAATGCAGTTTTAAATTCAACAATAAACACCATAACAAATCCAGAAATTAAAGGTTCTGCTATTTCTTTTGGCGGAAACTGGAATGCAACAATTAAAAACTTTCAATTAAATACAGATGTAAATCTTAGACCAGGATCTGGACGGATTTCTGGTTCAAATTTTTATAGTGAAGCCATTTTCAAAAAGGATAGTGTAACTACTTTTAAAGGAAGTATTTCTATCAATTCTAAATCGCCAAACTTTAATACCATTTTATATCAAAGTGCATACGACGAGTACAATTGGCAGAATGATTCGTTTAAAAACATCAATACAAGAAATATTGCTTTTGGTTTACAATCTAAATTGATAAACCTAAACGCTAGCATCACAAACATTGAAAACTACACCTATTTTGATGACAACTCCAAACCGCAACAATCTGGAGAAAACGTTACATATTTAAAAGTAAAAGCGAATAATGAATTCAAATTTGGGAAATTTGCGTTGAACAACACAATACTTTATCAACAAGTAAGTAGCGGAAAAGACGCATTTAGAGTTCCGAATTTGGTCTCTAGAAATACCTTATATTATTCAGATTTTTTCTTTGAAAAAAAGCCATTATTTTTACAAACTGGAATTACATTTAACTTTTTTTCGAAGTACAAAGCAAATGCATTTAATCCGTTATTAAACGAATTTACAATTCAGAATTCATCAGAAATTGGGTATCCAACTTTTGATGTTTTTGTAAATGCACAAATTAGAAGAACACGTATTTATTTAAAAGCAGATAACTTAAGTTCGATGTTTTTAAAGAAGAATTATTTTTCTGCTCCAAATTATCCATACAGAGATTTTGTAATCCGATTTGGTTTGGTTTGGAATTGGTTTATATAGCCACAATGTGGCAAATAAGCATAGGCCAGTTTTACTGTCACATCGAGCGGAGTCGAGATGTAATTACACCTAAACAAAAAAATGAAACAAAAATTACGAAACAACTGGAAACTCTTTTTAATAGCAAGTTTAACTTTAGGCTTAGCACCATTTAATCCGCCACATATTTGGGGTAAAATTCAATGGATTGCTGGTGGAAATGCTTTTTTCGGAGAAAATGCAATGCAGTTTCAAGATTATTTTGATGTTTTAATGCATGGCTCTCCTTGGGTTCTTTTACTTGTTTCTGGAGTTTTACATCTTACGAAAAAAAAATAATTTACATATTTTCTGGAAATTCAATTTCCATTTCAGGTAAAAATCTGCCCGGAACAGAACTTTCTTTTAAAGAGATTGTTTTAAATCCATACTTCTCATAAAAAGAAGCTGCATTTGGATCTGAAAGCACATTTAATACTTCACAACTATTTGTTCTACAATTTGTAATTGCATGTTCTACTAATTGTCCGCCGATATTTTTTCCTATAAATTTTGGTTTTACAAATAAGAATTCTAAAAAACAAGTTCTTGAGTTTACTCTATTTAATATATAAAAACCTGCAATTTCAGTATCCATCATAAATTTACAACCTCTCCAGTCTTTAAAGGTTTCTGGAAGAATTGTTAAATCTGATTTCCAACTTTCTATTTGTTCTGAAGAATAACCCCAATATGCTTTTGATTCTAACGCAATTTGTGTTAGAGTTTTGGCATCAGAAGGAACAGCATTAACAATCATTTATTTTTTAACTAATTGTTTTATTTTAATATTAAAGGCTGCAAATAACAATGTCATAAACGGACTTAACCAGTTAAAAATTGCGTAAAAAGCATAGTCTATCACCGAAACGCCTAATACACCAGAATGATATGCACCACAAGTGTTCCAAGGAATTAAAACTGAAGTTACGGTTCCAGAATCTTCTAAAGTTCTACTTAAATTCTCTGGAGCTAATCCTTTATCTGCGTATGCTTTTGCATACATTTTTCCTGGAACTACAATTGCTAAATATTGATCTGATGCTGTAAAGTTTAATCCAATACATGTAGCTACTGTACTTGCAAACAATCCAAAAACTGAATCAAAAAGGCTTAGCATAAAACTACTAATTCTTGCCAATGCACCAATTGCATCCATAATTCCACCAAAAACCATAGCACAAATAATTAACCAAATAGTTCCAAGCATTTTTGCCATTCCGCCAGCGGTAAATAAATCTGCTAAAGCTTTATTTTCTGTTGCTACAGAAGTTTCAACGGTTATCGATTGCATAATTCCTTTATAAGCAGAATTTAAATCTAATTCTTTAACTCCTGCAACTTGCGCAACCACTTCTGGTTGAAATATCAACGCAAAAACTGCTGCTAATAAAGTACCAATTAATAATGCAATTAAAGGTGGCGTTTTTTTCACAATTAAAACAATTACACCAACCGGAACTAAAAATAACCAAGGTGTAATATTAAATGCTTTATCAATATCAACTAAAAGCGAATTTGTATCTGCTTGTCCTGTTGTGTTTTGAGTAAACCCCAGAATGATAAATACAATTAACGCAACAATAATTGTTGGCACTGTTGTGTATGCCATATATCTAATATGTGTGAATAAATCTGTTCCTGCCATTGCTGGCGCAAGATTTGTTGTATCTGACATTGGAGACATTTTATCTCCAAAATATGCTCCAGATAAAACTGCTCCAGCTGTCATTCCTAAAGATATTCCTAAGGCTTCACCGATTCCAATTAATGCAATACCAACTGTTGCAGAAGTTGTCCAAGAACTTCCTGTTGCAATAGAAATTACAGCACAAATAATTAAACAAGCAGCTAAAAATATCGTTGGATTTAATACTTGCAATCCGTAATAAATCATTGCAGGAATAATTCCGCTTATCAACCAAGTTCCTGCCAAAGCACCAACTAATAATAAAATTAAAATTGCGCCAGCTGTAGATTTAATATTCTCCGAAACTTCTTCAATCATTCTATCAAAAGAAACTTTATTTCTAAAACCAACAACTGCAGCTACTGCTCCACCCATCAATAAAATAAATTGATTAGAACCACTTAAAGAATCGTCACCAAAAATAAAAACATTGTACGCTAACATTCCAATTAATATCAACACAGGAAAAATAGCTTCCCAAATATTCAGTTCTTTGTTTTCAATTATTTTCTGGTCTTCAATCTTAATTTCAGAAATATTTTTATCGTCTTGCATTATGTAAAATTTTTGTGTTGTAATGTTACGATTTTAGAAGAAGCTATGCAAATCAATTTCGTTTACAACAATTGTTATCATTGATTTGTTATTTCACGATTGATTTAAGTGCTACTTATGAATAAATTATCTCGATAAAAAAACAGCAAACAACAAAAATGGGTTTCGTTTTTAAACGAAACCCATAAATAATGTTAGTCCTTCAAATAATTTTTAATTCATTTTAGACTCGAAATAAAGAAATGTTAGCTACAAAACTCCAACTTGTTTCATACAAGCTTTCATTGTTTCATACGTTCTTTCAATATCATTATCTAATCCTATTGAAAAACGAATTAATCCATCTGTTAATCCCATTTCTTTTTGTTCTTCTAACGGAATTTCTGATGACGTAGAAGTTCCTGGTGCAGAAAACAACGTTTTATAAAAACCTAAACTTACCGCTAAATAACCAAGATTTTTTTCTTGCATTAATTCCATTAATGTATTTGCTTTTTCTAAAGAATCAACATCAATTGTTAACATTCCTCCAAAACCATATTCTTCGTTCATCATTGATTTAAAAACTTCGTGAGAAGGATGCGATTTTAATCCTGGGTATACTGTTTTTAATCCGTCTGCTTCAAATTTTTCAGCTAAAAAACTTGCGTTTTTACTGTGCTGTTTCATTCTGATGTGCAAGGTTCTCATATTCTTTAAAATCGATGCAGAACGCAAAGAATCCATAGAAGCTCCTAATAACATACTTGCTCCGTCAATCACACTTTTTTGAGAGTTTACAAATTCTTTTGTACCACAAACAACGCCGCCCATTGTATCTGAAGATCCATTGATGAATTTTGTTAAACTATGTAAAACGATATCTGCGCCTAATTGCGCAGGAGAAATTGACAAAGGAGAAAACGTATTATCAACTACCAATTGTAAATTGTGTTTTTTCGCTAAAACGGATAATGCTTTTATGTCTGCAACTTCTAATAAAGGATTGCTTACAGATTCGCAATAAATCATCTTTGTATTTTTAGTAATTGCTGCTTCAACCACATCAATTTTTGTAATGTCTACAAACGATGTTTCAATGCCCATTCTTGGCGTAAAATTCTTTAAAAATGCGTACGTTCCTCCATAAATTGTTCTACTAGAAACTATGTGATCTCCATTGCCACAAATCTGTAAAATTGTTGGTGTAATTGCGCCCATTCCAGAAGCTGCAACATTTGCTGTTTCTGTTCCTTCCATTGCAGCCAATGCTTCACCTAAATATAAATTACTTGGTGTTGAATGGCGAGAATATAAATAACATCCATCAGTATTTCCTTCAAAAGTATCGAACATTGTTTTTGCAGATAAAAAGGTATAGGTTGATGAATCTGAAATTGATGGATTTACGCCTCCGAATTCTCCGAAATATTGTAAATCTTGAATATTGTTTGCAGGTTTAAATTTCATGATATATTTATTTTGTTACACAAAGGAACAACATCACCGATTATTAATCAACTGATTTCATCATATATAGATTATTATTCTATATTTACATTATAAAATAAATTTTAAAACTATAATTGGTGTTCTTATCAACATCAACTAGAAAAATTTTCGGAATGACTTTAGACACAATAGATAAAAAACTGATTCACCTTTTACAAAAAGACAGTAAACAGACTACAAAACAACTTTCTTTACAGTTAAATTTATCTGTAACAGCCGTTTACGAACGAATTAAAAAACTGGAAAAAGAAAATGTAATTAAGCATTATGTAGCAATTATCAACAAAAACAAAATTGAACGTTCCTTTTTAGTTTTTTGCCACATAAAATTGATTCAACATACCAAAGAATATGTAAGCAATTTTGAGTCTGAAGTTTTAAAATTACCCGAAGTATCGGAATGTTTTCATGTAAGTGGAGATTATGATTACATTCTTAAAATTTATGTAAAAGATATGGAATCTTACAGAGATTTTATGATTACCAAACTAACCGCAATTAAACATATTGGAAGTACGCACAGCATTTTTACAATTGGCGAAGTAAAAAACACAACTGCAATTAGCTTATAAATAAAAACCCAAAACTTTCGTTTTGGGTTTTTAGATTTATTCTTTAACTAAAACTATTTTTTCAGTTTGTTTTTTAACCATTAGGTTATAAAACTCTTTTAATTCTTTATAATATTCTGGTGTAATCAGCCCAGAATTAATTTGTAGTTGAGAAATAATATTGATTTTACTCTCAGAAACAACAACTTTATAACCATAAACACCTAAGTTATCTCTAATTCCGATTGTTGATGATTCTGGAATTGTCTCTACTTTATATCCTTCAGGTATTTGCATAAAAACTGAATTCTTATTCTTAAAAGGCGCACCAAAATCTACAGGAAATTTTCTATCTTCTAGTTTAAATGGATTTACTCTAGATGTTAAAAAAAGTAACGGCGAAATATATACTTTATCGTTTATAACCTCAATAAAATCTTCTCCTACAAAAGAGATATTTCTAATTGCTGGTTTATAAATCTCTGTTTTATTTACAACTTTATAATCTTCTATTTCTACACCAAACCTATCTTCTAAAGAAGTGATAACACCTTCCTCTTTTAAATGATTATTTCTAGAGCGGAAATTTATTGCATCTAGGTTTTTATATGTAGTTCTTAGCCTTCCATTTACTGTAAAATCTTCGTTTATCTTTATAGACATAAAATTATCTTCTACAGAATGTGCTTTCGAAGTTAACTCTAACCAACTCGATGTTTTATCCTTTTTAACTAATCTACCTTTCCAATTTAATGCTCTTAAGGGTAATACATTTGGCATGCTATAAAATTCTGTTGCGTCTAAAAGAATATATCCATTTGGTAAATTAACAGCCGCAATAACATAATTAAAACCATCAATTGTTGGAAAAAATGGAACTCCATGGTCTCTTGTACTTACTAAAACCGGATTCGCTTCTATACCAGCTTCATTTAACATAGCAATTAACATTAAATTGATATCTGCAGTGTTTCCAGATCCTTCTCTATACGCTTTTCTAACACCAATATCTGAATACAAACCATAATAACCATTCCATTTTACTTTCATTTTTACAAAATTAAAAATAGAGGCTATCTTTTGTGATGGAGTTGTTGCTTTAGAAAGAATAGCTTTTAAATCATTTTTAAAATAACTTGTTCTTTTTAATTCTTCACCAAAATTAGAAGAATCATAAATTCTACGTGCTACATCTGGCCAAGTTGTAGAATAATATTTAGGCATAGAATTCGGATATTGAATTGCAGTTAATTCAAACTTTAAGCCACCTTTATAATTATTAATATTACTAACATAAGGCTCTGAGTTTTTTAATCCTGGAATATTTTTAGCATTGTAATTAGTTATAGCCGTTAAATACTCCATTCTGTTTTTATTTACGACAGTTTTGTTATTACTGCTTCCATAATAACTTGTATCATTATTTTCACGAATTTTTACTGTACTTGTAATAACACCTTTCCCTTTTTCAATTATTGGGGTAATGTAATAATATCCTTTGGGACTACTTTTAAATTTAAAATATTCAGGAATTGAAACGGAATAAGATAATTCCTTAATAGGAACATCTTTTTGAAATTCTAAATCCTTAATATCAAAATAAGGAGAAACAATTTTGTATTTTAAGTCTATTACGCTTCCTACTTTTATTTTAGGCATCGTAATTTTTTTGACACTTCTAAACTTGCTGGTTTTTTCGTCAAAGATATTTTTCTTAGCTAATTTTTCTTTTTTTACTCTCCCTTTTTCCAGATTAAAAGTATAGCCACTAATTGCAATTACTTTTTCTTTACTTCCAGAATCTGGTTTATAATATTTAATACTTTGTGTTGCTTTTTCAAAACCAGCTTTTGTATAAATTTTAATTCTTTCATGAATTTCTGTAACAACGGTAAAACCTTGACTTTCTGTATAATTAAATGCTGTTTTTCTATACTTATACAAATAAGAAGCATCTGCAGTAGAATCTAATGGATGTACTTTTTCTTGTAATTCTTGAACAGATACTTTTCCGAATTTAAAATCTTGAGAAAAAATTGTTGTTGCGTAAAAACACAATAATAGTATTAGCAATTGATTTTTCATTTTTTTAGGGGTTTAGTTAGTTTTTGCGAGTGCAATTCTTAAGTTATCGTTTTTAGAAACATTTCTTCTAAAAGTTCTGTATTTTTTGTAATCTTCCTTTGGATGTGTTCCTTCTTTTATTAATAAAGTTCGTTTGTATCTAATTTGCGTTTCGTTTATTTTTTCTATTGAGATAGAATAAAACCCAAATCTATTTTCAATCTTTTTTTCGTTCATCAACACTCCATCTATCTTAAAACCAACCGGCAACGTTATTGTATATTCATCTACATCTTTATAACCGCGTCTAATTTTTAAAGGCAAAACTCTATTTCTATACCTTTTAGGTGTGTTATTATTTCTATTAAATACATTTACTCTAAACAAAATTTTATCAGAAGATATTGAACTGTAATCTTTTATTGTAGCAGCAATTTTTTCAGTAAAAACAACACTATCTTTATCGTTTGTAAATTCTATTTCATCTATTGTTGTATTGTTATTATAGCTCCACAAATTAGATTTATAGAAGTTTTTTTGCTCTTTTAGATTTAAAGTTTCTAATTCGTATTTACTTCCGTATTGAGTTCCTTCTGATTTTATTAAAACATCAGCCTTTAAAGATCCGTTTGCATTTAAAACAATAGTTGCTTTTGTTTTTTGTAAATTTTGTTCGTTTTTATAAGAAGTTGTACGCTTTAAAACTCCGCCTTCTGGTGTAATAACAAGCACATCTCTATCATCTGTAAAATCGCCTAAAAACCCAAAAGGTGTAACTTGACTTGTACATTCTAACCAAATATCATTTCCATTATTAGGGATATTTAAAATCACATGATTGCCTTGTTCTAAGGAAGCAAAATCTTTTTCAAAAGAAACAGGTTCAAAACTATTTGCTTCTACATGTGTATAATATGAGGTTACGCCAACAATATCTAATAATGCTTTTGTGTAATTAGTTAACCCTTTACAATCGCCATAACCAACATTATCTACTTCGTTTGCCGGAATTGGTTGAATGCCACCGATACCAACTTGTACACTTATATAGCGGGTTTTATTTTGCATAAAATTATAGACAATTTTTGCTTTCTCTATTGGATCTTCAACTCCTTTTACTAAATCTAAAATTTTAATTTTTGTAGCACCATCAACAATTCCTCTTCCGTCTAATAATGAACTGTACATCCATCTTCCAAATTCATCCCAATTGGTATAATATCCATCAACGCCATCTGTTTTAAAATTATTTAACGCCACCAATGCTTTTGGTTTATAATCTGTTAAAGAAGGACTCAAACTTTCGTTCCTAATAGCTGAAATATTTTTAACGGAGTAGTAAACTTTAGAATCTGAAACCGTTTTTTCTATTTCATATCCATCAAAATTGAGTTCTTTTACTCTAATTTTTCCGTTGTTTAAATTTACTACATAAGAGTTATTTTCTATACTTACTAAATATCCTTCTAAAGGGCTCCAGTTTTGTAAAAACCCAGTCGAGGATGTATTGTATTCATATTGAAGATGAACCGTATAAGGATATGTAATTGGCGTATAATCTAAATACTTTACCCGCGAGTCTGAATATAATGTTCCGCCATCAAAAGCACTTACATCTACAAACTTATTCTTAGATACTTTTTTTATTTCTCTACCAGCTGCATCATAAATCTTTGCTGATAATTTTGTTATTTTAGAATTGTCATCATAACCCACATAGGCTCCAACTTTACCATTACCAAGTTTATTTAACACAGTAACAACTCTATCTACTTTAACAGTCATTTCATCTGTAGAGTAAACATCAATTGCTGTTGCATTGTTTCTAACAACTGCATTTGCGTTTTTTAATAATTCAGCCGGAATTAATATTGAAGAATGTTCAATTTTCTGTGCAAAAGTAAGCTGCACAATACACAGTAAAAAAAGTACTGAAATTTTTGGGGAGGATTTTTTCATAGCATTCTATAAACCAAAATGCAAGTTATAAAAAAAAGCCGTAAATCAAATATAATTTACGGCTTTTAAAGATTTTTTTTATGAAACTATTTTGTAGTTTTTACCTCGAAAGACATTTCTACTAAATCGTTAATAAACTTATCTTTTAAGTTGTCAAAGAAAGATTTTGAACCATACTTAACGTTAAAATCAGCTCTATTGATATTAAAGTCTTCACTTTTAAAAACATGTACTCCATCAACCTCAGAAAGTGTTGCCGGAATTGTAATGCTTTTTGTTACATCTTTAATGTTTAAGTTTCCAGTTACAGATAATTTACCTTCGTTCTCTTCAACTTTTGTAATTACAAATTTTGCTGTTGGATATTCTGCAACATCAAAGAAATCTGCAGATTTTAAATGACCTTCTAATTTTGCAGCTCCTTCTTGACCTTTCATATCTAAATCTATAATTGAGTTCATATCAATTACAAATTCTCCTGCAGTTATTACACCGTCTTCAATTAAGATTCCACCGCTTTTTAACGCAACTGTTCCGTTGTGCTCTCCTGTTGGCTTTGCTCCTTTCCAGTTTAATACTGATGTAGTTAAATCTACATTATTTAAATCTGAAATAGTTTTAACTACCTCAACTTCTTCTTTTACCTCTACTTTTTTATTTTCTTTACAAGAAACCAATACTGTAGAAAACGCAATTGCTAAAATTAATAATTTTTTCATTTTTGGTTGTTTTATTATGTTATTTTTAATGAGGTGCAAATATAAGTTTTTTAAATTTATTTCCCATGGAAAATATTTTATTTTTTACTTAAAATTTTCATAAAAAATAAAAGCTAAAAACCTAAATTTTATTTTCGGTATCTATAATGATTGTAACAGGACCATCGTTTAATAATTCTACTTTCATTTCTGCTCCAAACTTACCAGTTTGCACCTTTTTTTCAATTTCTTTTTCAAATTGATGAACAAATTGTTTGTAAAGCGGAGTTGCAATTTCAGGTTTTGCAGCTTTTAAATAACTTGGTCTGTTTCCTTTTTTGGTACTTGCTTGTAATGTAAACTGACTTACAACAATTGCTTCTCCTTTAATATCTATAAGAGATTTATTCATCACGTCATTTTCATCATTAAAAATTCTAAGATTTGCAATTTTTTTTGATAACCAATTAATATCTTCAGATGAATCATTTTCTGCAACTCCTAATAATAATAAAATTCCATTTTTAATTTCAGAAATTTTAATATTATCTACAGTTACACTTGCATGTTTTACTCTTTGAATTACAGCTTTCATATTCTTATCTTTAATCTTTTCCAAAGGAAAGGAAGATTATTGCTAATCTACTTTGTCTTTTAGTTTTGTTCATTTAAAAACATGAAGTTAATCTTCATTTTCCCAAAAATCGGTTCTATAATGTTCTTCTTCTCCGGCAATAATTTGCAAATAACTTTTATAACGAGAAAAAGAGATTTCTTCGTTTTCAACAGCGTCTTTTACAGCGCATTTTGGTTCTTCAACATGTAAACAATTGTTAAATTTACAATCATTTTTAACTGCTAAAAACTCAGGAAAATAATCATCAACTTCTTCTTTTTCCATATCTACAACACCAAAACCTTTAATTCCTGGTGTATCAATAATGGATGCATTAAAACTTAAATCAAACATTTCTGCAAATGTTGTAGTGTGTTGTCCTTGCTTATGTTGATTTGATATTTCTTTGGTTTTTAAATCTAAAGTTGGTTCAATTGCATTTACTAATGTTGTTTTTCCAACACCAGAATGACCAATAAACATGCTTATTTTATCAGTCATCATTTCTTTTACAAGGTCTACATTTTTGTTTTTTGTTGCAGATACTTCTATGCAAGTATATCCAATTTTTTCATAAATATCTTTCAGATACATCACTTCAGCTCTTTGTTCTAGCTCGTAAGAATCTATCTTATTAAAAACTAAAACAGTGTTAACAGAATACGCTTCTGCAGTTACTAAAAACCGATCTATAAATGTTGTAAAAGTTGGCGGATTATCAATCGTAATTAGTAGAAACACCAAATCTAAATTCGCCGCAATTATATGTGTTTGTTTCGATAAATTTACAGACTTACGGATGATGTAATTTTTACGTTCGTGAATTGAAGAAATCACTCCAGTTTCCGTATCATTTTTGGTTTCTATTTCAAAATCTACCACATCGCCAACAGCAACCGGATTGGTGCTTTTAATTCCTTGAATCCTAAATTTACCTTTCATTCTACATTCGTAAAACGATCCATTTTCTGCTTTAATCAGATACCAACTTCCTGTAGATTTGTACACTATTCCTGTCATTGCTACAAAGATGAGAATAAAAAAATGATTAAAAAAAAATAGCCACAGTTTCACTAATTATTCGTGAATTTGTGGCTAAATAGTTTATTTAAAAAATTATCCTTTAATAATCTTTTCTTGATGATTAATAGATTCTTGGTGAATTGCTTTAAACATTTTTAAAACAAATTCTTCACTTAAGCCTTTGCTTTCTCCTTCTAAAATCATGTTTCCTAAAATTTCGTTCCAACGTCTCGATTGTAAAACCGCTACGTTTTTCTCTTTTTTAAGTTCTCCTATTTTATCAGCAACTTTCATTCTTCTTCCTAACATTTCAATTAGTTGACCATCTACAACATTTATTTGAGCACGTAAATTATCCAAAGATTCTCTATAATCAGATTCGTTATCGGTAATTTTTCTAATTTTTAAATCTTCCATCATTTGTATTAAAGCAGTTGGAGTTACTTGTTGTGCTGCATCGCTCCATGCATTTTCTGGATCTGTATGTGTTTCAATCATTAAACCATCAAAGTTTAAATCTAAAGCTGTTTGAGAAACATCAAAAACCATATCTCTTTTTCCGGTAATATGCGACGGATCACAAATTAAAGGCAAGTCTGGAAATCTGTTTTGAAACTCAATTGTTAATTGCCATTCTGGGATATTTCTATATTTTGATTTCTCGTATGTAGAAAAACCTCTGTGAATTGCTCCTAAATTTTTAATTCCAGCAGTATATAATCTTTCAATTCCGCCTAACCACAATGCTAAATCTGGATTTACAGGATTTTTAACCAACACAATTTTGTCTGTTCCCTGCAATGCATCTGCAATTTCTTGCATAATAAAAGGCGAAACCGCAGATCGTGCACCAATCCATAACAAATCTATATCGTATTCTAATGCTAATTTTACATGAGCAGCATTTGCAACTTCTGTACAGGTTTTCATTCCTGTTTCTTCTTTTACTTTTTGCAACCATTTTAATCCGATTGCTCCAACACCTTCAAACATTCCTGGTCTTGTTCTTGGTTTCCAAATTCCCGCACGGAAATAATTTACATCAGAATCTTTTAACTCATGTGCAATTTTTAAAACCTGTTCTTCGGTTTCTGCACTACAAGGCCCTGCTATTACTAGTGGATGCGTAAGCTTCATATCATCCAACCATGTTTTTAATTCTTTTGTATTTTCCATTTTTCTACTTGTTTTGGCGTTATTTTATGCCGTTTAATATTTGTTTAATGTGATTTGTACTTTCCATTTCGTTATAAATTTCGGTAAAATCGTTTTGTTCCATCAACGTTTTAAATTGTTGAAGGTTGTTAATATATTCATCTAATGTTTCAATAACATTTATTTTATTTTGCTCAAATATAGGTGCCCACATTGCTGGCGAACTTTTTGCCAAACGAACTGTTGATGCAAATCCAGAACCAGCCATGTCAAAAATATCACGTTCATTTTTCTCTTTATTGATGACTGTTTTTCCTAACATAAATGCACTGATATGTGATAAATGCGAAACATAAGCAATGTGTTTATCGTGCGATTTTGGATCCATATACCGAATACGCATTCCTAATTTAGCAAAAATTTCCAACGCTTTTTCTTGTAATTTAAAAGCTGTTTTTTCTACTTCGCAAATAATATTTGTTTTTTGATGAAACAATCCTAAATGTGCAGCAGTTGGACCAGAAAATTCTGTTCCTGCAATTGGATGTGTTGCTAAGTAATTTCTTCTTTTCGGATGCTTTTCTAACACTTTACAAATTTGTTCTTTTGTAGAACCAACATCCATCAATAAACAATCCTCATTAATTGCATCTAATACTTTCGGAATTACCTGTAATTGTACATCAACCGGAATTGAAACAACAACAATATCTGCATTTTCAAGCGCATTAAAATTTGATTTTTCTTCAATTACACCAAGTTCTAACGCTTTGTCTAAATGACTTTCGTTATTGTCAATTCCGTAAATAATTGCTTCTGGATATTTAGATTTTATATCCAACACCATGCTACCGCCAATTAATCCGATTCCTATTACAAATACATTCATTTTTTCCTATCCCTAACCCTTTCCAAAGGAAAGGGAATTTGTTAATTTATTTTTAACCAAACCAGCTGCAAACTGCAACTGCTTACTGCCTACTTTTAAGTAAACCTACTAATAGCTTCTTTAATTATTTCTTTTGACACACATAATGAGAATCGAATATAACCTTCACCGTTTGATCCAAAAACAGTTCCTGGCGCAATAAAAATATCGTTATTATATAAAATGTTGTCGGTAATTTCTTCGGATGTTTTTCCTTTAGGAATTTTTGCCCAAACAAACAATCCTGTTGAATTTTTATCATAAGTACATTGCAACTTATCCGCTAATTCCCAAATTAAATCTCTACGTTCTTTATATTCAATATTTTGATTATTAAACCAATCATCGGATAAATGTAATGCTTCAATGGCACCTTTTTGAATTCCGTAAAACATACCAGAATCCATATTGCTTTTTACTTTTAAAATCTGATTTATATAATTAGAGTTTCCCAAAACCATTCCAACTCGCCAACCAGCCATATTAAAAGTTTTACTCAACGAATTTAACTCTAACGCAATGTCTTTTGCACCGTCAACCTCTAAAATACTAATTGGATTTTCGTTTAAAATAAAGCTATACGGATTGTCATTTACAATGAGAATTTGATGTTTTTTACCGAATGCTATTAACTTTTCAAAAGTTTCTTTTAGTGCATTTGTTCCTGTTGGCATGTGCGGATAATTAATCCACATAATTTTTACTTTCGATAAATCTTGTTGTTCTAATTCATCAAAATTCGGTTGCCAATGATGCGCTTCATCCAAATTATAAAAAACAGGTGTTGCTCCAACTAATTTTGTAACTGAACTGTAGGTTGGATATCCAGGGTTTGGAATTAACACTTTATCACCTTCATTTAAAAAAGCCATTGAAATATGCATTACGCCTTCTTTACTTCCCATTAAAGGCAACACTTCATTTTCTGGATTTAAAGTAACTTTAAATTTATGCTTGTAAAATTTTGAAATTGCACTTCGCAATTCTGGCAAACCTTGGTAACTCTGATATTTATGTGCAGAAGCATCGTTAAAGCTTTGTTGAATAGCATCGATTACTTTTGTTGGTGGTAATAAATCTGGACTTCCAATTCCGATATTAATAATCGGTTTTCCAGATACAGCCAATTCTCTAACTTCTCTAAGTTTTGTTGAAAAATAGTACTCTTCAACAGTATTTAATCTTTTCGCTGCTTCAATCATTTTCTTCCGTTTTTATAAGCTCCTAAAACTTTAAATTCTTCAGCCATAATTTCTATAATTGCAATTGCTTTTTCATAATCTTTATACTCATCAAAAGTTACATCAACAAAAAAAGAATATTTCCAAGGTGTTTCTATCACTGGCAACGATTGGATTTTAGTTAAGTTCATTTTACAATCGCTCAGCACATTTAAAATTGCTGCCAAGCTTCCCCTTTTATGATCTAACTGAAATTTTAATGATGCTTTATTTATTTCATCAATTCCGTTATTTGGTTTTTCAGTTTGCACAATTACAAATCGAGTTGCATTGTCTTTCATGGTTTGAATACTATCTTCCAAAACTTCCAATCCAAAAATTTCAGCGGCTAATTTTGGCGCAATTGCAGCAATTCCTTTTAATTGATTTTTTGAAATTCTCTTAGCAACTTCTGCAGTATCAACATCTTCTACTAATTTTATATGCGGATATTTTTTAAAAAACTTCTTACACTGTAATAGTGCCATTGGATGTGAACATACTTCTTTAATATCTTCAATTTTTTGACCAGATAACGCCATTAAATGATGATGAATGTTTAAATATTGCTCGCCACAAATATGTAAATTATTGGCATCAATTAAAGCATAATTAGGGATGATTGAACCTGCAATTGTATTTTCTATTGCCATAATTCCTTTATCAGCCGTTGCGTCTAGCAAGCTATCAACCAAAGCATCGAAAGACAAACATTCTTTTAACTTGATGGTTTCTCCGTAGAAATCTCTAGCTATTTTATGGTGATTTGAACCTTCGGCTCCTTGTATGGCGATTATTTCTTTCATTTTAAGCATAAAAAAAAGTCTCGAATTTCGAGACTTTATAATATATTATTTGTGTTAACAATATGGTACAAAGTCTCAACTCTTATAAAAAAAATAAAAGTAAAAATAGAAACCTTGCCAAACGTTTTGTAACTTCATTGTAGTTTTTGTTGTACGTGACAAATCTAAAAATTAAATTTTAATAAACAAATAATATTATAATTATTATATTTACAGTGGTGAATAAATTATTTTCTATATCGTTATCATTAATAATCCTCTTACAAAGTTTAGGATTAAACTTTAATGACATTGCTCAAATAGACGAATTTATTGAGCATGCCATTTTTCATAATGAACAACATGGAGATAATGTGTTTGTTTTTATTTCTAAACATTACGGCGAACTTAAAGAAGATCACGATGAAAAACATCAAGATGAAAAAAACGAGCACAAAAAATTACCTTTTCAAGAACAATCTCCGACTACAATAACGGTATTTACTTTAGATACAAATCAGTTAGAGATTAATACTTTAGAGTTTGTAGATTATTCTCCTTCAAATTTTTATTACCAAGATACTTTTTCTACTTCACATTCAGAAAAAATACTACAACCACCACGCTTTTCATAAATAGTTTTAGTTATTAAAGTACGTTCCAAATCATTTTTATGACTTTGGAAAATATTAATATTGATTATTTTATGAAAGAATGCTATCACGAATTATAAATTTTAGTATAAAGAACAAGTTTATTGTTCTATTATTTACAACCTTTATTATTGGTTTTGGGTTATACTCATTAGCTCAAATTCCTATTGGAGCCGTACCAGATGTTACAAACAATCAGGTACAAGTTATAACTACATCTAGAAATCTTTCTACTCAAGATATGGAACAGTTTATTACATATCCTGTTGAGTTAGAAATGGCAAATTTACCTGGTGTAAAAGAAATTAGATCTGTTTCTAAATTTGGACTTTCTGTGGTTACTATTGTTTTTGAAGACGATATGGGCACTTATTTACCAAGACAACTTATTGCTGAAAAAATTAAATCTGCTTCAGAAAAAATTCCTGAAGGTTTTGGAACTCCAGAAATGGGACCAATAACTACAGGTTTAGGAGAAATTTATCAATATATTCTAGATGTAAAGCCAGAGTTTAAACACAAATATTCGCCGCAAAATTTACGTACTATTCAAGATTGGATTGTAAAAAGACAACTTTCTGGAATACCTGGAGTTGTTGAAGTTAATACTTGGGGAGGTTTTCTTAAACAGTATGAAGTTGCAATTAATACCGAAAAGCTAAATGCAATGAACATTACAGCTAGTGAAGTATTTACTGCATTAGAAAAAAATAATAGTATTTCTGGAGGCGGATATATTGAAAAAGTAAATCAAGCATTTTTTATTAGAGGAGAAGGACTCATTTCTTCTTTAGATGATATAGAAAACATTGTTGTAAAAAGTGTAGATAATGTTCCGATTCTTGTAAAAGATGTTGCAAATGTAGGCTTTGGAAGTGCTACTCGTTTTGGCGCAATTACTGGAAATGGCGAAGGAGAAAAAGTACTTGGTCAAGTAATGATGTTAAAAGATGCAAACTCTAAAAAAGTAATTGATGCTGTTAAAGAAAGAGTTGCAATTATTTCAAAATCATTACCAGAAGGAGTTTATATAAATGCTTTTTTAGATCGAAGCGATTTAATTGCTAAAACAACTTACACAGTAACAGAAAACTTAATTTTAGGTTGTTTAATTGTAATTTTTGTGGTGGTTTTATTATTAGGAAATTTTCGCTCTGGATTAGTTGTAGCTTCTGTAATTCCGCTTTGTTTATTGTTTGCACTTTCTTTAATGTACATTTTTGGTGTAGATGCCAACTTAATGAGTTTAGGCGCAATTGATTTCGGAATAATTATAGACGGAGCAGTAATTATTGTTGAATATATTGCTTTTCAAATCACAAAAAAACATGTAGAAATTAATAAGGCAAACAAAGAAGAACAACAAACTCTTAAAGATGAAATTACGTTTAAAGGAGCATCAAAAATGATGAATTCTGCCATTTTTGGTCAGCTAATTATTCTTATTGTTTTTATTCCAATATTATCGCTAAGCGGAGTTGAAGGAAAAATGTTTAAACCGATGGCGTTAACATTTAGCTTTGCATTAATTGGCGCAATGCTTTTTTGTTTTACCTATGTTCCTGTTGTGGCTTCAATGTTTTTAAAGCCATCGGACACAACGGATAAAAACATTTCTGTTCGATTAATGAAATGGTTAAATAAAAAATACGAACCAATTATTGTTTGGGCATTAAAAAGTAAAAAACTAGTACTTACAATTGCAATTACTCTTTTAACTTTTTCTGTGTATTTATTTAGTACAATGGGTGGCGAATTTGTTCCTACGTTAGACGAAGGTGATTTTGTTATTCAGCCCGTTTTAAAAACAGGAACTTCACTTACAAACACGGTAAAAATAACAACAGAAATTGAAAAAATATTATTAGATAATTTTCCTGAAGTAAAGCAAGTAGTTACAAGAATTGGTGCTGCGGAAGTTCCTACAGATCCGATGTCTATGGAAGAAAGTGATGTAATTATTATTCTGAAACCTAAAAAAGAATGGACTTCTGCAAATTCTAAAGATGAATTAGCTGATAAATTCAAAGAAGCGCTATCAATAATTCCAGGTATGGAAGTAGAATTTACACAACCGATAGAAATGCGTTTTAATGAATTAATTACTGGAGTAAGAGCAGACATCGCAATTAAAATTTTTGGAGACAACTTAGATGTACTTGCTAAAAAAGGAAGTGAAATTAGTGAGTTGATTAAAAATGTTCCGGGAGCTGCAGATATTTCATTAGAAAAAATTGCAGGATTACCTGAAATGAGTGTTCAATATAATCGTGCTAAAATTGCTCGTTATGGTTTAAATATTGAAGATTTAAACGATATGATATCTATGGGATTTGCTGGTAAAACTGCAGGAAGTGTTTTTGAAGGAGAAAAACGTTTTGATTTAGTTTTAAGATTAGAAAAAGATAAACGACTAGATATTGATAATCTTAAAAATTTATATATAGATGTTCCCAATGGAGAAAAAATTCCATTAAGCGAATTAGCAACAATTAGCTATAAAAAAGGTGCAGCAAAAATTTCTAGAGACAATACAAGAAGGAGAATTGTGGTTGGTGTAAATGTTAGAAATAGAGATTTACAATCTGTAGTTGATGATGTTCAAAAACTAATTAATGATAATGTTAAGCTTCCAACTGGGTATTCGATAACTTATGGCGGACAATTTGAAAATCTACAAAGTGCAAAATCTAGATTGTTAATTGCAGTTCCGGTTGCACTAATTTTAATTTTTATCTTATTGTATTTTGCTTTTAATTCTATAAAAGAAGCATTAATGATTTACTCTGCAATTCCGCTTGCGGCTGTTGGTGGAGTTTTATTATTATGGTTTAGAGATTTGCCTTTTAGCATTTCTGCCGGAGTTGGTTTTGTTGCATTATTTGGAATTGCCGTTTTAAACGGAATTGTATTAATAGAACATTTTAAAGAATTAAAAAGTAAAGGTTTTGAAAGCATGGAAGAATTAATAAAACAAGGCACAAAAGATCGTTTAAGAGCTGTTTTATTAACAGCATCTGCTGCTGCATTAGGATTTTTACCAATGGCAATTTCTACCAACGCAGGCGCAGAAGTTCAAAGACCTTTAGCAACTGTAGTTATTGGCGGTTTGGTAACGGCAACTTTATTAACTTTAATTGTGCTTCCGGTGCTTTATGCTCTTTTTAATCAACCAAAAGAAGAGAAGAAAAAGAAAATAAAATTATCTTCTAAAGGTGTATTGAGTGTTCTCTTCATAATTTCTTCTTTAAGTGTTTTTAGTCAAGAAAAAAAGGAAATGAATCTTGCTGATTTAATTCCAGTTGCAATACATAATAATGCTAATTTAAAAGCTTACAAATTAAAAGTTTTAGAAGCTGATGCTTTAATAAATAGCGCTTTGTTGTTTGATAAAACACACGTGTATTACGATTTTAATGAAAACAATTTAGCACCTAATAATTTACCTTTAAAAGTTTTTGGAATTCAACAAGACTTTCGTTTTCCAACTGCATATTTTTCAGAAAAGAAAGTTCTTAAAGCTCGTTTTAATATGAATTCGAGCGATTATGAAATTCAGAAAAAAGGATTGGAAAGAAAATTAACTGCAAGTTATTATCAATATCAAATTAGCAGAAAAAAACAGTTATTATTTAAAAAATTAGATAGTCTATATCAAAATTTTACAACAACTGCAAATAGACGTTTTGAGCTTGGCGAAACCAATTATTTAGAAAAAATTACAGCGGCTTCTAAGCAACAACAAATTCATTTAAAATACAGCCAAGCAAACCAAAATGTTTCTTTGGCGTATAAAGATTTGATGCAAATTATTCAATCTAAAGATTCTGTTATTATTGCTGATGAAATTACTGTAAAAGTTTCGCTAGCTTCTTTAAATATTGATACTAGTTCAGAAATTAAATACTATCAAAACAGAGTTTCTTTATTTGAAGCTCAACAAAATTTTGAAAAACAACAATTGCTGCCAGATATTAGTCTTCATTATTTTCAAGGAACTAATTCGGCTTTAAACGGCAATTTAAATGGGTATCAAATTGGATTAAAAATTCCGATTTTATTTGGAGGAAAATCAGCAAAAATTAAAGCAGCAAAAATTGCTAAAGAAGTTGCCGAATCAGAATCTAAAGAGTATTCAATTTTATTAAATTCTAAATATAATTCTCTAAAATTAAAATTAAAACAACTAGAAAAAACTGTTGCTTATTATGAGAAAAATGGCAAACTACTTTCTGAAGAGATTTTAAAAACTGCAAACGGAAGTTTTAAAAACGGAGAAATAAATTTCTACCAATACATACAAAGTTTAGAAAGTGTTTATGAAATTCAATTGGATTATCTAGACAAGCTAAATGAGTACAACCAAACCGTAATTGCTATCAATTATTTAACACTTTAAACACATCGTTATGAAACGTATATCATATAAAATTATAAGTCTAAGTATTATTATTTCTCTATTTAGTTGTGCTGATTCAGAAAAAGCAACACCAAAAGAATCAATAGAAGAAAACACTACAAAAAATCTAATTGAAGTTACAAAAGTTCAATTTGAAAACACCAAAATGACTTTAGGAAAACTAGAAGAAAAATCTTTTCCAACTATTGTAAATGTTAACGGAATGATAGATGTTCCGCCAGAAGGAAAGGCAATTGTTAATGCAACAATGGGCGGATATATTAAAACTACACCTTTGTTAATCGGTGATAAAGTTACCAAAGGTCAGGTTTTAGTTACTTTAGAAAATCCTGAATTTATTAAGTTGCAACAAAATTATATGGAAATTCATGGACAACTTTCGTATTTAAAATCTGATTACAACAGGCAAAAAACAATGTATGCAGAAAAAATTACGTCACAAAAAAGTTATTTAAAATCAGAAAGCGATTATAAAACTGCATTAGCAAAGTACAATGGTTTAGAAAAACAATTAACCATGTTACATATTTCTCCAAAAAATGTAGTAAACGGAAATTTTACTTCTAAAGTAACTATTTTTGCGCCAATTTCTGGAAGCATAACTAAGGTTTTTGTAAATAGAGGATCTTATGTTTCTCCTGCTACAATTATTATGGAAATTATTGATAATAACCATATTCATCTTGAGCTTTCTGTTTTTGAAAAAGATATTTTAAAAATAAAAAAAGAGCAAAAAATAAATTTTAAAATCCCTGAAGCTTCTTCTAGTATTTATAAAGCAGAAGTTCATTTAATTGGAACTGCGATCGAAGAAAATAGAACTATTAAAGTTCATGCGCATTTAGAAGACGAGTCTAAAGCTAATTTTTTAACAGGAATGTTTGTAAATGCAGAGATCATAACAGATACATCTTTAGAAAAAGCGTTACCAAGTGAAGCTATAGTTTTGGTTGATGAAGTTTCTTACGTTCTTGTATTAGATAAAATAAAAGATGATACGTATTACTTTAAACAAAAAGAAGTAATACTAAAAGATGGTTATGATGGTTATAAAATTATTGAAAACGCAAAATCTTTTTCAAGCAATACACAATTTTTAACAAAAGGAACTTATAATTTATTAGGCGAATAACTAATTTTTAAATAGAAAAATCAATGATTATTTTGTTTCTAAATAATTATATTTGAATTTTTAATCAATCTTTTATGATCTTTTTTAAAACCATTTTTGCATATTTTCAAGACAAACAATATCGAGATTTATTATTAACAACCATAATTATTATTGCTTTTGGCAGCACAATATATCATTATCTTGAAGGTTGGAGCTGGATAGATTCTGTTTACTTTTCTGTAATAACGTTAACCACAATTGGTTTTGGTGATTTTACTCCATCAACACCAGAAGGTAAATTATTTACTATTTTTTATATTGTTATTGGTATTGGAATTATTTTAAGTTTTATCAATACCGTTTATAATCATTATGATAAAACTAAAAAGAAAGAGAAAAAAAAGAAATAACGTGTTTATAGGTTTTCAACAAACAAAAAAAGCTTCTCAAAAAATTGAGAAGCTTTTAGCGGTCTGGACGGGACTACATTATATTTATTTCAAACTATTCTAATTTTATGCAAAAACGCCTAAAAGCCTTTATTTAATTGACATTAAGTGTAAAATAAAGAAAGTTAGAAAAAGTTTAACAAAGAAAATACCGACACAAATACCGACACAAAAAAATAATTTCATATCTTTGAAATGGTTAAAAATCATTTCTTATGGCATCTGTCAAATTTCTATTGCGAAATAAAAAAGCAACAAAACCTGTAACTATTTATTATGATATTCATTTATCTGCATCAGATAGGTTAAGAGGTGCTACAAAATCTAAATTGTTACCTGAATTTTGGGACGAAACAAATCAAAAAGTTAGAAGTGTTGCGGCTGCATCAACAATAAAGGATAGCATCAATAATAAACTTTCTGAATTTGATGCTTTCGTTTTTGAGAAAATCAATGACTATAAAACATACAGCAACAAAAATATTGCAAATTTGTTAAAAGATGATATAGATATTTTCTTTGGTAAAAAAATAATTAAAGTAGAAGAAAAATTAACATTCTATACATTTACCCAAAAATTCATTGAACAATCAAAAAATAGGATCATTGAAAAAACTGGAGCAAAAATATCTGAAAGAACTATACAAGATTACGAAAGAGTTCTTGATCTAATTAAGTCTTTTGAGAAAAAGAAAAAATTTGAAATTACTTTTGACACCATAAATTTAGAATTCTATTACGCTTTTGTTACCTATTTAGAAAAATTAGATTTTTCGGTAAACACAATAGGTAAATTCATAAAAGTATTAAAAGTTTTTATGAACGGAGCAACAGAACAAGGTTGTAATACTAATTTAAGTTTTAAAAACAAACACTTTGTAAAGCCTACTGCAAAATCAGAACAAATTTATTTAAACTTAAAAGAACTTAACCAAATAATAGAATTAGACCTAAAAGACGAACCAATTTTAGACAATGCAAGAGATTTATTTATAATTGGTGCATTTACTGGTTTAAGAGTTTCAGATTTTAATGGTTTAACAAAAGATAATATTTCTACATACAAAAACCAACGAATTTTTAAATTAACAATTAAAAAAACCGGAAAGTACTTACCTATTCCTTTACATCCAGAGGTTGAAAAAATATTAGAAAAAAACAATGGGCATCCTCCTAAAAAAATGCATTCGCAAAAAATAAATGATGCTTTAAGTGAAATAGGGGAAAAAGCAAAAATTTCTGAAAAAATAACTATCAACAGCATAAAAGGAGGTAAAAAAGTTACCAAAATAATATCAAAATATGATTTAATTAAAAATCACACAGCAAGAAGGAGTTTTTGTACAAATGCATATATTGCAGGCATGTCAACAATAGATATTATGGCTATAAGTGGGCATTCTTCAGAAAAAACATTCTTAAATTACATTAAAATAACCGATGATGAAAGAGCTATAAAAATAGCAGAAAACCCTTTTTTTCAACCAAAATCTAAATTAGAAATTGTTTAATTATAAATAATATAAAAATGGAAAAAAACACAATACCAAAAAAATTAATTGAGCCTATATTTCTTCTTGATAATTCAATTGAAAAGCATTTAGATAATTTACATGAATTAATGATTTACTGGCTTACCTATGATAACCTTTATAGAGAAGATAAAGTTGTTGCTTCAATTTCTGACACTTACACTTCGTTAAGAGAAATTTTAACCAACTTAAAACCTATTGAAAAAGAGCATGATTTATACTGGGATAAAAAACGATCCAACACATTAATAAAAGAAGTTAGTGAAAACATCAAAGAAGTTGACTATAAGAAAAAATATGATGAAGCATTAGCGAAGATAAGGGAATTGAAAGAAACCAATGCTAGGCTTAAAAGTATGCTTAATTAAAAAGAATGAAAAAATGAAAAAAAAATCTTTTGCTTATTTTTTCACAAAAGAAGATCTTGAGAACTGTATGAACCTAGAGAAATTATTCATTAACACTAAGGTTTACACCCCCTTTTCTTTTGAAACCTATATTGAATTCGATGAAAATTTAACTCAATTTCTATCTAAGAAAGAGACAGAAAAACAAAAAGAGGAAGCTAGGAAACCAATCATTACAAACACATACCAACTCAATCCTGTGTTAATTGATGAAATTTATAACAGCTTCTTAAGGGAAAAAACATTATATATTGATGATTTTGTCGAAAACAAAATGAAAAATATTAGACTGTTAATAAAGTTGGCACACAATCAAGAAAGAAAAAAAGAAATTGTAGAAAAACACCTTAAAAAAAGTGCTAAAAAAATAGCAAAAACAGACCTTGCAGAACATTTATTTAATCAAGAAAAGCAAATTAATTTAATTAGTGATTCCTCAAGAAAGACAATAAAAAAGGGCATTAGTCAAGATTTCGATCAAGAAATAGCTATTGATTTTTTAACTCATGGTTACGAAATGAATTACTTTGAACACGATCTATTCAAGGAATATTATGAAATTGACTTTAATCAAAGACTTATAAAAAGATTAGAAGAAATAAATATCAAAATCGACAAGGAATCTTCGACTAATCAAAAAAAAGATAACAACGATAACTACCTATCTAAAATTTGGGTCTCTCAAGTTTACGAATCAATGTTTCATTCGCTACTTGTCAGAGAAAATGTAATTGATATTGACAATAATGCACTAACTGGTTTTAAAAATGTTTGTGCTAATTTTTTTAATATAAAAAACTCCTTAAAATATCAGATAATAAAAAAAAGGGTTTTAAATTCAGATTTTGCGGAATTCCTAAATAAAAAATATAGAGCAAATATAGAAATTAAAAAAGGTTTTAAAATTGGAAATAAAAACACTCTAACAGACGATTTTAATGACTATGTTGACGATTTTTTAAACAAACATAAAAACGAGTGAAGAAAGATGAATACTCAATGAACTAACAAAAAATAAAAATATAAATATCATTGTTCCATATTAAATAAAAAAAATATGGAACATCAAAAAATCACACAAGTCCACCATATTAACCAGGAGGATCTACTACAATCATTTTTATCTGGAGTTGAACAAAAGCTAAACTCATTTAAAGAAAATTTTCAACCTAAAAAACCTACCGTTTGGATCAGCAGAAAAGAAGTAGGAGAAATTCTTTCAATTTCTCTCGTTTCTGTTGATGCTTGGACTAAAAAAGGTATTCTTACAGCCTATCGAATTGGCAACAAAAAAAGATTTAAGCGTACTGAAGTAGAAAACGCACTAACTAAAATTGAAAATTAGTTATGGATAAATCAAAAAAAGAAAAGGGCACTACAAGTAGCACCCAATTTAATTCTGATTCGGTTAAAAATCAAGTGCAAGATAGTAAAATCAAACAATACACTATTACTTCAAATAAACTATTTGCAATAAAAAATATAATTCCCAAAACTACATTCGTTATTAAGATTATTAATTTTCAGTTTAAGGTTGAATTAATAAAATCTTGACTTCAAAGGGTAGGAAAACTTCGGGTTTTAGGGCAGAGCCCTGAAAGAATCAAATTTAAAACAAATGTTTTCAAATAAAAAAAGAGCCTCTTTTTAGAAACTCTTTTTAATCTTTTTTTCAAAAGGTTGTTGGTTGCTCTTCAGCATAGCCAACATGACAAAAATACTAAAAATAAATTGAATTTAGAAAAAATTAAAATAGATAGTTTCAAGTTGCGAGTTCCTCGATTATATGTTGAATTTGTCGATTCTAAATTTGCAACAAAATATCAAAAATTATATGAAACTGGAGAAATTGACGAGGATAGTAATTTAGATAATCATAAAGTTAAAATTGAAAATGGTATTACATCAAGAATTGGAATTATACACTCTATGGATGCAGATGGTGGCAGTGAGTATGTAATGTTTCAAATAAATGCTAAACAACTTAAAAAGAAATATTTTGAAGGAATTAACAGAAAAAATATTAAAGCAGTTTACAATTATTTAATGGGTTTCAATATAGTTTATTTAGACTATTCAGCATTTTTAAATGGTTTAATATCAGATATCGACATCTGCTATGATTATAACATTACTAGAAAAGGTATGCAGGAAACAAATCAAAAAATATTTGAAAGCGTGTTGCCACATTGTTGCAAATATGTTGGCAAACCTTTTGGAAGAAAAGATAATACAGGTTTACAGTTTAATGATAGAGCAAAAGCAACACCTTCAAAACCTTATTGTAAAATTTATCATAAAACAACAGAATTAGAAACAAAATCAGAAGAATTTGCAAAAACTTATCTCAAAAATATAAATTATCAAAATCTTGGACGTTTCGAATACACCATTAAAAACGCCAAACATAAAAGCTATTTAAGCCTTAAATATCAATCTTTAGATGATTTCCTTAAAATTCAACATAAAACATTAGAGCGTTTCTTTTTTAATGGTATAAAAGCATATACAATGGCTAAAAACATCATTAGAGAATATAAAGAGATATCTCCAACTGATAGATTGCTTTTAGAAATGATAAATAGATTGATTTCAAGAGGTTCTGACAAAACAAATATTTATACATCCTTAAATATTTTTGACATACCTCAAGAAAAATCAAGAATGAAAAAAAAATTGATAAATCTATTAGAAAATGTAGACGATAAACATCGATTAATTGCAAATAAAGAGAGTATGCAAATGTTGAGAGTTTTAAGGCTCGATTTGTAAGATTTCAAAAATGCAAAATCCCGAACAATGATGTTCGGGATTCCATATACATATATGTATAATGACAAATAAAAAAAATGAGTAAAAAAAAACAGATAAAATTATACATATATGTATAATTCTGTAAGTATTAATTTAATTATAAATATTTCAATTATGAGTAAAAGCAGAACACTATCGATTTGTCTTTCAGATTTACCTAAAGACAGAATTTTAAAACATTCAAATGGTAAAATGTATTTGAATCTAACAACTTATGACCACGATGAGCCAGATCAATTCGGAAATCATTTTTCAGTATCACTTCCATTGACCGAAAATCAATTAAAGGAAAAAGAGAATGGACAAAAGGTTCAAAGAATATTTTTAGGAAATGGTAAAATTTGGGGAGATTCAACAAGGCAAATTACTCAAGAAGAATCAGATGATTTACCTTTTTAATTTATATTACCGTAATAAACATTTATTATTTATTGCGGTAATATTAAAAAAAAGAGTTCAGTATCTTTAGCTAGTTCCAAAAAGGATAAATCTGCAAACGGAGATACTAAACTCCAAAACAAAAATACAAAAAATAATTAAACTAGAATACCAACAACTTTGCAACAAGTTAGCAACAAAACATAAATACCTTTGTTGCAGTTACAGATACATCACAAATAGCCAGTAAACATTGAAGTTTAAGTGCCTAAAAATACTACTGCAACAACTTTGCAACAACTTTGCAACAATATTGCAACAATATTGCAACAATATTGTTGGTAAAGTAATTTCAATGAAAATAAGATTTCAACTTCAAAATTAAAAGATTAAATTTGCCAGTATAGATGAATACACCATTAAAAAACTTTTTAAAGCAACTAAATTTATTAGATGCTGTTTTCTTTAAAGAAAACGGAAAGAATTATGATGGTTTTATTTCAGAAGTTCAAAAAAAAATTGAAATTATTGAGCCTGATGCTTATTATGTTTTCAATAAACAGCCATTAATATTATTTTTTGATTTAACAGATGAAAAGAATAAGGTTAGAGAAAAAGAGATTCATAAACAAGTTTGGTCTTTTGATAATTCACCTGTAATTTTTGTTATTAAAGGAGATGAAATTAGAGTTTACAATGCTCTTAATTATTCAAAAAAAGAGTAAAGTTTAGAAGAAATTAAATTAACCAAAGAAGAAAGAGAGAGTAAATTTTCTTTTTGGGAACTTCAAAGTGGCTTTACTTGGAAATGGTTGCAAAATGAATATTTTGAAAATCGCTCAAAGAAACAGCTTCGTAAAAGAGTCAATGAAAGATTATTTCAGAATATAAAAGAAGTAAGAGAATACTTAACTAATATTAGTTCTGAAAGTCCTTTATCAGAAAATGATGCAAACTCACTAATATTAAGATTGATTTTTATAAGATACTTAATAGATAGAAAAGTAAAAATAGATAAAACTTTTATATCAGGAGAATTAGATGATGTAAATGAGAGAAGAAAAAGCTTTATAAATTTAATAAAAGAGCCATCAAAACTAAATTTATTATTTCAAAAATTGAATACTAAATTTAATGGAGTATTATTCAAAGAATTAGATGTTCTAATAACTCAAACTAAATCAAATTTTTTAGCTGATGTTCTTAAAGGGGAGTTGCAAGATGAAGATAATTTATTTGAAGGATTCTTTTTTGAAATTTTTGATTTTTCAATTATTCCTGTTGAAGTTATTTCAGGAATTTATGAATCTTTAATAGATGAAGAAACAAGGAAATTAGATTCAGCAGTTTATACACCGCCTTTTTTAGTTGAGTATGTTTTAAATGATACCGTTGATAAATATTTAGAAAAAGAAAACAACTCGGAATGTAAAATTTTTGAAGTTGCGGTTGGTTCTGGAATTTTTCTTGTACAGAGTTTAAGAAAAATGATTGATAAGGAACTAGAATTAAATCCAAATCAATCTCCTAAAGATTTTAGTGAACGAATAAGAAATATTGCAAAAAGAAATTTATTTGGAATTGATATAAATGAAGAGGCTTTAAAAGTAGCTTGTTTTTCTATATACATTGCATTATTAGACTATCAAAACCCAAAAGATATTGATGTTTATGAGTTTCCTAATTTGCTGAACGAAAATCTATTTAAAGCTGATTTTTTTGATACTAATCACACTTTTAATAATTTAATTCAAGAAGATAAACCAAAATTTATATTAGGTAATCCACCTTGGAAAAAAGATAAATCTAAAAATCATTTAGATTGGGTAAATTCGACTAAAACATATTCAAAAAAAATAAAAGGTGAATTAGAAATTGCACAATCTTTTCTTTTGAGGACTAAAGATTTTATGAATGCAGAAACACAATCTGCATTAATAGTAACGAGTACTCTCTTTTATAATATTTCAGGAACTACAAAGGAATTTAAAGATGATTTTCTAAAAAGTTTTTGCATTAAGAAGTTTTTTGATTTATCTCCTGTAAGAAGATTGATATTTGATAAGAAAAATAGTCCAGCAAGTATTGTTTACTTCAGTTTATCAAAAGAAAAAGATTATCTGAAAAATATAATCAATCATCAGTCAGTAAAATCAAATCATTTTTTAAAGCACTTTAAAATTTTAGTAATTGAAAAGTACGATCAAAAAAATATTTTACAAAAATTCTTTATAGAAAACGATTGGATGTTTAAAGTTGCACTTTATGGTAATACGTTAGACTTTTTGATGCTTAACAAAATTATAAATAGTAAAGGTTCAATTTTAAAAAATGAATTTGACATAAAGGGGGCTGGAATTATGAAAGGTAATCCTGATGTTTATCCTGTCTACAGTGATATAGTAGGAAAGAAATGTATTAAAAACTCAGAAGTTAAACATTTTTATTCTAATGATAAAAACCTGGGACTACTAAAGGCAGAAGATTGTCATTTAAAAAGTGGTAAGATAAATGGATTATATAATGGGAGTCAAATACTATTTAAGGAACAAGCTGAAAAAGAATCCTATTTAGTAATATCAATTACTTCTTCCCCTGTAGTTTTTAAGAAAGGAATATTTGGAATTAATTCTTTTAATATTGATGATATTCGTCACATATATAGCTTTTTAATTTCTAACTTATATGAGTATTATATATTTATGGTTTCAGGTTCTTGGGGAACATCAACTAGACCTCAAATTAGATGGAAAGAAGAGTATTTATCTTTTCCAATAGTAAAACCTGAACAAGTGGTAAAGAATGAATTAATTACTCTAGTTAATCAATTTTTACAATCTTTCGAATTACATTATGAACAAGAGTTTCGTCAACAAAATTTACCTGTAAACAAGTTTATCTTATCTAAAATAAATGATATAATTAATACTTTATACAAAGTAAAAGGCTATGAAAAAGACCTTATTAACTATGCTTTAAATGTTTCTCGTTATCAGTTTCAAGAAAGTAAACAATTTTTAGTTTCTGACTTTACTTACACTAATAAAAATCATTATAGAAATAAAGAGTTTGTTTTAAATGAATATGCAAGTGTATATATTGAGGAATTTAAAGAAATTTATAAGGATGAATATATTCAAGTTGAAGTTTATCCTTTAGAACACTTTATTGCATTAAACTTTGTGTTTTCAAAAACTAAAGTCAATAAAGTAATTAATTACCCAAAAGATAAAAAGAATGAAGCTGATGTTTTAAAACGATTGGCAAATAATTTAAGCATATCACAAATTACCGATACAAAAGACCCAACTAAAAATTTATTTATTCAAAAGGATATAAAAGGATTTGAAGATAATTCTTTTTACATTATAAAACCAAACGAATATAAATGTTGGCACAAAGCAATAGCTTGGTACGATGTAGCAGAGTTTAAAGAGGCAATTCAAGAAGCTGAATTAGACGAATCAAACAAGTTTGCTTAATGAGTTTAAACGCAACAACTTTTATAAAGAATAGAACAAATTCTATTTCGTTTACTCAACAGAGAATTAATAAAATTTTAACCTGTGTTATTATTAGTTATGAAAAAATTATAGCCAAAGGTGTTACTTTTGATTACTCTAAAAAAGGTAAAGTAAAAAAGGAAGATTATTTAAGGAATCGTTTAGTTGATGATTACCTTGAATATGAGTTAGAAGTTATTGATAATGGAACAAATAATTTCACTATTAATAAAGAGACATCTGAAGAATATATAAATTTAGTAGATAAACAATTACACGATGACCCAATTGATATTCATATTGTTGATTATGCTTTGAAAAATGCTTGGTCACAGGGAAGTAAGCCTTATTTTGCAATAGAGTGTAAAAGGTTAAAAACTTCAATATCTGGGTATATTGATGATACAATAAAGGCTAGTAAACGAAGTTATTCTAAATTTAGATTACCTTTTGAAGGACAATTAGGGTTTATAGAAAATAAAAACTGGAGTTATATAAATGTTAGTAATAAAGTAAAAAAGAATTTAGCTTCAAATACTAATATTGTAACTACCAAAAATATTCGAAATTATTCTGTAAAAAATAAATTTAACGGTTCTTATGTTTCTAATCATCAAAAAATAAACAATAATTTATTTTCTATTTATCATTTGTTTCTTGATTATTCTAATCTAGTGGTAAATTAACATCAATAAATACCGACACAAAAACCGACACAAAAAAATATTAAAAAAGTAAAAAGCCTTGATAATCAATTGATTATCAAGGCTTTTAGCGGTCTGGACGGGACTCGAACCCGCGACCCCCTGCGTGACAGGCAGGTATTCTAACCAGCTGAACTACCAGACCGTTGCTGTTAGCGGATGCAAATATAAGTCGGATTTTAATATTTGCAAAAGAAAAAGAAAAAAAATTACAAAAACTTTCTTCTGCTTATCAAGTAGCTTGTTAAAACGGTTTCAAAACCATCGTTACTATTTACAGCAACATAATCTATTTGATATTGCAAGCATTTTAATTTCAACTCATTAAAGTAATTATTTACCGATTTTTGATAAGCTTCTTTAATATTTGATGAATAGATATTAAGCGCATCACCAGTTTCTACATCTACAAATTTTTTGGGCGAATTCTCAAAATCAAAATCCAATTCGTGCTGTTTATCGTAAGTATGAAACAAAACAACCTCGTGTTTATTGTATTTTAAATGTCGTAAAGCGTCAAATAAAGCATCTTTATCTGTATTTGTTTGAAACATGTCTGTAAATAAAAAAATTAACGAACGTCTGTGAATTTTTTCAGCAATTTCATGTAAAAAACGATAGGTTTCTGTGGTAGATTTTGGATTGGAATTCAACAATTTTTCTAGTTGATGCAAAATCATTTTTCTATGGCGATCACTTCCTTTTTCTGGCGCATAATACTCATAAGAATCAGAATAAATACTTAAACCAACAGCGTCTCGTTGTCTTTTTAAAATTTCTGATAACGAAGCAGCTGCAACTGTAGCAAAGCCTATTTTATTTAAGTTTCCTAATGTTTGGTTTTTTACTATTGGATAATGCATCGATGCCGAATTGTCAATAATAATATGGCAACGGAGATTGGTTTCTTCTTCGTACTTTTTAGTATATAATTTTTCTGTTTTGGCAAACAATTTCCAATCAATATGACGTGTACTTTCTCCGTTATTATATAATTTATGTTCAGAAAATTCAACAGAAAATCCATGAAACGGGCTTTTGTGCATTCCTGTTATAAAACCTTCAACTACTTGTTTTGCAAGGATTTCAATGTTGCCAAGAGCATTTTGTTGTAATTGATTTTCTAAATTCATTATTTAATTTCTTGCGCTCTAAACAAATCATCTACTGTTTGTAGCAATTTCATTTTTAAAATCGGATTGTAATTTGGGTTTTCATTCAAAAAAGTTTGAACAATATCATAAGCTTCTTTTGAACTATATTGCCCAACAGAACTGCTCAACCATCCTTTAGGAAAGAAAATATCTCCAGTTAATTGAATTTCTTCTAAAATTGCTAAACATGCATTAATATGTTTTTGTCCAGATTTTTGTCTTAACGGATGATGAATATTGCTTAAAGCTGATTGCACCCAAGATTCTTTTTCTCTGTTTTCTTTATTTAAAAGCGATACCATAAAATTATCTCTAATAGTTTCATCTTCTGACAAAGAAGGCAACAACCATTTAAAGCGTTCTAACCTATCAGGATTGCTAATTCTAGTTAATTGTTTAGTTAAAATTTCTTTTGATTTTGGGTGTTGATAAATTGCTAATTGCGATGCAATTCCAGCAAAATCATTTTCATTTAAAAAGAGGTCCTTTATTTTTTTGTTTTTTATCCAAATTTGATATAAAACTTCTTTTCCGTTTTCAGAAACAGCAATAGAACGATACAACCCAAACAAAGTTCTTTTCATGTTTGCAGGAATATTAGATTCTAAAAGTTTTAAAACTCTTTCTTCTACTATTTTTTGATTGTCTTTACGTTGTTGTTCTGTAAAAAATGTCCAATAAATGCTTGTTATTCTTGCTGAAAGATAATTAGAAATCAATTCGTTTTTCTCGATTAACAATCCATTTAAGAACGTATTAAAAGTAGAATTTGCATCCACTTTTTTACTTAAAAAACTTTCATATAAATTGATGTAGGCATAACCTCTTGCTAAATCATCTTTAATGGTTTGATAGTTTTCAATTGTGTTTACATTTAAAGGAAAAACTCCGTAACCAAAACCATTATAATTATAAATAATTTGAATTGGTTTCTCTAACCCAATGGCTTCTTTAAAATCAAACTCATTATCAGAAATTATAACATCTAATATTTTAATTTCATTATCATAAACAAATCCAATTTTAAAGGATTGCGTCCATAATTTATCTGTTCTATCTTCCGCTTTTTGATAAATTTTAAAAGAAGTAATTTTTCCGTTTTCGTACTTTATTTCATCAGAAACAATTGGTCTCCCAGAACTATTTACCCAAACTTCGCTCCATTCTTTAATGTTTTGTGGAGATTTTTCATCCAAAATAGTTACCAATTCATTCCAATCTGCATTAGAGTTTGCGTAGGTCTTTATGTATTCTTGAATTCCACTTTTAAAAGCTTCTTTTCCTAAAATACTTTCTAACTGACGCATCATAATTGGCGCTTTGTTGTAAATGATTCTTCCGTACAAAGAACCTGCGTTTTTTAAGTTTGCTAAGTCTTGCCTTATCGCATTTGTCCCTTGAGTTCTGTCTTCAGAATAAGCACTCGGGTAATGTGTCATTGCAAATTGCAATCCGTGATTTACATCCGGAAAAACTGGATTCATTATTTTATCTGCCATAAAATTAGCAAACACTTCTTTCATCCAAACATCGTTAAACCACTTCATGGTAACCAAATCTCCAAACCACATATGTGATGTTTCGTGAGCAATTAATTTTGCTCTTCCTAACTTTCTGTTTTGTGTTGCATTTTTATCTAAAAACAAACTAGATTCTCTATATTGAATAGCACCAACATGTTCCATTCCGCCATATTGAAAAGGCGGAATTGTAGCAAAATCCATTTTTTGAAACGGGAATTTATACGCCGTATAATCTTCTAAATATTCTAATGCTTGTTGATGAATTTTAAATATTTCATCTACACTTTCAGCGATTTTTTCTTCATTATTTTCTCTAAACAGCATTCGCATATCAAAAGCTCCAGGGTTCTGAATGGCTTCACTAAATTTACCTGCGACAAACGAAAACAAATACGTACTCATTTTATCTGTTTCGTTAAATCGATGTTCTGTAAAATCGTCTTGACGTATTTGCTCTTTTTCAAAAGCGCCACATAACACTTTCCAGTCTTTTGGAGCAACAATTGTAAGTGTATAATTTGCTTTTATATCTGGCTGATCAAAACACGGAAACAACGTACTTGCTCTGTCCGGAACTAATAATGTGTATAAAAACTCATCGTTTCTATTCAATGATAATTCTCCTGCAATAAAATCAATTTCGATATTATTCTCTCCTTGAGATAAGTAGTTTTTAGAGATGATTATATGCTCATTTTCATGCTTTATTTCTGTCCCTTTTCCGTTTACACGAATTGCTTTTATATTTGATTTTTTTTCGTTAAAATCTAAGATTAAATCATATTTTAAATCTGATATTGTTGCAGTAATTTTTAACTGGCTTGGAATTGCTTCTGCTTTTGTCTTTGGAATATCAAATTTTAGTTGATACTTAACATTTGAGACTTGTTGCTTTCTATATGTTGCTAGTTCTAAAGAAATTCCTTTTTCTAAAAAAGCACTCGGATTTGATTCTTTTTCACAAGAAGTAAAAAAAAAGAGAATCAAAAAAACAGAAATAATTGGTTTCATCTAAATTCGTTTAATTTCTAAAAGTAAAAAAAGGTTTGACTAACGCCAAACCTTTTCTTATATATAAATTGTTAAAACAATTTGTTTTTACATTGCTGCATCAATTTTACTTGTGTACACATTTTTAGGTGCTACACCAACTTGCTTGTCTACAACTTCTCCGTTTTTAAATACTAAAACTGTAGGAATATTACGTACTCCATATTTTGCAGCAAATTCTTGATTTGCATCAACATCTACTTTACCAACAACAGCTTTTCCTTCATATTCTGCATGAATTTCATCAACAATTGGCCCAACCATTCTACACGGTCCACACCAAGCTGCCCAAAAATCAACCAATACTGGTTTGTCAGATTTTAATACTACTTCTTCAAAGTTTGCATCTGTAATTTCTAATGCCATTATATTTATTTTTAAGTTCTTAATTCGATTGTACTTTACAAAAGTAATCAAATATTTTTCTTTTACATTTATAAAAAAATTACTTTTTACAATAGAACTATCAACATAACTTATTTTAAAAAATTGCGCTGGCAATTGCTTTAATATTAGTTGATTTTCCCATAGAATAATAATGCAAAACAGGCACACCTGCTTGCAGTAATTCTTTAGATTGCTGAATGGTCCAATCTATTCCTGCTTGTCTAACTTCGTTATTGTTTTTACAAGCATCTACTGATTTTATTAAATCTTCAGGCAAATCAATTCTAAAAACTTGTGGTAATAGTTGTAAATGACGTTTTACTGCAATTGGTTTGATCCCTGGAATAATTGGAACATGAATACCGATTTCTCTAGCTGCCTCTACAAAGTTAAAATACTTTTGATTGTCAAAAAACATTTGAGTAACCACGTAATCTGCGCCCGCATCAACTTTTTCTTTTAAGCGTTTTAAGTCAGATTGCATTGAAGGTGCTTCTAAGTGTTTCTCTGGATAACCCGCAACCCCAATACAAAAATCTGATTTGTCTTCTACATCCGCCATGTCATGCAAATATTTTCCATTGTTTAGATTTTGAATCTGATTTACCAAATCTTTTGCAAATAAATGCCCACCTTTGGTTGCTTCAAAATATTTTTGATGACTCATGGCGTCACCTCTTAACGCCATTAAATTATCTATTCCTAAATAATGACAATCTACCAATAAATATTCTGTTTCTTCTTTTGTGAACCCTCCACACAATACATGCGGAACAGTATCTACATCATATTTGTGCTTTATTGCAGCACAAATACCCAAAGTTCCAGGACGCATTCTTGTAGTTTTTCGATCGAATAACCCTTCTTTATTTACATAAATTTGTTCTTCTCTTGAAGTTGTTACATCAATAAAAGGCGGATTAAATTCCATTAATGGATCTATATTGCTATACAATTCTTGAATATTTCTACCCTTTTGTGGCGGTACAATTTCAAAAGAAAATAAGGTTTTTCCGTTTGCTTTTTTTATGTGTTCTGTTACTTTCATAGTTTTATATTAATTATCTGCTATGGTTGCATGCAACCATTTTCTAGCTTTCTCCTTTGTAATTCCTTTTCTATGTGCGTAATCTTCAACTTGAGAATTTGTGATTTTGCCAACACCAAAATATTTAGCTTCCACATTAGCAAAGTAATAACCAGATACTGCTGCTGCTGGCCACATTGCCAACCCTTCTGTAAGCTGAATCCCTATTTTTTCTTCTACATTTAACAACTCCCAAATTGTTACTTTTTCTAAATGATCCGGACAAGCAGGATACCCAGGTGCAGGGCGAATTCCTTTATAACTTTCTTTAATTAAGTCATCATTTGTTAAGTTTTCATTTGCTGCGTAACCCCAATGTTTTGTTCGTATTTGCTTGTGTAAGTATTCTGCTAAAGCTTCGGCAAATCTATCTGCAATTGCTTGTGCCATAATTGCATTATAATCGTCGCCTTTTGCTTTATAACTTTCTGCCAATTCTTGCGCACCAAAAATACCAACACTAAATACACCCATATAATCTTGTCTGTTTGATTCTTTTGGAGCGATAAAATCTGCTAACGCATGATTAGGAACTCCCTCTCGTTTTTTTAATTGCTGACGTAATGTTCTAAAAACAGCAATTTCTTTTCCTTTCTTTTGGATGGAAATATCATCATCATTTATAGAATTTGCTTCAAATAAACCAAAGATAGCTTTAGGTTTTAATAATTGTTTTGCAATAATTTCTTGAATCATTTGCTGTGCTTCATCATACATGATGGTGGCTTGTTCTCCAACAACCTCATCTGATAAGATGTCAGGGAATTTTCCGTGTAGTTCCCAGCTTCTAAAAAATGGACTCCAATCTAAAAAAGGCAACAATTCTTTTAAACTTAATTGCTCTAAAGTCTGAATTCCTAATTCGTTAGGTTTTTTAATTTCTGATGAATTCCAATCAATTTTATATTTTCTTTTTCTTGCTTCATCAATAGAAATGTATGATTTTTCTTTGCCTCGTTTTAAAAACTTAGTTCTGAATTCATCATACTCATTTTTCAATTTAGCAACATATTCTTTTGATGACTTTTTATTCAATAAATCACCTACAACAGTTACTGCTCTTGACGCGTCATTAACATGAACAACAGCGTTTTTATATTGCGTATCAATTTTAACTGCTGTGTGGGCTCTTGAAGTTGTTGCTCCTCCAATTAATAATGGCAATTCAAAATTTTGACGTTGCATTTCTTTTGCCAAATAAACCATTTCGTCGAGTGAGGGTGTAATTAATCCCGATAAACCAATAGCGTCAACACGTTCGCTTATTGCCATTTCAATAATTTTTTCTGGCGGAACCATGACACCTAAATCAACGATTTCATAATTATTACAAGCCAATACTACACTTACAATATTTTTACCAATATCATGTACATCACCTTTTACAGTTGCCATTAAAATTTTTCCTACTGGTTCTTGCTTATCTGTTTTTTCTGCTTCTATAAACGGATTTAAATAGCCTACCGCTTTCTTCATTACACGGGCAGATTTTACCACTTGCGGTAAAAACATTTTTCCCGCTCCAAATAAATCTCCAACCACATTCATTCCAATCATTAAATGCCCTTCAATCACATCAATTGGCTTTGCAGCTTCTTGTCTTGCCTGTTCAATGTCTTCGATAATAAAAGCATCGATCCCTTTTACCAATGCGTGCGTAATTCTTTCTTGTAACGCATTTTCTCTCCAAGATAAATCTACTCCTTTTTCTTCCTTTGAACCTTTTACCGTTTCGGCAAAATCTAATAAACGCTCAGTTGCATCCTCTCTTCTGTCTAGAATAACATCCTCAACGTGTTCTAATAAATCTTTCGGAATATCATCATAAACTTCTAATAGAGCCGGATTTACAATTCCCATATTCATTCCTGCTTGAATAGCATGATATAAAAAAACTGAATGCATGGCTTCTCTAACTCCATCATTTCCTTTAAACGAAAACGATACATTACTAACACCTCCACTTACAGAAACATTTGGTAAATTTTGTCTTACCCAGCGTGTAGCTTCAATAAAATCGATTGCATTTCTTTTGTGTTCATCCATTCCGGTAGCCACAGGAAAAATGTTTAAATCAAAAATGATGTCTTCAGAAGGAAAATGGACAATATCCACCAATATTTTATAAGAACGTTTTACTATTTCTATTCTTCTTTCGTAATTATCTGCTTGCCCATCTTCATCAAAAGCCATTACAATTACAGCTGCTCCATATCGTTTTATTTGTTTTGCTTCCCAAATAAATTTTTCTTCACCTTCTTTAAGTGAAATAGAATTAACAACGCATTTACCTTGTACAACTTGCAATCCAGCTTCGATGATTTCCCATCTTGAACTATCGATCATAATTGGAACTCTACAAATATCAGGTTCTGCAGCAATCAGGTTTAAAAAACGAACCATCGCTTCTTTTCCATCAATTAAACCGTCATCAAAATTAATGTCGATAATTTGCGCTCCTCCATCAACCTGATGACGAGCAATGTCTAATGCTTCATCAAACTGACCGTTTTTTATCAATCTTAAAAACTTTCTTGAACCTGCTACGTTTGTCCGTTCACCAACGTTGATGAAATTACTATTTTCGTTTAAAACTAATGGTTCTAAGCCAGATAATTTCATATATTTTCTCCCTTCTCCAACCTCTCCCCAAGAGTAAGAGGCTTTTTCAAACTGCTTATTTTTCTCTTTATCGCTCATTTTAAAATGATGTTATTTTTTTTATGATTTAAAACTCGAAAGGTTTTAAAAACCTGACAGGTCTCCTTTTTATTTTCCTAAACCAACTTCCCTTTGGGAAGGGATTGAGGGATGGGATCTCGGTTTGTACTTAGCTGCAATATTTGCAATAACTTTAATATGCTCTGGTGAAGTACCACAACATCCTCCAATAATATTGATTAAGTTTTTCTTTAAATATTCTTCAATTTGCGCTCCCATTTCTTCCGGAGTTTCATCATATTCACCAAATGCATTTGGTAAACCTGCATTTGGATGTGCAGAAATTGCAAAATCAGTTTTATGAGCAATTGCTTCCAAATGCGGTTGCAATAAATTTGCTCCTAACGCGCAATTAAATCCTATAGATAATAACGGAATATGAGAAACCGAAATTAAAAAAGCCTCTGCAGTTTGCCCAGACAAAGTTCTGCCAGAAGCATCTGTAATTGTTCCGCTTAACATAATCGGAATGTCTATGTTTTTCTCTTCTTTTACTTGTTCAATTGCAAATAAAGCTGCTTTTGCATTTAAAGTATCAAACACAGTTTCTACCAACAACAAATCAACTCCGCCATCAACTAAAGCCTCAACCTGTTGTTTGTATGCAACTCGTAGTTCATCAAAAGTTACTGCTCTAAATCCTGGGTCATTAACATCTGGAGACATACTTGCTGTTCGGTTTGTGGGACCAATTGAACCTGCAACGAATCGTGGTTTTTTAGGATTTTTCTTTGTAAATTCTACTGCAACTTCTTTGGCTATTTTAGCTGATTGGTAATTCAATTCGTACACCAAATCTTCTAGTTGATAATCTGCCATTGCAATGGTAGTCCCAGAAAATGTATTGGTTTCAATAATATCTGCTCCTGCTTCAAAATATTTAGCGTGAATTGTTTTTATTGCTTCTGGTTGTGTAATAGAAAGCAAATCGTTATTTCCTTGTAAAGGTGTTGGATAGTCTCTAAATCGCTCACCTCTAAAATCTTCTTCAGAGAATTTATACTCTTGTAACATGGTTCCCATGGCGCCATCTAAGACAAGGATTCTTTTTTGGAGTTCTTTATAAATATTAGGCATCTTCTAAAGCTTGTTTTAAATCGTTTATAATATCATTAACATGTTCTAACCCAACAGAAACTCTAACTAATCCGTCAGTCTCTAATCTATCTTCCATTGATAATTTACTGTGTGTTGTACTTGCAGGATGTGTAACTATGGTTCTTGTGTCTCCTAAATTTGCTGACAAAGAACACATTTTTATTGCATTTAAAAAATTTCTTCCTTTTGCAATTCCGCCTTGTACTTCAAAAGCAATAATATTTCCACCTAAAAGCATTTGTACTTTTGCGATTTTATACTGTGGATGCGATTTTAAAAAAGGATATTTTACCAAATTTACTTTTGGATGGCTTTCTAAAAACTCTGCAATTTTTAACGCATTTTCACAATGTTTTTCTACCCTTACCGCTAAGGTTTCTAAACTTTTTGACAATACCCACGCATTAAAAGGAGACATTGCTGGGCCTGTATTTCTTGAAAACAAATAAATTTCTCGAATCAATTCTGATTTTCCAACGGCGATTCCGCCCAAAACCCTTCCTTGTCCGTCAATTAATTTTGTAGCTGAATGAATGACAATATCTGCGCCAAAATTAATAGGTTTTTGTAAATACGGCGTTGTAAAACAATTGTCAATAACCAACAATAAATTATGCTTTTTTGCAAGTTGACCAAGAAATTTTAAATCTAAAATATCCACTGCTGGGTTTGTTGGCGTTTCTGCATATAAAATTTTTGTGTTTGGCTGAATTAAGCTTTCAATTGCATCAACTTCATTGACTTTAAAATAACTCGTTTCTATATTCCATTTTGGTAAGTATTTAGTAAACAACGTATGTGTTGACCCAAAAACAGAGCGACAAGAAACAATGTGATCTCCTGCATCTAATAAAGCGCCAAATGCTGAAAACACCGCAGCCATTCCTGTAGCAAAAGCATAACCTGCTTCTGCATTTTCCATCGCAACAATTTTATTGACAAATTCTGTTGTATTCGGGTTTGAGAATCGACTATAAATATTCTTTTCTTTTTCTTCTGCAAACGAAGCTCTCATATCTTCTGCATCATCAAACACAAAACTTGAGGTTAGATATAACGGAGTAGAATGTTCAGAAAATTGCGTTTTTTCTGTTTGATTTCTGATGGCTTGTGTTTCGAAATGGATATCATTCATAAATTTTTATTTAAAATTTAAATAATTAAAAGATTCAATTTTTGAATTCTTTAATATTTTAGTTATTATTTTTCGCCAATCGTAAAACATCTCCAAAAACACCACGAGCGGTTACGTTTGCTCCGGCTCCAGCACCCTGAATTACAATGGGTTGTTCGCCGTATGATTCTGTGTAAATCTCAAAAATAGTATCTGACCCTTTTAAAGAACCTAAGGGAGAATTTTTAGAAACCGACACTAATTTCACCTCTAATTGCCCTTTATTTTGAAATAAATCTCCCGACAAATCTCCAATATATCTCAATACATGATTTTCTTTTTGCGCTAATTTCTTTTCTTGAAAAGTGCTATTTAGTCGATCTAAATTTGATAAAAATTCATTTGAAGAGATTTCTCTAAACTCGGTTGGAATTAAATTTTCTATTGCAATATCCTCAAATTCATTTTCTAAATCCAATTCTCTTGCCAGAATTAATAACTTTCTAGCTACATCGTTTCCACATAAATCTTCTCTTGGATCTGGTTCAGTAAATCCTAAATCAATTGCTTCCTGTAAGACAGTTGAAAATGGCGTGTCGTCCCAAGAAAATTGATTGAATAAATAGCTTAACGACCCCGAAAAAACACCTTTAATTCTTGTAATATTTTCACCTGATTCGTGTAATAATTTAATGGTATCAATTAACGGTAATCCTGCACCAACATTGGTTTCATATAAATATTCTTTTTTGTGTTCTTTTAATTTTTTTCTCAATTCTTTATAAAAAGAAAAAGAAATGGTATTGGCTATTTTGTTGGAAGAAACCAAATCGAACCCTGCTTCTACTAACGGAATATAATTGGAAACAAAATCGGCATTTGCAGTATTATCTACAGCAATTAAATTTTCTAAATGATGTTGTTTTGCGAACTGAATTACCGATTCAATAGAACTATTTTCTGCTCCTTTTTCTAACAATTCGTTTTCCCAATTTTCAGAAACTCCATTTTCATTGAACAACACTTTTGTTGAATTTGCAATTGCAAAAATATTCAATTGAATTTTTTGTCGTTCTAACACCGATTTTGTGTTTTCAATAATTTGATTGATTAACGTTCCGCCAACCAATCCTTTCCCGAAAACAGCAATATTTATTTTTTTAGCAATACCAAAAACTTGCCCATGAATTACATTTACCGCTTTATGCAATTCTGCTTTTTTAACGACCAAACTCACGTTTTTCCCTGTGATTGTATTGTTAAATAATAATGGCACAATTTGATTTTTTATCAACGCATTATAAGGATGATGAAATTCACTTAAATCTTGTCCGATAATTGAAATCACCGCAACATCATCAATTACAGAAATTTGATGAACATCTTGCGAATAAAAATCATTTTCAAATTCTTTTTCTAATGCCAAAATAGCATCAGTTGCTTTGTTCTTATTAATAATTAAGCCAATTCCTCTTTCTGATGATCCTTGAGAAATAATACTCACATTAATATCTCTATCGCTCAAAGCTTTAAAGATTCTTGCATCAACTCCAACTTTTCCCAACAAACCCCTTCCTTCAAAGTTAATGAGTGCCACATGTTCTAAAACCGAAATCGCTTTAATTCCTTTTTCAGTGCTTTTCGCAGTAATTAAAGTTCCTTTATCGTCTTTATTAAATGTGTTTAAAATCCGTAAATTAATGTTCTTTTCTAATAATGGAATGATGGTTTTGGCATGTAAAATTGATGTACCGAAATTTGCCATTTCATTAGCCTCAGAAAAAGATAATTCTTCAATTTTTTTGGCATCACTTACCAAATCTGGATTTGCAGTGAAAATTCCATCTACATGCGTAAAATTCTGCAATTCTTCAGCATCTAAATAATTTGCCAATAGTGAAGCTGTATAATTACTACCATTTCTCCCTAAAGTTGTCGTTTGATTTTTTTTATTTGATGAAATAAACCCAGTAACAATATGTACAGTTGTTCCATTGTGCTTCTGAAAATGAGCTATCACATTTTCTTTAGACAACGATGAAATTGGTTGTGCATCTCCAAAATTATCATCAGTGATAATTAACTTTCTGGCATCGGTTGCATATGCATTAACGCCTTGTTCATTTAACAGTTTTTCAAGTAGTTTTACCGATATTAATTCTCCCTGAGCTAAAACTTCATCTTTGTTTTTTTGGCTATAATCTCCCAATAATTTTACGCCTTCAAAAATGCTATCTAGTTTTGAAAACTCTTCAGAAAAATCAATCTTATTAAAAGGCTCAACTTGATACTTTTTAAAAGCCTCTAATTGTTCTTTATAAGCGCTGTTTGTTGCTGCTTTTTCTAAAATTTCTTCTAACTCATCAGTAGAATTTCCTCTAGCTGATGCCACAATCGTTATATTTTCGCCTAAGGCTACTTTTTTAGAAATTATTTTTATCGCATTTTCTAATCCTTGCCCATTTGCTAGGGATTTGCCTCCAAATTTTAATACTTTCATGTTCTTTTTGTTCAAACCTTTATTAAATATCGGTTCAATAATTTTTTCTAATTGTTTGTATTCTATCAAAAAAGCATCGTGTCCGTGCACAGAATTAATTTCGTTATACGTAACATTTGCTTTTGTAATTGCTAATTTTTGATGTGTTTCTTTATTTTCATCCGCAGTAAAAAACAAATCTGAATTCACACCAACAATATGAATTGAAGCTTCAATACTGTCTAAAATTTCAATTCCTTTTTCACCGTTATTAGTTACATCAATTGTTTTTAAGAGTTGATTCATTAATTTATAAGCTGATAATTGAAAACGTTCTTGTAATTTTTTTCCGTGATGCAACAGCCAACTTTCTACATTAAAAATTGCCAAATCTTCATTTTTTGATCGCTGAAAACGTTCTTTAAAAGAAGTTGGAGTTCTGTAACACAACATGGCATGCATGCGTGCATCGTGAACTGGATTGCTAGAATTTACTAAAAATTGTTCTTGAATCTGACAATTGGCAATCAACCAATCGGTAGATTTCCAATCGGTTGCAACGGGAATAAAATGTTGAGTGATTTTTGGATTTACAACGACCATTTCCCAAGCAATTCCGCCGCCTAAAGAACCTCCAATCAATCCAAAAAGTTGCTCAATTTGTAATTCCTTTAACCCCATTAAAAACAATTTAGCAATATCTTTTGCTACGAAGCTTTTATAGTCATCAATCACAAAGCCATCAAAACCATTTCCTGGAATGTTAAAAGCTAAAACGGAATAATTATTCGTGTCAATCGTTTTATTTTCTCCAATTAAATCTATCCACCAACCGTCTTTTCCTGCAACATTACTATTGCCTGTTAGTGCGTGATTTACCAATACCACAGGAGCGGTACCCAACTTTTCTCCAAACAATTGATAACTCAAAGGAATGTTTGAAAACTGAGCTCCACTTAATGTGGTATAACTATGAATATTTATAAAGGGCAAATTGTTATGTGTCATCTTCACTTTCTTCGTAAGAACCTCACAGGCTTAACACCTGTGAGGTTTAAAGTTTATACTAAAATTGCATCCTGAATTTTAGCAAAAGCTGCTTGTAAATCAAGTTTTAAATCTTCAACATCTTCAATACCCACAGAAAGCCTTATTAAATCTTGAGAAACTCCAGCATTTTTTTGCTCCTCTTCTGATAATTGCTGATGTGTTGTGCTCGCAGGATGAATAATTAATGATTTGGTATCGCCAATATTTGCTAATAATGAAAATAGCTTCGTATTATCTGCAATTGTTTTTGCTGATTCAAATCCACCTTTAACTCCAAAAGTTACCAATCCACTTTGTCCGTTTGGCAGGTATTTATCTGCCAACGTTTTATATTTGCTACTTTCTAATCCAGGATAATTTACCCACGCAACTTCTTCTTTCGTTTCTAACCACTTTGCCAATGCTAATGCATTTTGAGAATGTTGTTGAATTCTAATTGGTAAAGTTTCTAGACCCTGAATAATATTAAATGCGTTTGTTGGACTTATTGCAGCTCCAAAATCACGCAATCCTTCTAAAATCAATTTAAAAGTAAAAGATGCAGCTCCTAAAGTTTCATAGTATTTTAAACCATGATAACCAGCAGAAGGCTCCGTAAATTCTGGGAATTTTCCATTTGCCCAATTAAAAGTCCCTGCATCAATAATTGCTCCTCCTAACGAAGTTCCTTGTCCGCCAATATATTTTGTTAAAGAGTGAATGACAATGTCTGCTCCGTGTTCAATAGGTTTTACCAACACAGAAGTTGCTACTGTATTATCTACAATAAAAGGAACTTTTGCTGCTTTTGCATGTACAGAAATTGCTTTTAAATCCAACACATCTAACTTAGGGTTTCCTAAAGATTCAACAAAAAATGCTCTTGTATTTTCCTGGACAGCAGCTGCAAAATTATCTGGATTATCTGCATCAACAAAAGTGGTTGTAATACCTAATCTTGGCAACGTTACATTTAATAAATTAAAGGTTCCACCGTACAAACTACTTGAAGCCACAATATGATCTCCAGCTTTTAAAAGTGTAAGTAAACCTGTTGAAATTGCTGCGGTTCCAGAAGCAAAAACAACTGCTCCAACGCCGCCTTCTAAAGCCGCTAAACGATCTTGTAAAATTTGATTTGTAGGATTGTTTAATCGCGTGTAAATAAACCCTAATTCTTTTAACGAAAAAAGATTTGCTGCATGTTCTGAATTGTTAAAAACATACGAGGTTGTTTGATAAATTGGAACTGCCCTTGTTCCTCCGTTTTGCTGAACATCATGTCCGGCGTGCAACGCATTGGTTGCGAATTTTTGTGTACTCATTTTTCTTGTTTTTTGAGTTAATAAATGATTAAATCAAAAGTCAAATGCATCAATAAATTGATGTACTTACTAGAAAAATGTTATAAAGAATTATTACAAGTACTCGTCAGTAATTGTTTTTTGAGTTATCTATCTAATTTCGCGATAAATGAATCTGAAATTGAGTAGAATTTAGCACCTTCATTACTAAGTGTAAAGGGTTGCTAAGGCTTCAATGGGTCTAATCCCTCTGCCTTTCTTGATAACATTGTCAATAAGTGATGAACTTTCTGAGCGCAAATATTCAGTAAGAAAAACTTAATATCCAAATTTATTTTGATTTATTTTTTTATATACTTCGTATATACATTTTTTAGGCACTTTATTTTTTTGTTTGAATTTAAGACGTACCTTTGCTGAGAATATTTTCGAGGAAAAATTTGAACTGATTGCAACCTCTATAAAAAAAGCTAAAGCAGTAATTTCTACTACTTTCGCCCACCAGAGCAATCCTTTCTTTTTTCTAGGTTTTAATTTTTAAAATAAAGATATAATTATGTCATATTTATTTACTTCTGAATCTGTTTCAGAAGGACACCCAGATAAAGTAGCAGATCAGATTTCTGACGCATTAATTGATAATTTTTTAGCTTTTGACCCAACATCAAAAGTTGCTTGTGAAACCTTAGTTACAACCGGACAAGTTGTGTTGGCTGGTGAAGTAAAATCAAATACGTATTTAGACGTTCAGAAAATTGCACGAGATGTAATTAACAAAATTGGTTACACAAAAAGTGCGTACATGTTTGATGGAAGTTCTTGTGGAGTTTTCTCTGCAATTCACGAACAATCTCCAGATATCAATCAAGGAGTTGACAGATCAAATAAAGAAGAGCAAGGCGCTGGAGATCAAGGAATGATGTTTGGTTACGCAACAGACGAAACCGAAAATTATATGCCTTTGGCGTTAGAATTATCGCATCGTTTATTGATTGAATTGGCAGAATTAAGACGCGAAAATAAAGACATTACCTATTTACGTCCAGATGCAAAATCTCAAGTAACTATTGAATATTCTGATGATAATATTCCGCAAAGAATTGATGCCATTGTAGTTTCTACACAGCATGATGATTTTGTAAAAACAGGAAATAAAAAAGCAGATGATGATAAAATGTTAGCAAAGATTAATGCAGACATTAAAGAAATATTAATTCCGAGAGTTATTTCAAAATTACCAGCAAATATTCAAGTATTATTTACAGATAAAATTACGTATCATATCAATCCAACCGGAACATTTGTTATCGGTGGACCACATGGAGATACTGGTTTAACAGGACGTAAAATTATTGTTGATACCTATGGTGGAAAAGGCGCTCACGGTGGTGGGGCTTTTTCTGGAAAAGATCCTTCTAAAGTTGATAGATCTGGAGCGTATGCAACAAGACATATTGCTAAAAATTTAGTTGCTGCTGGAGTTTGTAAAGAAGTTTTAGTACAAGTTTCCTATGCAATTGGAGTGGCAAAACCAACAAGTATTAATGTTGAAACGTATGGAACATCAACCTTAAATTTAACAGACGGAGAAATTAGTAAAATTGTAGAAAGTATTTTTGATATGCGTCCTTATTTTATTGAACAACGTTTAAAATTAAGAACGCCAATTTATTCTGAAACAGCTGCTTACGGACATATGGGAAGAACTCCAGAAACAAAAACAGTAACTTTTACAAACCCAATGGGAGAAACCGTTTCGCAAGAAGTAGAAACTTTTACTTGGGAAAAATTAGATTACGTAGATAAAGTTAAAGAAGCTTTTAGTTTCTAAAACTCTTTATTTAAAATATTTAGTAAAGCCTCAAACAAATTTGTTTGAGGCTTTTTGTTTTTATGAAATAACAATATAGTTTGTTTCTAAATTTATCTTTAGATAACTTCGCTAACTGCTGATATAATACATTGAAACGATCGATATCATTTAAGTTAGCGAAACACTTTAATTCTCCCTCAATTTTCTTATATTCTTCATTCTTGCCCAAGCTACTTTATGACGCTTTTTATACAACCACAAACTACCTAAATCTAATAAAAAATAGAACAAGCTAATTCCACTTGGTGGATTTGCACTCTTTAAAAACGGAATAACATCATAAGCAGTTTCTGGCCAATACCAACAACCATAATTGGTTCCAATAATTTCTACAAATGCAACAGAAATATACATTGTTAGATAAAACAAACGTTCCCTTGGCTTATTTCTCAATAATAAAATTACGAGTAAAGACATTACAAATCCAAAGACATCACCAGCAAAAATTAAAAATAATAAGGCATAAATTAGAATGAATATGGTAAATATCTTTTCAAGTAATTTTCGATATGTTTTAACAATTGCTTCTTTACAAAAATAGATGGTTGCTACCAAAACTATTGCATGTCCTGGCGGAACATAATGCGGAATATTTCCTAATCTATATGTGTACATTCCTAACCCAATAGAAAATAAATGCTCACCAATATAACCAATAATTACTGCATAAATCATTTGTTCTCTTAATCTTGAAGCAGAACGAAAATATAGAATTACAAATCCAATTAACATTACAAAAGTTGCCAAATGTTGTGTTTGTGGAAAAATAGTTGACATGTAAGTACTATCTAAAAAAAGTCCGAAAACAATAAATAGAAATAAATACCCTAAGGTTTTAAAAAATGAAGAAAACAAAGCGGTTGCAATTCTAAAATTCATCCTGCAAAAATACATACAAATTCGAATTAAAAAAACTACACTTAAACAAAAACGTTAAAACCTGAGTAACTTCAGGTATAAATTGATTTGCTAAATGCATTGCTAATTCTAAAATTTGATTAACTTTATCGACCCTTTTCAAACCTTATAGAAAAAATAAATTATGCATGTAGCCATTGCAGGAAATATTGGAGCAGGTAAAACAACTTTAACCAAATTATTAGCCAAACATTATAACTGGAAACCTCATTTTGAATCTGTTGATGAAAATCCATACTTAGATGATTTTTACGCAGAAATGGAACGCTGGTCTTTTAACTTACAAGTTTTCTTTTTAAATAGTCGATTTAGACAAATCTTAGAATTAAGAGAAACTGGTAAAAAAATAATTCAAGACAGAACCATTTATGAAGATGCACATATTTTTGCACCAAATCTTCATGCTATGGGACTAATGACAAATAGAGATTTTCAAAATTACAGTTCTTTATTTGAGTTGATGGAAAAATTAGTAACTCCACCAGATTTATTAATCTACTTACGTTCTAGCATTCCAAATTTAGTTGGACAAATTCATAAAAGAGGAAGAGATTACGAAAACTCTATTAGTATAGATTATTTAAGCAGATTAAACGAGCGTTATGAAGCTTGGGTTTCTACTTATAAAAAAGGAAAACTATTAATTATTGATGTTGACAATCTAGATTTTGTTGACAACCAAGAAGATTTAGGATATATTATTGATAGAATTGATGCTCAAATAAATGGATTATTTTAAAACAAACTGTTTAAAAAATAAAAGCCATTTACAAGCGTAAATGGCTTTTTTGTGTTTTGATAGACATCCCCCAATACCTATCAGAGAGCAATTTACAAAAAATAATTGAAAAAACTCACAATAGAGCAACAGTAAAAACAAAGTTAATATTCTTTATTAAAAAAATATCTGTAATTTTTTGTAACAAAAATTAATAATTAAACGTATAAAGGTATGTAGAGTACTATTGCTCTTTAATAAAACCAGTAAAATAGAATGAGACAACTTAAAATTACCAAGCAGGTTACTAATAGAGAAACTGCATCATTAGATAAATATTTACAAGAAATAGGAAAAGTTGATTTAATTACTGCTGATGAAGAAGTAGAATTAGCACAACGCATTAAAGCTGGTGATCAAATTGCTTTAGAGAAATTAACAAAAGCAAATTTACGTTTTGTTGTTTCGGTTGCTAAACAATATCAAAATCAAGGATTAACTTTACCAGATTTAATTAATGAAGGTAATTTAGGATTAATTAAAGCCGCTAAACGTTTTGACGAAACTCGTGGATTTAAATTTATCTCTTATGCTGTTTGGTGGATTCGTCAATCAATTTTACAAGCGCTAGCAGAACAATCTAGAATTGTACGTTTACCATTAAACAAAATTGGTTCTATTAACAAGATTAATAAAATGTACGCTTTCTTAGAGCAAGAAAATGAGCGTCCGCCAAGTCCAGAAGAAATTGCTAAGAAATTAGACATGACTGTAAATGACGTAAAGGAATCAATGAAAAATTCTGGTCGTCACGTATCTATGGATGCACCTTTAATTGAAGGAGAAGATTCTAACTTATACGATGTATTAAACTCAGGAGAATCTCCAAATCCTGATAAAGCATTATTACACGAATCTTTACGGGTAGAAATTTCTAGAGCGTTAGAAACATTAACTCCAAGAGAAGCAGATGTAGTAAAATTATACTTTGGTTTAGGAGAACATCAACCAATGACTTTAGAAGAAATTGGTGAAACATTCGATTTAACTCGCGAGCGTGTTCGACAAATTAAAGAAAAAGCAATTCGTAGATTAAAACACACATCAAGAAGTAAAATTTTAATGACTTACTTAGGTTAATCATTACTCTCACTATAAAATTTAAAACTCTCGAATTTATTTCGGGAGTTTTTTTTTGAAGCAATTTCCTGCTTTTCATTGTATCTTTTTATAGCAGTCATTGCCAAGTTTACTTTTTTGTAAACTGCGGAAATCTTATATTAAGCATGAAGTTACTTCATTCCTCATAATCACGCATACTAAAAAAGGCTATAAAAAGGATGCCACTTCAATCAGGGCTAAACCTTTCAATAAACTTTTTACTTTATCAAATAGAAAAAAAGTCAATTTTTCTATCTGTCTATCTAATCGCATTTATTTTAGAAATTATTGCTCCATTTTTAAGAGGTTGCTTCGTTTTTTTCAATCACAAATTAATTACCTTTGCAAAATAACAACACAACAATAAACAAATGAACAAGTTAATTGCACCTTCAATTTTAGCGGCAGATTTTGCCAATTTACAACGCGACATCGAAATGGTAAACAATAGTGAAGCAGATTGGTTTCATATTGATATTATGGACGGTGTTTTTGTGCCAAATATTTCTTTTGGAATGCCTGTTCTAGAAGCAATTTCTAAACACGCTACAAAAACAATTGATGTGCATTTAATGATTGTAGATCCTGATAGATATATTCAAACTTTTGCTGATTTAGGCGCCAATATATTAACCGTACATTACGAAGCATGTACACATTTACACAGAACAATTCAAGCAATAAAAGCAGCAGGAATGAAAGCTGGAGTTGCCTTAAACCCACATACGCCAATTGCGGTTTTAGAAGATGTAATTGCTGATTTAGATTTAGTATGTATTATGAGTGTAAATCCTGGTTTTGGCGGACAATCATTCATAGAAAATACGTACAAAAAGGTAACTCAACTAAAACATTTAATTGAATTCTCTAATTCAAATTGTCAAATTGAAATTGATGGCGGAGTAACAGATCAAAACGCAAATGCTTTGATAGAAGCTGGGGCTAATGTTTTGGTTGCTGGAAGTTTTGTTTTTAAAAGTGATAATCCGACAGCAACAATTGCTAATTTAAAAGCTTTATAAATTATAATTTACAACCAAAAAAAATCCGAAGCAATTGCTTCGGATTTTCTTTTTAAAGCAATTAATATTGCTCTAATAAATAATTTAATAAATCTGTTGTTGTAACAATACCTACCAATTTATTATTGTCCACAACCGGTAAAGCATGAAACTCATTTTTTGCTAAAATCTCAGCAACCTCTTTTATTGTTTGTGATGAAGTCACAGAAACAAGATTTTTAGCCATAACTTGCTCAATGGTTAACATATTATAAACTGCTGTATCAACTTCATTTTCATCAGTTCCATAAGCATCTACAAAACTAACACGCAATAAATCTGTTAAACTTAACATTCCAATTATATCATCACCACTTACAACAGGAATGTGACGAATACTATTCTCATTAAATAACTTTTCTGCTTCAACTAAATTGTTTGTATGATTAACAGTTATTAAGTTGGTCGACATAATTTTTGATACTAATTCTCTTCTTTTCATCTTTAATTGGTTTTAAATTCTAGTACTAATTTCCAACTAAAAAAATGGTTTTAATATGACAAAAATCACATAATTTCCTTTAAATTTGAGTTATATTAAGAACGCATCAATTAAATATTTTTCATATGAAACACATAATAGCAACAGGTTTTTTTCTTATTTCTTTTATTAGTTTATCGTTTTCTCAAGACAAACCTGCATATCAATTATTCGATCAAAAAGGAAAAATTGTTAAATACAAGAAAATGATTAGAGATCTTGCAAAAAGCGATATGGTGTTTTTTGGTGAATATCATACAAACCCAATTTCTCATTGGTTACAAATAGAAATGGCTAAAAGTTTTTATGAAAAAAAAGGAGATAAATTATTTTTTGGCGCAGAAATGTTCGAAAATGGTAACCAATTAGTGCTCGACGAATATTTAGCTGGATTTTATGATGAGAAAAAAATGCTTCCAGAAATTACACAATTGTGGGGCAATTATCAAACAGATTACAAACCTTTAGTTGAGTTTGCTAAAGAAAAAAAATTACGTTTTATAGCAACTAATATTCCTAGAAGATATGCTTCTATGATAAATAAAAAAGGAATTGGAGTATTAAAAGAATTAAGTCCGCAGGCTTTAGCAATGATTGGTCCAGATTTAGAAAACCTATTTGACCCAACAGTAAAAGCATATGCAGAAATGGCAAAAATGATGGGCGGACACGTTCCTCCTAACATGTTAAACATTCAAACAGCGCAAGCAGCAAAAGACGCAACAATGGCGTATTTTTCTTTGAAAAATTTTAATGAAGGAGATTTTTTATTTCACATAGAAGGTTCTTATCACTCAAATTACAATCAAGGAATTATTTGGTGGATCAACAACATAAAACCTGGATTAAAAATAACATCAGTTACAACAGTTATGCAATCAGAATGGGATAAAATGACGGATGAAGAAAAAGCAACTATTGCAAATTATACAATTGTTGTTGCTGATAACATGACACAAACAAAAAGATAATTCATAATTTATCTAAAACAAAAAAGCAAGTAAAGATATTTTACTTGCTTTTTTTTGTGACTCCAGAAGGATTCGAACCTTCAACCGTCAGGGCCGAAACCTGATATTCTATCCAGTTGAACTATGGAGCCTTTTTTAATATTTCTTTTAAATAATCTCTACAAATTCTAGATTTAAGGTATTTCTCTCTTTTTCTTGCTTCAACTTCACTAGAATTAAGAAGTCGTTATTGTTTTTTACGCTAAATTCTTTTTCACTAAAGTAGAAATCGTTTTTCCATCTGCTTGTCCAGCTAATTCTTTAGAAACCATTCCCATTACTTTTCCCATATCTTTCATTCCTGCAGCACCAATTTTTTCTATTGTTGCTACAACAACTTTTTCTATTTCTTCTTCTGATAAAGCTTCTGGTAAAAACTGTTCAATTATTGCTGCTTCTGCCAATTCAGGATCAGCCAAATCTTGCCTTCCTTGTTCTAAAAAAATTACAGCACTATCTTTACGTTGTTTTACTTGTTTCTGTAAAATTTTTAATTCTAAATCTTCTGGCAGTTCACTTCCTGCTCCATTTTCTGTTTTTGCTAATAAAATAGCAGATTTTACAGCTCTTAATGCTTGTAAAGCAACCGTATCTTTCGATTTCATTGCTGCTTTCATTTGATCCATTATTAATTTCTCTAAACTCATATTTTCGCTTTTGGGACTACAAATATAGGCATAAAAAAAATTCCTAATCTCTTAGGAATTTTTAAAAAATAATCAAATAATTTAGGGAATAGTTGATTGTTTTTTTTTGAAAATTATTAATCTACATTATCATGTAAAAAAGAATTATTAGAACGCAATTGTGCATCATCATTAGCATCTGTGCTTAATGTAGTTTTAGATTTACTTAAATCAGAATTTACTTCATCTAAATCTACACCCAACCTTTTGTAAGCTGGTTGTTTTTCAATTTCATCAATATTTTTATTCACTTGATCCGCAAATTTATAATTGAATCCTTTCATTTTTTGACGACGTAATTCTGCCGTTTTTTCTAATTCAGAAATTGTGATGCTTAACGGAGAAATTTCTTCTGAAATTGTTTCAATATCTTCAACTTTTTTTGTTTTTATAGTAAGCACTAATTCTTCATCTTCTTCAACAACGTTTTGCTTTTGTTGACTCAACAAAGAGCTTTTACCAATAGTTGGTTCTGTTTTAAAATCTTCTAAAACATATCTTTTTTCAACAACTTCACTTGCTTCTGCAACAATTTCTGTTACGTCTTTTACTTCAATTTCGTTAACATCATCAATTGATAAATCAAAACGGACTTCTTTTTGTTCTGGCTTGATTTCTTCATAACTATTTAAAGGCAAATCAAACAAGGTTTCCATTTTTATTGGAGCTGGTATTTCTTCAACGAACTCTTCTACAATGGGCGTTGCATCTGTAATGATAAAATCATCATCAGAAACTGTTTCGTTTTCAATTTCTTCATAAACTACATCAATATTATTGATGAATTCTGTTGTTGGAGTCAATGTTGCTTTCTCTTCAACAACATCTTCTTCTAAAACATGTACAATTTTAGCTTCTGGTTTATTGGTTATTGGCGTTTCTAAAGTACTTGATTTTGTAACTGTTTTTTCAGAGAAATCATAAGTTGCCTTTTGCTCATCCTCTAACGTATGAATGATTTTTTTAACTTCTGTATTGGTAATTGTACTTTGTTGATCTGCTGCAAAACCTGTTGCTACAATTGTTACAGAAATGGCATCTCCTAGCGCTTCATCTTCACCAATTCCCATAATAATATTGGCATCATAACCAGCTTCAATCTGAATGTAATCGTTTATTTCACCAATTTCATCTAAAGTAACTTCATCAACTCCAGAAACAATCAATAACAACACATTCTTTGCTCCAGTAATTTTATTATCGTTTAATAACGGAGAATCTAATGCTTTAACAATTGCATTTTTGCCTCTGTTTACACCAGATTCTTTTGCAGAACCCATAATTGCTGTTCCACTATTAGAAAGCACGGTTTTAGCATCATGTAAATCGATGTTTTGTTTGTAATGATGTGTAATTACTTCTGCAATTCCTCTTGCAGCTGTAGACAACACTTCATCTGCTTTAGAGAACCCAGCTTTAAACCCTAAATTACCGTAAACTTCTCTTAATTTATTATTGTTGATTACAATTAAAGAATCTACATTATTTCTTAATGTATCTATTCCAATTTGAGCTTGATTTGAGCGCATTCTTCCTTCAAATTGAAAAGGCATTGTAACAATACCAACTGTTAAAATATCCATGTCTTTGGCTATTTTAGCAATTATTGGTGCAGCACCTGTTCCGGTTCCACCACCCATTCCGGCAGTTATAAAAACCATTTTGGTTTGTGTACTTAACATTTGCTGAATTTCAGCCAAACTTTCTTGAGCTGCTTTTTCTCCAATCTCTGGATTTGCTCCAGCGCCTAAACCAGACGTTAAGTCTGCTCCAAGTTGAATTTTATTTGGAATTGCACTATTTTCTAAAGCCTGTGCATCTGTATTACAGATTACAAAATCTACTCCTTTGATATCTTGCTGAAACATGTGGTTTACAGCATTACTTCCACCACCACCAACACCAATTACTTTAATAGTATTTGATTGTGATTTTGGCATTTCAAATGAAATGTTATCGAATTCATCGCTCATAATAACTTTTCTATTTTATAGGGTTTATATATTATTTTTTATTCTTTAATTTTTTATTCCGCGTTGTCTAAAAACTCTTTGAAACGCTCTGTAAACTTGTCGAAAAAAGATTTTCTTTTTTCAACCGGTTTTTCCTCAACTACAGGTTCTTCTGAAGTATCTACATCTGCGTTTGCTATTTCTTCTTCAGTTTTTTCTGCAACAAACTCTTTTCCTTCTTTTTCTAAACCTTCCATTAACAAACCAACAGCGGTTGCGTAAGCTGGACTAGAAAGTGCTTCATCAGAATCACCAGCTAAATGCTCGTTTGGATACCCAATTCTTGCATCCATTCCTGTGATATATTCTACTAACTGACGTAAATGTTTCAATTGTGCTCCACCACCTGTTAACACAATTCCGGCAATTAATTTTCCTTTTGCAGTTTCGTGTCCATAATTTTTAATTTCTAAATACACATGCTCAATAATTTCCTGAACTCTTGCATGAATTATTTTAGATAAATTTTTTAGCGTAATTTCTTTTGGTTCTCTTCCTCTTAAACCAGGAATTGAAACAATTTCTGTTTCTTTATTTTCTCCAGGCCACGCAGAACCAAATTTTATCTTTAATAATTCAGCTTGTTTTTCAATTATTGAACAACCTTCTTTTATGTCTTCCGTAATTACTCCTCCACCAAACGGAATCACCGCTGTATGACGAATAATTCCATCTTTAAAAATTGCTAAATCAGTAGTTCCGCCTCCTATATCAATCAGAGCAACTCCAGCTTCTTTTTCTTCTTGACTCAAAACTGCTGATGCAGATGCCAAAGGTTCTAGAGTAATATCAGACAAATCTAAACCTGCACTTTTTACACAACGTCCAATATTTCTAATGGATGAAACTTGCCCAACAACAACATGAAAATTTGCTTCTAATCTTCCGCCATACATTCCGATAGGCTCCTTAATTTCTCCTTGACTATCTACTTTAAATTCTTGTGGCAATACATGGATAATTTCTTCTCCAGGAAGCATTACCAATTTATGAACTTGGTTTACCAAATTATCGATATCATTTACATCAATAACTTCTTCAGCATTATTTCTAGTGATATAATCACTATGATGTAAACTTCTAATGTGTTGCCCAGCGATACCTACTACAACCTCTTCTATTTTTTGTCCAGAAACGCTTTCTGCTTCTTCTACCGCTTGCTGAATAGACTGAATTGTCTGAGTAATATTACTTACAACACCTCTTTTTACACCTAAACTTTTAGCTTTACCAATACCTAAGATTTCTAATTTATTGTATTCGTTTTTCTTACCAATCATGGCAACAATTTTGGTTGTACCAATATCAAGACCTACTGCTATTTTATTGTTTTCCATCTTGTTTTATTTTGCGCACACAACTTGGTTGTGATATTTTAAATTTATTGTTTTGTACTGCTCAATTGTTTTATCAACAAATGCTTTATTATAAAATGCCTTTAATTTTTTAAATTTTACATTAATATCTTCTAAAAAACCAAACTCAATTTTATATTGCCCACTTCTAACGCTTAAAATAAATTCATTATTCTGCGTTTTATCAATGCCAATAATTTCTTTTTTCAAAAAATCATCCGCTAAAATTACATTTACAAACTTTGTAAATTCTTGTAAATTTTCTTTATTTATATTGCCTGTTATCAGTATTACTCTTGCTGAATAATTATCTGATAAAGGGACTTTAAACCCATGTTTATCAATGTAGTAAGACGAATTAACACTATTAACTCTTGCGATTGGCGTACGCTGTTTTACTATTGTTTTTAACTCACCATCTATTGTGTAAAAAACCGTTGCACTTTCTATATATGGATTTAAAAGCACAGCATGTTCTAACTCTTGTAAATCTATAACAGATTTTGGTTGATTTGTAAGCTCTTTACTATTTTGTATTAACAATTTATTAACCATTTCTTGAGTTAAAAAATCATTATTTCCTTCTGCAAATTCTATAGTTATTTTTTTAATTTTTTTGTTCGAATTTTTAACCGAAGAAAAACTATATAAAAACACCAAAGATGCTATTAATAGTACAAAAAACAGATATGTTGTTGCTTTTTTCAATTAATATATTTCTTTTTGATTTAATTCTTTTACCACATCATTTATTAAAACTCCAATATCTCCCGCTCCAATCATCACAATTACTTTTGCGGATGATTTTTGAATCTCAGAAATTACTTCGATTTTTGTTACTAACTTTTTATTTTTTGAAGTTATTTTACGCAACAACCATTCAGAATTTACACCTTCAATTGGCAATTCTCTTGCTGGATAAATATCCAACAACAATACTTCGTCAAATTTTGAAAGTTCGGTAGCAAAATCATCAGCAAAATCCTTAGTTCTACTAAATAAATGTGGTTGAAAAACCGCCAACACTTTTTCTTTTGGATACATTTCTCTAACCGAATTCTCTACTACTTTTATCTCTGTTGGATGATGCGCATAATCGTCAATCAACACTAATTCTGGTGTGTTTATCTTATATGAAAATCTACGCTGAACTCCTTTAAACGTTTTTAATTGCTCTTTGATTAATTCAAGCGGAATTCCATATTCATTTGCCATTGCCAATGCTGCCAATGCGTTCATTACATTGTGTTTTCCTGGTAAATAAAATTCAATATTTTTTATAGTTTCCGTTGGCGTTTGTACATCAAAAATATATTTACCTCTTTCTATTTTAAGGTTAAAAGCCTTGTAATCTGCATCTTCTTCAATTGCGTACGTCAATCCATCAATTGGCAATCCTTTTGCAACAATTAATTTATCAGACACTTTATTTGAAAAATCATTGAACGTATTAATCAACTCATTATGACTGCCATAAATATCTAAATGATCTGCATCCATAGATATTACACAGGCAATATTTGGCGATAATTGTAAAAAAGAACGATCAAACTCATCTGCTTCCACAACAGAAATCTTATCTTCTCCTAAGATTAAATTCGAGTTGTAATTTTCTGCAATTCCGCCTAAAAAAGAAGTTGCTTTACTCGGTTGCATAATATGCCCCAAAATTGACGATGTTGTCGTCTTTCCATGTGTTCCTGCAACTGCCAAACAAAATGTGTTTTCTGTTATTTTACCTAAAACTTCTGCTCTTTTTAAAATAGTAAAACCTGCATTTTTTAAATAATTATATTCTATATGATCTTTAGGAATTGCAGGCGTAAACACAACCAATGTTTTTTCTTTTGACAGAAAATTAGCTGGAATATTTTCTACTGAATCTTCAAAATGAATAGCAATTCCTAATTCTTCTAAACCAACAGTAATGTTTGTTTGCGTCTTATCATAACCTGCTACGTTTTTACCATTTACCTTAAAATAACGTGCAAGCGCACTCATACCGATTCCGCCGATACCTATAAAATAAACGTTATGTATAGTATTTAAATTCATATTACGTGTCTGATCGAGGAGACATCATTCTTTATTTAATAATCTTTCAATTTCATTTACAATATGACCTGTAGCATTTGGTAACGCCAGTTCATTAATATTTTCACTTAAACTTTGTTGTTTCCCTTTATCTTTCATCAACGTTTCAAAAACAATTGGAAACGTTTCTAACTCACTTTCTTTTAACAAAATTGCTCCGTGTTTATCTGCAATTGATTTTGCATTTTTAGTTTGATGATCTTCTGCAACATTTGGCGACGGAATAAAAATTGTTGGTTTTCCAACAATACATAATTCCGAAACCGAACTTGCGCCAGCTCTAGAAATAATAACATCTGCAGCTGCATAAGCTAAATCCATTCTGTTTAAAAATTGATGCACTTGTACATTTTCTTTCTGACTATATTTTTGATATTCATCAGTGTATAATTTTCCACATTGCCAAATAACTTGTACATCCTGATTTTTAAAAAAAGCTAATTGTTCTTCAATTAATTGATTGATTCTTCTTGCGCCTAAACTTCCACCTAAAATCAATATTGTTTTTTTAGTTGCATCTAACTTGAAAAAAGTTAGCGCTTCTTCTTTTTTATTATGAATTGTTAATAAATCTTGTCTAACAGGATTTCCTGTTTTCACAATTTTATCAGCAGGAAAAAAACGCTCTAAATTATCATAAGCCACACAAATTGATTTTGCCTTTTTGCCTAATAATTTATTGGTAATTCCTGGATACGAATTTTGTTCTTGAATCAACGTCGGAATTCCTTTTCTGTTTGCAACCATTAATGTTGGTCCGCTTGCAAAACCACCCGTTCCGATTGCTACATCTGGTTTAAATTTTCTGATAATCCTATTTGCTTTCCATAAACTACTAATCAGTTTAAAAAGAAACGACAGATTTTTGAATGTCAATTTTCGTTGAATTCCAGAAATCCACAATCCTTCTATTTTGTATCCAGCTTGCGGAACTTTTTCCATTTCCATTTTATCTTTTGCACCAACAAACAAAAATTCTGCTTCAGGATATCGCAACTTTAATTCATTTGCAATCGCAATCGCCGGATAAATATGTCCGCCTGTTCCACCGCCACTTATTATGATGTTAATCGATTGCTTCATGTAAAATATCTAAAGGATTATCATCTAAAATTGTTTCTTCTGTTTCATCTTTTGAAGCGCTTACACTTAAAATCATTCCGAGTGCAAAACATGTCATCCAAATCGATGTTCCACCGCTACTAATAAGCGGTAATGTTTGTCCGGTTACAGGAAATAAATTACTTGCAACAGCCATATTTATCATTGCTTGAAAAATAATTGGCAAACCAACTCCAATCACCAACAAAGAGGCGAAAATTGTATTGGCTTTTTTTGCTGCAATCATAATTCTAAACAGCAATAAAAAATAAATAAAAAGCACTGAAAATGCTCCAACAAGCCCGTATTCTTCTACAATAATTGCATAAATAAAATCTGACGATGATTGTGGTAAAAAATTTTTCTGAACACTTTTTCCAGGTCCATTTCCTGTTAATCCGCCAGTTGCAATTGCTATTTTTGCTTTGTTTACTTGATATCCTTCTACACCATCAGTTTTTGAAAAGTTTTCTATTCTACTTTCCCAAGTAGCAACACGGTTGGGCATTGCATCAGGAAAGGCTTTTGCTGTTAAAATAAATAGTGTTAGAAAAACAACTCCAATTCCTAATATAAACCCAATATATTTTGCTGGATATCCACCAATAAATGCCAACAAAATGACCATTGTAAAAATGATTGCTGTGGTAGAAAAATTGGCTGGCAAAATCAACACTAAGATACAAGCAACAGGCAACCACAATTGCCATAAACTTTCTTTAAATTCTATTTTTTTCTCTTTGTTCTTTGCTAAATATCTTGCTACATACACCATCAATATTAATCCTGCTAATGTTGATGTCTGAAAACCTACACCAACAAACGGAATACGAATCCATCTACTTGCATTTGCGCCACCAATTGTAGTTCCTTGAGATAAGGTATAAATTAATAATAAGATAATAATTGGCAACATTAGTACAGAACCTCCACTAAAATATCTGTACGGAATTTTATGAACTCCATAAATAATTACAAAGCCCATAATTAATAAAATCATATGTTTTATTAAATATCCAAATGTTGAGCCAGAACCTACAACATATACCAAATTTGTACTTGCGCTATACACTGGCATAAACGAAAAAATCGCCAATATTGCAACAATTGTCCAAATGGTTTTATCTCCTTTGATATGTTTGAGTAGGTGTATCACTTTAATTTATAAAATTGATCTTACTGCTTTTTTAAATTGTCTTCCTCTATCTTCATAATTATCAAACAAATCGAAACTTGCACAGGCTGGCGACAGTAATACATTGTCTCCTCTTGTTGCTAGTTTTGCTGCAACTTTTACAGCTTCTTCTGCTCCAGCAGTTTCTACTATAATATCAACAACATTGCTAAAAGTTTCAATAATTTTTTTATTATCAACTCCTAAACACACAATTGCCTTTACTTTTTCTCTTACTAAAGGCAATAAATCGTGATAATCATTTCCTTTATCAACTCCGCCAACAATCCAAACTGTTGGATTATTCATACATTCTAATGCGTAAAAAGTAGCATTTACATTTGTTGCTTTAGAATCGTTAATGTATTGTACTTCTTTTACTTTTTGTACGTTTTCTAAACGATGCTCTGCGCCTTCAAAGTTTGAAAGACTTTCTTTAATTGTTTGCTTTCTTACTTTTAGTAATTGAGCTGCCATAGCAGAAGCCATCGCGTTTTTTACATTGTGTTTACCTTGTAAGGTTAGGTTTGATAGTGGCATAGTAAATTCTTCTGTATTTATTTTCGTTATTATATTTTTTTCTTTTATAAAAGCACCAAATTCTAATTCTCTTTCTATTGAAAAAGGAATTAATTGCGCTTTCGTTTTATTCTCTTTTAACCATTGATTTGAAGCTTCATCATCAGCATCATAAATCAAATAATCTTCTTTTGTTTGATTCTTTGTAATTCTAAATTTTGAATCGACATACTTTTTAAAATCATAATCATATCTATCTAAATGATCTGGTGTTATGTTGGTAATGATTGCAATATGTGAATTGAATTTTTCAATTCCATCTAACTGAAAACTACTCAACTCTAACACATATTTATCAAAGCTCTGTTCTGCAACTTGTTGCGCAAAACTGTCTCCAATGTTTCCTGCAACTCCAACATGTAAACCTGCTTTTTTTAACACATGATGCGTTAACAGTGTTGTTGTTGTTTTTCCGTTTGATCCTGTAATCCCAATAATCGTTGCATCTGTAAATTGACTCGCAAACTCTATTTCTGAAATCACAGAAATTTGCTTTTGTAACAATTTTTGAACTAACGCAACTTTCTCAGGAATTCCCGGACTTTTCATCACCAAATCAGCATTTAAAATTTTCGCTTCTGTATGTTGATTTTCTTCAAATTCAATATCATTAAGTAAAAGAACTTTTATATACTTCTCTGCAATTGTTCCTTTGTCAGAAACAAAAACCTCATAGTTTTTTTGCTTTGCTAAAATGGCTGTACCAACACCACTTTCTCCTCCACCAAGAATCGCTAACCTTTTCATTATCGTAATTTCAAAGTTGCAATTGTAAATACGGCTAACAGAATTCCAACAATCCAAAAACGCGTTACAATTTTACTTTCGTGATATCCCGATTTTTGATAATGGTGATGTAAAGGCGACATTTTAAAAATGCGTCTTCCTTCTCCAAATTTCTTTCTGGTATATTTAAAATATCCTACTTGTAAAATCACCGACATATTTTCTACTACAAAAATTCCTGCTAAAAAAATCAATAACAATTCTTTTCGGATTGATATAGCAATTACTGCGATAATTCCGCCAATTGTTAAACTTCCTGTATCGCCCATAAAAACTTGAGCCGGAAATGTATTGTACCAAAGAAATCCGATTAACGAACCTGCAAAAGCCAAAATAAAAACAGTCATTTCTCCAGAATTTGGTATGTACATTACATCTAAATAATCTGCAAAAATGATATTACCAGAAACCCACGCAAAAACGGCTAATGTTATGACTATAATTGCGGATGAACCTGCAGCCAATCCATCAATTCCGTCTGTTAAGTTTGCTCCGTTAGAAACTCCTGTTACAATAAAAACAACTACAAAAATGAAAATAATCCATGCATAGGTTTCATAACCATCACCTAAAAAACTCAATGCTTTTGAGTAATCTAATTCGTTGTCTTTTAAAAATGGAATGGTTGTTTTAGTAGATTTATGCGCATCACCAAAAACTTGTTTTCTTCCGTTTTCTTGTACAATTTGTTGCTCTACTGGCAATTGTTCTTTGATGGTTACTTCTGGATGAAAATAAAGCATAGAACCAACAATTAATCCTAAACCAACTTGACCTAACACTTTAAATTTACCGCTTAAACCACCTTTATTTTTTTTAAATATTTTTATATAATCATCTACAAAACCAATAAAACCCATCCAAATGGTTGTTATGATTAATATGATTACATAAATGTTGTCTAGTTTTGCTAATAAGACTACCGGAATTAAGGTTGCCAAAATGATGATAATTCCTCCCATTGTTGGAGTTCCAGATTTCTGAGCTTGCCCTTCCAAACCTAAATCTCTAACCGTTTCTCCAACTTGTTGATTTCTTAAAAAGTTGATGATTCTTTTCCCAAAGATTGTTGAAAATAACAACGAAAATATAAATGCCAAAGCAGCTCTAAATGTGATAAATTGAAACACACTTGCACCTGGTAAACTAAATTGACTTTCTAAATATTCGAATAAATAATATAACATTCTTACTTATTTAATTGAATTAAACATTCGGTAACAACTTCTAAATCATCAAAATGAAATCGTTCTCCATTTATTTCTTGATAAGCTTCATGACCTTTTCCTGCAACCAGCACAATATCTCCACTTTCAGATAATTTACAAGCCGTTTTTATAGCTTGCTTTCTATCTACAATCGACAAGGTTTTTGCAATATTTTCTTTGCTAACTCCAACTTCCATTTCTTCGATAATCGTTTGCGCGTTTTCTGTTCTTGGATTATCAGAAGTAAAAATTGCTTGATTGCTAAACTGCGAAGCAATTCTTGCCATTTTTGGTCTTTTTGTTTTATCTCTATCTCCACCACACCCAACAACTGTGATTACTTTTTCTTTACCAGTTTTAATATCAGAAATGGTTTCTAATACATTTTTTAATGCATCTGGCGTGTGTGCATAATCTACAATTGCTGTGATTCCTGTTTTAGAAATTATATACTGAAAACGACCACTTACACTTTCTAATTCACTTACCAATCTTAAGATTTCTAGCTTTTCTAAACCACATAATTCTGCAGTTCCAACAATTGCTAATAAATTATAGGCATTAAATGTACCAATGAGTTTAGACCAAATTTCTGTTCCGTTTACCGTTAATAAAGTTCCAGACATTCTTTTTTCTAAAACTTTTCCTTTAAAATCTGCAATGGTTTTTAACGCATACGTTCTTTTTGTTGCTTTGGTGTTTTGCAACATTACCGTTCCGTTTTTATCATCAATATTTACCAAAGCAAAAGCTGTTTTTGGCAAGGAATCAAAAAATGCTTTTTTTACATCTCTATATGCTGCGAACGAATTGTGATAATCTAAATGATCGTGAGAAAGGTTTGTGAAAATGCCGCCTTCAAAATGTAAACCGTGTGTTCTTTTTTGATGAATTCCGTGCGAACTCACTTCCATAAAACAATACTCAACGCCTTCGTTAATCATATCGTTTAAATACCAATTGATGGTAATAGAATCTGGAGTTGTATGTGTTGCGCTGTATTCTTTATCGTTAACAACAACTTTAACGGTAGAAAGCAATCCAACTTTAAAACCTGCTTTTTTAAATAATTGATATAATAAAGATGCAATTGTGGTTTTACCATTTGTTCCAGTAACACCAATTAATTTTAATTTTGATGAAGGATTCTCAAAATAATTTGAAGCAGAAATTGCCAACGCACTTTTTGCATCTTTTACTTTGATGTAAGAAACATTTTCTAAAATTACTTCAGGTAATTCTTCACAAATAATTGCTGTTGCTCCTAATAAAATGGCTTTTTCTATAAACAAATGGCCATCAACTGTTACACCTTTTTGCGCAACATACATATCATTCGATTTCACTTTACGAGAATCAAATTGAATTGAATTAATTTCAATATCGGTTGACCCAAGAACTTCTTCAATGGATACTTTATATAATATGTCTTTTAAATTCTTCAATATATTTATGATAATTTCAAGAGAATTGTATCTCCTTTTTTAAATTTTGTTCCTTTTTGTATCGATTGTGTTACAACATTTCCAACACCATTAAATTTTACTTTTAATCCTAAATTTTCTAATAATGAAACAGCATCCATTCCAGACATTCCGTTTACATCAGGAACCACATCATGTTCTTTTTGTACATTTTTATAATAGTTTTGATACTTTGTATCTATTCCTGTTATTGTTGGCTGATCTGTTACTTGTTGTACATTAATTGGTGTAGTTGTATAAATTTTTTGTGCAATTTCTTTAAAAACAGGAGCAGCAACTATACCTCCGTAATAACCTTTCTTTTTGTTTGGTTCATGAATTACAACAATGCAAGAATATTTAGGTTTATCCGCAGGAAAAAAACCTGCAAAAGACGCAACATAATATTTACTTGAATAATGTTCTTTTATAAACTCTCCTTCTTTATCTGTATATGCATCAATCCATTTTTTTGCAGTACCTGTTTTACCAGCCATAGAAAAATTTGGAGAATAAATATTATCTGCTGTTCCTTTTACAACAACATTTTCCATTACTTTTCTAATCTTATTTATGGTTTCTTGGCTTGCAATTCTTTCTTTAATAATTACTTTCTCAAAAACTTTTTCGGTTTTATTTTGTGTTCGCAACTCTTTGATAAATCTTGGCTTTATCATTTCACCATTATTTGCAACAGCGTTATAAAATGTTAACATTTGCAATGGTGTAATTGAAACACCATAACCCCAAGCCATCCATTCTAAAGATATTTTATTCCAAGGGTTTCTTGTGTTTCCTGGATACGGAATAAAAGGTTTTCCTTCTCCTTGAATTTGCAATCCTAATTTTTGATCCAACCCAAAAGACTTCATTTTATTGATAAACTTCCAAGGATCAGCATCGTAATGTTTTCTAATCAATTTTACGATTCCAACATTTGAAGAAACTTCAAAAACTCTTGCAGCAGATATTTTTCCATAACCACCACGATGAGAATCCTCAACTTTACTTCCGTGCAACATTAAAATTCCATTTCCAGTATCAACAACTGTAGATGTATCAATCACTTTATCATCTAAAGCAGCCATTAAACTTGCTAGTTTAAAAGTTGATCCTGGTTCATGAGATTCCCAAACTGCATAATTTCTTTTCTCGTAATAGGTTCCTTTTGATGTTCTTCCAAGGTTTGCAATTGCTTTAATTTCACCTGTTTCAGTTTCCATCACAATAGCCGATCCGTGTTCAGCTTCAAAAAACTCCATTTGCCTTAACAAAGCATGGTGTGTAATATCTTGAATATTAACATCTATTGTTGTTATAACATCTCTACCATCTATAGGTTCTTTTTCATTCACATCATTAATGGGCTTCCATTGACCTTGTGCAATTTTTTGTTTTAATCTCCAGCCATTTTCTCCTTCTAAATATTTTGCAAAAGCACCTTCAATTCCTGCACCACCACGATAATCATCATAACCAATTGTTCTTTCTGCAATTTTTCCGATTGGTTTTACTCTTACTGTTTTTTGCTCTGTGATAAAACCTCCTTTATAGGGACCTAATTTGAAAATAGGAAACTGCTTCATTTTCATATAATCGTTGTACCCTAAGTTTCTTGCAATTAACAAATACCTGTTTTTTCGTTTACGGGCATTTCTTAATTTTTGCTGATAATAAGAAGCTGGTTTGCCAAGCAATTCTGATAATGAATTTGATAAAGCTTTGATGTTTTTTTCGAAGACTGAACTTTTAACAGCAACCAAATCCATGCGGATTGTGTACTTGTACATAGATGTTGCTAATAAATTTCCGTCGGCTGCATATACATTTCCTCTGTTAGAAAAAATTGTATCGATTTTTACAGTACTTTTTACAGATTGCCTCCTGTATTCATCACCTTGTACATATTGGATGTTGATAATTCGTCCGATAATGACGATAAAAAGAAGCGTCATTAAAACAGTGACTATATATAGTTTGTTTAATATGCTTTTTTTAATGGTTGCCAAGGTTAGTTCGTTTTTCGGATGATTTTAATTTTTTGTGGAGACGTTTTGGAAGGAAATATTCCTCTAGATTTTACCTTCTGTCGAATATTTGATTCCATCTTCATTCGCATTAAAATAGTTCCAGTATCAACATATTCTGCTCTTAATTCTCTTTTCTTTTTATTTAATTCTGCAATTTTAATAACCTTACTATCGGCTTTATGTCCACTAGTAATCATAAATAATAACAGACCAACAACAAAAATGATAATGCGCCAATTTTTAAATGCCGAAGCATCTGTAAGGAAACTTCCACGTAATAAATCGTAAATATTTCTTTTCGCTTTTGTCATTATTTTATTTTAATGTTGCCACTCTTAATTTAGCGCTGCGAGCCCTGTTGTTCAACTTAACTTCATCTTGGGTAGGCACTATTAACTTTCCAACTTTTTTTAAGGGTTCATTTGTATTACCGTAAAAATCTTTATTGGGCTCGCCACTAAATAATCCTGTTCTTATAAATCTCTTTACCAATCTATCTTCTAAAGAATGATAAGAGATTACACTTAATCTTCCTTCTTCTTTTAACAAATCTGGAATTTGATTTAAAAATTCTTTTAATACTTCTAACTCTTGATTTACTTCTATTCGAATAGCTTGATAAATCTGAGCTAAAATTTTATGTTCTTTTGCCTTAGGCAAATGTCTTTTCAAAACTTCTTTTAATTGAAAACTTGTTTCAATTTCTGCCTCTACTCTTGCCTCAACAATCTCTTTTGCTAACGCTCTTGCACTTCTTAATTCGCCATATAAAAACAATACATCCGACAATCTTTCTTCAGAATATTTGTTTACAACATATTTTGCCGATATTTTAGATTTCTGATCCATTCTCATATCTAAATCCGCATCAAATCGAGTAGAAAAACCTCTTTCTGCTTCATCAAATTGATGTGACGAAACTCCTAAATCAGCTAAAATTCCATCTACTTTTTTTATTCTGTAAAACTTTAAAAACCTTGTTATGTATCTAAAGTTTTCTGCAATCAGAACAAAACGTTCGTCATCAATTTTATTTTCTTGTGCATCTGGGTCTTGATCAAAAGCAAACAACTTTCCGTCTTTTCCTAAACGACTTAATATTTCTTTAGAATGGCCGCCGCCACCGAACGTAACATCAACATAAATTCCGTTTTCTTTAATATCTAAAGCATCAACGCTTTCCTTTAACAAAACCGGATCATGATAACTCATCCGCATCAGTATTTCCCATTACATCTTCTGCCAATTCTGCAAAATCAACGGCAGCATCATCTATTGCATTCTCATACTTATCTTTGTCCCAGATTTCAATAATATTAACTGCTGACGACAATACAACTTGCTTTTCTATTCCTGCAAACTGACATAAATCTTTCGGAATTAATAATCTTCCAGAAGCATCTAACTCAACCACTTTTACACCAGCTGTAAACCTTCTGATAAAATCATTATTCTTTTTTACAAACCGATTTAACTTATTAATTTTATCCATCATCAAATTCCACTCTTTCATCGGATACAACTCCAAACAAGATTGAAAAACGGCTCTTTTCACCACGAATCCTTCAGATACAACAGGCAACAACTGCTTCTTTAGAGCTGATGAAAACATCACTCTTCCTTTAGCGTCGGCCTTACATTCGTATGTACCAATTAGATTCATTAATTTCTAGTTACCTCTTAGTTTGATTTTCAAAAGTAAAAATTTTTTACCACTTTTTACCACTTTTTACCACTTTATTACAAAAATTTCATTTTTACGTAAAATATTGACACTTTAACATATACGTTTAGAATTCTACACTTTCTATTAAAGATGTATATGTCCTAAAAAAAAACTACATTTGCCACAAAGTCAAATCAAATTAGACCATGACAGAAAACTTAATTACAGAAGGTAAGTTTACGTATGCAGAAGCAGGTGAAGGGCAAGCAATAGTTATATTGCATGGGCTAATGGGAGCATTAAGTAATTTTGATGCTACTTTTAATCATTTTTCTAAAAATGGATACAAAGTTTTAATCCCAGAATTACCTCTTTATTCTTTACCAATTTTAAAAACAAACGTTAAAAATTTAGCGAAGTTTTTAAACGATTTTATCGAGTATAAAAAACTCGGAAAGGTGATTGTTTTAGGAAATTCTTTAGGCGGACATATTGGTTTATATTTTACAAAACATTATCCAGAAAAAGTAAAAGCTTTAGTACTTACCGGAAGTTCTGGTTTGTACGAAAACTCAATGGGAGATAGCTATCCAAAAAGAGGAGACAGAGGTTATGTAACTAAAAAAGCACAAGATGTTTTTTATGACCCAGCGATAGCAACAGAAGAATTAATTGATGATGTTTACGAAGTAATTAACAACAGAAATTCTTTGATAAAAACGCTAGCAATTGCCAAAAGTGCTATTAGACATAATATGGCAAAAGATTTGCCAAAAATGAATCAACCAACTTGTTTGATTTGGGGAAAACACGATAAAGTAACTCCGCCACAAGTTGCAGAAGATTTTGATAAACTTTTACCAGATTCTGATTTGTTTTGGATAGAAAAATGTGGTCATGCAGCTATGATGGAAAGACCAGAAGAATTCAATAAAGTTTTAAACGCTTGGCTTACTTCTAGAAATATTTAATTTCACATGAAAATCAAATCGGCAGAGTTTGTAATGAGTAACAGCAATGTTATAAATGCACCAAAAAACAGAATTCCAGAATACGCATTTATTGGTCGTTCTAATGTTGGTAAATCTTCATTAATCAACATGTTGATGGAGCGAAAAGATTTAGCAAAAACTTCTGGAAAACCTGGAAAAACGCAATTAATCAATCACTTTAAAATAAATGATTCTTGGTTTTTAGTTGATTTACCTGGTTATGGTTATGCGCAAATTTCAAAAAAGAAAAGAACTATTTTTCAACATTTTATAGAAAACTATTTTAAAGAAAGAGAACAATTAGTTTGCACATTTGTATTGGTTGATAGCAGACACGATCCACAAAAAATTGACATCGAATTTATGCAATTTTTAGGCGAAAATCAAATTCCGTTTTGCATTGTTTTTACAAAAGCAGACAAATTAGGAAACTCTAAAATAAATAATCAAATTGCATCTTATAAAAAGAAATTACTTACGTATTGGGAAGCGCTTCCTGAATCATTTTTAACCTCTTCATCAAAAAGCCTAGGAAGAAAAGAATTACTAGATTTTATTGATAACGTAAATGTTGATGTTGCTGATAATTTCAAATAACAGCCATGTTATCTACCAAAGAAAATTTGCAAGTTTTATATGAAGACAATCACATTGTTATTGTAAATAAACGTGCTGGAGATATTTCTCAAGGCGATAAAACAGGTGACAAACCACTAAGTGATGTTGTGAAAGCATACATCAAAGAAAAATACAACAAACCGGGTGATGTTTTTTTAGGAGTTGTCCACAGATTAGACAGACCAACAAGTGGAATTATTATTTTTGCAAGAACTTCAAAAGCCTTGGAACGTTTAAATAAAATGTTGCGTGAGAAAACCATTCAAAAAACCTATTGGGCGGTTGTAAAAAATCAACCAGCAAAAGAATCGGATACCTTAATTAATTTTCTAAAAAAGAATCCGAAGAATAATAAATCCACAGCCTATTCTAAAGAAATTGATGGAAGTAAAAAAGCCATTTTACATTATAAAACCATCAAAAAACTCGATAATTATTCCTTGTTAGAAATCGATTTAGAAACCGGTCGTCATCATCAAATAAGATGTCAACTTTCTACAATTGGCTCTCCAATTAAAGGAGATTTAAAATATGGTTTTAACAGAAGTAATAAAGACGGAAGTATTCATTTGCACGCTCGAAAAATCAATTTTATTCATCCTGTAAGCAAAGAAAAAATTTCTGTGATTGCTCCGTTATCTAAAGATCCTATTTGGGATTCGTGTACTTAATTTTGTATCTTTAGGCAGAAATCAACTTTTAATTGAAAAGCCTAAAAGCAGCATCGAATTTATGAATATTACAAGACTCGTTCAAGCGCAAAAAAAACATTTTTCAAGTCAGCAAACTAAAAATGTTTTTGAAAGAAAACAGCTTTTAAAATCATTATTAAAAGTAGTCATCGAAAGAGAAAAAGACATTGTTAATGCGTTGTATGTAGATTTTAAAAAATCGGAATACGAAAGTGTGATGACCGAAACTTCTATCGTGATTTCCGAGTTAAAAAGAACCATAAAAAACATCCATCACTGGGCAAAACCACAAAGTGTGATGCCTGCATTTTTAAACTTTCCGTCTTCTAGTAAAATCTACAAAGAACCTTACGGAACTGTTTTGATAATTGCTCCATGGAATTATCCGTATCAATTAGCATTAGTTCCGCTTATTGGTGCAATAGCAGCAGGAAATACCGTTGTTTTAAAACCATCAGAATTAACACCAAACACAAGTAAAATTACCAAAGAAATTATCGAATCGGTTTTCGACAAAAACCTGGTAAGTGTTATTGAAGGAGGCGTAGACGTTTCTACAGAATTACTACAGCAACGTTGGGATTATATTTTCTTTACAGGAAGTGTACAAGTTGGTAAAATTGTAGCAAAAGCTGCTGCACAATTTTTAACTCCAGTAACCTTAGAATTAGGCGGAAAAAATCCATGTATTATTGATGAAACTGCCAACATAAAATTAGCAGCAAGACGAATTGTTTGGGGGAAATTCATCAATGGCGGACAAACCTGTATTGCGCCAGATTATTTATTGATTCACGCTTCTGTAAAAGATAAATTTGTGAGTTATTTTAAAGCCGAAATTGAAAATGCTTACGGAGAAAATCCAGAAAATTCTAACGATTATCCACGAATTGTAAATCAACGTAATTTTGACAGATTAGCAGCAATGTTAGAGAATGAAACCTTTTTAGTTGGCGGAAAAACAAACCGAGAAGACAATTATATTGCTCCGACTTTAATTGATGAACCAAGTTTAGATAGCGAAGTAATGAAAGGTGAAATTTTTGGACCAATTTCTCCTGTGATTTCTTTTCAAACTGAAGAAGATTTAGAAAAAATAATAGGCAACTACGAAAAACCGTTGGCGCTTTATGTGTTTTCTGGAAATAAAAAATTTGCTAATAAAATGATAGCCAATTATTCTTTTGGTGGCGGAACCATTAACGACACAACGGTACATTTTGCAAATCATAATTTACCTTTTGGTGGCGTTGGAGAAAGCGGCATTGGAAGTTATCATGGAAAGCAAACATTCGATTTGTTTTCACACAAAAAAGGAATCACCAAACGTTACAATTGGCTCGATATTCCTGTAAGATACGCACCGTACAAAGGAAAATTAAAAACATTAAAAACCTTCATAAAATTATTTTCATAAAATTATGACAAACGAAAAAACAGTTTCAGAAGCAATCAATTATAGACGTTCTGTAAGAATATTTGACGCAGAAAAACCATTAGACATTTCACGAGTAAAAAAATGTATTGAGCAAGCAAGTCTTGCTCCGAATAGTAGCAACATGCAATTGTGGGAATTTTATCACATCACTTCAAAAGACATGATTGCCAAAATAGCGCCTTTTTGTTTCAATCAAAATGCAGCAAGAACCGCACAACAATTAGTTGTTTTTGTAGTCAGAAAAGATTTATGGAAACAACGTGCAAAAGCTAATTTAGGTTTTATCGATTTTACTTTTGGTAAAAACAATCCAAAACATGAACAACGAAGTAGAGAAAAAGTTGCGCGAAATTATTATGGAAAAATCATTCCGTTTGCATACGCAGATTTCTTTGGGATTTTAGGTTGGATCAAATATTTAATCATTTTAATAACAGGACTTTTTAGACCCATTTATAGAGAAGTTCGTCAAAAAGACATGTGTGTTGTAGCACACAAATCTGCTGGTTTGGCAGCGCAAAATTTTATGACAAGTATGGCGGCAATTAATTATGATACGTGCCCAATGGAAGGTTCTGATACTTGGCGCGTAAAACGTGCATTAGGTTTGCCTTTTGGCGCAGAAATAAATATGATTGTTTCTTGCGGAATTAGAACCGAAAAAGGAGTCTATGGTGAGCGTTTTAGAATTCCGTTTGAGGAAGTTTATAAGGAAGTATAGGAAATTAGTTATTTTAGTCTAAAAAAGTAACTTACTTTTGATTTAAAAAAATTGATGAAAAAAAAAATAGCTTTACTACTCTTTTGCCTTTTCTCTTTGCTAACCAATACTAGTTTTAGTCAAGAGTATGAAATTGAAGTGTCTAAAGTTTCTGGAATAGATGAAAGTATTGTTACTGATGTAGAACAAGATATTAATGGATATATTTGGATTGCCACGAACAAATCAATTTACAGAAATAATCATAAAGATTTTCTAAAATTTTCTCAAGAAGACCTTAATCTAAAATCTAATCATACAACAGTTGATATAACAGCTGATATTAATGGAAATATATGGTATTATCCAAAAAATGACTTTAAGCTTCAAATATTAGATACAAAAAAAAATAAAACAGCTTCTCTATCAGAAGTTTTCCCAAACCTTCCGTTTTCTGAATCCAATATTATTGATAAAATATACAGAGATTTATCACATCATATTTATATATCAATAAAAAATAAAGGACTTTTTAAGTTTGATGGTGAAAAGATAACACTTGTCAAATTAATTGAAGATGAAAATGACAAACCCATATATTATGTTAACACAGAATTACATAATTGGTTTGCTTATGATAAGAAAATAATTAAGCAAAATAAAAAAACTTTATTTGAAGAAATTTTTAATGTTGATAATACTATTTTGAGTGCTCATATTTTTAACAATGAAGCTATTTTTATTGAAGCAGATACTTTACCATTACAAAATTTTAAAGTAAAAAAAATTATAAATAATAAAATTACAGATGTATTTACTAAACTTAATTTAAACTCGTTTGCTTTTAGTGCCTATAGAGTATTTCAAAGAACAAATTCTAATTCTTATTGGATAAATGAAGAAGCCTATTTAACGCAAGTTGATAAAGATAAAAATGTTAAAATAAGAATAAAAAAGGATGATTTACCTTTTAAAAAAAGATACCGTTCATTCTTTGTTGATAAAAATAATATTGTATGGATCCTTACTGAAACAAGTTTATATAAAATTAATCTACATAAAAACAATTTTAAAAAATACCTTGAAGGTTATAGTTTAAAATCAATATTCAAAAGAGACTCTACTATATACATATCCGGTTTTAGTTCTGGGCTTAAAACATTAGACACAAAGAATAAAATTAATCAGTATAATTATTTAGAAGATAACTATAGTTTTTTTGGGTCTATTTATTATAGTGATACACTTTGGATTTCTACTGGAATGCGTTTGTTTAACCACAATTTTAAAACCAAAAAAACTATAGAATACACTAAAGATAAAGCTGTTGATGATAGCAATATTGGTTTTGGAATTATGGCACGTCATCCAAAAACAAAAACTGTTTTTATTGGTAGTTATTTTTATTTAGTAAATGTTAATGAAGATATAAAAACCGCATCTGTTGTAAAAAAGTTAGATAATTTTATTGATAAAAAAGATAGAAATAGAATAAACGTTAGAAGCCTTCAGGTTTCTGGTGATAGTCTTTGGATTGGTACTGCTAAAGGTTTATTTTTAATGAACCACGAAGAAAAAATAAGTAGCGCTATAACACCAAAAAATGGACTACCAGAAAACCTAATTATACAATATATTTTTATAGAAGATAAAACCACAATTTGGTTAGGAACTCAAGGACAAGGCTTAATTAAATGGGACAGAACTCAAAATAGTTTTAAAGCTTTTACTACAAAAGAAGGACTTTCTAACAACAATGTTTATGCTATTTTTAAAGATGAATATGGTTTTTTCTGGCTACCAACAGATAATGGATTAAACAGATTTGCTCCAAAAACTTTAAAAAACCAAGTGTTTTTACCAAATGAAGTTAGCAATAAAGAATTTAATCACTTATCTTCTTTTAAAGATATAGATGGCAAACTCTATTTAGGAGGAATAAATGGGCTAACTGTTTTTAATCCAACAGATTTCTTAACAACAAACAATACAAGTTACAATTTGGTATTAAACAATGTTAAAACAACATTAAAAGACAATACTATAATTGATAATTCATATCTAATAGAAAACACAATTAGCATAAATTCTGATATTAAAAGTAAAGAGTTAGAATTTTTATTACTCGATTTTAAAAGTAATTTACCTTTGCAATATCAATATAAAATAACACCATTACATCAAGATTTTATTGTAGCAAAAAGCAATTCAATTATATTGCCACAATTAGATAATGGAAAATACACACTACAAGTCAAAGCTCAAAGTTCTGATGGAACTTGGGCTGATTTAAAAGAGCAAATACATATTGAGGTAACAAGTAGCTTCTTAAATAAATGGATGCTCGCTATTTTTCCTATCATAATTATAAGTTTATTCTTTTTCATAAAAAAAGAGAAAAAGAAAAAAACAACAATCCTTGAAAACTTAGTGGAAGAAAATAACACTTTAGATCTTGAAACATTCTCTGAAACAAAACAAAATGAATGGCTAAATCACTTAAACCAAACTATTTTAAAAGACATGGATTCTTTTAATTTTGGTTTGTATTATTTATCGCAAGAAATGGAATTAAGTGAAAGGCAACTTAACAGACGAATTAAAAAATTGACAGGGATATCACCTAATAAATATATTACAGAAATAAGACTTAATGAAGCTTTTCGTTTAATCAAAGAAAAAGAGGTTAGTTCTGTAAAAGAATTATCAAAAAAAGTTGGTTATAATACACCAGATTATTTTTCTAAACTCTTTAAAGAAAAATTCGGTAAAAAACCTTCTGATTTCTTAAATCTCTAGAAGACGTCTATTTACTAGGGTTTTTGGCTCAAAGTTTTTAAAAACGTCTGTTTATTCAACTTGCACGTCTGTTTTATTAAGTGCTTTAGAAGCTATATTTGACTATTAATATAAAGGTCATATAGATTCTTTAAAGAGTTCGAAAAAATTAGTTTATAATCGGGGGACAGTAAATTAGTTTATAAAATTATTTAAGTTGACAATGACCTTTATTTTATTTACTTCAGTCTAAAATATTCCAGTTTTTCAGTTTCACACTAGTTTTTCAATACTCAAAGCATCATTACAAATACATAATGAGTAGATTTTAATTTACCTATAATTGTGTGCTTGCTTCTTGCGGAATTAGAACTGAAAAAGAAATTCACAAGAAAACCCAGTGTGTTTTCGTCATTGCTGCACAAGTCAACTAATTCGAGGACAGTTTTGATAATGAGATTGCTTCATTCTTAGCAATGACGGAGAAGTAATTAATTCTTAATCTTAAATATCAACACATTTTCAGAAGCTTCAATTTCTTTTTGATTCAGTTTCATTTTTACAAATTCGCCATCAATATATTTTTGTGCTTGGTCATCATAATGCGGGCTAAACAAATTTCCAGATTGTCCGGTTGGTAAAATTCCTAAACTATTTTCAACATCAGAAAAATCGACAATTCTACGTGTTGAAGGTCCAGCTTTAATTTTATAAACGCCTGTGCTATCTAAATTAAAAATTTGATTATTAATCACTTCGTTTCCTCCACGAGTTTTAAAAGGCCCAACATTAAAATAGCTACGCAATGCCGCAACTTTACCTAAAGCATGTTCATATTCTACAGAAATAACTCGATCCCAAGTCCAATCTTGTACGTTTTCTCCCAATTGATTTCCTAAAAACGCAATGGCTTTTTTATACGAACTGGTAATAATATCTGTTCTCGTTTCCTTTTTATTTATAGTTTTAATATTGTCCCACCAAACAGATGCTTCTCTTACAATTTGCTCTGCAAATGCTTTATCTTGATACGGTGTATTTATAAATTGATGGAAGCTTTTCCCCATTTCATCTTGATATGTTGCAACCAAAACTTCATAAATAAATCGGTTGTAAATAGTTGGTGCAATTTCTTTTTGTCCGTAAAAACCATTCCATTTAGACAAATAATCTAAACTTAATTTTTCGCTTGGCGATAAGTTCTTTTTATCGATTCCAGTTGCTAAATTTGTAATATTGTCTGAAACACTTGCAGAAGTAACATCGTAGATCATTTTGGCTACATCTTCTTTTGTAAAATCATTTTTAGCTTCTAATAAAGCAACAATTCTTTTGGCTCTATCTTCTGGCAAATAATAACCTGGATACAAACCTCCTTTTATAGAATCTGGCTGATTATTAGCCGAATACACATAATTTAAACTCGGGTTTATAGACATTGGATTTTCCTCAAAATCGAAATATTCTAAGATTTCATCTTTACCAGATGCACCATCTAAAATGGTTTTTGTATTGATGCCTTCTCTGTATTTATACAACTTTCCAGAAGCAAACCAAGCAATATTATTTTTAGCATCACCATACATAATATTTAATCCTGGAGCATGTAGTTTACGAGCACCCTTTTTAAATTCTGCTAACGAATTAGAATGCGATAAATCGTAACCAACTTCTAACAACTCATTGTTTAATTTGGTATAAATCCATTGCATTGCCATGGGTCTTTTATCATCAATATGCTCAATTAAATCATTCATAATTGGTCCGTGCTGACTCACTTTAATTTGATATACAGCATCTTTTTCGCCTTTTACTTTAATTCTTTTTTCTATAATATCATACGCTTTATATCCATTTTCTGTTAAGTATTCATTCGGATTTTCTGGATTTTCTTTTTCAAAATAAAAATCGACATCATCATTCTCAAACATCGTCATTCCGTAAGCATATTCTCTATTATGTCCGATTAAAGAAAACGGAGAAAGCGCTAAATTAAAGCCATACATTTCGTAATCTGGAGTTTTAACATGAGATTGATACCAAACCGAAGGTTGCGCAAATCCAATATGAGGATCGTTTGCAAAAATTACGCGTCCGTTTTTGGTTTTATCTGCTCCAATTACCCAAGAATTACTTCCAATAAATGGCGATAATGGTAAATTTTTATACAAATCTTGCATTGCGGCAGCAACGCTTGCTGTTAAAATTGGTTTCTTTTCATTTTGAATGATCTCCGTATTTTTAACATTTGACAAACTAATTTCATTAAAATAAGCTGCTCCCAATTTTTCTTTTACTTCGTTTAACATCGGATCTGTTTTATGAGCGGCAGCAAAGCTAAACGCCATATAACCAAACACATTATACACATCTTTTAGCGTATATTTTTCTTTTTCAACGCCAACTAATAAAAACTCTATTGGTGTTGGACCGTTTTCCATAAATTGATTAATTCCGTCTAAATACGCCATCGTTAATTTGTAGGCTTCAGAATTTTTATCTAAGTTTTTTATGGTTTTTGCAGATGCTTCTTCAATTCCCAATCCAGAGAAAAACTTGTCTGTTTTTATCAATTCTTTTCCGAAAATCTCTGCCAATCTTCCCGCTGCAATTCTTCTAATTAATTCCATTTGCCATAATCTATCTTGCGCGTGCACATATCCTAAAGCAGTAAAAGCATCTTTTTGATTTTGCGCGTTTATATGCGGCACGCCAACCTCATCATAATAAACAGTAACCTCATCAGAAATATTTGCCAACTCTAATTCTCCGTTATATGTTGGATATAAAGTTCTGGTAAACAACCAAAGTCCAACAAAAATTAAAACGATGAGTACAGCAACTACTTTTAGTGATTTTTTGAAAATTTTCATGAAATTGAATTTGAATTTCTTCAAAGATAATAGAAAAATCAATCAAAAAAGAAACTACTTTAAACAAGTAGAATTTTGTACTTTTGTTACTCGTTGTAAAACAAATTAGATGAAAAAAATTCAAATGGTTGACTTGCAAAGTCAATATGCTAAAATTAAAGACACGGTTGATGCTTCAATACAAGAAGTGTTAGATTCATCAACTTATATTAATGGCCCTTTAGTTGGACAATTTCAAGCAGATTTAGAAAAATATTTAGGCGTAAAACATGTAATTCCATGTGCAAACGGAACCGATGCGTTGCAAATTGCAATGATGGGTTTAGGTTTAGAACAAGGCGATGAAGTAATTACTGCAGATTTTACATTTGCGGCAACAGTAGAAGTTATTGCATTGTTAAAATTAACGCCTGTTTTGGTTGATGTTGAAGCAGATACTTTTAACATAAATATTGATGCTTTAAAAAAAGCAATTACACCAAAAACAAAAGCCATTGTTCCTGTTCATTTATTTGGACAATGTGCAAATATGGAAGCGATACTAGAAGTTGCGAAAGAACATAATTTGTTTGTAATTGAAGATAATGCACAAGCAATTGGTGCTGATTATACGTTTGCAAACGGAACAAAAAAGAAAGCTGGAACTATTGGAAATGTAGGGACAACGTCATTTTTCCCTTCAAAAAATTTAGGTTGTTATGGTGATGGCGGCGCAATTTTTACCAATGATGATGAATTAGCGCATACTTTACGCGGAATTGTAAATCACGGAATGTACACACGTTATTATCATGATGTTGTTGGTGTAAATTCTCGTTTAGATTCTATTCAGGCTGGAGTTTTAAAAACAAAATTACCGTTGTTAGATTCTTATTGTAATGCTCGTAGAAAAGCTGCCGAGTTTTATTCGAATGCTTTTGCAAGCAATAAAAATATTATCACTCCAAAAATTAGTGATTTTACAACACATGTTTTTCATCAATATACATTACAAATTACAAACGGAAAGCGTGACGAATTACACAAACATTTATTAGAAAACAACATTCCAAATGCAATTTATTATCCAGTTCCGTTACATGCACAAAAAGCATATGCAGACAAACGTTATAATGAAGGTGATTTTCCTGTTACAAATCAATTGATACAAACAGTTATTTCATTGCCAATGCATACCGAATTAGAACAAGATCAATTAGAGTTTATTACCAAAACAGTTTTAGATTTTGTTGGATAATATTTAGGTCTCGACTCCGCTCGACCGGACATGCGTTATGTTTGTCTCTTCGTACGGAATCGAGAGGTTAAAAGTATATTTTATGAAAAAAATATTAGTAACTGGAGGTTTAGGTTTTATCGGTTCTCACACTGTTGTAGAATTACAAAATGCTGGATTCAACGTTGTAATTATTGATGATTTATCAAATACTTCGATAAATGTTCTAGATAACATTACTGATATCACAGGAATAAAACCTGAGTTTCATCAACTAGATTTACGTATTAAAAAGGATGTAACTTCTTTTTTTGAAAATAATAACGTTGATGGAATTATACATTTTGCAGCATTTAAAGCAGTTGGAGAAAGCGTACATCAACCTTTAGAGTATTACGAAAACAATATTGGTTCTTTAGTGTATTTGTTACAAGAAATGAAAAATAGAAATCTCGATAATTTTATTTTTAGCTCTTCTTGTACAGTTTATGGACAAGCCGATGAGTTGCCAATTACAGAAAATGCACCAACAAAACCAGCAGAATCTCCGTACGGAAACACCAAACAAATTGGAGAAGAAATCATAAAAGAAAGCTGTAAAGCATACAATTTAAATGCTATTGCTTTGCGATATTTTAATCCGATTGGCGGACACGAAAGCATAAAAATTGGCGAATTGCCTTTAGGTGTTCCGCAAAATTTAATTCCGTTTATTACACAAACTGCAGTCGGAATCAGAAAAGAATTGTCAGTTTTTGGTGATGATTATAATACAATTGATGGAACAGCAGTTCGTGATTACATTCATGTGGTAGACTTAGCAAAAGCACATATTGCTGCATTAGTGCGATTAATCAACAAGAATAATAAAACCAATTTTGAGTTTTTTAATGTGGGCACCGGAAAAGGAAGTTCGGTTTTAGAAGTCATAAAATCTTTTGAGAAAGTTTCTGGAAAACCATTAAATTATAAAATTGTTGGAAGACGAGAAGGCGATATTACTGCTGCTTTTGCAGACACCACAATTGCCAATAAAGAATTAAATTGGAAAACAGAAAAATCACTAGATGATGCGCTATCTTCTGCTTGGAAATGGCAATTAAAACAACAATCTTAATTGTTGTTTTAAATAAAAAGAAATACCTTTCACTTATCAAACTAAAGTTTGATGCTTAAATTGATTTTTTTATGGCTAGATTTATAAAAAAGCAACAAAAAGAAATTGGTGCTTCTCCTGACGAATTAATATTTATTGGTAAAAAAAAGACAGAAAACACTGTTCTAAGAATTATTGATTATGATAAAAACAACTTAGAAGAAACACCTATTAACTCTGTTGAAGAAGCCTTAGCCTACCAAGAAAAAAATTCTACCACTTGGTTTAATGTTGATGGAATTGATAAAACTGAAATTATGCACAAAATTGCAGAAGGTTTTCAATTCGATCATTTTATTATTGCAGATGTAATGAATACACATGCAAGACCAAAAGCGCAAGAAAACGACAATTGCTTGTTTTTATCGATAAAAATGCTTCAAATAAATGAAAGCTCTAATTTAATTTCTTTTGAAAACTTAAGTCTAATAATTACCAAATCTGTTTTATTATCATTTCAAGAAAAAACAGGTGATGTTTTTGAACCCGTTAGAAATCGTCTACGTAAACAGAAGAAAAGAATACGAAACTCAGGTCCAGATTATTTATTATTTGCACTGCTAGATGTAGTTATTGATAATTATATTTACATTTTAAGCATCCTTGGAAATAAGATCGAGAACCTAGATGAAGAATTACTTCAAAACCCAAATAAAACAATTATTGAAACAATAAACATTCATAAAAAAGAATTAAATTATTTACGAAAAAATATTCTACCGGCAAGAGAAATGCTTTTAAGTTTAACTAAAATTGATTCTGATTATATCAATAATAAAAACCACATTCATTTTAAAGAACTACAAAACAATATCAACCATGCAGTAGAAATTTCTGATAGTTATAGAGAAATCTTATCAGATCAATTAAATATATATCATACTACTGTTAGCACAAAATTAAATGACATTATGAAGTTCTTAACAGTGTTCTCTGTTGTGTTTATTCCGCTTACTTTTATCGCTGGTATTTACGGAACTAACTTTGATGTGCTACCAGAACTACATTATAAATACAGTTATTTTATTATGTTAGGCGTTATGGCAATTATAGCACTTGGGATGTTATATTATTTTAAAAAGAAAAAATGGTTTTAATAAAAAAATGCCATTTTTATTCATTTTTTACTCATTTTCGTATGTCTTTTAGCTTTTTTCTGTCATTTATTGATAAAATTTACCATTTTAACATTGTAAATACTTAAATAAAAACGGATATACTTAGCATATCCGTAAAAATTAAGCCTTATAATTTTCAATACAACATTAATGAGCTGAAAATTAATGTTTTAACATTTAAAAATTGACATAACCTATCCATCTTCATATCTTTGCATCATATTAATTTAATGATAAAAGACAACATGAAACTGATTCAAATTAAAAGAAAAACCCGTTTAGAAAAGAGATTTACTCCACAAATGGGAAGATTACACACAAGAGTTACCTACATTAAAAAAATGTTTTTAAACATTATTCCTCTAGAAACTCTTCACAAATACAGAGAAACGTATTACGGTGAAATTAAAGATTGTGAGGACTGCGTTCTTTCAAAATAAACAAAAAAATCCCACTTAATTGAGTGGGATTTTCTATTTATCACATTTTTATTTATTCAATTGAAGCTCCACTTGCAGCAACATTTCTATCAATTTTACGCATCAATCCTTGTAGTACTTTTCCTGGACCAACTTCTATAAATTCTGTTCCTCCATCAGCAATCATTGCTTGTACAGATTGCGTCCAACGAACAGGTGCTGTTAACTGCAACATTAAATTTTTCTTTATTTCTTCTGGATTTGTAACTGCACTTGCAGTAACATTTTGATATACAGGACACATTGGTTCGCTAAATGTTGTTGCTTTAATTGCTGCGGCTAATTCCTCTCTTGCTGGCTCCATCATTGGTGAATGAAATGCACCGCCAACTGGCAACAACAAAGCTCTTCTTGCTCCTTTTTCAGTTAAAACCTCACAGGCTTTTTCTACTGCAGAAACTTCTCCAGAAATCACCAATTGTCCAGGACAATTATAATTTGCAGCAACTACAACTCCATCGATTGCTGCACAAACTTCTTCAACTACATTATCATCTAATCCTAAAACTGCAGCCATAGTTGAGGGTGCAATTTCACACGCTTTTTGCATTGCTAAAGCTCGTTTAGAAACCAATGTTAATCCGTCTTCAAAAGACAAAACACCATTTGCAACCAATGCAGATAATTCTCCTAAAGAATGTCCTGCAACCATTTCTGGCTGAAAAGAATCTCCCATTACTTTTGCTAAAATTACAGAATGTAAAAAAATAGCTGGTTGTGTAACTTTGGTTTCTTTTAATTGCTCTGCGGTTCCTTCAAACATAATGTCTGTAATTGCAAAACCTAAAGTTTTATTTGCTTGCTCAAATAGCTCTTGTGCTATGGTAGATTTTTCGTATAAATCTAATCCCATTCCTGAAAATTGTGCTCCTTGACCTGGAAAAATATATGCTTTCATGTACTTCTTTTTTATTCTTTATTTGGTTCTGCAAACATACAAATTTTTAAAATCAAACTAAATTCTTACTTTCGTTCAATGACCGAACAACAAAAATCTTCTGCACAATTAATTTATTTGATTTTAGCAGCACTATTTATCGCTTCTTTGGTTACTTCTAATTTAATTTTTCAAAAATTCTTTTATTGGTATCCTTTTGATATTACTATTTTTGATGTAAAACTATTTGAGTTATCAGTTGGTTTATTGCCTTATCCTATCACTTTTTTAATTACTGATATTTTATCCGAAGTATATGGAAAGAAAAAAGCAAATCAAGTAGTAATTGCCGGAATATTTGCTTCATTTTTTTCGTTGTTAATCATTTTTGTTTCCAAACAAGTTCCAGCAACTTCTTGGTCGCAAGTAAATGATGAAACTTTTTTAAATGTTTTTGGCGCTGCACCGTTAGCTGTATTTGCGTCTATGATGGCTTATTTATTTGCTCAATTTATTGATATTAGAGTGTATCATTTTTGGAAAAAATTAACCAAAGGAAAACACCTTTGGTTGCGAAATAATTTCTCAACATTTACATCACAGTTTATAGATACTTTTACCGTTTTAACACTGCTTTGTTTTTTTGAAATTATTGCTTGGAACAAGTTTTTAGGTTTATTAATTGGAGGTGTTCTTTTTAAAATTTGCATTGCCGCATTAGACACACCAATTCTTTATATAATTGTATTTTGGTTTCGAAAAAAATTCAATTTAAAACCAGGAGAAGAAATTACCGATTAACTTTGTATACAATTACTTTTTATTACGACAAAAAATCACAAATCCTATTATATGAAAACATATTACGACCCGGCTGATTTAAGGAAATTTGGAAATATTACAGAATGGAGCGAAGAACTTGGTGAAAAATTCTTTGATTATTACGGAAAAGTATTTGAAGAAGGTGCTTTAACAGCAAGAGAAAAATCATTGATTGCCTTGGCTGTTGCACACACAGAACAATGTCCGTATTGTATTGATGCTTATACTAAAGATGGCTTACAAAGAGGTATTACCAAAGAGCAAATGATGGAAGCCATTCATGTTGGTGCTGCAATAAAAAGTGGAGCAACGTTAGTTCACGGTGTTCAAATGATGAATAAAGTGAATAAATTAGACGGCTAAAACTAGATACAAACCTATTTTGTCAGGTCGAGCGGAGTCGAGACCTAATTAACCTCTCGACTCCGCTCGAGGAGACAAAAAGATACTGAATCAACATACATGAAAAAATCTCTTCAAGCAAGAAATAACGATTTAGCAAATACAGAACGTCAATTAGAAATTCTATCAAACGGGATTTTTGCTGATGGTGAATTACTTACGTTTGCAAACAAAATAAAAGAAACCAATCAGTTTCCGCTACGTCCTAAAAAATTAGAAATTTTACAGCTTAATTTGGGTTATATGTGCAACCAAGTTTGTTCTCATTGTCACGTTGATGCTGGTCCAGACAGAAAAGAAATCATGACTATTGAAACGATGAAACAATGTTTGGATGTTATCAAAAAAACAGAAGCGCATACGTTGGATTTAACTGGTGGCGCACCAGAAATGAATCCGAATTTTAGATGGTTTGTAGAAGAAGCAAGTAAAGTTGGAATTAAAGATTTTATTGTCCGCTCTAATTTAACCATCATTTTAGCCAATAAAAAATACCACGATTTACCAGAATTTTTTAAAAAACACAACGTACATGTAATTTCTTCGATGCCACATTATACACGAGGAAAAACAGATAAGCAACGTGGTAATGGTGTTTTTGATAAATCAATCAAAGCATTGCAAATGCTGAATGAAGTTGGTTATGGAATTGAAAATTCCGATTTAAAATTAGATCTAGTTTACAATCCGTCTGGCGCATTTTTACCAGGAGATCAGCAAGCCTTAGAAAATGATTTTAAGAAAGCTTTGAAAGAAGATTTTAATATTGTTTTTCACAGTTTATTAGCCATTACCAATTTACCAATCAGCAGGTTTTTAGATTATTTAATTGCTTCAGAAAATTATGAAGACTATATGTTTGCTTTGGTTGAAGCATACAATCCGTTGGCGGTAGAAAATGTAATGTGTACCAATACCATTTCTATCAGTTGGGACGGATTTTTATACGATTGTGATTTCAATCAGATGTTAAATTTAAAAATAAACTCTAGCGTTAAACACATTGCTGAATACAACGAAGAATTGTTGCAAAATAGAAATATAATTATCAATCAACATTGCTATGGCTGTACTGCTGGCGCAGGAAGTAGTTGCCAAGGAGTTGTTGCGTAAATCAGTTTCAGTTAACAATTACCAGTAATCAGTAGCGAAAAAAGTAAGAAGTTTAAATTCATGAGTGATAAAAAGAATCAAGAGAAAAGAACTAGAAAAAAAAATGATTTGCTTATTGTATTTGTAAAGAACATTATCTTAGGCAAAGTAAAAACACGTTTGGCTAAAACAATTGGAGATGTTGGTGCTTTTAAAATTTATTCAGAATTGGTCAATATCACCGAAAAATCAACTTCTAATATTACAGCTGACAAATACATTTATTTTTCTGATGTCATAATTTCATCAAAATGGAAAGGCAGTAAAAAATTTATACAAGAAGGAAAAGATTTAGGAATTAAAATGCAAAATGCTTTTCAAAGTGGTTTTAATGATAGTTACGAAAACATCCTATTAATTGGCTCTGATTTACCTGATATTTCTAAAGAAATTATTGATTCAGCTTTTGAAAAATTAGAAAACAATGATGTAATTTTTGGACCAGCAGAAGATGGCGGTTATTATTTAATTGGATTGTCTAAAATGATTCCATCTGTTTTTGAAGACAAGCCTTGGAGTCAATCAGATTTATTAAATGTAACTTTAGCTGAATTAAAATCACAAAAACAAACTGTTGGGTTGATGAAAACGTTAAACGACATTGATACTTTTGAAGACTTAATTGCTTCTGATTTCTATAAAAACAACCCGAAGATTCAAAAAATTATTGAAATAAAAGACACAGCTTTAAAATAAAAAAATACTGAAATAAATTCAGCCAGAATATGAAAAAACAGCAATTACAAGAAACATTAAATTATTTAAAAGTAAATGGAATTACAGCTCCAGAAATCGGAATTGTACTAGGAACTGGCTTAGGAAAGTTGGTTGATGAAATCGACATTGAAAAAGAAATTGCTTATGCAGATATTCCAAATTTCCCACAAGCAACTGTAGAGTTTCATTCTGGAAAATTAATATACGGAAATTTATCTGGCAAAAAAGTGGTTGTTATGTCAGGTCGTTTTCATGTTTACGAAGGTTATAATTTGTGGGAAGTAACGTACGGAATTAGAACCATGCATGCTTTAGGAATTAAAAATTTATTGATTTCAAATGCAGCTGGTGCCATCAATTTAAATTATAAAAAAGGCGATTTAATGCTGATTGAAGATCATATCAATTTACAAGGAAGTTCTCCTTTAGCTTTTAAAGATGCCAATGAATTTGGAAATATTTTTGCGGATATGCTTGAACCGTATTCAATAAAAATCAACAATAAATTGAAAGAAATTGCTCAAAAAAACAACATCCAATTGCACGAAGGAATTTACACAAGTGTTGTTGGTCCGCAATTAGAAACAAGGGCAGAATATAGAATGTTGCAAATTTTAGAAACGGATGCAGTCGGAATGAGCACTGTGCCAGAAGTAATTGTTGCAAAACAATTAAACTTGCCTTGCGCTGCAATTTCTGTATTAACAGATGAATGTGATCCAAAAAACTTACAACCTGTAGATATTGCCGAAATTATTGCTGTTGCTGGGGATGCAGAGCCAAAAATGATTACTTTATTTAAAGAGTTGATTAAAATAATTTAGAATCAATTATAATTTCTAAATTAGTCATAAATAAATTGAATTTAAAAAATGAAAAACACTTATTTAAGTTTTATATCTGACGAACACTTATTTTCTTGTATTGAAAACCTTCACAAATCATATTTGAAAGCGAAAGCAAATGTGAGTAAAAAGAAGTTCTATAAAAACAAGATTGATACAATCAAATTAACTTTTGATGCAAAGTTTAATAATTTAGATGAAGAAACGTTGATTAAAACTGAAATAAATCGACAAATAGATAAATCTACAAATAATTCTATTGGAACTTTTCACGAAGAAATCTTAGGTGGAATTAATGGATTTGAAATAGGAAAGTTAAGTGGTTTTGATATCAAAGCAAATGACAACACTTTGTTTGCTGACATAAAAAACAAACACAATACGATGAACAGTAGTTCTGCAGAAAGTTTGTTTCAAAAATTAGCAAATTATGCCGACACATATAAAAATGCAAAATGTTATTGGGTGCAAGTTTTAGCTAAAAATAGCTTCAACGAAAAATGGTTCGGAGAAATTAATGGAAAAGAATATAGTCACAGTAGAGTTTATAAAATTTCAGGAGATCAATTTTACAAATTACTTTCTGGAAAAGAAAATGCCTTATTTGAATTATATCAAATTTTACCAAAAGCAATTTCAGATTATTTGAATAATCAAGAAAACAAAACAGCACAAAGTAATTCTGCACTTGAAGAAATTTATAAAAGCTCAAAAGAATCTAAGAGAGGTGTTTTAGATGAAATTACTTTTGAAAACTACAGTTACTATTTAGGTTTTGACAAACTTAAATAATATTCATTTAAAAACTTAATAATAGAATATCCTATTTCTTGTCCTAAATTACACGGAACAGCATTTCCTATTTGTTTATATTGTTGAGAAACAGAACCTATAAACTTCCAATCATCTGGAAAAGTTTGAATTCTTGCATATTCTCTTACTGTAAACGGTCGTGTTTCTTCTGGATGACATCTTTCTGTTTGTTTTTGCGCTGGACTACACGTAAGTGTTAAACTAGGTTCATCCCAACCAATTCTACGAGCAATTCCTGTCTTTCCTCCACCTAAATAAAAGCTTTTTCCCATATATTCTTTCTGAATATCTAAAGGTAAATTTCTCCAATAACCTTTTTGAGGAACTAAATCTAATACATTTTTTTTATGCTCAGGATATTTAGAACCTTCAGACTTCGGAACATTAGAATCATATAATTCTCCTTTTTTTAAAGCATCAATTAAATTATATATTTTATTATGTGGTTTTGGATATTCATATTTTATATCAATATCTTTTCTAATTCCGACTAAGATTACACGTTCTCTTTTTTGAGGTACTTTATATTTAATTGCTTTTAAAACTTTAACCGGAACTACGTTATAACCTATTTCATCTAGAATGGAAATCATTCCTTCAATTGTTTTTCCTTTTTCGTGAGACAACAATCCTTTAACATTTTCTCCAATACAAATTAGCGGATTCACTTCTTTTACAGCTCTTGCAAATTCATAAAAAAGTGTTCCTCTTGCATCTTGTAATCCTAATTTTTTCCCTGCATAACTAAATGCTTGACAAGGAAAACCACCAGTAACAATATCTACTTGGTTATTGTATTCAGAAAAATCAAATGATTTAATATCACCTTCTAAAACATTCCAATTTGGTCTGTTTTCTCGCAATGTTTGACAAGCCCATTTATCAATTTCATTTAAGGCGATACATTTTATTCCTGCTTTTTCTAAACCAACAGCTAAACCACCTGCACCAGCAAATAACTCTAATACTTTATACTCATTATTTGGAGTTACAGAATTATCTACTGTATCTTCGTAATCAATTGATAATTGTTTTAAAAGGTCATTAATTTGTTCTTTTTTATAAATTCTATATTGACTTATTGGCTCTCGAACAGCAGAAAATTTACCTTCTCTATCCCATCGCCTAAGTGTTTCTTTACTTTTTCCTAAAATTTCAGAAACTTCATTTAAAGAATAATATTCTTTTGAAACCATATTACACAACCTTATACATTGGTTACAAATTTACAATAAAAATTAGAGAAGAAACAAAAAAATAAAATCAAAAAAAAGAAATCTATATCTTAATAGTAATAACTGGCAACATAGAATGATTACTTACATTTTCTGCAACGCTTCCTTTAAAGATATGAGACAATCCTTTTCTACCATTTGTGCTAATTGCAATTAAATCTGCTCCTATCAAGTTAGAAAATTTTAAAATCCCTTTTTCAATTGTATAATCACATTCAAAAGTAATTTCTTTTAACTTACTAATATCTTGGTTTGCTTTAGTTAAAAAATGAACCGCCATTTCTTGCATTTCAGATGAAGCTTTAAACTTGTCATTTGGCGTATTCACATACAACAAGTGCAATTCTGCTTTAAAAAATTCCATCAATTTTAATGCTTTTTTGTAAGCAGGAATTGACTCTTCAGAAAAATCACACGCATAAACCACGTCTTCAAAATTTAAATCGAACAATTCTTCTTTTAAAATTAAAACAGGAATATCTGAAAACCGAACAACCTTTTCGGTATTAGAACCAACAAAAAATTCTTTCATTCCGGTTGCGCCATGAGAACTCATTATTATTAAATCTGCATTCACTTCTTCTGCAATCTCATTTATTTCTTTAAATGATAAGTAATGCTTTATAATTGGTGTTACTTTTAAACCTTCTAAATAATCTTTCTTTAAAAAGGTTTTAAATTTTTTTTCTGCTAATTTTAAATAAAAAACAGATTGTGCTTGAATATCACTTGCACTTTCGCTTAACGATGATATGTTAATATCTAACATGTGCAATACAACAATTTCTATTGTATTTCTTTTTGCTAAAAGTGCTGCAGCTTTTAGAGCGTGTTCGGAATGCTCAGAAAAATCTATAGGAACAATAACTTTTTTCATGATAAATAATTTTGGATAAAAACAAATTTAAGTTATTGATATCTTGTAAATTATAACATTTATCATGTTTTGAGTTTTTTTAAGTTTTATTTAATTTCATATAATTTTTTTAACAAAGCTTCTGTTGGTTTGTTTTGTGGTGTAAATCTGTTGTTGTTTTCTCCGCCAACATCTTCATGATTATGATACCATTTCCATAAAAATCCGCCAGCAAACCAATCTTCTTTCCAAAACTGATTGTAAATTGCTTGCGTTGCATTTTTTTGAGCTTCAAGATTTACATTTCCTTCTACTCTATTTGATTCCCAAGGTTTTTTCCCGTTAAAATCGATACTTCTATAACCAAATTCTGTAAATAAAATTGGCTTGTTAAATTTTTGTTGAACTTCTTTGATGGATGCTTTATGAGGTTTCCATCCATTTTCAAAATCTAAAACCGTCGGAGTTTTCTTATCACTTAAAGGAAAATAAGCGTCAACTCCTATTAAATCTAAATCACTCCAAAAAGGCACTCTTTTAAACTCGTCCCAATTTGCTGCGTATGTTAATTTTCCTGTATAAATCTTTTTAATTTTTGTAATTAATTGATTCCAATATGCAGGTCTTTTCGATACAAATTTTTCTAATTCAGTTCCGATACATAAAATATCTGCATTCATTTTCTGAGCAATTTCTGCAAATTCTAAGATGAAATCTTCATACGAATCTTCTAAAATTTTCCATTCTTCTTCTGATTTTAAATCAATATAACCAGTATATAAACCTCTAGAAACCCACAATTGTGGTTTCATCATAATTTTTATATTTCGTTTTTTAAACTCTTTTGCGTAATGCTCTAATCCTTTTCTAGTTTCACCAAACCATTGTCTTTGTGAATTGTATCTAATTTTCGGGTTTTTTAAATCTCTAAAAAAACCAAAAGGCATTAAAGCAACAAAATTTCCATTTACTGCTACAACTGGTTCAACGTGTTTTGTATCAATTGCAGCATTTGAAGCAACAAAACTAATTCCATTTATTTTTTCTTGTTGATGTGGTTTCGCACAAGAAAATAGCAATACCAAAAGAAAAATAAAATTCGTGATTTTCATTCTTCTAAAGTATGTTTTTTTGATAAAATAAATAGCAAACGGTAATTAAAAATAGTTTACTTATCTGAATTGATTATAAATTAGAATCTTATATTAAGTTTGTAACTTACAACTCGACAGAATAGCCAACAAAGAAATTTATGGAGCACATTGTTATTATAGGAAACGGAATTTCTGGCGTTACAGCCGCAAGACATATTAGAAAAAATTCTGACAAAGAAATCACGATAGTTTCTGCAGAAGCCGAGTATTTCTTTTCTAGAACTGCGTTGATGTATGTGTATATGGGACATCTAAAATTTGAACATACGCAACCGTACGAATCTTGGTTTTGGAAAAAAAATCGCATCAATCTTAAAAAAGGATTTGTATCAAAAGTAAATTCTGATGTAAATGAACTTGAATTTTCTAACGGCGAAAAATTAAATTACGACAAACTGATAATCGCAACTGGTTCTAAACCAAATAAATTTGGTTGGCCTGGTCAAGATTTAAATGGCGTTTTTGGAATGTATCACAAGCAAGATTTAGAAACTTTAGAAAAATTTGCGCCCGATAATAAAACGTGTAAACGTGCTGTAATTGTTGGTGGTGGTTTAATCGGAATTGAATTGGCAGAAATGTTACACAGCAGAAATATTCCGGTTACTTTTTTAGTTAGAGAACAAAGTTTTTGGAGAAATGTATTGCCAAAAGAAGAATCTGAAATTATCAATAAAGAAATTAGAGACAATCATATTGATTTACGATTAGGAGTCAATTTAGAAGAAATTATTGCTGATGAAAACGGGAATGTAAAATCCGTAATTATTGCTGAAACCGGTGAAGAAATTGAATGTAATGTTGTTGGGTTAACCGCAGGAGTTTCGCCAAATGTAGATTTTTTAAAAAACTCTGAATCGGTTACTGAGCGTAGTCGAAGTATAGAAATTGGTCGTGGTGTAAAAGTAAATCGCTTTTTAGAAACCAATATTAAAAATATTTATGCCATTGGTGATTGCGCGGAACAACACGAAGCAATCGGACAAAGAAGACCAATTGAAGCGGTTTGGTACACTGGTAGAATGATGGGAGAAACCGTTGCGCAAACAATTTGTGGGAATAGAATTGAATACAAACCCGGACATTGGTTTAACTCCGCAAAGTTTTTTGATATTGAATATCAAACTTATGGTTGGGTTTGGGCAGAACCAAAAGAAAATGAAACTCATTTTTATTGGGAACATAAAAAAGGTAAAAAATGTATTCATATCAATTATGATAAAAATACTGGAGAATTTATCGGAATTAACACCTTCGGAATTAGAATGCGACATGCCTTTTTTGATAAAATTCTCACAGAAAAAAAATCTGTAAATGATGTCTTAGAGCATTTAGCAGATGCTAATTTTGATCCTGAGTTTTACAAACTACACGAAGCAGAAATTGTAGCAAAATTCAATCGAGAAAACAATACAAACATCCAACTGAAAAAGAAAAGCTGGAAAAGAATTTTTAGCGCATAATAGTTATGAAAATAATAAAAAACATAGGTTTAGTCTTCTTTTTAATCGGGTTGGCAGTTTTTACTGGAACTATTTTTACAGGTTCTTTTCAATTAAACTCTGATCAATTAGATGTTTTTATCAAAGAGAAGAACTTTAAAAATGAACTGATAAAAGACGAACTACAAAAAGCAATTGTCACTTCAGAAGATTTAAACATCTTTGAATTTTCTAGTCGTGTTAGAAATGCATTTAAAGTTTCAAACGATCATTATGATGCATTAATTGCAAAATACGATTCAGAAAAAAATTGGGATAAAAAAGGAGAACAATATCAATATAAAATTTACGGAAAACCGCATACTTTAAGTTTTGAATTGGCAAAAATTGCAGGCAATGGTTTTGTAAAAGAAAATGCGGTTTTATTTTGGTGGTTTACTTTTGGTTTGGCAATTTTTGGTGCGTTGCTTTTTATTTTACCAAACGCTATTTTATTAGGAAAAGCCGGAATTAAAAACAACGGAATTTATTTAGAATCGAGTACAAATCGTGGTTGGATTGCATGGTTGGTACTTGTCTATTTGGTTTCTTTTTACCTCGTTTTATACTTTCTACCAGATTATATTGTAAACTGGACATTCATTTTTGATCCGCTTAGTAAATTTTTTAACGGCGGTTTGGCTTCTCAATGGTTTGTGTACGGGTTTTTATATTCTGTAATTATGTTGGTGATGGCAACAAGAATGTACATCAAATACCGACACAATAAATATCAAATTATAAGAACAACTTCTGTCTTATTTTTTCAAATTGTCTTTGCTTTTTTAATTCCAGAAATTATGACAAGCTTAAATATGCCTGGATATGATTTTAAAAATGCTTTTCCGTTAGATTATGATTTCTTCTTTGAATGGAATCTAGAAGCTTTAAAAAGTAGTGGATCTATTGGACTTTTTATTTTAGTTTGGGGAATTGTGTTAACCTTAATTATAGTTCCTGTAATGGTGTATTTCTTCGGTAAACGTTGGTATTGTTCTTGGGTTTGTGGTTGTGGCGGATTGGCAGAAACATTGGGCGATCCGTACAGACAACATTCTAGTAAAACGTTAAAATCATGGAAATTAGAACGCTGGATCATTCATTCGGTTTTAATTTTTTCTTTAGTGATGACCGCTGTAACATTGTATTGTTACTTTACAGGATCACAATCCTTTTTAGGAATCAATTCGCAGTGGATAAAAGATTCTTATAGTTTCTTAATTGGAGCTTGGTTTGCTGGCGTAATCGGAACTGGGTTCTATCCCATTTTTGGTAATCGAGTTTGGTGTCGTTTTGGTTGTCCGTTAGCTGCTTATTTAGGATTTGTACAACGTTTTAAATCTCGTTTTAGAATTACCACAAATGGCGGACAATGTATTTCTTGCGGAAATTGTTCTACGTATTGTGAACAAGGAATTGACGTAAGAGCGTACGCTCAAAAAGGAGAAAATATTGTGCGTTCTAGTTGTGTTGGTTGCGGAATTTGTTCTGCTGTTTGTCCACGTGGCGTTTTAAAATTAGAAAACGGACCAGAAGATGGACGTATCAATCCGACAGAAATTTTATTAGGAAATGATGTTGATTTAATGAAATTGATCAACGACAAATAACAAAGAAACAATCGTATTTTTACCGAAACTTAAAAAATATTAATGTCAATTATTAAAGTCATCATTCCTGCTTTTAACGAGCAAGATTCTATTGCGAATGTAATTCATGATATTCCATCACTTGTTGATGAAATTATTGTGATTAGCAACAATTCTACAGATAACACAGAAGAAAATGCCAAAAATGCTGGCGCAACGGTTTTACAAGAAAATAGAAAAGGTTATGGTTTTGCCTGTTTAAAAGGAATGGATTATATCGCTTCGACTTCGTTCAAAGATCCTAATAAAAAACCAGACATTATTGTTTTTTTAGATGGTGATTATTCTGATTATCCAGAACAATTAACAGAAGTTATTGCTCCGATTATCAATGATAATATCGATTTTGTAATTGGCGCAAGAGTAAAAGAATTACGAGAAACAGGTTCTATGACTCCGCAACAAGTCTTCGGGAATTGGTTAGCAACGTTTTTAATGAATTTTTTTTTCGGAGCAAAATTTACAGATTTAGGTCCGTTTAGAGCAATCAAATACAACAAATTATTAGCCTTAAACATGGAAGACAAAACTTACGGCTGGACGGTTGAAATGCAGTTAAAAGCACTGAAACAAAAACTGACTTACGTAGAAATTCCGATGAAATACAGAAACAGAATTGGCGTTTCTAAAGTTTCTGGAACTGTAAAAGGAAGTGTGATGGCGGGAATTAAAATATTAGGTTGGATTTTTAAATATAGTTTTAAATGATTGTTGTTGCGTATATAATTATAGCGATTTATACGATTGCTTTGGTGCTCATTTTTATGTACGCCATTGCACAACTCAACTTGCTTTTCAATTATTTAAAAGCGCAAAAAAATAAAGACATTTCTGATAAATTCGATTTTTCTAATTCTGATGAAATTCCGTTTGTAACCATTCAACTTCCTGTATTTAATGAGTTGTATGTAATGGAACGGTTGTTAACGAACATTGTAAAGTTAAAATATCCAAAAGACAAATTAGAAATTCAGGTGTTGGATGATTCTACAGATGAATCTGTTGTGTCAACTAAAAAACAAATTGAAGCGCTTCAACAATCTGGAGTCAACATTAAACACATCCAAAGAACCAACAGAAAAGGATTTAAAGCTGGAGCATTAAAAGAAGGTTTAGAAAGTGCAAAAGGCCAATTTATTGCCATATTTGATGCAGATTTTTTACCAAAAGAAAATTGGTTGACAGAAACCATTCCGTATTTCAAAAACTCAGAAATTGGCGTTGTACAAACACGTTGGGGACATATCAACAGAAATTATTCTACACTTACAAGAATCCAAACTTTTGCTTTGGATGCACATTTTACCTTAGAACAAGTCGGCAGAAATAGTAAAAATCACTTTATCAACTTTAACGGAACTGCTGGCGTTTGGCGAAAAGAATGTATTTACGACGCTGGAAATTGGGAAGGCGACACATTAACTGAAGATTTAGATTTAAGTTATAGAGCGCAGTTAAAAAACTGGAAATTCAAATATTTAGAACATGTAGAAACTCCGGCTGAATTGCCTGTTGTTATTAGCGCGGCAAGATCGCAACAATTTAGATGGAATAAAGGCGGCGCAGAAAATTTTCAGAAAATGGCAAAACGAGTTTTGTCTAATAAAAACGTTCGTTTTAAAACAAAAATTCACGGAATTTTACATTTATTAAATAGCACAATGTTTTTAAATGTGTTAATTGTAGCGGTTTTAAGCGTGCCCATGTTGTATATTAAAAATGATTATGCACATTTAAAAAACTACTTTTATTTGATGAGTTTCTTTGTAATAAGTTCACTCATTTTTTTTATTTGTTATTGGTTTATGTTTAAAAGTATTTATGGTGGCGGATTTAAAAAATTCTTAAAATACATTGTTACTTTTTTTACCTTTTTTTCTATTGCGATGGGATTTTCTTTACACAACTCAATTGCTGTTTTAGAAGGACATTTTGGTAAAAAAAGTGATTTTATTAGAACACCAAAATTCAATATTAACTCATTAAAAGACAGTTGGAAAAACAACAAATACATTTCTAAAAAAATATCTGTTCATGTAATTTTAGAAGGATTGTTAGCCTTGTATTTTGCATTTGGAATGTATAGCGCATTTGTAGTTGGAAATGAAGGTGGAGATTTTGGTTTGTTTCCTTTTCATTTGATGTTGTTTTTAGGATTTGGCTACGTGTTTTTTAAATCTATTTTTTCTAAAGCATAATGGTTTATAGCAGAAAAAATACAGGATTTATAATTGCAGTAACTCTTACTATTATCCTCTATTTTTTATTTGCATTTTATGTAGAAAGAACACAATTTTCAATGGTGCTTTTTTTATATGTTTCGCTATTTGCAACATCCTTTTATATTTTAAAAAAAGGAAAAGAAAATTTTAAATTATTAACTGGTTTATCCATTTTATTCCGGTTGATTTTCTTGTTTTCAATTCCCAATTTATCACAAGATTTTTACCGCTTTATTTGGGACGGAAGAATGCTATTTGAAGGATTGAATCCGTATTTGTATTTGCCGGAAAACTTTATCAATCAACAAGAGTTTCCAGTACATCAAGCAGCAGAATTGTATGCCGGAATGGGAACTTTAAACGGAAGTAATTACACCAATTATCCTCCGTTAAATCAATTGAGTTTTTACATCGCGGCACTTTTAGCGGGCAACAGTATTTTAGGTGCTGTAATTGTTTTTCGACTTCAACTAATTTTAGCTGATATCGGAATTATCTACTTCGGAAAAAAGATTTTAGAAAAACTACAATTGCCAATTCACAATATCTTTTTATATGCTTTAAATCCATTTATAATTATTGAATTAACAGGAAACATCCATTTTGAACCAGTGCTATTGTTCTTTTTAATTTGGAGTTTGTATTTGCTTTTCAATGACAAATGGATTTGGGCTGCAGTATTATTAGCGTGTTCTATTTCTGTGAAGTTAATTCCTTTGTTGTTTTTACCGTTGTTTTATCAATGGTTTGTGAAAAAATCTCTCGACTCCGCTCGAGATGACAAATCTTTGTCAGTTCGAGCGGAGTCTAGAACTAAAAGTATTTGGAATTATTTATCATTCCTGCGAAAGCAGAAATCTAAACAAAAGTTTCTATGGATTCCTGCTTTCGCAGGAATGACAAAACTAGTTGTGTTTTACATAATTATTTTCTCAACAACTATATTACTTTTTCTACCTTTTAACAATTCAGAATTGATTGACAATTATTTTAATTCTGTTGGATTGTGGTTTAGAAGCTTCGAATTCAATGCAAGTTTCTATTATATTTTTAGAGAAATTGGATATTTGTTTAGAGGTTATAATGAAATTGCTGTTATTGGAAAAATCATTCCTATTTTAACAATTGTGTTTTTAGGAATCATTACTTTTTTTAGAAAAAATAAAAATCCGAAAGAACTCATTACTGTGTTATTATTCGGATTGTCATTTTATTATTTTACAACAACAACGATGCATCCGTGGTATTTGGCAACGTTGATTTTGTTGTCTGTTTTTACCAAATATCGTTTTCCAATTGTTTGGAGTTTGGTCATTATTTTAAGTTATCAAGCCTATGCAAATCTTCCTTGGAAAGAAAACTTATGGTTTGTTGGATTAGAATATTCAATCGTTTATGGGTATTTAATTTGGGAGCTAAAGAATAAAAAACTTGATTTTCTTAGAAAAATTAACGAACTTCGTTAAGTTCTGTTTTAATAAATTAAAACTCACTATATCATAATAGTTGTATGCAATACGAATAAACATTAATTCATATTTTGGAACAAGATTTTAAGTACTATATTCTCAAAAATCCCGTTGATAATAAATCACTTCAAGCAAGTGAATTACCAGTAGTAATTAAAATTAGTAAAGCACTATTTGGTATGGACATTAACCTTAACGATAAGAATGAGGCCGAAGGTCCTTTCGTTTCAAAATTTGAACTTCGGAGACAATCAACAATCTTTTCTTCAATTCGGTTGCAAAAGCATAAAGATAGAGTCCTAAAGAATAAGCATATTAAGGAAATCAAAGATTATGTACTTACCACAAAAGGAAATTCTTATGAAAAAACTTTTGTAGGTGCTTTACATCATACAATCGTAGGAAAAATCACAAGAAAAAAAGTCAGTGGAGTTCATTTTTATAATCCTGATTCTATTAAAGTTTTAAAAGTTATACAAACTAATGATTTGGGTGTATATTCAGCGGTAATTGAGAAGCTTCATCCAAATACAAAACAATGGATTATAAAAGAAGAAATAACTAATTTTTTTCCTGACAATTGGACAATTAATCAATTATTTCATGAATGTGCATCGGCTTATTCAATTAAAAAAAACGAATCAGGAAATGTTTATTTATCCGAAACGCCAAGTGGAATTAAGATTAAATTTATAATTAATGAGGACGGAAAAATAATAACATTCTATCCGATTATTTAAAACAGAAAGTACAGCACACAAAACCGAACTATTCTTATACAAAACCGTTAACGAAATTACTCAATTAAAATACTTACCACCAAACCTTCATTTGCTCTTACATTAAAAACAGTTTCGTCTTCAAAAATTAAATACTGTCCTTTTATGCCAACTAACTTACCTGTATAAGAATGTTGTTTTACCAAGTTTAAACTTTTTGGTTTTAACGGATATTTTTCCACCGGGAAATTCAGATTGGTTTCGGTGTTATTTTCTATAAAATATTCTTTTGCTTCTTCCGGAATGTATTGCGCTAATTTGTTTCTCCATTCCACTAAATTTTCATCCACAATATCATTCTTTAACATTTTTCGCCAATTGGTTTTATCAGCAACATGTTCTTTTAAAGCAACTTCTGTAATTCCTGCTAAATATCGATTCGGCACTTCTACAATTTCAATTGCTTCGTGCGCTCCTTGATCTATCCAACGCGTCGGAACTTGTTGCTTTCTAGTAACACCAACTTTTACATTGCTAGAATTCGCTAAATACACAATATGCTGTTTTAATTGTACTTGTTTTTCGTATTCTAAATTTCTGTCTTCAATGTCTAAATGTGCAGTACTTAGTTCTGGTCTCATAATCCAATCGCCAGCATTTGGGGTTTCAAAAAAACAGCTTTTACAAAACCCTTGACGGTAAATTTGTTTGTTTAAATGACAATTTAAACATTCGTATTTCACAAAGGTCATTGTAAGGATTTTACCCAATAACTGATTCATATTCAAGAAGTCATCACCCAATTCTAAATAATATTGAATGATCTCTAAATTTTCGGTTGGCATTTTTTTTAAGACTCCTTGATATTGCATACAACTATTTTTAGTATTTTTAACTCCGATGCCAATCGGCAACAAACAAACTTACTATAAAAAAGCAAGTTTTAAGAATTTTGTATTCATAAATTAAAGAGAACCTAACCAAATGGCATTTCCTTTCGTAAATTCAATTATTTCTTGGTTTTTAAAGAAACGAAAGCATCAAATGGAGCTATTTTTAAAATATCCGTTAGATGTTCAAGACGAATTGTTATTTAGATTATTGAATACTGCAAAAAATACAGAATTTGGTAAAGCGCATTATTTTTCATCCATTAGAGATTATACCGATTTTGCAAATGCTGTTCCGATTCAAAAATATGAAAGCATTGAACCTTTAATTGAACGTTGTAGAAGAGGAGAACAAAATATTTTTTGGCCAACTCCTATAAAATGGTTCGCTAAATCTAGCGGAACCACAAATGCCAAAAGTAAATTTATTCCTGTGAGTGATGAAGCTCTAGAATATTGCCATTTAAAAGCAGGAAAAGACATGTTGTGTTTGTATATCAACAATAATGAAGACACACAATTGTTTACAGGAAAAGGATTAAAGCTTGGCGGTAGTTCTGCAATTTATGAAGACAACAATTCGTATTTCGGAGATTTGTCTGCAATTATTACAGAAAATCTTCCTTTTTGGGCTGATTTCAGTTCTGCTCCGAGTCAAGAAACTGCTTTAATGAGCGAATGGGAAACCAAAATGGAAGCCATTATTAATGAAACCATTCACGAAGATATTACCAGTTTAGTTGGTGTTCCAAGTTGGATGTTGTTGTTGTTAAATCGTGTGTTAGAAAAAACAGGAAAAGACAATATTTTAGAAGTTTGGCCAAACTTAGAAGTGTATTTTCATGGCGGCGTAAATTTTAATCCTTACAGAGAGCAATACAAAAAACTGATTCCGAAAGCCGATTTTAAATACTACGAAACTTATAATGCTTCAGAAGGTTTTTTTGGATTACAAGACAGAAATAATTCGTTAGAATTATTGTTAATGTTAGATTACGGAATCTTCTATGAATTTATTCCGATGGATGCTTATGAAGGCGAAAACTCAACCGCAATTCCATTATCAAAAGTAAAAAAGAACGTAAACTACGCCATGGTAATTACAACAAATGGTGGTTTATGGCGCTATTTAATTGGCGATACCGTAAAGTTTACATCAACAAATCCGTATCGCATAAAAATAACAGGAAGAACCAAACATTTTATCAATGTTTTTGGCGAAGAATTAATTATTGAAAATGCAGAAGATGCTTTAAAATTAGCCTGTAAAAAAACAAAAGCAACCATTACAGATTATACAGTTGCACCCATTTTTATGGAAGGAAAATCTAGTGGCGGACATGAATGGTTGATTGAATTTAAAAAAGCACCAAAAAGTTTAGAATATTTTACCGAACTGTTAGACAATGCTTTAAAATCAATCAATTCTGATTACGAAGCAAAACGCTATCATAATATGACGTTGGCTTTGCCTAAAATTCATGTTGCAGAACAAGGCTTATTTTACAATTGGTTAAAGCAAAAACAGAAATTAGGCGGACAACATAAAGTGCCGAGATTGTCTAATAAAAGAGATTATCTTGAAGAATTATTAAAAATTTCTACAAAGCAACAAAGTGCAAATTTATAAACGAATTTAGTTCTTGGCAACTACAATTTTAACTTACACTTTGTTTTATTAGTTTACTTACTTATAAAACGAATACACTTTGAAATTGTAACAAACATCAAAATATTATTACTATTTTTATATCGAAAACCTCCAACTATGAAAAAATATATTTTATTGCTAGCTTTTTTAAGCTCACTTTCTACTTATTCTCAAATCAATTTAGAAAAAAAAGTTACTTCAAAAGTAAATGAAGTTACAGTTTTTCTTGAAAGTGCTCAGATTACGAGAAAGAAAACGGTAACAATTAACAAAGGAACTACCGTTTTAAGATTCACCAAACTTTCTCCGTTTATTGATGGAAAAAGCATTCAAGTTAAAACAACAAATGATGTTGAAATTCAGTCTGTAAATTTTGAAAAAAATTATTTAGACAAGCAGACCAAAAGTGATGAACTTTTAAAACTTGAGAACGATTTAAAGGCAGCTCAAAAAAAACTTGACATAGAAAACACGTATTTAAGTATTAACAAAGAAGAAACTGAATTTTTACAATCTAACAGAAATATTGGAGGTAAAAACCAAACATTAACTGCAATTAATCTTAAAAATGCGGCTACTTATTATGGAACTAAATACAAAACATTAAAATTAGAAGCTCTAAAAATTAGAGAAAGAATTAATACAATTAGAGATGATTTTAATAGTATAAGAAACCAAATAAATAGTTTTTCTTCAAAAAAAGAATTTGCTTCTGGTGAAGCTTTAGTAAAAATTAAAGCAACTAAAACAACAACTATTCAACTAGAATTGGTCTATAATGTTGCAAATGCGGGTTGGTTTCCAACGTATGATATTAGAGTAAAAGACATTAATAGTCCGTTACATTTAGTGTATAAAGCAAATGTAAAACAGAACACAAAAGTAGATTGGACTAATGTAAAACTTAGTTTTTCATCATCAGACCCAAGTGTTTCAAGCGAAGCGCCAGAATTAAAAACCTATTTTTTAAATTACAATTCGCTTCCGCCAGTGTATACAAAAAACATTAAAACTGTTTCAGGAATTGTTTCTGATAATAGCGGCGCGTTGCCCGGAGTTAGTGTTTTAATTGATGGAACAACCATTGGAACAGAAACAAATTTTGATGGATATTATTCAATCACAATTCCAAAAAATGCTTCAACTTTAACTTTTTCTTATTTAGGATACAGTACAGTTAAAAGAAACATTTACAGTTCTAATATAAATGTTCAAATGAAAGAAGACGCAAATGTTTTAGATGAAGTTGTTGTTACAGGATACGGTAACAGAAAACCAATTTCTTCTGTTTTGGCAGGAAAAATTTCTGGTGTTCAAATTACTAATGATTCAAGAAAAAAAGAAAATAACTATTCAATTCCAACAAACCAAATTGTAAATCAAACAACTGTTAATTTTGAAATTGCTTCACCATATTCTTTAAAATCTGATAATAAGAATTATTCTGTCGGGATGAAAACGTATGAATTAAATGTAGATTATCAATATTACAGCATTCCAAAAATTGATAAAAATGCTTTTCTAATTGCGTCCGCAGATAATTGGGAAAAACTAAATTTATTGGAAGGAGAAGCTAATATTTATTTTGAAGGAACATATATTGGTAAATCTTTATTAGACACTCGCTTTATTACTGATAAATTAAAAATATCTTTAGGAAGAGATAAAAACATTATTGTTAACAGAGAAAAAACGAAAGATTTTACAACAAGACAATTTATTGGAAGTAAAAAACAAGAAAATAGAGCTTGGAATATTTCTATAAAAAATAATAAATCTCAAAAAATTAGCATTTCTATTTTTGATCAAATTCCGGTTTCTACTTTAGAAGAAATTAAAGTTGAATTAGATAAATCGAACACTGGGGAATTTAATGCAGAAACTGGAGAAATTTTATGGAAGTTTGAATTGAACCCAAGTTCTACTAAAGATTTGAGTTTAAGGTATTCTGTAAAATATCCAAAAAACAGAGTATTAACTTTGGAGTAAAAAGTAATTATATTTTACGCTCCACAACGTAATCTATCATTTGAATAAGTGAATCTTTATAAGGAGATTTTGGATAGTTTTCTAAAATAGCTAACGCTCTATTTTTGTAGTCATTCATTTTAGAGGTTGTGTATTCAATTCCGCCATTTTCTTTTACAAAAGTGATGACTTCTTTTACTCGTTTTTTGTCTTTATTGTATTTCTTTACCGAATTGATAATCCATTTTTTATCTTTTTCTGAACAGGTATTTAACGTATAAATTAATGGTAAGGTCATTTTTTGTTCTTTAATATCGATTCCGGTTGGTTTTCCAATTTTAGCATCCGTATAATCAAACAAATCGTCTTTAATTTGAAAAGCAATTCCGATATATTCTCCAAACTTTCTCATTTGCTGAACCGTTTCTTGATTTGCACCAACAGAAGCAGCTCCGATTCCGCAACAAGCAGCAATTAAAGTTGCTGTTTTCTTACGGATAATTTCAAAATACACCTCTTCAGTAATATCTAATTTTCGTGCTTTTTCTATTTGTAACAATTCGCCCTCACTCATTTCTCGAACGGCGATAGAAATCAATTTTAGCAAATCAAAATCTTCGTTATCAATAGAAAGCAACAATCCTTTAGACAATAAAAAATCACCAACCAAAACAGCAATTTTATTTTTCCACAATGCATTTACAGAGAAAAAACCTCTTCTTCTGTTACTATCGTCAACAACATCATCATGTACCAAAGTAGCAGTATGAATTAATTCTACAACAGAAGCTCCACGATACGTTCGTTCATCAAAACCGCCATCAGAAACCATTTTTGCAACTAAAAAAACAAACATCGGACGCATTTGTTTTCCTTTTCTACGAACAATATAATAGGTAATTCTGTTTAACAAAGGAACTTTAGTCAACATCGATTCTTTGAACTTTTCTTCAAAGAGTTCCATTTCGTTTTTAATAGGAAGTTTTATTTGCTCTACAGGTTTCATCTATTATTCATGTCTCCTCGAGCGGAGTCGAGAGGTCTATATTTTAAAATCAAAAGTAAGGAAATTTTTATTATAAGAAGTTCTTTACTACACTAGAACGGACACCAAGTTTCTCTATGATTTATTTGCCAATTGACCACAAGCTGCATCAATATCTTTTCCTCTAGAACGACGCACATTTACAATAATTCCGTGCATTTCTAAATTAGAAATATAATTGTTGATTGCTTGCGGACTTGCTTGTTGAAATTCGCCATCATCAATAGGATTGTATTCTATTAAATTGACTTTACACGGCACGTAACTACAAAACTGAATCAATGCTTCAATATCTTCTTTTCGGTCATTAATTCCGCCCCAAACAACATATTCGTAGGTAATTCTTCGTTGTGTTTTTTCGTACCAATATTCTAACGATTCTTTTAAATCTTTCAACGGAAACGTTGCGTTAAACGGCATAATTGAAGTTCTTACTTCATCAATTGCAGAATGTAAAGAAACAGCTAAATTAAATTTTACTTCATCATCCGCCATTTTTTTGATGATTTTTGGCACGCCAGAAGTAGAAACTGTAATTCTTTTTGGCGACATTCCCAATCCTTCAGGAGACGTAATTTTTTCAATCGATTTGATTACATTATTGTAATTCATCAATGGTTCTCCCATTCCCATAAACACAATATTCGATAATTTATGATTGTAATACAACAAACTTTCTTTGTTAATTGCAGCTACTTGATCGTAAATTTCATCGGCATTTAAGTTTCGCATTCTCTTTAAACGAGAGGTTGCACAAAACTTGCAATCTAAACTACAACCAACTTGACTAGAAACACATGCTGTTGTTCTTGTATTCGTAGGAATCAAAACAGATTCTACAACTAATCCATCGTGTAAACGAACGGCATTTTTTACAGTTCCGTCTTTACTTCGCTGAATATTATCAACTTCAATATGATTGATGACAAAATTTTCCTGCAACATTTCTCTTGTTTCTAAAGAGATATTTGTCATGTCTTCAAAAGAATGTACCACTTTTCCCCACAACCATTCATAGACTTGATTTCCTCGAAAAGCTTTATCTCCCTTTTCTACAAAAAAGTCTCTTAATTGATCTTTGGTTAATGCGCGTATGTCTTTTTTATTCAAAGATTTAAAGATTTAAAGATTTAAAGTAAAGATTACTACAAAAATAGTTATAAAAAAACTGGTGCTTTTTAAAAGACCAGTTTTTATTTAATTTTTTAATTTTTCAGTCATTAAATAATCAACATAGCATCTCCGTAAGAAGAGAAGTTGTATTTTTCTTTAATTGCTACTTCGTACGCTTCCATTACAAAATCGTAACCACCAAAAGCGGCAGCTTGCATTAATAACGTAGATTTAGATTTGTGAAAGTTTGTTATCATACAATTTGCAATGCTAAAATCGTACGGAGGAAAAATAAATTTATTGGTCCAACCTTCATAAGCATTTAATCTTCCGTTTGAAGATACTGAAGATTCAATTGTACGCATAACAGTTGTACCAACCGCACAAACTCTTTTCTTATTATCTAAAGCATCATTAATTCTTTTTGAAGTTTCATTTGAAATAATAATTTGCTCAGAGTCCATTTTATGTTTCGATAAATCTTCTACTTCAACAGGGGCAAAAGTTCCTAAACCAACATGCAAAGTAACTTCAGAAAAATCTACGCCTTTAATTTCTAAACGTTTCATTAAATGTTTAGAAAAATGTAATCCTGCAGATGGTGCTGCAACAGCTCCTTCGTTTTTTGCATAAATTGTTTGATAACGTTCTGCGTCTGATTCTTCTACTGGTCTGTCAATTTCTTTTGGCAACGGAGTTTGTCCAAGTTCCAATAATTTTTCTCTAAATTCTTCGTAAGAACCATCAAATAAAAATCGTAAAGTTCTACCTCTAGAAGTTGTATTATCAATTACTTCTGCAACTAAACTATCATCTTCTCCAAAAAATAATTTGTTTCCAATTCTAATTTTTCTAGCTGGATCTACCAATACATCCCACAATCTGTTTTCTTGATTTAATTCTCTCAACAAAAACACTTCTATACGTGCACCGGTTTTTTCTTTATTTCCAAACATTCTAGCCGGAAATACTTTTGTATTATTCAAAACCATCACATCACCTTCATCAAAATAATCGATTAGGTCTTTAAATTTTTTGTGTTCTATAGTTTGTTCTTTTCTATTTAACACCATTAAACGAGACTCGTCTCTATGTTCTGCTGGAAATTTTGCCAATAATTCATTTGGCAATTCAATATTAAAATTCGATAATTTCATGTGCTTATTTTTCTAAGAATGCTGGCAAATATACGACATCAGAATAGGCGTTGTCAAGTGTTTTGCGGTTTAATTTAAATTGAGCTTATTTGAAATCCAATTTTTTGCATGTCTTTCCAAAAATTTCGATACGATTTTGTTACCACATTTGCATCTAAAATTGTTATTGGAACTTTAATTGCTAACGGAGCAAAAGCCATTGCCATTCTATGATCTTTGTAGGTTTCTATTGCAATATTCGAGTTAATTTTTGTAGACTTTTTCAGTGTTAAACTTTCATTTGTAACAGAAATAGTTGCGCCTAATTTTGTCAATTCGTTTTCTAAAGCAACCAATCTGTCTGTTTCTTTAATTTTTAACGTATGTAAACCTGTTAATTCACAAGAAATTCCCAATCCAAAACAAGAAACAACAATTGTCTGTGCAATGTCTGGCACATTACTTAAATTAACTTCTAAATGAGATTTCTCTATTTCACTCGAAATAACATTCGTTTTTTTAAGCACAATTGAATCTTCTTTAAAAATGGTTCTAACCCCAAAATGTTGATAGATTTCTGACAAACAAGAATCTCCTTGTAAACTGTTTTTTTTGTATGATGATAATTTGATTTCTGAACCAATAGTACTCAAAGCGATTAAACTGTAAAAATACGAAGCGGAACTCCAATCAGATTCTACAATTACCTTTTTAGTAATTGATGAGTTAAAAGGTTTTACACTAATTTTATTTCCCTCAAAACCTGCTTCAATTCCGAGTTCTTGTAATAAGCTCAACGTCATGTTAATATAAGGAACCGAAGTGATTTTACCTAATAATTCAATTTCTAAACCATTTGGTAAACTCGAAGCAATCAACAGTAAAGAAGAAATATATTGACTGCTTACATTTCCGTTTATCTGAACTTTATCTTTAGTAAGTTTTGTTCCTTTTATTCGAATTGGCGGATAACCGATTTTATCTTCATAAGAAATAGTTGCGCCTAAATCTTGTAGTGCATTAACCAAAATTTCAATCGGTCTATTTTGCATTCTTTCAGAACCTGTTAAAACAACTTCTCTGCCTTCTTTGATAGAAAAATAGGAAGTTAAAAAACGCATTGCTGTTCCGGCATGACCAATATCAATGGTTCTATCCGTAGAGTTTAATGCTTTTTCTAAATACTTAGAATCATCAGAGTCTGAAACATTTTTTATTGTTAAACCAGCAATTAATTGTTGTAAAATTAACAATCTATTTGATTCACTTTTAGAACCAGAAATAGAAATTTCTGCATTTAACTCTGTCTTATTTGTTGATAGATTAAAAATCAATATTGTATTCGTTAAAAATTTGTAATTTTAGAAGCTAGTAACCAAACGAACCTTTTTATGAAAAAAATTACTTTATTTCTGGCGATGCTTCTAATTGCATCTAGCCACAAAGTTAACGCACAAAAGAATACTACCAAATTTTCTGAAGAAAATTATAGCGCAATTAAATGGCGAAACATTGGTCCTTTTAGAGGCGGAAGAAGTGCTGCTGTTACTGGCGTTTCTGGAAAATCTAATTTATTTTATATGGGCGCAACTGGTGGTGGAGTATGGAAAACTACAGATGCTGGAAATTCTTGGTCTAATATTTCTGATGGATTTTTTGGCGGCTCTGTTGGTGCAGTTGCTGTTAGCGAATGGGACAACAATGTAATTTATGTTGGAAACGGAGAAAAAACTGTAAGAGGAAATGTTTCTTCTGGAGACGGAATTTGGAAAACTGTTGATGCTGGTAAAACTTGGAAACATATGGGATTACCAAATTCTAGACATATTCCAAGAATTAGAATTCATCCTAAAAATGCAGATATTGTATATGCTGGTGTAATGGGAGATTTATACAAATCTTCTGATGAACGTGGCGTTTATAAATCTACAGATGGTGGCGAAACTTGGAGAAAGGTGTTGTTTGCAAATAAAGATGCTGGTGTAATTGATTTAATTATCGATCCAAATAATGCGCGTGTTTTATACGCAACAACATGGAATGTTAGAAGAACGCCTTATAGTTTATCTAGTGGCGGCGATGGTTCTGCACTTTGGAAAAGTACTGATGGCGGAGAAACTTGGAGCAATATTTCAGAAAATAAAGGGTTGCCAAAAGGAATTTGGGGAATTAGCGGCGTTACAGTTTCGCCAGTAAATTCTGATTTTGTTTGGTTGTTAGTAGAAAATAAAGATGGTGGAGTTTATAAATCTGAAGATGCAGGAAAAACTTGGAAGCTAATAAATAATGAACGTAAATTAAGACAAAGAGCTTGGTATTACACACGTTTGTATGCCGACACAAAAGATGAAAATATTATTTACGTTTTAAATGTTAATTATCATAAATCGACAGATGGAGGAAAATCGTATAAAACTTTTAACGCTCCACACGGAGATCATCATGATTTATGGATTGCTCCAGAAGACAATCAACGAATGATTATTGGAGATGATGGTGGCGCACAAATCTCTTTTGATGCAGGAATCAATTGGTCAACCATGGATAATCAACCAACATCACAGTTTTATAGAGTTGTAACAGATAATCATTTTCCGTATCGAATTTATGGCGCACAACAAGACAATTCTACCGTAAGAATTTCTCATAGAACTGGAGGAAGATTTATTACAGATAGAGATTGGGAATCTACTGCTGGTGGAGAAAGTGCCCATATTGCTATTGATCCAAATAATAATGATATTGTGTATGGTGGAAGTTATGGCGGATTTTTAACTCGAAAAAATCATAAAACTGGAGAAACTAGAGCAATTAATGTTTGGCCAGATGATCCGATGGGACACGGAGCTGAAGATTTTAAATATCGTTTTCAATGGAATTTTCCTATCATGTTTTCTCCAAATCAAAAAAACAAATTATATGCTGCATCAAATCATTTGCATGTAACTTATAATGAGGGCCAATCTTGGGAATTAATCAGTCCAGATTTAACAAGAAACGATCCTAAAACATTAGGTCCTTCTGGTGGACCAATTACCAAAGACAACACTGGAGTAGAATATTACGGAACTATTTTTGCGATTGCAGAATCTCCAACAGAAAAAAATCTTATTTGGACAGGTTCTGATGATGGATTGGTTCATGTAACAAGAGATGGTGGGAAAAACTGGAAAAATGTAACACCTAAAAAAATGCCAGAATGGATGATGATTAATTCGATTGAAATAAATCCGTTTGAAAAAGGAAGCGTTTATTTAGTTGGAACAAAATACAAATCTGGTGATTACAAACCGTATATCTACAAAACAGAAAACTATGGAAAATCTTGGAAATTAATTGTAAACGGAATTGAAAATGAAGATTTTACTAGGGCTTTAAGAGCTGATCCTAAGCGTAAAGGATTATTGTACGTTGGAACAGAAAGAGGAATGTATATTTCCTTTAATGATGGTGCTAACTGGGAAAAATTTCAATTGAATTTACCAATTGTTCCGATTACAGATTTGGCAATTAAAGACGATAATTTAATTGCGGCAACGCAAGGTAGATCTTTTTGGATGATTGACGATTTAACGCCAATTCATCAATTAAGAAACAATACTTCAAAAGAAAAAGTAACCTTATTTACGCCAAAAGCAAGTTATCAATTAAGCGGTGGAAATGGTAGAACTTCTAAAACGCAAGGAACCAATCATCCTGGTGGAGTTTCGGTGTATTTTAATGTGAATGAGTTTTCTAAAAAAGATACGATATCATTATCATTTTATGATGCTTCAAAAAAATTAATTCAGAAATTCAGTTCGCATCCAAATACAAAAGAAAACGAGAAAAAACTATCTGTTAAAAAAGGTAGCAATGTTTTTTATTGGAATATGATGTATCCTGATGCTACAAAAGTAAAAGGAATGATTTTGTGGTGGGCTTCTTTAAATGGACCAATGGCGTTACCAGGAAATTATACAGTTGGTTTATCAGTAAATAAAACTACGTTAGAAAAACCATTTACTATTTTAAAGAATCCTGTTTCTGAAAATTCTTTGGCTGATATGAAACTGCAATTCGATTTTATTAATGACATCAATACAAAAATGTCTGAAATACATAAAGCGTTAATTAATGTTGGTAAAGTAAAAGCACAAATTAAGACATTAAAGAGCTCGATAAAAGACAAACAAAAACACAAAGAATTATTGTCCTTTGCTGATAAGTTGACAAAAAAAATTACAAAAATTGAAACTACTTTGTATCAAACAAAAAGTAAAAGTGGTCAAGATCCGTTGAATTTCCCAATCAGATTAAACAATAAATTAGCGCATTTAAATTCGCTTACAAGAATGGGAACTTATAAACCAACTGACCAAGCAATTGCTTTTAAAAATGAAATCACAAAAGACATTGACAACGAGTTATCAAAGTTGTATATCTTATTTAATAAAGATGTAAAACAACTGAATAAGAAAGTAAAAGACAGTCAGATTGATTTGATTCAGTTAGATAAATAAAAGATTTAGAAATAAAAAAGAGGCTTTTAAAAAGCCTCTTTTTTATTTATTTTGTTTTTTTAATTGCAACATACAACGCATAAAAATAACTGATAATTATTTTTAATGCGAAAAATCGTTTCCATTTTCCGTCTGCAAAATTTGCTTCATTTACTTCGGCAAAATCGCCAGCAAAAATTTCTCGCCAACTATTCATAAATAATGAAATTACCGTTACTAAAATAAAAAAAGGCAACGCTATTTTAAATACGTTTGTCCAGAATCCTGGAGATTTCATTTTCTCTAATATCGTCATTATTGTAGTTTTTTATTATTGTGATGTCTATCGTGATCTCGTTTTGTTTTAATGTCTAATTTTTTATCAAAAGCAGCTTGTAAATCTACACCTGTTTGATTTGCCAAACACAACGTAACAAACAAAACATCTGCCAATTCCTCTCCTAAATCTTTTGATTTATCTGATTCTTTTTCGCTTTGTTCTCCATAACGTCTTGCAATAATTCTTGCTACTTCTCCAACCTCTTCCGTCAATTGCGCCATGTTTGTTAATTCGTTAAAATAACGAACTCCATGGTTTTGAATCCAATCATCAACTTGCTTTTGTGTTGTTTTTATTCCCATTAATATTGGTTTTGTTTTGAAATACAAAGATACAATTCTTTCTATATCTTTTGTTTCATACTATTGAATACAATAACTTAGCTCGATATAAAAGCAAAAAAATGATTAGAAAATATAACGAAAGTGAAATTCCTAGATTACTAGAAATTTGGGAATCAGCAGCTTTAATTGCGCATCCTTTTTTAAGTGATGAGTTTCATCAAATGGTAAAAAAAGCCATGAAAGACATGTATTTACCTAATTCTGATACGTGGATTTATGAAGAATCTGGAACTATTATTGGTTTTATTGCAATGATAAATAATGAAATTGGTGGTTTATTTGTTGATCCAAAACAACAAGCAAAAGGAATTGGAACTTCTTTAGTAAAACACATCAGTCAGTTTCATAATACTTTAGAAGTAGAAGTTTTTGAAAAAAATAAAATAGGAAAACCATTTTATGAAAAGTACGGTTTTAAAGTAATCAAAGAATATGTGATGAAAGAAACCAATCAGAAAGTTTTAAGAATGCAAAAATAAAAGACAAAATAAGTATTAGTATCTTGTCTCATAATCTATTAACCAACTAAAATGAAAAGAAGAAATTTTATTAAAAAATCTGCAATTGGTGCTAGTGCAGCTGTTTTTGTGGGTGTAAGTTCTTGTGTAACTTCTGAATCTGACAAAGAAGAAATTTCAATTTTTGATTCATTAAAATCAATGACATCAGATGTTGTTCCTATTTCTGATGAAGAACGAAAATTAAGAATAAAAAAAGCACAACAGTTAATGAAAGAAAATGGTTTACAAGCCATTTTGTTAGATGCCGGAACCTCTTTAAAATATTTCACAGGCTTATCTTGGTGGCCAAGCGAAAGACCAATGATTGCAATGATTCCTGTTTCTGGAGACGTCAGTTATATTTGTCCGGCTTTTGAAGAATCTCGTTTGCTAAAAAAAATAAGCATTGGTAAAAATGTATTTCCTTGGGAAGAAGACGAAAGCCCCTACAAACAAATTGGAAATGCTTTAAAAGCAGCTGGAATCTCAAATGGAAAAGTTGGTTTAGAAGAACGTTTTCGATATTTCATTTTAAACGGATTGCAAAAAGATGCGCCAAATTATCAATACGTTAGTGCAGATGTTGTTACAATTCCTTGTCGATTGATAAAATCGAAAGCAGAAATTGCATTAATGCAAAAAGCAACAGACATAACAATTGAAGCAATAAAAATTGGTTTATCAGTTTTAAAAGTGGGTTCTACTCCTGCAGATTTTTCATCCGCAGTTGCAAAAGCACATAGCAAGTTAGGTGGAAATCACGGATTTGCTTTGGCTAATTTTGGCCCAGATTCTGCTTTTCCTCACGGAAGCGGTCAACCACAAATCTTAAAAAAAGGAGATGTTGTATTGGTTGATTGCGGTTGTACAGTAGAAGGTTATAATTCTGATATGAGTAGAACCATTGTTTTTGGAGCAGCACCCACAAAAAGACAACAAGAAATTTGGGATTTAGAGAAAAAATCTCAAGCAGCAGGATTTAAAGCCGCACAATTAGGGCAAGAATTACAAAATGTTGATTTTGCTTCTAGGCAAGTTTTAATTGATGCTGGGTTTGGTCCTGGATATAAATTACCAGGTTTGCCACACAGAACTGGTCACGGAATTGGAATGGACGGACACGAATGGGGAAATGCAGTAAAAGGAAATACAAGAAAATTAAAACCCGGAATGTGTTTTAGTATAGAACCAAATATTTCTATTGTTGGAGAATTTGGAGTTAGACACGAAGATTGTGTGTATATGACAGAAGATGGCCCAAAGTGGTTTTCACAACCAAGTCCATCAATAGATCAACCATTTGCATAAAAAAACTAACTTCTTTTAACCATGAATCTAAAAATCAAAACCTTAAGCATCCTTTTTATTGTATTTCTTTTTCAAATAAACATTTTTGCACAAGAAAAACATTATTACCAAACAGATTTTTCTATTCAAGATTTTAATGAAAGAAGAACGAAGATATTCGATGCAATTGGCACAAACGGAATTGCTTTAATTCAAGGAGCTAGAAGTGTAGATGGTTTTGAAGCATTTAGACAAACAAATACTTTTTACTATTTAACAGGAATTGAAACGGGTCATGCGTATTTATTATTCAGCGGAAAAAGAAAAACCACTACCTTGTATTTACCTCATCGAGACACTGGAAGAGAACGTAGTCAAGGAAAAATTTTATCCGCAGAAGATGCAGAATTAATTATCAAACTTACAGGAGTAAATCAAGTAAAAGCAATTGAGTTTTTATCGTCTGATTTAGCAGGCTCTGGATTGATAAAAGATGGCGTTCCAATTTTATACACGCCTTTAAGTCCGGCAGAAACTGGAACAGATAGTAGAGATGAATTAGTTCACGGACAAGCAAGAGCCGCATCAGATCCTTGGGACGGACAAGCATCAAGAGAAGCGCATTTTAAACGATTGTTAAACGAGCGATTTCCTCAGTTTGTGATCAAAGATTTGTCGCCAACTTTAGATGATATGCGTTTGATAAAGAGCAAAAAAGAAATTGAAATTATTAGAAAAGCTACACAAATTGCTGGTTTGGCAATTATAGAAGCGATGAAATCTACCAAAGCTGGAGTGTATGAATATCAATTAGCTGCTGCAGCAAAATATATTTTTTATCAACACGATGCACAAGGAGATGCGTATCCGGCAATTATTGGCGGAGGAACAAATGCTTTTATGGGACATTATTTTCATAAAACAGATGTCTTAAAAAATGGTGATTTGGTGTTGATGGATTATGCTCCAGATTATAAATACTACACAAGTGATGTTACTAGAATTTGGCCTGTAAACGGAAAATTTGACAAAGCACAAACGGCTTTATACGAATACATTATTGCGTATAAAGATGCTTTATTCAAATACATAAAACCTGGCGTAACTGCTAACTACGTTTTAGACAAAGCTTCAGCAGATATGAAGAACTATTTAAAAGGGAAGAAATTTGCAAATCCAAATCATTTAAAAGCGGTACAAAAAGGTATAAAATTTAGAGGTCACTTTCAACATCCAGTTGGAATGGGAGTTCATGATGTAGGAAGAGTTCGTGGAAATGTTGTTTTAAAAGAAGGAATGGTTTTTACCATCGATCCTATGATTTGGATTACAGAAGAACGTTTGTATGTACGAATTGAGGATGTTGCAGTTATTACTGCAACTGGAGTAGAAAATATGAGTGCTTTTGTACCAACAACCATTAAAGAAATTGAAAAAACAATCAAAGAAAAAGGAATTACAGAATTTAGACCTGCTAAAAAATTGCCTTTAAAAAAATAATTACAACATTTCCAAAAACTCTCTTCTAGAAATCTCCCTTGCGCCAAAACTTGCTAAATGATCAGTGTACATTTGGCAGTCTATTAGTTTGTAATTATGGTTTTGTATTAAATGAATAAACGCCAATTTTGATGCATTACTCATCAAACTAAACATGCTTTCTCCACAAAAAATTCCATTTCCTAAATCAATTCCGTACAAACCGCCAACCAAAATTTGTTTTTTTGTTGCTGTATTGTAAAACCAAACCTCTACAGATTTTGCAATTCCTTTTTTATGTAAATTAATATAAGCCTGCTCCATTTTATCTGTAATCCAAGTACCAAAATCATCACTTCTATGAATGTGTTTGCAATTAAAAATAACTTCGTTAAAAGCGGTATTTTCTGTAATTGTAAAATTTCTTTTTTTGATAATTTTTCGCATCGATTTAGAAACTTTTAATTCTTCTGGAAACAACACCATTCTTTCTGGCGGACAATACCAAACAATTGGTTCTCCTTCAGAATACCAAGGAAAAATTCCGTTTTGATACGCAAGCTTTAAACGTTCTTCAGATAAATCTCCACCCAAAGCAATCACGCCTTCTTCAGAAGCAGTTTCTGGTTTTGGAAATTCAATTTTATCTGTTAGCCAAATCATTTTTCAAAAATATTCAAAATAAAAAAGCAACCGAATACTGAAATGAATTCAGCATAAAGTTGCTTTTTAAAAATTATTACGGTTTTCCTAGAAAGGTAAATCGTCTGGTTCAGCAGAAGTTGTATTATCAGCTGGTTGAAATTGATCTACTGGAGGTAAATCTTGTGGCGCTGCAGCTTGCATTGCTTCAATTCTCCATCCTTGAATTGAGTTAAAATATTTTGCAACTCCTTCTGGGTTGATCCATTCTCTACCACGTAAATTGATAGAGATTTTTACATCTTGCCCAACTTTATAGCTGTTTAATAAATCACATTTGTCTTGTACAAACTCAACCATAATCATCTGAGGATATTGCTCATCTGTTGTCACAACCACTTCACGTTTTCTAAATCCGCTAGTTCCAAAAGTTTGTGTTTCGTTAATTAATTTAATTTTTCCTATTACTTCCATATCTTATTCTATTTTATTAAAAGTACTTTCCACGCACTTTCTACATCGTTTTTTTCTAAAAAGGCTTTGGCAAATGTATGTTTTTTTGTGGTTTCTAACCCAATAAATTGTGGATTCACTTTTGCAAAGTTATCAACATTTTCTTGAGTTGGCATTTGCTCTACGTTTCCTAAAACACCAAAATTATTTCCTGTTAAAATTTTACTTTCTCTTATCTCTTTCGGAATTGCATCTACTCCAATTCCCAAGGTAGAAATTGGTTTTGGAATTTCGAAAAAACCATCTTTTGCTCTTGAATAATAGCTTCCGCCAGCTCTTGCAACCAAATCAATTTTATGTTGATCTATGGCTCCGTTTTCATCTAATACAGCTTCTTTAATGTGTAATTTTACAACTTCACAAATAATTAAATTTCCTGCGCCGCCTTCATTTCCTAAATGGATAATTTCATTTACTTTGCATTCAAATTGTACTGGAGATTCTGCAACTCGAAACGGTTTTACTACATCAGATTTTAACATTGTAAAGCCTGCTTTTTCAAATTCATTTACGCCTTTTGCATATTCTGTACTGCTCAAAGACATTTGCTGAACAATATCATAATTGACCACATTTATAACAACTTCTTTGGTTTCTAATGCGTTTTCTAACGTGTGTTTTGTAGTATTTCCTCTAACTCTACGCGCCGGAGAAAAAATTAAAATTGGCGGATTTGCACTAAACACATTAAAGAAACTAAATGGCGATAAATTCGGGTTTCCATCAGCATCAATTGTACTTGCAAACGCAATTGGTCTTGGTGCAATTGCACCTAATAAATAACCGTGTAATTTACCAGTTGGTATTTCTTTTGGGTCTATAGAAATCATGTGTCAATTTATTTTGAATTGTAAATATACTATCATTTTATAAAATGTGTTATGTTATAATATAGATTATATTTGTAATAGATGAGCTTTTTTAAAAATACTGTGCTAACCAAACGAATAGTCATTTTTGTCTTATTTGTTATTGTTTCCCTAATTCTTTGGAACACGTATATTTTCTTCCAAAAATTTAAACAAGATGAACGTTCAAAAATGGAAATTTTTGCAACTGCAATTAAAGAGTTAGCAACCAATCCTGATTTAAATGCAAATATTAATTTAGAAACAAAGATTTTTGAAAACATTACCAATATTCCTTTAATTCAAGTTAATGAAGACGGAACCATTAAAGATTGGCAAAATTTAGATCCTTCTAAAACAGATAATCCAGCATATTTAGAAAATCAATTGGCAAAAATGAAAAAACAAAATGCGCCAATTGAAATTAAGTATTTAGATGTAACCGAATATGTTTATTATCGAGATTCTGATTTATTAGACAAACTCACCTATTATCCGATTGCATTAATTTTAATTTTACTGTTGTTTTTAACGGTAATTTACATGTTGTTTTCTTCTAACAAAATTGCTGAACAAAATAGACTTTGGACAGGAATGGCAAAAGAAACTGCGCATCAAATAGGAACGCCCTTGTCTTCTTTATTAGGTTGGATTGCCATTTTAAAAGCAGAAAATATTAGCGAAAAATATGTTGATGAAATAGAAAATGATGTACATCGTTTAAACATTATTGCTAACAGATTTTCTAAAATTGGTTCTGCTCCAGAATTGAAAAAAAATGAAATTGTTTCGATAACCAAAAAGTCTTTTGATTATTTAAAAAGTAGAAGTTCTAAGCAAATTTCGTTCGAGTTTAACGCTGATAAAAATGAATTATTTTCTAACATCAATGCAGAATTATTTGGTTGGGTGATCGAAAACTTGGTAAGAAATGCTATAGATGCTATGAAAGGAAAAGGAAGTGTTTCGCTTACAATTTCAGAGAAAAGTAAAGCAATAGAAATTATAATTACTGACACGGGAAAAGGAATTCTGAAATCACAATTTAAACAAATATTTAAACCTGGTTTTACAACAAAAAAACGTGGTTGGGGCTTGGGCTTATCGCTATCTAAACGTATTGTAGAAGAATATCACAACGGAAAAATATTCGTAAAAAAATCAGAAATTAATAAAGGAACAAGTATTCAGATTTCACTTCAGAAAGCTTAAAAATTTTTAGAAATTTCTTCCGCTAGTTTTACAAAATCTTCATGTTGCATTTTTAGTTTTTTACTCGTAAAATTGATATCTGCAACTCGGTTTATCGGAATTAAATGCACGTGTGCATGAGGAACTTCCAATCCAACAACAGACATTCCAATTCTGTTACAAGCAATTGTTTTTTCTAACGCTTTGGCAACTTTATGCGCAAACTGCATTAAACTTAAATACGTGTCTGAATCTAAATCAAAAAGCTTGTCAACTTCTTTTTTCGGAATGACTAATGTATGTCCTTTTGCATTTGGATTGATGTCTAAAAAAGCATAAAAATGTGCGTCTTCTGCTATTTTATACGATGGAATTTCTTGATTGATAATCTTTGTAAAAATACTGCTCATAATTTTAAAAACACTTATCGTCAAATATAATTCTTATTTTCACTAAAACAATCAATAAAAATGTTTCTCAAAAAAAATTATTTACTTCCATTATTATTTTTTACTTCAATTTCATTTTCACAAATAAAAGACACTTTTTATGTTAATGATGTAAAAACAATTGAATATGTTACAGTAAATTATTCTGTAGATAAAAATGGTCAAATAAATAAGGTGATTTTAATTCCAAAAATGACAACTTATAAAAATGACAATGCTTTAAAAAAAGTTACTAGTTTTTTAAAAAATTTCGAGTATGAATTAGATAGTGAATTAATAAACAATAATATTGATTTTACTTTTTTATTTGTGAATAAAAAATATGAAAACTCAACATTAGATGAGTCAGATTATTCAAAATGTTCTGAGTATAAAATGGGGCAATTCAGATATAAAGATGTTAGAGTTTATGAAACAGAAATTAATAGAGGAAGAGAAATTCAAAAAGAAAAAAATAATAATATTGACGCCGAATTAAAAATCACTTGGAATAATCCATGCGAATACGAATTAGAGTTTATAAATGTTCGGCGAAAAGAAAATCAATATTTAATTGGAGTAAAAATGAAAACTAAAATAATAGGTTTATTAAAGAATAGCTACATTTACAAAACAAATTCCAATGGAATGATTTTCGTTGGAGAATTAATAAAAATAAATTAAAAAAAGCAGTAACATACATAGGGATCCGTTACTGCTTTCTCAAAATATTTAGGGGATATTTTTTTTACTTCGATAATTCTTGTTCTAATTTAATTCCTCTTTTAAACAAGATATTATTTTCTAAATGAATGTGTTTATGTAAATCTTCCTCAAATTCTTTTAACATAGAAAATGCAACTCTATACGTTGTACATGCATCCGATGGCGGCGTATAATTATCAGTCAATTCTGCAATTCTTCTAAAACGCTCACCTTCTACATCATGTTCGTGATGCATCATTGCAATTGGGTTTTCTACAGTTTCGAAATTTGGCTTTTCATAAACTCCGCCTTCTTTCTTTAATTTTGCTAATTTCTTGAAAAACGGAAATAAAATCAATTCTTCTTTTTTCATGTGCGTAGTTAAAGCATCAGCAGCACCAAAAAACAATTCTCTTAATTCTAATAACTCTGGATGTCTTTCGCCATGAACTTTACTAATTTTATCTACATATAGTTTAATCGGTGGAATACTTTTTTCTACATATGTATGATGTGTTTCTACAACATAATCTGATAAAAAGTCGATTCCCCAATTTTGATATAAACTAGATTGATCTTCTTTGGTTTTCATTTGATTTTCTAAATCTTCTAAAACCTCTTCTAAACTGATACCTTTCTTTTCTGTAACAGTTGCTAAACTTCTATTTCCGTTACAGCAAAAATCTATTTTATATTTGCTAAAAACGGCTGCGGCGTTGTAATTTTCTGCTACAATATCGCTTACTAATGTGTCTGCTTGTAATTTCATAATTTATTATTTAAGACATTTTTATCCTTTACTTATTTAATTTTTTTTACGCTCTTTTTAACCAAGTTAATCCACCGTCAATTTTAATTGCTAAATCGTATAAATTGGTGTTTTCTAACATTGCTTTTAGTTCTGTTCTTACTTTTAAAAATTGATCGTGAACTGGACACGGAAACTGATCGTCACACTGTGTTAACCCTAAACCACAACCGTTATAAACTTTATCGCCATCTAAAACTGTTACCACATCTGCCAATGTTTGATTTTTTAAATTTTCTTGCGACATTATAAAACCTCCTGTTGGTCCTTTAGTTGAATCTATAATGTTTGCTTTTGATAATTGTTGTAAAATTTTTGCTGTAAAAGCTGATGGTGAATCAATTTCTTGCGCAATTTCTACCAAACTAACTTTTGTGTTAGAAAGTGAACTTTGTGCTATAAATAGCACTGCTCTTAAACCATATTCGCAAGATTTTGAAAACATATATTCGTTTTTTACACCACAAAGATATTCAATATTTACATAAAGGACAAATTTATCCTTTATTATTTTTATGTAAAAAAAACCTCATCAAAAAAGACAAGGTTTTTAAAAATTATTTTGATAAATATTATCTAGATATTTCTAAAATTTCAAACTTCATAATTCCGTTAGGAACCTGAATTTCAGCAATTTCTCCAACCTCTTTTCCTAACAAACCTTTTCCTATCGGAGAATTAACAGATAATTTTCCGTTTCTAACATCAGATTCAGAATCTGCAACTAACGTGTAAGTAAACTCCATTTTATTTGCAGTGTTTTTTAACTTCACTACAGAATGAATCAATACTTTTGAGGTATCTAATTGAGATTCATCAATAATTCTTGCATTAGAAACCACATTCTTTAATTTTGCAATCTTAAACTCTAATAGAGATTGCTCTTCTTTTGCTGCATGATATTCTGCATTTTCACTTAAATCACCTTTATCGCGTGCATCTGCAATTTCTTGCGTAACTCTTGGACGCTCTACATGTTCTAAATGCTCTAATTCTTCTTTTAACTTTTTAAGTCCTTCTGGCGTATAGTATGATACTTCACTCATAATCGTATAGTTTTAAAATACAAAATCTCATTACCGTTTTATCAGAATGAGATTCAGTTACAAATGTACAAAATATTTGTAACTTGCAATCGTTTTAATATCACACAAACATTTGTCAATGAAAAAAGTCATTTTTGCATTTTTAACAGTTCTAGTTTTTAGTAATTGTTCTTCAAGTTTTCAAAACAACGATATATTACCGTATGTTCAAATTAATGAAACGGTAGATTTAAGTTTGCCAGAATTTGTGGATTTAAATGTTCCAGGAAATTGGGCTTATGGAAGTGGCGGAATAAAAGGTGTTATTATTTATAATATAAACGGAACACAGTTTAAAGCTTTTGAACGTGCCGCTCCGCACCTTCAACCAAGTTCTTGTTCTCAAATGGTGGTAGAAAACGGTTTAAGAATGAAATGTTCTTGTGATGATAGCGAGTTTAACATCTTAAATGGTGCACCTTTAACAGCTGGTGTTACGTATTCTGCTAGAGAATATTTAGTAACCAATTTAAACGGAACGGTTTTACGAATCACTAACTTTTAGTAGTTCTAAATCAAATAGATTGTTATTTTTGCAAGAACAAACACAACAAACCTACTAAAGTGAAAAATTACTTTTCTTCCGATTTTAAATTAGGCGTTTTAGGCGGCGGTCAATTAGGAAGAATGTTACTTGCCGAAACTCAAAAATACGATATTTATACAGCAATTTTAGATGCTTCACCTGAAGCTCCTTGTGCGCAAATTTGTAATGAATTTCATGTTGGAAATTTATTAGATTTTGATGCGGTTTATAACTTCGGAAAATTGGTTGATGTTCTAACCATTGAAATTGAACATGTAAATATTGATGCTTTATATCAATTAGAAAAAGAAGGATTGAAAATTTATCCGCAACCTTCTGTGATTGAAATTATTCAACACAAAGGAAAACAGAAAGATTTTTTTGTTGAAAATAACATTCCGACTTCACCACATCAACGTTTTGCTACAAAGAGCGAATTAATTACTGCTTTTGAAAAGAACAAATTTCAAATCCCTTTTGTGTGGAAATCTGCACAATTTGGTTATGACGGAACTGGCGTAAAAGTAGTTCGTACAGAAAAAGATGTTCAGAATTTAGCAGATACAGATTGTATTATTGAAGAATTAATTCCGTTTAAAAACGAATTAGCAGTAATTGTTGCTAGAAATTTTGATGAAGAAATTAAAACATATCCTGTTGTAGAAATGGAATTTCATCCAGAAGCAAACCAAGTTGAATATGTAATTTGTCCTGCAAGAATTGATGCTTCTGTTGCTACAAAAGCAAGAGAAATCGCTTTAAAAGTTGCAGAATCTTTTCAACATGTTGGTTTGTTAGCTGTAGAACTATTTCAAACAGAAAACGATGAAATTTTAGTGAACGAAGTAGCACCAAGAACACATAATTCTGGGCATTATTCTATTGAAGCTTCTTATACAAATCAGTTTGAACAACATTTAAGAACGGTTTTAAATCTTCCTTTAGGAAATACCGATAGTAAAGTTGCCGGAATTATGGTAAATTTGGTTGGCGAAGAAGATTTTTCTGGCGATGTCGTGTATGAAAATATTGAAAAAGTATTACAAATTGATGGTGTTACACCGCATATCTACGGAAAAAAGACAACCAAACCATTCAGAAAAATGGGACACGTAACTATTGTAAACACTGATATTGACAAGGCGAGAAAAATGGCTCAAAAAGTTAAAGAAACGATTCGAGTGATAAGTAAATAACACGTCATTACGAGCTTTAGCGAAGTAATCTCACAAATTAAAAACAGATTGCTTCATTTCATTCGCAATGACTAAATAAATTATTATGGTAGGAATTATAATGGGAAGCGATTCAGATCTTCCAATCATGCAAGAAGCAATCGATATTTTAGAAAGTTTTGACATTCAAATTGAAGTAGATATTGTTTCTGCTCACAGAACTCCAGAAAAATTAGTTGACTATTCAAAAAATGCACACTTACGCGGAATAAAAGTTATAATTGCAGGCGCTGGTGGAGCAGCTCATTTACCTGGAATGGTTGCTTCTATGAGTCCGTTGCCAATAATTGGTGTTCCTGTAAAAAGCAGAAATTCTATTGATGGTTGGGATTCTATTTTATCAATTTTACAAATGCCTGGTGGTGTACCAGTTGCAACAGTTGCTTTAGATGGCGCAAAAAATGCCGGAATTTTAGCGGCACAAATTATCGGAGCTTCAGACAAAAATGTACTCGATAAAATTATTGCTTACAAAGAAGAATTAAAGCAAAAAGTTGAACAAGCTTCTGATAGAGTGAAGAAATAGTTTTTATCTTTACATCTATGAAAAAGAAAACACTCACAATAATATTTATTGTATTTACAGTATTTTGCTATTCTCAAGATAAGAAAGAAGGAAATAAAATTTTCTTTGTAGATTTTTTTGTTGGTGGCTCAACTTATTCTAACGGAAATGTTAATAGCGGATTATCAATAAATTTTCAAAACAATAAAGATTTATTTACGTTTAGAACAAGTAACTCTAAGAAATTACAAGATAATGCAACAGTAATTTTCTGGCTTCTTCCATTTTCGTTTTCGGCTACTCCAAAAAATTCTCAAGAATATTCTTTTCTTTATGGTAAAAGGTTTATTAAAAATGATTTTTCGTATTCAACATCTATTGGAGTTTCTTTAATCAAACACAATACAATTGATCCAATATTTCAAGAAATAGGATCTAGTGAATCTACTTTAGGAATTCCTTTAGAATTTAATCTTAGATGGTTTAGAGGAGATAAAAAAGCAAATAAACTTTTGGGATTAATTCCCATAAGCAAAGAAACTGGTTTTGGTGCTAGTAGCGGGCTTAAACTTTTTGCAACAATTTCTAAAAAATCGTATGTTGGTTTAGCACTCAATTTTGGATTTGGTTACTATAAAGATTACAAATAAATTATAGAATTTGTATCTTTGAATTTCTTAATTAATTCCAATAAATGAATCCACTTTTACACCATTTTAATACTGCTCCTTTTTCAAAAATTTCAAACGAAGATTATAAACCAGCCATTAAAAAAGCCATTGAAATTGCAAAAGAAGAAATTGATAAAATTGTTCAGAATCAAAACGAACCAACTTTTGAAAATACCACAGTTGCGTTGGATTTTACTGGTGAAAAACTAGGAAGAATTACCAGTATTTTCTTCAATTTAAATTCTGCAGAAACCAACGATGAAATTCAGAAAATAGCACAAGAAATTTCTCCTTGGTTAAGTGATTTCTCTAATGACATCAAACTAAATAAAGAATTATTTGAACGCGTAAAATCAGTTTTTGATCAAAAAGAAACATTAGATTTAACTGCCGAACAACAGATGTTGTTAGAAAAACAGTACAAAGGTTTTGCTAGAAACGGTGCCAACTTATCTGAAGAAAAAAAAGCTGAATTGCGTAAAATTGATACTGAATTATCAAAATTATCTTTACAATTTGGAGAAAATGTATTGGTAGAAACCAATGCTTTTGAGATGCATTTAACAAAAGAAGATGAAGTTGCTGGTTTGCCAGAAAGTGTAAAAGAAGCTGCAAATCAACTTGCAAAAGAAAACGAAAAGGAAGGTTGGATTTTCACCTTAGATTATCCGAGTTATATTCCTTTTATGACTTATGCTAACAATCGTGAGTTACGAAAAAAACTAGCAATTGCTGCAGGTAAAAAAGCATTCCAGGATAACAAATTCAACAATGAAGAAATTGTTTTAAACATCGTGAAATTACGTCACAAACGTGCAAATTTATTAGGTTATAAAACACATTCGCATTTTGTATTAGAAGAGCGAATGGCAGAAACTCCAGAAAAAGTGATTATTTTTTCGAATGATTTATTAGTCAAAGCAAAACCAGCTGCTCAAAAAGAATTTGACGAATTAGAAGCGTATGCAAAAAAACTAGACGGAATTGATCAATTACAAAAATGGGACGGCGCTTATTATGCAGAAAAATTAAAGAAAGAACGTTTTAATTTAGATCAAGAAATTTTAAAACCGTATTTCAAATTAGAAAATGTAATTGATGGAGTTTTTGAAATTGCTAATCGTTTATATGATTTACAATTTGAAGAAGTTTTTAACATTGACACATATCACCAAGACGTTAAAACGTATAATGTAACAGATACAACTGGGAACTTTATTGCTGTTTTTTATGCCGATTTTCATCCAAGGAAAGGAAAACGAAATGGCGCGTGGATGACTTCATACAAACCGCAACAAATTAAAAACGGAATTAACGAAAGACCGCACGTTTCTATCGTTTGTAATTTCACAAAACCTACCGAAACAAAACCATCTTTATTAACTTTTAACGAAGTAACAACATTATTTCACGAATTTGGTCACGCTTTACACGGAATGTTAGCAAATACAACGTATAATAGTTTGTCAGGAACTTCTGTTTCTTGGGATTTTGTGGAATTACCAAGTCAAGTTTTAGAGAATTGGTGCTACGAAAAAGAAGCTTTAGAGTTATTCGCTAAACATTATGAAACTGGTAAAATCATTCCGATGGAATATGTAAAAAAAATAAAAGAATCAGCAAGTTTTCATGAAGGAATGCAAACACTTCGTCAATTAAGTTTTGGCTTATTAGACATGAGTTGGCATGGTAAAAATCCATCAGAAATTTCTTCTGTAAAAGAATTTGAAAATGACGCTTTTGCTGAAACAAAATTATATCCTGATGTTGCAGAAAACTGTATGAGTACTGCTTTTTCTCATATATTTCAAGGCGGATATTCAGCCGGATATTATTCTTACAAATGGGCAGAAGTTTTGGATGCAGATGCTTTTGAATATTTCTTAGAAAAAGGAATTTTCAACAAAGAAGTTGCCACAAAATTTAAAGAAAATGTCTTATCAAAAGGTGGAACAGAAAAACCAATGGAATTGTACAAACGCTTTCGCGGACAAGAACCAAAACCAGATGCCTTATTAAAAAGAGCAGGTTTAATCAACAATTAACTTTTTCTTGTTAAAACATTCAATTGAAGTCCTTATTTTTATCGAAACTATTTTCTATGAAAAAAGGACTTTTAACCTTTCTATTATTCTGTATTTCAATTTCCGTTTTTTCACAAACTTATATTGAAGGAAAGGTAACCACAAATACAAACGAAATTTTAGAAGGAGCTTCAGTCTATTTAAATAATACCACTATTGGAACTACTACAAATAGCAAAGGAGAATTTACATTAAAAGTACAAAAAGGAAATTACGATTTAGTTGTTTCTTTTATTGGTCATACTACATCAAGAATTAAAGTAAATACAAATTTAAAAGTCGATTTTCTACACATTAAATTAACTCTAGAAGTAAATGTTTTAGATGAAGTTGTTCTAAGGAAAACTAAATACGATGATGATTGGAAATATAATTTATCTCGATTTAAAAGTTTGTTTTTAGGAAAAACTAAATTAGCTGAAAAAGCTATTATTTTAAATCCAAAAACACTGCATTTTGAATACAATATAAAAACTGACGAATTAATTGCTGATGCCAAAGAACCACTTAAAATTAAACATGAAAGTTTAGGATATTTAATTACTTATGATTTGGTTCATTTTTCTGTAAAAAAGAATCGTTTATTTTTTAGTGGTTACGCCAGATACACCAATTTAAAAAAGAAAATAAAGAAGAAATGGAAACGAAATAGGCTTGAAGCTTATAACGGATCTCAAATGCATTTTTTAAGAAGTTTACTAGAAAAAAACCTTACTGTTGATGGTTTTGTAATAAATCAATTTAAAAGAGAATTAAACCCAGAAAGACCAACTGATGCAGATATTAAATCCGCTAGAGAATTAATTTATCTAAATAGAGAAATCATAAATTATTCAAAAAAGATAACAATCCCATTAACTCCCTTAGATAGTGCTTTAGTTATTGTACAAAAGAGTTCAAAACCTAAATATCAAGATTTTTTATATAAAAGAAATGTTGATTATAACGAAATGATTTCTTTTGAAAAGCAAACTCCATTTCTTGATTTTGAAAACCATCTTTCTATTATTTATAAAAACGAAAAAGAAGAAGAAAATTATTTAAGAGGAATGTTTGGTAAAAGAAAAAAAGCATCGGGAGTTCAAACCTCAAACATAACACTAATAAACGGAAAATCTATTATTGATCCAAGTGGTGTTTTAGTAAATCCGAATGCTATTTTTATAGAAGGTTATTGGGCTTTTGAATCTTTTGCAAACATGTTGCCACTAGATTATATTCCAATAAAAAATTGATTTTTAACTTATTTTTTATTCTTTTCTTCAATCCATTTACTCATGTATTTTGTGCTTTGTAAAGTTTGATGTTGTAGTAAATTTCCTAAAAAATTTTGTATTCTGTGTTGTGTAATTTCTTTTTGGAGTAACGATAATTGGTTTATAAATTGTGTTCCAATTTTTTCTTTATCGTATATTTTATTGATGATTAGAATTCCTTTTTTCTGAGATTGATTCCATAAATTTTTATCAGAATAAAGTGCAATCGCTTTTTTAGAAAAAAGGGGAAAATCATCTTCGACAAAACCATTCCAAGGGAAATTATCGTGCATTCCTTCTGCTCCAATTGTAGTTGTAACACTCGGTGTTCCAGACAACATTGCTTCAGTGAGTTTTCCTTTAATTCCTGCACCAAAACGTAACGGAGCTAAAACTACTTTTGCATTTTGCACTACTTCGTTTGCGTTTTCTACAAAACCTTTTACAATAAAGCCCTCTTTTTGGTTATGTAATTGCTGAATTTGTTCAGTTATATAAGCTCCATAAATATGAATTTCTGCTTTTGGAATTGCTTTTCTAATGGCGCTCCAAATGTGTTTTTTTAAAGTAATAACAGCGTCAATATTAGGTTTGTGAAAGAAATTGCCAATAAATACAAAATGGTTTCTTTTAGAAAAATCTTTCCATTTTTTAGTTTGATGTTCATCTATTTTATCCAATAAAAAAGGTAAATAATACAAAATATTTTCATCAATCTTAAAAACAGATTTTAGCAAATCTATTTCAAAAGTAGAAATAATTAAAGATAAATCGCAACGTAAAATTGCAGCAATTTCTCGTTTAGCAATATCAGAAGTTAATAATTTTTCAATTGTAAACTCTTCTTGTTTTTTGATTGCTTCTTCTCTTACTTTCCGCAAACAATGCAAATCTTCTGTGTCTAAAATCCGGATTGCACTTGGACAATTTTCCGCAACTCTCCAACCAAATTGTTCTTCAATCATAAAGCGATCAAAAACAACAATTGTTGGATTTAACTCTTTTATAAAATCATCAAAAGAATATGAATTTAATTCAATAGCAACCTCATTAACTCCAATAGATTTTAAATCAAAAGCATTGTTTGTTTTTTGGGTAGTTGTAGCAAATGTAATTGTATAATTTTGTTGTAAAAACAACTCAATGAGTTGCAACATTCTACTCCCAGCAGCCGAAGAATTTGGCTCAACCCAAACAGTTCCTATTATTAAAACAGATTGATGAATCAATTAGTTTGCTTTTAATTGTAATGCGTAATTAGACTGAACTCCTTTTGCCCAATCTACAATTAGTTTAATCTGTGCATCGGTTAAATTTGCTTCAGAATGCGTCCAAGTATAAGAATCTAAAGGCATGTTTTTCTTTTCAACTTCTTCGTGTAATTCTTCAAACTTATGCTCTTTTTTCTTTAAAGAATATTCACTCCAATTAGAAAAATTTAATTTCTTTTTCCCAACTTTCACATGATCATCCATCCAATAATTAATAGGAGTAATAGTACTATACCAAGGATAATTTGTAGTATCAGAATGACAATCAAAACAAGACGATTTCATAATTTTATAAACTTCTTCTGACGGATTTGTCTCTTCAATAAAAGTTGCTAAAGAAGTTAAATCTCCTTCGTTTTTTTCAGGCCCAAAAAACTGAGCAACAATAAAAACAAATAACAGCAACCAACCTATTTTTTTTAATAATTTCATTTGTGTAGATTTTAAAGAATTAAAGATAGTAATTCTTCTCGATTCTATCATTTTTAAACAATAATGTTTACTTTTGTATTCCAAAATTATATTAAAATGAAATACGACATCATCGTTATTGGTTCTGGTCCTGGAGGATATATAGCTGCAATCAGAGCTTCTCAATTAGGCAAAAAAGTAGCAATTATTGAAAAATATTCAAACTTAGGAGGAACATGTACAAATGTTGGATGTATTCCATCTAAAGCTTTGTTAGATTCTTCGCATCATTTTTACGATACGGTAAATCATTTAGATGCTCATGGAATTTCTGTTGAAGCTCCAAAAGTAGATTTCTCTAAAATGGTTGAACGCAAAGCAAATATTGTTGAAACAACTACTGGCGGTATCAAATATTTAATGGACAAAAACAATGTAGATGTTTTTGAAGGATTAGGTTCTTTTGTTGATGCAACAAATGTAAAAGTTACAAAAAATGATGGTTCTTCAGAAACTATTGAAGGAACAAATATTATTATTGCTACAGGTTCAAAACCATCAACGTTGCCTTTTATCACTTTAGATAAAGAACGTATTATTACTTCTACTGAAGCCTTAAAATTAAAAGAAATTCCAAAACATTTAATCGTAATTGGTGGTGGTGTTATTGGATTGGAATTAGGTTCGGTATACAAACGTTTAGGCGCTGATGTAACTGTTGTAGAATATGCTCCAAAAATTACTCCAACGATGGATGCTGATGTGTCTAAAGAATTGCAAAAAGTACTTAAAAAACAAGGAATGAAATTCGCAGTGAGTCATGGAGTAACTGCTGTTGAAAGAAAAGGCAATGAAGTTATTGTAAAAGCTACAGATAAAAAAGACAGAGAAGTTGAGTTTAAAGGTGATTACTGTTTAGTTGCTGTTGGGCGTAAACCTTATACTGAAGGATTAGGTTTAGAAAATGTTGGCGTAAAATTAAACGAAAAAAAGCAAGTTGAAGTAAACAGTCATTTACAAACGTCTGTTGCTACTATTTATGCAATAGGTGATGTCATCAAAGGTGCCATGTTAGCGCATAAAGCAGAAGAAGAAGGTGTTGTTGTTGCAGAATATTTAGCTGGACAAAAACCACATATCGATTATAATTTAATTCCTGGTGTTGTATATACATGGCCAGAAGTTGCTGCTGTTGGTAAGACAGAAGACGAATTAAAAGCTTCTGGTGTAGCTTATAAAGCTGGAAAATTTTCAATGCGTGCTTTAGGAAGATCTAGAGCGAGTGGAGATTTAGACGGATTTGTAAAGGTATTGGCTGATAAAACTACCGATGAAATTTTAGGAGTTCATATTGTTGGTGCTCGTGCTGCAGATTTAATTATGGAAGCTGCTGTAGCAATGGAATACAGAGCATCTGCTGAAGATGTGGCTAGAATTTGTCACGGACACCCAACCTATTCTGAAGCCATTAAAGAAGCGGCAAAAACTGCTTGGGACGGAATGCCATTAAATGCTTAATTTATTTTTTAAATAAAAACAAGATTAAAAAAGCAACTCTACTTCGGCTACGCTCAGTAACCAAAAGAGTTGCTTTTTTCTTTTTAAAACTTTAGCGTATTTTTATCGAATGCAAAAATGGTGCTTTCTTGTATTTTTCCTTTTCTCAATAATTTCTTTTTCACAAGAAAAAGACAGTTTGTATTTTAAAAACGGAATTGAAAATCCGAGTTTACTAACAACACATCATTTTGGTATTTTTAGTGCAAGAATCAATCAAAATTTTAAACGGACAGCAGCAAAAAAAACCACATTTACGTTTAGCTCAGAAAGCGGCAATACATTTCATCCTTTTGTAGAAATGTACATACCAAAAGACCCAGCCATTAGAGAAAATTTTAGCAATACTATTTGGTATGATAGACAATTTACTTTTATCAATCAAGCAACAACTCCTGCAGAATATTCTAACATTATTATCGACGCCGTTATAAGAGGTTTTCGGTTGCAAGTTGCATTCCCGATTGCCAAAGAACATGAACTCGGAATTACTCTTCGCTCCTATTTAATTACCAAAGGAAATGACCCTTTTTCTTTGATTACAAGTGATGAAAGCATCGAATGGTTTCACAGCAATATTGCTGGAGGAGAGGATCCTTACGGACGAAGATATTACGGATTAAATCAAGTTCATTTTAAATATACTGATAGAAATGGAAAGATTTTAGAATTAAAAAATAACGATTTCTTTTTAGGCGGAATTGAATTCAATCATCATTATTATCCTAAATTTTTAATCAATAAAAAACAAAATTTGTTTGTCAATTTTGGCTCACACTTAGGAGTCAATACTTCCAAATTTAATTCATCTATTGATGTTGGGTTTTCTGCAAATCTGATTCATAAAATTCAACTACAAAATAAAAACGAATTCAATATTGCTATAGGTGGAAGTGTGCTGAGAAAAAACCTCATCAACTTTAAAGATGCAATTGACTTAGGGAATAATAAATTTTTAGGAAGTGTAGAAAGTGAAATAGAGTTTACAAAATTTACACGAAAAAAGAACTATCATTCTTTCGGAATTCATTATCAAATTCAAACAAGATATAACAAACATAAGGAAGCTAGTTATTATCATCTAAAAGGAAAATGGAGAGAAATAAAAGCAGGTTGGCAACACGGATTTACAACGTTGTATGAAGGTTTATCTGCTTGGACTTTTTTGTATTCTTACAGAAGACCAAACTATAAAATTACCTTGTATTTAAAAGAAGATTTATTGGTAAATAATGCGCCAGATGCACAAACTGGAATCAGTATTCAAATTCCGATTTCTAATTAAGATTATACTTTAATAAATATTCTTTTTTTGTAAAGAATATAAGCAATCAATACGTAAAAACTTACCACAGCTAACGCGTAACTTAAAGACGCCAATTTATCTATAGAAATTACACTTGTAAAGAATGTTTTATATAACCAACCATGAATTGTTGTGTCTCCTACTTTTGTTAAATAGAACACTTTTGTAATAAAACTTGAGGCAAAAAAAATGACAATTGCATTAGATCCAACATATTTAAAAATAGATCCAATCGCTATTTTTTTTACATCATTTATATAATATAAAATGCTTAAAAAAACAGTTGCCCAACCAGCTGTTACTAACACAAAACTGCTAGACCAAATTGCTTTGTTGAACGGAAACCATACATTCCAAACGTATCCTAAACCAATCATTATTGCTCCCAAAGAAAACAATTTAATAGTTTTCATAGACTTTTGATGTAGCATAATTTTTCCAATTAAGACACCAATTAATGAAGTTGCAATAGCTGGTAAAGTACTTAGCAATCCTTCGGGATCATAATCTTTTTTCCAAATATGACCTTTCATAAATGTAACATCAACATAATTAGCCCAATTATTTGTAGCTCTATCAAAAGTTGGAAGTGTTCCGTCTGGCAACGGAATAAAACCTAACCAAATCCAATAACCAAAGAGTAAAATGAATACTGTTCCTAAAAGTATTTTCCAATTAAAATGCAAACTTAATATTGCAGCAAAAAAGAAAACTACTCCAATTCGTTGTAATACTCCTGGAAATCGCAATCTTGAAAGATCTTTTATAAATGGAAAATAAGGTAAAAATGCGGAAAGAAATAATCCTAATCCAATCAATTTTAGACTTCTGACTCCAATTTTCTGGTAGGTTTTAACATTTGGTGATTTGTTCTGATATGCAAAAGCGATAGAAACTCCGACAATAAATAAGAAAAAAGGAAAAATTAAATCTGTTGGTGTATACCCATGCCATTCTGCATGTAATAATGGTGGATAAATATGCGCCCAAGTTCCTGGAGTATTTACCAAAATCATGGCAACAATTGTTAAACCTCTTAATATATCTACAGATTCAATTCTTGCATTCATTTTTAAAGAATTTTTGCTCTAATTTTCACCCAAACTCTTTTTAATAAATATCCACTTAAAATTGCTGTTATTGTGATACTAATTGCTAATGTAGTTTGTCCGTAAATCCAATATCCTGTTGCAAACAAACAGCTGTAAATAAACACACAACCTAGTAACATAGCTAAGATTCCAGACGGTACACTCCAACCTTCTTTATCATTTACAATATCAATATTCTCTAATTTTGCCTCATCAATTACTTTTGACCATCCTGGTCCGCCAGGTTGTATTTTTTGATAAAAATTACGCAATACATCTTTACTTTCTGGCTGAGTTAAGAATGTGACAAGCAACCAAATAAACGTTGTTATTAAAACAACCATTGGAAATCTTGACCAATCTGGTAAAACACCTGCGGATTCTTTCGTTCCAAATAAAAATATTCCTACAGAAGTAAAATTGATAATGATTGAAATAATTCCTGATGAAAACATGGCAGCAATTTCACTCCAAGCATTGATTCTCCACCAAAACCAACGTAAAATAAATATCAATCCAGTTCCTGCACCAAACATTAAAATTACATCAAACAATTGCAATGCATTTTGTAATACCAACGCTAACAAAGCGCTACAAATCATTAATACAACTGTTGATAATCTTCCAACAGCAACTAATTTTTTTTCTGAAGCATCAGGGTTTATTTGCTGTTTGTAAAAATCATTTACAATATAAGATGAGCCCCAATTTAAATGTGTAGAAATAGTACTCATATATGCAGCAACTAAAGAAGCCAACACCAATCCTAATAAACCACTTGGTAACTTTGTTAACATTGCAGAATAGGCTAAATCGTGTCCTAACTTATCTGGAGTTACATTCGGAAAAGCTTCTTGAATACTTGCCAAATCTGGATATAAAACCAAAGAAGCCAACGCTACAATAATCCATGGCCAAGGACGTAAAGCGTAATGCATAATATTAAAAAAGAAGGTTGCACCAATTGCATGATTTTCATCTTTTGCTGCTAACATTCTTTGTGCAATATAACCACCACCACCAGGTTCTGCTCCTGGATACCAAGCGCTCCACCATTGTACAGCTAAGGGAATAATTAATAACGTAATTAAAGCCGATTTATCATTAAAGTCTGGTAAAAGTGATAATTTATCAGCAACATTTTCATTTGTCAACAGAGCTTCTAAACCACCAACTTCTGGAATATTCACCAAATAATATGCTGCACCGATGGCTCCTGCCATGGCAACAAAAAACAATAAAAAGTCTGTATAAACTACACCTTTAAATCCGCCAACCGCACTAAAAACAACTGTAATAACTCCGGCATAAATTACGGTTTCCCAAGGCTCTAAACCCAACATAATTTGTCCGATTTTTATCGCCGCTAAAGTAACAGCAGACATTGCCAAAATATTAAAAACAACTCCTAAATAGACTGCTCTAAATTTTCTTAAAAACTTTGCTGGTTTTCCTCCGTAACGCAATTCGTAATATTCAATATCTGTATTTACTGCAGATTTTCTCCATAACTTTGCGTAGACAAAAACAGTTAATAATCCTGTAATTAAAAACGCCCACCAAACCCAGTTTCCTGAAACTCCATTATTACGAACAATATCTGTTACTAAATTTGGTGTATCTGTTGAAAACGTTGTTGCAACCATTGACAAACCCAATAACCACCACGGCATATTCCTACCAGATAAAAAATATTCAGAAGAATTTTTACCTGATTTTTTTGAAACATAAATCCCAATAAAAAGTGTAATTGCAAAAAAGGAAATAATTAAAACGTAATCAAATGTACTTAGTGAAACCATTATATAATTTTTGGAGGCTGTAAAGTACTACAATTTTAGAAAATAATTGCAAGATAAAAATGAAGCTACACCATTAAGATTTGTATTTTTGTAATTGCATGCAAAGAGTACAAAAAAGTTTTTCGGTTGAATCTATTGATGAATTTAAATCAAAAATTTTGATTTGGGCGCAACAGTATGAGGCAATTTCTTGGTTAGATTCTAATCAATACAACCAAAAATATTCTTCCTTTGACGCTGTTTTAGCGGTTGATGAGTTTACTTCCATCAAAACAGATTACACCAATGCTTTTGATACCTTAAAAGAATATCAATCGATTACAAACGATTATTTGTTTGGCTATTTGAGTTATGATTTAAAAAATGATGTTGAAAATTTATCTTCTAAAAATTTCGACGGATTGCATTTTTCTGATTTGTATTTCTTTCAACCGCAACGCATTCTTTTTATCAAAGGAAACACAGTTGAGTTTTCTTATTTAAAAATGATTGATGATGAAATTGATGCTGATTTTGAAGAAATAAACAAAATTTCTTTAGGTTTCGGCTCCGATCAACCTGACAAACCATCTAAAGAAATAAAAGTAAAACTAAGAATTCAGAAAGATGAATATCATCAAAAAGTTACTGCTATTTTAAATCACATCAATAGAGGCGATATTTACGAAGCCAATTTTTGTCAAGAGTTTTATGCAGAGAATGCAACGATTAATCCGCTGGAAGTATATCATCAATTAAATGAAATTTCTGAACCGCCTTTTGCTACTTTTTTAAAATGTGAATATCAATATTTATTATCGGCATCACCAGAAAGATATATCAAAAAAACAGGAAACAAAGTAATTTCTCAACCCATAAAAGGCACTGCTAAAAGATTGATTAGTAAAATTGATGATGCCCAAATTGCGGTTGAGTTGTCTAGAGATGAAAAAGAACGATCAGAAAATATAATGATTGTAGATTTGGTGCGAAACGACTTATCTAAAACCGCCATCAAAGGTTCTGTAAAAGTAGAAGAGTTGTGTAAAGTATATTCTTTTAAACAAGTGCATCAGTTAATTTCTACCGTAGTTTCTGAAGTAGAAAACACCACGCATCCTGTAGATATTATTAGAGAAACTTTTCCGATGGGTAGCATGACTGGCGCGCCAAAAGTATCAGCCATGAAAATTATTGAGGAACAAGAAGAAACCAAACGCGGCTTGTATTCTGGCGCTGTTGGGTATTTTACTCCAAATGGCGATTTCGATTTTAACGTTGTCATTAGAAGCATTTTATACAACGAAGAAAATAAGTATATTTCCTTTTCTGTTGGCGGCGCAATTACAGCAAAATCTACTCCAGAAAAAGAATACGAAGAGTGTTTATTAAAAGCCAAAGCCATGAAATATGCGCTAACAAAATCAGACTAAAATGATTATTGACCAAGACGAAAAATTTAAAAAAACAATTGCAACTTTTGAAGGAACTTATCAAGTTCAGGATGTTTTTAATACATTTATTGCGTTGTATCCAGAAGATTGGAAACAATTAAAAATAAATTATTCTAAATTTAACCGAAGTAAACAGTTCGGAAAAACCATTCCGTTACCAAAACCAGAGGTTTCTTTAAAAAAAATGATTCAAGTTTGGATGTCAAAAAACAAAAAAGCACAACAATAATGTTGACAAGAAAAATTATTTTTTTGAGTTTATCTGTATTGAGTTTTTCAATCAATGCTCAAAAACTAACTTATGGAAATCCGTCTGAAGCACACATGGATTCTCTCTTTATGCATCAAAAAGTAGATTCAATTATTACAGATGCAATTCAACAACAAGCGTTTCCTGGGGCGCAAATTTTAGTTGCTAAAAACCATAAAATTATTTTTCATAAAGCTTACGGATTTCAAACGTACGACAGCATTCAAAAGGTGCATTTAGATGATTTATATGATATTGCTTCTGTAACAAAAATTTTAGGTCCGCTGCCAGCAATTATGAAATTATATGACGAAGGAAAAATAGAATTAGACGCTCCTTTTAGCAAGTATTGGAAACCTTGGCAAGGAAGAAGCGACAAAGAGAATTTAACTGTTAGAGAAATATTAGCACATCAAGCTGGATTAAATCCGTACATCGTTTTTTTAAGTGAAATACTAAAGAAAGATAAGTCTTTAAAACCTCGTTTTGTGAAGACAAATCCTAAAAAAAAATTTACACGTCAGGCTTATGATAACATTTTTGTTAAAGATCGTTTTAAAAATAAAATGTATCGACAAATCAACAGATCTAAAGTTTCTGACGTTAAAAAATACAGATATTCTGGGCTAACATTTTTACTGTATCCTAAAATAATTTCTGATATTACCAATGAAAATTATAAAGATTATCTGCAAGAAAATTTTTACAAACCACTTGGAGCAGCTACTTTAGGATTTACACCAAAAACGAAGAATCTTACTAATAAAATTATTCCAACAGAAGTAGATTCTTTGTTTAGACACGAATTAACGAATGGCTGGGTTCATGATGAAAATGCAGCTTTAATGGGCGGAGTTTCTGGTAACGCTGGTTTGTTTGGAAGTGCACTAGATTTGGCAAAAATGATGCAAATGTTTTCAAATTACGGATATTACGATTACAAACAATATATTTCTAAAAGCACTTTAAGAGAGTTTACAAAAATTCAGTTTCCAGAAAATGAAAATCGTCGTGGTTTGGGTTTTGATAAACCTTTAATTGGCAATGATACGTTATCGATAAGTGAAGCATATCCAGCACCAGAAGTAAGCGCAGAAAGTTTTGGTCATTCTGGATTTACAGGAACTTTTGTTTGGGCAGATCCAAAGCACGATTTAATTTTTATCTTTTTATCAAACCGAGTGTATCCTAGCAGAACACACAGAAATATTTACAATTTAAATGTGAGGCCAAAAGTGCAACAAGTTTTTTATCAAGCTATTAATAAAGTGAAAGAGTAAAATAATTTACACCCTAAATGTTAGAAAAACTAGATCAACACATCAACCATAAATTTTCTTTTTTAAAAGAGAAAAAACTATTAATTGCTATTTCTGGCGGTGTTGATAGTGTTGTGCTAACACACCTTTTTCATCAATTAAATTTTGACATTTCTTTAGCGCATTGCAATTTTAATTTACGCGGAAAAGAAAGTGATAAAGATGAAGAATTTGTAAAGAAACTTGGAAAACAATTAAATGTAAAAACTTTTTCTATCCGTTTTGAAACGGAAACATATGCGAAAGAAAATCAGCTTTCAACCCAAGTTGCTGCTAGAAACTTACGCTATAATTGGTTTCAAAAGCTAATCAATAAACATCATTTTGATTATGTGCTTACAGCGCATCATGCAGATGATAATTTAGAAACTTTTCTTATCAATTTAACGCGCGGTTCAGGTTTGGAAGGTTTGACCGGAATTCCAGAAGTGAACAATCATATTGTGCGTCCGTTTTTAATTTTTTCTCGTGATGAAATTGAAATCTACGCAGCAGAAAATAACATCAAGTGGAGAAAAGATAAAAGCAATGCATCAACAAAATACCTTCGCAATAAAATTCGTCATCAAATTGTTCCTATTTTAAAAGAAATCAATCCAACACTTTTAAATAGTTTTCAAAAAACAACTGAGCATTTACAAGAAAGTCAATATTTAATTGATGAATCTATTTTTGATTTTAAAAATAAAGTAGTAACAATTTCAGAAAACGGAACGCAAAAAATTGATATTTCACAAATTCAAGAAACTACAAATCCCAAAGCATATGTATATCAATTGTTAAAGGAATTTGGTTTTACAGAATGGAATGATGTTACGCATTTATTAAGCGCGCAATCCGGAAAAGAAGTGCTTTCTAAAACACATCGTTTATTAAAAGATAGAGGTTTCTTATTGTTATCAGAAATGAAAGAAAACAATAAAAATTTAGAATATAAAATTACAGAAAACACTTTAGAAATTACAATTCCGTTACACTTAACATTTAAAAAAACGACAGAGATTTCCTCAGAAAACAAGAATGTTATTTTTATAGATTTAGAAAAAGTAACCTATCCGTTAATACTTAGAAAATGGCAACATGGCGACTATTTTTATCCGAAAGGAATGCAAGGAAAAAAGAAAGTTTCTAAATACTTTAAAGATGAAAAATTTTCTCTTCTAGAAAAAGAAAATACGTGGTTGTTGTGTTCTAATGATACTGTACTTTGGATTGTTGGCTACCGACAAGACAATCGTTTTTTAGTTGATAAAAACACGGTAACTGTTTTAAAAATAGCGCTTCGATAAACGTATAAAACTTTGTTAATTTTAACGAATATCCTATTAATAAATTTCTAGACTTTAGTTATTCAAAATTGATTTCGTACTTTTATCCTCTTATTTGAACAGAGGATTATTTATGAAAAAATTACTTCTATTATTCGCCCTACTTTTTAGTTTCTCTAGCGTTGTAAATGCACAAACAGAAACTCCAGTTACTTGGTCTTCTTCGTTTGAAAAAATTAGTGAAACCGAGTATGATTTAATTATGACCGCTAACATTATTCCTGGTTGGCATTTGTATTCTCAGTTTACAGAAGAAGGCGGATCTTTACCCATAATTATTAAAAAAGGCGATGAAACTGCTAATTTTAAATTGGTTGGTAAAGCTGTAGAAAGCGACACGATAAAAAAGTTTAGCGATGTTTTTGAAGTCTACGAATCTTACTTTGATAATTCTGCTGTTTTAAAACAGCGCATTCTTTTAAACGACACAACTATTAATGAAGTAAACTTAAATTTAACTGGACAAGTTTGTAAAGAAATTAATGGTGTTTGTATTCAAATAGATGAAGATTTTACGTTTACTTTTAAAGGAAAAGCATCTGTAAAAGAGAAAGTAGTTTTAGATGAAAAAAGTAAGTTATTAAGCAATAAATTACGATTAAATTTAAAAAATACAGAGATTTTAAAAAATGAAAACGAATCAAGTTCTGACGGGAACTCAAGCTTATTAAATATCTTTTTGTTAGGTTTTGCAGGCGGATTATTAGCGCTTTTAACACCGTGTGTGTTTCCGATGATACCATTAACAGTTTCGTTTTTTACAAAGCAATCACAAAACAAAAAGAAAGGAATTAGTAATGCCATTTTATACGGATTATTCATTGTAATCATATACATTTTATTAAGTATTCCGTTTCATTTTCTAGACAGTTTAGATCCAGAAATCTTAAATAATATCTCAACAAATGTTTGGTTAAATATTTTCTTTTTTGCCATTTTAGTGTTTTTTGCATTTTCATTTTTTGGGTATTACGAAATAACTTTACCTGCTTCTTGGGGAGATAAATTAGATTCTGCTTCTGGAATTGGAGGACTTATCGGAATATTCTTTATGGCATTAACATTGGCAATTGTTTCCTTCTCTTGTACCGGACCCATTTTAGGTTCATTATTAGCAGGCTCATTAACTTCAGATGGTGGCGCCATGCAATTAACTGCCGGAATGAGTGGTTTTGGGTTAGCGTTGGCTTTGCCTTTTGCTTTGTTTGCATTATTCCCTGGCTGGTTAAATTCATTACCAAAATCTGGCGGATGGCTAAATACCACAAAAGTTGTTTTAGGATTTTTAGAATTGGCTTTTGCTTTTAAATTCTTATCAAATGCTGATTTGGTAGAACATTGGGGACTTTTAAAACGTGAAATATTTATTGGAATTTGGATTGTAATTTTTGTTGGATTAGCCTTATATATTTTCGCTAAAATTAAATTTCCACACGATTCCAAAATCAAAAAATTAAGCTTTTCTAGAATTTCATTTGGAGTTTTAGTTATTGCATTTGTGGTATATTTAATTCCGGGAACAATGAAAAGTCCTACTTGGGATTTACGTTTATTAAGTGGTTTTCCACCTCCACAATTTTACAGCATTTATGAAACAGATACTGATTGCCCACTTGGATTAAATTGCTTTAAAGATTTTGACGAAGGTTTACAATACGCAAAAGAGAACAACAAACCTATCTTATTAGATTTTACAGGTTGGGCTTGTGTAAACTGTAGAAAAATGGAAGAAAATGTTTGGGTAGAAAACGACATTTTTACCATTATAAATGAAGATTATGTACTTATTTCTTTATATGTTGACGACAGGAAAGAGTTACCAGATGATGCACAATTTAATTTTATAAAGAAAAACGGAAACCTCAAAAAAATAAAAACTATTGGTGATAAATGGGCAACTTTTCAAGCCATTAATTTTAAATCTGCTTCGCAACCTTATTATGTTTTAATGAGTCCAGATTTAGAAATTTTACATGCTGCACAACAATATACAGATAGAGATACGTATTATAATTGGTTAAAAGAAGGCTTAGAAAAATTTAAGAAATCTTCTAAAAAATAATTTAGATAAAAATTGAATTCAGAATATTTGGTTACTTTTATAAAAAAGTAACCAAATAATGAAAACAAAACTCACATCTATTTTATTTTTTTTGTGTTTAACAATAACTTCTTACGCACAAAAAAGAACAATTCCTACAGACACAACCGTTGTAACAAATCATACAACAACAATTAAAGGGCAAAAGATTAATTACACTGCTTATACGGGAACTCAGCCTGTTTGGGACAAAGAAGGGCAACCAAAAGCAACTTTATTTTACACGTATTATAAACGAACCAACAATGTAAATACAGCAAATAGACCTTTGCTAATTTCGTTTAATGGCGGTCCAGGTTCTGCATCCGTTTGGATGCATTTAGCATATACGGGACCAAATGTTTTAAAGATTGACGACGAAGGTTATCCTGTTCAACCATACGGATACAAAAGCAATCCGCATTCTGTTTTAGACGTTGCAGATATTGTTTTTGTAAATCCTGTAAATACTGGTTATTCTAGAATTGTAGAACGCGAAGGAAAAAAAGTAAATAGAGCAGATTTTTTTGGTGTAAATGCAGATGTAAAATACTTAGCAGAATGGATTACCACCTTTGTTTCTAGAAATAATCGTTGGTCATCACCAAAGTATATTATTGGAGAAAGTTACGGAGGCACTAGAGTTTCTGGTTTAGCAAATGCTTTACAAAGTAACGAGTGGATGTATTTAAATGGAGTTATTTTAGTTTCTCCTGCAGATTATGGAGCAAAAAATTCTGATAACGCTGTTGCTTCTTCAATAGATTTTCCATATTTTACTGCTGCAGCCTGGTATCATAAAATGTTATCGCCAGCATTACAAAACAAAGATTTATTAGCCATTTTACCAGAATCTGAAAACTTTGCAATCAACACTTTAATGCCTGCAATTGCCAAAGGTGGATTTATAAGTGCTGCTGAAAAAAATCAGGTTGCAGAAAAAATGGCTTATTTCACCGGACTTTCTAAAAAAGTAATTTTACAGCATAATTTAGAAATTCCGAATAGTTTCTTTTGGAAAGAATTATTAAGAAACAAAAATGGTAAAACCATCGGAAGATTAGATTCTAGATATATGGGAATCGACAAAAAAGAAGCAGGAGATTCTCCTGATTACAACTCAGAATTAACTTCTTGGTTGCATTCTTTTACTCCAGCAATCAATTTGTACATTAAAGAACATTTAAATTTTAATACAGATGTAAAATACAATATGTTTGGTCCTGTCCATCCTTGGGATTGGAGAAACAATAATACTCGGGAAGAACTACGTAAAGCAATGGCTACAAATCCATATTTAAATGTGTTATTTCAAGCAGGATATTACGATGGCGCAACCACTTATTTTAACACAAAATACACGATGTGGCAACTTGACCCAAGCGGAAAATTAAAAGACAGAATGAGTTTTAAAGGCTATAGAAGTGGACATATGATGTACTTACGCAAACCAGATTTAAAAGCTGCTAATGACGATATTAGAAACTTAATAAAAGCAAGTGCTTCTAACGGAAAACCTGCAAAATATTAATTGCCTTTAAATCATAAAAAAGCAGCTACAAAAGTAGCTGCTTTTTGTGTGAAATTTTATAGCTTAATGTCTCATCATTCTTCTTCCTCTTCCTCTTGAGGTGCTTTGTTGAGTTCCTAATGTATACGTTAAACTAACCATATAATAAGTCCCTAACACATCTCTAGTTACTTCTTCAAAATAATTGTCTGTACTACTTCTAGAGAAGCCAATATTTTTATTTAAAATATCTAATGCTGTTAATTTAAGATTCATTGCTTTAGATTTTAAGAAATTGTAAGAAATTGAAGCATTCCAAATTGGCACAGTTTGATCTGTTCCAAAATTGCTATCTGTGTAAATATCGTATTTAAATTGTGTATTAAAGTTGAAAGATTTAGTAATGTTCCAATCAGATTTTATAAAATAAGATTGCTGCACAAACTCTCTGTCTGATGCGATAGAAAACGTAGTATTATTTTTAGTAATTGTACCTCCAACTGCTAAATCTAATTTATCTTTTTTGTTGTTTTCTATAGTTGCTCTAAAACTTGTATTCTTTGAATCTGTTTGATTATTTACTGTATTAATAACAGATTGATAATTGTTTGTAGAGTAATTTACGCCTAAGTTATAACGAATTCCTAATTTCTTTAATCGATTACCAAAGTTAACATCAGCACTAAAATTATCTCTTTCTCCTAAGTTTATAAAACTACTTGTTCTAACTCTTGTTGCAATATCTGTGCTCTCTGTATTTACAATAGCATCGCTAGTTCTGTTATAGCTTAAATGCGCAAAGAAACTAAATCCAGTTACAAAGTTATAATTACCATACATACCAAATAAAGAATGGTTTGTTTCTGGAGTTAAGTTTTGATTTCCTGTTCTAATAAATAAAGGATTAAAGTTATTTACCACTGGCGATAATCTACTTAAACTAGGTAAATTTAAAGATTTTCTATATCTAAAAAACACCCAACTTCCTCTTTTTGGACGATATCTAAATCTAAATGATGGGTTTACGGCAGAATAACTTTTATTAAATTCAATACCATTTCTTAATCCAAAATCTTGTTTTTGTTCTTGAAACTCTGTACCAATAGTTAAAGATGTTTTCTCGTTGTTATATCTATAATCTACAGAACCATAAGTAGTTGTTTTTTCTTCAAATAAATCTGCTGTAAAAGTAGAACCTGCATTTGTTGCTCCATTTAAAAGTGAAGATTGATTTGTGTATTCATCTTCTTCTTGCAATCTCATTCCACCACCAACTTCAATAAAATGTTTATCATTTAAAGGTTCTGTGTATTGTAATTCAAAATTAATATTGCTTCCTTTACTATTATTTGTTTGCGTATTTACTGTAGTTTCATCAGTCTTTAAAGCATCTACATAATCTTTTGTGTTTGTATTTCCGCTTGTATTATCACTTTTGTTTGCAGAAAAATCAAATTCTATTTCAAAACTACGCTTACTTGTTTTATTAAGCCTTTTGATATAATCTAAGTTAACACTTGCACTACTACTTTTATTATCACTATTAGAAACGCTCTCGTTTTCAACATCTTTTAATGTTTTACTGTCTGGTACATAGGCATCTAAGTTACTAATACTACTTCCACTTGTAGTACTAGCATTTAATCTACCTCTTAAGGTAATTGTTCTTAAGTCGTTAGATCTATCTATATAGCTAAAGTTAGCTCTGTTGGATTTTGTTTCACTATCACTTGTAGAATATCTTTCAGAATATAATTGTTGATTACCAACAAATTCTGTTCTTTTAGAAAATACATCACCAGATTCAGAACCTGTAAAGTTGTAAAAATAATCTGCGTTTAAATTTTGTTTTTTCTTGAATTCATATCCTAAGTTAAAACCAGCAATTCCGGTAGTTATAAACCCTGAAGAACTTCCACCGCTTCCACCTCTAGAAACTCTAAAACCGCCGCTTCCGCCACCAAAAGACATAATTTCAGAAATATCAGAACCAGAACTATTTACATTATTAGCTCTACCAATAAGAGAGATTTGCATTTTTGGTGAAAAACGATTGTAATTAGCACTTGTTAAATAACGCTCATCTGAACCATAACCTCCTTGAAACTTACCAAAGGCGCTTACTTTTCTATCGTCTTTTAAAGTTAAGTTAATTACTTTAGTTCTGTTAGAATCATTAACACCTGTAACTCTTGCTTTATCACTTTTCTCATCAATTAATTGAATTTTTTTAATTGCGTCTGCAGATAAATTCTTTAATGCTACCGAAGGATCTCCACTAAAAAACTCTTTTCCATCTACATAAACCTTAGAAACATCTTCTCCTTGTGCTTTTACTTTTCCGTCTGCATCAACTTCTACGCCTGGTAATTTTTTTAGTAAATCTTCAACAGTGTCATCAACTCTAACTTTAAATGCTTTTGCATTAAACGCCATTGTGTCTTTTTTAATTGTAATTGGAATTACAGCTGTTACAACTACTTCATCTAAAGTATTGTCTAATTCTTTTAATGTAATAGTACCAAAATCTAAAGATTTACCTGTAAAGTCAATTTTCTTTTGATAAACTTGATATCCTAATAAATTAATTTGAAAAATTCTTTTTCCGTTAGATATTTCTACAACTTTAAAGTTTCCTTTAATGTCTGTACTTGCATAACTAATCAAAGTAGAATCTGCTGCGTTAAGAACTGCTACAGAAGCAAATTCCAAAGGATTTTTTTCTTCATCTATAATTTTACCAGAAATACTCTGCGCAATTGTATTTGATGAAACTAATAATAAAGCGAATACTACTAGTTTTGTTGTAATTGATTTAATCATTATTTTTTTATTGATTTGTTTGGTTTTTATATAAAGCTATATTGAATAGCTTCTGCTAAGACCTTGAATTTTTGTAAAGGTTTAATTGCAATTTTTTATTTTAATATTTCTTTAACATTTACCTAATGTAATTACTTTCAAATTTTCAACGCGTAAATGTATGGAGCTTAAATATATATCAACTTCTTTTTAACATTATTTAACAAGAATTTAGCAGAATCTAAAAGTTTAAAATTTTTCGTATTTTTAAAAAAAAGAAAAAATGCTAGTTAAAGTTTATGGTAGTGCCGTCTTTGGCATTGAAGCTACCACCATTACCGTAGAAGTAAATATTGATAAAGGAATAGGTTATCACTTGGTTGGATTGCCAGATAACGCTGTTAGAGAAAGTTCTTTTAGAATTTCTGCTGCACTAAAAAACAATAATTACAAACTTCCTGGAAAGAAAATTATTATTAATATGGCGCCTGCCGATATTAGAAAAGAAGGCGCTGCGTATGATTTAACCTTAGCAGTCGGAATTTTGGCTGCGTCCAATCAAATAAAATCACCAAAGATTGACGAGTACATTATTATGGGCGAATTGTCTTTAGACGGAAGTTTACAACCCATAAAAGGTGCTTTGCCAATTGCCATAAAAGCCAGAGAAGAAGGTTTTAAATATTTTATTTTACCGAATGCAAACGCCAAAGAAGCTGCAATTGTAGATAATGTAGAAGTTTTAGGAGTTTCGACTATCATGGAAGTTATAAATCATTTTAATGGTGATGAAAAAATAGCACCCACAATTGTAGATACTCGTGCAGAGTTTTATAAAAATATTGATTTTCCTGAGTTTGATTTTTCTGATGTAAAAGGGCAAGAATCTATTAAACGTTGTATGGAAATTGCCGCTGCTGGCGGACATAATATTATTCTCATTGGTCCGCCCGGATCAGGAAAAACAATGTTGGCAAAACGATTGCCTTCTATTTTACCGCCAATGACGTTGCACGAAGCGTTAGAAACTACAAAAATTCATTCTGTAGTTGGTAAAACTAAAAACAACGGATTGTTATATCAACGTCCGTTTAGAAGTCCGCATCACACAATATCTGATGTTGCTTTAGTTGGCGGCGGACAATATCCGCAGCCTGGAGAAATTTCTTTATCGCATAATGGTGTTTTATTTTTAGATGAATTACCAGAATTTAAAAGAACTGTTTTAGAAGTAATGCGTCAACCGTTAGAAGACAGAGAAGTTACTATTTCTAGAGCAAAATTTACAGTTACGTATCCGAGTAGCTTTATGTTGGTTGCCAGTATGAATCCGAGTCCGTCTGGATATTTTAACGATCCAAATTCACCAATGACTTCTTCTCCGCAAGAAATGCAGCGATATTTAAGTAAAATTTCTGGTCCTTTATTAGATCGAATTGATATTCATATAGAAGTAACTCCCGTTCCGTTTGAAAAATTAACAGAAGAACGAAAAGGAGAAAGTAGTGTTGACATTAGAAAACGTGTTACCGCTTCTCGAGAAATTCAATCTAAACGTTTTTCTGATTTTGAAAACCTACATTACAATGCGCAAATGAATGTGAAACAAATCCGAAAATTCTGTAAATTGTCTGATGAAAGTATGTCTTTATTAAAAACAGCGATGGAAAAATTAAATTTATCAGCCAGAGCATACGACAGAATTTTAAAAGTTGCGAGAACTATTGCAGATTTAGATGCTGCAAAAAATATTTCTCCTACACATATTGCAGAAGCAATACAATATAGAAGTTTAGATAGAGATGGTTGGTTGGGATAAATTAAATATCACTTTTCACAAAAAAACATAAAATAGATTTCACTATTATTCAAGAAAATATCTGTTTTAAGAAATTATATATTCTTAATTTTATACGTAATTTAAGTGAACTCCTTAATATATCAGATGATATTGGTTTTGGAACAAAACTTAAAGAAAGTGAATTAGAGGTTAAATCAACAATTAAGATTTAATTATTAAATGAAATCAATTGAACTTAAAACTCCTTATTTAATTTTTTTAGGAAATGAAACTAAAGATGGTTATGCAAAAACTGGTTTTGGTATTGTAGAGTGGCGACGTTCACTTTGTAAAGGTCAAATAAGTCTTAAAGAAGGTACAGTAGACTTAGGTTTACCATCAATGACAATAAAAGAAGCTGTTGAGGCAAAAGTTGGTTCGTTAATTATTGGTACTGCTGCAGTTGGCGGTGATATTCCTGACTCATGGATAGATACTTTTGAGGAAGCTTTATTAGCAGGTATTGATATTGTTGGAGGCGTACACACCCGATTAAATAATATTCCTCGTTTTAGAGAAGCATCCAAAAAATCTGGAGCACGTTTGGTCGATATTCGTATTCCGCCAGAAAATTTACCAATAGCAAGTGGCAAAAAACGTACTGGACTTAGGCTTCTTACAGTAGGAACAGATTGTGGACTTGGAAAAAAATATACAGCTTTAGCATTAGAAAGAGACATGAAATCTGTTGGAATGAATGTAGATTTTAGAGCTAGCGGACAAACAGGAATCATGATTGCAGGAACAGGGATTCCTATTGATGCAGTAGTTGCTGATTTTATTTCTGGAGCAGCAGAACTACTATCTCCAGATAATGAACCAAATCATTGGGATATTATTGAAGGTCAAGGTGGAATTTTCCATCCAGGTTACGGAGCAGTTAGTATGGGACTTCTTGTTGGTTCTCAGCCAGATGCTTTTGTTGTTTGTCATGAAGTTGGTAGAGATCAAATTATGGGATGGCCTAATTTTAAAGCACCAACAATTAATGAAGTTATAGAAAGAACAACACAGATTGGAAGTCTAACAAATAAAGTAATAAAATGTGTTGGAGTTAGTGTAAATACATCTAGTCTTAATTCAAAAGAACGTGAAAAATATTTAAATAATCTTTCTAAAGAAATTGGGCTACCTTGTGTTGATCCACTTAAAAATGGTACTCAAAAAATTATAGATTATTTAAACACAGAATTTTATAATAATAACATAAAAGTTTAAAAAGAGGATTTAGTAGAGTTAATTTTTCCCTTGTTTTACTTTCCAGTAAATAACATTTTCTCTACTTACTCTTTCTAAAGTTTCTCTGTCTGGCGCACGTTTTCCAGATTTCATTAAATCTAAAATATCTGCAATTATTGATTTTGTAGTTGCAAAATAAGAATGACTTAAAAAACTGGTATCAACTCCAGAAGCATCAATAGTTTCTACACCTTCTACAATTACAACTCCTTTGCCAGCATCACCAGCACGTTTATTTCCATGTACTTTTCTTGAAGCAATTAATGCTAAATCATCAGAAGAAACATATAATGTAATTGGTTTTGCTATTTTTTTAACCATTTGAGGCGCAATATCTCTTCTAAAAACATCTGCATCAATATCTGGTGCCGCTAAAATAACTTCTGTAATTTTATCTTTTAACTCCGGATTTTCATTCATCAATTCAATCAATGCTTTTGTTAATCCACGATTTCCCATACTGTGCGCAACCAAATAAATATCATCGGCTTCTGTTTTGGTTAAATAATCTTTTAAGAAGTTTTTCATATTTAATCTTGCCCACTCAATATTTGCTTCATCAACTGTATAACCAGTTGTTGAGCCTTGTGATGGCCAACTGTAAAAAACAGGTTCTCCGCTAAAACGTAAATCAAACGTAATTTGTGCAGTTCTCATTGCTGCATCAGCAAACGAAACATTATAACCGTGCACAAACAAAAAAGTGCTCTTTCCGTTTTTAGCAATTCTTGTTTTCATTTGATTGAAAAAATCGTCTTTATGTTGCTTTTGTAAAGACTGGATCATGATGTGCTTTTTTGGATCTTCAGAAAACTCTAATCTCCAATAAGATGGTCTTTCTATTTCGCCTAATTTATGTGTGTACGGAATACTAACAACAGTTCTTCCGTATTGAAGCTCTGCTCTTTTGCCTCCAAATCTTTCGTTTAAATCACTGTCTTTTGTATCATTTCTATCGGTTGCAAACGAAACAGGAATTTCTATATAATCTTTTTTCTCTGTAGTTTTTGTTATTGATCTTGTAACGATAGTAGTTGTAGAAATTTCTCTTAAACAAACACTAAAATTTTGAACTTCTTTTTTGTTGTTTTGCAATTCAACTTGTATCGAAAAATAGATGTTTTTAAATTGTTGAAATGCTTTATTACCTTCTAACCAACTTAACGGATCTGTATTTCTTAATTCGCTATAACTATTAAAAGTGTATTTAATTTCGTTATTTAAAGAGATGGTTAGTTTAAACGTTTTAATGTCAGATTCATCACCCTTAACAAAACCTAAAAAGACTTTGCTATAATCTGTTTTGTTGGTTAAACAGTTCTGTGAATTGTAGGTTTTTAAATTATCTGTAAGTTCAAAAACTACCGAATTGGTTTGTGCTTGCGAAATTGAAAATGTAATTAGAAATAACAGAAGAAAGATACGTTTCATAATTCGATGATTTATTATCGATATAAAGATACGTAAAATGAAATTTAAATTTTTAAAAATACTAATTCAGAATTAGCAGATTAAGAAAATTATTTTAGAATTTTCTTTACAATTTTTAAATGATGATTTGTGTGTGTGTCTAAAAAACGGACTACTCTAAACTTATTTGTATTGCCAAATAATGGATGTTTAAAATAAGCGTTTTCATTTAGATTTTGGATTTCTTTTATGTTTTGTTTAGCTTCAGCTAACTGTGTAATAATTGCTGATTTTAAAATAACTTCTGGTGGTTTTACATATTTTGGCGCTTTGGCTTTTCCTCTTGGAAAAAAGCCAAGCTTTAAAAGTACTTTTCCTACAAACTTAAAATTGTCTTCATACAAATTTGGATCTGAATTTTCCATATTTTTTACAACAGCATTTATCACTTTTAAACTATGATCTAAATGCCAAGCAACACCTGCTTTAGAAACATTCGTATTTATGTCTTTGTAATTTGGAATATAACTTTCTAAAAGTTGCAATCTGTTTTCTAATGCTGAAGTGTTTATTGTTTTCATTCAGAGTATATTTTTTTGAAAGGTACTGAAAAGTAATCGTTGAAAAACATAACGATACAAATTTGATGAAAAATCAAATTCACACGATGTGATAATCCTTTTAAAAATTTAACCTTCTTTTATTGTCAGTTCGAGTGAATTTGTAAAGAATGAACAAATTTGTATCAAGAACAAAAAAAATTAAAAATCTTTCTTTTTTGATTTAAAAACAATTCTTAATACTGGCATTACAACCCAAAGAGTTAGCATTACAAAAGATACAATTAGCCCAAAACTAGTTCCAAAAAATTGCTTAAAAACTGCTCCGGTATAACCTAAAAGTGCAGAAATATCTAACTTTAAAAGAATTAAAGTTCTCGATAAATCTATAGGATTTAACATTGTACCAATTAACGATACTTTGTCTAACGGATAATCTTCAAACAATATTAAGGTCATTAAAAATAAGCCATCATAAATTACCGCTAAGAAAAGCCATAACAAAATAGCATAACCAAATCCTTTAATTTTATTTTCGTTAGATAAAGCAATATTAAACGCTAAAGCTGTAAATATTAAGGTTAAAAATGTTCCTGTAATTAGCAACAATGAGAAATCCCAAATTGCACTACTTTCAAACAAACCATAAAATACAAACGGAAGTCCTAAACCTAAAATTAAACTCATAGAAAGCGATAAAGCTACACCCAAATATTGCCCCAAAAAGATAGACGAACGTTTTAAAGGTTGCGCTAATAAGAGTTCTGTAAATTCTTTGGAATTATAATAATACATGACTCCAAAAACAGTACCGATTAAAGGTACTAAAACAATGATAACATTCATTAAAGTAATAACGGCTTTAGATAAATCGTTATTTAAAAATAACAACACAATGCCTAACAATAAATAGAAAGCAAAATAGACGTAACTCCAACGGCTACGCATTAAATCGTAAAAACTATATTTTAATATTTTAAGCATGATTATCGGATAATATAGACGCAATTGCATGTTCAAAATCAGGCTGATTGGTCTTGGTTTTTAATTTTTGAATACTGCCTTTAAAGTATATTTTTCCTTCGAGGATAAATACAATTTCATCAGAAATTTCTTCTACAAAACTCATAATATGAGATGTAATTAAAATTGTTTTTCCTTTGGCTTTTTCGGCTTTAATTAAATCTTTTAATCTAATAAGCGAAATTGGATCTAAACCTGTTGTTGGTTCGTCTAAAATAATTAACGGACTATCAAACATAAAAGTTAACACAAGGTTTACTTTTTGTTTTGTTCCTCCAGAAAGTTGTCCTAATTTTTTATCTAAAAAAGATTCTAATCTAAAGAGTTCTATTAAGCGTTGATCCTCATTTGTAGGCTTGCGTAAATCTTTAATCATTTTAATTAATTCCTTTACGCGAAGATTACTTGGAAAGTTAGCAATTTGCGGTAAGTAATCAATTTTATGTCTGTATTCTGAATTTTTTTTAATGTTTTCTCCTAACACAGTAATATTTCCTTTATTAGGAATTACCATTCCTAAAACTGCTTTAATTAAAGTGGTTTTACCAGATCCATTTGGACCAAGTACTGCAAAAATTCCGCCTTCGCTAATGGCTAAATCAACACCACTTAACACTTGATTCTTTCCGAATTTTTTATGTAAATTTTCAATAATTACCATGTTATTCTTTTCATTTGTGGGTTGTTATCCAATAAATCATCTGGTGTAAAAACAGGTGATACTTTTTCAGAAAAATCTATAATATCTATAAACATACTTCGTAATAAAATGATGGTTTCTGGAGTTCTATTTACAATGTAAGAAAATAGTTTTACAGGTCTGTAAGGTATATCTCCAATTCCGTTTTTATCTAAATCGTAACCTGTATAATTACTCCAATAATTTCTATCAAATTCATTGTCGTTCACCTTGCTATTATAAGCAATATCAAAGGAATTGTATAAAAAGTTATTTTCTGTAAACTTATTAGTGTAGCATGCTCCTTTTACTTTTATTGCCCAACCGTTATTTTGAAAATTGTTGTGTTTATAATTAATTCGATTAGAACCTTCTACATTAATACCAATTGTATTATCAGCAAAAGTATTGCCTTCAATTTCGGCATCATTAATTTCTTTAAGCAGCAAACCATAAGATGCTGTTCCCCAATTTTCTTTAAAAATATTGTTGTACATTTTTATTCGTCTAGAAAACATTACTGCAACACCAGCTCCATTATTTTCAAAAACATTGTCTTCATAAGTGTCGTCGTTAGAAAACATAAAGTGTAATCCATAACGTACATTTAAAGAACTTACGTTGTTTTTAATCGTACAAAAATTTGAAAACTCTAAATAAATTCCGTCTCTTACATGTTGAACAAAATTGTGTTCAATTTGTACATTTTTACTATACCAAAGCTGAATACCGTTTCCTGAATTATATTCTTCTACTGCATCGCCAATAATTTTATTATGAAACACTTTTCCGTCTCTTGATTTTTCGATATAAATACCGAAAAACAATTTTTCTAAAACTAAATTCTGAATCAAAAAATTTTTACTGTTTTTAACTCGAATTGCTGCATAATCTTCAAGATAACTATTGCCAACATTTATAATAAATAAGCCATCTACAGTAACATTATCTGAAATAACTGTAATAATTTCACCTTTTAATTCGCCATCAATTTTTGGATAATTTTCCCCAATAATAGTTAGCGGTTTATCTACAATAATATTATACTCTTTATAAGTCCCTTTTTTTACCACAATTGTATCAAAATCTTTTGCCTGTGCAATCCCAGCTTTTAATGTTGAAATTGGGCAAGTTTTACAAACCTCAATACTTTTTTGGGCATTAATTGGGTTAGCCATAAAAATGACTATTAATAAAACTAAAATATGTTTCATGTTATTAGACTAGTCTTTAAGTTTAACTAGTAAGGTTTCCCAGGTGTATAATTCTCCTCCTTTTTCTGATTGAATTTTTTCAGCATCTACTTTGTTTTTAAAAGCTGAAAGAAATGCTCCCATTGGACTAGGAATATTCTCGCTTATTAAAAACGTTGCTTGTGTTGCATCAATTAAAACTTCTGGCTCTGTGTAGTTATTTGATAAATAAAGTTTAATTTCAGAAGTATCAAAGTCGTCCATAAAATTAACCATACATTCTGTAGCGTCAAATTTATAAACTTTCCCTTTTTTAGTGACAACCTCTGCCGCATGAACTTTATCTACAATAGTCATTTGACAAAAATAACAACCATCACTTCCATAATTTATAGGTTCTGGACCAACATTACAACTAAAAAATATGAGTAGTAATGCAACAATTGAATAGTGTTTTAGTTTTTGCATTTTTTAGAATTTTTAAAGTGCTGTATTGCTATGCTGTTTTCTTTATGCCAGCTTTTTTTCCAAGCCAAAATGCAACAATAGTCAATGTCATACCAACAAACATAAGATATCCTCCAATATGTGGCAAGGAAGTTACATCAAAATTCAATAATTTCTGATGCCCAAATAACGGTGGTTTATAAGACATAGGCGTTCCATCTGGGTTGTTTAATTTTAAAATTGCATTTGGATCTAAATCGCTACCATAATCAGTTAGCCAATTGTTAAAATCGTACATTCCTAAAATTCCTAAAATTGACATTAGAATAAACCATCCTAAAAAAAACTTATAACTTACTTTTTCAAAATAACCCAACAAGCCAATAACAACTCCTAAAACTACCATACCAATAATAACTTTTGGAAAAACCGAAAACTCCCACATATCTTCTGCTTTCGGGATTGTTTTCATACCAATATAGTGATTTAAACCGTCTATGTTTTGCAAATCAAACTCTTCTACGCCTTGAATACCTAGAATATAAATATTCATTCCTAATGGTTCTGGATATTGCGGAGCACCAAGCATGATGTTCCATAAAGGGAATTTAAAAAGCCCTAATAATAAAAGAGAACCTATCATCATTATAATACCAGCTTTTTTCATAATACTTATTATTTAATTAACCATTTAGTTAATAGTAGTTTAAAAAAAAGGCGAGAGAGATAAATCAACTCTCGCCTTTATGATATTGGGAAAACAAACACTATAAATAAATATTTCCCAAATTTATTATATTAATGAACTTCGCACTAATCTTCACCCAAAGACCAAGATAATTTTATATCTGAGTTAGATGGAGATACACGAACGTAACCTTGCATTTCCTGGTGAAGTGCAGAACAGAAATCTGTACAATAGAATGGCCATACACCTACTCTTTTAGGTTCCCATGTTAACGTTCTGGTTTGTCCAGGAGCAATTAACAGCTCGGCGTTATTAGCACCAATCATTGCGAAACCGTGAGGTACATCAAAATCTTGCTCTAAGTTAGTAATATGGAAGAAAACTTTGTCTCCTACTTTAACACCTTCAATATTATCTGGTGTAAAATGACTACGAATCATTGTCATATAAACATGAACGTTTTTACCATCTCTAACTATTTTAGTTTCTGAACTATTTAGCGCTTTACGCGGATGCTTGTTATCAGCTAACTTATAAAACTTTAGTGAGTTTGCTTTAATTATATCAGCAGGAATAGCTGCTGCATAATGTGGTTCACCATGTGTTGGAAAATCTAATAGTAGTTCCATTTTATCTCCAGAAATATCATACAATTGCGCTGAGTGCTCCATTTCTGGACCAACTGGCAAATAACGATCTTTAGTAATTTTGTTCATTGCAAACATGTATTTACCAAAAGGTTTCCTAGAGTTTCCTCCAGGAATTGTTAAGTGACCAACAGAGTAATATGTAGGTTTTCTATCGATAACCTCCCAAGTTCCTAATTTCCATTTTACAACCTCAGAAGAAATAAAGAATGTAGTATATGCATTTCCTTTTCCGTCAAACTCAGTATGTAAAGGACCTAATCCTGGTTGTTCTACAGAACCTGCTAAAACATCTTCGAAGTTTAAAATTGGAATACCATAAGCATCACCCGCAAATTTTTCTTTATCAATTGCATCTAACATTTTTGTAAATGAGTGTACTGTTAAGTTTGCTGATAATTTACCATTACCTACAATATACTCTCCAGAAGGATCAACATCACAACCATGAGGTGATTTTGGTGTTGGTAATAAATAAATAGCTCCAGGTACATCAGCAGGATTTACTACACGTACTTCTTTTTTCATTGTAGAAGTTGTTGTGTGCGTATCTTCATCTAATAAGTTATGTGCATAATTAGCTGGCATCATTGTTCCGCCACCTTTATTTACATATTCTTCAATTTTTTTCCAGTTAATTGCTGCAATAAAATCTTTATCATTTTGAGACGCATTAACTTCTAATAAAGTACTTGCTTCTTCTGTATTATATGTTGTAAAGAAGAACCAACCGTGAGATTTTCCACGTCCAGGGTGCGATAAATCGTAGTTAAAACCTGGCATTAGGATTTGAAATTTAATATCCATGTGTCCGTGTTCTGGATCAACAGAAATAAAAGTCAAAGCGCCTTTAAAGTTTCCTTTATACTCTTTAATTGGCATATCTCTTTGTGGTACAGGTACAGAAAAACGTGTTCCTGCTACTACATACTCTGTGTTTTCTGTGATAAAAGAAGAACTGTGATTTCCTGCACTATTTGGAATCTCAATAATTTCTTCTGTCTCAAAAGATCTTAGACCAACTCTTGCAATACGAGGTGTGTTGTTACCGTTGATAAAAATCCAACGTCCATCTAATTCCCCATTAGTTTGAGAAATATCTGGATGATGTGAATCATCCCAAGGGATAAATCCAAAAGACGTTTCTAACATTGGTTTAGTTTCTTCAGAATATCCATAACCATTCGTTGGAAATTGAGAGAAAACTGGAATCTCTTTAAACATTCTTCCAGAAGGCAAGCCGTAAACTGTTAAGTTACCACTATAACCTCCAGAGATAAAAGCGTAATGAGAATCATGTTCTCCTGGTGCTATGTAAACTTTTTCTGCGTTGTTACCAGACAAAGCTCCACCTTTAGAGTTACCTGAGTTATTACAGCTTGTAAACGCCGTAAGAACTGCTAAAAGTGCAATTGTTGATTTTAATATATGTTTCATTTTATATAGATTTAATTAGTTTTTAAATTATTCTGTTGGTGGTAATAAAACTTTGTCTATAACGTGAATTATGCCGTTACCAGCTTTAATACTCGCTAAGATTTTTGCTCCTCCAATCATTGGCTCACCATTTACAACTTCTACTTTTACATAAGCATTGTTTGCTTGTCCTAGTTTTTTAAATTTCTTTAAAAATTCTTTTGAATAGTTACCTGGAGTTACATGATACTTTAAAATGTTTGCTAAAGCATCTTTGTTTTCTGGTTTTAATAAATTTTCAACTGTACCTTCTGGTAAAGCTGCAAATGCCTCGTTAGTTGGTGCAAAAACCATTAAAGGACCTGCGTTTACTAGTGCATTTTCTAATTGTGCAGCTTGTACAGCAGCAACTAAAGTAGAATGATCTTTTGAACCAATTGCTATTTGCAATACGTTAGGTGTTGATCCATCATCCTTAATAAATGCTTGTCCAGTTTTTTCTGTTGTTTCCACTCCGGTTGTTTCCGTATTGGTTGTTGATGCATCTTTACATGAGCAGAAAAGTACTGCAACTGTAAAAATAAAAAACAAGTGTTTAATTGATTTCATAATTTATTATTTTAAGGTTCTAAAATATTCCAACACTGCTCTAGCGTCTTCTTCTGTTAAGTTTTGGTTAGCCATTGGCGCTCCGTTGAATTCCATTAATAAATCTTTAGCCAAAGCATCTTCTTTTACCATTTTCTCAGGAACTAAAATCATATTCATAATCCATTCTGGAGTTCTTCTTTCCATGATTCCAATTGGTGCTGGTCCAATAAACTTTTTATCTAGTTTATGACAGGCTAAACACATTTTACTATAAATATCTTTTCCTTTATCAGCCATTTTTTGATTAATATCTGTCTCTAATGTTATAGATGTAATCGGCCCAACACCTTTTGATGTTAAGTCTACTCTTTTTGAAGCCGGTACTTTGTTAACTTTTTCAGTTACATTTTTCTTTTTATTTGTTTGGGTTTTTACCTTTTTTTCTTCATTGCTTCCACAGCTAATTAATAATGTTACAAATAAAATAGCTACTAATTTTAGTGATGTTTTCATGTATATTTAGTTTAATACGTTTACGGTGTAAAGCTACAATCAAACAAGAATATAAATTATGACTTTTATCATAATTTTAACATTTAAAGCAATAAAAAAAGGTTAAAGGAAACAGCTGTTTCCTTTAACCTTTTTGGGTAACTCTTTATTACTTAAAAAAGTAATATTTGGTTTATTTTTAGATTTTAAAAACCAAAATTTATTTGCAAATTAGTATCTATAGTGTTCTGGCTTATAAGGACCATCTACTGTTACACCAATATAAGTAGCTTGCTCTTCTCTTAACTCAGTTAACTCAACACCAATTTTTGCTAAGTGTAATTTTGCTACTTTTTCATCTAAATGTTTTGGTAACATATACACTTCGTTTTCGTAAGCATCTTTGTTTGTCCACAATTCAATTTGCGCCAAAGTTTGGTTTGTAAATGAATTTGACATTACAAAACTTGGATGACCGGTTGCACAACCTAAGTTTACCAAACGTCCTTCTGCTAAAATGATAATATCTTTTCCGTTGATATTGTATTTATCAACTTGTGGTTTGATAGTATCTTTAGTAACTCCGTGATTTCCATTTAACCAAGCCATGTCAATTTCATTATCAAAATGACCAATGTTACAAACAATTACTTTGTCTTTCATTGCTTCGAAATGACGACCTTGAATAATATCTTTGTTTCCTGTTGTTGTAATAATAATATCAGAATTTGCAACAACAGTTTCTAATTTCTTTACTTCAAATCCGTCCATTGCAGCTTGTAACGCACAAATAGGATCAATTTCTGTAACCGTTACAATAGAACCAGCTCCTTTAAAAGATGCAGCTGTTCCTTTCCCAACATCGCCATAACCACAAACAGTTACACGTTTTCCTGCTAACATAATATCGGTTGCTCTTCTGATTGCATCAACTGCAGATTCTTTACACCCATATTTATTATCGAACTTAGATTTTGTTACAGAATCATTTACATTAATTGCTGGCATTGGTAATGTTCCGTTTTTTACTCTTTCGTACAATCTGTGAACACCTGTTGTAGTTTCTTCCGATAAACCGTTGATCCCTGCAGCTAATTCTGGATATTTATCCAAAACCATGTTTGTTAAATCTCCACCATCATCTAAAATCATATTTAATGGTTTTCTGTCTTCACCAAAAAATAACGTTTGTTCTATACACCAGTCAAATTCTTCTTCTGTCATATCTTTCCAAGCGTACACAGCAGTTCCTGCAGCAGCAACAGCAGCAGCAGCCTGATCTTGAGTAGAAAAAATATTACAAGAACTCCAAGTTACTTCTGCACCTAAAGCTTGTAAAGTTTCAATTAAAACTGCAGTCTGAATTGTCATGTGTAAACATCCTGCAATTCTTGCTCCTTTTAATGGTTGAGAATTTTTATATTCTTCTCTTAACGACATTAATCCTGGCATTTCTGCTTCTGCCAAGTCCATTTCTTTTCTTCCCCAAGCTGCTAAAGAAATATCCTTAACTTTGTTTGGTACGTAAGCTGTTTTTGTGCTCATATTAGTATATTTGTTTTATTTCAAAAATTTAGAACTGCAAAGTTACGTAATAACTTTTAAAATTTATGCCTCTTTACAAAACGATAATTGTTAATAATGCTACTAAAGTATTGATTTGGAAGATTAAAGAATCTTTCGAAGAATTATCCTTTGGCATTCATTTAACAGACAAAAGCCAAGAACGTTTAGATTCTATGAAATCTGAATTACACCAACGAGGTTTTTTAAGTATTCGCCATTTACTAAAAGAAGTTGGTTTGGTTGACGCCGATTTATCTTACGATGAATTTGGAAAACCACATTTAAAAAACGGAAAATTCATTTCAATAACACATTCATTTACTTTTACCGGAATTATAATTTCGGATGATGTTCCTGTTGGAATAGATATTGAAATGCAACGCGATAAAATTTTAAAAATCGCACATAAATTCACACCTTTTCAAGAATACAAAACCATTGCAAATCATACAGCGTTGATTAGTAAATTAACAATTGTTTGGGGCGCAAAAGAATCGTTATATAAAATTTACGGAAAGAAAAAATTGCGCTTTTTAGAAAATATTTACATCGATGACTTTAAGTTTGAAGATGAAGAAACATCTGGTAGAATTGATTATAACGGAGAAACAAATACCTATCAAGTTTACTTTCTAGAGTTTGAAAACTTTACCTGTGTGTTTGCTTTCTAGAAGCTACAAAGAGACAAAAGCTCAACGTGTCAGTACTCAGTCATTGCGAGTTTACGAAACAATCTCTTATTTTAAAAACAGATAACTTTGTCATTCTTCCTCGTAAAGACGTATTTTTGAAATCTAATATGAACATTTACCAAAATATTATATCAGCAAAAAAAGAAGGCAAAAAACTACTCGCGGTTTTAATTGATCCTGAAAAAATGGAACTTGAAAATGTATCTTCCTTTTTCGAAAAAGTACATCAATCAATTACAACTCATATTTTTGTTGGCGGAAGTACAGATGAGAAGAATCAAACAGAAAATCTTGTTTCAGAAATAAAAAAAGCAACCAAACTTCCTGTTATTTTATTTCCTGGTGATGTAAATCAGATTACAAATAAAGCAGACGGAATCCTCTTTTTAAGTTTACTTTCTGGAAGAAATCCTGAATATTTAATTGAACAACAGATTAAAGCTGCGCCAGTTTTACAACAAACCAAATTAGAGATTATTCCGACTGGCTACATTTTAATTGATGGCGGAAAAGAAACTGCTGTTCAAAAAGTAAGCAATACAACACCGATTTCTCAAAATAACACTGATTTAATTCTAAACACTACATTAGCTGGAGAATTTTCTGGAAAAAAAATCATTTATTTAGAAGCTGGAAGTGGAGCGACTGAGGCAGTCAGCCAAAAAAATATTAAAAAAGTTTCAGAAAATTTATCAATTCCATTAATTGTTGGAGGCGGAATTCGTTCTAAAGAACAATTAGAAAATGCTTTTTCCTCTGGTGCAGATTTGGTTGTCATCGGAACAGCTTTTGAAAATGATGTTTCTTTTTTTAATGATTTGAAAAAACAATAAGTATTTTTACAACTTCACTATGGATCAAATTATTGACTTTTTCTTAGAACCCTACAAAACTGCAACTACACTTAACATTCTATTAGAATTTATTGCAGCTTTATTTGGTGTATTCAGTGTTTTTTATGCTAAAAAAGAAAACATTTTAGTGTTTCCTACAGGAATAATTAGCACAGCAATCTATGTATTTCTTTTATCTCAATGGAACTTATATGGCGATCTTATTATCAATATCTATTATACAATTATGAGTGTGTATGGTTGGTATATGTGGAGACAGTTTACAGATGACAAAAAAAATCATATTCCAATTTCTAGAACCAACACATCCGACAAACTAAAAGCTTTTGGTATTTTTGCATTCACATCAATATTTGTAATTATTGTATATCGATATTATAATGTAATGCCAAATAATCTTGGTTTTACAGAAAGTATAAAGTATGCTTCTGAAAAACTTATGTCAGGAAATTTGACTAATTTTAGAGAAGGAACACCCTATTTAGACACATTTACAACAGGAATATTTTTTGCCGCAATGTGGTTAATGGCAAATAAAAAAATTGAACATTGGATTTTTTGGATTGCAGGTAACATCGTTTCAATTCCTTTATATTTTGCTAAAGGATACGGTTTTACAGGAATTCAATATACTATATTTTTAATCTTAGCAATACAAGGATATACAGCATGGAAGAAAAGCTTAAACAGCAACCAGCAAACATTATAAAAGTTGTTTTATTTGGACCAGAATCTACAGGAAAAACAACACTTTCTAAACAATTAGCACGTTATTATCACACGGTTTGGGCGCCAGAATATGCGCGAGAATATTTACAAAAAAAGTGGAATAACGAACGTAAAACTTGTGAAGCTGATGATTTGGTTCCGATTGCAATTGGGCAAATGAAATTAGAAAATAAATTGGTTAAAAAAGCCGACAGAGTTTTAATTTGCGACACCGATTTATTAGAAACCAAAGTGTATTCTGAAGAATATTATGGCGGATTTGTTGATCCAATTTTAGATAAAGCAGCAAAAAATAATACCTACGATTTGTATCTATTAACCTTTATAGATACGCCTTGGGAAGAAGACGATTTACGAGACAGACCAGGTTTGCGAAGAGAAATGTTTGATGCTTTTGAAAACGCATTAAAAAAACACAATCGACCATATATTTTGTTGGAGGGCAATAAAGAAGTTCGTCTACAAACTGCTGTTAAAGCTATAGACCAGTTAATAGCAAACAGAAAAAATCTAAGTTCTTTTTCTAAAAGTTTAGAAAACTAAAAAACTTATTTTGGACGCAGAAAAACTCATAAATGAACTCAATTTTAAAGCAACTAGAAGTAGCGGTGCTGGCGGGCAACATGTAAATAAAGTGTCGTCTAAAATTGAATTGTTTTTTGACCTAGAAAACTCAGCCCAATTTTCTGAGGAAGAAAAAAATTTACTTTTTAAAAACTTAGCAACTCGACTTACAAAAGAAAACATCCTAATCCTAACTTGTGATGAAAGTAGAAGTCAACATAAAAATAAAGAGATAGCAATTCAACGTTTTTTAGCCATTATTACACAAGGATTAATCATTCCTAAAAAACGAAAACCTACAAAACCAAGTAAAGCTTCTGTTAGAAGAAAAGCAGAAAACAAAAAGAAAATTTCTGTAAAAAAAGCATTGCGTAAGAAACCTGGTTTGGAATGAATCTATTATGGTATTATATTCAACAAAGAATCAATCACTTTTGGATACGGATCAACCGCTAAAATTTTCCCTTTAGAATTAACTAAAAACTGACCTCCACCAGAACGACTAATATTATACTTTTCCCAAATTTTAAATTCTTGGTTCAATTCATAATTCAGTTTCCACGGGTAATTGTACTTTTCTTTAGTTTCTATATATTGTTTTCTCTCTTTAATTGCTCCCAAAACAGCAAAAACTCCAAAACCTTTTTCTTTTAATTTACTATATTCTGGTTTTAATAATTTGTCTTTTGCAATACATGGTCCGCACCAAGGCGCCCATAAATCTATCAACGTTAATTTGTTTTTAGAAATAGTTTCAGAAAGTGATATTAATTTTCCTTCTTCTGTATAAGCAGAAATGTCTTTATAAAAACCACCAACCTTAGCGTTTTTTATTCCATTAATCATATTAGTAGATGTTGCAGTATAAGGATGATTTTTAAATTTAAATTGATATGCTTTCAATTGTTTTTCTATAACTGTAACATCAAAATTAGGTTCATAGGTATTTGAATATAGTTCATCCATTAACATAGAATAACCAAACAACGTTTTATCAGTTTTTATTAAATCTATCTTCCAATCTTCATAATTCTTTATTATTCTATCAATTTGATTTTTAATCTTTCTTCCTTGTGGAGTTAAATCTTTTTTAGCTTTTATTAACTTTTCTAGATTTGCGTATATTATCTTTTGCTTTACCCTATCTTTTTCTTTTGATAAACGTGTGTAAATTTCTGTAGCCTCTTTACTATTCCATTGTTTTATTTTATCTAAAGAATCTATTTTTGGATATAATAATTCTGCTTCATCAAAAAACAAAAAACTTGTTTTATCTCTAAAACTAATAACTTTTTCATTCAAATCCCCACCTTTAACAACATTACTTTTATAATTATCTCTTGGATGTAATGCGAACTTTATTGTGTCTGCATCATTAAAAAAACTAACTTTCATCCAAGCACCTTTGGCTAATTCATCTTCAAAGGCCATTTGATACTGTTCTGTAACATCTGATTTTATTGTGTAATTAAACTCTCCGTTTATAATTGGGACATTTATATAATCAATTCTATAATCACCATTTTTTTTAATAAGGTGTAAAGATTTACTGTATTCTCTATCAATAACCTTTCCTTTTAATACTGTTGTTTTGGTTGTAGTTTTATTCTCTGTGTTACAACTATACATTAAAACTGAACAAATAAATAATAGTAAGTACATCTTTTTCATAACAAATTTTTTAAAATGTTTATCCAAATATAGGGGCAAAAAAGGTAAAAACACAAACTATTAAAGTCCAGATTCATGAATTTGGAGAGATTTCACCCATTAAAACTTGAATTATATATAAGATTTAGTCAAATTGCACATGGTTTGTAAATTACAAATTGTATTGAAACATGAAACCTCAAAAATCTTTCTTTTTAATTGCATTTCTTATTTTAAGTACTACTCTTTTTGCACAGTCTAAAATAGATTCTTTAAAGACTAAATCTTATAAGGAATTAATTGATATATATCTAAAAGCTAAAGACGATGATGAAAGAAAATTAATTTCAAAATACTATACCAAAAAAGCTAAAAAAGAGAATAATATTAAAGAGAGTAAAAATGGGTATCAAATGTTAATGTGGCTAAACTTTGATAATAAAAAAGTATTAATATATGCAGATAGTATGCTTCACTTTAGCTTAAAAGACAATGATTATTTTAATGCAACAAGAGCTATTGAACGCAAAGGAAGTTATTATTATAAAAAAAGGAATATAAAAAAAGCACTTGACTATTATTTACAAGCAAGAGAATATGCACAAAATGAACATTTATATTATGAAATTCATTATAATCTAGGATTAATTAAAACCAGAATAGAGAAATATCGTGATGCACTAAATATTTTCAAAGAAATTCTTTCTTTTAGAGAGAAAATTAATGAAGAAAGGAAGTACTACAAAGATAAACGCTCCAGATTTCCAAAAAGCTCTATTTTAAGTATCAAATATGCTATAGCGAATTCTTATAAGGATTTAGGTTTATTAGATTCAGCTAGATATTATAATAAAATAGGATTAAGAGAATCTAAAGAACCAAAAACATTAAGCATTTACTATTATTTTTTGCTAAACCAAGGAACTGTAGATTATCTAAATAAATCGTATAAAGTAGCTATTGATAGTTTAAAAATTGCTGAAAAATATTTTAGAATAAAAAAGGATGTCTATAATTATGCAGAAACTAGTTATTATTTAGGAGAATCCTATTTAAAAACTAGTAATACAGAAAAAGCAATGTTGTATTTTAAAAAAGTAGATTCAGCTTTTAATATAAATCCTGTACTACTCCCAATAACAAGAAATAGCTTTGAGCATTTAATAAATCATTATAAAAATAAGAATGATTTAAAAAGTCAACTTAAATACTTACTCCAACTAAAAAAAATGGATAGTATTTTAGTTTCTCATGGCAATTATGCTAACACAAAACTGCTTAAAGAGTATGACTTACCGTTAATAGTTGGTGAAACAAATCGAATTAATTCATTATTAGAAAAAAAGAAACAAAATCTAACTATTATTATCAGAGCCATTACATTCGTTTTAATTAGTGTTATCTTCTTGTTTGTATTTCAATATAGAAGACGGAAATTGTATAAAAAGCGTTTCAATGAAATTGTAAATAATAGCACATTAAAAAAGCAAGTTAAAGTTGAACTAGATAAAAATTTAGAGAAACTAACCATTTCAAAAGAAATTATTTCTAACATTTTAATTTCACTAGAAAAATTTGAAAATGAAAAAAAATACATCAACTCAGAAATAACATTGCAGAATTTAGCAATCGAGTTTGACACCAATACAAATTACTTATCTAAAGTGATTAATCATTTTAAAAAAATGTCGTTTTCTAAATATATTACAAGTTTAAGAGTGCAGTTTGCAATTGATACATTAAACACAAGCAATACATTTAGAAAATATACAATTAATGCTATTGCTAAAGAAGTTGGTTTTAACAATTCAGAATCTTTCTCAAAAGCTTTTTATTCAAAAACAGGAATTAAGCCTTCTTATTTTATCAAAGAGCTAGAGAAAATAAAATAACGCCTTCTGTAAAAAAAGCATTGCGTAAGAAACCTAAACTCAATTAAGAATTCATTTTTTGCAAATATTCTCCCATTTTTTGGTGTACAATATTCACCGCTTTTAATGGGCGAATCATTACCTTAATTTCTTTTAATTTTCCTTCTTTGGTAAATTTAATCATGTCAACTCCTTCTACAGAAATTCCATCAATTTCAGTAATAAATTCTAACATCGCATTTTCATTATCACAAACTTCTCTAACATATTTAAAATTGTTATTTGCAATAATTTCTGCCGCTGCCATCAAATACATAGTTACCATAAAACTTCCTTCAATGGGTTTAAAAACAATTGGAGAATACAAAACAGCATCATCATCTATAAAATCACCTAAGTTTTCATGATTTTTATTATTTACAAATTCGTGCCAAGTTTCTAATCCGTTTATAGTATTCATAATTTTTTTTGTTAAAAATCAAATCTACAAAAAAATCATTTAGTTGTTTTCTAATTCAAAAATCTATTCTACTTTTGCAGCGTTCTCATAAAGGGGTGCTTTTACAGTTATCAGTGAACAGTTATCAGTAAGTAGTTTATTCGACTTTCAAACTTTTAACTTTTTAACTTTCAACTTACAAAAAGGCTGAGATCATACCCATTGAACCTAGAACAGGTAATGCTGTTTAGGAAAATTCGAACTAAACTAAATGGATTAGTTGTCCGTTCGAGCGGAGTCGAGAACTACAAGACCTCTCGACTCCGCTCGAGGTGACATTACAAACTAAAAGTTTAGTAAGTTCAACAATTAATTATTCACTATTAATCACAAGAATAATTACCTCTTTTTATTCGTTTTAAAATTTTTTAAAATGAAAAAAAATATCCTTTTTTTGTTCTTGTTTACAAGCACGCTTGTAAACTCCCAGAGTTTTACAATTTTTGGAAAAATTATTGATGAAAACAAAGATCCTTTAGTTGGCGCTTCTGTTTTTATCAAAAATGCCAACAAAGGAACTTCCTCTGATTTTGATGGAAAGTACCAACTAAGAGTTCCTGTTGGAACACATGAAGTTGAAGTTCGATTTATTGGCTACAAATCCGTTTCTAAAACGGTGACAATTACCAATCAAAATGTCATCATTAATTTTGATTTACAACCAAAAGAGAATGTGTTAGATGAAGTGTTGGTTTCTGCGGTTCGTGTAAAAGCAAACTCGCCCGTAACACATTCTAACTTGTCAAAAAAGGAAATCGAAAAACGTAATTTAGGTCAAGACATTCCTATTTTACTAAACTATTTACCTTCTGTTGTAACTTCTTCGGATGCTGGTGCTGGCGTTGGTTATACGTACATTAATGTGCGTGGTTCTAATGCAGAACGTGTAAATGTAACCATCAACGGAATTCCGTATAACGATGCCGAAAGTCAAGGAACTTTTTGGGTAAATCTTGGAGATTTTGCTTCTTCTACACAAAGTTTACAACTACAACGTGGCGTTGGAACATCAACAAACGGAACGGCAGCATTTGGCGCGAGTTTAAATATTTTAACGGATGCGATTTCAGAAAAATCTTTTGGAGAAATTTCGAATTCTTTTGGCTCTTACAACACCAAAAAACACACCGTGAAATTTAGCACCGGAAATTTAATGGACACTGAGCGTAGTCGAAGTATAGAAATTGCGGGTCGATTGTCAAAAATTTATTCTGATGGTTATATTGATCGCGCTTTTACAGATTTAAAATCCTACTTTTTACAAGCGTCTTATGTAGACGATAATACCTTGATTAAAGCAATCACTTTTGGCGGAAAAGAAAGAACCTATCAAGCTTGGGCAGGAATTGACGGAAATCAATTAGCTGCTGATAGAAGACAAAATCCGTACACCTACGAAAACGAAGTGGATGATTTTCAACAAGATCATTATCAATTTCATTGGAATGAAAAAATCACCAAAAATTGGTCAACAAATATCGGATTGAACTACACAAAAGGACAAGGTTTTTTTGAACAATACAAAGCCGATAAAGATCCTGCAGATTATGCAAATTTAGTGGTTGCAACAAACAACGGAAAAACAGATGTGATTGTTCGTCGTTGGTTAGACAATCAATTTTATGTAACAAATTTTAACGCTACTTATAAAGAAGAAAGCTTAGAAATTATCTCAGGATTTTCTTATAGTAACTATTCTAACAAGCATTTTGGAGAAGTAATTTGGGCAAAAGAATTTGCTCCAACTGCAACTATTAGAGATCATTATTACGATAGTTATTCTACAAAAAATGACTTTAGCATGTTCTCTAAAGCTACATTTAAAGTTGGTGATAAAATGAGTTTTTATGCAGATTTACAATACAGAAATGTAGCTTTTAAAACCAACGGTTTAACTTCGGATAGAGATCCAATTAATGTTGATGAAAATTTCAGTTTTTTCAATCCAAAATTTGGAGCAACGTATACATTGAATGACAATCAGCATTTGTATTTTTCTTTTGCTGTTGCCAATAAAGAACCAAATAGAAACGATTTTGAAAACGGAATTAAAACACCAGAAAATTTAAACGATTATGAGTTGGGTTGGCGTTTAAAAAACGAATCAGTTACATTAAATACCAATGTATATTATATGTTGTATAAAAATCAATTGGTATTAACAGGCGCTATTGATGGCGTCGGTGCTCCAGTTAGAGCAACAAGCGGAAAAAGTTACCGTTTAGGGTTGGAAATTGATGCAGCAATTAAATTCTCAAATCAATTTAGTATCAGACCAAATATTGCTTTCAGTGATAATAAAAACACTGATTTTGTTTCTTCAATTCATGGAAATTTAGAAGATTTAGGAAATACAGATATTTCGTTTTCACCTTCAATTATTGCAGGAAATGCGTTGGTGTTTTCTCCATCAGAAAATTTACAATTTTCGTTCTTATCTAAATATGTTGGCAAACAATATATGAGTAATTTAAACAGTGCTGTTTCTAATAATGATGTGTTAGAAAGTTACTTTACATCAGATATCAACTTTACGTATGTTTTAAAACCAAAAAGTATTTTTAGTGAAGTTGTTTTTTCAGGATTAATAAACAATATCTTTAATAAAGAATATGTAGATAGAGGTTATTATTATACCTATGATGATACTTGGTCTGTACCAAACCAAACCACAACATTAGATGGCGCTGGCTATTATCCGCAAGCAACACGTAATTTTTTAGTTGGAGTTACTTTAAAGTTTTAGGAAGAATTAATATTGAAAAGAAACAAAAAACCCGATGTATTTATGCTGAATTTATTTCAGTAACACATCGGGTTTTTTAACTTTTAAATTTTTGTTCATGTTTCAGAACTCATTTTTCCTGTTGCACAACTTACATACGATTTTGCTTTGTGTAAAAAAGTATTTACGTCGCCAACTTCTGGATATCCCATTTTAGCTAACTTCTCTTTTACCGCAGTAATTGCATCACTTTTTGTGGTAACTTCTACCAAAGATTCATCTACATTTACGTTGACATCTGCAACGCCATCAACAGTTAAAATTCCTTTTTTAATTGTAGCAGCACAACCACCACATTTTAAATTTTCTATATAAATTTTTGTTTCCATTATTTTTCTATTTTTAAATTTTTAGCAGACCAAGCGTTCATTCCGCCAAGTAAATTATATACTTCTGTAAATCCTGCTTCTTTGTATTTTTTTGCTGCATTTGCACTTCTTCCTCCAGATCTACAATACAAATACACGGGTTTATTTTTATCTAATATCTTGGCTGATTGTTCATCAAAACTTGAATTATAAAAATCAATTAATTTGGCATTTTTTATATGTCCGGCATTAAATTCTTGTGGAGTCCTAACATCAACCAACTGAACTCCTTCTTTAGAAATAAGTCGCTGAAAATCCTCTACACTTACATCAATAAATGAAGTGTCTTTTTTTTCTTGACTTTTGCAAGAAATCAACCCTAAAAACAAACAAACTACAATAATTTTTCTCATTTTTTTTATTTTAATGTTGATGGACAAACTGTTTTTGTTCTTAAAATACTTGTTTCCTTGATAGCATTATATCCTTCTGCAACATCAATTACATTATGAATTCCTCTTGCTTTTAAAATTGATGAAGCAATTACAGAACGATAACCGCCAGCACAATGCACATAAAAATCTGTATCTGTGGGAAACTCGTTAATATGATTATTTAAGTAATCTAATGGTGTACTTGGCACGTCTATAATATGCTCACTTTCATATTCTCCAGGTTTACGCACATCAAAAACAGGAACTTTATTTTCATTCATTTCTTTTTCTAAAGTTTCGGCAGAAACAGATTTTAACGTATCAACTTCTTTTCCGGTATTTTTCCAAGCTGTAAAACCTCCTCTTAAACATCCTAATGTATTGTCAAAACCAACACGAGAAAGGCGAATGATTACTTCTTCTTCTCGTCCTTCTGGAGCCACAATTAAAATTGGTTGCTTAATATCTTTAATTAAAGCACCAACCCAAGGAGCAAAACCACCATCAATTCCAATAAAAATTGAACGCGGAATAAATCCTTTTATAAATTCTGATTGATGACGAACATCTAAAATTAATGCATCTGTTTCATTGGCTATTCTTTCAAAATCTTTAACAGAAAGCTCGGCTGTTCCTTTTGTAATAATTTCATCTATATGTTGATATCCTTCTTTATTTAATTTTACATTTAAAGGAAAATATGCTGGCGGAGGCAATAATCCGTCAGTAACTTCTTTAATGAATTCTTCTTTAGTCATATCTGCTCTTAATGCATAATTGGTTTCTTTTTGATTGCCAATTGTACCAACAGTTTCTGAACTCAAATTTTTACCACAAGCAGAACCTGCTCCATGCGCTGGATACACAATTACATCATCTGCTAAAGGCATAATTTTAGTGCGTAAGCTATCAAACAAAAATCCTGCTAAATCTTCTTCTGTTAAAACGCCTTCTTTTTGTGCTAAATCTGGTCTACCTACGTCACCTAAAAATAAAGTATCGCCACTAAACAATGCATAATCTTTTCCGTTTTTATCTCTTAACAAATACGATGTGCTTTCCATTGTGTGTCCTGGCGTATGAAGTGCAATAATGGTAACATCACCAACTTTAAACTCTTCATTATCTTTTGCAATGTATGCTTCGTAACTTGTTTCTGCATTTGGTCCAAATACAATTTTTGCTCCTGTATTTTTTGCAAGTGTTACGTGTCCGCTCACAAAATCTGCATGAAAATGTGTTTCGAAAATATATTTAATCTTCGCATTGTCTTTTGCTGCTCTCTCCATATAAGGAGATACTTCTCTTAAGGGATCTATAATTGCAACTTCTCCGTTACTTTCTACATAATACGCACCTTGCGCTAAACAACCTGTATAAATTTGTTCAACTCTCATAATTTACTTTCTTCTTTATTTATATGTCTGATGAATATATTCAGCATACTTTATTTGATGTTCTCTATCGCCAGTTTTATAAAATTTTACTGCTGTAAAAATGTTCATAAAAAAGTGATTGATGTCTATAATATTTAATAATCCTGCTCTAAATAATGTGTCTCTAACTGGTCCTTTTACACCAGCAAAATAAAAGGTAATTCCTTTTTTCTTATAAAACATAATCCGCTCCATTAGCATTTCTACTCCAGTACTATCAATTCTATTAATACTTTCAGAATCGATAACTATCAATTTTAATGCCTTGCCTTTTTTTTCTGCCAAATCGTCTAAGTTGTCTCTAAAATAACTTGCATTTGCAAAGAATAATTGTGCATCAAAACGAATTACTAAAACATCTTCTTCTATAATTACATTTTTAAATCGTTCGCTATTTTTATAAAAATCTGAATCTGGAACTGCTCCTAAAACTGCAATATAAGGTTTAGAGGTTCTAAAAATTAAGATGATTATTGACATTCCTACTCCAACAAAAATTCCGTATTCTATTCCTAAAAAGAGAGTTGATAAAAAGGTTGTTAGTAATAAATAAAAATCTAACTTATTGGTTTTCAATAAATAAATTGCATCTTTCACTTTTACCAAGCCAAAAACTGCTACAATAATAATTGCTGCTAAAACTGTTTTAGGTAAAAAATAAAAAATTGGAGTTAAAAATAATAATGTAACTACAACCATTGCTACTGAAACTAAAGCAGACATTCCTGTTGTTCCTCCAGATTCTTGATTAATTGCCGAGCGTGAAAAACTTGATGCTGTTGGATATGCTTTAAATAAAGAACCTGCCATGTTTCCTAATCCTAAAGCTATTAGTTCTTGATTTGGACGTATTCTATATTCGTCTTGTTTTGCTTCTAAAGATTTTCCGATTGAAATTGTTTCTAAAAAACCAACTAAAACCAAGGTTAAAGCAATTGGTAATAATTCTTTAATTTGTTGAAAATCTATTTCTGGAATGCTAAATGATGGTAATCCTGAAGGAACTTCTCTAATGATATCAACATCAGACAAACTCTTTCCAAAGTATTTAATTGCAAGTATTCCGAAGATGACAACAATTAGTGCATTTGGTATTTTTTTGTTTATTTTTCTAAGTGATAGAATTATAATAATAGCAACAAAGCCTAAAACTGTAGTATGCATATTAAATGATGAAATATTATTCCAAACATCTTTTATAACATGTTGTATTTGATTGCTTCTAACAAAATCGACTCCAAATAAATTTCTAAATTGATTAAATCCGATAATTAATGCAGCTGCAGATGTAAATCCTGTGATAACTGGTTTCGATAAAAAGTTTACGATAAATCCTAAACGAAATACACCCATCAAAAACTGAATTGCACCAACAACCAAAGCCAATAAAATTGCAATTGCAATATAACTATCAGAACCTACTAATGCTAATGTTGAAACTCCTGCAGCAACAATTAAAGAATCCATTGCAACTGGACCAATTGCAACTTGTCTAGAAGAACCAAAAATAGCATAAATTGCTTGTGGAACTAACGCAGCATACAAACCATAAATTGGCGGTAAACCAGCAATTAATGCGTAGGCAATTCCTTGTGGAATTAAAATAATTCCCACAGTAATTCCAGCTATAAAATCTCCTTTAAACCTAGAAGATGTATAGTTTGGTAACCATTCTAATATGGGTATTATTTTTTTAATTTTCATTTAAAACAATTCTCCTTGATTCAATCCTTTTTGTTTTCCAAGATGATTGTAAGCAGCTTCTGTAACTTCCCTTCCTCTTGGTGTTCTCATGATAAATCCTTCTTGGATTAAAAACGGTTCGTACACTTCTTCAATTGTTTCTGCATTTTCTCCAACTGCAGTTGCCAACGTAGAAATTCCGACTGGACCGCCTTTAAATTTATCTATTAAGGTTGTTAGTATTTTTGTATCCATTTCATCCAATCCAAAAGCATCTACACGCAATGCTTTTAGCGCATATTGTGCAATCTCAATAGTAATTCTTCCATCTCCTTTGATTTGTGCAAAATCTCTTACTCTTCTTAACAGCGCATTTGCAATTCTTGGTGTTCCTCTACTTCTACCAGCAATTTCTATTGCAGCTTCCATAGAAATAGGAACTTTTAAGATTTCTGCACTTCGTTGAACGATCGTTGTTAATAATTCTTTTTTATAATAATTTAAACGACTACTAATTCCGAAACGGGCTCGCATTGGAGACGTTAACAAACCAGAACGTGTTGTTGCTCCAATTAATGTAAATGGTTCTAAATTGATTTGAACGGTTCTGGCATTTGGGCCAGATTCAATCATAATATCAATTTTATAATCTTCCATTGCAGAATACAAATATTCTTCTACAATTGGACTTAAACGATGAATTTCATCAATGAATAACACATCTCTTTCATCAAGGTTGGTTAGTAAACCTGCTAAGTCTCCTGGTTTATCCAAAACTGGACCAGAAGTAACTTTAATTCCTACATTTAATTCATTTGCTAAAATGTGCGCTAAGGTTGTTTTCCCTAAACCTGGAGGTCCGTGAAATAAGGTATGATCTAATGCTTCATCTCTTTGATTTGCAGCTTCTACAAATATTTTAAGATTCTCAATTGCTTGATCTTGCCCTGTAAAATCGTTGAATGATAATGGACGTAATTTTTTTTCTACATCCAATTCTTCATTTGAAAGATTTGTGTTTTCAGGATTTAAGTTTTCATTCATACGTACAAAGATAACTGAATTTAAATTTTCGTCAAGCAATAAATGTTACACTAAAAAGCATAACTTTTATGAAAACTCTAATATACAAAAAAGCCTTTCCAAATTGGAAAGGCTTTTTTAATTTTATAATTCTTAAGAAGGATCTTCTCCGTCTTTTAACGGTACTGTTTGTAATACAAAGTCTTCTCCATGAGTATATTCTCCATCTTCATCAACCTTACTATAATCATATGGCCAACGATGTACTTCTGGAATTTTACCTGGCCAGTTTCCATGAATAGCTTCTACAGGTGTAGTCCATTCTAATGTGTTTGCTTTCCATGGGTTTTGTGTAGCTTTTTGACCTCTATAAATAGAGATAAAGAAATTTGCTAAGAAAATTAATTGTGCTAAACCTCCTAAGATTGCAAATAATGTGATTACAACATTTACATCCGCAAGGTCATCAAACATTGGAAAACTTGTATTGGTATAATATCTTCTTGGTAAACCCGCTAAACCAATAAAGTGCATTGGGAAAAATACTCCATACGCAGCAATAATTGTGATCCAAAAATGCCAATAACCTAATACTTTATTCATCATTCTACCATACATTTTTGGGAACCAGTGATACACACCAGCAAACATTCCGAAGATTGCAGACACACCCATTACTAAGTGAAAGTGAGCAACAACAAAATACGTGTCATGAACATTAATATCTAATGCAGAATCTCCTAAAACCAATCCTGTTAAACCTCCTGTAACGAATGTAGAAACTAATCCGATGGAGAATAACATGGCGGGATTTAATTGTAAATTTCCTTTCCATAATGTGGTAACCCAGTTAAAGGCTTTTACTGCAGATGGAATTGCAATTAATAACGTTGTAAATGTAAATACAGATCCTAAGAAAGGATTCATTCCTGAAATAAACATGTGGTGTCCCCAAACAATTGTAGATAAAAATGCAATTGCTAAAATAGAACCAATCATTGCTCGATAACCAAATATTGGTTTTCGTGAATTTATCGCAATAATTTCAGAGACAATTCCCATTGCTGGTAAAATAACAATATATACTTCTGGATGTCCTAAAAACCAAAATAAGTGTTCAAATAAAACTGGCGAACCTCCTTGATAATGTAAGACTTCTCCACTGATAAAAATATCTGACAGGAAAAATGAGGTTCCAAAACTTCTATCCATAATTAATAAAAGTGCAGCAGATAATAATACTGGGAAAGAAACTACTCCAATAATAGCAGTTACAAAGAATGCCCACATTGTTAATGGCAATCTTGTCATTTTCATTCCTTTTGTTCTTAGGTTAAATATGGTTACAATGTAATTTAAAGATCCAATTAAAGAAGATGCAATAAATATAGCCATAGATGCTAACCATAATGTCATACCTAATCCAGAACCTGGAATTGCTTGTGGCAATGCACTTAACGGTGGATAAATTGTCCAACCTGCAGAAGCTGGTCCAGCTTCAACAAATAAAGAAACAACCATTATAACACTAGAGATAAAGAATAACCAATAAGAAATCATGTTTAAAAAACCTGATGCCATATCTCTTGCCCCAATTTGTAATGGAATTAATAAGTTAGAAAATGTACCACTTAAACCAGCAGTTAAAACAAAGAAAACCATTATTGTACCATGAATTGTAACTAAAGCTAGATACATATCTGGATCCATTACTCCATTAGTTTGATTACTTCCTAAGAAAGCTTCAATAATTGTAAATGATTTATCTGGCCATGCAATTTGCAAACGAAATAACATTGACATAAACACTCCAATAACTCCCATAAAAATACCAGTTATTAAAAACTGCTTAGAAATCATTTTGTGATCTTGACTAAAAATATATTTAGTTACAAATGTTTCTTTATGATGATGCTCTGACATATCTTATTTTTTATTATCTACTTTAAAATATCTTATTTAATAACTTCAGCTAATGTTGGTTGCTCTGCATACCATTTATTGAACTCTTCTTCTTCGACTACAACAATTTTCATTTGCATATTAAAGTGTGAAGCTCCACAAATTTTATTACATAATAACACAAAATCAAACTCATAAGGATCTTCGCCTTTTGCCTTTCTAATTTTATTAATGTCTGCTGTTTTAGCTACAACTTCAGATTGTACTCTCATTTCTTCTGTAGTAAACTTAGGTGTAAATCCAAACTCAGTTACCATTCCAGGAACACAGTTCATTTGTGCCCTAAAGTGTGGCATATAAGCTGAGTGTAATACATCTTGAGAACGGAATTTAAAAATTACTTTACGTCCTTTAGGTAGGTGTAACTCTGTAACTTTTTTATCATCATGAGCATTTAAATCAGTCATATCAACACCCATAGTATTAACACCTTTAATGTAGTTTACGTTTCCTCTACCTAGTGCATTATCTTCACCGGCATAACGTGCTTCCCATTGAAACTGTTTTGCATATACTTCTATAATTAATGGATCTTCAGCATCTGATAAATCCATTATATTATTCCATTGCCATAATCCGTAACCAATTAAAACTACCAAAACCACTGCTGGTGTAATTGTCCAAATTGCTTCTAATTTATGACTATCTGCATAAAACAATGCTTTCTTTCCTTCTTTTCCTCTGTATTTATATGCAAAATAGAATAATAAGAATTGCATAATAAATTGAACAATTCCAATTAAAATAAAAGTAATGTTGAATAAATTATCATCATGCTCTCCTTCTATTGAAGCAGATTCTGGTAACATTAATACATTCATGAAGATTAAACAGTAAATCATCATTGCATATAAGAATGCTGTAAACCAAAGAAATAATTTTCCTTGTGTATCATTATCTTTGTCTGTAGCAATTACCGATCTAAAATTTAGAATTCTAGTGATTTGCCAAAAGCTTACACCTATTGCAACAGCTATAAAAATATAAAATAAAGCTAGCATATTATTTTGTCTTAATTATTTAATTATTAATGATGATTTTCTTCTCCTTCGTGTTCAATATTGTAATAATGAAAATGTTCACTTTCATGTAAAAATGGGTTTCCTTTTGCTAAAGGTGCCGCATTTGCAAAAGCACTAAAAGTAACAAATATAAAGAGCCCAATAAAAAATGCTAATGCACTTAATTCTGGAATTCCAATAAACCATTGATCACCAACTGTTGCTGGCATAATCATTACAAACACATCTAAATAATGCCCAATTAATATTACTAATCCTCCAATAACAACAAACCAAGATTTGCTTTTATAGTCACTATTAATTAATAACAATACAGGGAATACAAAGTTCATAACTACCATTGATAAGAACGGTAACTTATAGTCATTAAATCTTGCGATAAAATAAACAGTTTCTTCAGACATATCTGAATACCAAATTAGCATAAATTGTGAGAACCATAAGTATGTCCAAAACACACTAAATCCAAACATGTATTTAGCTAAATCGTGTAAGTGACTATCATTTACAAAAGGTAAATGACCTTTAGATCGTAAATAGATTGTTACAAATGCAATTACTGTTAAAGCACTTACTAAAAAAGTAGCTAAAACATACCATCCAAATAAAGATGAAAACCAGTGTGGATCTAATCCCATAATCCAATCCCAAGACATCATAGATTCAGTAATCATAAAGAATACTAAAAAGACAACTGATGCATGATAATTTTTCTTATAAATTTTATTTCCATCATTGGCTGTGTCTTCTGCTATTGACCATTTTCTAGATAAGAACCTATAAACATTCCAACCTAATAAATAAACAACACTTCTTATGGTCCAACCTGGAATATTTAACCACCATTTTTTACCTGCTACAATGGCATCATAGTTAGGGCTTGCAGGATCTACAGTTCCATCAGCCATCCAAACAAATAAATGATTTAAATGACCTGCAGAAGTCATAATTATTACAAACATTAAAATACTTGCAGGAACTAAGTTTACTGAAATTGCTTCCATCACTCTAAAAAGAACAATTGACCAACCTGCTTGTGCCACTCTTTGTATTGCATAAAATGCCAATACAACTAATGAAATTCCTAAAAAGAAAAACAATGCAACATAACTTGCAGCCCAAGGTCTGTTTTGTAATGCGTGTAAAACGTGTTCTGCATGCTCATCTTCTGCTTGTTCTGCAGTTTTTGTGTTGTCGTGTGAATCTACTGGAGCGTGAGTTGCTGCAACAGTTCCATGACTATCATGTTGACTTGCTATGATTTCTTTAGCGTCTTCAACTGTTTTTGGTGCAGTTAAAAAGCTATATCCAACACCCAATACTCCAATAATCATTAAAGCAATTGAGAATGTTTTTAATTTACCTGAGAATTGATACATATCTTTTAATTCTTTCTTTTAAAGACTTAGTTTAATAAATCGTTTCTAAGTTTTTCTACATAGTGAACAACTTGCCAACGTTCTTTTACTGTTAATTGAGATGAGTGAGATCCCATAATTCCTCTACCATACATTATTACATGATATGTGCTTCCAGCTGTAATAGCTCTATCTTTATAATTTGGTATTCCACTAAACTTATCTCTTTGAACTAAAACACCGTTTCCATCTCCGTTAGATCCATGGCAAGTTGCACAATAAATATCGTACATCTTTTTTCCATTTTCCATATTTTCTTCAGTATCTTCTAATGGAGATTTTAACTCATTTAAAGCAGCATTATATCCTTCAATTGTATTAGGATAATCATAAGGCACTTGTCCTCTAGCTACTGTTCCTTCAACTGGTTTTAAATTAGAACCATTAATGTTGTCGTTTAATCCAATAGCTCCATTTGGCTCATAAGGAACAGCAACATACATATCTGGCATATATTGTAAACTTGGTGTACGTTTGTCTCCACAAGAAGCAATTGTTACTAGTGTAACTAAAGCGAAAATTATTTTTGTAAAATTCTTCATCGTCTCTTTATTAGTGCTTTTCTACTATATTTATTTCTACAGCTCCTGTTTCTTTTAATAGAGTTGTTAATTCTTCTTCATTATCATGAACAGGAATTTCCATTAAAAAATGATCATCTGTAGTTCTTGGATCTGGGTTCTCTGCTTCTTTAAATGGCCAAATTCTACTTCTCATATAAAAAGTAATTACCATTAAGTGAGCAGCAAAGAAAATAGTTAACTCAAATAAGATTGGCACAAAAGCTGGCATATTTGACCACCAAGAAAAGTTTGGTTTACCTCCAATATCTTGTGGCCAATCTTGAATCATCATATAATCTGTCATCCAAATTGCAACACATAATCCTAAAATCCCGTACATAAAAGATGCAATAGCAATACGTGTTGGAGCTAAGCCCATTGCTTTGTCTAGTCCATGAACCGGAAAAGGACAAAATACTTCTTCGATATGATGATGTGCTGCTTTCACTTTCTTAACAGCGTCAAGAACAACTTCATCATCATTATAAAATGCGTGTATAACTTTGTTACTCATGATTTCCGTCTCTTAATTTTTTATAATTCTCTCCTGATGATTTCAAGATTGTTTTTACCTCTGCTTGTGCAATTACTGGGAAAGTTCTTGCATACAATAAGAACAATACAAAGAAAAACCCGATTGTTCCAATAAAAATTCCTACATCAACAAATGTTGGCTCAAAACGCCACCAAGTTGATGGTAAATGTCCTTTACTTAATACAATTGCGATAATATCAAAACGCTCAAACCACATTCCAATATTAATTGCAATAGAAATAATGAAAGACCAAATAAAACTTCTTCTTACTTTCTTAATCCACAATAATTGTGGTATTAATATATTGAAAATAATCAATGACCAAAATGCCCAAGCATAAGGTCCAGTTGCTGCACCTACAGATAAATAAGTGTAATTTTCATAAGGAGAACCTGTGTACCATGCAATAAAAAATTCTGTTGCATAAGCTACAGCTACAATTCCTCCTGTTAAGATAATTACAATATTCATATACTCTACATGTAAACGAGTAATGTAATTTTCTAAGTTTGTTACTTTACGCATTATTCCCAATAAGGTTTGTACCATTGCAAATCCAGAAAAGATTGCTCCTGCCACAAAATAAGGAGGGAAAATTGTTGAGTGCCAACCAGGGTTTATAGAAGTTGCAAAATCCATCGATACAATTGTATGTACAGAAAGCACTAATGGAGTTGCTAAACCTGCTAATACTAATGATACTTCTTCAAAACGTTGCCAATCTTTTGCTCTACCAGACCATCCAAAAGACAATAATGAATAAATTTTCTTTTGAAAAGGTTTTACAGCTCTATCTCTAATCATTGCAAAATCTGGTAATAAACCTGTCCACCAGAAAACTAATGATACAGATAAATAAGTTGATATTGCAAATACATCCCACAATAATGGTGAGTTAAAGTTAACCCACAATGATCCAAACTGGTTTGGCATTGGTAATGTCCAATATCCATTCCAAGGTCGTCCCATGTGAATAATTGGGAACAATCCTGCTTGGAAAACCGCAAAAATTGTCATTGCTTCTGCAGAACGATTAATTGCCATTCTCCATTTTTGACGGAATAATAATAATACTGCTGAGATTAATGTACCAGCGTGACCAATACCAACCCACCAAACAAAGTTGGTAATATCCCAAGCCCATCCAATGTTCTTGTTTAATCCCCAAACTCCAATTCCTGTTCCTACCGTGTAGAAAATACATCCAAATCCCCAAAGCATTGCTGCCAAAGAAATATAAAATGCGATGTACCAATTTTTATTTGCTTTTCCTTCGATAGGTCTTGCAATATCTTCAGTAATATCGTGATAACTTTTATTACCTAATATTAATGGTTCCCTTATAGGTGCTTCGTAATGAGACATATTCTATATCTTAAATTTTAATTACGCTTCGTTTGTATTTTTTACTTTTACTTGATAAACTACATTTGGTTTTGTACCAATATAATCTAACACATGATAAGCTCTTTTATCCTCTATTAATTGTGTAATTTCATCTTCTGAATTATTAACATCTCCAAATACCATAGCTCCAGTTGTACAAGCTGTTGAACATGCTGTCGAAAATTCATCTTTGTCTATCTTTCTACCTTCGTTTTTAGCTTTTAAGATAGTAGCTTGCGTCATTTGAATACACATAGAACATTTTTCCATAACTCCTCTAGAACGCACAACGATATCTGGATTTAACACCATTTTACCGTATTCATCATTCATATTAAAGTCGAATTCTTTGTTGTTACTGTAGTTAAACCAGTTAAAACGACGAACTCTATATGGACAGTTGTTTGCACAATATCTTGTTCCAACACAACGGTTATACGCCATTTGGTTTTGACCTTGACGACCATGTGAAGTTGCCGCAACAGGACAAACAGTTTCACAAGGAGCTTGATTACAGTGTTGACACATCATAGGCTGAAAAGCAACAGTTGGGTTTTCTGCAACGGTTTCTAGTGCTTTATAAAAACTTCCACCACTTAAACCTTGTGCTTTTGCTTCTTCTCTTGTTTCTACTTCCGAAGAGTAATATCTATCAATACGCAACCAGTGCATATCTCTACCAACTCTCATTTCATTTTTACCAACAACAGGAACGTTGTTTTCTGCATGACACGCAACCACACAGGCTCCACAACCTGTACAAGATGTAAGGTCGATTGATAAATTAAAATGATGCCCTACACTTCTATCGTGTTTATCCCAAAGATCAACAGAATTTGCATCTATTTCTTTATGGTTTAAAGACACTTTTGCTTTCTGATTCCAAGTATGATTTGGATCTACATTACTAGTTACTTCTTTTAATGTAGCTTGTTTTAAAATGTCATGTCTTCCCGCAATTGTTTTTTGTACTTGTGTACAAGCAAACTTATGTGTTCCACTAGTTTTTTCTATTGTTACACCTGTTTGAATATAATTTGAATTGAAGTATAATGGGTAAGCATTAACTCCAACTACCATTGCATCTTTTAAATTCTGAGTTCTTCCATATCCTAAAGCTAATCCAACAGAACCTTTTGCTTGTCCTGGCTGAACCATTACTGGAATGTTAGAAACTGTAACTCCGTTTACAGTAATATTTGCATATTGACCGTTAATAGCACCATTATCTTGCACAGGATTAGAGAAACCTAATTCTCTAGCGTCTGGCAGAGACATAGTAATATAATTATCCCAAGAAGCTCTTGTTAAAGGGTCTGGCAATTCTTGTAGCCATGGATTGTTTGCTTGCTTACCATCACCTAAAGCTATTGATGTAAACAAATTTAACTCCATGCTAGAAGATTTTGTTGTTTTATTTAATCCAGAAGCTGCTGCTGCAATATTTACAGATTTAGCAGAAACCGAACTAGAAACAGCTTTTTTAAATGTTCCATCATGTAATGCTTGATTCCAAGATTTTCCTTCTAATATATTTGAGGCCCAAAAAGCTTTTAAATAATCGTAATAAGAAGTTGAGTTTCCAGACCATGTTAATAATACATCTTGTAATTGACGAGAATTAAATAATGGTTGAATTGTTGGTTGAACTAAACTATAAACTCCAGATGTTGTACTAACATCACCCCAAGACTCAAGGAAATGAGACATTGGTAATGCAAATTCAGTTACACTTGCTGTTTCATCAAATTGCTCAGATAGTGCAACAGATAATTTTAATTTTTCTATTTGCTCAGTTAATTCACTTCCGTTTGCTAAAGAGTAAACTGGATTTACATTATGTGTAATTAATCCTTTTACTTTTCCTGATTTCATATCAGCAATTAATTGAGCAACATCAGCATCGTTTCCTTCTCTGACATTATTTGTTGTTGCTGCATCCATTACATCACTTTGTAATGCAATATTAATTGCCATTGCAATTATTTGAGCGTTTTTATCATTTAAACCAGTAACTACAACTCCGTTTTTACCAGCCTTCTTTAATTGATCAGCTGCATTCTTTATTTCTGCATCAACTGGTGTTGATTTAGATGATAAATTAGATCCTGTTACTTGATTGTATAAATTGATTAACGCAAAAACTTGTTCAGATGGTTTCAATAGAATTCTCTTGTCTGAATTTGCTCCAGTTAATGTCATGTTAGATTCAAACTGAATATGACGAGACATCTTACCTTCTGCAGGTTTTCTACCTGCTGCATAACTTTTACCATAACCACCTTGCCAATCTCCTAAGAAATCTGCTCCAACAGAAACAATAACTTTGGCTGTATCAAAATTATAAGTTGGTAAAGAACGTGTTCCATAAAATGCTTCAAAAGCATCTAGAGCTCCTGATTCTGAAACCGCATCATATACAACATGTTTAACATTTGGATATGCAGTTGTAAATTCTGAAATAATTTTTTCTGTAGATGGACTTGCTAATGTTCCGGTTAATAAAACAACAGCTTCATTTGCAGTTTTTAACTCATTTAGCTTTTTAGCAATTTGAGTATTTGCATCGTCCCACGTTAAAAAAGACTCTCTATCTTGAGGCTCTTTTAAACGTAATTGGTTATCATATAAAGATAAAACAGAAGCTTGAACACGGGCATTTGTTGTTCCGCCTGCATCTTTGTTTGGCATGACTAAAATAGGACGACCTTCTCTAGTTTTTACCAAAATATTTGCGAAATCATAACCATCTGCAATTGTTGTTGCGTACCAATCTGCAACTCCAATAGTAATGTCATCTGGTTTTACTACATAAGGAATCGATTTTCTAACAGGACCTTCACAGGCAGCTAAAGATGCTGCTGCAGTTGTAAATCCTACATATTTTAAGAAATCTCTTCTTGATGTAGATGACGCTTCTAATGTTTCTTTATCTCCTAAAAATGCATCTGTTGGAATTTCTTCTACAAATTCATTTTTACTTAGCGTTTCAACAATAGAACCTTCTTTAAGTTCCTCAACACTTTGCCAGTATTTTTTGTTTGAAGCCATGTATATCTATTTATTTATTTAATGATTGAAAGACTGAAAAAACGTTCTTTCAATCTTTTAATTTTTAATTCTTTAATAATGGCATTTACCACATTCCATTCCTCCTAATTGAGCTACCGTTACTTTCTCAACACCATACTTTTTAGATAGCTCTTCGTGAATTTTAGTGTAATATGCATTTCCTTTTAAATCTACTTTCGTTTCTTTATGGCAATCTAAACACCAACCCATTGTTAATGGCGAGAATTGATAAACTTCATCCATTGTTTCTACTGGGCCATGACATGTTTGACATTTTTGGTTACCAACTGTTACGTGTTGTGAGTGATTGAAATATGCGAAATCTGGCAAATTATGTACTCTTACCCATTTAATAGGCTGAGTTTCTCCAGTGTAAGTTAAGTTATCCGCATCCCAACCAGCAGCTTTATATAACTTTTGAATTTCTGCATCTAACTCAGCTTTTCCAAAGCCCATAGATTCAATTTTAGTATCTTCTGCTACTTCAGAAATATTTTTATGACAATTCATACAAACATTCACTGAAGGAATTCCAGATGTTTTACTGTGTTTTGCAGATGAATGACAGTATTGACAATCTATCTTATTATCTCCTGCATGTATTGTATGTGAGAATGCAATTGGCTGAATTGGTTGATATCCTTCATCTACTCCAATTTGGAACAACGTTCCAAACAAAACATAGGCTGTTGTTAAAGCTAAGAAGATTGTAAGTAATACATGTAAAAATGTATTTCTTTTAAACCCTACCCACAAATCCTGAATGTTTGCAGCCAAACCAGGTGTTTTTGGAGCTCCTTTTAATTCGCTAATAACCTTTAATAAGCTTGATATAATTAAAATACCAACTATTATGATTGCAATTAAAATTCTAGTTAACCACGGAGAAGCTTCTTTTTCAACTGCAACAACAGTATCACCTCCAGCAGATGTCTCTTTTTTAATCTCACCAACAGTTGTATAATAAAGAATATCTTCGATATTTTTATCAGTTAACTGAGGAAAAGGCGTCATTGGAGAACCTTTATACTCATCAAAAATAGCTATCGCATCTGCATCTCCAGAAGCTCTTAAAGCATTATTATCTTTAATCCAAGATTTTAACCAATCTGCCTCTCTTACTTCTTCAATTTTACCTAAAGCCGGCCCAATAAACTTTTTATCAAGTTTATGACACGCAGAACATAATGATTTAAACAATTTTCTACCTTCCTGATGTCTTTCTGCATCTACTGCATCTTGCGCTTGCAAGGAAAAACTCATTGAAAAAAATAAAAGGAAAGTGAAACTTTTTAGTAGTAATCTGGTTAATTGACTGTGATTTTCCACACTTTTCATATTATAAAATATAAATTTTCTATCTAATTTGATGCCCATATTAAATTCAAAACCTAAATCAACAGATGTTTGAACAACTCCACAAAAGTAGCATTTATCTCTAAATTTTGAAATGCTAATATAATGTTAATTCATAATTTATATCGATTCTAAATAAAGATGAATACTAAACTTGTATGAAACAAGTTGTTACTTTTGTAAAAAAGTTTTTAAATGATGAATATGAAATCAGTTTTTGTAAGTTTTTTATTTACTCTTATTCTTGGATTAACAAGCGTAAATGGACAAACAACAACAAGTAATGAAGTAAAATCTCTTATCAAAAAGAAGATTGAATACAATAAAAAGAATGGTTATGGCTTTAGAATTCAGTTAGAAAGCGGACTCGAAACTGCAATTAAAACAACTCAAAGTAAATTTAGATTAGAACAACCAACAATTAAAACATACATTTTATTTGAATCTCCAGAGTGGAAAGTACAGGTTGGAGATTATAAAACAAGATTAGAGGCTGATAAATTTTTGAATGAAATTAAAGTAAAGTTTCCTTCAGCAATTATTGTTCCTAGATAAAAGAAAATATTTGAAAACAAAAAAGGAGCGAAAAATCGCTCCTTTTTTTATGGTTATAATTGATTTTTATTTCAATTTTTTCTTAACGGCTACTTCATGATAAGCTTCAATGACATCTCCAATTTTAATATCATTGTATCCTTTTATTTGAATACCACAATCATATCCTTTGGCAACTTCTTTTACATCATCTTTAAATCGTTTTAATGCTTCTAAAGTTCCTGAATGCACCACAATGCCATCTCTAATAATCCTAATTAAAGAGCTTCTTAAAATTTTACCTGACACCACCATACAACCTGCAATATTACCAACTTTAGAGATTTTATACACTTCTCTAATCTCAACATTTCCTGTGATTTCTTCCTTCATATCTGGAGAAAGCATTCCTTCCATGGCATCTTTAAGGTCATTAATTGCGTCATAAATAATTGAGTAGTTTCTAATATCAACCTCTTCTTTATCTGCAATTATTCTGGCATTTACTTGAGGACGAACGTTAAATCCGATTACAATTGCGTCAGATGCTGATGCTAATAAAACATCAGATTCTGTAATGGCACCAACTCCTTTATGAATAATATTTACTTGAATTTCATCTGTAGATAATTTTTGGAACGAATCTGTTAATGCTTCAACAGAACCATCTACATCTCCTTTTAAGATAATGTTTAGTTCTTTAAAGTCTCCTAAAGCAATTCTTCTTCCAATTTCATCTAACGTAAGTGTTTTCTGCGTTCTTACAGATTGCTCTCTTTGTAATTGAGAACGTTTAGATGCAATTTGTTTTGCTTCTCTTTCATCTTCAAATATATTGAATTTGTCTCCAGCTTGTGGCGCTCCATCTAATCCTAAAATTGATACTGGCGTTGATGGTTTTGCTTCTGTCAAGTTATTTCCTTTATCATCGAACATGGCTTTTACTTTACCACTGTTTTTACCAGCTAGCATGTAATCTCCGATTTTTAAAGTTCCGGCTTGCACTAAAATTGTAGTCACATAACCTCTTCCTTTATCTAATAAAGCTTCAACAACTGCACCAGTTGCCAATTTATTAGGGTTTGCTTTAAGTTCTAATACTTCTGCTTCTAATAAAACTTTTTCTAATAACTCAGGAATTCCTTCTCCGGTTTTAGCAGAAATGTCTTGTGATTGAATATTTCCTCCCCATTCTTCAATTAATAAATTCATCGCAGATAATTGTGTTTTTACATTATCTGGATTTGCATTTGGTTTATCAATCTTATTAATTGCAAAAATAATTGGAACTCCTGCTGCTTGCGCATGAGAAATTGCTTCTTTTGTTTGCGGCATCACATCATCATCTGCTGCAACAACAATAATTACTAAATCTGTAACTTGAGCTCCACGAGCACGCATTGCCGTAAAGGCTTCGTGACCAGGAGTATCTAAAAATGCTATTTTTTGATCTCCAACTTTTACAGAATACGCCCCAATATGTTGTGTAATTCCTCCAGATTCTCCTTCAATAACATTTGCTTTTCTAATATAATCTAATAAAGATGTTTTACCATGATCTACGTGACCCATCACTGTAATAATTGGCGCACGCGTTTCTAAATCTTCTGGTTTATCTTCAACTTCAACTACAGCTTCTTCAACTTCCGCTCCAACAAATTCTACCTTGTAATTAAATTCTTCTGCAACAATCACTAATGTTTCTGCGTCTAAACGCTGATTCATCGTTACCATCATTCCTAAAGACATACATGCCGAAATGATATCAGTAACAGGAACATCCATCATGGTTGCAATTTCACTTACTGTAACAAATTCTGTTGCTTTTAAAATTTTACTTTCTGCAGCAGCTAATTCTTGGTCTACCTCTGACTGTTGTCTATGTTGATCTCTTTTATCTCTACGGTATTTTGCTCCTTTACCTTTGTTAGATTTTCCTTGAAGTCTCTCTAACGTTTCACGCACTTGTTTTTGAACTTCTGCTTCTGTCGGTTCTTCTTTTTTTACAGCTGGCCTTGCTGAACCTCTTCCTTTATTAAATCCGCCTCTATTGTTTCCGCCAGTAGCTCTTCCAGGGTTGTTTCTGGCATTATTTGCCGGCTTAACAATTCTTTTTCTTTTCTTTTTATCTGCAGCAGCATTTTTAGGAGCTGGCTTCGTTTCTGTTTTCTTCTTTTTAGGTTTCTCGAATTGCTTTAAGTCAATTTTTTGACCTGTAATTCTTGGTCCGTCTAGTTTTTTATATTGTGTAGTAAGTTTTTCTGCATTTTCTGCTGTAACTTCTTCTTCAATTGGAGTAATATCTTCTTTTGCTTCTTTTTTTACTTCTTTTTTTACTTCTTTAACTTCCTTAACCTCTTTAACAACAGGCTTTTCTTCTTTAACTTTTTCTACTGCCTTTGGTTGTTCTTTCTTTTCTGTTTTCTTTTCAACAGGTTTTTCCGCTTCTGGTTTTGGTTGCTTTTTAACAACAGGCGGATTAATATCAATCTTACCAACCGTTTTAACTTCAACTTTTTCAGCTTTTGCTTTTAAAACTTCTCTTTTAGCTTCTTCTTCTAAACGTTTTTTCTCTAGTTTAGCTTCTAACTCTAATCTTATGGCTTCTTTTTCTTTTCTTTTTTCCTCTCCTACTTCTTTTGAGGCTGCTTTTTTAGTTTTATCCGTTTGAAAACCATCAAGTAAAACTTGATATACTTCACCAGATATTTTAGTAGTTGGACGCGCATCTATTTCGTGTCCATTTTTTGATAAATGTTCTACCGCTCTATCTAGAGAAATATTTAATTCTCTTAAAACTTTATTAAGCCTCATTGTTTTGCCTTCAGCCATATATTTTTACTATTTTGCTTTTAAAGAAAATACACTTTATACATAGTATAGTTATATTTTCAGAATAATTTATGATTTTAAGATTAATAAAACAATATTAATCTTCAAACTCGTCTTTTAATATTTTTTGAACTTCTAAGATTGTTTCTTCTTCCAAGTCAGTTCTTTTCAATAATTCTGCAACATCTTTTTCTAAGACGCTTCTTGCAGTATCTAATCCTATTTTTTTCAATTCGTCAATTACCCATCCTTCGATTTCATCACCAAATTCTGTTAATTCAACATCTTCATCTTCTATTCCTTCTCTCTGCACATCAATTTCGTAACCCGTTAATTGACTAGCTAATCTAATATTTACACCACCTTTACCAATAGCTTTAGAAACTTCTTCTGGTTTTAAGAATACATTTACACGTCCTTTTTTACCATCTATAACTTCTTCTGCTGGTTTTATTTCCATTGAAACAATTTTAGCTGGACTTAATGCTCTAGCAATATATAATTGTTCGTTTTTTGTGTAATTGATTACATCAATGTTTTCATTTCCTAATTCACGAACAATACCGTGAATACGAGATCCTTTCATTCCAACACACGCTCCAACTGGGTCAATTCTATCATCATAAGAATCTACAGCTACTTTTGCTTTTTCACCAGGAATTCTTGCAACACCTTCAATTGTAATTAAACCGTCGAAAACTTCTGGAATTTCTTGTTCAAATAATTTCACTAAAAACTCTGGAGATGTTCTTGATAAAATAATTGCAGGTTTTGTTCCTCTTAATTCTACCGCTTTAATAACTCCTCTTACAGAATCTCCTTTTCTAAAAAAGTCTGAACGAATTTGTTCACTTTTTGGCAATACCAATTCGTTTCCTTCATCATCAAGTAAAATTACAGCATTATGACGAATATGATGTACTTCTGCGCTATAAATTTCTCCTTCTAAATCTTTAAATTGCTTAAAGATGTTTGTACTATCGTGTTCTTGAATTTTAGAAATTAGATTTTGACGCAATGCTAAGATAGCTCTTCTTCCTAAATCAATTAATTTTACTTCTTCAGATACATCTTCGCCAATTTCAAAATCAGGCTCAATTTTTCTAGCTTCAGTTAGTTCGATTTCTTCATTGTCATCTTCTGACATTCCATCTGCAACAACAACTCTATTTCTCCAAATTTCTAAATCTCCTTTATCTGGATTGATAATGATATCAAAATTATCATCTGATCCAAATTTACGTTTCAATGCAGCTCTAAAAACTTCTTCTAAAATAGACATTAATGTTACTCTGTCTATACTTTTATTATCTTTAAATTCTGAAAATGAATCAATTAAATCTATATTTTCCATTCAACTCTTTTATTAAAAAATTATCTTCACTTTTGCTTCAATTATATCTTGATAAGCAATCCTTTCTGTTTTATTAACAGTAACTTTTCCTTTACCTATTGGTTTTGGTTCTCTTGCTTTCCAAGATAGCACTATGTTTTCTTTATTTACCTCTATTAAAGTTCCTTCAATCTTTTTATCATTTAACTTAACAGTTATTATTCTATTAAGGTTTTTAACATATTGTCTTTTAACCTTTAATGGTTCTGCAATATCTGGAGAAGTAACTTCTAACGCAAAATCTTCTTCTTCTCTATCAAGATTACTCTCAATACTTCTATTTATTCTTATACACTCACTTAAAGAAATTCCTTCATCACCATCAATAATAATCTGAATTTTATTTCCTGGCAAAAAAGACAAATCAATTAAATATAAAGATTGGTTTTCTGCCAATGCTTCTTCTAATAATTCTTGTACTTTTTTTTTATCCATTTTTGGTATAAAAAGAGGGGCTTATAGCCCCCTTCATTCTTCTTTTGCGTTATTTTCGCTGCAAATATACTAACTTATTCATAAATACCCAAATAGCTTAGAGTTAAATATTTTTTTGTACATTTGTAAACCTCCTGTAACTTTTTCAAAATTTTTCAAAGATGAAAAAAATTCTAGTTCCTATAGATTTTTCTGTACAGTCTGAGTATGCAATAAAATTAGCTTCGAAAATTGCAAATGAAACAGAAATAGAAGTACATCTCTTACACTTATTAGAATTACCAAAAGGCCACGTAGATATGGGGTCTGGAAGTAATTTTGGCATACCTCAAAGTATGTTTTACATTCAAAAGATTCAAGAGAAAATTATCAAAATAAAAAAAGACTTTTTTAGTTCTGACACAAAAGTTAAGTACGCAATCCGTTTTGACAAACCTTCTGAAGGCATTATGAAGTTTAGCTCAAAAATAAATGCCGATCTTATTTTAATGGGATCTAAAGAAATGAGCATTTTTGATGAGTTAATAATTGGCTCAAATATTAAAAGAGTTGTTAAGAAATCTAACATTCCTGTTTTAGTTGTTAAAAACGACCCAAAAGAATTTAATATTAAAGAGTTAGTTTTCACATCAAACTTTAATGAAGAAGACAGAAAATCTTTTGAAGTTTTATTAGATTTTTCACAAAAGTTTAAAAGCAAAATTCATTTATTAAATGTTAATACAATGAATCGTTTTAAAAGCACTAAAAAAGCAAAACAAAAAATGGAAGCTTTTTTAAGCTCATACCAAAACTTAGAACATTCTATTAATGTATATGACGATGATTCTATAGAAAACGGAATCTTAAACTTTTCTAAAGAAATAAATGCAGATTTAATTGCACTTTCTACTCATGAAAGTAGCGGATTATTTAGACTTTTTAACAGAAGTATTAGTAAAAGTCTTTCAAAAAAATCTTTAAAACCCGTATTTACTTTCTTTATTTAGAATACAAAAAAGCATAAAAAGCAAAAACCTCACTTTAAAAAGTGAGGTTTTTTTGTTGGCCTACAAGGACTCGAACCTTGAATGTCGGTACCAAAAACCGGTGTGTTGCCAATTACACCATAGGCCAATTTCGGCTGCAAATTTAATTCAAACTTTTAATACTGCAAATATTTTCTTTGTTTTTTTATTTTTAACATATTTTTATTACAGTAAAATACTAGTTACCACGTTTTACCAACTCAAAATTACTTATAAATTAGTAAATTCGCCACATATATTTAAATTAGATGATGACACAAGCTTCTTATAAAAAATGGAATACAATTACTGGTTGGGTTGTATTTGCTATTGCTTTAATAACTTATACACTAACATTAGAGCCAACAGTTAGTGCTTGGGACTGTGGAGAATATATCTCTACAGCTGTAAAATTAGAAGTTGGTCATCCGCCAGGAGCGCCATTATTTCAAATGTTAGGAGCATTTTTTGCAATGTTTACGAGTGAATTAGACGGAATTGCAAAAATGGTAAACTTTATGTCTGCTTTAGCGAGCGCATTTACCATCTTATTTATGTTTTGGACCATTACCAATTTGGCTAAAAAAATGACAAAAGACGAAGGTGATTCATCTTTATCTAGTGTGATTGCAATTCTTGGGTCTGGAGTTGTTGGAGCTTTGGCTTATACTTTTTCAGATAGTTTTTGGTTTAGCGCTGTAGAAGGAGAAGTATATGCAATGTCATCATTCTTAATGGCAATTTTGTTTTGGCTTGGTTTAAAGTGGGAAAATGAAATGCATTTACCAAGAGGAAATAGATGGTTGTTACTTATAAGTTTTGTTGTTGGGTTATCATTTGGAGTGCACATCTTATCATTATTGGTAATTCCTGCAATTGTAATGTTGTATTTCTTTAAAACATATCATACAATAACCATAAAAACTACAGCAATTGCAACGGTAATTTCTGTAATCATTTTAGCATTTGTCTTTAAGTTTTTATTCCCTTACACATTACAGTTTTTCAGTTCAACAGAAATATTTTTTGTAAACACCATCGGATTACCTTTTAATTCTGGTAGTATTATTGCCGCAATTATACTAATTGCAGCGTTTTACTTTGGAATAAAATATACTCGCAAAAACAATAAAGTAAACTTAAACACGCTTATTTTATCAATATTATTTATTATGATGGGATTCTCATCGTGGTTGATGTTGCCAATTAGAGCAAACGCAAACACTACAATTAACGAGAATAATCCGTCAAGTGCAAGAGAATTATTAGCATATTATAATAGAGAGCAATATGGCGATGCCAATGTTTTTTACGACACGTATTATTCTATAAAATACAATACAGACGATTTAGATAAAAAGAATCCGTATGTAGATGGAAAACCAAAATATGAAAAGGATTTAAAGAACAAAAAATATGTTATTGTAAATAAATACAAAAACACAGAACCTAATTATTCTTCAAGACACAAAGGTTTTATTCCAAGAATGGTAGATCCAGATCGAGAGGCTAATTACAAAGCAATTGTTGGTATTCCTGCAAATTCTAAACGAAGACCAACTTTTTCTGAGAACATTCATTTTATGTTTAGTTTTCAATTTGGTTATATGTATGGTCGCTATTTTATGTGGAATTTCGTTGGAAAACAAAATGACAAACAAGGTCAATTAGATATTTTTAATGGGAATTGGATTAGTGGTATTGATTTTATTGACGAAGCAAGATTAGGTTCACAACAAAATTTACCTGACGATGTCAAAGAAAATAAAGGAAGAAACAAGTATTATTTCCTTCCACTAATCTTAGGAATTATTGGTTTGTTATATCAAATAAAATTTGACAAGAAAAATTTCTATTCCTTATTTTTATTTTTCGCTTTCACTGGTTTTGCTGTTATTTTTTACACAAATCCTAAATCATTTGAAGTTAGAGAACGAGATTATGCTATTGTTGGCTCCTTTTACATTTTCGCTATTTGGATTGGTTTTGGAGTTTTTGCCTTGTATCAATATTTAAAACATTTAGGAAACAAAAAAACCATTGCAATTGCAGTTTCTGTAATTTCATTATTGGCAGTTCCTACTTTAATGGCATCAGAAAACTGGGACGATCACGATAGATCTAATCGATTTACAACGCGTTTAAATGCACAAGCTTATTTAGAATCTACAGATCCTTATGCAATTATGTTTACTATCGGTGATAACGATACGTTTCCGCTTTGGTACATGCAAGAAGTTGAAGGAATCCGAAGAGATATAAAGCTAGTAAACACAAGTTTATTTGCAACAGATTGGTATATCGATCAAATGAAAAGAGCAACGTATGAAGCGCCGCCGATACCATCACAATTATCGCATGACAAATACAAAACTGGTTCTTTAGATGTTGCGTATCATTTACCGCATCCACAATTTAAAGATTCTGTTATCGGAATAAAAGATTTTATGAGATGGATAGAAAGCGATAATGATGTTACTTATTATATCAATGAAGAGGACAGATTAAAAACATATCCAACAAACAGAATTAGAATTCCTGTTAACAAAGAAAACGCCTTAAAAAGTGGAATTGTTGCTGCAAAAGATGCAGATAAAATGGTTGATTTTATCGACATTACTATTGACGAAAGAGGTTTATCTAAAAATAGGATTTTAATGTTAGACATCTTAGCTAATTTTGATTGGAAACAACCTATTTACTTTACAGGTGGAGCAAATGAAGATGGAGAATATATTTGGTTGAAAGATTATTTACAGTTAGACGGAATGGCTTTTAAATTGGTTCCTATTAGAACACCAATGGTTGAAGTTGATGCTGCTGGAAATAAAATTAGAGAGCGAACTATGTTTGATATGGGAAGAATCGATTCTGAAAAAATGTACAACAATATTCAGAAATTAGAATGGAGAAACATCAATAGTGGTAAAATTTATATTGACGAGCAAACGCGTAAAAATGCAATTTCGTTACGTAATAATATGTTACGTTTAGCAGAAACTTTTGCAGATGAAAATAACTTTGAAAAAGCAGAAGAAATTCTAGATTTATCTTTAGATAAAATGCCAATTGAAGAGTTTGATCATTATAGTATTGCTTTAGGATATCCAGAAATATATTATCAAATTGGAAAACCAGAAAAAGCTAGAAAGGCTGCAGAAACTCTTATTAAAATAATACAACAAAAACTACTTTGGTATAGTACTTTTGATTTAAAATACAACAATATAATTATTGATGAACTTCAAAACGAATTGTTAATGTACAAAAGAGGTATTCTTGAACAAGTTGCTTTCAGTGACAAAGACACCACTTATGTTAATAAACTGCAACAAGATTTTATGGATTCAATGAAGTTATTTGACCATTTAATGGAAGAATAAGAAGTCAGATTATGAAATTGTATCTAACAAAAACACCACGTATAATTCAACAGATTTTCAAGAATTATACGTGGTATTTTTCTTCGGATAAAAAAGAAATTTACCTCACTTTTGATGATGGTCCAACTCCAGAAATAACCGAGTTTGTTTTATCAGAATTAAGAAAACACAATGCAAAAGCTACTTTTTTTTGTATCGGAAAAAATGTTGCTGAAGAACCAGAAATATACAACCAAATTATAGAAGAAGAACATCAAATTGGTAATCACACTAATAATCATACAAAAGGGAGCAAAACAAAAACAAAAGCATATATAGAAAATATTATGCTTGCAGAAAAGCAGCTTCAAAACAATGCAAAATTATTTCGTCCTCCTTATGGAAAAATAAAAAGAAGTCAAGCAAAAAAATTAAGAAGCTTAGGTTTTAAAATTATTATGTGGGATGTTTTAAGTGCAGATTTCGATACTTCAATAAGTAAAAATAAATGCTTAGAAAATGTATTAAAAAACACTACAAACGGAAGTATAATTGTTTTTCATGACAGCGTAAAAGCGTCAGAAAAACTAAAATATGTTTTACCAAAAGTCTTGAAATATTATTCTGAAAAAGGATTTGTTTTTAAAGCTATTGCTTAAACATATTGTTGTACCAAACCAATTAAAGTATTGGCATCTTGCTCACCCGTTTGACGCCATTTCATTTCACCATTTTTATAAATCATAAAAGTTGGATTTCCTTTAACACGCAATGTATCAGCAAGAATTTCGTTCTTTTTTATGTCTATTTTTATCACTTTAGCTTTATCTCCTAAAGCTGCTGCAACGTCTTTTAATGTATCTAAGTTGTTTTCCTCGTCATTCCAATCAAAATAAAAATCTATTAAAACTGGTTTTTTTACATTAATTAACTCTCCAAATTTTGTCATAATCTATAAGTTTTTAGGGGGAAAAACATACTGGTTATCTATTTGCTAGTTTACAAATATAACATTTTTGATTAAATCTACTGATTATCAAGCATTTTTCAATTTTACAACAGCTTAGTAATTATAATTCTTTTAGAATTAATCATTAAAAACCAATTCTCCTTTTGCTTCTAGCTCTTTAAATTCTTGTACCAAATCTAAAGCATCAGGAATTACATCGCTACACAATACAATAAGTGAACCTTTTACTGCATTTTTAACTGCATAAGTAATTGCTTCTTTTTCTGATGGAATAATGGTTGTTTTTTTATTTGGATCTTTCATTTGTATCCCATCATTCAACATTTTAATCAATTCTTCTTCTGTTCTTCCGCGCAAACGTTTGTCTTGTCTGATAATAATTTCATCAAACATTTCTGCAGCAATGCTTCCTATTTCGTTAGTGTCTTGTTCTCTTCTATCTCCAACTCCAGCGATGATTCCTACTTTTATAGTTGCGTCTAATTCATCTGTAAATTTTTGTAAAGCTCTCATTCCTGCAGGATTATGTGCATAATCTAACAAAATGGTAAAGTTGTTAAACTTAAATAAATTTAAACGTCCAGGAGTTTGTGAAGCAGATGGAATAAAAGTTTCTAAAGCTGCTTTCATATCTTCAATACTAATTCCTTGAACGTGTGCCGCCAAAACTGCTGCCAAAACATTCTGAATCATGAATTTTGCTTTTCCGCCATACGTTAACGGAATGTTTTCTGCTTTCATCAAGCGCATTTTCCATTCACCTCTACAAATTGTAACGTAGCCATTTTCATACACAGCTGTAATTCCGTTTAAACGTTGCAATGCTTTTATTCGTGGATTATTTTCATCCATAGAAAACAACGCAACATTACATTCAACATTACGCCTCATGTCATACACCAAATCATCATCAGCATTTAAAATTGCGTAACCATCTGGCAACACTGTTTCTGGAACAACTGCTTTTACTTTTGCCAATTGCTCTATTGTATGAATTCCTTTTAACCCTAAATGATCTGCTGCAACATTAGTAACAACAGCAACATCACATTTTTTAAAACCCAATCCAGCTCTTAATAATCCGCCACGAGCGCATTCTAAAACCGCAAAATTCACCGTTGGATCTTTCAATACAAATTCTGCACTTGCCGGGCCAGTACAATCGCCAGTCATTAATAATCTATTTTGAATATACACGCCATCACTGGTTGTATAACCAACGCGATAACCTTTCATTTTTGCAATATGTGCAATTAAACGAGTCGTGGTTGTTTTTCCGTTTGTTCCTGATGTTGCGATAATTGGAATGCGACCTGTATCGCCTTTTTGCGGGAATAATTTATCTATTACCGGAGCAGCAACATTTCTTGGTAATCCAGTTGTTGGTGCTAAATGCATTCTAAATCCTGGCCCCGCATTTACTTCTAAAACTGCACCTCCAGTTTCCGAAAGCGGCTTCGAAATATCTGTTGTCATAATATCGATTCCACAAATATCTAAGTCGATAATTTTAGAAATACGTTCTGCCATACTCACATTTGCTGGATGCACAATATCTGTAACATCTTCTGCCGTTCCTCCGGTACTTAAATTAGCAGTATCTTTTAAAATGAGTCTTTTTCCTTTTGAAATTATAGAATCTAAGGTATAACCAGCATCTTTAATTATGGTTTTTGTTAGTTCATTTACAGTAATTTGTGTTAACACGTTTTCATGACCATAACCACGTCGTGGATCTTTATTTACTTCATCAATCAATTCTTGAATGGTAGATTTTCCATCTCCAATAACATGTGCTGGTGTTCTAACTGCAGCAGCAACTAATTTATTGTTAATTACTAACAGCCTAAAATCTTCACCTTCAATAAATTTTTCAACAATGATTGCGCCACTTTTAGAGCTTTCTTTAGCATGATGAAATGCTTGCAGCGCATCTTCATAATTTTGAATATCAACCGTAATTCCTCTTCCATGATTTCCATCAATTGGCTTTATCACTAAAGGGTAACCAACATAACGGCAAGCATCTTCTAAACTACGTTCTCTTCTAATAATATCTCCTTTTGGCACTTCAACCTCCGCTTGTTCTAACAAGTATTTTGTATCTTCTTTATCACAGGCTAATTCTACTCCAATACTACTTGTTTCACTAGTAACTGTAGCTTGAATTCGTTTTTGATTTGCGCCATAACCTAATTGACACAACGAATATTTATTCAATCTAATCCAAGGAATTCCTCTCGCCTCTGCTTCTTCTACAATAGAACCTGTACTTGGTCCTAAACGCGAGCTTTCTCTTAACTCTCGCATTTCTTGAATATCATCAGTTAAATCATATGCTTCTCCAGCAATTAATGCTTCACAAATTTCAACTGCAGCTTTGGCGGCATATCTTCCAACATTTTCTTCCATATAAGAAAAAACCACATTGTAAACACCTTTTTCTCCATAATCGCGCGTTCTTCCAAAACCTGTATCCATTCCAGCCAAAGTTTGAATTTCTAATGCGATATGTTCTATGATATGTCCCATCCAAGTTCCTTCATCAACACGCATAAAAAACCCACCTTCACATCCTTCTGAACACCTATGAGAATACATTGAGGGAAACATTGTTTTTAATCGTTCAGAAAAACCTTCTATTTTATTAGATGGTTTCTCTTCCATTTCTCCAAGATCTAATACCATTACGATTAATTTATGTCTTCTAATAGACCAATAGTTTGGTCCTCTCATTGCATTGATTTCTCTAATCTTCATATTTGTGGTTTTTATTATTTATTGAAAGTTTATAAATATATACATTTTTTAAGAAAAAAAATCCTTTATTTTTGCGCTGATAAAAAATAATTTTATGCAGCAGGTAAAAGGGACATTAATTCCGATTGGTGGAAATGAAGATAAAGGGAATACTAAAAACGAAATGTACACTCTCGAGTTTATTGATGATGGTATTTTATTTCACGTTGTAGAAGAAGCTGGAGGAAAAGATGCAAATATTGTAATTATACCAACTGCATCAAGCATTCCTAAAGAAGTTGGTGAAAATTATTTAGAAGCTTTTACTACATTAGGATGTAAAAATATTGCAGTTTTAGATATCAGAAGTAAAGAGGATTCTGAAAAAGAAGCATCAATTGAATTAATAAAAAATGCTAATTGTGTGATGTTTTCTGGCGGAAATCAATCAAAAATTACTAAGAAAATTGGCGGAACAACCATTCATCAGATTTTATTAGATCGTTATAAAAACGAGGAAGGTTTTGTTATTGCAGGTACAAGTGCTGGCGCAATGGCAATGGCAACAGAAATGATTGCAGGCGGAAGCGCAACTGAAGCTTTTATTAAAGGTGCCGTAACTATGTATAAAGGATTAGGTTTAATTCCTGAATTAATTATTGATACGCATTTTATTAGACGCGGACGTTTTGGAAGACAATCTGAAGCGGTTGCTAAATTCCCTAATCTAATTGGAATTGGACTCGCAGAAGATACCGGAATGATTATTAAAAACGGAAAAGATTGTACTGTAATTGGTTCTGGAATGGCAATTGTTTTTGACGGAAGTAAATTAACTCATAACAACGAAAAAATTCTTGATGAAGGAACGCCAATGACCATGGCAAATCTTACAATTCACGTACTATCAAACGGAGATAATTACGATATTAAAAACAGAAAAGTATCTGTTTTACCTATTGAAGCCGATTTTATTTAGTTCTCAATACTAAATTCTTCGTCTCTCAGAATTTGACTCGAACTGACAATTTATTTATAAATAGAAACCTCCTCTTTTCCGCTGGATGATTTGCTTGCGCGATACATTCCTTCTGTGTTAAAAGGCATAGCAATATTTCCTTTGGTATCAACAGCAATTAAACCACCATCGCCACCAATTTCTAAAATTCTTTTATTGATTACTTCGTTGGATGCTTCTTCTAAAGATAAATTTTTATGTTCCATTAAACACGCAACATCATACGCAACAACTCCACGGATAAAAAACTCACCACTTCCTGTACAAGAAATTGCGCAGGTTTTATTGTTCGCATAATTTCCTGCACCAATCATTGGCGAATCTCCAACTCTACCAAATTTTTTATTGGTCATTCCACCTGTTGATGTTGCCGCAGCAATATTTCCATTTGTATCACAAGCAACCGCACCAACTGTTCCGAATTTAGAATCTTTCTTTTTTGCGTGATCTAATTGAAAACTATCAGTATCTTTAATTTCTAACCATTGATTATGACGAAATTCATCATAAAAATAAGATGGTTCTTCAATGGTATAATTGTTTATTTTTGCAAATTGCATTGCGCCTTCTCCAGCTAAAAAAACATGTTCGCTTTTTTCCATTACATCTTTTGCGAGAGAAATTGGGTTTTTAATTCCGGAAATTAAAGAAACCGCACCTGCATTTAAGGATTTTCCATCCATGATGGATGCATCCATTTCGTGGGTTTCATCCGCAGTAAAAACCGCTCCTTTTCCCGCATTAAACAAATGAGAATCTTCTAAAACAATAACTGCTTTTTCAACAGCATTAACTGAAGTTCCGCCATTTTCTAAAACTGAATATCCTGCATCTAACGCTTCTTTTAACGCAAATTTGTATTGTGCTTCCAATTCAGAAGTCATCATTCCTTTTACTAAAGTTCCTGCGCCACCGTGAATGGCAATTGAAATAGTATTCATCATTTATATTTTGTACAAAAATACATTCTTTTCTATATAAGTTTGTTTTCTTTTTGAAAGATATTGTAATTTGCGTTGTCTGTTCGAGCGCAGTCGAGAACCCATTAATGTTCTATTTTATAATAACCTCTCGACTGCGCTCGAGGAGACATTTTTAATACTTCAATTTACTATGTCAGAACAAAAAAGAGTTTTTTTAGTTGATGCTTATGCATTAATTTTCCGTGGATATTATGCTTTTATTAAAAATCCAAGAATCAATAGTAAAGGTTTAGATACTTCTGCAATTATGGGTTTTATGAATTCATTATTAGATGTTATAAAACGCGAACGACCAGATAAATTGGCGGTTTGTTTTGATAAAGGCGGCAGTGTAGATAGAGTAGAAATGTTTGAAGCTTATAAAGCAAATAGAGATGCAACTCCAGAAGCTATTAAAATTGCAGTTCCATATATTCAAGAAATCTTAAAAGCCATGCACATTCCTATTATGGTAAAAGAAGGTTTTGAAGCTGATGATGTTATTGGAACACTTTCTAAACAAGCAGAAAAAGAAGGTTATCAAACATTTATGGTAACGCCAGATAAAGATTTTGCTCAGTTAGTTTCAGAAAATATTTTTATGTACAAACCTCGTTTTGGTGGTGGTTATGATGTTTGGGGAGTTCCGGAAGTGCAAGAAAAATTTGGAGTTACAGATCCGTTACAAGTCATTGATTTTTTAGGAATGATGGGAGATTCTTCGGATAACATTCCTGGTTTGCCTGGCGTTGGAGAAAAAACAGCAAAGAAGTTTTTAGCCGCTTATGGTTCTATGGAGAACCTGTTAACAAATACTGCCGACTTGAAAGGAAAAATGAAAGAGAAAGTGGAAGGCGCAAAAGAACTAGGATTGCTTTCTAAGAAATTGGCAACTATTATGTTGGATGTTCCTGTTACTTTTAATGCAAAGGATTTTGAACTCGATCAACCAGATATTGAAAAAGTTACCGAACTTTTTAACGAATTAGAATTCAGGAATTTATTGGTCAACTTTACCAGAACTTTTGCCGTTAAAGAAGAAGAAAATTCCACAAAAACTACAGAAACAAAAGAGATCACTTCGACTACGCTCAGCGAACAAAAACCAAAAAAACCTGTAAACACAAATAAAGACGGACAGTTTGATTTATTTGCTACTCCAGGAACTGGAAGCGTTTCTGAAGAAGAAGTTGCATCGGGATTTAAAACCATAGCAACAACCAATCATTTTTACCAACATATCGATTCGCCTTTGTCTCGAAAAATGTTGTTAAAAAAACTACTACAACAAACATCGGTTTGTTTTGATACCGAAACTACAGGTTTAAAAGCCTTAGAAGTTGAGTTAATCGGAATTGCATTTTCGTACGAAATCGGAAAAGGATATTATGTTTCGTTTCCAGAAAATCAAGGTGAAACAAAAGAAATTTTAGAAGAATTTCGTCCGTTTTTTGAATCCGAGGGAATTGAAAAAATTGGACATAATTTAAAATATGATATCAAAGTATTATCGAATTATGAAATGCCTGTAAAAGGGAAATTGTTCGATACGATGATTGCGCATTATTTAATCAATCCAGATATGCGACATAATATGGACATGTTGTCAGAAACCTATTTGAATTATCAACCTGTTTCTATCACCGATTTGATTGGTAAAAAAGGAAAAAACCAACTTTCTATGCGTGTTGTTCCTATTGCAGATCAAACAGAATATGCTGTTGAAGACGCAGACATCACATTGCAATTAAAGGAACATTTTACCAAAGAATTAGAAAGTGGAAATGTTACCAAATTGTTTGATGAAATTGAAACTCCGTTAGTTTCTGTACTTTCTGCGATGGAAATTGAAGGAATCAACATTAATTCTGAATTTTTAAAAGGATTGTCGGTTGAGTTGGCAAAAGACATTGATCGCTTAGAAAAAAGCGTATACGAACAAGCTGGAGAAGAATTTAATTTAGCATCGCCAAAGCAATTGGGAATTGTGTTGTTTGAAAAACTAAAATTGGTTGACAAACCTAAAAAAACCAAAACAGGACAATATGCAACTTCAGAAGATATTTTAAGTTATTTGGCAAAAGATCACCAAATTATTAGAGATATTTTAGAATTTCGTCAGTATAAAAAATTACAAAGCACCTATGTTGATGCGTTGCCAAATGAAGTAAATCCAAAAACAGGAAGAATTCACACCGTGTATGCACAAGCAGTTGCTGCAACTGGTCGTTTGAGTTCTAACAATCCGAATTTACAGAACATTCCGATTAGAACAGCACGCGGACGAGAAGTTCGGAAGGCGTTTATTCCGCGTGATGAAAATCATGTTTTATTAGCGGCAGATTATTCTCAAATTGAATTGCGTATAATTGCTTCTTTAAGTGAAGAAGAAACCATGATTGAAGCGTTTAAAAACGGTGAAGATATTCACGCTTCAACCGCTGCAAAAGTATTTAATGTTCCGTTAAACGAAGTAACTCGAGAACAAAGAAGCAATGCAAAAACGGTGAACTTCGGAATTATTTACGGCGTTTCTGCTTTTGGGTTGAGCAATCAAACAGATTTATCTAGAAGCGAAGCCAAAGAGTTAATTGATACGTATTACGAAACTTATCCAAAGTTAAGAAGTTACATGTCTTCTTTGGTAGATTTTGCTAGAGATAATGGGTATGTAGAAACGGTTTTAAAAAGACGTCGTTATTTAAAAGACATCAATTCTAGAAATGCAGTTGTTAGAAATGCTGCTGAACGAAATGCGGTAAATGCGCCAATTCAAGGTTCGGCTGCGGATATTATTAAACTCGCAATGATTCATATTTTTAGACGTTTTGAAAAAGAAAACTTTAAGTCTAAAATGTTATTGCAAGTACATGATGAATTGGTTTTTGATGCACATAAAGACGAGTTAGAAATTATCAAACCAATTATCAAAGAAGAAATGGAAAATGCTTTTAAAATGGCTGTTCCGTTAGATGTAGAAATAGGAATTGGACAAAATTGGTTGGAAGCACATTAATAAAATTGTAAATGGAATTAGATTATATAGAAAACGTAAACGATCATGGCGAAAACGTAGTTCGGTTGTACAACTTTGACAAAGCAGAAGCAATTCAATTTAGAGATTTAATTAAAGACATTATTATTGCTAAAAAGCAACGATTAGATTTATCTGAAGTTGATTTTATTCAGCCTCGTAATTGCAATTTACTTTTTGGTTTATTTAATTCTGACGAAGGAATACTTACCAAAGACAATGAGACCTTTTTCTGTGTTTTAACCATGGAAAGCTTTGTAAACATGGTGCAACTTTTAGAACCTTTTTGCCAGAAAGAATCTAGAGGTTTTCAATATTTATATGATATTGACAATCCAACTGATTTATTGTTTTTTCCGACTGCTAGTTGGTAAAAGAAAGAAAAAATACTATGCAAAATTTGTGTTTAAAGTAAACTGATAACACAAGAGAAAAGTGCTGTTATCCAGAGAATTATAACCAAAAAACAATATATTTGATTGTATATAACCAGTTGTAAAACATTGAACCCAAGTTTAGAGGATTCAGAATCAATAAAAAAAGAAATTATGATTAGATATTTTTTTATAATACTAATATTATCGTTTTATAGTTGTTCAAAAACAGATGATGATAATGAAAATATTTGCACTTCAAATTGTACAATAATTAAAGAAAAATTCATTACGACAAATAACGTTGGAATACAAGGTGTTAAAGGTCAATTACAATATAGATATTCTGACGGAGGTTTATTAGGTGAAAGTTTTACAAAATTAGTTGCGAATGCGCAAACAGATGAAAATGGAAATTTTGAAGTAGAATTCTATATTCAAGATGATGAACTAGGAAATGCAAATGGCCACTTTACAACTTATTATGAAAGTATAAATCTTGATTCAACAAAATATATTTTTTCAAACAATAATTTTGCGGTTGCAATGCAAACAAAATATTCAATTAGTAATCGCGATACAATAATTGGAAACACATATTATATTCCAAAAAAAACATACATTAAAGTTAATCTAAATAATTTTTCTCCACTAAAAGATGATGATTATTTTGAAGTGATAACTTTATATCCTTTTGGACCAAATATTGGGGCAAATAATTTTCTTGATTCTGAATATTCAACCGGTTCTAGTGGCTGGGGAGCTTTTAAAGCAAATGGAGTTAATTCGCAATTAAATCCCTATGTTGCAGAAAACGAAAGAAATATAATTAGAATTGCTCGTAGAAAAAACGGAATAAATTCTATTGAAGATTTCCCTATTTTTGTGCCAACAAATAATACAATTGAATTAAGCTATGATTATTAAAAACGTTTTACAACAAAGAACTGAGCTAAAAAACAAACTTAAGTCGTATATAATTAATAACTAATTCTCGCCTACTTATAAAAATCCTCACAGACTTTCTTGGTTGGTAATTATTTAGCAACTTTACTGATAAGCTAACGCAACAAAGCTTGTACAAATCCGTTGGGTTTCATACTGACAAAGAGTAGAACTAAATCATATTTTTTGTACATTTGATTAAATAAAGAAATTTAAAATGGATATTCAAACAACGAAACTTGAACTGCTAAAAACAATTTTGGAAAATGAAAATACTGAATTTATCCAAAGAGTAGCTGACTTTGTAAAAAAAGAAAAAATCGATTTTTGGGACGAACTATCTCTATCCGAACAATCTGAAATAAAACAAGGTATTGAGGAATTAAACAAAGGCAAAAGAGTTTCCTACGACTCATTCTTAAAGAAAATTTCTTAATGAAAGTATTCTTATCCGAACTTGCCGAATCAAAACTTATAAAACTATCTGAATATTTACTCGAAGAGTGGAGTTTAAAAACTCGTGACAAGTTTATCTCAAAACTAAACGACAAAATCAAACAAATATCAAATCAACCTGATAGTTGTCCGAAATCATTGGAATTTAAAAATCTTTATAAATGTGTTGTTACATAGCAAACGACTTTTTTCTACAGAATAATAATTGAACGAAAAGAAATTGAAATAATTACAATTTTTGACACAAGGCAACACCCTGATAAATTAAAAAAAGACATTGATTAAAAAGTAGAAAAATCCAACAAAAATCTGAGCTAAAAAACAAACTTAAGTCGTATATAATTAATGACTAGTTCTCGCCTACTTATAAAAATCCTCGCAACTAATCAAACACAAAACAGATAAAACAACAGTTGTTTTTTTTCATATAAAATAAAGTTATCTTTAAAGTTGAACTTAGTTGCCCATTTTAAATGAACACCAATTCTAAAACACTTCTGATATTACTAATTATTGTTATGAGTAGTTGTACCAATTATTTTTTTCTAAAAAATGTTCCTATTAAAAACGTTCCTTTTATAGAGAGTTTTGATAATCAAGAAGCTTTTAAAACAAATTGGATAGACAACTCTTTTGGGCATCCTAAATCGTATTCCTTAGAAAACAATCGTTTAAAAATTACAACACGTGCTCACCGAAAAGACCGAGTAAAAGTAAAAACTGTACGAAAAGATTTTGGGCTTGGTACTTATCAATGGAGTATTTATGTGCCTCAATTTGACTTAAACGACCAATGTAGTATTGGTGCTTTTATTTATCATTCAGGAAAAACATCTTACGAAATAGATTTTGAAATAGGATCAGGAAACAAGGAAGATCGAAAAGAAGTAAACGCAAAACCTAATGAAGCACTTGTACATTGCACATCGCAATACAGCCCTAATTCTTCTGGTACTTTTAAAGTAATTACCGAACAATGGCATACTTTTAAACTTGAATTGACAGAAAAAAAGAATAGATATTTTGTAAAATGGTATATTAATGATGTTTTGGTAAAAACATTACAAACCAAAATAAAAACAAAACACAAGTTTACTGTTCATAACAGTCTAGAAAATTTATCGTTTATGGGAGAACATTTACCTTCTAAAGAAAATTATGTGCTGTTTAATTCTTTTACGTTTCATTAAAAAAACCAACTTTAAAAACCTGAATTTTATAAAGTATATTTGCATACAATTTAATTCATGCTTTAGTGTCTACATATTTTCAAACCTTTTCTAGATCTATAAACGAAATTGAACTTCCCAAAAAGTTTACATTTCCGTTTTATTATGAACCGCATTTGTTATGTGAAATAGCAGCAAAAGAAGTACAAAACTATATAGAAACTCAAACTGATTTTGAGCATAATTTTGGTTTAGATCCTTCTAAAAAAGGATTGGCTATTGGAAAAATGTTTGGTGTTTTGGTTGTTGAAAACCAACAAAACCAAATTGGTTATATTACTGCGGTTTCAGGGAAATTAGCCAATACAAATATTCATAAAAAGTTTGTCCCGCCAGTTTTTGATATGTTGACCAAAGATTCTTATTTCTTACAGGAAGAAGCTGTTTTAAATAACATCAATTCTAATCTTGAGAACCTAGAAAACAATACAGAATATATAGAGTTGATTTCTCAATTAAAATCAGAAAAGAAAAAAGCGGCGATTGATATTCGAGAGAAAAAAGAAGCTTTAAAAGCTGCTAAAAAAGAGCGCGATATCAAAAGAATAAAAGCGCAATTGAAATTAGAAGAATATGCAGCTTTTGAAGAATTGCTTAGTAAAGAAAGTTTAGAAGCAAAATATTTTTTTAACAATGTAACTCGTTTTTGGGAACATACTTTAAATGCTATCAAAGAAAAACTTGCTGTTTTTACTACTCAAATTGATGCTTTAAAAGAAGAGCGAAAACTAAAATCTGCTGCTTTACAACAGTATTTATTTGAACAATATCAGTTTTTAAATTCGGCAAAAGAAACTAAAAACTTGTCAGAACTTTTTGCAAAAACAACTGAGCAAAATCCGCCTGCGGGTTCTGGAGAATGTGCTGCACCGAAATTATTACAACATGCATTTTTACACAATTTAAAACCCATTGCAATGGCTGAGTTTTGGTGGGGAAAATCGCCAAATACAGAAGTCAGAAAACACCAGTATTTTTACCCAGCGTGTCAAGGAAAATGCAAACCAATTTTAGCACACATGTTATCGGGAATTGAAATGGATACAAATCCGATGTTGCAAAATCCAGCAATTGGAAAAGAACTCGAACTCATTTTTGAAGATGAAGATGTAATCGTTGTTCACAAACCTGCAGAGTTTTTATCGGTTCCTGGAATTCACATTCAGGATTCTGTTTATACGAGAATCAAACAACAATATCCAACTATTTCAGGTCCAATAATTGTCCATCGGTTAGACATGTCTACTTCTGGATTGGTAGTTTTGGCAAAAAACAAAAAGGCACACAAAGACTTACAAAGTCAGTTTATCAATAAAACAGTTTCCAAAAAATATGTGGCTTTATTGGATGGAAATCTTAAAGAAAATTCTGGAACAATTAGTTTGCCTTTGCGAGTAGATTTAGATGACAGACCAAGACAATTGGTTTGTTTTGAACACGGAAAAAAAGCAGAAACTAAATGGGAAGTTATCGAACGAAAAGACAATACAACCAGAGTTCATTTATTTCCAATAACTGGTAGAACACATCAATTAAGAGTTCACACATCGCATTCTTTGGGATTAAATATTCCAATAATTGGCGATGATTTGTATGGTAAAAAAGCAAATCGATTGCATTTACACGCAGCGTTTTTAGAGTTTACACATCCAACAACAAAAGAAAAAATGGCGTTTCATAAAAAAGCCGAGTTTTAAAAACTCGGCTTTCTGGTATCTATTTATAATCAACTACAACATAAATCGATACGTTGCTTTTATCAAAAAGATATTGTGTGCTGTTTGTCCAAAAATATTATCGTTTAAACTTGGCAATAATTTATCCATCGGATTTCCGTTTCTCGTCAATCCTTGAGACCAAACTAAAAAGATTTCTGATCCAGGAATATATTCCCAACGGGCAACTAAGTTAGATTGAAATTGGATAAAAGAAAAATCTGGATTTCCAATAGTATAATCTGTAGTTGCATCTGTATTTTCATCAACCAAATAGCTATCAGAATTAGAATCGTACATAATTTGATTGCTATCGTATTGTTGAAATCTGTCTGTAAAATTGCTTGCCAACGAATTGGTAATGTATTTAAAGTTGTTATATCTTCCTCTAGAAATAAACGGAGAACCGTAATATTGTATGGTTAGTTCTGGAGTAATTGTATAATTTAATCGCAATGACAAATTGAATGTATCTTGGTCTAAACTTGCATTGATATATTTTGGAATACTATTATTTCCAATTCCAAAATTCTCAGTTGTTACATATTGCAATTCTTGATTGTTTGAATTAACACCTGCAGATACAGAAATATTGAACGAGTTTATTGGTACATACTTCAAGTTTATCGATGCGTTTTTTCTTGTAAACGAATTGCTTTCACCTTTGGTTTGATTTAAGCTTATTCTAAATTGAAGTTTTTTTCTTTCATCACTTTGTAAATACCAATTTGTTTCAAATGATTTTGGCAAACGCAACATGGGTCCGCCACGCAAAGCAGAGTCTGTAAAGTCTACAACAGCATAGTGCATTCCGTAACCAGTTCCCCAATTGTTATTAAATTTTGCATGTGCATTATTATTAAAACCTAAATACGTATGTTTTCCTTCAAAATTCCAAGAAGCATAATGATTGTAATTTACTTGTAAAGATCTAAAAACAGAAAATGGTTTTAATGATTTATACGCCATCCAATTATAATGCGTGATGTCATCCGCATTTCGTTGAAAACCCATATCGTTCATTTCTAATTCTGGTGAACGCCAAGTTACTCCACTTTCAAAAAGGAATTTTCCTCCGCCACCTTTTCCTACTTTAAAATTTCCTCCAGTTCCTGTTAAAGAGGTTCTGTTTGGATCAACATTTACATGCGTAGCATCTACTCTTTGAAAATTGTGTCTAAGACTTGTTTGCGTATTGTAAATTGCTTGTTTACTTCCTAAAACTTTACTCATAACTAAGTTTCCTGCGGCGTACCAAGTTCTTTCATTCCATTGATGTTTAAAATCAACTCCGCCAGTATAAGCAGCATTATGAATATCTGTAATATTTGTGTCTGTTAAATTTCTATTTGATGCTGTAAAAATTCCGCCAATAAGTGTATTACTATTGTTGTATTCTTTTTGCAATCTTGTTAAAAAGTAGTTTGTTAAAGGTTCTATTACTTCTTGTCTTCGCGTTCCGTTAGTGTCTATTTCTGCAAATTCTTCTTGAGTTACTGCTTCTAAAATTCCGATAGATAAACCAGATTTTGTTTTTCCGGAGAATTTTGCAGCTCCTAAAATTGTAGTATTTCCAGGCCTTTGCACAAATTCTCCAGCTCCTGCTGTTGTTCCTCCTTGCGGACTTCTACCAATTCTACGAGAATAAAAAACATTGTCTCTTGTAAAAGGGCCGCCAGCTTCTGCTTTGGTAACTTGATAATCAAAAATGTTTTTGTTTTCTACAAAAAAAGGACGTTGTTCTTCTTGGAAAATTTGAAAACCATCTAACGAAATTGCAGATGGATCTGCTTCAACTTGGCCAAAATCTGGATTTACAGTAAAATCTAATGTTAAATTATTTGTAATTCCAACTTTACCATCTAATCCAAAATTGGTGCTACTTCTTTTTCCTGTTGCAAACGGATTTCCAATTTCTTTTTCAAAAGTTTCTGTTTGTCCAACTGCATAAGGTTGAATTTCTAATTGCTTTTGGGGTTTAATGTTTTTAATTCCGTGTAATTCTCCCATATTACTAATCCAACCAGAAACAGTTCTAGGCATTCTTTGCCAAAGCGTACGCTCATTTAATCTAAAATCCATTCGTTGAATTTGCATTCCCCAAACTTGTTCTACAGCATCTGTAAATCGAATTTGAGAAAGCGGGATTTTAAATTCTGCCGTCCAACCTTCTTCGTCAATTTTCGTTTTCACAAACCATATTGGGTTCCAACTTTTATCCCAACTTTTACCGTTTAAAGAAGCAAATTCTTCTCCTTTTACTCCTGCGGCGGTTACTGTAAATGCAAAAGCCGTTCTTAAATCGTGATAACTATCTAAATTTATCTCAATCCAATCTCCATCATTTCCATCTCTACGAGACAATCGTTTTACAATTTTATCTGGCTCAGAATCAAAACAACGAACTGCTAAATATAAATTCTTGTCGTCATAAATAATTTTAAATTTCGTTTTTTGTGTAGGTTTATTTCCTTCTACTGGCGATAATTGTGTAAAATTAGCATTCCAAGGAACTGCGTTCCAAGTTTCATCGGTAATATTGCCATCAATAATAGGTGCCTTTGTTATTTTTTTTGTTGTGTAAATTCTTTTCGGAACTTTTTCGTCTGTATTTTCTTGACAGTAAGTAATTTGCACAACAAAAAATGCAAGAAAAAGTGAGAGTTTTTTTATCATTCTTAATAATTGATTTTAATCTAGAAAAGTCTTTTCTGTTAAAAAGACTTAAAGAAAATGGAATTGTTACATTGATAAAACGAAAGTAGGATTTTAGTCTCTTAATTATTTGTTAAAATTTATATGTATTCTCTTAATTTTCAGCTTGTAAAATATTATTAAACAGTGTTTGTCTATTTAATATTTAGTTGTACCTTTGCAGACCTTTTTTAAGGGAAAATTTTTATTTATTAATTGACAAAAACTAAAGTGTAATGAACACATTAAGTTACAAAACAGTATCAGCAAACAAAGAAACTGCTAATAAAGAGTGGTTAGTTGTTGATGCGGACGGGCAAACATTGGGTCGTCTTGCTTCTAAAATAGCAATGCTTATTAGAGGTAAATACAAAACCAACTTTACACCTCACGTAGATTGTGGTGATAACGTTGTAGTAATTAACGCAGAAAAAATCACCCTTTCTGGAAACAAATGGGCTGATAAATCGTACATCCGTCACACAGGTTATCCTGGTGGACAAAGATCGCTAACTGCAACAGAAATGTTTGAGAAAGATCCTACAAGATTAATCGAAAAAGCAGTAAAAGGAATGTTACCTAAAAACAAATTAGGAGCAGCTCTTTTTAGAAATTTATATGTATATGCTGGTACAGAGCACCTTCACACTGCTCAAGAACCAAAAGCTATTAACCTTAACGATCTTAGATAATGGAAACTGTACACAAAATAGGTAGAAGAAAAACAGCTGTTGCTCGTGTTTATCTTACAAAAGGAAAAGGTAATATTACAATCAACAAAAGAGAGTTTACAAATTACTTTACAACTTCAACTTTACAATATAAAGTTCAACAACCTTTACAATTAACAGATAACTTAACGTCTTATGACATTAAAGTAAATGTTTTTGGTGGAGGTGTAACTGGTCAAGCAGAAGCAATTCGTTTAGCAATTACTAGAGCATTAGTATTTATAAACGAAGAAGACAAAGCACTTTTAAAACCTCATGGATTATTAACAAGAGATCCAAGAATGGTAGAAAGAAAGAAATTTGGTCAGAAAAAAGCAAGAAAAAAGTTCCAATTCTCGAAACGTTAATAGCATACTCGAATTTATTTCGGTATTTCTATACAAACGTAGCGATGAATTGTTCATTTATAATTTAAATAAACAGTTTAGCATCTAAATAGGTAAGACTCTTTTTATAAGGCTACTTACTTATTGCTACATTAAAAGAAAGTAAACAATGGCAAACGTAAACATTAAAGAATTACTAGATAGTGGAGTGCATTTTGGTCACTTAACTAGAAAATGGGATCCAAACATGGCTCCTTACATTTATACAGAACGTAATGGTGTACACATCATCGATTTGTATAAAACAGCTGCAAAAATAGAAGAAACTGCTGCTGCATTAGAGAAAATCGCTAATTCAGGTAGAAAAATTTTATTTGTTGCAACTAAAAAACAGGCAAAAGATATCGTTGCAGAAAAAGCAAAAAGCATTAGCATGCCTTACATTACTGAAAGATGGCCTGGAGGAATGTTAACAAACTTTGTAACTATTAGAAAAGCTGTTAAGAAAATGGCAACTATTGATAGAATGAAGTTAGATGGATCTTTTGATGCATTGTCAAAAAGAGAAAAATTACAAATTAACCGTCAAAGAGAAAAACTAGAAAAGAATTTAGGTTCTATTACTGATATGACTCGTTTACCAGGAGCAATTTTTGTAGTTGATGTTAAGAAAGAGCACATTGCAGTTGCAGAAGCTAAAAACTTAAACATTCCTATTTTTGCTATGGTTGATACTAATTCTGATCCAAGACCAATTGATTTTGTAATTCCTTCTAACGATGACGCATCGAAATCTATAGAAAAAGTATTAACTTTTATAACTGACGCTATCGCTAACGGTTTATCTGAAAGAAAAGCAGGAAAAGAAAAGACAAAAGAGGTTAAAGAAGCTAAAGCAGAGACTACTGAAAAAGCAGCTCCTAAAGCTAAAAAAACTGAAACTTCTACAGAAGAAACAAAATAATTATAATTAAAAAATATACATAACATGGAAACAGTTAAGATTAGTGCTGCTGATGTTAAAAAATTAAGAGAAGCAACTGGAGCTGGAATGATGGACTGTAAAAAGGCATTAGTAGAGGCTGGAGGTGACTTTGATAAAGCAATTGATGTTTTACGTAAAAAAGGTCAGAAAATTGCAGCAAAAAGAGCTGATAGAGAATCTACAGAAGGTGCTGCTGTAACTAAAATTAACGCAGACAACACTGCTGGTGTTGCTATCGTTTTAGCTTGTGAAACTGATTTTGTTGGTAAAAATGAATCATTTGTTGCATTAGCTGATCAATTTGCAGAAATCGCTTTAAATTACAATAGCAAAGAAGAGTTCTTAGCTGCTGATTTTGGAGGAATGACTGTTGCAGAAAAATTAATTGAGCAAACAGGAGTTATTGGTGAAAAGTTAGACATTACTGCTTTTGAAAGAATTGAAGCTGCTTATGTTGGTTCTTACACGCATATTGGTAAAATTGCAGCAATAGTTGGCTTAACTAGTGTTGTTGATAATGCAGATGTTTTAACAAAAGATCTTGCAATGCAAATTGCATCAATGGGAGCTACAACTTTATCTTATAAAGATTTTGACCCTGCTTTTATTGCTGCAGAAACTGAAGCAAGAATTGCAGTTATCGAAAAAGATAATATTGAGTTAGGTAGATTAGGGAAAACATTAAAAAATGTCCCTCAATATATTTCTATGGCTCAGTTAACTGAAGAAGTTTTAGCAAAAGCGGAAGAAGCTGCAAAAGCAGAATTAAAAGCTGAAGGAAAACCAGAACAAATTTGGGATAGAATTTTACCAGGTAAAATGGAAAGATTCATTTCTGACAACACAACATTAGATCAAGAACAATGTTTATTAGATCAAGTTTTTATTAAAGACGAAAAGAAAAATGTTGCCGAATACGTTAAAACGTATGGAGATGTTGCAGTAAGTGGATTTAAAAGAGTTACTTTAGGGTAATCTTAAAATTCTCAAAAAACTATATTAAAAACCATCCTTTTAGGATGGTTTTTTTATTTATAAAATCATAAACATCAATACAAAAAGCTTTCTAGGAAATTCTTATATTTGCCAAACCTTTGTTCCCACAAAAGTGGAAACCTTTTAAATATAAAAGCAACACATGCAATACAAAAGAATTCTTTTAAAATTAAGCGGAGAAGCATTAATGGGAGACAGACAATATGGAATTGATCCAAAACGCCTATCAGAATACGCAAAAGAAATAAAGCAAGTAGTAGAAAAAGGTATTGAAGTTGCAATTGTTATTGGTGGTGGAAATATTTTTAGAGGCGTTGCAGGAGCGAGCAACGGAATGGATCGCGTACAAGGAGATTATATGGGAATGCTTGCCACATGTATAAATGGATTGGCATTACAAAGCGCCATAGAATCTGCTGGTGTTAAAACAAGATTGCTAACCGCTATAAAAATGGAACAGGTTGCAGAGCCTTTTATTAAGAGACGAGCAGTTCGTCATTTAGAAAAAGGAAGAGTTGTTATTTTTGGTGCCGGAACAGGAAATCCCTATTTTACAACAGATACAGCTGCGGTTTTAAGAGCTATCGAAATTAATGCTGATGCTATATTAAAAGGAACTCGTGTAGATGGAGTTTATACTTCTGATCCAGAAAAAAATGAAGATGCAATAAAATTCGAAAACATTACTTTTAAAGAAGTAATTGAAAAAGGCTTAAAAGTAATGGACATGACAGCTTTTACATTAAGTGAAGAAAATAAATTGCCTATTATTGTTTTTGATATGAATACAAAAGGCAACTTACTAAAGTTAGTTTCTGGAGAAAAAATCGGAACAATTGTTAATAATTAATTAGCTATATTTTATAAAATTTTAAGTGATGAACGAAGAAATTGAGTTTATTTTAGACAGCACAAAAGAGCAAATGCAAAATGCAATAGAGCATTTAATAAAAGAATTAAGAGCTATTAGAGCAGGAAAAGCAACACCTGCAATGCTAGCAAATGTAGTAGTAGATTATTACGGTTCTCAAACACCGTTAAGTCAAGTTGCAAATGTAAACACACCAGATGCTAGAACCATTAGCATACAACCTTGGGAGAAAAACATGTTGCAAGAAATTGAAAAAGCAATTCAGTTAGCTAATCTAGGTTTTAACCCAATGAATAATGGTGACCTTATTATGATTAACGTTCCGCCTTTAACAGAAGAACGAAGAATTAACTTATCTAAACAAGCAAAAGCTGAAGGCGAACATGCCAAAATTGGTGTTAGAAATGCACGTAAAGATGCAAATAACGAAATTAAAAAATTAGATATTTCTGATGATTTAAAGAAAGTATCTGAAGCAGAAGTACAAACTTTAACAGATAAATTTGTAAAAGAAATTGACGCAATTCTTGATGTTAAAGAAAAAGAGATTATGACTGTTTAATAAAAAAATATTTATAAAATAAAAAAAGGAGCGTTCTAGAACGCTCCTTTTTTATGTGATAGGTTCTTAAACATTTCCTACATTTGCATAAATTTTACTGCATGAATTTTTGGACCAAAGTTGCCGGATTAATTTTAAGAAACAGATATCTTGTTTTATTATTAGTTGCTGCTTTTACCGCTTTTTTGGCTACACAAATGAAGTATATGAAGTTTTCATATACAGAGGCAAACTTACTGCCAGAAAATCATGAAGCCAATATAGAATACAATCAGTTTTTAGATATTTTTGGTGAAGAAGGAAATTTAATTATTCTAGCAGTAAAAGATTCTACATTATTTACTCCAGAAAAATTTAATGCTTGGAACAATCTTACCAAACAAATTGATGCTACTGAAGAAGTAGAATTCTCAGTTTCTATTGCAGATGTTCAACAATTAAAAGCAGATAGAAAAAATAGAAAATTTGTTTTAGAACCTTTATTAAATAAAACTCCAACTACTCAAAAAGAGGTTTCAGCAATAAAAAAACAATTGTTTGAAAACCTTCCTTTTTATGATAATTTATTATACAATAAAGAAACTGGAACAGTTCAAACAGCTATTTATATTGATAAAAAAATAGTAAATACACCTGTTCGTAGAGATTTTATTTTTAATGTTTTAATTCCCGCAATAGAAAAATTTGAGAAAGAACACAACATGCAAGTTCGTGTTTCTGGAATGCCTTATATACGTACTTTAAATTCTCAAAACATACAAGATGAAATTCAACTTTTTGTTGGAGGAGCCTTATTAATTACAGCAATTATTTTCTTCTTTTTTTTCCGATCGTATCGAGCAACATTTATTACACTTTTGGTAGTAATGATTGGTGTTACTTGGGCGTTTGGTTTTATTGGATTATTTGGATATGAGATTACGGTTTTAACAGCTTTAATTCCGCCTTTAATTATTGTAATTGGTGTTCCAAATGCAGTATTTTTAATCAATAAATATCAGCAAGAAGTTAAGAAACACGGTAACCAAGCAAAATCTTTACAACGTGTAATTTCTAAAATTGGAAATGCAACATTAATGACCAATATTACAACGGCATCTGGTTTTGCGACTTTTGTATTTACAAAGAGTCAACTGTTAAAAGAATTCGGAATTATAGCTTCAATAAACATTGTTGGTATTTTTATTTTAGCACTTTTAATCATTCCAATTATTTATAGTTTTATGCCATTGCCTAAAAAAAGGCATCTTAATCATTTAGAAAAACAATGGATTGATACTATTGTAAATTGGATGGAGAAAATGGTTCGTCATAACCGAATTGCCATTTACATTACAACAGTTGTTGTTATTATTCTTGGAATTATTGGCGTTTATCAAATTAGAGTTTCTGGAAGTTTGATTGAAGACATGCCAAAAGGAAGGCAATTTTATAAAGACATTAAGTTTTTCGAAAAAGAGTTTGGCGGAATTATGCCGTTAGAGATTTTTATTGACACTCAAAAAGAAAAAGGTGTAATGAAACTTTCTACACTAAAAAAGATGGAAAAAATCAATGAAGCCATTGGACAATTTCCAGAATTATCAAAGCCAATTTCTATTACAAACTTGGTTAAATATTCTAAGCAAGCCTATTATTTAGGCAATCCAAAATATTATCAATTGCCAACATCACAAGAGCAAAGTTATATTTTTGCGTACACCAAAAATTCTAACAGTAACTCTAACATGTTAACCAATTTTGTTGATTCTACTGGTAGATATGCCAGAATTACAACATTTATGAAAGATGTTGGCACCGATAAAATGACGATTATACAAGACCATTTAAACACAATTATTGCTAAAGAATTTCCTTCAGATAAATTTGATGTTCACCTTACAGGAAAAGCATTGGTTTTCTTAAAAGGAACCAATTATTTAATCAACAATTTAGTTATTTCTTTATCACTCGCTATCTTATTAATTGCATTATTTATGGCTTGGATGTTTAGATCGTATCAAATGATTTTAATTTCGTTGATTCCGAATATGCTGCCATTATTAATAACCGCTGGATTAATGGGCTTTATTGGAATTCCTATAAAACCATCAACCATATTGGTATTTAGTATTGCATTTGGTATTTCGGTTGATGACACCATACACTTTTTAGCAAAATACAGACAAGAATTACAAGCCAATAATTGGCGAATAAAAAAATCTGTTTATTGCGCGTTAAGAGAAACTGGTGTTAGTATGTTTTACACATCAATTGTTTTGTTTTTCGGGTTTTTAGTGTTTACAGTTTCTAGCTTTGGTGGTACAATTGCGTTGGGTGGTTTGGTTTCTGTAACCTTATTATTTGCAATGGTTTCTAACTTATTATTACTGCCATCATTATTACTTTCTTTCGAGAAAAAAATCACCAATAAGAAAGTATTCAAAGAACCTTCAATGAAAATTTTTCCTCCAAAAGAAAATCAGGAAGAAGAAGCAGAATAATTTCAAATTTTATTAACAAGAGTTTCGTTGTTAATTTTACGCTAAAAAGGTATCTTTGTCTTTCATTATTACCTTAGTAATCCTGTTAATTTTTTATTTTAAGAAGATGATTAGAAGTAGCGTATTAGAATTATTAAAATCAGACAAAATTTTACAAGAAGTAACCGTTAATGGTTGGGTTAGAACTTTTAGAAGCAATCGTTTTATAGCTTTAAATGATGGTTCTACAATTCATAATATTCAGTGTGTAGTAGATTTTGAAAAAACAGATGAAGCAACAATTAAAAGAATTACTACTGGCGCAGCAGTTAGCGTAAAAGGAACTTTAGTTGAAAGCCAAGGAAAAGGACAAAATGTTGAGATTCAGGTTTCTGAATTAAAGATTTTAGGAGATTCTAATCCTGATGAATTTCCTATTCAACCAAAAAAACACAGCTTAGAATTTTTAAGAGAAAATGCACATTTACGTGTAAGAACAAAAACATTTAGCGCAGTAATGAGAGTTCGTTCTGCACTTTCTTTTGCTGTACATAAATACTTTCAAGAAAACGGATTTAACTATGTAAATACTCCAATAATTACAGGTTCTGATGCAGAAGGAGCAGGAGAAATGTTTGGTGTTTCTACTTTTGAACCTAACAAAGCTCCGACAGACAAAGACGGAAATATAGATTACAAACAAGATTTTTTTGGCAAAGAAACCAACTTAACTGTTTCTGGGCAATTAGAAGCAGAAACCTTTGCAATGGCATTGGGTAAAGTATATACTTTTGGCCCAACTTTTAGAGCTGAAAATTCAAATACAACGCGTCATTTAGCAGAATTTTGGATGATAGAACCAGAAGTTGCTTTTATGGATTTGGATGGTAATATGGATTTGGCTGAAGATTTTATCAAATCGGTTTTAGCGGATATATTAAAAACTTGTAAAGATGATTTAGCGTTCTTAGACGAACGTTTAACACAAGAAGAGAAATCAAAACCACAAGCAGAACGAAGTGAAATGTCTTTATTAGAAAAGCTTCGTTTTATCACAGAAAATAATTTTAAAAGGGTTAGTTATACAGAAGCAATTGATATTTTACGCAATAGCAAACCGAATAAAAAGAAAAAATTTCAATATCCAATTAACGAATGGGGAGCAGATTTACAATCTGAACACGAGCGTTTCTTGGTAGAAAAACACTTTAAATGTCCGGTAATTTTATTTGATTATCCTGCAACTATAAAAGCATTTTACATGCGTTTAAATGAAGACGGAAAAACAGTAAGAGCCATGGATGTTTTATTTCCTGGAATTGGAGAAATTGTTGGAGGTTCTCAAAGAGAAGAACGTTTAGATGTTTTAAAAGAAAAAATGGCTGCTTTAGATATTGATGAAAAAGAATTATGGTGGTATTTAGACCTTCGTAAATACGGAACAGCAGTACATTCTGGATTTGGTTTAGGGTTTGAAAGATTGGTTCAATTTACAACTGGAATGGGAAATATAAGAGATGTTATTCCGTTTCCTAGAACACCACAAAACGCAGAATTTTAATATTATTTTATACAAAATAAATGCTAAAACAAAGTTTAAATTTTAAGCTACTACAAAAATTATCTCCACAGCAAATTCAGCTGATGAAGTTAATTCAGTTGCCTACACAAGCTTTTGAAGAGCGTTTAAAGCAAGAAATAGAAGAAAATCCGGCATTAGATACTGGCAAAGAAGAACCCGAAGATTTTGAAGATTCTTTAGAAAATGAATATGAAGATGATGGGAATGAAAAAATTGACACAGAAGACATCAACATAGATGAGTATTTGAGCGATGACGAAATTCCTAATTATAAAACACAAGCAAACAATTATGCTGCAGATGATGAAGATAGAGAAATGCCGTATGCTTCAGGAACTACTTTTCATCAATCATTATTAAACCAATTAAATACATTTCGTATAAATGACGAAGAAAGAATTATTGCCGAATTCTTAGTTGGTAGTATTGATGATAGCGGATATATTAGAAGAGACTTATTAGATTTAGTTGATGATTTAGCTTTTACTCAAAATGTTTTTACAACAGAAGAAAAAGTTCTTGAATTATTAATTAATGTTGTTCAAAAATTAGATCCAATTGGTGTTGGCGCAAGAGATTTAAAAGAGTGTTTAGTTATTCAGCTAAAAACAAAATCAGCACAAAAAATAAGAACTTTAGCAATTGCTATTTTAGAAACTTCTTTTGATCATTTTGTAAAAAAACATTACAAAAAATTAATGGAAAAATTTACTATTTCTGAAGAGGAACTTAAAGAAGTTATCCAAGAAATTAGTAAGTTAAACCCAAAACCCGGCAGTTCTTATGCGGGTAATAATAAATTTGCAGAACAAATTATTCCAGATTTTTCAATCAAAATTATAGATGGCGAATTAGATTTGACCTTAAACTCTAGAAATGCACCAGAATTGCATGTATCAAGAGAGTATAATAATATGCTAAAAGGATACCAAGAATCTAAAGAGAAATCAAAATCTCAAAAAGATGCTGTGCAATTTATCAAACAAAAACTAGATGCTGCAAAATGGTTTATTGATGCAATTAGGCAACGTCAACAAACCTTGTTAGTTACCATGAACAGCATTATGCACTATCAATACGAATATTTTTTAACTGGTGATGAGCGAAAGTTAAAACCAATGATTTTAAAAGATATTGCAGATCAAATAAACATGGACATTTCTACGGTTTCTAGAGTTGCAAATAGCAAATATGTTTCTACACCTTATGGAACAAAATTGATTAAAGAATTCTTCTCAGAATCTATGAAAAATGATCAAGGTGAAGATGTTTCTACCAGAGAAATTAAAAAAATATTACAAAATGTTATTGGTGAGGAAGACAAAAGAAAACCATTAACAGACGATAAACTTTCTTTAGTTTTAAAGGAAAAAGGATATCCAATTGCTAGAAGAACTATTGCCAAATATAGAGAGCAATTAGACATTCCTGTTGCTAGATTACGAAAAGAAATTTAGTTTTTGAAATTTCACAAATTCATATCTGTAATTTTACATCCAATTGTAATACCAACAATTGGAGTTTTATTATTTCTTAGCATTACACCAAATGAAATCAGAAAAGAACGTCAATATTTACTGATTAGTATTGTGTTTTTTTCAACTTATATTGTTCCGTTAATTTCTTTAATTATCTTAAAAACACTTGGATTAATTGAAAGTTTTCAGGTAGAAAGCATAAAAGAACGGAAAATTCCACTTTTTTTAATGTTACTTATTTTCTATATTTTAGGTAATTCACTTATCAATATTTCAGATTTTAAAGAGCTGGGGATGCTTTTTTACGGAACAAATGTTTCACTAGCTATTATTTATTTATTATTCTCTTTTCAGATAAAATCTAGCTTACACATCATGTCTTTAAGTAGTGCTTTAGGGTTTTTTCTTCTCTTTGGAAATATATATTCTATCTCTATTTTACCAATTGCTGTGATTTTAATTATCCTTATTGGAGTTTTAGCAAGTTCAAGATTGCAATTAAAAGCACACAATCAAAAAGAGATATATCTTGGCTTTTTTATTGGTTTGGCTGGACAGTTTATTGCGTATAGCTTGTTATAAAATATAGAAAATCAATCCTAATTTTAACACTTTTGTGTCGATTGGATTTGTACCTAAAATAGATGATTTTAACAACGGAGATAAACCATAATACAAACTAAAGTTAAATGTAGAATACCCAGCGGCAACTGTTAATCCGTATTGTACTTTATTAAATCGTTCTATATTATCATATTCAATTAACACACTATTTGAAGTATATTCTAATGTGTTTTTTAAATTATAACTGATTTTAAAACCTGTATAAATCCTCCAAAACTTATACTTATTAGCATTTGATGTTCTCCATCTAATCTCAAAAGGAAATTCTAAGGAATGTAATTTTAGTCCACTTGTACCAACAACACTTGGGTCAACATCAACAATTACTGTATTACTAGGTTTGGTTATTTTATATCCATGGTTAAAAGAATCAAAAGCATAACCAATACCAATTCCTAAAGCTACTCTTCCGCTTTTAACTAGAGAAATGTCTTTTATATAACCTGTGTTTAACCCATATGAAAATCCACTACCAATTACGTTACTAGGTTGATTAAATAATTGATTGTAGCTAATATTAACATACAATTGATCTTCTAAATATTTATCTCCTAAATTCAGCGAATCCTTTTGTGCATAAAGGCAAAAAGAGATCAACATTAATAAAATAGAAAATAATTTTTTCATAAATAGATTTTGACAAACTTACAACGTTAAATATACAGTTTTTGTATAAAAAAAGGGCAATCGTTTGATTGCCCTTTTTTAAATATTCTATAGAAAATAACTTATTCTTGAATTGCTTCAGATTTACGACTAGATAAACTAAGTTTTAAAGCACCTACGTCTCTAAGTTTAAGTTTAATATCTGTAATCGTACCAACACTAGATTTAATATCTGCTTTAATAGAAGTAGTCATAAATGGTACTTCTGCTTCAGATCTTTGAGATCTTTCATTTAAAATAAATGCAGTTACATCATCTGGAGTTGCAATCTTATCATTCAATTGAATTTTATCTCCACTTCCTAACTTTTTGTCTTTTGCTTTACCAACGTAGATAGTACTAACCAAACTTTTATGCTCCAATTTTTTTACTTCTGTAGCATTCGGAAGTACTGGGTTTTCAATTTTTAAATCTGTTTCTCTCATCGTTGTTGTAACCATAAAAAAGAACAATAACATAAAAACAATGTCAGGTAAAGAGGCCGTGTTTACAGCTGGCATTTCTTTTTTCTTCTTTCCGAATTTAGACATATTTATTATTTTTTAATTGATTATGATGTTGGTTCTGCGTCAGATAAAATTTGAGGATAGCTGGTTTTTATAAACTCAACTTTTTTCTTCAAATCTTCATTTTTTAAATCCTTTTTAAAGTCTTCTTCTAGTTGATCATAAGAAACATTATACTTTTCTAGAGCTAATCTATTTCTTAGTTCTGTATAAGCTCTTAACAACTCGTTTTGTACTTTAATATACATTCCATATTCTGTACCTCTGTCACTTTGAACAGAAATAATAGCTTTATTTGGATGGTCTGAAGAAGTAGCACTTCTAGCTCCTTTACAGTAATCACAAGGACCCGTAGAGACTCCGTCTATTTCTTTTCCTTCACCACCACCATTATCAATAAACTTTATTGCGGCTTCTTTAAGCTCTCCTAATTTCATAGTTTCACCTTCAACAAGCAATTCATTATTTCTATTGATATTAACTTCAAATATGTTTTTTTCTTTAATAACAGGTGGTACATAATCTTTTGGTGGTTTTTCAGATAATTTTTTTGAAATTCCTGAATCCACATCCATAGTAGTTGTTACTAAGAAAAAGATTAATAACAAGAAGGCGATATCCGCCATAGAACCTGCATTAATTTCTGGGGTTTCTCTTCTTGCCATAATTTATGATTTTATTAATCCTTTTATTAAATCGTATACAAAGAATGCTCCAGCAATGATTCCTAAGAACATGCTATACCATATACCTGTACTTACCCAGTGATTTATAGAAGAACCTGCTTCACCACCAGGAAGAACTTTTCCTTGAGGATCTGTAACAGCTAAACTGTCTCCTGTAAAATAAGCTATTAATAAAACAACTCCCAAAGCTACCAAACCAAGTAAAGTCTTTTTTAAACTTTCTGGGTTTTTTACTAAAGCTAAGGCAGACATAACTACCGCAGTTCCAACAGCTAAGTATAACAAAATTGTTGAAAAAGTAATAATTGGGTCTATAACGCTACCCTGAACTTCAGGGTCGTTTAAAATTGCTTCTCCATCAGCCATGAACACTCTAATAAATAGAAATGCACCTATAGCTGCTATTAGAGCAACAAATAAACTTAATATTTTTGATAGATTCATAATTATGATTATTTTTTATATTTCACTAATAAGTCAATTAAAGAGATAGACGCATCTTCCATGCTGTTTACAATACTATCAACTTTTGAAACTATGTAATTATAAAAAATCTGTAAAATAATTGCTACAACTAATCCAAATACTGTTGTTAAAAGTGCTATTTTAATACCACCTGCAACAACTCCTGGAGAAATATCATTTGCAACAGCAATTTTATCAAATGCTTCAATCATACCAATTACAGTTCCCATGAAACCTAACATCGGCGCCAAAGCAATAAATAAAGACAACCAAGAAACATTTTTCTCTAATAATCCCATTTGAACTCCACCATATCCAACAACAGCTTTTTCTGCAGCTTCAACTCCTTCGTCCATTCTATCTAATCCTTGATAGAAAATAGAAGCAACTGGTCCTTTTGAGTTTCTACAAACTTCTTTTGCAGCTTCTACACCACCAGAACTTAATGCTTCATCAACACTAGCAACTAATTTCTTAGTGTTTGTTGTTGCCATATTTAAATAAATAATTCTTTCGATAGCAATTGCTAAACCTAAAATTAAGGCTACTAATACAATTCCCATAAATTGAGGATCTCCTTCAATAAAACGTTTCTTTAATTCTTGGTGGAAAGTTTCTGATTGAGCTGCTTCTTGAGCAAAAGTTGATTGAATAGCTCCAAAAAACATGAATCCAGCTACTGTTAGGATGTTTGATACTTTTTTCATCTTTGTTATAAATTAATTTTTAATAGTTAACGGGTTTAAAGATATTGATTTTAAATTCAAATTAACAAAAAATGTCTTTTCTAATTTTTATGAAAAAATTATTCAAATTCAAATTTTATCGTTTTGAGAGTGCCAATTAACAAAAAATTGTTGAGTCTCTAAAAAAAAACAGCAAATTTTTATGCTTAAAAAGTAAAATTTAACTCTATTTTCTATTAATTCAATAATGAAGAGTGTTTTACTATGTTAAATTTGCATGAGTTTACGTTTTTATTTAAAAATCTAATTCTCCTCTTAATGGTTTTTCAAATGTTCTTTTAAACTCTTTATTTGGAATTCCTACTCCTAATAAATACATTAATTTTGCAATGGCAGATTCTGTTGTTATATCTTTTCCATCAATTATTTTAATTCTCTTTAAATCTACACTCGTTTCATAATGTCCTAAAATAACACTTCCTCCTACACATTGAGTAACATTTACAATTTGTATGCCATTTTTTACAGCTTTTTCTAATAACTGAATAAACCATGGATATGTTGGCGCATTCCCAGAGCCATAAGTCTCTAAAACAATTCCTTTTAAATTTTTAATTTCGGTAATACTTTTTACTACTTCTTCTGTAAGACCTGGAAACAACTTTAATACAACTATATTGTTATTCATTGCTTTTCTAACAACAAGCTTTGAATCTTTTGGTGCCGGCTTTAAAAGCAACTTATAATTAAAATGTAAATGCACACCACTTTCTGCTAAAGGCGGATAGTTTAACGATGCAAAAGCCTCAAATTGTTCTGCATTTATTTTTGTGGTTCTATTCGCTCTATATAATTTGTATTCAAAATACAAACAAACTTCAGAAATTACAGGTTTATCATCTTTTCTAGAGCAAGCAATTTCTATGGATGTAATTAAATTTTCTTTTGCATCGGTTCTTAAATGACCAATTGGCAATTGCGAACCAGTAAATATTACTGGTTTTGCTAAGTTCTCTAGCATAAAACTAATTGCTGATGATGTGTACGCCATCGTATCAGAACCAGTTAGCACAACAAACCCATCGAATTTAGAATAGTTACTTTCTATCACTTCTGCAATTGTTACATAATATTCTGTATTCATATTAGAAGAATCTATTGGTTCTTTAAACGAATAAGTGTCAATTGTACAATTTAACTGAATTAACTCTGGAACTCTATCTAATAGTTGTTCGAAATTAAATGCTTTTAACGCATTTGTTTCGTAGTCTTTTACCATTCCGATTGTTCCACCAGTATAAATTAATAGAATCTTTGGTTTTGTCATTTTTGATGTCTGTAATTGTCGGGTAAATTTATCATTAATAATTGAATTATAAATAAAGATTTTGTTTCGAGGAAACCATTATTAATTATTTAGCGTCTCTACTTACATAGATTCTCAGTCTCTGTTCATCGGAAATTTATACCGTTTCATCAGATTTTGATTTTTAATACAATTTTATCATCGCACTTTTGAAGTGTCAATCAAAAAAAGACAATTATGAAATTTCTCACAACAACGTTATTATTAATCTTTACAATCAATTTTGGATTTTCTCAAAACAGTATTAAAGGAAAAATAGTAGATACTCAAAATCAAACTTTACCTTATGCTAATATTGTTTTATATAAAATAGGAGAAGAAAGTAATCCGAAAGGAACTGTTTCTGACGATCTTGGAAACTTCATATTTGAGAACATTACCTCAGGAAATTATAAAATTGAAGTTTCTATGCTTGGTTTTGAAACTCAAAAAATTAACCAATTTCAATTAAACGAAAATAAAATTTTTAACATCACTTTAAAAGAAGAAAGTCAGACTTTAAATGAAGTTATTATTACAAGTAAGCGTCCTGTTATTAAACAAACCGCAGAAAAACTAACTATCGATTTAGAAAAATCTGAAATGATAAATACTACTTTACAAGATGTAATGCGTAAAATTCCTGGTGTTTTAGTTACCAATAACGGAATTTCGATTGCTGGTAAAAGTGGTGTTCGAATTCTTATCAACGGAAAAACTACAGAATATATGGATGTAGAAACGTTATTGCGCGATTTTCCTGCGGATAATATTTCTAAAATTGAAGTTGTAGAACAACCTGGCGCAGAATATGAAGCTTCTGGTTCTGGTGCAATTATCAACATTATTTTAAAGAAAAATGTGCGTTTAGGAACTCATGGAAGTGTAAATGGTTGGATTGGAAAAGACAATGGTTTTGAATACGGAACAGGTTTTTCTTTAGCTAGTTATAAGAATAAATTAAATTGGCAAACAAATATAAGTCACTCAAAACCTACTTGGAGAGACGATTTATTTTTAGTTAGAACTGTTGGCAACGAAACATATAATCAAGAAACTAAAGAACCACACAATCCAAACAATTTAACTTTTAGTGGAAATGTAGATTATTATTTAAGTGATAAACATTCAATCGGAATTGGCGGTCGTTGGAACAAAAGAATTTCTGACAGAATTGTTTCTAGTAAAACTATTATTTCTGATGCAAATACCTCAAATGTGTTGTTTTCAGAAAATGTTTTTGATCGAGTTAGTAAAAATTTTAACTTCAATCCATATTACGAATACAAAACAGATTCAGAAAAATTAGTCATCGATTTTAATTATATCGATTATGAAAATAACAGTATGAACACCTTATCTGATGTTGCTGGAAGCACAATTAACTATCAAGATAAAAGATACATTCAAGACGGAAAATACAATATTAAAACCTACAAAGCAGACTACTCTAAAACCTATTCTGATAATTTAAAATTGAGTTTCGGAAGTAAATATGCTACTGTAAACACAGACAACGATTTACAATCTTTTACAGAAAATAACACAAACGGATTTGATTCAGATATTGATAATAGCAGTCAATTTTTAATTGATGAATCTATTTTCGCTATCTATTCTAAAGTAAATGCAACTTTCGGAAAATGGTCTTTTTCTGGTGGATTGCGTTATGAAAATAGTAATACAAACGGAACATCGCATTTTATCAAAAATGGAATTCCAACTACAGAAACTAATAAAAGACCAATTAAAAAATTGTTTCCGAGCGCTTCTTTTAGTAGAGAAATTTCTGAAGTTTTAGGCGCAAGTTTATCGTATAGTTATAGAATTCAAAGACCATCTTACAATAGTTTAAATTCTTTTGCCACTTATTTAGATCCGTTTTCTTCTGGAGTTGGAAATCCAAATTTAAAACCAGCATTTACCAATAATTATCAATTTAATTTAACATATGAAGGACAACCGTTTTTTACTGTTGGATATAGTAAAACTGAAGATGTTATTTTTCAGTTGATTCAACAAGACAATGCAACCGCTCAAATAAGACAAAGAGATGTAAATGTAGAAAACAATTCTAACTGGAATATTAGATTGTTTGCGCCGTTAAGTTTTATAAAAGGTGTTGATGGTTATACTGGCTTTATTGTAATGAATACAGATTATAAATCATCAACATTTAATGTAGATTTAAACAAATGGAACTTATTCTGGTTTGTACAAGCAAATTATAAATTGCCTTGGGATGTTAATTTTGAATTAAGTGGAAATTACGGAACTGGCGCATTAGAAGGTCAGATTGAAGTTGATTGGTTGGCAGAAGTAGATATGTCTTTCGGTAAAAAATTCTTAGACGATAAATTAAAAGTAAACCTAGGAATTAGTAAAGTTTTAAATCGTGGATTTGTAGGCACAATTGATTATGGAAACGGAATTGCAAGTGTTGAAAGTAATGGTTCTCGACAAAATATACAATTACGTTTAACGTATAGTTTTGGTTCTAAATTCGGAAAAAAGAAAACCAGAAGAAATTCTGCTGAAGACGAAGTAGAAAGAATTAATAACAATAATTAAGTAACTTTGAATTAACATGAACTACAAACCACTATTTATAATTGGCTTACTGTTTGAGGCATTCGGTCAGATTCTTTTAGCACAAGGAAACGATTTTGTGTACGCGTTAAAACCTATAGATTTTGCGCATTGGTCATTATTAATAGGAGTTGCTTTGTTAATTCCACAATTAGGGCAATTTCCAAAAAGCATATTTACTTATATTGGTGTTCCAATAATAATAATTGGTATTGTATGTATTATAGGAATGTGCGTTTTAGATTTTATTTGGTGGAGTCAACCAACTCAAGAAGTTAGAAATGAATTTGCAGTTCAAATATCTAAAATTCCTAGTATTTGGAAACCATTTATTACAACAGGTCCAAATTTTTTAAATGTTGGTTTATTACTTTTGGCACTTAATTATTTTAAACAAAATAAGCTTGGTGTTTCGTTAATTATTTTAGCTACATTTATTTTATTTTTTGGTAGATTTATTCCGTTTAGATTGATAACTGTATACTTCATTACCGCAATAGGTTTTAGTATTTTCTTTTATAAAAAACCACTTATTAATGAACACTAAACTTAACAAATCTGATTATGTAATTCTAGCCTTTTTTTATGTTATAAGCGCGGCAATAAACATTTTAGATTATTATCAAGACCAAGAGGATTTAATTGAATATTTAATAGACATTCCTATGTTTATGGTTACCTCTTTTTTAGGTGTTTTAATTTTTATGTACTTAATTATTCCTAGGTTTTTAATCAAGAAAAAAAACTATTTGCTTTTTGCCTTTTGGGGACTTCTTACTGTTAGTTTCATCGGAATCATAGAAAGGATTACCGGATTTTTATCAAGCGGAGCAGCTTTAGAAAATTTTCCTTCAGTTTTTAATTTGATTTTATATTCTGTTTTTAACGGTTCAGATTCTATCGGACTTGCGTTAGGTGTTTTACTTACAAAGAAATTTTACGAATCTCAATCTCAAATTTCAAAGATTAAAGAACAACAAAAGGAGAACGAATTAAAGTTATTACGCTCTCAAATAGACCCACATTTTTTGTTCAACAATTTAAACACTTTAGATTCTTTAGTAGATACAGATGCTAAAAAAGCAAAAGAATACATTAATAGATTGTCTTTAATATATCGCTACTTGATAAAAACTAAAGATGCCGAAGTGATGGAACTTTCTAGCGAACTACAATTTGCAGAAAATTACATTTTCTTAATTAAAACTCGTTTTGGAAATGATTACGAATTTAACATCGAAAAAAACATCAATATTATTGATAAATTTATTCCAACTGGATCAATTCAAGCATTGTTAGAAAATGTTGTAAAGCACAATAAATCTGATGGAGAAACACCAATAGAAACCACCATTTTAATAAATGATGGTTGGTTAATTATTACAAACACAAAATCTAAAATTGTTACTAATCAAGAGTCTTTTGGTACAGGTTTAGAAAATTTAAAAGCACGTTATAAATTACTTTCAGATCAGCAAATTCAAATTCATAATATGGATAAAAAGTTTGAAGTATTTATACCAATAATTCAATTAAGTAGCTAATTGTTATTTCAAATAAAGTGAAGTGGAATTGAGAAATCTCATCAAAAATAAAAAGATTTCTCCATAAAGTAGAAATGACAGTCAAAGTAAACAATATGAAAATACTAATTCTCGAAGACGAAATTCCGGCGTATCAAAAATTAATCAATTGTTTTGATCAGTTTTTTGATATAAAAATATCTTTCGATTGGGCAAGAACCAACAAAGAAGGAAAAGAATTTTTATCTAAAAATAAATACGATTTCATCTTGTCTGACATTCAATTGTTAGACGGAATTTCGTTCGATTTATTTGATACTGTTTCAATTGATTGTCCAATTATTTTCTGTTCTGCACACGATGAATATTTGTTCAAAGCTTTTAACACAAACGGAATTGCATACATCTTAAAACCTTATTCTCAAGAAGAGTTTAATAAAGCGATAGAGAAATATCAATCTTTATTTAATCAAGGAAAATACGACGCTTTAAACTCTGAAACCTTGTCTAATTTAAAATCTGCTTTACAAGAAGAAAATACTATTTATAAAAAACGTTTTGTCATTAAAAAAGCAAAAGGAATTCAGTTGTTAAGTGTCACAGATATTTGTTTGATAGAAGCTTCTGGCGATTTCTGTATTGCCACAGATAAAGAAGGAAAAAGACATGCTATTTCACAAACCTTAGGATTGATTCTTCAGCAATTAAATCCTACAAAATTCTTTAAAATTAACAGAAGTGAAATTGTAAGTATTGATGCGATTGAACATATAGAAAGTCATTTTAAAAACAGATTGTTAATCACAATAACAAACGTAAAAGAAAAAGTAATGACGAGTTCCTCTACAACTTCTGGTTTTAGAAAGTGGTTGGAAAATTAGACAAAAAAAAGAGTCAAAGATCAAAAAAATTTAATCTTGACTCTTGGCTCTAAATATCTTGTTTCTAAAAAAAATTAATCATTCAACTTTAAAACTGCCATAAATGCTTCTTGCGGTATCTCTACATTACCAACTTGACGCATTCTTTTCTTTCCTTTTTTCTGCTTTTCTAGTAATTTACGTTTTCTAGAAATATCTCCACCATAACATTTTGCTGTTACATCTTTACGCAACGCTTTTGTAGTTTCTCTTGCAATAATTTTTGCTCCAATGGCTGCCTGAATAGGAATATCAAACTGTTGTCTCGGAATTAATTCTTTTAATTTTTCAGTAATTTTTTTACCAATCGAATACGCATTATCTGCATGTAAAAGCGCAGAAAGTGCATCAACTGGTTGCCCGTTTAATAAAATATCTACACGAACTAACTTAGAAGTTCTCATACCAATCGGCGAATAGTCAAAAGAAGCATAACCTTTAGAAACTGTTTTTAGTCGATCATAAAAGTCAAATACAATTTCTGCCAATGGCATATCAAAAGTCAACTCAACCCTTTGTGTTGTTAAATAGGTTTGGTTGGTAATTTCACCTCTTTTTTCGATACACAAACTCATTACTTGTCCAACAAAATCAGATTTTGTAATGATAGACGCTTTAATATATGGCTCCTCTACTCTATCTAAACTTGATGGATCTGGTAAATCTGAAGGATTATTTAACATAATAATCTCATCAGGATTTTTCTTTGTAAAAGCATGATACGAAACGTTTGGTACTGTTGTAATAACAGTCATATTAAACTCACGTTCTAAACGTTCTTGAATAATTTCCATGTGTAACATTCCTAAGAACCCACAACGAAAACCAAAACCTAAAGCCGCAGAACTTTCTGGAATAAAAACCAACGAAGCATCATTTAATTGCAATTTTTCCATAGAATAACGCAACTCTTCATAATCTTCTGTATCAACTGGATAAATCCCTGCAAAAACCATTGGTTTTACATCTTCAAAACCATCAATAATTTCATTAGTAGGGTTTGCAGCATCAGTAATTGTGTCTCCTACTTTTACCTCTTTTGCTGTTTTAATTCCTGTAATTAAATAACCAACATCACCCGTTTTAACAGATTTTTTAACAACTTGACTTAGTTTTAAAGTACCAACTTCATCTGCAAAATATTTTTTGCCAGTTGCCATAAACTTGATTTCTTGCCCTTTTTTAATCTCTCCGTTCAACACTCTAAAATACGTTTCGATTCCTCTATAAGAATTGTAAACAGAATCAAAAATTAAAGCTTGCAACGGTGCATTTGGATCTCCTTTCGGAGCAGGAATTCTATCAATAATTGCAGCAATAATATTGTCAACTCCAAAACCAGTTTTTCCACTTGCATGAATAACTTCTTCTGGATCACAACCTAATAAATCTACAATATCGTCTGTAACTTCTTCAGGATTTGCACTTGGCAAATCCACTTTATTTAAAATCGGAATGATCTCTAAATCGTTGTCTAAAGCTAAATATAAATTAGAAATTGTTTGCGCTTGTATACTTTGAGCAGCATCAACAATTAAAAGTGCGCCTTCACAAGCGGCAATAGAACGGGAAACTTCGTAAGAAAAATCTACGTGTCCTGGAGTATCAATTAAATTTAAAATATATTGTTCTCCGTTGTGCGTATAATCCATTTGGATTGCGTGCGACTTAATGGTAATACCACGTTCGCGCTCCAAATCCATGTTATCTAATAACTGATCTTTCTTTTCACGATCTGTTACAGATCCTGTAAAATCTAACAATCTATCTGCCAACGTACTTTTACCGTGATCAATATGTGCGATAATGCAAAAGTTTCTAATATTCTTCATTCGTTAAATCTTATTTCTAAATATGGTCTGCAAATATAGGCTTTTTGGTATTGAAAAAGCGGCAAAGTTGCAAAGTTCACGAGTTACAAAGCAAAAAGCAACTGCGTTGCTAATCTTGCCATTCTGCAATAAACAAATTGGTATCATGTCCTCCGCCGTTATTTCTATTTGATGAAAAAATTAATTTTTTACCATCGTTAGAAAATACTGGAAATGCATCAAATGTTTCTCCGTGTGTGATTCTTTTTAAATTTTTCCCGTCAATATCAATCATATATAAATTGAAAGGAAACCCTCTTTCAGATTCAAAGTTTGATGAGAATAAAATTTTCTCTCCAGAAGGATGAAAAAACGGACTCCAGTTTGCGTTTCCTAAATCTGTTAACTGACGTAAATCAGAACCATCTGCATTACAAATGTATAGTTCCATTTTTGTTGGTTGCACCAAACCTTCTTTTAATAAATCTTTGTATTCTTTAATTTCTGCTTCGGTTTTTGGTCTCGAAGAACGGAAAATTAATTTTGTTCCGTCTGGCGAGAAGAACGCACCTCCGTCGTAACCTAATTCATAAGTAATTTGCTTTACATCAGAACCATCAATATTCATGGTAAACAATTCTAAATCTCCAGTTCTCATAGATGTAAAAACAATTTTATCTCCTTTAGGAGAAACTGTTGCTTCTGCATCATAACCTGGTTCTGTAGTTAATTGTTTTGTAATATTTCCTTCTAAATCTGAAATAAAAATATCGTAGCTTTCATAAATTGGCCAAATGTATTTTCCATCTCTTTTTAATGGAGCTGGCGGACATTCTTTTCCTCCTAAATGAGTAGAACCATACACATAACTTTTATTATCTGGTAAAAAATATGCACACGTTGTTCTTCCTAAACCTGTAGAAATCATTGGTGGTTTAGAATCTTGAAACGTTTCACCAACATTCATCAAAAACATTTGATCGCAATCTGCTCCCCAATTTTTATTGTTCGATTGAAAAACAATTTGTTTATCATCAAAACTCCAATAGGCTTCTGCATTATCTCCACCAAATGTAATTTGTTGCATCGATTTAAAATGCACTTCTTCTGGGTAAATTAATGTTGTATCCCACTTTTTTGTTGCTCCAGATTTTGCATCTGTTTTATCCTTTTTATCTGTTTTACACGAAACGATTACAAGTGCAAAAATCACCAAATAAATACCTCTTAATTTCATTATATACTATTTTAATTTTACAACTAATAATTATTAGTTATTTTTGACAAAAATAATACATAAACAATGAAAAACTTAATAATTTTAATCTTTTTATCGCTACTAATTTCTTGCAATACAGAACACAAACCAGAGAACAAGATTAAAGAAGATGTTTCTTTTTTAGCTGATGACAAATTAGAAGGAAGACAAACAGGAACACCAGGAGGAGAAAAGGCTTCGGAGTACATAAAAAACAGATTTGAGAAGTTAGGTTTATCACCTAAAGGAACAAATGGTTTTTATCAATCTTTTACTTTTAAACCAAAAACACATCCGCACGATGAAGTAAAATTCACAGAAAATACAGACGGAACAATTACTGGAAGAAATGTAGTTGGTTTTATAGATAACAAAGCAAAAAATACCATAATTATTGGAGCTCATTTTGATCATTTAGGTTATGGTGGCGATGGTTCTTTATACAGAGATACTATTAAGGCAATTCATAACGGTGCAGATGATAACGCAAGTGGTGTTGCCGTAATGTTAAATTTAGCGAGTAAATTAAAAAACACAAACACTAATAACAACTACCTTTTCATTGCTTTTTCTGGTGAAGAAATGGGATTATTAGGTTCTAATTATTTTGTAAAAAACGCAACAATCGATACAAAAACTGTTTCTTATATGATAAACATGGATATGGTTGGTAGATTAAAAGATAACGCTTTAGCAGTTTACGGAACAGGAACTTCTCCAATTTTTAAACAAACTTTAAAATCGCATAACAATGATTTTAAATTGATTCAAAAAGAATCTGGAGTTGGACCATCAGATCATACAAGTTTTTATTTAGCTGATATGCCAGTTTTGCATTTCTTTACAGGTCAACATGAAGATTATCATAAACCAAGTGATGATACAGAAACATTAAATTATGAAGGAATGGCCAGCATTTCTAACTATATTTTTAATATTATTTCTGATTTAAATGACAACGGAAAGTTAGCATTTAGAAAAACAAAAAACGAAAGTGAAGAAGCGCCTCGATATAAAGTAAGTATGGGCGTTGTTCCAGATTATATGTTTGATGGAAAAGGAATGAAAATTGACGGTGTAACCGAAGACAGACCTGCAATAAAAGCTGGAGTTAATAAAGGAGATATTCTTGTTCGGTTTGATGGCGAAAAAATCACAGACATGATGGGTTATATGAAAGCACTTGCTAAAACGAAAGAAGGCGATAAAAAGCAAATAATTGTAAACAGAAATGGTAAAGAAGTAAAACTAACTATTCAGTTTTAATCAAAAGTAAAACCAACATATATTGAACAGCTTTAAAAAAATAATTCCATTTTTATTGATTGGTTTTACCAGTTTTGCACAACAAAAAAATGCAGATTCTGTAGCAACATCATTTTCTAATAAAGCATGGAATTATTTTGAGGTTCAAAACGATAGTGCTTTGTATTTTGCTGACAAAGGCATTGAATATTCTAAGAAAAATAAATCTACAATTGGCGAAATTTTAAACCTAGAAATTAAAGGGATATATTTAGAAGAAGTAAAAAACGAATATTCAAAAGCATCAGAAAATTATTTTAAAGCTATTGAAATTGCTGAGAAATATCAGCAAAAACATGTATCGTCTTTATATAATAATTTGTGCATAATGTACATTGCTACAAAAGATTATAAAAAAGCCGAATTATATGGTAAAAAAGCAACTGCAACCAGCAAATACATAAAAGGAACCCGTGCAGAAGCAAAAGCTTATGTTAACTTAGGAATTGCGCAAAGCCTGTTAAAAAAATACAATGAAGCTAATACAACTTTCAATTATTTTTTAAGTCTAAAAATACTTTCTCAATTTGAAAGAAATATTGCCAATTTAAGAATTGCCAAGAATTATACAGAACAAAAAAAATATAATAAAGCCCAACCTTTACTTTTAAAAGTTGTGGCGCCAGACTCTTTAAAAGGGCAGCGTAATTACAATTTAGATTATAGCGAGTTGATAAAAAATTCGATACAACTAAAAGATAAAAAAACCATTTTAAAATACTTAGCTGCATTTAAAAACAGTTTTAAAGATGAAAAAAGTTTAGAATATTTAGATAGTTTTTATGAAACTATGGTTAAGGTTTCTGTGTTTTTAAACAAAACAAATGATGCTTTTTTATACCAACAAAAATCTTTAGAACTTAAAGACTCTTTAAACTCTAAAAAGTACAACAAACAAATTGCAGAATTAGAAACGCAATACCAAACCAAAAAGAAAGAAGCGCAAATTATTATTGAAAAAAACAAAAGAATGCTTTGGGTTTACATTTCGGTTTTTGCATTTATTTCATTGCTTTTTGTTGCCATTTTACTGCAAAAAAATAGTAAAAAAAGAAAACAATTAAAACAAAATAAAATTGAATTAGAAAATCTATTAAATCAGCGAAATATGTTGTTAAGAGAAACACATCATCGTGTAAAAAATAGTTTTCAAATGGTTAGTAGTTTATTGCAATTACAAGCACAAGGAAGTAAAGCGGAAAGCGCTATTAAAGCTTTAGAAAATGCTGTGCAAAGAGTAAACTCTATGATTGTTTTGCATCAACAATTGTATGCTAAAGACAATTTATTAGGCGTAAACTTAAAAATTTATGTAACCGATTTAGTACAAGAAATTTTAACTTCTTATGCTTCTGAAAAATTAAATATAAAACAAGTAGTATCACCTATAATTGTAGATGTAGAAACAGCAACATCAATTGGTTTATTAATTAACGAATTAGCTACAAATTCTATAAAACACGCTTGGAAAAGTAGTGATACCAATAAAAAAATATCAATTGATATTTTTGAAAAAGACAACACAATCCATTTTAAAATGTTTGATAACGGAATTGAAAACACCTCAAAATTAACTCAAAATTATGGTAGCGAATTAATAGACATATTAATTGATAGATTGGATGCAGAAAAACAATCTTTTTCTGAAAATCAATTTTCTTTGTATCTTACTTTTCTAATTTCAGAAATCAATGCATAGAGTTTTAGTTTTAGAAGACGATCCATTTATTTCAAAAACCATCGAAAATCTTCTTAAAGAAAAAGGTTTTGATGTTGTTGGTGTGGTTAAAACTGTAGAAAAAGCAAATGTTATTTTAAATTTAAATCCACCAGATTTATGTTTGGTAGATATTCAATTAAAAGGAGCTGAAACCGGAATTACATTTGCGAAAAAATTAGACAAATTGGTTATTCCTTATTTTTATTTAACGGCACAAACAGATCCGTTAACTTTATCTGAAGTCCAAAAGACTTCGCCTTTAGGCTATTTGGTAAAACCCTTTACAACTTCTGGCTTATGGAGTAGTATTAGCGTTGTTTGGAATCAATATTTAGAAAATAAAGAAGCAATACTTACTGTAAAATCTAGCGGAATTACACATAGAGTTTCTGAAAAAGACATTCTTTTTTTAGAAGCTTTTGATAATTATTGCTACATCCAAACTACAAATAAAAAACTCCTAGTTCCGCATACACTTAAGAAAATACACGAACAATTAGAGGCTAATTATTTTTTTATGCCACACAGATCTTATTGGGTAAATGTTAAAAAAATAACCAATGTTGGTAAAAGAATAATTACAATTAAAGATTTTGAATTACCCGTTAGTGAGGCAAGAAGAACAGATTTATTAACAACTCTTAAAGAGATTTCTTAGCTTTCTAAAAAAGCCTATTTCACTAAAAAAACAACCCTACTTCACTAAAAAGTAATCCTTTTCATTGTACATAGATGCTACTTTTGATTTACAATCTTAAAATCATTTGTCATGAAAACAAAACTATACATTATTATACTTTGCTTTTTTACAGTAAACCTATTTGCCCAATGGGAACAAGTTGGCGACGCTCTTTCTGGAACAATTGAAAACCAGCAGTTTGGTTATAGAACTGCTATGAGTGGCGATGGAAATACTATAATTGTTGGAAGTAGGCCGTTTGACGCTTCTGGTTATAAAAATTTAGTTGAAGTATTTAAACGCAATAATGATGCTTGGTCTAGAGTATTTTTAAAAGAAGATTTTAATGATGATACAGAAAACTCTATAAATCCATATCATGTAGAAATGAGTAGAGATGGCAAAGTGTTTGCTTTCTCTTCTACAAACCAAAATACAACTAAAATAACAGTTTATAAAGAAGGTACAAATAACGCTTATTTTAGTTTAGGGAATGTATTTGTGCGCACGCATAACAATACAGATAATGTAAATACAGTTGGTTTAAACAAAATAAGTTTAAATAAAGACGGCACAATACTTGCTTTTTCAGGAGGATTTAGAGATGATAATGATGATACGCTACATAGATTTGTAAAAATCTATAACCTTACAGACACAAATTGGGTACAAAAAGGAACTAGTTTGGCAGACGGCGAACAGTATTTTTCTCATAATACGCATGGCAGTTCAGATTTTGGAAACGATATTGATTTAAGTGATGATGGAAATATCCTAATAGTTGGTGAAAACAAATATGATACTGAAACAGCCTATACTGGAAGAGTATCTGTTTACATCTTTACCAACAACCAGTGGTCACTGTTAGGTGGTAAAATAGAAGGCAGACAAAACATAGGAGAACGCTTTGGAAGCAGTGTTAGTATTAGTGGAAATGGAGAAATTATTGCTCTGAGTACAAATTATTCTTCTTCAGGAGATTTTGGATACACTAAAGTATATAAATTAGATAACAACAACTGGACACAAGTTGGCAATAACTTAAAAGTAAGAGGAGGAGTTGCCAATGGATCTAGCGAAGTAAGTCTAAATGGGTATGGAAATATTATTGGTATTTATAATAAATTTCATAAAACATCTGCCATTAATAATCCTGGTGCTTTAGCTTTTTATCAATTTAAAAACGGACAATGGTTGCAACAAGGAGAAAATTTAGAAGGTCCAGGAAATGGTATTTCTGTCTATCATAGTTTTTCTAATATTAGTACTGATGGTAAAAAAACACTATTCTATAATTATGTAGATGGTACAACCGAAACAAATGCAGGTATTGTTAAGGTATATAAAAATAACAATGTTAACACTGCTACTATTACTTATGTTCCTGATGATAATTTTGAGCAAGCGCTAATAGATTTAGGTAGAGATACTGTATTAGATAATTTTGTAAACAAAGGAAATATTAGCGGCTTAACATCTTTAAATTTAGAGAACAAAAACATTGCTGATTTAACAGGTATAGAAGATTTTACTGCTCTTGAAAACATAAATATATCACGTAATAATGTTTCTAATTTAGATATTACTAAAAACGTAAATTTAAAATACGTGTACCTTGCTAATAACAATTTAACAAGTTTAGATGTAAGTAAAAACACTAAACTGCTTCAGTTAGATTTTGCAGATAATAACATCAACACCATAGATTTAAGTTTCAATTCTAAGTTACAAAGCATAATAGCTTCAAGAAACCAAATGACTGGAATTGATGTAACCAAACAAAAAGATTTAGATTGGTTAATCTTAAACGAAAACTTTATTACAGAAATAGATGTATCTTTTAATCCAAACCTTAGATTAATCAATATAGAAAACAACAGATTAACCAAACTTGAACTTAAAAATAATACAGGAATAGAAAGCATTAATGCAAATATTAATAACCTAGAAAACATTACTATTTCTGGTGCTACCAATTTAAAAACACTAAAAGTAGAAAGCAATCAATTAAGCAGTTTAGACCTAAGTACAAATACTGGTTTAGAAAATTTATTTGCAAAGAACAACTCACTAGAATGTGTGCAAGTTGCTGATGTTAATTATGCAAATGTAAATTGGTCTAGTCATACAGATGCAGATGTTTCTTTTAGTACAGATTGTTCAGATGTTTGGACTATAAAAGTAGATCCAACTATTCTTACAACGCTAATGCAAATTCAAGGTTTAGATGCAAATAATGACGGCAACATAACACTTGCAGAAGCTGCTGCTTTTGTTGGAGAACTTGACTTAAGCAATAAGGGAATTACACTTGTTGATGGCTTACAAGCATTCACAAAAATTACCACTTTAAACCTTTCTGGAAACGGAATCTCAGATTTAAGTCCGTTAACAGGTTTAACCATAGAATTACTAAGTAAAAATAGCAACACAACAAAAACTGTAAGTACAACTCCGTTGGCATTAGAAAACTTAATACTTAGTAACAATAGTTTTGAAACATTAAATTTAGAATTTTTAGAAAATTTAAAAACTGTTGATATTAATAACAATCAAGATTTGGTTACATTAAGTATTAAAAACGGAAAAAATGAAGCAATTACTTCTTTCATTTCAACAGGAACCTCAAAACTTACTTGTATTTTGGTTGATGATAAAAGTGCACCTTATCTAAATAATTGGAACATAGATGTAGCTAACAGCTTTGCAAATAGCAGCACAGATTGTAGGCAAAATGTTTTATCGGTAGATGACGTTATTTTAAAAAATTTAAAAGTATACCCAAATCCTGTTAGAAATATTTTAACTATTGAATTATCAAATCAAGTTGAATATAAGAAAGCAACCATTACTAATTTAACAGGAAAAATAGTTTTAAAAAGTAATGAAAAATCTATCAATGTACATCAATTATCAAAAGGAATGTATTTGTTAAAAATTGATACCAATAAAGGAACAATCATTAAAAAAATAGTCAAATTTTGAAAAAGAAATAACCAATTATAAGTTCTGTAAACCTCATAAATTTTTATGAGGTTTTTTTATGCTAAATAATAAATTATCTTTGCGCCATGGTTAAAATTGGAAACATAGAATTACCAGATTTTCCGTTGTTGTTAGCACCAATGGAAGATGTTAGTGATCCACCATTTAGAGCTTTGTGCAAAGAAAATGGTGCTGATGTTGTCTATACAGAATTTATTTCTTCTGAAGGATTGATTCGTGATGCTGCAAAAAGTGTGATGAAATTAGACATCTACGAAAAAGAGCGTCCGGTTGGAATTCAAATTTTTGGTGCCAATTTAGAATCGATGTTAAAAACCGTTGAAATTGTTGAGAAATCAAATCCAGATATTATTGATATCAATTTTGGTTGTCCTGTAAAAAAAGTGGTTTCTAAAGGAGCCGGAGCTGGAATTTTAAAAGACATCGACTTAATGGTTTCATTAACCGATGCGATGGTAAAACACACCAATTTACCAATTACCGTAAAAACACGTTTGGGTTGGGACGAAGATTCTATCAGAATTGTAGAAGTTGCCGAACGTTTGCAAGATGTTGGCTGTAAAGCAATTTCTATCCACGGAAGAACACGTGCGCAAATGTATAAAGGAAATGCTAATTGGAAACCAATTGCAGAAGTAAAAAACAACCCAAGAATGCACATTCCGGTTTTTGGAAATGGCGATATTACATCACCAGAAAAAGCAATGGAAATGCGTGATGTTTATGGTTTAGATGGCGCCATGATTGGCAGAGCTTCAATCGGTTCTCCTTGGTTTTTTAATCAGGTAAAACACTTCTTTAAAACGGGCGAGCATTTGGCTTCTCCAACAATTGCAGAACGTGTAGAACTTGCACGCAGACATTTAAAAATGGCAATTGATTGGAAAGGTGAAACGTTGGGAGTATTAGAAACGAGAAGACATTACACCAATTATTTTAAAGGAATTCCGCATTTTAAAGAATACCGAATGAAAATGGTTACTTCTGATGATGCAAATGATGTTTTTGCTGCTTTTGATGAAGTTTTTGAAAAATTTGGTGATACTGTAATTCCAGATTTTAGTTAGGCTCTTTTATCTTAAAAGACTTCACAATATTTTCTACATCTTTAATAAACTCATCATAATATTTATTTTCAGAAATATATCTTAACTCAAAATTTCTATTTTTATAATGAAATAAAATATCTATCTGTGTAGTTGGCCGATTTTTATTTCCAAAAAAATTTCCATATTTAATTAGATAGTATTTACCATATTTTTTGTGATTTAATTTCTGTGGAATAAAATCAATTGTTGGATAAAATCCTTTCATTTTTTGATGATAATACTCAAAAAGCACTTCAATACTTTTTGCTTTCGTTTCTTTTTGAGAAAGTTCTGTAACGTATAAATTATTTGCATAAAAATTGGTATTCCTTTTTTGCATCACTTTTGGTGAATGCATTATATGACCATGGACTTCTTTGTAGGAATACCACGTTTTTGGAATCTCTAATGTATATGTTTTCATTTCTTTTTCTAAAGAAATACTATCTAACATTTCTTGTTGAACAGGTGGAATCGTAAATTTTTTAACATTCTTGATTGTTGTACAACCAATAAATAAAGCAAGAAATAAGCTATAAATTACTTTTCTCATACAATGATTAATTAAACTTTAAACTTCCAAAAAACAACTTTTTTTCTTTTTCATTTTCATCAAAATGCTTTATACTGCTGCTATACTCCGCTCTAAAAATTGAATTGTTAAGTTTATAATATCTTATTTTCTTTTTTCTGAAGCTTTTCCCTTGTTTCCAAATACCAATCGCCTCTATATAATTTTTTGATACTCTAAATTTTAATTCCTTATCATTTCTTAATTGCGAATCATTTTCTAGAATAAACCTTAATAATTCTTTTGATGATAAATCTTTTTCTAAAATAAAATAATTTGATTCTACAATAAAAAATGGCGAATATGATTTTTCCCTTTTTGAAATCAAAACAACTTTAATGGTGTCTTTTCCTCTTACTTTTCCAACAAACCAATTACTCATGTGCTTCACTTCAAAACCTGGTCTTTTAAGTGTTTTAATTACAGGAGTTTCTATTATTTTTTTTGAAGCTGTACAACTAACAATGGTTAATAAAATAAGTAATAAAAATATTTTCTTCATCATTCTTTAATTTCAAAAGAGTTTATCATTTCATTTACTTGTTTCACATAATCATTAAAGTAGCTATTCTCAAAATAATATGTCAATATATATTTCTTCATTTTGTAAACAATAATTGCTTCCGCTACTGTTGCGGTTGTGGAACTTAATTTGTTATTATTTAAGACCATTACCCGATTTGAATATTGAATTAAAAAATAATTACCATATTTATTATGAGCTGCTTTTCTTCTAGTTGTTTTTAGTTTTCTGTAAAAACTATTGATATACTTGTATCTCTTTTGAACAAATTCTAATAAATTTTCACCATAAAAATCGTTATCTGTATACTCTTTAACAAAAAATACATTTCTATTTCTTGTATATTCTTTATGATCAAACTCATAAGGTGCAAATTGTAAATCGCCCGTTTCACTTATAAAACCATACCAATTTTCTGGAACAGTTAATGTATATTTTTTAAAATGATTTTTAAGTTCGCTTTTTGGAATTTCTTTCTTTATTAATAAGCCTTTTGCTTTTCTTTTAATTTTAAAAGATGCTATCATTTTTTGAACATCATTATTAAATGAAGATGAAGAATATGTACTGTCTGAATATCTTAAAACATAAACTATATTATCTTTTTGAATATATTCCGTTGTGTGTTTTAATGTAACGTTTTTGTCTTGCCAACTTCTCCAAGAAGTGTTTAAAACATAATGATTTTCAAAATTAGATTCTTTCTTTTTTATTGTACTCGAAAACTTTTTATATCTCGCTTTTTTTAAATTTTGATTTCTTGTATTGACAATTTTTCTCAGTTTAGAACGGTTTGAATTTTTAATTTCAAATTGTCCAATTCTAAAATACCCTTTAGATAAAGAATCTTTTAAAACATATTGTTTTACCCAGTTAAAAGGATAATAGGGCTCAACTTCTTTCCAAGTATCAGGAACCATAATTTCAAAAGCTTCTGAATCAAAAATTTCGTGTAGATTATTATTGTTTTGTTGAGAATAGACAAGGCTTGTAGCTCCCAAAAAAAGCACGAGGAATACTTTCTTTTTCATGAATTTTATTTTTCTATAAAGTTAGCAGAAATTCTGCTACTTGCAATTTTTGAAGCGATAAATCCTAAAATACTAATGGTAATTGCCACAATAAATAAGTTCATAAATCGGAATACTACTGGATACGGAATCGATTGTGTAATCATAAAAAAGGCAAATTGTTTTTGTAATAAAATCAAAATTGTACCAATTAACAACCCGATAAACAATCCAAAAAGTGTTAGCAAAAATCCTTGTAATACAAAAATTCGCTTTATTTCTTTTATGGTAACGCCCAAGTTAAAAAGCGTTTTTAAGTTCTGCTTTTTATCAATAATCATCATTATAATTGCGCCAATTACATTGAACAATGCAATGATAATTATCAACGTAAAAATTAAATACGAAATCAATCTTTCTGTGTTTAAAACTTTGTAGGTTATGGCGTTAAACTGTGTTTTTGTTGCTACTGTAAAATTATTTCCTAAAGCATTTTGTAAGTCGGAAGCAAAATCATCTGAATCAATATTTTCGTTTAATCGCAATTCAATTGAAGTCACTTCATTTTTATCATAACCCAATAGTTTTTGCGCCAATCTCAAATTCACAAACACATATTTATTTGCAAATTCTTCCATTCCGGTATAGACTCCAGATATTTGAACATCAGCAGAATTAAATGCAGAAGCTGCGCTTAAAATTAATCCTTCGCCAGCTTTCGGAACTTTAATTTGTAACGGCTCACCAAAATTTAAAATGCTTAACGATAATTTATCAGAAATGCCAAAACCAATAACTGCGGTATTTATAAATTCTGGATCTAACCACTGACCAATATGTAAAGTAGAATCTATTTTTGTAATCGACATATAATTATCGCTCACACCTTTTACGTATGCAATTTGATCTCTTTGTTTGTATTGTAAAAAGGCACGTTCTTCAACAACATTTGCAAATGCTTTAATTTCTTCGGATGATTTTAAAAAAGAAGTAATTGAATCTGAAACTACAAATGATTTTCCTTTTGTTGCCGTAATTTTTATATCTGGATCAGAATAATCCAACATATTATTGGTAAAAGATTTAAAACCAGAAAATCCTGAAAGAATAATAAACAACGCCAACGAACCAACAATTACACCAAAAGATGCAATAATGGTAATAATATTAATGGTATTGTTTCCGCTTTTGGCGAATACATATCTCTTAGCTATGTAAAAAGGAAAATTCACAATTTTTGTATCAAATCAATACAAACTAACTGCAAAAAAAGTTGTGAAGCAAACAAATTAACGTTTTTGACGTCTTGGTAATACTTCTGGGTTTTTAATCGGGTTTACATCTTCACCTTTTAAAGATTTATCAATTTCTTCGATATAATCTAAAGAATCGTCTCCAAAAAATGATAATTCTGGCATTCTACGCAACTGATTTTTTGTGCGTTTTGCCAATTCGTGTCTAATCATAGAAGTATTAGACTGAATTCCTGTTACCAATTCGTCTCTTTTTTCTGATGGAAAAATACTCAAATACACTTTTGCAATACTCAAATCTGTAGTAACAGTAACTTTAGAAACCGAAATAATAGTTCCTTTCATTCCGTCTTGTGCCGCTTTCTGAAGCACATCAACTAAGTCTTTTTGAATTACTCCAGCAATTTTTTTCTGTCTATTTGTTTGTTCCATGCTGCAAATTTACGCATAATTCCCAAAAGAATGTTTATTTTTGATGGATAGAAAACGATCTAATGGACAAAATTGAACATATTGGAATTGCCGTAAAAAATTTAGAGAAATCAAATGAATTATTTGCTGCACTTTTTGGAAAACCACATTATAAAGTTGAAGAGGTAAAAAGCGAAGGTGTTAAAACTTCTTTTTTTGATGTTGGTCCTAATAAAATTGAGTTATTAGAAGCAACAAATCCAGAAAGTCCAATTGCAAAATTTATCGATAAAAAAGGCGAAGGAATTCATCATATTGCATTTGCAGTTTCAGATATTAAAGCAGAAATAACGCGTTTAAAAGCTGAAGGATTTACCGTTTTAAATGAAGAACCAAAACTTGGCGCAGATAATAAATTGGTTGCATTTTTACATCCAAAAACCACCAACGGCGTTTTAATAGAATTGTGTCAAGAAATTGATTAGTTAAAATACTGCCAACTGTTACTGTCAACTGTTTACTAATTATTATATTGCGAGCTAGAATTCAACAACATTTATGTCTACATCTTTTGATAAATATCAAAAACGAAGATTACGCTCTTCTTACTTTTCTGTAATTGTAAGTATTTCGTTGGTATTATTTATGGTTGGCGTTTTAGGGTTGATTTTATTAAAATCTACAAGTGTTGCCAATCACGTAAAAGAAAAAACGGCAATGACCTTGTTTTTAAAAGACGATGTTACTAAAAAAAACATCGATAATTTAAGAGCTTCTTTAGCAAAAGAAAAATTCACAAAAAAAACATTATACATTTCTAAAACACAAGCTGCAAAAACTCACAGCAAAGATTTAGGAGAAGATTTTGTAAAGTTCTTAGGAACAAATCCTTTAAAAAACGGAATTGATTTATACGTAAAAGCCGAATATGTTACGCCAGAAAAAATGGCAGAAATCGAAAAAAGATTTCAGAAAAATGCTTTTGTTCTAGAAGTTTCTTATGACAAACCTTTGATTCAATTTTTAACAAAAAACATTCAAAAAATGAGTTTTTGGCTGTTAATTGTTAGTGCGTTTTTTGCTTTGATTTCCATTTTATTAATCAACAGTGCTTTGCGTTTATCAGTTTATTCTAAACGTTTTAATATTAAAACCATGCAAATGGTTGGCGCAACAAAAAGCTTTATTAGAAGACCCTTTATTTTACAAGGAATAAAATTAGGATTGATTGGTTCTATCATATCATTAATTGGTTTAGGAACCGTTATTTACTACACAAATAAATACATACCAGCTTTGCAATTACTTAACGATTATGTTTTGTTAAGTTATTTATTTGGCGGCGTTTTAGTGGTGGCATTTTTAATTACTTGGCTAAGTACTTTTTTTGCAACACAACGTTTTTTAAATCTACAAACAGACGAATTATACTATTAATATGAGCAAGAAAGAAAACAATACAAAACCAGAATTTCTTTTTAGTAAAAGAAATTATATCATCATGCTAATTGGTGCTGCTTTTATTGCCCTGGGATTTATCTTAATGGCTGGCGGCGGAAGCGAAGACCCAAATGTATTTAATGAAGAAATTTACAATTGGAGACGCATTCGATTAGCCCCAACTTTGGTAATTATTGGGTTAGGAATCGAGATTTATGCAATTTTAGCAAAACCTAAAAAATAAGAATGGATTTTATCGAAGCAATTGTTCTTGGAATTATTCAAGGATTAACCGAGTTTTTACCAGTTTCTTCTAGCGGACATTTAGAAATTGCAAAAGCCATTTTAGGAGATACTTCTGTGCCCGAAGAAAGTTTAACGTTTACTGTTGTATTGCATTTTGCAACTGCATTAAGCACCATTGTTATTTTCAGAAAAGAAGTTGCAGAAATTTTTAAAGGATTGTTTCAATTTAAATGGAATGATGAAACTGAATTCTCTTTAAAAATTATTGCATCTATGATTCCTGCAGTTATTGTTGGAGTCCTTTTTGAAAAAGAATTAGAAGCTTTTTTTGGCGGACAAATTTTATTAGTTGGTTGTATGCTACTTGTAACAGCTTTACTATTATTACTGGCTGATAAAGCAAAAAAAACAGACAAAAAAGTATCTTTTACAAATGCAATAATCATTGGAGTTTCGCAAGCAATTGCCATGTTACCAGGAATTTCTAGATCTGGCGCAACCATTTCTACTTCTGTTTTATTAGGTGTTGACAGAAACAAAGCTGCTCGTTTTTCATTTTTAATGGTGGTTCCGTTAATTGTTGGAAAAATTGCCAAAGATTTAATGAGCGGAGAAATCAATTTTGAAAGCGCAGAAATTTTACCAATGTCTGCCGGATTTTTAGCAGCATTTATTGCTGGTTTATTTGCTTGTACTTGGATGATTTCTTTAGTGAAGAAAAGTAAATTATCTTACTTCGCAATTTATTGTGCAGTTGTTGGTGTTATTGCAATTGGTTATTCTTTAATGAATTAAAAAAATGTCTCCTCGAGCGGAGTCGAGAGATTTTTAAGAGGTCTCGACTCCGCTCGACCTGACACAGAATTACAAAAAAAATGACTGGAGAAGACTACAAAAACGGACAAGTTTTACTGATTGATAAACCATTAGAATGGACGTCTTTTCAGGCAGTAAATAAAATTCGTTGGCACATTAGACAACGTTTCAATATCAAAAAAATTAAAGTTGGTCATGCAGGAACTTTGGATCCGTTGGCAACTGGATTGTTAATTATTTGTACAGGAAAGCAAACCAAAAACATCAACGAATATCAAGGTCAAGTTAAAGAATATACAGGAACATTTACTATTGGCGCAACAACGCCGAGTTACGATTTAGAAACCGAAGTAAACGAAATTTTTACAACTGAACATATTACCGATGAATTGATTCATAAAACAACCGAACAATTTATTGGAGCAATTCAACAGCGACCACCTATTTTTTCTGCAATCAAAAAAGACGGAAAACGTTTGTATGAATTGGCTAGAAAAGGAGAAACTACCGAAATTGCTACAAGAGAAATTACCATCAACCAATTTGAAATTACCAATATTGATTTGCCAAAAATTGATTTTAGAGTAGCTTGTAGCAAAGGAACGTACATTAGATCTTTAGCTTTTGATTTCGGAAATGCATTGCGTTCAGGTGCACATTTATCTGCGTTGCGACGCACAAAAATTGGCAATTATTCTGTAGGGAAAGCAGTTTCTATTAATGCTTTTATTGAAAACTTAGAAATGGAATAGTTTTTGTTTCTGCAAACGGAACAAAAAAAATTACCATGAAAAAATTTCTGCTTTTAATACTATTATTTTCAACATTTTTAGGAACATCTCAAACCAAAGACAAAGGATCATTTTTCAATACTAATTTACATTTAACATTTGCTTTAAATGAAAACTACGTATTGTTTGAACCTGATGATGGAGAATATTTACTCGATTTTTCGGCAATATTTATCCGTTCTGGATTTGGATATCGATTTAACAAACGAATAGAATCTAGTATTAATTTTGGATTGGATTTTCACTTGCGTTTTAAAATACAAGCAATTCCGTCTTATCTAAATGTACAGTACAGTTTAATTGCCAATGAAGATTTTAAATTCTTTGTAAATGGTAGTTATGGAAATTTATGGAAACCTTCTTCTAATTTCGAAAAAGGAAAATATCATGGCTTCGGAATTGGTTTTCAAGGAAACGACAGCTACTCAAAAACAAATTTTGTCTTTCGATTAGATTTTCATCGCAAACGAATTGATAATTTTAAAGACGGTAATTTAGACAGTGTTTCTTTGGGAATTGGAATTAGTTTGTTTTAAAAAACAACCTCTAAATTTAAATTTAGAGGTTGTAGATAATATTATTCTATCCAAACTGAGTTCGCACATATATTTTTCCATTCACCATTAATCTTTTTCAGTAAATTAAAACCTCCACCGTTTCTAGAGTAAGAATAATATATTGCTAAATGATTATTTCTAAATAAAACTGGCATAGAAATAAAACTAGTATTTAATTTTTGCTTTTTAGTTAAATTATTTTTAATGTTTAAATCTAACTTATTAATTATTGTAACCTTTTGATTACTAAATTCTATTTTTAATGAATCTATCTCATTATTTGTAATTGTAATTAAATCATTATTTAATTCAGAACCACAAAGATGAAATTCTAATAAATGTGGCTCAATGTAATAATCTATTGGTTTCCCTAAATCTTTAATTATAGTTTTATAATAAACTTGATTTTTATTAATTATATTTTCCAATATATTCTTAATGTCATTTTGATTATCAACACTTTTCTTTAATGTTGAGCAACTAATGATCATAAATAACATTATCAATTTAGTTACATTTTTCACTTTTTTCTTTATTCCTTGTTGCTTCATTTCAGCTTACTTTAAAAAACGTCCATACCAACTTTCAGAAATGGGTACTTCCCAATAGTTTTCAAATTCTTCTTTAGTTGTTACTAAATTATCAAACACAATAGATTTTCCGGTAACGGCTCTATTTTTAACCAGTTTTTTAAAATCTTTTAACTCTTTGTATTGTACAAATTCGCCTTGCTTAAAACACACATTCATTCGGTCTAACAATTCCACTTCGTAGTCTTGTTGGATTTGTAAAATAAATTGAACAGAAGTATCAATATCAGTATTTGATAATTGCGAACCCGAACCATCTGCAAACAATACAATAAACCGATTGTATAACAATTGGTAAGAAACCTGAAACGTTGCATCATCAGCTTTCCAGCTTTCTAAAAAAGTTTTTATTTTTTCGTGAATTCCGTCAATTTCTGAATCGTAAAATTTTCTGTTTGATGGATAAATCCAAACCTTGGCAGTTTCTGGGAGCGATGTATATGCTACTAACATTTTTTAGTTTTGATACTGCAAAGATAGCACAAAAGAAAAAGTCCTTTCACAAAATGCAAAAGGACTTTTCTATCACTCTTTATAATTTTATTTTTCTAAAAAAGCAACGATATCTTCTTGAATATTTTCGCCTTTATTTTTGTTGTACCAAACTTGCAATTCTTTTTTAAAATTATCGTCTAAACCACCATGTTTTTCTTTGTAATCATTTACCATTTTTGTAGCAATTGATGGTCTTGGTCCCCAAGAAGAAATTACCTCATCATTTTCATTTAAGACAACTAATTTCGGAATTGCTTTTCCTCCGTTTGTTAAAAATTGATTCATCAACTCTTCATTTTCATCACGCAACACAACTTTTAAATCTACCTTATCGCTTTCTAAGCTCATCTTATGAATTACCGGAGCAATTTGAGCTGCATCGCCACACCAACCTTCTGTAATTAACAACCAAGTTTGTTTGTTTTTTGTGTTTTTTAAAGCTTCAATTGTAGCATTAGTAAGCGTTGTTTTTTTGTCTAAACGATTCATTCTTGCATCGTTTAAAGTACTGTAATTTAGTAAATCTGCAGATTGTTCTGGTCCAGTAGATTTGCCTTCTTCTAACAAATCGCTAACCGTTTTTCTATAGGTTTCGTACGACAAACTTTTTGCCAAACTATCTTTAATTATCGTGTTCATGTATCCTTTAAATTTTACTTTTTAGACGTGTAAATTTAGAAATCTTACACGCTATAAATTGTAACAAAAGTAACATTGCTTTTTTTAATAAATACTGATAATTGTCAATAAACTAAGTAAGATGTTTAAGCATTTCTTTAGTCATTAATTCAAGATCAAATTTATGATTCCAGTTCCAATCTTGTCTCGCTTTTGCATCATCAATAATCTGTGGCCAACTGTCTGCGATTTGCTGTCTAAAATCACTTTTACATGAAATTTTAAACTCAGGAATATGCTTTTTAATTTCAGTTGCCATTTCTTCTGGCGTAAAACTAATTGCAGCTAAATTATAGGAAGTTCTGGTTTTAATTAATGCTTCATCTGCTTGCATAATTTTAATGGTTGCATCAATTGCATCATCCATAAACATCATTGGCAAACGTGTGTTTTCACTTAAAAAACATTCGTACGATTTTTTTTCTTTTGCCTGAAAATAAATATCAACTGCATAATCAGTAGTTCCTCCGCCCGGTTTTGTTTTCCAGCTTATAATTCCCGGATAACGAAGACTTCTAACATCAACTCCATATCTACTATGATAATAATTACACCAATGTTCTCCAGCCAATTTACTAATTCCGTAAACAGTTGTTGGTTCCATGATGGTTTGTTGTGGTGTATTTATTTTTGGTGATGTTGGTCCAAAAGAAGCAATAGAACTTGGCCAATATACTTGTTTTATGTGTTTGTCTTTTGCCAATTCTAAAACTCCGAGTAAAGAGTTCATATTTAATTCCCAAGCTTTCTGCGGAAATCTTTCTGCAGTTGCAGAGAGCATTGCTGCCATTAAATACACTTGAGTAATTTTATATTTTTGAATAACTTTTAAAATACCTTCTTTATCTGTTGCGTCCAAAATTTCAAACGGACCAGAGCTCATCAAATCTTGTTTTCCTTCTCTAATATCTGATGCTATCACATTATCGTTTCCGTAGATCTCTCTAAGTTTTAGTGTAAGTTCAGAGCCAATTTGCCCGCAAGCTCCAATAATTAAGATGGTATCACTCATTCGTTATAAATCAAAAATATGTAAAACAAAAGTACATAATTTATACTTTCTTAGATACAAGAACAAAAAATATGTTTTTATTGATTTAAAATTAAATGTTAAAGTCAAATAAACAATCCTAAAAAAATGTATTTTTACAAATATATTTTAAGTATGCGTATTTTTTTTATTCTCTTTTTTTTAATTTTCTTGTCTTGTAAAGAGAATACTAGTACTGATCAAGAATCTAGGGTTCAAAAATCTGATATGAATATTGTTCAGAAACACAATGCTGCTTTGGACCTAGAAACTGTTTCAAAAAACAAAATTGCGAATTGGAAAGAATATCAATCAGTTACAAAAAACTTAAAACAGTTTTCATCTATTTCTGCGAATGAAGCTTTAAATAATGCTTTAAAATTATCTGAAATAGTTAAGAATTTAAAAGATAGTATTAGACCTAAAGAACTACTAAATTTATCTTTTAGGACACGAATAAATGTTTTAGAAAACGAAGTTCTTCGATTAAAAGACATGACCTTTATACCAGCTATTACAGCAGATGAAGTAAATACTCAAGTAAACAAAATTATCGCAGCTTTTTCTGCAACAAACTCTAAAATAAACACCATCTATTCTCAACTAGAAGTAGAAGAAGATATAGACAATATTGATTAAACACTTTTAAAAACACCAATTATGAAAAAAATTACTCTTTACTTATTATTTATAATTCCAGTTTTAGGTTTTTCTCAAAACTATCAAGATAACGCACCATGGATGACTGATAGTAATTTAAAAAAGAAAGGAAAAATTACATTGAATGATATCTCTAATGCTGCAGAAAAATACTTTTCTACGATTGATAGATACAAAAAAGGAAGTGGATATAAACCTTTTAAAAGATGGGAATACCAAAGTGGTTTTTATACTAATCCTGACGGAACATTAAAAACTACTGCTCAAAAAATAGATGCCTGGCAGCAGAAAAATAAAATGAACGCATCTGCACAAAACAATGCAAACGACACAAGTAATTGGACTTCACTAGGTCCGTTTTCACATACAAATACTGCTTCTTGGTCTTCTGGCCAAGGAAGAATTAATGTTGTAGCTGTAGATCCAAGTAACGCAAATACTTATTATGTTGGTGCTCCGGCAGGTGGAATTTGGAAATCTACCGATGCTGGTGTTAATTGGCAACCATTAAACGATTTTTTACCTCAAATTGGTGTATCTGGAATTGCAATTCACCCAACAAATTCTAATATTATTTATATAGCAACTGGAGATGATGATGCAAATGATTCGTCTGCAATTGGAGTTATGAAGTCTATAGATGGTGGAACAACATGGAATAGTACTGGCGCAATGGCAGGAAACCCAAGTTCTATGAATGACATTTTTATTGATAGTGCAAATCCAGAAATAGTACTTGTTGCAACAAGTACTGGTGTTCATAAAAGTACCGATGGTGGAGCAAGCTGGACAAGAACATTAAATCAAAATATTACTGACCTAAAAAGAAAACCAGGTACTTCAGGAGCTACGTCAATTTTTTATGCAGCAACATCTAACACAATATATAGATCTTTTGATGCAGGAAATACATTCACTGCAGTTCAAATAACTGGATTTACTAATTCAAGAAGAATAGCTTTAGCTGTAACTCCTGCAAATCCTAATCTCGTTTATTTTGTTAGTTGGAATGGTAGTTCAACTAAGAATGGTTTTAACGGAATTTATAAATCTACGACAAGTGGCTTTAGTTTTACTAAAACAGCAGAAACTGATGATATTTTTGGAGGATCACAGTCTTGGTACGATTTAGATATTACGGTTTCTGATACAGATGAAAACACCTTATACGTTGGAGTTTTAAATATTTGGAAATCTACTGACGGAGGAGATAATTTTACAGCAATAAATAGTTGGAGCTCACCAAATAGTCCTTCATATACACATGCAGATATTCATTTTTTAGATTTTATTGATGGTAAGTTTTTTGCAGGTACAGATGGTGGTGTTTATGTTTCAACAAACCACGGCGCAAGTTTTACAGACTTAACAAAAAATCTAGCAATTGGGCAGTTCTATAAAATTTCTGTAGCAAATCAAAACTCAGGTAATGTTGTTGGTGGGCTTCAAGATAATGGGGGTTATGCCTTAAAAAGTAATCAATGGAGTGTTTATCATGGAGCAGACGGAATGGATTGTGCAATAAATCCACTTGATCCAGAAAATTATTTTGGTTTTATACAATACGGCGCTTCTTTATACGAATCTAAAGATGGTGGGTTAACAAGAACTAGTTCTGTTGATGCTCCTGCTGCTGAAACTGGCACAAACGATAGTGGCGGAAGATGGGTAACTCCTTTAGTTGCTGATAGAAAAGGGAATCTTTATGCAGGTTATAGCAGCTTATACAAATTAGTTGATGGAGCTTGGTCTAAAGTTTCAAATCATGATTTTGGTGGAGATTTATACACTATTGAAATTGACCCAAATAATGAGAAAAACATTTATGTTTCTAGAGAAGGAAATTTATTTAAAAGTATAGATGCTGGAGTAACGTTTACCAAAATATATAGTACTTCAACGATAAACTCAATAGAAATAAGTCATAATGATAGTAATGTAGCATGGTTGGTTTCTAATGGAGCTGTATATAAAACCACAAACATACATGATGCGAATCCTACATTTACAAATATTAACGGAAACTTACCTTTTAATGACAACAAACTTGTATTAAGACATCATGCTGGTAATAAGGATAATAGAGTGTATTTAGGAACTACTTTAGGCGTTTATTATATTGATGATACACTAACCAATTGGGTAACTTTTGACAATAATTTACCTAATACAGCAGTTAGAGATATAGAGATTAATGAAAAAGAAGCTAAGTTAGTAATTGCTACCTATGGAAGAGGAGTTTGGGTTTCAGACATTACAAATTCTTTCCCCGAAAATGAAGTAAAATTAGTTTCTATTGATTCTCCAATAAATAATTCTACAGGTTGTGGTTCTCTTGCTCCAACTATTACAATTCAAAATAAAGGTACAAATACCATTACTGCTGTTACTGTTAATTACAATATTGACGGAGGAGCAAATTCTGTTTATAATTGGACAGGTAGTTTAGCTTCAAATGAAACTACTCAAATAAATATTCCTGCATTTGCTGCAGCAGAAGGAAATCATACTTTTAACGTAGAAACTGTTATCAATAATGATACCTATACTACAAACAACGCTAACAGTGTGTCATTTTCTATAAATGGTTCTAACGCAACGCCAACAACAGTAAATACTTTCGAATCTTCAAACGATAATCTAGTAACTGAAGCTAGTGGTTCTGGCGCTGGATTACTTGGTTTGTGGCAAAGAGGAACGCCAATAAAATCACTTTTAACAACTGTTGGTTCTGGAAACGCAGCTTATGTTACTAGTTTAAATGGAAATCATCCTGATAAAACAATTGGTTATTTGTATACAAAATGTTATGATTTAACCTTGGTTACAAACCCAGTATTAAGCTTTAAAATGGCTTTTGATATTGAGCAAGATTGGGATTATATGAATGTAGAATACACCACTGACCAAGGAAAAAATTGGTCTATTCTTGGTTCTTCAACAGATGCCAATTGGTATAATAGTTCTGCTACCTCAGATGCTACTGGAAGATCTAGCTTACCAGGAAAACAATGGACAGGGGAAGGAGAAGATTCAAATCCTCTTGGAGGCACAAATGCAACATTACATGACTATAGTTTTGATTTGGCTGCATTTAAAAATGAATCTAATGTAATCTTTAGGTTTAAATTTTTAGCAAATGATCAATCAAATGAAGAAGGAGCTTTAATTGATGATTTAGTAATTACAGGTATTTTACCAGTTGAAGAATTTAATGAAATTGATGGATTAGAAGTATCACCAAATCCATCAAGTAGTGTATTTAACATTAATTGGTTACAAGGATCTGATTTCTCTATTTCTGTTTTTGATATTACAGGTAAATTAGTTTTACAAGAAAAAAATAATTCTCTTGCAGTAAAAAGATTTGAATTAGATATGTCTAAGTACAGTAAAGGAATTTACTTTGCTAAAATTAAAGTTGATGATTCTTTAAGTACTAAAAAGTTAATTCTTAAATAAATTAAAAATAGCCTCTTTTTAAGAGGCTATTTTTTTTCTAATACATTTTTTACAGTTGAAAAAATAAGATCAAATTCAAACCCTTTTCTTATAAGGTAATCTGTTAATTTCTTTTTCCTTTTATAAAAATCTGTTTCTTTTAATATTGAGTTTCGTTTAAGAGCTATTCTATTGATGGTTTCTAAATATTCACCTTCATCTATTTCTTTAAGTGCGGTTTTTATATTATACTCAGAAATATCTCTAAATTTTAACTCTCTAATTATTCTTTGTTTTCCCCAACTTTTAATGTTGAATTTTCCTCTAGCAAAGCTTTTACAAAAGCGTTCCTCATTTAAAAAATCATGTTCCATCAAATGTAAAATTATTTGATTTTTTGCTTCTTCAATTAAAATGAACTCTCTTAATTTTGTCTCAATTTCTTTATGACAACGATCTTGATAGACACAATATCTTTCTAGTTTCCTTTTAACCTCTTCAATTGAAAAATATTTTTGTTCATCCATAAAAACTGATGTTTTTCTTTTCAAAAATAAATAATTTATAATTGCTAAAAATAAAAAAAGGCTGAGGGATTTTCCTCAGCCTTTCTAAACTATTAAAAATAATTATTATGCTATTTTTAAACGTAACCACATTTTAAATCTTGTGATTAAGTAAAATAGAATTGGCACTACTATTAATGTTAAAAATGTTGCAATTAAAAGACCGTAAATAACTGTCCAAGCTAATGGCCCCCAAAATACAACATTGTCTCCTCCTACATAAATATGTGCATTTAGCTCACTTGCCAATGTAAAAAAGTTTATATTTAAGCCTATTGCTAGTGGAATTAACCCTAAAATAGTTGTAATTGCTGTTAATAAAACTGGTCTTAAACGAGCTCTACCAGCTTTTACAATACTTTCAAAAAGATTTTCTCTATCTAAATACTCATTTTCATCTAAGCCTAGTTCCTCTTTCTTTCTATCGATTAATAATTGCGCATAATCTAACAATACAACCCCATTATTTACAACAATTCCTGCAAGTGATATAATACCCATCATTGTCATCATAATTACAAAAGATGCTCCTGAAATTACCAAGCCTCCAAAAACTCCTATAAAGCTTAAAAAGATTGCCAGCATAATAATTCCTGGTTTTGAAACAGAGTTAAATTGGAAAATTAAAATAAAGAAAATTAACCCTAAACCTGTAAAGAATGCGCCAACCAAAAAGTTCATTTGCTTGTTTTGTTCTTCAATCTGACCTGTGTAATCAATCTTAATTCCATTCGGTAAATCTTTGAAACTCTTCATTTCTTCTTGAATTTTACGAACAACTGCACTTGCATCTGTTTCTCCTGGTGCTAATGCAGAGTAAACTGTTACAACTCTTTTTACAGACTTGTGTTTGATGGCGCTAAAACCTGAGTTATTACTTTGTGTTGCAACTGCAGAAACCGGAATCTCTTTTACTTTACCAGAAGCCATGTCTCTAAAGATAATATTCTGATTAAAAACTGCACTTTTATTATATCTGTCTTCTTTATTAAAACGAACATAAATATCATAATCTTCGCCACTTTCTTTATAAATTCCTGCTTTGTTTCCAAAAATTGATGCTCTTAGTTGTTGTCCAACTTGACCAGTTGTAACACCTAATTCTCCAGCTTTTTTCCTATCAACTAGCACTTGCATTCCTGGTTTATCTCTGTTTACATCAATTTTTAATTCATCAATTCCCGAAATACTTTTTGTATTGATAAAATCGCGCATTCTTTGAGCTGTATGAATCAACTCAGCATAATCGTCTCCTTCAATTTCTATATTTATTGGAGAACCTACTGGTGGCCCGTTTGCATCTTTTTCAACTGAAATTAATACTCCAGGATAAATACCAACCAAAGCGGTTTGTACCTTTTGACGTAACAATTCACTATCTAAACCTCTTCTAAACTTATATTCACGCATAGAAGCAGTTATTTTTCCTTTGTGTGGCATTTCTGCAGCAGATCCCATATCTGTTTGAGGATTACCTGCTCCTTCACCAACTTGAGAAACAACACTTTCTATCATAAAGTTATAATCGCCATCCATATAAGTATCGCTGTATAAAACACTAGCTACTTTTTCTTCAATCTGCTTTGTTATTGTATTTGTTTTTTCAATATCTGTTCCTTCTGGATATTCAATATATACTATAATCTGATTAGGTTTATTATCTGGAAAGAATTCAACTTTTGTTCTTTGAGCACCTAAAGACCACCCAAATGTTGCAAAAGCAGCAAATAATAATATAAATGTTCCTATTACTAATCCATATGGACGCCAACCAGTTAAAGCACTTACTAAACGTCTTTCATACCAAGACTCTAATTTTGGCAACACTTTTGTTTGAAAACTATTAGCCCAACCTCTTAAAAACAACCTATAAATCCACAACATAATTGCTGTAAAAATCATTAACGTCCCTAAAGAGCTATAGTCGCCTCCAGTAATTAAAACTAAAATTCCTATTATTACCATAATACTTGTTGTGATAATAATTTTTTTCATAGGCATATCAACATCTTCTACAGTCATAAACTGTGAAACCAATACTGAGTTAAAGAAAATAGCTACAAATAATGATGATCCTAAAACTGTTGATAGTGTTATTGGTAAAAGAATCATAAAATCTCCCATAATACCAGGCCATAGACCTAACGGAATAAATGCTGCAACGGTTGTTGCTGTAGAAATGATAATTGGAAAAGCAATTTCTCCAATTCCTTTTTTTGCAGCTTCTACTCTGCTCATTCCTTCTTTATCCATTAAACGATATACGTTTTCTACCACTACAATTCCGTTATCAACCAACATTCCGAGTCCCATAATTAATCCGAAAAGAATCATGGTATTCATTGTATATCCCAATAAATTTAAAATCATTAAAGACATAAACATCGACATCGGAATTGCAAATCCAACAAATACTGCATTCTTAAATCCTAAGAAAAACATTAAAACGGTTACTACTAAAATTACTCCGAAAATAATGTTGTTTACTAAATCATCAACTTGTCCAATTGTCTTTGAAGATTGATCGTTTGTTATGGTAATTTTTAAATCTTTTGGAAAATAATTTTCGGTGGCATTATCAACAATTACTCGAATTTTTTCTGCTGCCGCAACCATGTTTTTTCCAGCACGTTTTTTAACATCTAACATCACAACATCTGCACCTCTTTCTCTTGCATAAGTAGTTTTGTCTTTGTCTTTAAAAGAAATTGTTGCTACATCTTTTAAATAAATTGGATTGTTAAATTCAGATTTAATTACAAAGTTTCCTAAATCTGACGGAGCATCAATTTCTCCAATAATTCTGATTGTTCTTCTTTGACCGCTTGTAATAAAATTACCAGCAGACATCGTTACATTTCCGTTACTAATTGCGCTTGTAATATCATTAAAACTGACTTTGGCGGCCATCATTTTATACACATCTACCGCAACTTCGACTTCTTTGTCTTGTGCTCCTCGAATATCCGCTTTTTTAATTTCAGGTAAATCTTCAATTTCGTCTTGTAAATATTCTGCAAACTCTTTTAATTTATAAACCGGGTAATCTCCTGAAATATTAATATTTAAGATTGGCATTTCTTCAGACATGCTCAATTCAAAAACATTTGGTTCTATTTTAGCACCGTTAAAAGTTGGCCAATCTTCACTAGAAGTTTCTGTAGCAATTTCGTCTTTTACCTTTTGTTTCGCTTGATCTACAGTAATGTTCTCATCAAATTCTACAACTACCATTGAGTAGTCTTCTTGAGAAGTTGATGTAACCTCTACAACATTACTTACCGTTTTTAATTTATCTTCTAGCGGGTCTGTAATTAGCTTTTCAATATCTTCTGCTGTGTTTCCAGGAAAAATTGTACTTATATATATTTTAGTTTCTTTTACCTCTGGAAAACTCTCTCTTGCCATAGAAAAATAGGCAGAAATACCATAGAAAAACAAGACTGCCATTATTACGTAAATGGTTGTTTTATTATGAATTGCCCAAGATGATAATTTAAACTCTTTATCTACTTGTTTTTTTTGTTTTGTCATCATTTATTTTTTACTGATTGATAACTTTTACGGTTTGTCCGTTATTTACACTACGAGCGCCTTCTTTAACTATTTCTGTACCGGCTTTAACATTTGCTATAACTTCTATAATATCTCCTTGTGTTTTACCTGTTTTAATAATTATTCTATGAGCAACGCCCTCTTTATTTTCATTTTTGCTTTTTACAACATAAATAAATTGTTCTCCTTGTGCATTTTCTGAAATAATACTTTGTGGAATTAAGATTGCTCTAGGGTTTGTATAATCATTAATTTGAAGTTTTGCTGTTAAATTAGGTTTAATATTACCGTTTTTGTTTGCTACCGGAACTTCTATTTTAAAAGATCTATTGTTTGGGTTTATAAAACTACCAACTTGTCTAATAGCGCTAGTTACAGTTTCTCCTAAAACTGGAAACTCTACTTTAACCTTTTTATTTTTTGTAATACTATTAATGTATTTTTCTGGAACTTCTGTAGAAATATACATATTACTTAAGTTTATAATTCTAAATATTTCTGATCCTGGTCCTGGAGCAACAACAGTGCCTTCTTCTTTAAAAACAATATCTACAATTCCATCAAATGGCGATGTAATAGTTGTTTTTTCAATTTGAGCCTTTAATTGTTCTACCGTTTTTTGCTGTGCTAAATAATTTGTCTTCGATTGTAAAAACTGCATCTCAGATCCTATTTTTTGATCCCATAATCTTTGTTGACGTTCAAAAACCGTTTTTGCTAATGCTACTTGAGTTTCTAATTGTGCTAATTGTTGACTCATTCCGCCATCTTTTATTTTTGCTAAAATTTGTCCTTGTTTAACACTTTGTCCATTTTTAACATACACAGTTTCTAAGATTCCTGGTATTTCAGGGTAAATCAATAAATTCTGTTTTGTTTCTACATTTCCTTGCAATTCTACATAATGTGTAAAAACCTCTTCTTTAGCTTTAAATGTTGTAATTAAAGGAACTCTTTTATTGGTATCTAAAGCATCAATTTTATTGTTAAGCTTTATTAATTGCTCAGAAAAACCTTGCTGAACTGTTTCTAATTCTGCTTTTTTTGCTTTAATTTTTGAAATATCATTGGTTGCAATTATTTCATCTATTGTTGGTTCTTTTTTTTCTCCACAAGAAATAAAAAGAACGGTTGCTATTAATACTGTATAAATTGTTTTCATGCCTGATTGATTATTTTAATGGGATATTTAATGCGTTTTCTAATGCTGCTTTTTTAGCAATTACATCTAGCATTGATTGCACATAGTTTTGTTGTTGTGTATATAATTGATTTTGAGCTTGCGATAAATCGAAACTTGTAGAAACACCTTCAAAGAATTTTACTTGTTGTTTTCTTTCTATTCTTTCTGCTAATTCTAAATTTTGTTTCGCAGCTTGATATTGTTCAATACTAAACTTATAATCGCTTTTTGCTGCAGCTGCTTGCAAGTTTAGTTGTTCTTTGAGTTCTAATAATTGAATATCTGCATTATCGTATTCAAATTTAGCTTGTCTAGTTTTTGATCTTCTTTCAAAACTGCTAAAAATTGGAATATTTAAACTAACTCCTAATAAAGAAGAATTGTACCATTTTTGATTTCTGTTTAAAAAATCAAACGAATTTGAATTTCCTGCATAACCATAATTTACAAAAGCACTTAAAGAAGGTAATGCTTTCGATTTTTCTAACAACACCAATAACCTATTTCCTTCTTTTGTGTTTTCTGCAATTTTATAATCTATATGATTTGCAACATTAAAGTTTTTAGCTAATAGATTTAAATCAATATTACCTAAAATTAATGAGTCTAAATTGTCGGTTAAAACAATTTCTTCATCAATTAAATTTCCCATAGAAATATTTAACATTTTATAGCCAATATTTCTTAATCTAATGGTTTTGTTTAACTGACTTTTTACTGTTGTTAATGTAATTTGTAATTGCTCAACATCTTCTTCTTCTGTCAATCCGTTTTTATAAATTTTCTGAGTATCTGAAAGTGTTTTTTCTAACGTTTTTAAATTTCTTTTTAGAATTTCGATACTTTTTTCTGCAATCAATACATTTCCGTAAGCATTAATTACAGCTTCTCTAATACTTAATTCTGTTTTTTCTTTTGCTTGTTTAGAAATGTTTAAATACGTTTTTGCAGATTGTAAACCAACAATATACGATCCATCAAAAATTAATTGATTTAATGTAATTGCTGCATTAATATTTTGCTTTGTACCAAAGGTTACTGGAACAAAAGTTCCTGCAGGACCGCCAGTAATTTCTGCTGGTAATAAAGAAATTTGTTGTTTTAACCAGTTTTGGTAATCTACTTTTGCACTAATTTTTGGTAAACCTATTGTAGTAGTTTCCCATTGTTTTTCTTTTGCTGCCAACACATTATTTTGTGCTGTTTTTGCATTATAGTTGTTTTTTATTGCAAAATCTACAGCTTCTTTTAAAGAAAAACCTTTTGTTTTTTCTTGCGAGAAACCTAAAGCAATAAAGCATAAACTAAGTAATAGTATTAATTTATTTTGCATTTTTTTCTGATTGATTGTTGATTATAATTTCTTCTAATTTATTAATTCCTTTTTCTGTACAAATTCCTCTTAAATGATATTCTAAATAAAAACTCATGATTTTATTTAACGAAAATTGTTTTAACGGAAACAACTCAATGTCTTTTAAGCCAATCATTCCGTGAAAATAAATTCTCGAAATAAAACCTAAATCTATTGTATCTCTATAAAAACCTAGTGCAACACCTCTTCTTAAGTTCTCTAAAACACAATCTTGCATTACGTCAAATTGTTTGCTTTTTAGCGATGCATAAATTTTTGGATAGTATTTTTGTAATTGATGCTGTGGAGATGATTTTTCGTTTTTTAAATATTCCATAGAAAAACGTTTTATTTCATACAATTCGTCTATCGGGTTTTCTTCTTTACTACAAATAACATCAATTCCTGCACAAATAATCTCAAAAACAGAATCTGTTGCTTCTTTTATCAAATCTGTTTTATTGCTAAAATGAGTGTAAATTGTTTTTTTAGAAACTCCTAATTCATTAGCAATATCATCCATTGTAACGCTTTTAAACCCTAGATTTAAAAACATCTCAGTTGCTTTATGTAATATTTTATCTTTCATAATCGAGTGCAAATATACATTAGGAAACTAGAAAAACAATAAAAGTTTCCAAAGTTTTTTAAAACTTTTAACATTAGAGGCTACAATGTAAAATCTTTGTTACATTTGTTTTCTAAAATTATTACTTTGGATTTATCAAAATTTCAGCAAGAGTTTTTTGCTTATAAAGATGCTCAGAACTTAACTAGAGAGCCAAAAAACCTCTACGAACCAATCCGTTATATTTTAAGTTTAGGCGGAAAAAAAATTCGCCCAGTTCTAACATTAATGGCGGCTAGTTTGTTTTCTGATGAGTATAAAAAAGCACTTCCGGCTGCTTATGCAGTTGAAATGTTTCATAATTTCACTTTAGTTCATGACGATATTATGGACGATGCTCCGTTGAGAAGAGGAAAAGAAACCGTTCACGAAAAATGGAATATCAATACCGGAATTTTATCTGGAGATGCCATGTTAATTTTAGCATATCAATATTTTGAGAATTATCCTGCTGATATTTTTCAAAAATTAGCAAAACTATTTAGTAAAACTGCTCTTGAAGTTTGTGACGGACAACAATTAGATGTAGATTTTGAAACAAGAAATGATGTTTCTATTGAAGAATATATTAAAATGATTTCTTTAAAAACTTCTGTTTTAATTGGTGCAGCTTTAAAAATGGGCGCAATTGTTTGTGAGTCGAATGAAAAAGACGCCGATATTTTATATGATTTTGGATTAAACTTAGGAATCGCATTTCAATTACAAGACGATTATTTAGATACTTATGGTAATCCTGAAACTTTTGGAAAACAAGTTGGTGGAGATATTATTGAAAATAAAAAAACTTATTTGTATTTAAAAGCTTTAGAATTAGCTTCATTAGAAGATAAAAGCATGTTAAATAAGTTCTATCAATCTAAATTAGATGATAATAATGATAAAATAGCATTGGTTAAAAAAGTATTTGATAAATATCAGATACCAAATTATATGAAAGCACAAATAAATGATTATAGCCAAAAAGCTTTTGCTGTTTTAGATGATATTAATATTTCTTATGATGCTAAAAACGGATTGTTAGAATTTGGAAAAGCGTTAATGACACGCAGCGTATAAAGAAAACATATTTTTAGTTTGGTGTAATTCAAAAAAGATAGTAATTTTGCCAAACTTTAGTAGGACCCATAGCTCAGTTGGTTAGAGCATCTGACTCATAATCAGAGGGTCCCAGGTTCGAGCCCTGGTGGGTCCACTATTTTATTTAAATTTAATCCCTATATTTGGGAGTATAAGTGTTGATTTTTTATCACTATTTATAATCTCAATAAATTTTAAAAGTGAAATATAAAACTAAAATATTGTTCATTCTTGTTGTATTATGTACAACTTTTACTTTTGGACAAATGGTTCCACCACCAATACCACCACCACCACCACCAGGTTTACCAATTGATGGAGGTGTTTTATTTTTACTTATTTCTGGAATACTATTAGGTGTTAAAAAACTAAAGAAAAACTAGTTTTTTAAAGCATTCAACTTAACAACATATTTTCCAAGTACATCAAATTCTAAGTTTACTTTGTCTCCTATTTTTAAATAATTAAAAGTTGTGTGTTCTTTTGTAAAAGGAATTATGGCTACACTAAATTCAAAATCATTAGAGTTCACAACGGTTAAACTAACTCCGTTTATCGTTATTGAGCCTTTTTCTATGGTTAAATTATTACTTTTTGAACTATACCTAAACGTAAAAACAGTACTTCCGTTTTGTTCTAAAATAGTTGAGCATACTCCAGTTTCATCAACATGACCTTGCACAATATGACCATCTAATCGATCTCCTAGTTTCATTGCTCTTTCTAGATTTACTTTTTCGCCTACAACTAAATTGCCAATTGCAGTTTTATCAATTGTTTCTTTAATTGCCGTTACTGTATATTCATCATTATCTATTGCAACAACCGTTAAACAAACACCGTTGTGCGCAACGCTTTGATCTACTTTTAATTCATTCGTAAAATTACTCTTTACTGTTAGATGTAAATTGTCTTTTTCTTTAACGATTTGCTTTACTTCTCCTAAGCTTTCAATAATTCCAGTAAACATAGATTCTAAATTTTAATTCGTTATTTTTGCACGAATCAAAACTAATAATATTGAATCATAAATGATGGATAAATTAGAAAAAATAGTTGTTGGAATATCAATTGGAGATTTAAATGGTATTGGAATTGAAATCATTTTAAAAACTTTTGAGGATAAAAGAATGCTAGATTTTTGTACTCCAGTTATTTTTGGGTCAACAAAAAGTATTTCGTATCACAAGAAACTATTAAATTCTGATACACAAATACACGGCATTACATCCATAAAGCAAATAACAAATAATAAAGTTAATTTATTAAATATTTGGAAAGAAGAAGTTCCGTTTGAAATAGGAACTGCCACAAAAATTTCTGGAGAATATGCTTTTAAATCGTTAGAATCTGCAGTAAAACATTTAAAGGAAAACACAGTTGATGTTTTATTAACGGCCCCTATTAACAAAGAAAATATACAATCAGATAGTTTTAATTTTCCTGGTCATACAGAATATTTAGAAAACGAATTAGATGGCGATAGTTTAATGATTTTAATTTCTGACAATTTAAGAGTCGGTTTAATTACTGGTCATATTCCTATTTCTAAAATTTCTGAAACAATTACACCAGAACTAATAAAAAAGAAAGTAGAAATTATGCACGCTACTTTGGTAAAAGATTTTGGAATTAACAAACCAAAAATTGCAGTTCTTGGATTAAATCCACATTGTGGAGATAAAGGTGTTATTGGCAAAGAAGATGATGAAATTATAAAACCAACAATTAACGAGATAAAAGAATCTGGTAAATTAGTTTTTGGACCTTATGCTGCAGATGGATTCTTTGGCTCTAACACATACAAACAGTTTGATGGTGTATTAGCAATGTATCACGACCAAGGTTTAGCGCCTTTTAAAGCATTGTCTTTTGGCAACGGAGTAAACTATACTGCGGGTTTATCAAAAATAAGAACTTCGCCAGATCACGGAACAGCATTTGAAATCGCTGGAAAAAACGAAGCAAATAACACGTCATTTAAAGAAGCACTTTTTACGGCAATCGAAATTTACAGAAAAAGAAAAGAGTACAATAACTTAACTCTTAACGTACTTGAAGTGAAACAAATAAGATAAATTTCTTTTTTAAAGATTCTTTATTTAATAAAACAATTTTTTATATCTTTGCACGCTCAAATTGATTTTGTAGATGAAAGACTTAAAACAATTTAATATCCAATACGTAGGATTAAAAGAAGAAAGTCATTTGTTTGAATATCAAATTGGAAAAACGTTCTTTGACGCTTTTAATTTTGACGAATTTTTTGATGCCAATATTGATGTCGCTTTAACACTAGATAAGAAAAACACATTGTTAAACTTATCGTTTAATGCACAAGGCACCATTAATGTAACTTGTGATGTTAGTGGTGAACCTTTTGATCAAGAAATTGAAACCGAATTAAAGTTAATTGTAAAATTTGGAGAAGAATATAATGATGATAATGAAGAAATATTAATTCTTCCCTATTCAGAATTTCAATTAAATGTTGCACAATACATCTATGAAATGATTGTATTATCAGTACCAACAAAAAGAGTTCATCCAAAAGTTTTAGATGGCTCAATGGAATCAGAAGCACTAAAGAAGTTAGAAAAATTAAGAGTAAAAGAAGTAAAAACTACAGAAGATGTAGACCCAAGATGGGATAAATTAAAAAGTTTAATAACAGAAAAAAAGACATAAAATGGCACATCCAAAGAGAAAAATATCGAAAACTAGAAGAGACAAGAGAAGAACTCATTACAAAGCTAGTGTTCCTCAAATTGCCGTAGATCCTACAACTGGCGAATCTCATTTATATCACAGAGCTCACTGGCACGAAGGTAAATTATACTACAGAGGTCAAATTGTATTAGAATCTGCAGTTGCAGAAGCATAATAGACCAACCATAAAACACACAAAACTCTCTATTTTTGAGAGTTTTTTTTGTTTTTTAACTAAATTCAAATGCTTTTTGATGCTTTTTACATAAAAATGTAAAATAATTTTCATTTCTTTGAATAATGCATTTAAAGTTTCCTTCTAAATAATTAAGGTAAAATATGACAAAAATAACTGCAGCAATTACAGCAGTAGGAAAGTATGTTCCTGACTATATTCTAACCAACAAAGAGTTAGAAACAATGGTAGATACCAACGATGAATGGATAACATCAAGAACTGGTATTAAAGAACGAAGAATACTAAAAGAAGAAGGAAAAGGAACTTCTTATATGGCAATTAAAGCCGCAGAAAACCTACTAAAAAAATCCAATAAGAATCCGTTAGATATAGATTTGGTTATTGTAGCAACAGCTACTCCAGATTTACCAGTAGCATCTACAGCTGCTTTTGTAGCAACAAAAATTGGCGCAACAAACGCTTTCTCTTACGATTTGCAGGCTGCGTGTTCTAGTTTTTTATACGGAATGTCTACAGCAGCTAGTTATATTGAATCTGGCAGATATAAAAGTGTATTACTTATTGGAGCAGATAAAATGTCTTCAATTATTGATTATACAGATAGAGCAACATGTATTATTTTTGGTGACGGTGCTGGAGCAGTTTTATTTGAACCAAATAATGAAGGACTTGGCTTACAAGATGAATATCTTAGAAGTGATGGAAATGGAAGAGAGTTTCTAAAAATTGATGCTGGTGGTTCTATATTACCAACATCTGAAGAAACCTTAAAAAACAAACAACATTCTGTGCATCAAGAAGGTAGAACTGTATTTAAATTTGCAGTTTCTAATATGGCAGATGTTGCAGAAAAAATGTTAACTAGAAATAACTTAGTAAAAGACGACATTCAATGGTTGGCACCGCATCAAGCAAACAATAGAATTATTGAAGCTACCGCGAATAGAGTTGGCTTAGAAAGTGATAAAGTAATGGTAAATATTCACAAATACGGAAATACAACTTCAGGAACCTTACCTTTATTATTAGCCGATTATGAAAGTCAATTAAAAAAAGGAGATAATATAATTTTTGCCGCATTTGGTGGTGGTTTCACTTGGGGAGCTATCTACTTAAAATGGGCTTATAACGCATAAAATCAAATAACTAAAATTTAAGAACATGGATATTAAAGAGATTCAAAATCTTATTAAATTTGTAGCAAAATCTGGTGCAAGTGAAGTAAAGTTAGAAATGGAAGATATAAAAATCACCATAAAAACTGGTTCTGAAAAAACAGAAACAACTATTGTACAAGCTAATCCAGTGGCGCAAATGCCAACTCAAGTTGCCGCACCTACAATTACAGAAACACCTAAACCAGCTGCAACTACTGAAGAAAATTCAAATTATGTAACAATTAAGTCTCCAATTATAGGAACTTTTTATAGAAAACCTTCTCCAGAAAAACCAAATTTTGCAGAAGTTGGTGACACAATTAATGCAGGTGATACAGTTTGTGTTATTGAAGCCATGAAATTATTTAACGAAATTGAATCTGAAATTTCAGGAAAAATCGTTAAAGTATTAGTTGATGATTCTTCTCCGGTAGAATTTGATCAACCATTATTTTTAGTAGATCCATCATAATTTAATATCGATTGAATTGATTGTCTTTACAATTCAATTTTAATTGAACATTATTACTAATACATAAAATATGTTTAAAAAAGTATTAATAGCAAATAGAGGTGAAATTGCACTACGTGTAATTAGAACTTGTAAAGAGATGGGAATCAAAACTGTAGCAGTTTATTCTACTGCAGACTCAGAAAGTTTACATGTAAAGTTTGCAGACGAAGCTGTTTGTATTGGACCTCCGCCAAGTAACGAATCTTACTTAAAAATGTCAAATATAATTGCAGCAGCAGAAATTACAAATGCAGATGCAATTCATCCAGGATATGGTTTTTTAGCTGAAAATGCTAAATTTTCAAACTTATGTGCAGAACATGGAATAAAATTCATTGGCGCAACTGGAGAAATGATTGATAAGATGGGTGATAAAGCATCGGCAAAAGCAACAATGATTGCAGCTGGTGTTCCATGTATTCCGGGTTCTGAAGGAATTATCGAAGATTTTGATGAATGTGAAAAATTAGCTCATGAATTTGGTTTTCCTGTAATGCTAAAAGCTACTGCTGGTGGTGGTGGAAAAGGAATGCGTGCCGTTTGGAAAGATGAAGATTTACAAGATGCTTGGGATTCTGCAAGACAAGAAGCAAAAGCTGCTTTTGGTAATGACGGAATGTATTTAGAAAAATTAATTGAAGAACCAAGACATATCGAGATTCAGATTGTTGGAGATTCATACGGAAAAGCTTGTCATTTATCAGAAAGAGATTGTTCTGTGCAACGTCGTCATCAAAAGTTAACTGAAGAAACTCCTTCTCCATTTATGACAGACGAATTGCGTTTAGCTATGGGTGATGCTGCAGTTAAAGCCTCGGAATATATAAAATACGAAGGTGCTGGTACTGTTGAGTTTTTAGTTGATAAGCACAGAAATTTCTACTTTATGGAAATGAATACGCGTATTCAAGTAGAACATCCAATTACAGAACAAGTTATTGATTTCGATTTAATTCGTGAACAAATTCTAGTTGCAGCAGGAGTTCCTGTTTCTGGTAAAAATTATCTTCCAAAAATGCACTCTATTGAATGTAGAATAAATGCTGAAGACCCATACAACAACTTTAGACCAGCGCCAGGAAAAATTACAACTTTTCATGCACCTGGAGGGCACGGAGTTAGAATCGACACACATGTTTACGCAGGATATTCTATTCCGCCAAACTACGATTCTATGATTGCTAAATTAATTGTAACTGCTCAAACAAGAGAAGAAGCTATTAATAAAATGAAAAGAGCTTTAGATGAATTTGTAATTGAAGGTGTAAAAACAACCATTCCATTTCATAGACAATTAATGGTGCATCCAGACTATATTTCAGGAAATTACACTACAAAATTCATGGAAAATTTCGAAATGAAACTGTAAATCAAGTATTTAGTTTAATAGTTAAATAAAAAGTTAGGATATAGTTATATATCCTAATTTTTTTTATATTTACACATAATAAAATCAACTAAATACATCCTTAAGCTATGATTAATAAAGTAAAAATCGATGGTATTGATAAAATCATCATAAAAAACCTAGTTAATGATGCTCGAACACCTATTTTAACTATTGCTAAAGAAGTTGGAATTTCTGGTGCTGCTATTCATCAAAGATTAAAAAAACTTGAATCTTCTAAGTTAATAGCAGGTTCTAAAATGATACTAAACCCCAAAGCACTAGGCTATACAACTACTGCTTTTGTAGGTGTTTTCTTAGATTCGGCTAGTATGTACTCATCTGCCATCAAAAAATTAGAAGAAATACCAGAAATAGTAGAAAGTCATTACACAACAGGTAATTATGCTATTTTTATTAAAATATTATGTAAAAATAATGAAGATTTAATGCATTTGTTAAATCAAGATATTCAAAAAATAAAAGGAGTTGCTAGAACTGAAACCTTTATTTCACTGGATCAACAAATAGATAGACAGATAACTATTTGATTTTTAGCACATATAAATAAAAAAGCCTTAACATTTAGTTAAGGCTTTTTTGCTCCTCCTCTAGGGCTCGAACCTAGGACCCTCTGATTAACAGTCAGATGCTCTAACCAACTGAGCTAAGGAGGAGTTTGCAAGACTAAAAGTTTTGCGAGTGCAAATATAAATCTTTTTAAAAAACCGCCAAATTTTTTTCAAGAAAAAAGAAAGAAATATTCATTCAATAAATTAAAAAAAGAAAGCTCATTTTTAGCAAAAGTTGTATTTTTGTGTCAGTTATTTTATTATACCAAAAGTATTAAATAAATATATGGACAAGTTTTCGTTCTTAAACGCAGCACACACAGGTTTTATAGGAGATTTATATGATCAATATTTAATAAATCCAGATGCTGTTGAACCAAGTTGGAGGAGTTTTTTTCAAGGTTATGATTTGGCTAATGAAAATTACTCATTAACAGATGATGATGAATTTTACGTAGAAGTTCCTGAAGATGTTAAAAAAGAATTTTTAGTAATCGATTTAATAAACGGTTATAGAACTCGTGGGCATTTATTTACCAAAACAAATCCGGTTAGAGATAGAAGAAAATACGCTCCAACTTTAGCAATTGAAAACTTTGGATTATCGCAAAACGATTTAAATACAGTTTTTAACGCAAGTGATGTTTTAGGTATCGGAGCAAAAACTCTAACACAAATTATTGAACATTTAGAAAATGTGTATTGCAATTCTATTGGTGTTGAGTATATGTATCTAAGAAATCCTGAAGAATTGAAATGGTGGCAAGATCGATTACACAAAAATAACAACTTACCTAATTACAATGTAGATGCTAAAAAGTACATTTTACAAAAAGTAAATCAAGCTGTTGGTTTCGAAAATTTTTTACAGACTAAATATGTAGGTCAAAAACGTTTTTCTTTAGAAGGCGGAGAAGCATTAATACCCGGTTTAAGTGTTTTACTTAGATCAGCTGCAGAAAATTTCGGAGTAAAAGAATGTGTTCTTGGAATGGCTCATCGTGGACGGTTAAGTACACTTGTAAATATTTTTAAAAAACCTGTTAGAGAACTATTCAACGAGTTTGAAGGCAAAGATTTTGAAGATGAAGATTTAGATGGTGATGTTAAGTATCATTTAGGTTTAACACTCAGTAAAACTTATAAAAACGGGCAAAGTATTAAAATGAATTTAGTACCAAACCCTTCGCATTTAGAAACTGTTGGTGCTGTTACCGAAGGAATTGTTCGTGCTAAAATTGATAAAAAATATAAAGGAGACAACTCAAAAATATTGCCAATTGTTATTCATGGTGATGCAGCTATTGCTGGTCAAGGAATTGTCTATGAAATAGTACAAATGGCACAGTTAAGCGGTTATAAAACTGGTGGTACAGTCCATGTAGTAGTTAACAACCAAGTTGGTTTTACAACAAATTATTTAGACGCAAGATCAAGCACTTATTGTACAGATATAGCAAAAGTTACATTATCTCCAGTTTTACATGTAAATTCAGATGATGTTGAAGCAGTTTGCCATGCTATGGAAATTGCTATTGAATACAGAATGAAATTCAAAAAAGATGTTTTTATAGATCTTCTAGGATATCGAAAATATGGTCACAACGAAGGTGATGAACCTCGTTTTACACAACCAAACTTATACAAAGCAATTGCAAAACATAAAAATTTAAAAGAACTTTATGCGAACCAATTGCTTAATGAAGGAACTGTTACAAGTGAATATTTAACACAAATTACAGATGAATTTAAGTCTATGTTAGAAGCTGAATTTGAAAAAGCCAAACAAGACACATCATCTAAGGTAAGAGAATTCATGAAAACCACATGGAAAGGTTTTGAACGTCAAGGAAAAGAAGCAATGTTAACTCCTATTGACACAAGCTATTCTGTAGAAAAATTAAAAAATATTGCAAAAGTAGTTTCTACAGTTCCTGGAACTGTAAAGTTTGTTAGAAAAGCTGAACGTATTTTAAAAGGAAGAGAAAAAATGGTTTTCGAATCTAATGAATTAGATTGGGGAATGGCAGAAACGCTTGCGTATGGTTCTTTATTAGAAGAAGGATTTAACGTACGTATTTCTGGACAAGATGTAGAACGTGGAACTTTTTCGCACAGACATGCAATTTTAAGAGATGAAGTTACCGAAGAAAGAATCAACTTACTAAATACCAATTCTGAGAATAAAGGAAATATGACCATTTACAATTCTCACTTATCAGAATATGGTGTTTTAGGATTTGATTATGGGTACGCAATGGCCTTTCCGAATTGTTTGACAATTTGGGAAGCACAATTTGGTGATTTCTCTAACGGAGCGCAAATTATGTTTGATCAATATATTTCTGCATCTGAAGATAAATGGAAATTACAGAACGGAATTGTAATCTTATTACCACACGGATATGAAGGACAAGGTTCTGAACATTCTTCTGCAAGAATAGAGCGCTATTTACAATTATGCGCAATCGATAATATGACTGTTGCAAATTGTACAACGCCTGCAAACATGTATCATATTTTACGCAGACAAATGAAACGCAACTACAGAAAACCTTTAATTGTTTTTACACCTAAAAGTTTATTACGTCACCCAAAAGCTGTTAATCCTATTGAAGAATTAGCAAACGGAACTTTCCAAGAAGTAATAGATGATCATTTGGTTGATAAATCAAAAGTTAAAAAAGTTGTATTTTGTATGGGTAAATTCTATTATGATCTAATAGAAGAACGCGAAAAGTTAGAAAGAAACGATATTGCTTTGGTAAGAATTGAACAATTATTCCCGTTGAATGAAAAACAATTAGAAAGTGTAATAGCCGCATATCCAACCGCAGAACGTTTTGTTTGGGCACAAGAAGAACCAAAGAATATGGGAGCTTGGAGTTATATGTTAGAGCGTTTTCCGAAGTTAAGATTAGAAGTTGCATCTAGAGAATATCATGCGGTTCCGGCAGCTGGATCTAGCGCACGTTTTAAAAAGAGACAACAAAAAGTTTTAGACAAAGTTTTTGATTAAAAAATAAAGAAATTTAGATAAAAATAAAATTCAGTACTGATGATTTTAGAAATGAAAGTTCCTTCTCCGGGAGAATCAATTACAGAAGTAGAAATCGCAACTTGGTTAGTTGAAGATGGAGATTATGTTGAGAAAGATCAACCAATTGCAGAAGTAGATTCTGACAAAGCAACCTTAGAGTTACCTGCTGAAGAAAGCGGTATTATTACGCTAAAAGCAGAAGAAGGCGATGCCGTTGCTGTTGGTGAAGTAGTTTGTTTAATAGACACAAGCGCTGCTAAACCAGAAGGAAGCTCAACAAGTAATGAAGATTCAAAACCTTCAGTAAAAGTTGTAGAAAAGAAAGTTGAAGCTCCGAAAACAACAACATATGCAACTGGAACAGCGTCTCCTGCTGCTAAAAAAATCTTATCAGAAAAAGGAATTGATGCAGCTTCTGTAAGTGGAACTGGAAAAGCTGGTAGAATTACCAAAGACGATGCGGTAAAAGCAGTACCTTCTATGGGTACTCAACCCACCAACGGTTCTAGAGGAACAGAGCGTAAAAAAATGTCTATGTTGCGTAGAAAAGTTGCTGAACGTTTGGTTGCTGTAAAAAGCGAAACTGCAATGCTAACAACGTTTAACGAAGTAAACATGCAGCCAATTTTTGATTTGCGTTCTCAATACAAAGAAGATTTTAAAGCAAAACACGGAGTTGGTTTAGGTTTTATGTCTTTCTTTACATTGGCAATTGTTAGAGCGTTAAAAATGTATCCAGATATTAACTCAATGATTGATGGAGATTTTCAAATAAAACACGATTTTCAAGATATTTCTATTGCAGTTTCTGGCCCAAAAGGATTAATGGTACCTGTAATTAGAAATGCAGAAAATTTATCTTTTAGAGGTGTAGAATCAGAAGTAAAACGTTTGGCTTTAAGAGCTAGAGACGGACAAATAACTATTGATGAAATGACTGGCGGAACATTTACCATTACAAATGGTGGAATTTTTGGTTCAATGTTATCTACGCCAATTATCAATCCTCCACAAAGTGGAATTTTAGGAATGCACAATATTGTAAACAGACCAATGGCTGTTGATGGGAAAGTAGTTATTCAACCAATTATGTATGTTGCTTTATCTTATGACCACAGAATTATTGACGGACGTGAATCTGTTGGGTTCTTAGTTGCTGTTAAAGAAGCATTAGAAAATCCTGTAGAATTATTAATGGATAATGATATTAAAAAAGCATTAGAAATGTAAATTGAGTTTCTAGATTATTAGAAATTTCGATTTTTAGATAAAATAATCCTGAGCATTTGCTTGGGATTTTTTAGCTATTATTAACAACTAACTTGCTAATAATAATACATTTATACAGCTTTGAAGGCAACAATTACAAAAATTATGTTAAAAACTGTTAAAAGACATGCTTTTAGAGCGTCTTAATGGTTCTTTTTTGTAATATCGCATCACTTAACTATAACAACCGAATCAAATGAAAAAAACACTATTACTATTAAGCGTAATGTTTATAGCATTTTCTTGTAAAAAAGAAGCAACACACGAGGATGTTGTCGCTTACGGAAACACTATTACTCAAGAAGAATTAAAAGAGCATTTATATATTTATGCTTCTGATGAATTCGAAGGACGTGATACAGGATCTCCAGGACAAAAGAAAGCTGTTGAATACATTAAAAAACACTACGAAGCTTTAGGAATTAACTCTTTAATTGATGGAAACTATCTTCAAAATGTACCGTTAAACATTGTAAAAACTCCAGAAGTAAGTATTTCTGTGAACGGAAAATCATTTAGTTATTTTGACGATTTTATTTCACAAACTGCAGCAGCTACAGGAACAGTAAATGCTTCTGAAGTTGTATATGCTGGTTACGGAATTGATGATGATAAGTATTCTGACTACAAAAACCTTGATGTAAAAGGAAAAATAGTAGTTGTTAGAGGTGGAGAACCAACAGATAAAGCCGGTAACAATGTAATTACTGGTGATAAAAAAGCTTCAAAATGGTCTAATGGCCGTCAAGCACTTTCTTCAAAAAGAGATGCAGCAAAAGAAAATGGTGCTAAAGCATTATTTTTTATGGATGACGCATTATTTACTCGATACTCAAAATTCTATAAAGAACGTGAAGAAAAAGGAGGAAGTAATAGATTATCATTACCAACTAAAGAAGGTGGTGATGCAGAAATGTACTATTTCTTAATTAGCGAAAAAATGGGGAAAGCATTGGTAAGTAACATTACTAAATCTACTAAAACTGCATCTGTTGCTACAAAAGTTGATATGAATTTTAAAAGTATTACCGTTTCTCAACCATCAGAAAATGTTGTAGCAATGATTAAAGGTTCTGAAAAACCAGAAGAATACATTATTATTTCTGCACATTTAGATCACGTTGGCGTAAATGCAAAAGGAGAAATCTTTAATGGAGCTGATGATGATGGATCTGGAACAGTTTCTATGTTAGAAATTGCTCAAGCATTTAAAAAAGCGGTTGATAATGGTCATACACCAAAACGTTCTATTATTTTCTTACACGTAACTGGAGAAGAAAAAGGATTATTAGGTTCTAGATATTACACAGATTATGAGCCTTTAGTTCCTTTAGCAAATACAGTTGCAAACTTAAATATTGATATGGTTGGTAGAATTGATCCAAAACGTGAAGGAGACAGAAATTATATATATTTAATTGGTGCTGATAAATTAAGTACAGATTTACACAAAGTTTCTGAACAAGTAAACAAAACGTTTACAAATATTGAGTTAGATTATACGTACAACGACGAAAACGATCCAAATCGTTTTTACTACCGTTCTGACCACTATAACTTTGCAAAAAATAACATTCCAATTATTTTCTATTTTAATGGAACACATGATGACTATCACAGACATACAGATACTCCAGACAAAATTAACTATGACTTGCTAGAAAACAGATCTCGTCTTGTTTTCCATACAGCTTGGGAATTAGCAAATAGAAAAGATCGTATTGTTGTAGATAAAGCTACAGAATAATTATATACATACTTACCTAAACTATAAAAAGCCTTCCGTTTGGGAGGCTTTTTTATTTACACTTTCAAATAATTTGATAACATTAGATAAATTTTATTAAAACGGGAATCCTATTTGTTGCTTAACAAAATTTTTATATCTAAACAATTTTATCCATTTTTTACAAACTCATTTTTTGATTGTTTATCTTGCAACAAAAATGCTATGTTAAAATTATTTAATCCACTAATTGTGTTAAATTTAATTCTGCTCTTGTCTTTTACTGAAGTTACAGGGCAAGAAATGAATACTGATATAAATTTATCTGTCACAGAAATAGAAAAACCAAATGAGTTAAGAATTAATTTACTCTTATACTCTACTATTTTAGATGATAATTTTTATTTTTACAGCATTGATTACGAGAGAATATTAAGTCCAAAATCTAGTATAGGCTTTTCTTTTGGTGGTAGATTTATTTTTGGTTCTACTGAAACTTATAGTGATATTCCTGGTTTTTTTAGTTTACCAGATATCGCCTTCATGCCCTATTATAGAGATTATTTTTCAAATAGTAAAATAGCTGCTGGACTTTTTGCTGAAATAAATAGTCTTTTCACCTACTACAAATACAATTATATTAATAAAGATGGAATTGATGAAGGTATTCAGCCTTCTTTTGGGTTTGGGCTTGGAGCTGCTGTTGGATATAAACATTTAGCCGAAAATAATTTTTCTTTAGAATTTATTGCTGGTATTGGTTTTAACTCACAATATCTTATTTATCCAAGAATTGGGATAATAATTGGTCATAGGTATTAAAAAAACAAACATCATTTAAATATTCTTTTTTTGATTGTTTATCTTGCAACAAAAATGCTACCATGTCAAAAAATAATGAATTAGAACTTGCTTTAGATTTTATAGAAAAGACAGATCGAAATTTGTTTATCACCGGAAAAGCAGGCACAGGAAAAACTACTTTTTTACATAAAATTAAAAACGAATCTTTAAAAAGAATGGTGGTGGTTGCGCCAACAGGTGTTGCTGCAATTAATGCAAAAGGTGTTACCATTCATTCGTTTTTTCAAATGCCTTTTGGTCCAATTTTACCCAATCAGATTGCAAATACTTCTAACGCACAACGTAAATTTTCTAGAACAAAAATTGATATTATCAAATCGTTAGATTTAATTATTATCGATGAAATAAGCATGGTTAGAGCCGATTTATTAGACGGAATTGACCAAGTGATGCGTCGTTATAAAAACAGAAATAAAGTGTTTGGCGGTGCGCAAGTTTTAATGATTGGAGATTTACAACAATTAGCGCCAGTTGTAAAACCAAACGAATGGAGTTTGCTACAACAACATTATAAAACGGTTTATTTTTTTAGCTCAAAAGCTTATCAAGAAGCCAATGTGGTTTCTATAGAATTGAAACATATTTATCGTCAAAAAAACGAAGATTTCATCAAAATTCTAAATGAAATTAGAAATGATAATTTGTCTGAAGCATCCGCAAAAACATTAAACGAACGTTACAATCCAACTTTCTCTCCAAAAAAAGACGATGGTTATATTACCTTAACAACGCATAATAATAGAGCAAATGCCATCAATAATTTAGAGCTTGAAAAGCTCAAATCCAAAACTTCTTTCTTTAAAGCGGATATTTCTGGAAAATTCAACGAAAACTCTTTTCCGAACGACGAAAAACTAGCATTAAAAATTGGTGCGCAAGTCATGTTTATCAAAAACGATTCTTCGCAAGAAAAAAGATATTACAACGGAAAAATTGGAGTTATTACAGACATTTCTAAAGAAACAGTAACCGTACAATGCGCCAATGAAATTGACGAAATTGTGACCGAAAAAGAAACTTGGGAAAATATCAACTACTCCATTAACGATGAAACCAAAGAAATAAAAGAAGATATTACTGGTTCTTTTTCTCAAATTCCGTTGCGTTTGGCTTGGGCAATTACCATCCATAAAAGTCAAGGTTTAACTTTCGAAAAGGCAATTATTGATGCCGAAGCTTCTTTTGCACACGGACAAACCTATGTTGCGTTAAGTAGATGTACTTCGTTAGAAGGTATAGTCTTGAAAACAAAAATTAATAGTAACGCAATTATAAACGATGCAACTGTTGGTTCGTTTAATAAAAGCGTAGAAGAAAATCATCCTGACGAAAGTATTTTAATAGAATCTGAAAAACAATTTCAACTCAATTTAATCTCAGAATTGTTTGATTATCAACAATTTTTATATCCAACTTCTCGATTAATTGACATTTTTTATAAAAATAGAACGAGTATAAAAGGTGACGTAATTGAGCATTTACAAATTATAAAAGACAACGGAATTGTAGCCTTGATGAAAGTTGCAAACGGGTTTAAAAACCAGCTAAACCAAATTTCCGAAAATGAAATTTTACCAGAAAATAGTTCGATAGTTCAAGAAAGATTTACAAAAGCAGTTGATTATTTTTTAACACAAACTATTAAAAACATCGTTCAGCCTTTGTCAAAAATTTCCTTTTCGTCTGATAACAAAGCGGTAAAAAAAGATTTTGACAAGCAGTTTGATGCATTACAAGAAGTATTAACCGAGAAAGTTTTTGCTCTTAAAAAAATGACAGAAGGTTTTACTACAAAAACCTATTTGCAAGTTAGAGCAAACGCGGTTTTACAAAATGTAGAAAAACCAAAAAAGAAGAAGGTTGCTTCTAAAAGAGATCCAATTATTGCGTTAAAATTAAGAGAATTAAGAGATGATATTGCCAAAGCAGAAAACATTCCTCATTTTCAAATCTTTACACAAGAAACGTTATACTTGATGTGTGATGAACTTCCTAGAACTGAAAAAGAGCTGTTGAAAATAAACGGAATGGGAAAAATCCGTGTTCAAAAATATGGTGAAGAAATTTTAGAATTAATTAATTCTTACTGTGAAGAAAATGGTATCAATCATTTAAATCAGCAGAAGAAAGAAGATAAAAAACCAACAAAACAGATTTCTTTTGAGTTGTTTAAAAGCGGTTTATCAGTAAAAGAAATTGCGAAAGAACGTAGCTTAACAACTGGTACAATTGAAAGTCATTTGGCTAGTTATATTCCGTCTGGAGAAATTGATGTTTTAGAATTAATTCCGTTGAAAAAATATAAAAAACTCATCAAAAAAATAGAAGAAGTTGAGTTTAAAAACTTAACAGAACTCAAAGAAAAAGTAGATAAATCATTCACATTTATGGAATTAAGAATGGTGTTGCTTTCTATGGAAAAATAGTTTGAGGTTTTATTTGTCATCCCGAAATGAGACTTTTTAGTCGATTAAGGAATCTATAAAAAAGTAAGATTTCTCGTCGTTCATTCTTCCCTCTTTCGAAATGACAAAAGAATTTCCTAACTTTAATGCGATAATATTAAAAACACATCACATGAAATTAGGCGCAATGTCTATCAGTTTAGCGGTAAAAGACATCAACAAATCAAAAGAGTTTTACGAAAAATTAGGTTTTTGTGTTTTTGCAGGTCAATTAGAAATGGGTTATTTAATCATGAAAAATGGCAATGCTTTGGTTGGGCTTTTTCAAGGAATGTTCGAAAATAATATTTTAACATTTAACCCTGGTTGGGATGAAAACGCAAACAAGTTAAACAATTTTGATGATGTAAGAGATATTCAAAAACACTTGAAAAAAAACCATATCCAACTAGAAAGAGAAACAGATGGTTCTGATTTTGGACCGGCAAGCATCGTGTTTTTTGATCCGGACGGTAATACGATTTTAATAGATCAACATGTATAAAAAAAATCCCGAGTTAAAATTAACTCGGGATTGTGAATTCAAACAACTCTTTGTGTTATTTTACTTCTTTTGTGGATAAATGAAACTCTTGATAGGTTTGCAATAAATTTAATAATGCACCAACCAAATCTTTAGTTTCTAATAAAACACTAAAATATAAAGTAGTGTTTTTAGGACTTGTTTCATCTGTTCTAATTCTTGCAACTTGTTTTTCAATTGATTCAGAAACATCGTTTAGCAACGCTTGCTTATCAACTAAAATTCCGTTTAGTCGATCAAAAGTTCTGTTTTCAAAAACAATACTCACTTTGTTTAATAATTCTGTTAATTGATTATCAATTTCTTTTAAATCTTTTAACTGTCCTTTTTTAAGATTTTTATGATTGTTATTTACGTGTTTAAAACTTGCTCTAGAAATATAACTAATAGATTGTGCAACATCTTGTAGATATCCTAATACTAAAATATAGAATCTACTTGCTTGCACAGATGTTTCGTCTAGCGATTTAATAAAGTAGAAAACACCATCTTTTAAATCATCAATTTCATCGTTTAATTTACCAACATGTTTGTCGGTTTTACGTAATTTATTTAAATCGTGATTAGCTAAATCATTCACAACATTTGTGTATAGTTTGTTAACACGAGAAGCCACTTCTGCAATATGATCTGAACTTTCTTCAATTACACCGTTAATAGTAATTAATTCTGCTCTTTCGATATACATTTTTTTCTTAACTTCTTGATTTTTCTTTGTGTGTTTGATAGAATTTCTTGCAATCAAACCAAATACTAATAAAAGTAAAACACCAACCATTACAATTCCTCCTAAGTTAATTAAGTATGCAACTATTGCAGCTGCAACAAAGGCAACTAGTGCTGTCATAAACCAACCGCCAATTACATTTAACACTCCAGCAACTCTATACACTGCACTTTCTCTTCCCCAAGCTCTATCTGCTAATGATGTACCCATTGCAACCATAAAAGTTACATAGGTTGTTGATAATGGTAATTTTAACGAAGTACCAACTGAAATTAAAATTCCGGCAACAATTAAGTTTACAGAAGCTCTAATCATATCAAAAGCTGGCATTTCGTAAGATTTATCTTTTGATAATTCTATGACTGGTTTTTGAAATTTAGAATCTACATATGCTAATGTTTTCTTTGGAAATAAATAACTGATACCAATATTTAACCCCATTGCTGCTCTAACTACTACTCTAGACATTGGGTTTGGCTGAAATTTCTCGTGCCCTTCTCCTTGACGAGATAAATTAATTCCAGTTTCAATTACCGTTTTTGCTTTTTTAGAAGTCCAGATAGTTACGACCATTATAGCCCCTGCAATTAATAATAACCAAACATTAGATGGCACTTTTTTAGCCAACACTCCCATTGAGAATGAATCAGCAGCAACACCAGATGCCTGCCATGCTTCATAAGAATTCCAAGCAGCAATTGGTACACCAATAAAGTTTACCAAATCATTTCCAGCAAAAGCCAACGCTAATGAGAAGGTACCAATACCAATAATTAATTTTAAAACGTTTACTTTAAATAGCTTTATTAAAAGTTGAGATACGATAGACCAAAAAGTAAATCCTATTAACAAAATTATTGCAAGATTCCCTTCTATTAAGTGCTTTACATCTTTATAAAAAGGAGTTCCTTTTAACCCTTTTATCACAATAAAATAGGTTATTGCAGTAATGGCAAATCCACCAAACAATGCATTTACATAACTAGGTCTACTTTCTATATGAAAAGAATAAATTAGCCTAGATACAAATTGTACTATTGCTCCAACAGAAAAGGCGACAACCACAGAAAGTAAAATACCAAATATGATAAACATTGCTGTTTCTGTATTGATATATTTACCAAGATTTGCAGCAGTTTCTCCACTATCAGATGTGTAAATTTTTATCAACGCCATTGCTACAGCTGCTCCTAACAATTCAAAAACAATAGAAACTGTTGTAGAAGTTGGCATTCCTAGCGAGTTAAAAACATCTAACAGTAGTATGTCTGTAATCATTACGGCCATAAAAATGTACATGATTTCATTAAAATAGAATTCGCTCGGAACAAAAATCCCTTTTCTAGCAACCTCCATCATTCCGCTTGATGTTACTGAGCCAACAAAAACACCAATACTAGCAATAATCAAAATTTTCTTAACTGAAATAGCTTTAGAACCAATTGCAGAGTTTAAAAAATTGACTGCATCATTACTTACCCCAACAACTAAATCTATAATTGCTAAAGCGGTCAATGCAATTAGCATTAAAATATATGGATTCTCCATTTTATTTACTTAAATTATTATTCTGCAAAATTAGATACAGCATCCTCACGCAATGTTATTTTAATGTTATCAAAGTGTTATGAAATAACATTGTATATGTTAACTTATCTTAAAATTTATAACATTTGCACTTTAATAAAAATTTAAAATGACGTTATCTAAAAATTATTTTTCATTTATTCTGTTGTTAATCAGTCAAATTGGTTTTTCTCAAAATTCGTTTGATTTTAAATGGGACAAAGGGTTTAAAGTTGAAAATGCAGACAAACAATTTCAATTAAAATTTGGAGGAAGAATTATGATAGATCATGCATTCTTCTCTCAGGATGAAGGTTTAGATGCTGCTTTTAATCCGTTAACAACAACAGCTGGAACTGAACTTAGACGCGCTAGAATATTTACTTCTGGAACTTTATATGGGAATGTAGATTATAAGTTCTCTGTAGATTTTGCAGACAATAAATCAACTATCAAAGACGCCTATATTGGATTAAAAAATTTACCAATAATTGGCAATCTTAGAATTGGTCATGTGAAAGAACCTTTTAGGTTAAGTGTAATAACAAGCAGCAAATACATGACTTTCATGGAGCGTTCTTTTGCCGATGATTTTATGCAAACAAGAAACAACGGAATCGTATTTTTTAATGATTATTTTGGCAATAAATTATCTGTTCAAGCTGGTTATTTTTTAAACGAAGACAATTCTTCAGATGACAAAGCCGCAAATAATGGTTATGCAATTACAGGTAGAGTAACAAGTTTATTAATTAATGATAAAGAACAAAAAGAAATGTTACATGCTGGGATTGCCTATACAAATAGAAAACCTAATTCTAAAGAATATAAAATTGAATCAAGACCAGAAAGTCATTTAAGTAGAATTAAATATATCTTTACTGGTCCAATAAGTAGTGTTAAAAATGTAAGTATAGTTAATTTTGAAACCGCTTATGTAAAAAAAGCTTTTGCTTTTCAAGCTGAATATTTAACGACGAAAATAAATACAGGAATTGCTAATCCAATTGATACTTATCATTTTTCTAGTTATTACGGAGAAGTAAGTTATTTTTTAACTGGAGAAAGCAAAAAATTTAAAAGCTCTTATGCTGGATTTGATCGATTAAGTCCAAAAAATAATTATGGTAAAAGTGGATCTGGAGCTTGGGAAATAGCCTTAAGGTATTCTAATTCTGATTTAAATAATCGTGATATTTATGGCGGAGAGCAAACTGATGTTACCTTGGGACTTAACTGGTACTTAAACCCATCAACTCGATTTATGGTGAACAACGTTTTTGCAGATGTAAAAAACAAAGGAAAAGCAACCATTTTCCAATTTCGTTTTCAAATCGATTTTTAAGCTACATTTAATATAATTATAATTTCTAGCGATTTGGTTTTTATCAAATCGCTTTTTTTATCTTTGGTTAGACACAAAATCACCAATGGAAAAATTTAAGAACCATTTAGCTTCAGAAACAAGTCCGTATTTATTGCAACACGCAAACAATCCTGTAAATTGGTTTGCCTGGAATACAGAAACTTTAGCAAAAGCAAAAAAAGAAAACAAATTATTATTGATTTCTATCGGATATTCTTCATGTCATTGGTGTCATGTAATGGAAAAAGAAAGTTTCGAAAACGAAGCTGTTGCCGAAATTATGAATCATCATTATATCAATGTAAAAGTTGATAGAGAAGAAAGACCAGACATTGATCAAATTTACATGAATGCTGTTCAATTAATGACTGGCGCTGGCGGTTGGCCATTAAACTGTATCGCTTTACCTGACGGAAGACCAGTTTGGGGCGGAACATATTTTAAGAAAAAAGAATGGTCTAATATTTTACATCAAATTGGAGAATTGTATCGAAAAAATCCTGAGAAAGTTGTTGAATATGCCGAAAAATTAACTGAAGGAATTCAACAATCTGGATTGATAACTTTAAATCCTGAAAAAGCGCTCTTTACAAAAGAATACTTAAATGAAACTGTAAAAAAATGGAGTATTTATTTTGATGAAGAGTTAGGCGGGTTTAACAAAGCTCCAAAATTTCCGATGCCAAATAATTATCATTTTTTATTGAGACATGCTTATCAAAACAACGATAAATCTTTACTAAAATATGTAAATACTACACTTACAAAAATTGCTTTAGGCGGAATTTTTGATCATGTTGGCGGTGGATTTTCTAGATATTCTGTAGATACAAAATGGCATATTCCGCATTTCGAAAAAATGCTTTATGATAATGGTCAATTAGTAAGTTTGTTTGCAGATGCGTATTTAATTACAAAAAATCAACTGTATAAAGAAACAGTTTATGACACCTTACAATTTATTGAGCGTGAACTATTAGATGGTTCTGGCGGGTTTTATACTGCAATTGATGCAGATAGTTTAAATGCTAAAAACGAATTAGAAGAGGGTGCTTTTTATGTTTGGAAAAAAGAGGAACTACAAACTGTTTTAAAAGAAGATTTCGTGATGTTTTCTGAGTATTATAATATAAATTCTTACGGTTTTTGGGAACAAAACAACTATCATTTAATAAAAAATAGTTCTGACACAGAGTTTGCTAAAAAACACAATCTAGCAATTTCTGATTTAAAAAACAACGTTGTAAAATGGAAAGCAATTTTATTAAAAGAAAGAGCAAAAAGAGCATATCCAAGATTAGATGATAAAGTTTTAACTTCTTGGAATGGCATTATGTTAAAAGGCTATGTTGATGCATATCGCGTTTTTAATGATAACCGCTTTTTAAAAATTGCTTTAAAAAACGCACACTTTTTAGAGTTAAAGATGCTCAAAGAAGACGGAACTTTATATCGTAATTATAAAAATGGAAAAGCAAGCATAAACGGTTATCTTGAAGATTATGGAATGGTTATTGATGCTTTCATTTCGTTATACGAAGTAACTTTAGATGAAAAGTGGCTGATGCTTTCTAAAAATCTAACCGATACTTGTTTTGACTATTTCTTTAATACAGCAACGAGTATGTTTTATTTTACATCAAATAAAGATTTAGAATTAATCACCAGAAAAACCGAAACTGAAGACAATGTTATGCCTTCTTCAAATTCGATGATGGCAAAGAATTTATTTAAACTAAGTCATTATTTTGAAAATGAATACTATTTAAAAACTAGTAAACAAATGTTGAATAATATGACGAGTACAATGCAAAATTTTGGCTCAGCTTATTCTAACTGGTTAGAAGTATACAGTAATTTTATAGATAATTATTTTGAAATTGCAATTAGTGGAGCTAATGCAAAAGAGAAATTACTAGAAATTCATAAAGAATATATTCCTAATAAATTAATTTGTGGTAGTGTAACTAAAAGTAGTTTACCTTTGTTAAAAAACAGGTTTATAGAAAACAAAACACTAATGTATATTTGTAAAAATAAAACGTGTAATTTACCTACAGAAATTACCGAAGAAGCAATTTGTCAACTAAAAAATTATATTGAATGACACTAATAACTATAATTCTTATTGCTTTTGTTGCTTTAGAACACTTCTATTTTTTAGTATTAGAAATGTTTTTATGGACAACACCTAAAGGTATAAAAACATTTGGATTAAAATCTAAAGAATTTGCAGAAGAAACAAAGGTACTAGCAGCAAACCAAGGATTGTACAACGGTTTTTTAAGCGCAGGATTAATTTGGTCTTTACTAACAAAAGACTTAAATGTGAGTGTATTTTTTCTAAGTTGTGTTATTGTAGCAGGTATTTACGGAGCTTATTCAACAAAAAAGATAAGACTCTTTTATATTCAATCAATTCCAGCTATTTTAGCAGTAATAATTTTTTTCATAAATAAAACTTAAAAATGGATAAATACATAGAGATAGCAGAAGCTTTTTTAATAAAATACGGACCAGATGTGCTCACAGCATTATTAATTTTAATTATTGGTTTATTTGTTATAAACATGCTTGTTAAAGTATCAAAAAAGATCATGACAAAAAGCAATGTAGAGCTTACATTACAAAAATTTTTAAGTGATTTATTAAGTTGGATTTTAAAAGCGTTATTAATAATTACCGTAATTTCTAAACTTGGGGTTCCCACAACATCTTTTGTTGCAATTATTGGGGCTGCAGGTTTGGCTGTTGGTTTAGCTTTACAAGGTTCTCTTGCTAATTTTGCTGGAGGTGCTTTAATTATGATTTTTAAACCATTTAAAATTGGAGACTTTATTACAGCTCAAGGAGAATCTGGTACGGTAAAAAGTATCGAAATATTTACAACTAAATTAAATACTGTAGACAATAAAGAAATTATTATTCCGAATGGAGCATTATCAAACAGCAATATTGTTAATTTTTCTACAGAAGAAAAACGTAGAGTTGATTTAAAATTTGGCGTTTCTTATGATGCAGATATTAAAGAAACTAAAAATGTTTTTGCAACGATAGTAAACAATCATCCATTAATTTTAAAAGATCCTGCACCGGTAATTTTATTAACAGAATTAGGTGATAGTTCTATTAATTTTGCTGTTAGATCTTGGGTAAAATCAAGTGATTATTGGGCTGTTTACACAGAAGTTTTAGAACAAACTAAAGAAGCATTAGATAAAGCGAATATTGATATTCCTTATCCACATCAAGTACAAATAAAAAAATAACACTTTAAAAAATAACAAAAATGAAAAATTTAAAATATTCAGTAACGCTTTTGTTTTTATCAATAGGATTGTTTGTTAACGGTCAAAACGAAGCCTCTTTCGCGTTAGAAGGTGGAAATTCTTTTTTAACCATCAAGCAAAAATTTGATAAAACAATAAAAGGAAGTTTGTTTATCAATGAAAATTTTGAAACTGTAAAAATTGATGATATTCCTATTCAATATCCTGCAAGATATAATGGCTATACAGATAATTTTGAAGTAAAGCATATGGGAAAAACAAAATACATTGTTCCTTCTCTAGAAAGTAAAGTACAAGTGCACTTTATATCGTTAAATAAAACTTATAAAATCTATAACTATTTATACAAAGATGACTTAAAAGCTGGTTTTTTTGTTATAAAAAGTAAAGGTAAAAACTACGATTTTGCAGTAAAAGAAAAAATAGTTTATGTAGAAGAGAAAAAGCCTAAAACACCTTATGAAAAATATAAAAATCCTGAATTAAAAAGAGTTAAAGACACATATTATTTAAGAATAAAAGGAGCTGAAGCTTTAAGTGAAATTAGACTTAGAAAAAAGGATGTTATCAAGTTTTTTGGAAACGATTCTAAAACAATTTCTTCTTTAATTAAAAAGAACAAATTGAATGTAAAAAAAGAAAATGATTTTATACAGTTATTAAAACTATATGATAATCAAACACGATAATTAATAAAAATTGCTACTAACTTAAAATTAAAAACCATGAAATCAATTCTAATAACATTATTTTTTATTTCTGCTTCTGCATTTTCACAAATAAATCAAATCAACAATTTAGAAGACATGTATACTTTAAAAAGTGATGTCGACGCAAAGTATAATCGTCAAAATGATCCTAGCATTAAAGGTTCTCCTTTTCTACATACTGAATACCAAAATATAAAAATTAAAGGTGTTGCAATGAAAGGAAAATACAATGCCAATCTTGACTATTTTGAAATAGATAATAAAGGAAAGGTTCTTTTCTTTGGACCAGCTGTAGAGCATCGTTATGAAGTTATCTTTACTGATGATAATACAACTTATAAAGCTTTTGAATATGAAAATTTAAAGCTTGCATTCTTTAAAGTAATAGCAAAAAAAGAAAATGCGCATTTACTTAGTAAACAATTTATAAAGTATTTTCCACTGGTTAAGCCAAAAAGTAGTTTTGAAATTGCTAAACCAGCAAAGTATGAAAGAAAGGATGATGTATATTACATAAAGTTTAATAATCAAGATATTGTTGTTGAATTGCCAACTAGAAAAAGTAAATTTTTAAAAGTTTTTAATTCAAAAGCAAATGACATTAAGAGTTTTATTAAAAAAGAAAGGTTAGGTATAAAGAAAGAGGAAGATTTAATTAAAATCTTTAATTTTTATACTTCACTAAAATAACTATACTCTCTTTTTTTGAGGAACAACAATAAAATCTTTTAGATAAAAAGGTTCAAAATAAGCGACATCTTCGATGTCGTTTTTTTTGTATTTATCATTAGATAAAATGCCCATTTCTTTTGCTGACGGGAATTTAGCTTCTATAAATATTGCATTTGAATGTGCTATTAAAGATTTGCACTTTTCTGCTCCATCACCTAAAAAATAAACTTTTGAAAATTCTAAATAATCAAGAAAAGAAGTTTCGCAAATAATTTCTGCTTTTGTATCTCTTATCTGATTATAATCTGAATTGAAAACAGCCGAATACACTTCCATTCTACGAGCATCTAACATTGGTATAATAACACTATTATCATCTGAAATAGACGTAATTGACATTGCAAGTGATTGCAATGTGTTTACAGAAATTAAAGGAATGTTCAATGCAAAGCACAATCCTTTTGCTGCAGAAACACCAATTCGTAACCCAGTATAAGAACCTGGACCTTTACTTACTGCAATGGCATCTAATTTTTTAAAAGTAATTTTAGCTTTAGTAATAACATCGTTTATATAAGGATGTAAAACTTCAGCATGAGAATAATTACCATTGTTTAATTCTTTAATAGCGATTAGTTTTCCATCTTTAGAAATACTCACCGAACAGTTTTTTGTAGAAGTCTCAATATTTAAAATATATGCCAATAGAATAGTTTTTTACAAAGATACATTAAGCTTCAAAAAAATACATATAGTTTATTATTATTCCTTAATATGAAATAAAATTTTGAAAGTTCGTCTAGCATTGTTACTTTTAGCATATGAAACACAATATATTCCCCTTGTGAAAATTAAATTAAAATATCTTATTGGTCTCTTTATCATACTCTTAAGCAGTTTTGTACTAAGTACTAAAACTGTAAAAGCAGCACCAAAAATAGCCATTAAAGATGTTGTAAAAGATTCTGTTATTCTAAAGGATCCAACGATTATTTTAGAAAAATTTTCTATAGATGAAACCAAAAAGGTAAGTCACAAATTAGACTCTTTACTAAAAAGAATAAATAAAAGACACGATTTTCATGGTTCAATTCTTGTTGCAAAAAAAGGAAAATTAATTTATCAAAATCAAATTGGATTTGCAGATTTTAGAAAGAAAAGCAAACTAAATGAAGAGTCAATTTTTCAATTAGCATCTGTAAGTAAACAATTTACGGCTGCTTCAATTATGATTTTAAAGGAAAGAAATCAACTACAATTAACAGATACAATTACCAAATACTTTCCAAAATTTCCTTTTAAGAATATTACAATTCAACATTTACTTAATCATACTTCTGGTTTACCTAAATATTTTTGGGTTGCAGAAAATCAATGGAAAAGAGAAAAAGCTCCAAGTAATAATGAAATGATGGAGTTTCTTGAAACAACCAATGTTTCAACGTTTTTTAGTCCTGGCAGAAGATTTGATTATTCAAATACTGGTTATTTTGTTTTAGCATCTTTAATCGAGAAAATATCAAAAATGAGTTATTCTAATTTTTTAGAAACTACTATTTTTAAACCGCTACAGATGAATAATTCTTTTGCTTTTAGTTTTGAAAATGACACTATAAGAGCAAATCAATTAATTGGCTATCGATTATATAGAGGTTGGAGACACCGTACAATACCAAATACAATTAATGACGCAATTGTTGGTGATAAAAATATTTATGCCACAAATGAAGACTTATTAAAATGGGTAAACGGTTTAAATAGCGGAAAACTAATTTCTGAAGAATCTTTAGAATTGATGTACACGAAAGGAAAGAACAAATATGGACGTGAAATTCCTTATGGATTTGGTTTTAGAATAAATACCAAAAATGACGAAAAGATTGTTTATCATTATGGAAAATGGAATGGATTTAGTACAGGAATAACTCAATATCAAGATGATGATTTGGTGGTTATTATTTTAGAGCATACAAGTTACCGATCAATAGATTATTTAAATAAAAAGATTCGCAAGATTGTTGATGAAAATTTTGATGCATAACTTAAAAAATAGTTCATAAAAAAATCCCTGAGAAAATTCTCAGGGATTTTTTTATGTTTTTTAGATTACGTTTAATCAAATACAGATTCTCCGTAGTAAAATTTCAATACTTTAGATTTAAATACATAATCGTATTTTGCTCTAATTAATGTTGATTCTGCATTTACTAATCTATTTCTTACTTGATCAAATTCAAATGAAGTAATTGCTTCAAAAGTATATCTTTGTTGTGCATTTTTAAAAGCTTCTTGTTGTGCTTCTAAAGATAATCTAGCTGCCTCATAACTTTTTAATGCTGCTTTAGCATCTAAAAAAGCTCGTTGAATTGTTTGTTGTAGGCTTAACTTTGCATTTTCAAGATTTAATTTTGAGTCTTCTTTATCAATTATTGCTCTGTTAAGATTGACTTTGTTCTGAAATCTATTAAAAATAGGAATATTCACTGATAAACCAATACCATATCCAAAGTTATCGTTTAATTGTTTAAAGAAATAATCATTTTGTTGTCCTTGAAAAATAGTGAATCTGTGACTAAAATTAGTTCCTGCACTTGCAGAAGCACTTACACTTGGTAAAAATCCACTTTTAGCAATTGCAATTTGTAAATCTCCGTATTCACCTTGTAATTTAGCACTTAATATTTCAGGCCTAGTTTCTACAGCTTTTTTATAAACTGCATCTGGACTTTTAAACATTAAAGAAGCAGAAGGAGCACCAACATCTATTTTTGCAACATCAAAGTTATTAGGATCAACTTGTAATAATTGAGCAAGACCTAATAATGCAATATCTAACGTATTTTCTAAAGAAACAATAGTTTGTAAATCGTTTGCATAAGCAGATTGCGCGTTTAGTAATTCACCTTTAGGCTTAGAACCTGCATCTACTTGATTTTTAGCTACTTCAATTTGCTTTTTACTTATTTCTGCTTGCACTTTTGCAACTGCTAAATTTTCTTTAGCAAACAGTATGTTTAAATAAGAGTTGACAACATTTAAAGAAATATCATCTTTAATATTTTGTAAATCTAATTGATTACCTATAAGTGTTAATTGGTTACTTTTATAGGTATTTAATAATCTAAAGCCGTTGAAAATAGTAACACTACTGTTTATACTATAAGAAGAGCTAAAGCTTGTAGAAGAAATTCTACCATTACTTACAGGATCTATGGTAGATCCAAAATTTAAATTAGCTCCAGAAGAAGCATTTAAATTTGGTAAAAAATTTCCTTTTGCACCTATAATATTTTGGTTTGCCTTTTCTAAAGTTAATTCACCTTTTTTTATAGTGATGTTATTTTTTAATGCATATTCAACTGCTTCTTTTAAGTCCCATTTTTTTTGAGATATTCCTGAGAAAGAAAAAGCAATTAATGCTATAACTACTAAAAATTTTGTTTTCATTAATGATATTTTGTTAGTTTCTATTCACTCTTTATATTATGATTCAATAGTCAAGCCAAAACAAATAAATATATAAGTACCTGTTTTACTGTAATTTAAAATCAATGTAATTAAATGCAAGTGTTTGATAATGAACACTATTAATTATAATCAAACACAAATTTATTTGATAGTGTTTATATGACGAGCGAAAATAGAATTTGTTACAGATTTTTTATCTTATTGAAGCGTTAATTTTTTATTCTTTTTTTATATCTGAATAAAACATATGCTAAAAGTGCAACTAAAAGGTAAGGAAAAGCCATTAAATAGGTAATGCCAGAGTTAATTCCTTCTGCCATTTCTTGATCGCCATTTTCTACTACAGCTTTACACATTGCGCATTGTGCATTCGCATCAATTGTAAAAAATAAAACGACTATTAAAACGATACTTTTTTTCATAACTATAAATAATATGGAGAAATCATTATATAAACTAAAACACCTGTTATTGCAACATACAGCCACAAAGGAAATGTAAATTTTGCTATTTTTTTGTGCTTAGAAAACTTTCCTAATCTTGCTCTTACAAAGGTAATTAACACAAAAGGAATTACAACTATTGAAAGCAATATATGAGTAATCAAAATAAAATAATACACGTATTTTATTGTTCCTTCTCCACCAAATTTAGTAGATTCTGAAGTCATATGATACGCTAAATACATTAACAAAAATAATGCTGAACAAAATATTGCAGTTGTAGTTAATTGCTCATGCAGTTTTCTGTTTCCTTTTTTAATTGCGATAACTGCAAAGATTAATAGTAAAGCTGTAGCTCCGTTTATTGTTGCATAAATTGGAGGTAAAAAAGATAAAGGTTCTACATTATAACCTAACTTTTTTAAGTTTACACCAAACAAAATAGCAACAGCTAGAGGAATAATTATTGATAAAAAAATAATTATTCTATTGTATTTTTTTTCTTGATTAGAAATCTCTTTACTCATTTAACAAAATCTTAATGTCTTCTTTTAATTCTGTTATTTGATCTGCAAAACCATTTTCTTCTAAAGCTCTATAGTACATTATTGGGTTTCCGTGTGCATCTCTTCTAGAGCGAATATTACCTTCTTTGTCTATTAAAGCAAACAAGCCAGAATGTTCAAATCCACCATGTTCTCCATCACCATTTCCGGCGTATAATTTAAAGCCTTTGTTAGATAAATCGTACACATATTCTTGACTTTTACCTGTTAACATTTGCCAATTAGTACTTGTAATATTGTGTTCTTTTCTATATTGACTTAGAACTTCTGGAGTATCAATGTCTGGTGTGATTGAAAAAGATGCAATTCCGAAGTTTGGGTTTCCGTAAAACTCGTTTTGCACATCAATCATTTTTTGATTCATAATTGGGCAAATTGACGGACATGTAGTAAAGAAAAATTCAACTACAAATACTTTACCTTCAAAGTTTTTATTGGTAATTGTGTTTCCTTTTTGATTGATAAATTCGAATTCTGGAACTTTATTAAAAGTAACCAAATCAGATTTTTGAAATTTCTTTACCACTTTTGGTACTACATAAATTCCAAAAAGTAAGATAACAAATGAGATACCGATATAAGAATACTTTTTTTTCATTTTACTTTATATTTTACGTTTAAAGCGTTTCTCTTTTTCTAACGATTTTTTTAATTGATAGTATATAATTTCAATATCATTTTTCATTTTGTTTTTAAGATCATTTACAGAATTCATATCATAACCATATAACCTTCCGTTTTCTGTATCTTCATCGTCTTTTCTACCACGTAAACGCAATTCTCTATCAACAATAAAAACGTATTCTGAGCTTAAATCTTGATTGATTGTATATGGAGAATCAAAACTATTAAACACTGTTTTAATATCGTCAGCATCCATAAAAACAAACTTCCAACTCTTAATATCTGTATAAGTACTTAGTTTAGTTTTTAAAGCTTCTACTTGAGTTTCTGTTCCTTTTGGGGCAATTAGTACAGATTGAAAAAACATGCTTTTACGATATCTTTTATATATAACTTCGTTTAAATTAAAAAGTCCGCCTTTACTTTTTTCGATATCTGTTCCTAAAAAACTAACAACAGAAAAATGATCTTTAAAAGAAACTTCTCCTTTTATATTTTCTACATTTTTTGTTAGAATAGGCAAATTTGCATGATGATAAATTCCTAAAGACAAAAAAATATAAAAGATTAACGGTCCTAAAAATAATGCCGATAATGCGAATCCTTTTTTAATTCTAACTTTCTTCATATGCCAAAAAAAAAGGTGGTAAAAACCACCTTAAAATATTTTAAAACAAATTAATAATTCCATTTTGTTAAAGGAGCCATTACATCAAATATGTATTCTCCTTCAATTAATAACAAAGTAACTAAATAGGAAATTAAAAATACTGCTGTCCAAACTACAGCTCTTCTAAACCATTTTTTTTCACCTTCCATATGCATAAACGCCCAAGTAATACCATAAGCTTTAGCTATTGTTAAAATGATGAATATCCAGTTTAAAGGGCTAGTTCCTAAAAAACTTGTTAAGTGTAAAAAATCAGGTTTTATTATACCAAAAATAACTTCTACAATTGTTATTACAGATAGTACTCCAAAAACCATCCATATTCTTTTTGTATTTGACTCGTGCGCGTGTGCCATTTTTATAATCTTTTTATAATTAAACTAAGTAGAAGAATGTAAATACAAATACCCAAACTAAATCTACAAAGTGCCAATATAATCCTACTTTTTCTACCATTTCATAATGTCCACGGCGTTCGTAGGTGCCAATAAGAACATTAAAAAATATGATAATATTTATAAGAACTCCTGTGAATACGTGAAAACCGTGAAAACCTGTAATAAAGAAAAAGAAATCTGCAAAAATTGGATTTCCATATTCATTTACTTGAAGGTTTGCACCTTCAACTACTTGTTTTGCATTCAATAAATAGCGCTCTCCTTCTTCTCTAGAAAGTATTGTTTTTTGTTTTGTAGCAAGATCAATTTTTTCTGTTCTTATTAAAACTTCCGGATTGTTCTTGTAAGAGTTTACAACTTCGTTAAGAGAATAGGTTGGTAATGTTTCATTTCCTTCAAACCATAAACCATTTTTTCTTGTATGTGCTACTCTTTCTTGATTTCCTTCAACTACAAAATCTGATAATGCAATTTGATGACCATCTTTTACAAATTGTAAAATTTTACCATCTGTTGTTTGAACTGCACCGTAAGATCCTTTGATAAAGTTTTTCCATTCCCAAGCTTGAGAGCCTAAGAAAATTAAACCACCAATAATGGTTAATAACATATACCAAGCTACTTTCTTTTTCTTCATTTGATGACCAGCATCAACAGCCAACACCATTGTTACAGAAGAAAATATTAAGATAAATGTCATTAATGCTACATAGTACATTGGTGCATGTACTCCATGTAAAAAAGGAAAGTGAGTAAAAACTTCATCGGCAATTGGCCAAGAGTCTATAAATTTAAATCTTGTTAAACCGTAAGCGGCTAAAAATCCAGAAAAAGTTAATGCATCTGATACGATAAAAAACCACATCATCATTTTTCCGTAACTTGCTCCGAAAGGTTTTTTTCCACCACCATCCCAGGTAGTTTTGTCTTCAGAATTTACAGCAATAGTTGCTCCCATAAATAGCTATGTTAATTATTTTTAAAATAGTTTGTCAAAATTACATAATTTTCATCATCTAATAAAATAGAAAAAGAAAAATAGATACATCCAAAGTACTCCAACAAAGTGCCAAAAAATTGCACCTAGCTCAAAACCAAGCATTTCTGCGGAATTATACTTAGATTTAAAATGATTATAAATTACAACTAATAATACAATTAGTCCTGCAATTAGGTGTAAAACGTGCATAAATGTAATACCAATAATAAAAGAAGTAGATACTGTACTGTTTGGTCCAGTAAAAAATAATCCAACATTTCTTAATTGAATAAACCCTTCATATTGATAATAAATAAACCCAATTCCTAAAGCTAAAGTAATAAGGAGTAATAAAAAACTTCCTTTTGTATTGTTTTTTTTAAGCAATCTTTGTGCTAAAATAAATGTTATACTACTAAAAATTATTAGTGCTGTACTTAAATAAAAAGACATTGGTAAATCAAACGTAACCCAATCTTCTCTTTTTCTACTTACCACATAAGCACTTGTTAATCCTGCAAAAAACATCGTCATGCTAATCATAGAAATCCATAGCATTGGTTTCGCTGAACTCTTCTTTGCTACATTTAATTCCGTTTTTAAACTTTCTTGACTCATTTTATTTAATGTAAAAATTTATCTATTACGTATATTATTTGAACTAATGTTATATAAATTACACTTGATAACATTAATTTTCTTGCTTCAATATTAGATTCTGTTTTGTGTAATTGTATGCCGTAATACAACATAGAACAACCAGCCAAAGCTATAATTACTGCTGTTGCAGGATAAATATAAAATGCTCCTGTAACTTTTAATACTGGTGCTATAGAAACTAAGATCATTATAAAAGTATAAAAGATAATTTGCTTTATTGCACCTTTATCTTTTTTATTCATCGGCAACATATTAAATCCTGCTTTCTGATATTCTTCAAATTGTAACCAACCAATTGCCCAAAAGTGTGGAAATTGCCAAAAAAACTGAATTAAAAATAAAAACCCGGCTTCAATACCAAATTGATTAGTTGCCGCAACCCAACCTAACATAAATGGAATTGCTCCTGGAATTGCTCCTACAAAAACAGCTAATGGAGTTACAGATTTTAACGGAGTGTAAATACTTGTGTATAAAAAAATTGATATCGCTCCAAATAACGCAGATTTTGCGTTGATGTTATATAGAATTGCAATTCCTAAAATTGTAAATGAAAATGCAATTATTAAGGCATTAGAAACAGTCATTCTGCCAGCTGGCAAAGGTCTGTTCATTGTTCTTTTCATTAAAGAATCAGTATCTCTTTCTATTACTTGATTAAATGCATTTGAAGCACCAACCATTAAGTAACCACCAATTGCCAATTGAACAATTATAAATGCATCAACAATTTCTGCTGCTAATAAATAACCTGCTATTGACGAAAAAACTACACTTAGAGATAAACCAACTTTTGTAAGTTGTTTAAAATCTGTTATAAAGTTTTTAATTGTTGATTTATTTTCTATGCTAGAAACTGAGCTCATTTAAATATTTTCAAACCTTTTGCAAAGATATTTTATTCTGTGCTAATTTCTTGCTTTTTAGGCTATAAAAAACGAATTAGATTTCTATTTAAAATATCTTAAAAAAAACTTTGCTATTTCCTTTTTTGTTTTAACTTTGCACCCGCATTGAGATATATGCTAAGTTCTTATAAAATATACTGCGCGAAAGTAGCTCAGGGGTAGAGCATCACCTTGCCAAGGTGAGGGTCGCGGGTTCAAATCCCGTCTTTCGCTCTATTCTTTAATATAATACCAATGCTCAAGTGGTGGAATTGGTAGACACGCTGGACTTAAAATCCAGTGGGCAGTAATGCCCGTATGGGTTCAAGTCCCATCTTGAGTACAAGAAAGTCTTAACATTAATTTGTTAAGGCTTTTTTTATGGATAAAACTGTTGAAAAAATATTAGAAATAAAAAAAACCCACTCTAAATTAGAGTGGGAAAATTGCTATGAAAAAGAAAGTGGTTTTTACACCACTAAACAAATATACAAGTTTTTGACAAACTCTAATAGTTTTTTTTAAAAAAATAAAAGTTTTTTAAAAATCAAAATACCAATTAAATAAATCTGCTTTTATTCCTACTGAAAACCACAGTGCAACGTTTTTAGAATTAGTAGGATCTCTTTCTAAAGAGAAGTTTCTAAATGTAAATCCACCAAATAAACTTAAGTTATTTGATGTGTTTAACAAATATCTTCCTTGAAAATCTGCTATAAATATTACTGCTTTGTTTCCTTGACCAACTTCATTGTCATAGTCTCCTTTTCTAATATTATATGATTTATAAATATCACCACCATTACTAACAGAAGCAAAGTCATCAAATCCTTTCTGACCCATAACCACTTTTGCGCTTGTTGTCCATCGATCAAATTTATAATTTGCGATAACAATTGCTTCCCAAAAATTGGCTCCCCAAGCATGACTTAATGGTTGACTGTAATTTCCGTAATTTAAGATTGGGTCTTTATGTGCAAACGTATAAGGCCTTACAGTGTTTAATTCTGCTTGTACATACAAGTCTTTAATGTCAAACGCATCAAAATATTTTGCTCCTAATTGAAACCCAAACTTGTTTCCCCAATATCCTAAATCACCAATTTTTCCGAATGAAAATTCATCAATAACTAATTGCGAATATAAAACAAGGTTTTCTTTTAGCTTGTATTTTGCTGTTAATCCTAACATTGCGTTTCCTGCATCTTCTCCTCTACTAAACTCAACAGCTCTATAAAACATTAATGGATTCATAAACCCAATATCAAACCCTTGGTCTCCTTTAGAAATTGCTGATTCAAAAAAACCAATATTTAATTTATCTGTAATATTAAGACTTAAATAATGTATGGCTATATATTTTCTTGGGTGTTCGTTGTTTACAACTACTGGCTGTCTAACATCTGTGCCCCAAAGCCAAATGTTTGTGTAATTTAATTTCCAGAAATTTACACTCATTTTTAAATAAGGCATAGGTGAAGAAACGTCAGAAAGTAAAAGAGATCTATATCCGTCTCCAATAAAATTCTTTCCATTACCAAATTGAAATTGTAAAAACTTATTTGGTGTGTATGCCAAATAACCTTCTGCAACAGGATAATCAAAAGCATCTGCTTTAAACCCTTTTGCTTTTCCTCTTCCTGGAACTAATCCTTCAGAAAATGCTGGTTTAAAAGTGTTTGATGGGTTTGAAATAAAATCGTTTATATAACCTGCAAATCTTCCCTGACTTTCATAAATTGTTGCTGAAAAAGAAAAATCGTTTCCTAATCCTCCGTTTACGGTTAAATTTCTAGAGTTATTAAATGTATAAGTAACATCAGAGTTGTCTTTACCAAATTGTACATCTAACAAAAAATCTAAATTAAACCAATATCCATCTCCTCTTACTTCTAATAAATGTTCGTTCCAAAGTTTTCTTTTTAACCAAGTTGTTTCTTCTGGTTTTAAAAACTGACTTTTTTCTGCATCTAAATCAAAAACAGCATTCATATTATTATAAACATAAGGTTTTACAGCTGTGTGAGCGCTATTATTTTTATTTAAAGCATAATCGTAATTAATATATCGTTGATGTGTGAATGGAATATTCAATTGACTTTTATGTTCTATAAACAATGTCTTTTTAAGGTTGTCTTTAATAGCAATTGGTTTTATCTCTTTTGGTTTTACCTCAACTATTTCTTCTGTAACTTCATTTCCAATTTGTAACGGAAAGTTTAATGGCAACGCAAAACGCATTTCTACATTATTGTTGTTGTATTTTGCTGGTGATATTACTGGTAAAGTACTAAAAACTCTTTTTACTTCTGCTTCTAATTCTGTATACGGAGAATTAATGTAAATCAATTTAAAATTACCTGTGTTTGTAACTACAAAAACAGCACTTACAGTTCCTTTAAATTTCTCTCTTTCTAAAATAACTGGCGAATTAAACTCTTTAAAAAACAGTTCTTTTGTTGTTTTGTAAAAGCACGGTTCTATTTTATCAATATTTTCATTTTCACAGCTTTTAAATACTGGATGTCTTTCTGCTTGAGCAGATAAAAAAAGCGGAATTAAAAAAAAATATAAAAGAAGATGTTTTTTCATTATTGTTTTTTACAGTTTAGTAACTCTGTTGTTTTTTAATTGATATTTTTCTTTACTTTCTGAACACTCTGCAATTCCTTCTTCATTAAAAATTAATCGATGTCCAAATTCGCTAATCCAACCAATTTGTTTTGAAGGATTACCAACAACCAAAGCGTACGGTAAAATTTCTTTGACAACAACTGCTCCGGCACCAATAAAAGAAAACTCACCAATATCATTACCACAAACTATGGTTGCATTTGCACCAATACTTGCTCCTTTTCTAACAACGGTTTTTAAGTATTGATTTTTTCTGTTTACGGCACTTCTAGGGTTGATAACATTTGTAAAAACCATCGATGGCCCTAAAAAAACATCATCCTCGCAAATAACTCCTGTATAAATTGAAACGTTATTTTGTACTTTAACATTGTTTCCTAAAACTACTTCTGGCGAAATCACAACATTTTGACCAATATTGCAATTTTTGCCAATTTTACAATTTGGCATTATATGACTAAAGTGCCAAATACTTGTTCCTTCTCCAATTTCACAACCGTCATCAATAACAGCTGTTTCGTGCGCTTTATAGTTACTCATTTCAATATGTTGAATTAATTCTGGTTTCTTCGATTATTTCTTTTGCTGAAGAAGTTCCAATTCTTTCAACTCCTAAAGTAATCATTTTTAAAGCATCGCTTTTTGTTTTTACACCGCCTGCCGCTTTTATTTTTAAAGGCTTTGCATTCTCTGACATTATTTTTATAGTCTCAAATGTGGCTCCGTTTGGCTTATTGTTTTCTGTTTTATAAAATCCTGTTGATGATTTTACAAAAACATTTCTTGCATTCTTTTCACCAAAATTATCAATAACAACATTTTTTATCAGCATTGAAATAGCTGCAATTTCATCATTACTTAATGCTGCTACTTCAATAATCCATTTTACAACTTTGTTGTTTTTTAACCCTAAAGTTGTACCTGTTAATATTTCTTCTTTAATTAATGGTATTTCTCCTTTCTTAAAGGCTTCATAATTTACAACAAAATCTAAATCATCTACTCCTAAATTAATGGCATTTTGTGCTTCAGCTAATTTTTCTTCAATAGAATATGTGCCTTCATGAAAACCAATTACCGTACCAACCAAAACATTTGAATCCGATTTACTAATCAACTCTTTTGCTAAAGCAATATAATTAGCCCTTATCATTACCAATTTAAAATTGAAAGTAATAGCTTCATTAACTAGCTTAATAATTTTTGCTTGTGTTTCTTTTTCAGAAATATTAGCCTGAGTTGGAGTTTTTAAATAAGTAGAATCTAAATATTGTACTAGCTTCATTTATCGTTGATTTATCTAAACAAAAATAGTAAATATTAAGCGCATTAAAAAAGAGCAATCTAATTGATTGCTCTTTTTATTTTTATATAATTAAATTCTAATGAACACTAAACGTTATTGGCAATGCAAATTTAACATTTACCGGAACTTTGCGTTGCATTCCTGGTGTAAATTGTGGTAATTTTTTAATAATATTTTTTGCTTCTTTTTCTAGTTTTGGATGTGGAGCTTTAATTTTAATCTCATTTATATTTCCTGTTTTAGAAATTACAAATTGTGCAAATATTTTATATTTTCCTGATCTTAAATTTAGCTCTTGAGCTAAATCAACATCAAATCTTTGAATAACAAATTTTTGAATAGACGAAATAAAGCATATTTTGTTTTCCTCTTGTGATAACCCTTCACATCCTTTAAAAACCGGTGCATCTTCAATAATTATAAATGCTACTTCTTCAATTATCTTTGGGTCTTCTGGAACATAATTATTTAGTGCAATATTTATATTTGATTCAATTTTATCTAACGGCTCTAAATCTGGCAATAAATCTTCTATTAAAACTTCATCCTCTTTTTTAGGATCTAATTCGTCAAGAATTAAAACTTTTGGTGGTGCTTTTTTTAAATTCTTTTTTTGTTCTTTAATAAAATTAGATGGATTATCTTCAGTTAAGAGTTCATAATTAAAACTTGAATCTGGAACTATAATACTAAACTTTTTTTCTACTGTTTCAAATTCTATAAGCTGATAAACAACAAACAACACCAACACAAGTGATAATTGCATAAAAATGTTTGTGTACTTTTCTAATTGTTTTTTTGGATGCTTTTTTTCATTTTTCATAATTATATAGTTTTAAGTTATAATGATGAATTCAAAAAAGATGCCAATAAAAAAGAGCTACCAAAATGGTAGCCCTTTTTTACTTTATTTTTATTAAGATGTTATTCAACATTAAATGAAATTGGCAATGTATACTTCATCCCTACTGCAATTCCTCTTTGTCTACCAGGAATCATTTTAGGTAACGTTTTTGTAACTCTTACCGCTTCTTGTCCTAATCTTGGATGTGGTGTTCTAATTACCTGAACATCAGTAATTGCACCTGTTTTATCTATTCTAAATCCAACCCAAATTTTCTTTTTTCCTGGAGATAAACCTAGTTCACCTGCTAAATCGCCATTAAACTTTCTACCTACGTGCTGTCTTATTTTTTCATTTAAACAATCACCTTTTTGTTTTCTTGTTCCAGTACATCCTGGAAAAACAGGTACTTCTTCAATAACAGCAAAAGGAACATCTTCTACAATTGTTTCAACCTCTTCTACTTCAACGATTTCTTCTACTTCAACAGCTTCAGTTTCATCTGTTTCTGTAGTTTCAATTACAGTTTCTTCAACTTCTTTCTCGTCCTCTACAATTTCTATTTTTTCTGGTGCTGGTGGTGGTGGAGCTTTTGGCTTAACCTCTTCAATACGCTCTGTAATTGGAATGTCTTCTTCCAATAAATCTTGCATGTTTGCATCACCAAATGAATCAATTACTCTATCATAGGTTTTGTTTTCCATTGCTACATAAGTAACAAAAAGTGCTAAAACCAAACCTAGTTGAATAAACAGCTTCGAGTAATTCTCTAAATTTGATTTTGGATTTTTCTTAATTTCCATCCTAATGTTTTTTTAATAGTTCGCTAATTTAATTAAATTCTTATGACTTATGCAAGTATTAAAGTTAAATAGCATCAATTTTTTTATAAATTGAGTTAAAAATTAACAATGCTATAAAAACTCCAACGCTATTTGCAACAACATCAAGTAAACTTGCTGTTCTATAAGTTGTAAGAGTTGTTTGTAAAACTTCAATAATTATGCCATAAAAAACACAACCTAAAGCAATTGCATATTTTGTAGTGTTATTTTTCCTAGAAATAGGAAAACTAAGCAACCAAGTTAATGATAATATAAAATATGCAATTGTGTGATAAATCTTATCTACATTAGATAAATTAATTGTTGGACCAGTACTTTTTATCAAGCTTAAAAACCCAATAACTAATGCAATAAAAATTGCAATAAAAATAATTTTATCCTTTAATAAGATCTTGATAAGCTTGCGCATCTAGTAAATCATCTAATTGAGAAGCATCTGCTATTGTTACTTTAATCATCCAGCCTTTACCGTAAGGATCTTTGTTTACTAATTCTGGTTCGTCTTCTAAACCTTCATTAAATTCGATAACTTCTCCGGTTAACGGCATAAATAAATCTGAAACTGTTTTTACAGCTTCTACAGATCCAAAAACTTCATCTCTTTCTACTGTATCATCAACAGTATCTACATCTACGTATACGATATCACCAAGTTCTCCTTGTGCAAAATCTGTAATACCAATTGTAACTGTGTCGCCTTCTACCTTAATCCATTCGTGGTCTTTTGTGTACTTTAATTCTGATGGAATGTTCATTATAATTGTTTTTTATTGTTGATTAATTTTAATTGCCTAAGTTATAAATTAAATTGAAACCAGCATTAATAGATTGTCTAGGAAATGTGGTTGAAATTGCATATTTAGACATTGTATGATTGTAATAAAATGATGTTGTTAAATTTCTATTTAATTTATAGTCTGCTGCAAATTTAATAGATAAAAGTTTTTGACCACCACTTATTTGATTATTTTCTATGTCCACAGATCTAATCATTGTTAAATTATCTCTTAAAGAAATATCTGCTCTCATATTAATATCTCCTTTCATATTTTGTTTTTTACCTGCAAAACGAGTATTAAATGCAACGTTTTTTAATCTATAACCAACACCAAAAATATATTCTGTTCCTTTAATATCTGTTAATGTACTATTATCAAAATTTAAAGTAAGTGTTCTGTCTTTTCTAATTTCTCCTTTAAAAGAAAATGAGTTTTTCATTTTCATATCAATTTTAATCAACGGAGAAAACTCATCAATTAAACTTGCTGCTGCTATTAATAGTTTTGGTTGATAGTTTCCTGTTGCGTTTACTTTTGTTAAATCTGATTGATCGTATTGCAAGTTATTTGTGTAATTAGAAATTGTATATGAAGATTTATATCCGTTTGTTATTGTAAAGCTAGTAAAATTTTCTTTAAACCAACCTATTTTCATTAATCCATTATAACGTAAAGTCCAATTCGGAATTGGAATATTTTTAAACAATCCTAATCCAACTGAACTTGCATTATCTCCTGAATAAGCTGCAATAAAAGCTGGTAATAAAACTTGTTGCCCTGCTTCTTTAAATGCTGCATTTGCTGTATTTGGCAATCCACTTTCTGAAGATAATCTTTGCGAAAGCACTGTTCTGTTTGCTAAAAAAGAATTAAACAACTCATCTGAATCTGTAAACACTGTAGATAACATAGAAAAACTTGTGCTAAAGTTCCCGGTTTCTGTAATTGGTGTTGATGTATTTAAAACGCCACCTTCTACATCTAATTGTTGCGAAATATTGTTTGTTTCAATTTTATTTCCCGTCAATTCTATATTTAAATCATTAAAAGGTTTTAAAGAAATTGTATAATCTAATTTATTATAATGTGTTCTGCTATATGTTTTGTTGTAATATTCAGAACCGACTGCTCTATCTACCAACCAACCTTTTTCAAATGCTTTATTTCTGATATCAATCTGACTACCAAAAACAAAACCTAAGGTTGGTGCAAAACCTCCGTTTACTTGATCTCTTCCAAGGAATCCAGAACTACCAGTATAACCAGGCAATAATGTTCCATTGTTGGATGCATTACTAATTTTAACTGTTTTAACCGCTGTAACAAAATCATAAACACCTAATAAAATTTTATCTTTTAGTGTTGCTTTTTTTGTTTTTACCTGATTTGCATTTGGTAATTGTGGCGCTTGAAATGGATTTGAACTTTTGTTAGTTGCAGCATTTCCATCTTTAATAAACAATTTTTTAAATCCTGTATCTTGATATAATTTAGAAAAACTGAAAGCTGTATTAAAATTATGGGTGTTAGAGTTTTGTAATAAATTACCAATTTTATCTACATAACTTTTTGATGCAGCTTTCCAATCAAAATTTGCTGTATAACTGTAATCTGCAGTTACAAAACCTAAATAGGGAAGTTTATCAATTGGCAATTTATAATTGGCTGTCAACTTTTGATTGTAATGATCTGGTCTTCCCATACTAAAAAACTGATCAAAAATTTCTAGTTCTTCTCCGTTCCCAAAGTTATCATACAAATAACTATTGTTTGCATTAAAGTTTAAACTCAACGATTTTGTCAAATCAAATCCAATTGTATAATCCCAATCAAACATAAATCTACGTTGCGTTAATGTTGGTTGCGGACTCAATCCTTCAATTAAATTTCTAGATTTTTGCTCAACATAATTTCTAGTAATTCTAGAATTTAATCCAATAGATTTTGGTAATAAATTAATATTTATATCTCTAATAATTTGCCAATGTTTACTTTTTCCAAAAAATTCTGACTTTTTAAATGGCTCAATAAATTTTGGTTGAAACGTAAAATTATAACTCGCGCCTGCTCTTAAATTCTGATTTAAATACTTTTCTATATTATAATCTTTATGATATTCTTCTGAGAAAGCATAGGTAACAGAAAAGTTTTCTACATCATAAGGTTTTGGTTTTTTTGTAGATTCTGGATTTCTATTTTTCTTTACATTATTAAAACTGATACTCTTTCGTAACGTATAATCTTGAGAATTTGCACTATTTGGATTTACTTCTTTTGCTTCAGCAAATTTTACATCTTGATATTGTGGATCGTACTTTGGATCTCTAAATTCTTCACCAATACTATAACTCATCGGTAATTGAACGCCCCAGTTTTTAGGCATCATTTTCCCTAAATTAATGTTTGTAGAAATATCGTATTGTTTTGTTTCTTCTATACTTCTTTGATTAACTCTATCTTCTACATTTCCAAAACCAATAGTTTGCATTCTTCCAGTTACAGAAACATCTGCTAAGTCAGCAAAATTTGCATCTGCATTTACAACTGCAGCCCAACCGCCTTTATTATCAAATCCAGAAGATCGCAATTCATTAAACCAAATTTCTGCACTTTTTTGTGTAGGTCTTGTATTTTTTACTCCTAACATTAAGGTTCTAATAGCGCCTAAAGTCGGATTTCCTTTTACTCTTAACACCACAGAATGCACAGGCGAATTTGTTGGAAATGGGTATATTTTATTGATGGATAATGTTCCGCCAGAATTCGGAATTTCTCCATCTCTTTTTAATTTTATTCTGCCTAATTCTTCTAAAATAACATCTAAATTATTTGCTTCGGGCCAAACATTTGTTGGTTCTAAGCTTCCGCTTGCAGAAACTTTTAACGGCACTTCTATTTGATAAAAGTTATCATCTAAATCTGTACCTAATCTAATAATAGCAACTAAATCATTATCAGCAACACTTCCAGTAACAATAGGCTCTGCATGTATAAACATTTTTAAGTTTTTATACATTCTTAAATCTACACTAAGGTTTTTATAAATTGCTCTGGTTTCATTTTGCATTAAATCTTTTACTTTTAAAGAAACCGATTGCTCGTTTTGTTGTTGTATGGTAGAACTTCCTTGTAGTTGCTCTCTAATAATTCCTGGGGGCAATACATATCTTCCTTCATTTTGTTCTATACTAACAACACCAACTTCAAAATTATTTAAATCTTGATTTGTTAAATCTTGTGGCGGTTTTATAGCAGGATTTAATGTTTTTGTATAACGCCTATAATCTCCTCTTACCAATTCTAACTGCCCAAAACGCAACACAACCGGCATTTTAAATTTGGTCATAAACATTCTAATAAATCGAATACTATTAAAATCTGTAATTCCGTTTACTGCCGTTCCGCTTCTAACAGGAATTCTAAATTGATACCATTTTGTTTTTCTAGAAGTTCCGTCTGCCAACGTAACCGACGTTTCTTTTTCATCAACAATATTATTACTTCCTTTTACCAAATCATTTTTGTTTAAAGAGACCTTGTATTCAAAGTAACTTTCTACCGTATTCATGGTTTGATCTTTATTAATATCTTCTACATCTGGATAAGAAGAAGACGAAGTTGGATAGGATTCTGTAGATTGATTTGCCGTTGGCGAATTTCCTTCTGTATTATTAAAGTTTTTATACCTGGTAATTACTGATGCATTTGTATTATCAAAATTGGTACTTCTAAAATATTGAAAATTATCTGATGAAATATCATTCTGATTTAACTTACTAATATCAAAAACTTTTGGTTGATAAAAACTAAATTCATCTTCGTTTTTCAATCCATCTAAACCAATATCTTGATTTTTCCTAGAGGTATCATCAACATCAAAAGCGTATAAAATAGATTGATTTGTTGGCACATTTCCCCAAGTCGATGCAGTAATATTTGTATTCGTTCCATCAGCTGGCATTCCGTTTTCGTACATCTTTCTATTATCTTTTAAGATGTCTTCAGAAATGTTTCCTAAGTTAAAATACAATTCTCCAACTTGATTTACAGGATTCTTTGGATCAATTCCTGTTGGTAAACCTTCAGCATTTGTAATCGAATAATCTTGATACGGATCTTTAATCCAAAACTGAATGTATTCTACATTTGCTTGATCAAAATTGTTGGTAGTTAATGGTCGCATAATTCCACCCCAACGATCTTGCGGATTCGAAAAAGTTCCATCAGCTTTAACAGTTGCTCCAGTATCAAAATTATAGGTTCCTCTTTCTGAAGGAAAATACGCCAAATCTAAAGTTCTTACTAAAATGTTTTGCGTTAAATCTAATTCTGTGTTCGGAAATAATTCTGAATAACCAATTTGACGAACTTCTGTTCTAGACAATTCTATGTTGTCAATATTTGCTGGTTTTGCGCCGTTTCCGTAAAACAATTGATCAATAGAATACCACGCTAATTTTGCTCTTTTATCATTATAACTTAAGTCGTTTGCAGCACCGTTTAAATTTTGAGTTTGTGGCGTACTTGCTGTAAACCAATTTAACGGCGATAATAAATCTATCGGAATTTGTGATGCTTCAAAATCATCTATATAAGTTGTTGCTGCTCCGTTAACATCAACGCCACTTGGAGTTCCAGGAAGTAAATATGCTAAATCTGCTCTAACAGACACATTTGAAGGAACATCTGTATCTACAAACGGAATTTTATTTACCCATTTTGTAAAAATTGGCATTTCTGTAGTATATTCTACATTTAAACCAAACATGGTGTTGTTTATTGGGTCGCTACCAAAATTTACTTTTTGAGTAATAGGTTTTTCAGTAACGTTTAAAAGTGTTCCTCCTAAAATAAAATCATCAGAAAAGCGATGTTCGACATCTAATCCCATAAAGGTTTTTCTCTGTTGATTAAAAACCGAATTATTTTCTGTAGAAACGCTTATTGGAACACCAGAGGATTGCAATCCTGGATCAATAATTTGAACTCTACCAAAGTTATAATCTACAACAAAATCTACACCTTCTACCAATTGTCTTCCACCAGCTGTAACTTTTACAGAACCTTTTGGAACGTTAAATGCGTTTAACGGGATTCCGTTACTATTTTCTGTTTTTGCATACCCTTTTAAAATAAATTTATCTTTATTCTGATGGTTATTTTTTGCTTGTGATTTTGTGTTGATATACAATTCATTAAACACATAATCATTTTTATCTGATGGTGTTGTTAACGAACTTGATAAGTCAGAACCAAAAGGTTCTGTTTCTGGAAAAATAATAAATCCTCTGTTAGAATTTACTGTAACATTTTCTACATAATCAAAAAAACCATCTCCATTAGGCACTGCATAAGAACTTTGATCTAACTTGTCTAAATTTAAAACATTTAACAATGTTTTATTCGAAATTCCTGGAGTTGAAGCATTTTGTAAGGTGTTAGACGGAATTCCTGTTTTATCATCTCTATATAAAATTTCTAATCTAAAACCATCTTGCGTTAAAGGAAAAACACCCAAAGGATACACATTTTTCATCATTAATTTCCAAGTTGGAAATTGTTCTTCGTTCCCTGCAACAGTTCTTTTTGTAGTAATAATTTCGCTTCGTAATAATTTTACTGCTAAATTACTTGGCGCTACAATTCCGTCATTAGATAATTCTCCAACTTTAAAAGAAGTTTCTGAACTACCAACAACTGTATATTCATAAGCAACCGCTAAAACTTCACCGTCAGAGAGTTTTCTATTCAACGAAATAAATCCTAATTGCGGATTCAACGTATATTCATTCTCTTCTAATTTTCTAGCATTTTGCAAAGTAGAATATCCAGTTCCTTGATTTAAACCATAATTTAAAAGTGTATTTTCAACCGTAGTTATATCTCTAATTCCACTAGTTTCAGTTAATAAATTGGATAAATTATTTGCTTTATTTGATGGAATGTTTTTACCTTGGACTTGCGATGGCGAAGTTGGGTTTACACCAGAACCAACATAATCTGGTTTGTTGGGTTCTCCAATATCTGCTAGCGCAACAATACTTCTAAAGTTTTCTGTGTTTGAATTTCTATTGGTGATCCAAACTTCAATCCTTGTAATATTTATTGGACTACTAATTAATGGGTAGTTTTGAAGTGATTTTTTATAATTTTCTCTAAAATATTGTGCTAAAAAAAAGTGTCTGTTATCATCGTAATCTGTAGCCCTTATTTCAAAAGGATTGATGGATGCTCCTGCTTCTGCAGTTACAGTTTTACTTTCAGAGTTTTGTTGAGAAAACACTGCGGTTACTGTCGTTTTACCAAATTGCAATTCGGTTTTTAAACCAAACAAACTCTGAGCTCCGTTTATCAACGAGTTTTTTATCGGCATCGAAACATTACCAGCTTCAATTTTTCTGATAATATCGTCTTCCGTAGGCGTGTATTCTAATTTAATTAAATTCTGAAAATCGAATGTAGATTGTGTATCATAATCTGCTGTAACTTTTAATCTTTTTCCAACATTTGCAACAATGCTTGCTGTTATTTGCTGATCAAAATCAAATGTAAAACTACTTCTATTATTTTCTGATAATTGTGGATTATCAACATTTTGGTAAATTCCACCTAACTTAATGTTTAAGTTTCCGCTCGGAATTACCTCAACGGTATTTCCGCCAAAAATAGATTCAAAAAACTTAGAATTTACATAATATGTTGGTAGTAAATTTTTTTGTGCAGCTTTGTTTCCTTTCTTTTTACTTAAGGCATCGTTCTTTTCTTTAAAATAATCTTTAATATCTTTTTTTAAGCGATATTTTTGATACTCTTCTGGCGACATAAAAATTGGGTTTCCTACTTTAAAATCACCCAATTGTTCTACAACAATGTATTTATTTAATTTCTTGTCAAAAACAACAGAATACGTAGTTGGCGCATTCAAAAAAATGCTTCCTTTCTGGTTTTGTTTAAATTTATATTTAAGCACAGGAACAGAATCTTTTTTAATAGAATCGTTCTTAGTTTTTACGGTTTGAGAAAAAACAGTTGTAGTTGCTAATATAGCAACTACACATATTAATAATCTATGAAAACACGTCTTCCTCAATTTAATTATAAACTTTTTAATGCACTTTTAATCAACAATTCTACTGTAGCTTCTGGTTGCTCTTTTAAAATTGTATTTAATACTTTATCTGATTGCTTTCTATTAAAACCTAATACTTCTAATGCAGATAACGCTTCATCTTTATTCGTATTGTTTTTAATAACAGAAATTGTGTCTAAATCAAACGTTTTTAAAATTTTATCTTTTAAATCTATAATTACACGTTGTGCTGTTTTTGCTCCAATACCTTTTACAGACTGAATTAGGGCGATATTTTCTGATGCAATTGCTTGTTGTATTTCTTCGGATGACATTGAAGACAACATGGTTCTTGCAATGCTTGGTCCTACTCCAGAAACAGAGATTAACAATCTAAAAATTTCTCTTTCAGTTTTATCAATAAAACCAAACAACGTATGAGAATCTTCTTTAACTGATAGATGCGTAAATAATGTAATTGCTTCGCTATCTGGTAAAGTAGAAAATGTATTTAAAGAAATGTGCAATAAATAGCCAACTCCAGCACAATCTACCACAACATAAGTTGGATTTTTCTCTACTAATCTTCCTTTTATTTGTGTAATCATTTAGTGTTTTTAAGAATTTCTTTTTGCTTTCTGTTGCGCATCAACAACAGCAACTGCTGCCATATTAACCATTTCGTCTACACTTGATCCTAATTGTAAAATATGAACAGGTTTTTTTAATCCCATCATAATTGGACCAATAGATTCAACTTCATCAACTTGTTTCATTAATTTATAAGTGATGTTTGCTGCGTCTAAATTAGGAAAAATAAGCACATTTACCTTTTTCCCATTTAATTTAGAGAACGGAAATTCTTTTGCTAACATTGTTCTGTTTAATGCAAAATCTGCTTGTAATTCTCCGTCAATTACAACTTGCGGAAAATGTCTATGAATATACGAAACTGCTTCTCTAATTTTTAGTGCACTTTCAGATTCTGATGATCCAAAGTTAGAAAATGACAACATTGCAATATTTGGTTTTACTCCAAACATTCTAGCTAAAGAATATGTTAATTGCGATATTTTTGCCAAATCTTTTGCATTTGGATTGATGTTAATAGTTGTATCCGCTAAAAACATTGGTCCTTGTTTGGTCAACATTAAATTTGCTGCTGCAACTCTTGTAACTCCAGTATCTTTTTCTATCAATTCTAACATTGGTTTTACAACCGATGGATATGATCTAGAATATCCAGTAATTAACGAATCTGCTTCGCCTGCATTTACCATCATTGCTGCAAAATAATTACGCTCTCGCATAATTTTTTGAGCTTGAGATAGTGTTATTCCTTTTCGTTGACGTGTTTTCCAATAAATTTCTCCAAAACGATTTCTGCGTTCGCTTTCTTCATCTGTTTTTGGGTCTATAATTGGTACATCAGCGTTAAAACCTATCTCTTCTTTTAATTCTAAGATTACTTCTTTTTTTCCTAATAAAATAGGCTTTCCAATTTTTTCATCATAAACTCTTTGTGCAGCTTTTAAAACATCTAAATGATCTGCTTCTGCAAAAACAATACTCTTTGGGTCACTTTTGGCTCTGTTGTGTAACAATCTAATTTCTTTACTTCCTGTTCCTGAACGCTCCATTAATTCTCCTTGGTATTTTTCCCAATCTGTAATTGGCTCTAATGCCACTCCAGAATCTATTGCAGCTTTTGCAATTGCAGGTGGAATTTCATAAATTAAACGTGGATCAAAAGGTTTTGGAATAATATATTCTTTACCAAAAGACAGGCTAATTTCATCGTACACAATATTTACTTGTTCTGGTACCGTTTTTTTGGCTAAATCTGCCAAGGCATGAACGGCTGCCATTTTCATTTCTTCGTTAATTTTTGTTGCTCTAACATCTAAAGCTCCTCTAAAAATAAATGGAAACCCAAGTACATTATTTACTTGATTAGGATGATCAGATCTTCCTGTTGCCATGATAATATCTTCTCTAGTTCTAATTGCTAAATCGTATTCTATTTCTGGAACTGGATTTGCCATTGCAAATACAATTGGATTTTTTGCCATCGATAATAACATCTCTGGAGAAACTACATTTCCTTTAGACAATCCAATAAAAACATCTGCATTGTGCATTGCTTCTTCTAAAGTAAAAACGTCTTTTTTATCAGTAGCAAACTCGGCTTTTTGCGACGTTAAATTAGTTCTATCTTTTCTGATAACACCTTTACTATCGCACATTACAATGTGTTCTCTTTTAGCACCTAATGCTAAATACAATCTTGTACAAGAAATTGCCGCAGCTCCTGCTCCGTTTACAACAATTTGAACTTCTTCAATGTTTTTTTCAGTGATTTCAATAGCGTTTTTTAACGCTGCTGCAGAAATAATTGCGGTTCCGTGTTGGTCATCGTGCATTACAGGAATATCCAACTCTTCTTTTAATCTTCTTTCTATTTCAAAAGCTTCTGGAGCTTTAATATCTTCAAGGTTAATTCCTCCAAAAGTCGGAGCAATTGCTTTAACGGTTTCTACAAATTTATCAACATCTGTTGCATCAACTTCAATATCAAAAACATCAATATCAGCAAATATTTTAAATAATAATGCTTTTCCTTCCATTACTGGTTTTGATGCTAATGCGCCAATATCACCAAGTCCTAAAACTGCGGTTCCGTTAGTAATTACTGCAACTAGATTTCCTTTTGCTGTATATTTATATACGTTATTCGGATCTTTTTCTATTTCTAAACACGGTTCTGCAACTCCTGGAGAATATGCCAACGATAAATCGTGTTGAGAAGCATATTTTTTTGTAGGAATTACCTCAATTTTTCCTGGTTTTGGTTTTGCGTGATATAATAAAGCTTCATGCCTTTTCCTAGATTCACTCATGATTTTGTTGTTTCTATGAACCAACAAATATACTCTTTTTTAAACGTGTTTTAATTAAAAAAGAGCTTGGTATGGTAACAAAAAAGGAACTCAAAGCGTCTATTAAAAAAGAAAACTTATTTTTAAGAAAAAATTGTATCTACTTTAACAAAATAAAAAGAGCAATTTAATTTTACAACTGATAAGTTTGCACAGATCAACTTTAAAAAACTATGAAAAAAACTTTCACATTACTTGTCTTATTTATCTCATTTTCAGCTTTTTCTCAAATAAAAGGAAAAATTGTTGACAACAATAATTCTCCGTTATCTTTTGTAAGTATTTATTTAGAAGGAACAATTACTGGAACAACTTCTAATAATGATGGTGAATATGAATTGCCTCTTAAAAAAACAGGAAACCATACGGTTGTATTTCAGTTTTTAGGTTTTAAGACAGTAAAAAAAGCTGTTAAAATTACTTCTTTTCCTTTTCAATTAAACGCAAAATTGATTGAAGAACAAATAACATTAAACGAAGTTGAGATTAATAGCAATGAAAATCCAGCCAATAAAATTATTAGAAATGTAATTGCAAATAAGAAGGAAAATGAAAGTAGAATTCAAAAATTTACTGCCGATTTTTATTCAAGAGGTTTATACAAAATTAAAAATGCTCCAAAGAAAATTTTAGGGCAAGAATTAGGCGATTTAGGTGGCGGATTAGATTCTACAAGAAGCGGAATTATTTATTTATCAGAAACTGTTTCTAAAATTTCGCATCAAAAACCGAATAGTTTTAAAGAACATATTGTTGCGTCTAAAGTTAGTGGAAGAGATAATGGCGTAAGTTTTAACAGAGCCGAAGATGTAAATTTTAACTTGTATAAAAATACTGTTGAATTAGGTAACGAAATTATTTCCCCAATTTCTAATTATGCTTTTGGTTATTACGATTACAAATTAGTTGGAACATTTTACGATAAAAATGGACAGTTAATTAGCAAAATCGCCATTTTACCAAAACGTAAAAACGATCGGGTTTTTAATGGTTTTTTATACATTGTAGAAGGTGATTGGGCATTATACGGAACAGAAATTTCTGTAACTGGAGTACAAGTAAATTTACCAATGGTAGATGTGTTGCGCTTAAAACAAACTTTTAATAAATCAGCAAAAAATAATGCTTGGGTTGTTATTTCTCAAACTATTGATTTTAAAATTGGTTTGTTCGGAATTAACATAAATGGACGATTTTCTTCTGCGTACAGCAACTATAATTTCAATCCAAATTTTGATGAAAATACCTTCGGAAAAGAAATTTTATCCTTTGAAAAAGAAGCTACCAAAAAAGATTCTGTGTATTGGAAATCTTTAAGACCAGTTCCACTAACCAAAGAAGAAGTAACCGATTATGTGGTTAAAGACAGTATAAAAACAATTAGAAGATCAAAAAAATATTTAGATTCTGTTGATACAAAAAACAACAAACTTTCTTGGTCGCTTCCTTTGTCTGGTTATTCTTACAGTAACAGCTACAAAAAATGGGATTTTAACATTGGTTCTCCGATTACCGATCTTAACTTTAATACAGTTCAAGGCTGGAATTCTACAATTAGAATGAGTTATTTTAAAACCTTAAACGAAACCGGAAAATGGGTAAATGTTGGAACAAATTTTAATTATGGCTTTTCTGATAAAAAGGTAAGACCAACAGTATTTTTTGGCTATAAATGGAACAATATTAGTAGACCGATTTTACGTTTTTCTGGAGGAATTACAACAAGACAATTTAATGGAGCAAATCCTATTTCACCTTTTTGGAACACCATAAATTCAATTTATTTTGAAAGAAATTACATGAAAATTTATGAAAAAACATTTGCGAATGTTTCTTTTTCTAGAGAAATCACAAATGGATTTCGATTTAACGGATCTCTTGAATTTGCTGATAGAAAAGCGTTGGTAAACACCACCAATTATAGTGCTAAAAATATTGCAAATAGAGAATATGCATCAAATGATCCGCAAAATACTGCTAATTTTTCTCCGTCTTTTACTCCACATAAAATTTGGACATTAAATCTTGGAACAACCATCAATTTTGGAACAAAATATTTATCGTATCCAGATAGAAAATTTACGGTTTACAATAATAGTTATCCGTCAATTTATGTTGGTTATAGAAAAACTTTTGGTGCTGATAATAATCAACATAATTCTGATTATGTCTTTACGCAACTTCGTCAAAATTTTTCTTTAGGAAATTTAGGGAACACAAAATATCGTATAAAAGGTGGTTTGTTTCTAGAACAAAAAAACATTTCGTTTATAGATTACGCACATTTTAACGGAAATAAATTAGCAATTTCTCCAAGTGGCGGAACAACAAATCATTTTAATCTACTTGATTATTATGCGTATAGCACAAATGATAAATTTGCCGAATTTCATGGTGAACATAATTTTAAAGGATTTTTATTAGGGAAAATTCCTCTGATAAATGCTTTAAATTTTCATGTTGTTGCTGGCACAAAGGGATTATTTACTGGCGATAGAAAACCGTACACAGAAGCATCTATTGGATTGGATAATATTGGTTTCGGAAAATGGCGTTTTTTACGAGTTGATTATGTAATCTCAAAAGGTGGCATCAATCAAAAACAAAAGGGTTTTGTTTTTAGTATTAGTATATTTTAAATTCGTAAAATGAACAAAAGAATTATTGGTATTGATGTTGCTAGAGCTTTTGCTGTGATTGGAATGATTTTAGTTAATTTTAAAATGGTTTTAGGTCAACAAGGTGAAACTTGGGTGAGAAATTTCACCTCTTTATTAGAAGGGAAAGCAGCTGCTACATTTGTTGTTTTAGCAGGAATTGGAATCGCTTTTATGACAAATTCTGCAATACACCAAAACGATCTAGAGAAAATTAAAAATGTAAAAAAAAGAATCTTAAAACGAGCGTTTTTTCTTTTTGTTGTTGGATTATCTTATATATTAATTTGGCCTGCAGACATTTTGCATTTTTACGGAATCTACATGCTTATTGCTTTAGTATTGATTCAGAGCAGTTCTAAAAAAATTTTCTATTCTACTTTAGCAATTATCTTTTTATATCCAATAATTCTACTATTTTTCAACTATGAAACAGGCTGGAATTTTACAACTCTTGATTACACAGATTTTTGGACTTTAAACGGTTTCCTAAGAAACTTATTCTTAAACGGTTTTCATCCTGTAATTCCTTGGGCTGCTTTTATGTTGATTGGTTTATGGTTTGGGAAACAAGATTTAACAAACAATCGTTTTGTGAAAAAAGCGGCTTTGTTTAGTTTGTTTATTTTTATTGTAATGCAACTAATATCTATGCTTGCAATTACTGTGTTATCTGACGGAAGCATAACAGCAACAGAAGAATTACAATCAATACTAGGAACAAACCCAATGCCTCCATTACCAATTTATATGATTTCTGGTAGTAGTATTTCTGTTTGTATTATTTCAATTTGTATTTTAATTTCTCAGAAGTTTGAAAATTCTTTTATTATAAAAGCACTCACAAAAACTGGTCAATTGGCATTAACTTTTTATGTGGCTCACGTAATTATAGGAATGGGATTGATAGAGGTTATTTCTGACACAAAATTAGGTGAACATTCTTTAAATTTTTCCGTTGTTTACGGACTTGTATTTAGTTTAGGTTGTATAGTTTTTGCACTCATTTGGATGAAATATAAAAAAAGCGGCCCGCTAGAATGGATAATGAGAAAAGTTACAGGTTAATCTTATTTTTTTATATTTGTTCATAATGAAAATACAACTCTTACTTTTCGGAATTGCAACAGATTTACTCCAAACTTCTTCGGTAGAATTAGAGGTCTCAGATAATTGTACAATTGCTGATTTTAAAACAGAAATAAAAACTAAATATCCGCAGTTAAAAAACATCAATTCGTATGCAATTGCCGTAAATGAAGCTTATGCTTCTAACGAAACTCTGTTAAATCAAAATGATGTTGTAGCAATTATTCCGCCAGTAAGTGGAGGTTAAAAACCCATTCTAACCTTCCCAAAGGGAAGGAGAACTAATAATTACATCTAAAAATTGACAGATTTCTCAATTGTAAAAAATTCATTTCTAAATGACATGTTTTACTGAAGATATTTTCTATCAACATAAAAAGTTCCGAAAGGTAAAATAGAAGCGACCAATACAATTCCAAAAGTTTTTCCGTTCCATTTTTCTTCTGGTTTTAGCATAAATGCCAAAACAACATATACCATAAATAGAATTCCGTGTGGCATTCCAAGCATTTTTACGTAGCTTTCATCGTCTCCAAAATATTTTATTGGAGTTGCAATAAAAAGCAACAATAAGTAAGAAACACCTTCTAAAAAACTAACAATTCTAAATATTTTTTTCATTTTTTAAACTTCTAAAATTAGCAACGCAAAGATACGTTTTGATTTCCTATTTTTGTAACAGATATGAGCAAAACATCTATAAAAATTACTTCTGATACATTAGACTTACAAGAATGCTACGATTTTGTAACGGATGCTTCCTGTGGCGGAATTTCTGCTTTTGTTGGAACCGTAAGAAACGACACAAAAGGAAAAGAAGTAAAACAGTTAGATTTCTCTACCTACAAACCAATGGCGATTAAAGAAATGCAAAAAATTGCAGATTTGGCTTTAGATAAATTTCCAATTGTAAAAATTGCCATTCATCATGCAGAAGGCATGTTGCAAATTGGTGAAGTTCCAGTTATTATTACTGCTTCTGCTAAACACAGAAATGCTGCTTTTGATGCTTGTCAGTTTGCAATTGATACCTTAAAAGAAACTGTTCCTATTTGGAAAAAAGAACATTTTTCTGACGGAGAAGTTTGGGTAAATGCGCATCCGTAATTTTCAGTATACAGTTAGCGGTTGCAGTAATCAGTTTTTTTACTTTGCAACTTGTCGCTTTTTCAACTTTGTAACTTTCTTTTAAATAATTTCCATTTTTTTCAACAGAAAAGATGCATTCATATTTTTACAAACTCCTTTATTTAGTTTGTAATCAAAATGTAATTCATCTTTGTGTATTTGAGCATCGAAAAAATAATTTTCAACATTTTTAAATTCATCTTCCAATTCGCATAAGCTAACATCGTGCGTTGCTATAATTCCAGTAGATTTAGAATTACTTAACTTCTCAACAAACTTTTTAGAACCAATGGCTTTGTCTTTACTATTGGTTCCTTTTAAAATTTCATCTAAAATGATAAAATAATCTTCAGTTTCAATCGTGTCAACAATAAATTTTAATCGTTTTAATTCTGAATAAAAATACGATTCATCATCTGCTAAAGAATCCGAAGTTCTCATGCTTGTAATTAATTTTATCGGATTGTATTCTATTCTTTTTGCGCAAACTGGCAAGCCAACATTTGACATTACAACCGTTAAAGAAACTGTTCTTAAGAATGTGCTTTTTCCTGCCATATTTGCTCCAGTTACAATAAAAAATTGCTCTTTATCAATCACAAAATCATTGTCTATTCTTTTTTCTGAATTCAATAAAGGATGCCCAAGTTGTACTGCTTTTATAACAGCACTATTTTTATTTATTATAGGCATTACAAAGGTTGGATGATTGTAAGAAAAATTTGCCAATGTGTTTTGAACATCAAAAAAAGCAATCACTTTAAACCAACTTTCTGCTGTATGTTTATAGTTTGAAATCCATTTTTCTACCTTAATTGCATTCTGAATATCCCAAAGAAATAAAGCGTTTCCTACTATTCCAATCAAGATGTTATTTCGTTGATCAAATGAATCTAAAATTCTAGAAAACTTTTGAAAAATAACAGAAGCTTTTTCTTTTTCTGATTGTAATTTTTGTTGATTTTCTATTAATACTTTTGAAGAAAAAGATTGCAATTCTATCTCTGATAATAATTGATAATATTGCTTAAATGTTTCTTTTGCTTTACTTGATTGATTGTAAATATGATTTGTTTTTTTAATCTGTGAAGCAGAAATAAACAATCCAAAAAAGAACCAAAAAACTAAAATTGTAAACGGAACTACGCTTAGGCTAACTAATAAAATTAATACAATCGAAATCGATGAAAATACTTTTACCGAATTCTTAAAATAGTGTGGCAAAACCGATTCGTATTTTTTTATATAATTCAAAATTGATTTAGAGCTAAACTGCACTTTAACCAAACCAGCAATTGCAGAAAAATGTTGTCTCCATTTTACTTTTTCAGCAAGTTCTATAACTGCTTTTTGTTTCTCTTTAATTTGATCAATGTTGTTTTCTGTTAAAAGGTTTGCATACGCTTGTTCCCCTTCTTCTGTTGCGGTTCTGTTAGAATATTGAAAAAATGAACCTTTGCCAAACAAGTCAATATCGTTGCTGTAAAAATGATGAGGATCTACAAATTCATTTCCTGGTTTTAAATCTTTATAATCTCCGTTTAAAACTGCAATTTCTGTACTATTAATTTTTATTTTAGAGATTAAAATTTCTTTTTCTGTTTGTAGTTTTGCATTTTTAACTAGTAAAAAAGCAAAAATTATAGAACCTACAATTGCAACTATAGAAACGATTAAACCTTTTCCAAAAAAGAAATAAACACCAAAACTGGTTGTGAAAAAAACAACAAACCGAAAAGCGCTGATATTAAATAATTGCTTTTTTAAGCTTATTAATTCACCCTCAAGTTTTGACTTTTCTTGGGTGTAAAATTGAATTGGATTTGTCATTTAATAATCATTTATTCCGCCAACTAAACTAAGAATTGTTGTTGTTGGAAATCTATCTTTTAATAATTTTGTTGTATGATAACTTGTTATTCCTTTTTGACAAATCAAAACATATTTTTTTGATACATCTATTTGAAATTCTTCAACATTAAAATTGGATATTGGAAGTGTTTTATCAACTTTAAATGGTGTTTGTAGGTTTTCTAAAACAGAAATAATTTCTACACTTCGACTACGCTCAGTATCCAAAATAATTTCTTTTAAATCTTGAGCAGAAATCAACCAATTTGGATTTTGAATTTCGCAACTGGCATCAAAATACGTTTCATTTTTAAAAATAGTTTCAATATCTGATTTTGAAACGATGTTTTGCAACTTCATTTTTATTTGAGAATTCTGAAGAGAATTATAAATCAACAACTCATCTGTTAATGGTTTTCCAATTCCAGTAACCAATTTTAAAACCTCGTTTACTTGTTGTGCCGCGATTAAACTAACAATAGAATTTAAGGTTCCTGCTTCTTCACAATTCGGAATATCAATTGCCATTTTCGGAAAAGCATCTCTCAAATTCGCAGAATATTTTCCATCTTCTTGTTTTACATTAAAACTCGAAACATAACCGTCAAACTTATACAAAGAACCATAAACCAATGGTTTATTTTTGATGACACAAGCATCGTTTAGCAAATATTTTGTTGGTAATGAATCGGTTCCGTCAACAACAATATCAACATTTTCAATCAACTCAAAAACATTCTGTTTTGTGATTGGTTCTGTTGAAAAACTCACGTTTGTAAAAGGTGCTCTTTTTTCAATGAAATTTGCTGCTATTTCTGCTTTTGATTTCCCAACATCATCCAAAGAAAAATACACTTGTCTGTGTAAATTGGAAACATCAATCGTGTCAAAATCTACCAAATGGAGTTTTCCAATTCCGCTTGTTGCTAAATGTACAGCAATCGGACTTCCCAAGCCGCCACAACCAACTACCAAAACACTTGCATTTTGTAGTTTTTGTTGCCCAATTTCACCAATTTCTGATAGTGTAGTTTGACGTTTAAAAAGTTGATTCTTTGTTGGTTTCATTTTATTTGTCATTGCGAGGAACGAAGCAATCTCTTCATTCAACATTCACTATTTTAATTAACAGATTACTTCGTCATTCTTCCTCGTAATGACATAACAGAAATCTCTTTTTTGGCCAAATCAAACTCTTCTGGTGTATTTACATTTCTAATAAAATCATCATTAACTTCTACAATTTCTACATCAGAATTGATTAACATTTTACGTGGACACGAATATCCTTGTGCTAAATATTGCAATAAAATCGGATACGCTTTTGGTTCATAAATGGTAATTAAAGGCTCAACAAATTCCTTTCCTTTTCCTTTAATTGTTGTGGCAACTTTACTCGAATTTCGTTTTTCTAATAATAATTTTATCAACTTGTTATTTACAAACGGAACGTCGGTTGCCAACACCAACCAAGCCGAATTTGGGTCTTTTTGAAATGCGGAACAAATTCCGCCAAATGGACCTAAATTTAAAAATGTATCATGAATTTCTTCTTTATTTCTTGATGAATTTTGCACAGAAAAAAACGTTTCTAATTTGTGGTTTTCTAGCAATGTTTTTACGTGTTCTTTTTGTGGTTTTCCAAAATAATTCAATTGAGATTTGTCTTTTCCCATTCTGGTACTTTTTCCGCCAACCAACACCAAACCTTTTATAATCGGAATTGTTTCTTGAACAATATTTGCAATATGATTTGTGATTTTTTCTGTTTCAGAAATTTCGTATTGTGGAATCTCTTTCCAATTTGGGAATTTATCTTTTATTGAGTTAAAAACTTCAACTTCTTTAGTTAATTTTATAAAAAATACTACCTCAGAAATTTGCTCAATTCTTTTGTAAATTGATGCTTCTTTTGCTGGGTCTAAAAAGACAATTTGTTTTGAACCCGCATAATGATTTCCGTTGATAAATACATAGTCAAATTGTGCAAACTGCAATCGTTGCTCAAATTTATTGATGTTGCCAGAAGTAGTAATTTGCAAGTTTCCTTCATGATGAAAAACAAATTCTGAAAGCTGATTCTTTTCAACGTCATTTGCATGCGAAGCGTCAAAATATGCTAATTTATAATTTGACAATTCCTTAGAAACTTGATTCACCAAATCTGCAATTATTCCACATGTTGTTCCTAAAACAGCAATTTCATTCGGTGCAAAATTTCCGTTTTCTCTTCGTGTTAAATTTGTATGTTTTGTGTGTTTAATCATTTTTAATATCAGATTTTCCGCCTGTTTTTTCTAGTAGTTTTACTTCTTTAATCACCATTTTTTGTGAAATGCTTTTACACATATCATAAATCGTTAAACAAGCAATATTTGCGCCAGTTAAGGCTTCCATTTCAACTCCGGTTTTACCTTCAATAGTCACTTTACAAAAGATTTCAATATTTTCATCATCCACAATTTCAATATCAATATCGACTCCGTTAATTAATAATGGATGACACATCGGAATTAATTCTGAAGTCTTTTTTACAGCCTGAATTCCGGCTATTATTGCCGTTTGAAAAACTGGTCCTTTTTTGGTAATTAACTCATCATTTGTAAAATGAGAAATCACTGCTTCTCCTAAAAACATGGTTGCTTTTGCAATGGCAGTTCTTTTGGTAATTTTCTTATCAGAAACGTTTACCATTTTAGGATTATTTTTGGTGTTTAAATGACTGAATTCACTCATTATCTATATCTTATTATTGGAAAAACTTCTCCTTTTTTAAAATCAGTTTGATTTGCTGGCAACTGAATAAATGCATCTGCATTTACCAAACTTGCCAAATCTCCAGAACCGTTTCCAGTAATTGGCAATGCAATTAAATGCCCAAATCTATAACTCAACTTTACTTGTAAAAAGTATGCAAGATTTGGTTTAAAAAAAACATCTTCAGATAAAATTGCATTCTCTTCTTGCTGCTCTACTCCAACAGAGGTATAATACCAAGGATAAAAATACGCCAAACAATTGACAAATGTTGAAATCGGATTTCCTGGGAAACCAAAGACAATTGTCTTTTTCTGGTATTTATTCTCAGTCTGTTTTTCTGTATGTAAATTATTCGTATTTAAAGTTGTTGCGCGACCGAACCAAAATGGTTTCCCAGGCCTTTGAGCTACTTTGTGAAATAATTTTTCAACGCCCAATTCTTCAAAAACTTCTGGTAAAAAATCGAATTTTCCTTTACTAACCGCTCCGCTAAAAAGTAACACATCATATTCTTCTAAAAAGGCTTTTATTTTCTCCTTTAAAATTGGTTTATCATCTGTAAGATGCGCCGTTACTGAAGGAATATGCATTTTTTCTAACATAGAAACCAACGTAAAAACATTACTCCTTCTAATTTGATGTGCTAACGGAATTTCGTCAACATCAACCAATTCATCTCCAGTTGAAACGATCATCACTTTTGGTTGCTTTGCAACTTTTACAATTGATTTTCCGACCGTAGCTAAAACGCCTATTTCTGCGGCAGAAATGATGGTGTTTTGTTTGATTAATACATCTCCTGCTTTTCCGTCTTTTCCTTTCTCATGAACATTCTGAGCGTGATTAATGCCTTTTATATTAATTATTGCAATACCATTTTTTATAACAACATCTTCATATCGAATAACCGTATCGCAATTTTTTGGCAATACTGCGCCAGTCATAACTTCAATACAATTTTCTGTGTTTTGTAATGTGATTTGTTCGCTTCCAGCAGCTTGAATTCCTTCAATTGTAAACTGCAAATGTCTGTTCGAGCGGAGTCGAGAACTAAATTCTTTAAAATCAATGGCAATTCCATCCATAGAAACTCTGTTGAATGGTGGAAAATCTCTATCAGCTTTTATATCTTCTTTTAGAATTCTACCAACAGATTTGATAAACGGAATTTCTTCAACGCCAAAGTCTTGGGCTGAATTTAAAACGGTTTGTAAAGCTTGTTCTACTGAAATCATTATAATTAAGACCTCTCAACTCTGCTCGAGGTGACATTGTTACATTATTCAATTAATTCATTTTTACATTGAACTATCCTCCAATGGTACTCATACTTTCAGAAACATTCCCTTTGGTTCGGTTTGCTTCTGCTATAAAACCATTTTCTGGTTTCTCTTTTACCAACGATAAAAAAAGTTCTTTTAAATCTTCGTTACTCGCTCCGTTTCTAATAAAATCTCTTAAATTAAAAACGCCATCATCAAACAAACAGTTTTTAAATGTTCCGGTGGATGTAATTCTAATTCGATTGCAATCGCCACAAATAGTTCTTGTAAAAGCGGGAATAATTCCGACAGAACCTTTGTGATTTTCTATTGAAAAATTTCGAGAAGTTGATGATTTCTCTGATTGAATTTCGGTAACATCAAACTCCGATTTTATCTCGTTTAAAATCTTGTTATAATTCCACGCTTCTTTCATTTCGCGCTGTCCTTTTCCGTTAAAAGGCATTTCTTCTATAAATCTGACAGCAATGTCTTTGTCTTTTGTCAACCGAACAAAATCAGTAATCTCATTCGTGTTCATCCCAGATTGTACAACAACATTTAATTTTAAATTCATGCTGCTTTTTTCTAACGCTTCCATCGTTTTATACACTTCATCAAACACATTTCTGCGAGTAATTTCGTTGAATTTATCAGCTTGTAAACTATCAATACTTAGGTTGATGTTTTTTACCTTTTTCAGTTTTTCCAGCGTTTCAATATGCTTGTAAATCAAAGCACCGTTGGTAGTAATATTGATATCGTCTAACAAATCATTAAAAGACAGCATTTCTAAAAACCCTACAAAATCTTTTCGCACAAAAGGTTCTCCTCCAGTTAATCGAATTTTATTAACGCATAATTCTGTCAAAACACGAATTACACGATACATTTCTTTGTAGGTTAATAATTCTTTTCTTGGCACAATTTCGATTCCGTGAGCTGGCATACAATATTGGCAACGCAAGTTACATCGATCGGTTACGGCCAACCGAACGTAATTTATTTGTCGTCCAAAACTGTCTATTAATTTGCTCATTTCTTCAATTAATTAGGTAATTTTTCACTTAATATTCCATATACAAAAGCACCAATTGTCGCTCCTAAAATTACAATAAAAATACTTGTAATTCCATGTCCAATTAACACAAACATTGGTCCAGGACAAGCACCAGCTAATGCCCAACCTAATCCAAAAATTGTACCACCAACTATGGTTCTTATCAATCCTTTTTTCTTTTCTTTTGTAATGATGTTTTCACCTTTAAAGTTTTTTATTTTTCCGTTTTTAAACAATTGCATTAAAGCCATGGATATAATAACTGCACTTCCAATAATTCCGAACATATGAAACGATTGAAACTTAAACATTTCGTAAATTCTGTACCAAGAAACCACTTCTGATTTGCTTAATATAATTCCGAAAAGTGTTCCTATTACTAAAAATTTGATGTTTTTCATTGTATTTATTTTTTCAATTAGGTCTCGACTCCGCTCGACCTGACATTTGTACTAGCTAAAAAATTAAAGGAATTAAAAGCCAAGTCATTACTAAACCGCCAATAAAAAAGCCAATTACTGCCAATAACGATGGCAATTGCAAACTACTTAATCCTGTAATTGCGTGGCCAGAAGTGCATCCGCCAGCATAACGCGCTCCGAAACCAATCATAAATCCGGCGCCAATTAAAATGGAAAATCCTTTTAAAGAAAAGATATTTTCTGTGCTAAAAATTTCTGCTGGAACATAAGACTGACCTGCATTTGCAAATCCTAATTCTGCCAATTCTGAAACTGTTTCTGGGTTGATTGCAATGTTTTCTGTAGGCATTAAATACTGCGAAGAAAGATATCCGCCTATAATAATTCCCAATACAAAAACTAGACTCCAACTTTGTTCTTTCCAGTCTTTTTTAAAATAATCAGATCTTTTTCCTGCTCCGCCAATGGTACAAAATGTTTCTAAATTTGTTGATACTCCAAAACCTCGTCCGAAGTAATTCATCAGCAACAAAATAATTGCTATCATAGGGCCAGCAACGTACCAAGCCCAAGGTTGTGAGATAAATTCCATTAATTAGTTATTTTTTGGTTGATATATTTTAGGATTAAATCAGTTGCTCCAATATTACTTTTTATGAAATTCTGATTAATTTTCCCTAATTGCTCTCTGTAGTCTTTGCCTGACTTTAATTCTGTAAAAATAGTTGAAAATTCGTTTTGATTTGCAATTACTTTACACCCTTTTAAAGCAACCAAATCTACAACTTCTTTATATTTTTTATACTCTGGTCCAATTACAATTGGCACACCAAAAGTTGCTGGTTCTAACACATTATGAACACCGTTTTTTGTCAATCCGCCACCAACATAAGCTGCATCTGCAAATGCGTATATTTTGGTTAAAATTCCGATGGTATCCACAATAAAAACATCAAATTCTGATATATTTTTTCCTTCTTTTTCTGAATATAAAACAACTTTCTTATTGATTAAATTTTTTAAGATTTCAATGTCTTTTGCGTTAATATTATGCGGAGCAATAATAAATTTTTCGTCTGTTGATTGATTGATATAATTCACCAAGATTTCTTCATCTTCTTTCCAGGTACTTCCTGCTACAACTGTATATTGATTATTTTTAAACTCGGTAATAAAATCTAAAACATTGTCTTGTTGTAAAATTTCATTGACTCTATCAAAACGCGTGTCGCCACTAATAGTCACATTTTCTATATTGATGCTTTTTAGTAAATCTTTAGAAGTTTGGTCTTGAACAAAAAAGTGGTTGAATGCTTTTAACGATTTTCTCATAAAGCTCCCAAAAGGCTTAAAGAAAATTTGATTTTTTCTAAAGATTCCAGAGATTAAAATCGTTGGAATATTTCTTTCTTGTAACTCGAATAAGTAATTTGGCCAAAATTCATATTTTATAAAAATAGCCAGTGTCGGATTTACAATATTTAAGAATTTACGAACATTACTTTTAGAATCCATTGGCAAATAACAAACAACATCGGCATGTTCATAATCTTTACGAATTTCATATCCCGAAGGAGAAAAAAAAGTTAATACAATTGTATACGATGGATATTGTTCTTTTAGTTTTTCTATAATGGGTCTTCCTTGTTCAAACTCGCCCAAAGAAGCAGCATGAATCCAAATTACATTTTCGCTATTATTTAAAATAGATAACTTGCTAAACGTTTCTTTTCTACCAGTAACAAAAAGTGCTAATTTGTTATTAAATGCAGCAAAAATTATCAGCAAAAATGAAGAAAATTCTACGATAAAATTATAGATAAATTTCATACTGGTAAATGTACAAAATAGAAAGGATTAGAAATAATAGTAATTGACCGAAATAAAAAAAGCTACCTAAAAATAAGTAGCTTTTTCATTAAAATTATCTAAACAAATTTAAAATAGATTCCCCCGATTCTTCTTAAATTGTTAAATTCTAATTAAAAGTACATCATAAAGCAGTTGGGTGCTTATAAAATGTTCTGAAGTAATTAAAAATTGTTCTTAACGTTAACTTTAGATTGAATTAATGACTTTTAAGATATCTTCTCGGTATTTTTTGCCAATGGGAATACTTTTTTCGCCAATAACAACAACATTATTATTTAGTTGAATTAAATGTTTTATGTTTACAATAAAACCTCTGTGAACTCGGATAAAACTAGAGCTTAAATCACTTAATATTTCAGTTAAACTACTTCTTACTAATAATTTTTGCTGGTTTTTAAGGAAAATTTCAACATAAACATGAGAGCTTTCTATATATAAAATATCATCAAAAAGCACTTTTGTATAAAAGCCTTTTTCTTTGATAAAAAGTGAATCTTTAAAAAATAAGTTATTATCAGCAGCTTCTCCAGTTTTTTTAGAAAAATTATGCAACGCAATTTCGATGGATGAAAAGAGATCTTCTTTTGTAAAAGGTTTTATTAAATATGCAGGTGGCATTACTTCTTTTGCCAGATTAACGGTTGCGGCATCTGCATTTGATGTTAAAAAAATAAAAGGAAAATCGTATTTATCTTTAATGGTTTTAGCTAAATCAATTCCTGTTTTTTTTCCTGCTAATTGAACATCTAAAATAGCAATATCTGGTTTTTCTGCTTCAATAGTTTCAATGGCTTCAGTATAATTTATTGCAGGCTCTAAAGGTTCATATCCTAATTCATCAAGAGAATCACAAATATGATCTGCAATAATTATTTCATCTTCTACTACTAAAATTTTTACTTTATTCATGTCTTTTTTAGCCTTTTAAAAACTTAATCTGTTAAAAGTCTTGCGTGAATATCTTTAAAATGAATTTCGAATTTTGCTCCGTTTTCATTGGTTTGCACTAAAGTTCCTTGTAATTGTTTTACCAATCTTGTTACCAATCGCAAGCCTAAACTTTTTGCTTTTTTAATGTCGTAAGAAGCAGCTAAACCTGGACCATTATCTTTTACAATCAATTTATATTCTTCGTTTTTTTCTTTACTAATAGAGATTTGTAATTCGTGTTTTTTATCATTAGAAAAAGCATATTTGTATGCGTTTGTAATAATTTCATTGATGATTAAGCCTAACGGAATTGCGGTATCTACATCAAAAAACATGTTTTCTGATGCTATTTTTGTTGTTACTTTTTCTCCAGAAGTATTTAAAGAAGCTAATTCTTTAACTAATAATCTTATGTATTCATCAAAATCTACCAAGCCGCTTTTATTTTGATATAATTTTTGATGAATTAATGCCATCGATTTTACTCTGTTTTTACCTTCATTGGCTAATTCAAGTGCTTTTTCATCTTCAATTCCTTTGCTCTGCAATTCTAATAAACTCGATACAATTTGAAAATTATTTTTTACGCGATGATGCACTTCTCTAACTAACAATTCTTTCTCTTTATATGCTTTATCTAAATCGTCTCTTTGTTTTTTAATTTTATTATTTCTGCGTGTTAATTCTTTTCGCTGTTTTATAATACGGATGATAATAAAAATAGAAATCACCAAAAAGAAACCTGTCAATGAAGCTATGATGCTATATAATTTAGAGCGTTCTTTTTCTAAGTTAACTTCCAATTCTTTTTCTTGAATGGCGTATTTAGATTTTGCGTCTGATAAAGAGTTTGCTAAATCGTTGGAGTAAATTTTCTGAATCAATTCAACCGATTTTTTATTATATAAAATTGCTTCTTTTAAAAAATTATGTCTTTCTAAGGTTCTAGAATTCTCATTTACTAAATGAAAGAAGTCATTTTGATTTAATACTTTTTCGCCTTCTAAAGTTATTTTCTGGCAATAATCAACCAAATTTGAAGCATTAAATTTTTTGAATATGTTTTTTGCAAAAGGTGATTTTAAATCAATAGTACCAAGATATTTTGAATATAGAGAATAGCTCAAATGTCTAGCGTTGTTTTCGCTGTAAAGAATATTCAACAATTCTTCAACTCTTTTTTCATGTCCTCCTTTATAAATATACGCATCTAAGGCATGAGCTACTGTGCCATAATAATAATTACTTGTGTTTGGTAAAGTCTTTTCTAACTCTAAGCCTTCTTCACAAATATCAATATATTCTTGTAGCTTACCTTCTATTATAACAAAATCATTCAGGTGATATAACGATGCAATTATTAATTCTGTGTCTTGTAATTCTCTTGAATTTTTTAAATTCTCTAAAGCTAATTTTTTTCCGTTGGATAGATCTCTTTCAATTGTGTAAAGAACAATTCTATGGATGTTTAAATATACTATTGCTCTTCTAACATCTTTATCTTTTGGATCGAATTTTTCTATATATTTTTGAAGCTTATCATTTTCTATATTTGCTTCTGCAATAGTTTTTTCCTCTCTTAGTTTTGTTGTTTGAATCCATTTAATTTTTACGTAATCAAAATTGATTTTTTTACTTGAAGGCTCTGAAATATTTTCATTTATAAAATTAGAAACCAACGCATAATCATTTTTCTGCTTATTACCTGTTTGAGCAGTAAAAGTAAGGTAATCTGCATAAGATATAGTTTCCTTTGTAGCTATGTTTTTTAATCTTATAACTCTATTTGTAGGCTCTAAATCTTTTAACAAAATTAATGCAGAATCTAGTTGTTTAGCTAAAATTAAATCTTCTGCTTTAAAAACATCATTTAGTTGACTGCTTTGTGTTTGCGCAAAAGAATATGTGCTTACTAAAATTAGTAAAAAGAATAGCGGTTTTATATATTTCATAGGGGTTTTCTTTAACTCATACCAAATATAGAGATTTTAAGCCCAAAAAAAACTCCCAAACAAATGTTTGGGAGTTTATATCTATATCTTGATGTTATTAAACCTCAAAAGGCTCTACAGAAACATAAGATTTATTGTCTCTTTTCTTTTGGAATTGTACAACTCCATCAACTCTAGCATGTAATGTATGGTCTTTTCCCATATATACATTTTCTCCTGGGTTGTGTGTTGTTCCTCTTTGACGAACAATAATGTTTCCTGCAATTGCAGCCTGTCCTCCAAAAATTTTAACTCCTAAACGTTTCGATTCTGATTCTCTACCATTCTTCGAACTACCTACTCCTTTTTTATGTGCCATGATTGTATGGTTTTAAAATTGGTTATTTATTTAGTTAAAGCTTCAATTAATTCAGCTTTCTTTAAAGAAGTATATCCTTTAATTCCTGCCTCTTTAGCTGCTGCTTTTAATTCTGCTACTGTCATTGAACTATAATCAACAGTTGCTGCTGATTCTTTTACCTCAGCTTTTTTAGGAGCAGCTTCCTTTTTAGGAGCAGCTTCTTTTTTAGCTGTTTTTTTAGCACCAGATGCAGCGATAGATTCAATTTGAATCTCGCTTAAATACTGACGGTGTCCATTTTTCTTTTTGTAACCTTTTCTTCTTTTCTTTTTGAAAACGATTACTTTATCACCTTTTAGGTGACCTAAGATTTTTGCCGTTACTGTGGCTCCTTCTATAGCTGGGGCGCCAATAGTTACATTTCCTTTATCTTCTACTAAAAGAACATTATCAAAAGAAACTTTTGATCCTTCTTCTCCTTGTAAACGATGAACGTAAACTTTTTGGTCTTTTGCTACTTTAAATTGCTGCCCTGCTATCTCTACGATTGCGTACATACTATTAGTTTTGCGTATTTATACTTAAATTAAACATCTTCTTAGTGAAAATGCGGGTGCAAATATACATTTTTATTTATAATATCACAAGACGTGTACACATAGATTTTTATGCTTATTTTTGATCTTTACAACGCATAAAATAAAATTGCTTATAGTGTAACACAGCTAGCTTTTCTGCGTCAAATATCAATAACATATTAATCTATTAAAAATAACTCAATGAAAAAAAGTATCTTAACTTTAGCTTTGTTCTTGTTTACCTTGACAACAATTAAAGCTCAAAAAGTTGAATTTGAAGAGTATACCTTAAAAAATGGTATGCATGTAATTTTACATCAAGATAATACAGCGCCTGTTGTAACAATTGGAGTAATGTATCATGTTGGAGCAAAAGATGAAGAAAACGGAAAAACAGGAATGGCTCATTTCTTTGAACATTTACTATTTGAAGGAACAAAAAATATTGGAAAAGGTGAGTTTTTTAAAATTGTTGCTGCAAATGGTGGAATAAACAATGCAAATACAGATTGGGATAGAACCTACTATTTTGAAACCTTTCCTTCAAACAATTTAAAACTTGGTTTATGGTTAGAATCTGAAAGATTATTACACCCAGTAATTGATCAAAAAGGCGTTGATACTCAAAACGAAGTTATAAAAGAAGAAAAAAGAACAAGAATGGATAATGCTCCGTATGGAAAATTTATTTATGGAGATATTTACAATCATATTTTTGATAAACACAACTATGGTAGACCAATGATTGGCTACATAAAAGATTTAGATGCTGCCAAACTAGAAGATTTTAAAGATTTTTACAAAAAATGGTACATGCCAAATAATGCTGTTTTAGTTGTTGCTGGTGATTTTAAAACATCAGAAACAAAAGAATTAATTAAAGCATATTTTGAACCAATTCCTAAGAGAACAAAACCCGTTAGAGAAAAGATTGTTGAAGAAGAAAGAACAACTGAAAAACGAGTTAAGGAATACGATTCTAACATTCAATTACCTGCTTTAATTCTTGCTCATAAAACTCCGTCTATGAGCGAAAGAGACGCAAAAGTATTGGACGTAATTTCTACAATTCTTAGTGGTGGAAAAAGTTCAAGATTGTATAAAAAAATGGTTGACACTAATAAAGAAGCGCTGCAGGTAGCCTCATTTGCAAGACCTTTAGAAGATTATAGTGTTTATAGCATTCTTGCTATTCCTGTTGGTAAAACTTCTTTAAATACACTTCAAAAAAGTATGGACGAAGAAATTTTAAAACTACAAACCGAGTTAATTTCTGATGAAGATCTACAAAAAGTAAGAAATATTTTCGAAAATAGTTTTGTAAATGCAAATTCGAGCATTGAAGGAATTGCAAGCACACTAGCTAGAAATTATATGTTAGTTGGCGACACAAATTACATCAATAAAGAATTAGGTATTATTAACTCAATTACTAAAGAAGATGTTAGAAGAGTTGCTAAAAAATACTTAGATAAAAACAAGCGAGTTGTTATAGAATATTTACCAGAATCTCAAAAGAAAAACTAACTCAGAAAAAAACTTATCATGAAAAAATATATATTTTCTTTACTAGCTGTTTTCTTATTATCACATACAGCAACAGCCCAAATAGACAGAACAAAACAACCAAAACCAGGACCAGCACCAACAATTAATCTAGGAACCCCAAGTACGTTTATACTTGATAACGGGTTAAAAGTTATGGTTGTAGAAAACCATAAATTGCCTAGAGTATCTGCAACATTATTAATTGACAATCCTCCAAAATTATTTGGAAATAAAAAAGGAGTTGATGGTTTAATGGGCGGACTTTTAGGAACTGGAAGCACTACAATTAAAAAAAGTGAATTTGACAAAGAAGTAGATTATTTAGGGGCAAATATTTCATTTAATAGTGAGGGTGGTAGCGCAAGTTCTTTAACTAAATATTTTCCAAGAGTTTTAGAATTAATGACTGATGCTGCTTTTAATCCAGTGTTTTCACAAGAAGAATTTGACAAATTAGTAAAGCAAAATTTAACTGGAATTAAAAATTCTGAAAAAAATGTAGCAGGAGTCGCAAGAAGAGTTCAAACTGCTTTAAGTTATGGTAAAGATCATCCTTTTGGAGAATTTACAACAGAAGAAACTTTAAACAACATTACACTACAAGATGTAAAAGATTTATACGCTACTTATTACAAACCAAATAATGCATATTTAGTTATTATTGGTGATGTAGATTTTAAATCAATAAAAAAAGAAGTAACAAAATTATTTAGTGTTTGGCAAAAAGGAGAAATCCCTGTAACTACTCTTCCAGAGGTTAAAAACTTAGAGTATTCTCAAATCAATTTTATTGATATGCCTAACGCTGTTCAATCAGAAGTATCAGTAATAAACACCATAAAACTAACATTAAAAGACAAAGATTATTTTAGTGCGTTATTAGCAAATTATATAATTGGTGGTGGTGCTAGTTCTCGTTTAAACAATAACATTAGAGAAGATAAAGGCTATACGTATGGTGCAGGTTCTGCAATTGGTACAAGCAAATATGTTTCAAGATTTAGAACTTCTGCTTCTGTAAGAAATATGGTTACAGATAGTACAGTTGTAGAAATGATGAGAGAAATAAATACCATTAGATTTCAACCCGTAACCGAAGAAGAATTAGAAACTGCAAAAGCTAGTTATACGGGTAGTTTTGTTAGAGCACTAGAAAGTCCTTTTACAATTGCTGGCTATGCATTAAACATTGAACGTTTAGGTTTAAACAAAGATTTTTATACAAATTATTTAAAAAACTTAAATGCTGTAACCGTAGAAGATGTGCAAAATGCAGCTTATAAATATTTTAAAGGAAATAAAGCAAGAATTGTTGTAACGGGTAAAGGTGTTGATGTTTTAAAAAACTTAGAAAAGTTAAATTATCAAATTAATTATTTTGATAAAAATGCCAACCCAACTACAAAACCAAAAATGGATATGCCAATTCCTGTAGGAATGACTGCAGCAAACGTAGTTGATAAATATTTTACAGCTATCGGTGGTTTTGATAGAACAAAAACAGTAAAAACAATTCTAACAAGTTCTAATGCAACTGTGCAAGGAATGGCAATTAATTTAACCACAAAAATGGCAGCGCCAAATAAAGTTTCTGCAATTGTTTCTGGAATGGGTCAGACATTTTCTAAACAAGTTTTTGATGGAGAAAAAGGATACGCAGAACAACAAGGAAGAAGAATAGAGTTAAATGCTGAGCAAATTGCTGAAGCAAAAACAAACACTCTTTTTAAAGATGAAGCTTATAAAAACGGAAAACTAGATAGAATTGCAAATCTAGACGGAGTAAACGCATATGTAATTATTTCTGGCAAAACAGAAGTGTTTTATGATGTTGAAACAGGTTTAAAACTTAAAGAAGTTGTTACCAATGAAGTAAACGGAAAAGAGACAAAAACACCAACATTATTTTCTGATTACAAAGAAGTAAACGGAATTAAATTTCCGCATAAAACCTCTATGTCTATGGGACCTATGAAATTAGATTTTGTAGTTGTTGAAATTAAAATCAATGAAGGAATTACTGATGCTGATTTTAAATAAAAATTAAAAAATGTCATTTTAAGAATCCATAGTTTCGGCTATGGATTTTTTTATTTCTTCTTATTTACCAAATACACGCCAAATAAAATAACCGAAGCTGCAAGTAATTGGATGAAACTTAATTTTTCTCCATCTAAAATTCCCCAAAAAACGGCAACAATCGGAATTAAATAAGTTACCGAAGATGCAAAAATTGGTGTTGCTAAGTGCACCATTTTATTATATAAAACCTTTGCTAATCCAGTTCCAACAATGGCCAAAACAGTGGTGTATCCTAAAGAGCTAATGTTAGTTTCATTCATTTCAAAAGTAGCAAAGAAATCAGTTGTTAATAAAACCAAAAACGACGGAATAATCAATAGTAAAAAATTACCTGAAACAATACTTAATGCACTAATATCATGCAAATATTTTTTTACAATATTTACGTTAAACGCATAACCAATTGAAGCAATTATTATTAAAATAGAAAACCAATAATTTTGATTTGGATTTAAATCTGCGCCTTTTAAAATAAGGATTACAGTTCCAATCAAACCGATAAAAATTCCGATTAATTGTTGTTTTTTAAAGGTAAACCCAAAAGCAAAAGCACCAAAAATAAGTGTATTAAAAGGCGTTAAAGAATTTAAAATAGAAGCAATAGAACTGTCTAATCCGCTAACCGCATACGCAAATAAAAATACAGGAATAAAGGTTCCTAAAATGGCGGTAAAAACAATATATTTCCAATGTTTTCTTTGGATTTCTTTGAGGCTTTTAAAACCTATCAACAATAAAAAAACACCTGCAATTAAAATTCTTAATGCACCTAATTGAATTGGCGTTAATCCAATTAAAGCCTTTTTCATTAGTATAAAAGAACTTCCCCAAACTAATGCCAGAATACTTAAATAAATCCATTTTTGATTCTTAGAATCCATGTATCAACCTTTTATGTTTCACAAAAATCGTTTAATTCTAGTGATATGAAACAATTAATTGATAAATTTGTAATATTATTAGATAACCTATATTTATTATGAAATTTCAACGAATTATTTTCGCAGTATTGATTGTCGTTTTTACACTTTCTGCTTGTAAAACAGAAACAAAAAAAACACCTGAAGTTACCATTGCAAAAACTCCAAAATTACAAAAAGTAGCAATTGATATTTCTGGTATGACTTGCGAAATTGGTTGCGCAAAAATTATACAATCTAAATTGTCTAAAAAAGCAGGAATAACTTCTGCAAAAGTAATTTTTAAAGACAGCTTAGGTTTGGTAGAATACGATGCTAATACAATTTCTGAAAAAGATATTAATGCTTTTATAAGCGGAATTGCAGGCGGAGATTTATACTCAGTAAAAAGCTCTAAACAAGTTAAAAATTTTGATGAAGTAGAAAAGTAAGTAAAGCTTAATTCTTTTCTGTTAGTATTTTTACAATTGTATTACTTACTTTTTTATTTTGAGTAAGTATTGTATAATAAGCATGAGTATTTAAAGTTATTTTTATAATCTCTTTTGTTAATTTATCATCTAACTTAACTACAAGAATATATTGAGTTTTACGATAATTTATATCTTTATAATTCAACCAATCTTTTGGCGTTTTTGAAGGTAAAATAGTAATTTGCAAAGTAGATTCAAAGCCTTCTTTTTTAAGCTTTCTTTTAGGAATTTTTTTCAAATCAGATTCAAACGGATTTTCTGCACTTAAACTATAATTGAAATCAACTTTTATTGACTTCCTTTTAAATCTTTTTTGCAACTTTTTAGCTAAATCCTTATAATAAGTAATTGAATGTGTATGTCCAGTAAATTCTATCAATATAGATTTTGGAACTTGGTAATTTGATTTCTTTTCAACCTGAATAATTTCTACTCCGGGTTTAAATCTTTTGTCTTTTTGGGCAACTACAGAAAAGCATAAAAAAACAGAAATAATTACTATAATTTTTTTCATAAAACTTTCATTTACTTCTCCCACTCTAACGTTTCTATTATATGCATAATGTCATTTTTAATATAATTTACAGCAGGTAAAATAGAATCGTAATTTGGTTTTGTGTAAAAATACAATGTGCCTTTTATAAAATTATCTGTACTATCTGTTACATGAAATTGAATTTGAGAAGCTGCATTTCCAGAAATTTCTTGCATACTTCCAAAAACTCTTGTGTCAAAATTTTCAAAATTCTTTGTAATAATTTCTTCTGCTTTTACTGCATGTTCATATACCAATTTCTCTGCTTCTGTTAACAACTCTCTTAAGTTATTTTTAATTGGCCTGTACGTAATATTTATAGTTGCTTTTAACTTCGGATACTTTATTTTTCGCCAAAAATTTGGTTGTTCAAGTATTTCTGCACTAGAAGAAACCTCAAAACTATATGGTTTTGCAACCACAACTTTTTTATATGTTGCTGTTGGATATTGTAAACTTAAATAAGCTTTTGGTTTTGGTAAAACATCTTCTTTACAAGAAGAAAAAAAAACTACTATTAAAAAAAGGATATAAAAATTACGCATGTAATCTGGTTACTTTAATTTGTTTAATTCGTCTTTTATCAAGCGCTTCAACAGTAAACGAAAAATTATGGAAGTTTATTTTCTCACCTTTTCTTGGAAATTTACCTGAGATTTCTAAAATAAATCCTGCTAAGGTTTCAGATTCGCCTTTTTCTTCTTCAAAAATAGATTCATCATCAATATCAACTACTTTACAAAAATCTTTAATAGTTGTTTTTCCATCAAACACATAATTGTTAGCGTCTAATTTAGAATATGCTAAATCTTCGTCGTCAAATTCATCATTTATGTCTCCAACTATTTCTTCAATAACATCTTCTAAGGTTACAATTCCGCTTGTTCCACCATATTCATCTACAACAATTGCTAAATGATTTTTTTTATCCTGAAACTCACTTAATAAATCATCCAACTTTTTATTTTCTGGAACAAAAAAAGGAACACGTATTAAATCTTGCCATTTAAAATTAGTTTTGTTTAAATGCGCTAATAAATCTTTGGCATATAAAACACCAATAATATTGTCTATGGATTCATGATAAACAGGATTTCTAGAATACCCTCTTTTTACTATTTTATCTAAAATATCACTATATTCTTCTTCATCAGAAATAGCAAAAATATCTATTCTAGGTTTCATTATTTGAACCGTTTCTGTATTACCAAAAGTTACAATTCCTTGTAAAATTTTCTTTTCTTCTTTTGTAGTTGTTTCGTCTGATGTAAGCTCTAATGCCTGTGATAATTTTTCTACAGAAAAGTCAGAGTTTTTACCGCCTAAACGCTTTTCTACAATGCCAGTTAATCGAATTAATGGCAAACTAAAAATAGATAATATTGTGCTTAAAACATGTACTGGTTTTGCCATAATATTAGAAAACTTTAATGAGTTTCTAGAGGCGTACACTTTTGGCAACACTTCGCCAAATAATAAGATTAAGAAAGTAACTAAGACTACTTCTATGGTAAATTTTACAATGTAACTAGAAATAGAAATAATTCCCCAATTGACAGAAAAATTTTTATCTCCTAAAATTATTTCGCTTAAACCAGCAAATAATAATACAATAAGAATATTAATAAAGTTATTGGTAATTAAAATTGTTGCGAGTAATTTTTTTGGTCGTTCTAGCAATTTTACAACCAAACTATTTCCTTTCGTTTTTTCTGTTTGATCGTCTAATTGTGTTTGTGAAAGTGAAAAAAATGCAATTTCTGATCCAGAAATTAATGCAGAACAAAGCAGTAAAAAGAGTAGCACAACACTATTAATTGCGATGATAAAATCGAGTTTTAATGCTAAAAATAAAAATATACTTGCGGGTTCTGGATCCAAGTTTTAAAGGTTTAGTTTTTTAAAATGGTAAATCGTCGTTTTCTTCAATTTGAGTATTTGCTTCTGGCTTTTTCTCTGCTGGAGCTTCTTGCTTTACCGTTTCTTTTTTGGTGGTTAAAAAGGTCATCTCTGTAACATGAACTTCTGTTGAGTATCTTTTTTGACCATCTTGTTCCCATTGACGGTTTTTAAGTCTTCCTTCGCAATAAATTTTATCTCCTTTAGATAAATATTTTTCGCAAATTTCTGCCAATTTATTTCTAACAACAATATTATGCCAATCTGTATTGGTCACTTTTTCGCCAGTTTGCTTATTTGTATAAGTTTCGTTTGTTGCAACAGGAAAACGTCCAATAGAGTTTCCGCCTTCAAAATAATGCATTTTAACTTCGTCACCTAAATACCCAATAAGCATTACTTTATTTAATGTTCCTGCCATTTCTTTACTGTTTTTTCTTCTTTTGTCAATTCAAAAAATTACGCGAACTAACAAACTAATTTATAGTCAAATGTACTAAAAATATCCGTTTGAAGGATTGAAGTTTTCTAAAAAATTAGCAATTAAAATTGGTACAGGATATTTTTCTATTGTTTTCCAATCTACCTGATTATCATGTAGTTTATCTTTCTTAACAATCCAAAACTTAGTGTATAAATGTTGATGCGAAAGTTTGTGAACTATTTCTTTTTCATTAAACAAAACAATATCTTCTATAGACGCTTCTTTTGTTTTAAGTTTTAAACTCAATTCTTCTTTTAAAATGCTTTTTTCTGATTCAATTAAAGGAAACTGATACAAGCCTTGCCAAATTCCTTTTCCTTTTCTTTCTGATAACATAGTTTTATGATTATCCGAAATAAAAACCAAATAATTAAAATATCTTTTTCTGACTTTTATTTTCTTCTCCTTAAGCGGCAATTCTTTAATTGTTTTGGTTTCTAAAGCAACACAACTATCATTTAACGGACACGTTTCGCAGAGCGGATTTTGAGGTTTACAATGCAACGCGCCAAAATCCATAATTGCTTGGTTGTGCGTTCCTGGTTGTTTTGAATCGATTAATGTTTGTGCTAATTCTTTAAATTCTTTAATTCCTGCGGATGAATTAATTGGTGTTTTAATACCAAAATATCGAGCCAAAACTCTGTATACATTTCCATCTACAACAGCTTGTGGCTCATCAAAACAAATGGACGAAATTGCAGAAGCTGTATAATCTCCAACACCTTTTAGTTTTTTTATTTCTTCGTAGGTTGATGGAAATTCGCCATTTAATTCGTTCGCAATATATTTTGCTGAATAATGTAAGTTTCTAGCTCTAGAATAATATCCTAAACCTTGCCAAAGCTTTAAAACTTTAGATTCGCTTGCATTTGCCAAATCAAAAACCGTAGGAAACTCTCTTGTAAAAGTATTATAATAAGACAAACCTTGGTTAACTCGGGTTTGTTGTAGCATTATTTCTGATAGCCAAATAAAATATGGATTTTTGATTTTTCGCCAAGGCAAATCTCTATCATTTTGTAAATACCAGTAAATTAATTGGTTAGAAAACTTCATTTTATTAATTGCTGCGGCAAAATTACATCATAATATTCACATAAATTTAATGGATATAAATTTTACTATTATTAAAAAAATTAATTATCTTTATTAGTGCTATTATTTCATAAATATGGAAAATAAAAATTATGAAAAAATTATCAATTGTATTGTTTGTTATTGTTGCATTTAGTTGCGCAAAAAGTGAAGATAATTTTAACAATGATTTTCTTGGCAAATGGAAGCTTACTGAAACATTAGTTGGAGATGGCGTATCCACACCATCCTGGACAAAAGTCAGTGATGGAAAAGCATATGAGTTTTTAGAAAATGAAACCTTTACAGACACTAAAATAGTATCATCCCAAACTAACTGCAAAGAAAATTCATATACGTTTGTTAATGATTTACTGACTCTAAATTATTTTTGTAATAATAAAATGGAAAGTCAAATTTTCAAAGTCAAAAAGGAAGAAAATAGTATTATTTTAACTCCTCAACACATTCGTTGTTCTGAAGGATGTGATTATAAATATGAAAAAATTGAATAATTAAATCTTAATATTTTTATTGAAATTAGCCTTGTTTTAAACAAGGCTTTTATTTTTTAAAAATTACAATAACATCAAACTAAAAAATAAATCTATTTAAAACAGAATAAAAAATGTTATTACACATATATTTTTAATAGATTAAGTTTTTGGAATAGATTAATTATCATATATTTGCAGGCTTAAAATTAAAAACAAACATACAAATATATTAACATGACGAAAGCAGATATCGTATCAAAAATTTCGGATAAATCTGGAATTGAAAAGGCAGATGTTTTAGCAACAGTTGAAGCATTTATGACAGAGGTTAAAGGCGCATTAGAGCAAGGAGATAATGTATATTTAAGAGGTTTTGGAAGTTTTATAGTTAAAACTAGAGCTGAAAAAACAGGAAGAAATATTTCTAAAAACACAACTATTAAAATTCCTGCACACAACATTCCGGCTTTTAAGCCAGCAAAAACATTTACTGAAGGAGTAAAAAAGAATGTATTAGTAAAATAATAAAAATATTAATCTAAACCTTTTATTAGGTTTATAAAAAACAATCTAATTATGCCAAGTGGTAAAAAAAGAAAGAGAGCAAAAATCTCTACACACAAACGTAAGAAAAGAGCAAGAGCAAACAGACATAAGAAAAAGTAAGCATCGCTTACTTTTTCTTTATTTGCTTTAAAAGCTTAATAACGTTCATTGACAAGAAGTTTAAACACTTCATACAGGCAAAACCCTGTAACATTATTTTAATCCATCTACACAATTAAGTGTAGTATAAAACCAAATTCAGAATGAAAACAGAATTAATTATTCGTTCAAGTTCATCTGATATTGATTTTGCCTTACTAAGAGATGGTAAACTTATAGAATTAAATAAAGAGACAAACGATAACAAGTTTTCTGTAGGCGATATTTTTATTGCCAAAATAGGAAAAGTTTTATCGGGCTTAAATGCTGCTTTTGTAAATGTTGGTTATCCAAAAGATGGCTTTTTACATTATCATGATTTAGGTGCACAAGTTAACTCTTTATCAAAATTCCTTAAGAAAGTAAGCACAGGTAATTATAAAGAATACACTTTAAAAAATTTCGGCTTTGAGAAAGATATACACAAAGACGGAAGCATTAACGACGTCCTTAAAACAGGACAAAACACATTAGTACAAATTGTAAAAGAACCAATTTCTACCAAAGGACCACGAATTAGTTCTGAGCTTTCTATAGCTGGTAGATTTTTAGTTTTAGTTCCTTTTTCTAATAGAGTTTCTGTATCGCAAAAAATTGCAGATCCAAAAGAAAAAGAACGTTTAAAAAGATTAGCCCAAAGCATAAAACCAAAAGGTTTTGGTGTAATTCTAAGAACTGTTGCACAAGATAAAAAAGTAGCAGAATTAGACAGGGATTTACAAAACTCTTTAGACCGTTGGAAAGGAATGTGTAAAAGCATTGCTAACACAAACACACCAACAAAAATATTGAGCGAGTTAAACAGAGCATCTTCTATATTAAGAGATGTAATGAATGATTCTTTTACAAACATTGTTACAAATGACGAGACTTTAGTTGTAGAAATTAAAGATTATTTACAAGAAATTTATCCTGAAAAGGTAAACATTGTAAACCTACACAAATCAAAAACTCCAATATTTGAGAAGTATGGCATAGAACGTCAAATAAAAACTTCTTTTGGTAAAACAGTATCTATGAGTAAAGGTGCATATTTGGTAATTGAACATACCGAAGCATTGCACGTTATAGATGTAAATAGCGGAAACAGATCTAATAAAGCAAATTCTCAAGAAGATACTGCTTTAGAAGTAAACATGATTGCTGCAAAAGAAATTGCAAGACAATTACAGTTACGTGATATGGGTGGAATTATTGTGGTTGATTTTATTGATATGCAAAGTGCAGAAAATAGACAAAAACTCTATCAATATATGAAAGATGAAATGTCTTATGATAGAACAAAACATAAAATTTTACCACCAAGTAAATTTGGTTTAGTGCAAATAACTCGTCAAAGAGTAAGACCAGAATTAGAGATTAAAACAAGAGAACCAAACCCGAATACAAACGGAGAAGTGGAAGCTCCAATTGTTTTAATTGATAAAATTGAAATTGAGTTAGAAAGAATTATATCTAGCGGAAAAAACTACAAAAAGATTACGCTTAATGCGCATCCGTTTGTAGCCGCGTACCTTACACAAGGTGTTTCTTCTATCCGATTTAAATGGTTTATTAAATACAAAAAGTGGATTGATATATTACCTAGAGATGCTTACCAATACTTGCAATATAAATTTTATAAAAAAAGCAAGTAAGGCATTACTTTTATCAAAATAAAAAACCGCATCGTTATAAAACGATGCGGTTTTTTTTAGTTCTAATTTTCTAGAACCAAAAGCCTAAATTAAAATACCAGTAATATTTTTTTGTATCTGGAGACCAAGAATATTTTAAGTCGATTGGACCAATAATTGAATTAATACTATATCCTAAAGCGTAACCAGATTTTGTGTCATTAAATAAGTTTCCGTTATTTAAAACACTACTTTCAACTCTGGCATAGTTTGCTAAAAAATGAATAAATTGCTTTTCTGTAACGCCATATCTTAAGTTAAATGTAGATTTTAAAAACGATTGTTCTGATAATGCGTTGATATCATATCCATAAAAAGGAATAAAATTATTGATAAAGTTTTGATTATAGCCACCTAATAAAAAATCGAATGTTTTTGAGTTTACTTTTCCAAGTGTAAACCCTGCTTCAGATTCAAATAAGAATATAAGATTGTTTTTAAACGTTTTTGCAAAACCTATTTTTCCTCTTACTTGAGAAAACTGTATAAAATCTTTATTGTAATCAGAAGAAGTCATATACCACTTAAATCTAGCGTCTAAAAAAACTCCTTTTTTTGGATAATTTTCATCGTCATAGGTGTCTAATTTTAAATATGAATAAAGGTTTAAATAATCGCTGTCATCAAAAACAAAAGGAACATTTGTTGTTGTTGAAATTGTTTCTGTTTGTGATAACAATTTTTGATGTTCTAAACCTAAAGCTATTGCAAACTTTCTATCAAAAGTTGTTTGAATATAAGCTCTATTTGTAAAATCTCTATATTGTAAATTCATTAAATTAATTCCCGAAACATTCGCTTTAACATTGGTTTGAAAACTGTTATACCTAGAGCTAAATCCGTAACTATAATAAAACCCGTTGTCTACAAAATATTGCAAATCAAATCTTGGTTTATCTCCAATAACTAAATCTAAAGAAATGGCGTCGTTTTTAGATAAAATATTCTTTTTATTTAAGTTGATTAAAACGCCAGATTTATACACAAAATCGTAATGCACACCCAACCTTAAATTAGCATTTAGTTTATTTTCTTTAATATTTATTTGGACAATTTTACCGTCAGAACTATTTTTAACGTTAAAATCAATCATCTTAAAATTATTGGTTGCAGACAAATAACTAACCTTAGTTGCTAAATCTTTATAGTTAATTTCATCACCGTCTTGGAGTTTTAATTTTCCTAAAACATAAGCTCTAGTGTGGTTTTTATTCCCGTTTATTTCTATTTTTGAAACAATAAATTTAGAGTCTGTATTAACTAAATCAATTGGTTTTCTTTTATTTGTTTGAAGCTTTGCAATGCTATCAAACGTTTTTGTAAATTCTTTGGCAATTTTAGTTCCTTTTGCTAAAATTTCCTTTGATTTATCAAAAGAAACAACGCTATATTCAAAAATATCTGGATGAATATATACATCTGTATTAGCAATCTGAGCAGGATTTCTTTTATACATCTGATAACTAGAAATCTGATTTAAAACATCTAATGCAGATTTAATATTTTCTTTGTTAAATAATTTAGATTGTACATCAACACCAATAATAATATCGACACCTGTTTTTCTCATTTCATCAATCGGAAAATTGTTTGCAACACCACCATCAATTAATAATTTATTATCAATTTCTATCGGGTCTAATAATGTAGGAAACGAGCCACTTGCTCTTAATGCCAAAGGCAAAGAACCACTTGTTATTTTTACTTGGTTTCCGGTTTCAACATCTGTAGCAATACAAAAAAACGGAATTGGTAATTTAGAAAAATCTGAAATAGAATCTACTGGAGATAATAACTGTGTTAAAAAACTTAATATATTTTGACCTTTAGAAACTCCTTGAGGCAATCCAATTCTGCCTTTATTTATTGGTAAAACAAGCGAATATTTTTCTCCGTGTTCTTTTTCAAAAAAAGGTGTTGCATATCTTGTATTTCGGTCTCTAATTAAACTATAAAAGTTGGTGTCAATTACAATTTTTTCAATTTGACTTGCGCTGTAACCCGCAGCGTACAAGCCACCAACAATTGCGCCCATACTTGTTCCGCCAATATAATCTATTTGAATTCCAGCTTTTTCTATCTCTTTTAAAACACCAACATGTGCAAACCCTTTAGCGCCACCACCACTTAAAACCAAACCTATTTTTGGTTGCTTTTTTTGCGAAAAAACAACCATAGATGTCATTAAAAATATAAAAAACAACTTTTTCATTCTGATTTATTATTAAAGTATTCGAATACAATTTTTGCTCTTGAGCGCCCAACTTCTAATTCTAACTCATCTAAAGTTGCACTTTTTACTCTTTTTGCCGATTTAAATTTACGCAATAAAGTTGTAATTGTTTGCTTTCCGACACTTGGAATTTGTTCTAATTCTGATTGAATTGCACTTTTACTTCTTTTATTTCTGTGAAGCGTAATTCCAAATCGATGTGCTTCGTTTCTTAAGAACTGAATTATTTTTAAACTCTCCGATTTTTTATCTAAATACAACGGTACAGCATCTCCTGGATAATAAATTTCTTCTAATCTTTTTGCAATACCAATTATGGCAATTTTACCTCTTAATCCTAAAATATCTAAACTTTTTAAAGCTGATGACAATTGCCCTTTTCCTCCGTCAATAATTATCAGCTGAGGTAACGATTCGTTCTCTGCTAACAATCTTTTATAGCGTCTAAAAACCACTTCTTCCATCGACGCAAAATCATCTGGTCCAACAACGGTTTTTATATTGTAATGTCTATATTCTTTTTTACTTGGTTTTCCATTTCTAAAAACAACACAAGCAGCAACTGGATGCGTTCCTTGTATATTAGAATTATCGAAACATTCAATATGTCTTGGCTCTTCTTTTAAGCGTAAATCTGTTTTCATTTGAGACATAATTCTATTTGCATGTCTGTCTGGATCAACAATTTTTAATTGCTTAAATCTGTCTTGTCTAAAATAGCGTGCATTTCTAATTGATAATTCTACAATACGTTTTTTATCACCAGTTTTCGGAATCGTTACTTTTATATCATCACCAACATCAACAGCAAACGGAACGTAAATTTCTTTGGATTGCGAATTAAATCGTTGACGAATTTCTACGATTGATAATTCTAATAATGTTTTGTCTGTTTCGTCTAATTTTTTCTTGATTTCTGATGTATGAGATTGAATAATTGAGCCGTTTGCAATTTTAAAAAAGTTAACATATCCAAAGCTTTCATCAGAAATAACAGAAAACACATCTACATTATTAATAGACGGATTTACAACAGTAGATTTTGCTTGATAATTAGATAATTGCTCTAGTTTTACTTTTATTTTTTGCGCTTCTTCAAACTCCATTTTAGCGGCAAAATCTTGCATCAATTCAGAAAATTTTTCTAAAGATTCTTTAAAATTTCCTTTGATTATATTTCTAATTGCAGAAATATCTAATTGATAATTTTCTTCTGTTTGTAAGTTTTCACAAGGCGCTTTACAGTTTCCTAAATGATATTCTAAACAAACTTTATATTTTTTTGCTGCAACTTTTTCTTTACTTAAATCGTACTTGCAAGTTCTTAAAGTATAGAGCTCTTTTATTAAATCTAATAGTGCTTTTGCTGTTCTAACAGATGTATATGGACCAAAATATTCTGAACCATCTTTAACAACATTTCGAGTTAAAAAAATTCTTGGAAAACGTTCTTTTTTAATGCAAATCCAGGGATAAGTTTTATCATCTTTTAGCATCACATTGTATTTTGGTTGATACTTTTTTATCAGGTTGTTTTCTAATAACAACGCATCTGTTTCTGTATCTACAACAATGTGTTTTATGCTTACAATTTTCTTTACTAAAACTCTGGTTTTACCATTTTCGTGATTTTTAGTAAAATAAGAAGCTACTCTTTTTTTTAGATTTTTTGCTTTACCAACATAAATAATAACATCATTTATATCAAAATATTGATACACACCAGGAGAGTTTGGCAACGATTTTATTTGAATTTCTAAAGCATTAGACATACTACGAAAATACGTTTTTTATAGCGTATAAAAGCAGTTCGTTTTATGAAAATAAAAAGATGATTCTATTATTTAGTAGCTGGTTTAGTTTTTTCTTCTTTCTCTTTTTCTGGTGGAAAAGCTTGCTTGTTAAAAATAAATAATAAGATTACACCAATTGTAATAAAAGAATCTGCACCGTTAAAAATTGCATTAAAAAATGTGAAATTTTCACCAACGTAAATAGGAAAATATAACATATCAACTACTCTTCCGTGGAATAATTCTCCGTATGGGTTTTCTGCAAAAAGAGTTGCAACACCATGTGCCGGAGCATCAAATATTACTCCATAAAAAACAGAATCTATAATATTACCAAATGCACCCGAAAGCACTAAAGCAATTGCTAAAACAACTACAGTTGGGGCATTTCTTTTAATGGTATTTCTTAACCAATAAATAATTCCGATTACAGCTACTACTCTAAATAATGTTAAGAATAATTTACCAGCTTTTCCTCCAAATTCAAAACCCCAAGCCATACCATTATTTTCGGTGAAATGAATTCTAAACCAATCGAAAACACGAACACTTTCTTGAATTTCGAAATTTGTTTTTATATAAATTTTACTTACTTGATCTATAAGTAATGCTACAAAAACAGTAATAATTGCAATGTTCTTTTTGGACATGGATAAAAAATTATACTTAAAAAAAGCTTCCAAAATTGGAAGCTTTTTTTGTTATTGTTTTCTTTTAGCTTCTATGCTAAGTGTAGCATGCGGAACCAACTTTAAGCGTTCTTTCTGAATTAATTTACCAGTTACTCTACAAACTCCGTATGTTTTATTTTCTATACGTTGTAACGCATTACTTAAGTCTCTAATAAATTTTTCTTGTCGAATTGCTAACTGTACATTTGCTTCTTTAGACATAGTGTCTGAGCCTTCATCAAAAGATTTAAACGACGGAGAAGTATCATCTGTTCCGTTATCTGCATTATTTTTATATGAACTTTCTAACAAAGCTAAATCTTCTTTAGCTCTAGCAATCTTCTTGTTAATAATTTGTTTAAACTCTTGTAAGTCTTCATCCGAATATCTAACGATCTTGTCTGACATAACTCTTACATTTTATTAATTAATATTCTACTTTTGATGTTGTCGAATTCAATTTCTATACCATCGTTTAATGAATCCACAAAAACCATTTCTTGAGTTAATGTTTCACTCATAATATACGCTTTATTTTCTAATACCGATTCTTGTAAATTTTGATAATTCAATACTGTAAGTTGTATCTTATCTGTAACTTCAAAACCAGAATCTTTACGTAAATTCTGAATTCTATTTACCAATTCTCTGGCAATTCCTTCTTTGCGTAAATCCTCAGAAATTGTAACGTCTAAAGCAACAGTTAATCCGTGTGCATTTGCAACTAACCAACCTTCTATATCTTTAGATGAAATTTCTACATCTGAGATTTCCAAATGTATCAATTTTTCGTCAATTTTTATAGAAAGTTCTCCATCTTTTTCGATGTTGATAATATCTTCTTGACTAAAGTTTTGAATTGCATTAGAAATCAATTTCATATCGCGTCCAAACTTTGGCCCCAATGTTTTAAAATTTGGTTTAATTTGCTTCACCAAAATACCTGAAGCATCATCTAACAACTCTATTTCCTTTACGTTTACTTCGTGTTTTATCAAATCAGAAACTGCTAAAATCTCCTTCTTTTGTTGTGCATCTAACACCGGAATCATAATTTTTTGCAATGGCTGACGCACTTTAATCTTTTCTTTTGCTCTTAATGACAACACTAAAGATGAAATGGTTTGTGCATTTTCCATTTTTCGTTCTAAAGAAGCGTCAATAAATGATGCATCAAAAGTTGGAAATTCTGCTAAATGTACCGATTCAAAATTCTCTTTTTTGGTTGTATATATTAAATCTGTGTACAATCTGTCCATAAAAAATGGAGCAACTGGCGCACTTAATTTTGCGACAGTTAACATACACGTGTACAAAGTTTGATATGCAGAAATTTTATCTTGTTCGTATTCGCCTTTCCAAAAACGTCTTCTACACAATCTTACATACCAATTACTTAGGTATTCTTGCACAAAATCAGAAATTGCTCTGGTTGCTTTTGTTGGTTCGTACTCTGCATAAAATACATCTACTCTTTTTGTAAGTGAATGTAATTCTGATAATATCCAACGATCTATTTCTGGTCGTTCGTTTAACGGAACATCTGCTTCTGAATACGTGAAATTATCAATATTTGCATACAAAGTAAAAAACGAATACGTGTTGTATAATGTTCCGAAGAACTTACGACGCACCTCTGCAATTCCTTCTAAATCAAATTTTAAATTATCCCACGGATTTGCATTGCTAATCATATACCAACGCGTTGCGTCTGCTCCGTAAGTTTCTAAAGTTTTAAAAGGATCTGTTGCATTTCCTAAACGTTTAGACATTTTTTGTCCGTTTTTATCCAAAACTAAACCGTTAGAAACTACATTTTTATACGCAACAGAATCAAAAACCATCGTTCCGATTGCATGTAATGTGTAAAACCAACCTCTTGTTTGATCTACGCCTTCTGCAATAAAATCTGCTGGATAAAACTCTTTATTGTCTATTAATTCTTTGTTTTCAAACGGATAATGCCATTGTGCATACGGCATAGAACCTGAATCGAACCAAACATCAATTAAATCACTTTCGCGTTTCATTGGTTTTCCTGAAGTAGAAACTAAGGTGATTTTATCAACTACATTTTTATGTAAATCGATTTTATCATAATTTTCTTCAGACATATTTCCAACTTCAAACTCGGCAAAAATATCCTCAGACATCACACCTGCATCAACAGCACGTTTCATTTCTGATTTCAATTCCTCAACAGAACCGATAATAATTTCTTCTTTACCATCTTCTGTTCTCCAAATTGGCAAAGGAATTCCCCAAAAACGAGATCGAGATAAGTTCCAATCATTGGCATTTTTTAACCAATTTCCAAAACGACCGGTTCCAGTTGCTTCTGGTTTCCAGTTAATTGTTTCGTTCAATTCGTGCATTCTTTCTTTTACATCTGTTACCTTGATAAACCAAGAATCTAACGGATAATATAAAATAGGTTTGTCTGTTCTCCAACAATTTGGATAACTGTGCACATATTTTTCAACCTTAAAGGCTTTGTTTTCTGTTTTTAATTTGATAGCCAATTCTACATCAACAGATTTCTCTGGAGCTTCGCCATCATTGTAATATTCGTTTTTTACATATTTACCAGCAAACTCACTCAATTCTGGTCTAAATTTTCCTTGTAAATCTACTAACGGAACCGGATTCTCGTTATCGTCTAAAACTAATAAAGGCGGAATTTCTGGAGTTGCTTGTTTTGCAACCAATGCATCATCTGCTCCAAAAGTTGGTGCTGTATGTACAATTCCTGTTCCGTCTTCTGTAGTCACAAAATCTCCTGAAATTACTCTAAAAGCGTTTTCTGGATTTTCGTATGGCAACGCATATTTTAATAGTTGCTCGTATTTAATTCCGACTAAATCTTTTCCTTTGAATTCGTTTAAAACTAAATATGGAATTTTCTTATCACCTTCTTTATAATTGTTTAACTCTTCAACACTTTCAGCAGCTTTAAATTTTCCGCTAAATTGTTTTCCTACTAAATTTTTTGCCAACACAACTTTTGTTGGCTCAAATGTATATTGATTAAAAGTATCAACTAACACATAATCAATCTTTGATCCAACTGTTAAAGCTGTATTACTCGGCAAGGTCCAAGGAGTTGTTGTCCAAGCTAAAAAGTGTACATCGCCATCCACTTGTAAAAATCCTGGCAATGTGTTTTTTATCGTTTTAAATTGCGCTACAACTGTTGTATCTGTAACATCTTGATAGGTTCCGGGTTGATTTAATTCGTGAGAACTTAATCCTGTTCCTGCTTTTGGAGAATACGGCTGAATTGTATAGCCTTTGTACATCAATTTTTTGCTGTAAATTTGCTTTAACAACCACCAAACAGATTCCATGTATTTTGATTTATAGGTTATATATGGATCTTCCATATCTACCCAATAACCAACCTTTTTGGTCATGTCATTCCAAATATCCGTATAACGCATTACTGCTTTTTTACACGATTCGTTGTATTCTTCAACAGTAATTTTGGTTCCAATATCTTCTTTGGTAATTCCCAATTCTTTTTCTACGCCTAATTCTACCGGTAAACCATGCGTATCCCAACCAGCTTTACGCTTAACTTGAAAACCTTTCATGGTTTTATAGCGCGGAAAAATATCTTTTATAGCACGCGCTAAAACATGATGAACTCCTGGCAAACCGTTTGCCGAAGGTGGCCCTTCAAAAAACACAAATGGTTCGTTTCCTTCACGTGAAGTGATACTCTTTTCGAAAATGTTATTTTCTTCCCAAGATTGTAAGATTTCGTCTGCAACTTTTGGTAAGTCAAGTCCTTTATATTCAGCAAATTTTGCGCTCATTATTTTGTGCTCTTTATTGGAAGTGCGAAATTAAGGATTTTCTTGGATTTTGAGAGTCTATTGTATAAAAAAACATCTTTTAGAAGATGTTTAGTGTTTATGTTTGTAAAAAATGAAAGCTAAAACTTTTCCCCTTTTATAAAAGAGCTAAACTTTAAGGCGATTATTTGAAATACTCTACCAAAAACCTTGTTGTATTTGAAATTAAATAAACTCTGAATCAAATCGTTAATACTAAACTTTTGATGAAAATATTTAACCCTATTCTCAATTTGATAATCTGTATACCTGCTATACATTCTTCTTCCAGAAAATTCACTAAGTCTCCATTTTAAAAGCTTTTTCCTTCTCCATTTTCTACGATACTTAGAAAAATCTGTACTTCCTTTTGTTAAATACTCATCAATATATTGACATGCTAAATCTGCTGTTTGCATTGCGTACCTAATTCCTTCACCTCCTCGAGGATTAATTGCAGAAACTGAATCTCCGACTGCAATAACTTTATTATGATAAAACTTATCTTTCAATCCAGCACTATACCTTAATATTCCGCCATGTTTATCAAGTATTTTGAAATTCTTAGTTTTTATATATTCAGCAATAATTTTTTCTGTGATTTTTTTAGTGGTTTTATTTGTTTTTTCTTGATCTTTTGACTTTATATGTGTCTTTCCTGCTCCCACTTTTAGAATCCGATTTTCCATAGGAAAAATCCATGAATATCCTTTGATTGCCCATTTATGCCCTAAAAAGAAAACAAGCTTGTTTTTGTACTCGTCATATACTTCTTGCTCAACCTCAATTAAGTATTCTGTTCCGCTACCAAGAACCATTTGAGGTTGTTCTTCTTTCTCATCATACATAACTTTTCTTAAAGGCCCAGTTGCATCTACAACTATCTTCGCTTCTGCTTTCACAATTTCTGAAGTTTCAGTATTTAAGAGTTCAACATAAACAACATCTTTAATCACTTCCTTTTTAAGGTAGCGATGTCCCATCAATACGGTTCCTCCATGAGCAACACAATCATCTGCTAAAAACTGACGTAATTTTTTAAAACTTAAGACAACTCCTTTAGCCGACTCTCCTTTCCAATGATATTTTTCTTTGGAGCATTGGATAATAATATCACTCCAATACGCACCAATAATAGAGTCGGGAAGGTCAAATTCTTTAAGAGGCTCGAAAGTCATCCCTGCACTAGAAAAATCATTTTGACTGAAATCTTGGCTACGTTCAACTAACAAAACATTATGACCTTTTTTTGCAAGGTTTCTAGAAGCTTGTCCACCGGCAGGACCACCTCCTATTACAATAACATCATAAACATTTTTAGTATTCATATTTGTAAAGTTCTAGTATTTACACTTGTAAAGTGTAGAAGAGTTGTATATTTTTTTATATATATGAAAGCACATGGATTAAATAATTCCGCGTTCTTTTTTAATCTTCTCATAGGCATTCTGTATCTGTAAAAACTTTTCTTCTGCGCCTTTGATATGTTCTAGTCCTAAATCTTGCAATTTATCTGGATGATATTTTTTTGCCATTTTTCGATAGGCTTTTTTAAGCTCATCATCCGAAGATTCTTTTGTGATTTCTAATATTTTATATGCGCTATCAGATTCATCATAAAACATTGCTTTGATAGATTCATAATCGTACTGATTGATGTTTAAATACCCAGCAATTTTTTTGATTTCCTCTACTTCAGAACCTGTTACAAATTGATCTGCTTTTGCAATTCCGAATAAAAAATGAATCAATTGCAATCTTGAAGCATGCGGCATATTCTGACGTATTTGTACACAAACTTGATGTGCAGAAACATCTTTCTTAATAATTCCTTTAAATAATTTAAATGCACGGTTTGCGCGTTCTTTTCCGTACATTCCTACAAACTGAGTTCTTACAAAATCTAACTCGCGTTGATCTACTTTCTTATCTGCTTTTATAACAACAGAAGCTAAAATTAGTAAACTAATTTCAAAATCTCCAGATTGTGTATTTCCAGAAGTTCTTCCAGAATTACTTTCTTGAAATTCTTTTAAAATATCATCTTTAGAAAATCCATCAACAAAGCTTCCAACTGCAAACCCAATAATACTTCCAATCGGTCCGCCCAACGTAAATCCTAATCCTGCTCCTAACCATTTGGTAAAATTCCCCATTCAATTATCGTTTTAAAAAGCTTCAAAGATACATATAATTGCTTTCTATAAAAGTTAACAATTTGTTAGTTTCTGTTTGTTTTGTTTCCTGATTTTTATCTGTATCTTTGTACCTTAAAATTTATAGATTATGTACCCAGAAGAATTAGTAAAACCAATGCGCGACGAATTAGTAAACGCTGGTTTTGAAGCTTTATATACTGCCGAAGATGTTGATACTGCTTTAGCAAAAGAAGGAACCACTTTAGTAATGGTAAACTCAGTTTGTGGTTGTGCTGCCGGAACAGCAAGACCTGGAGCAATTGCTTCTTTAGGAGCAGATAAAAAGCCAACAAACTTAACTACTGTTTTTGCAGGTGTAGAAAAAGAATCTACGCAAAAAGCAAGAGAATATATGATTCCTTTTCCTCCATCTTCACCAGCAATTGCATTGTTTAAAGATGGTAATTTAGTGCACATGTTAGAGCGTCATCATATTGAAGGAAGATCTGCTCAAGCAATTGCACAAAATTTAGCACAAGCTTACGACGAGTTTTGTTAATCTAATTTAGATTGATAGACTTTTTGATAAAAAGATTATTAGATAAAAACCACGTTGATTAACGTGGTTTTTTTTTATTTTTATCCGATGAACAAACCACAAATTATAAAAAACACCATTGCTTTTGTAAAAGAAACATTGAAAGGCGCTGAAGGTGGACACGATTGGTTTCATATAGAACGTGTTTATAAAAATGTTTTGTTGATTGCTAAAGATGAAAATGTTGATGAATTTATAGTTGCTCTTGGTGCTTTGTTACACGATATTGCCGATGCAAAATTTTACGATGGCGATGAAGCTATTGGTCCAAAAATAGCAAGAGAGTTTTTAGAAAATCAACAAGTTGATGAAGCTGTAATTTTACACATCGAAAATATTATCAATTTTATTTCTTTTAAATCTAGTTTAGAAAAAGGAGAAAAGTTTACCTCGCCAGAATTAGATGTAATTCAAGATGCAGACAGATTAGACGCCATTGGCGCTATCGGAATTGCACGTTGTTTTAATTATGGCGGATTTAAAAATAGAGCATTATACAATCCAGCAATTGCTCCGAATTTAGAAATGTCTAAAGAAGAATATAAAAAATCGGATGCGCCAACAATCAATCATTTTTATGAAAAATTGTTGCTATTAAAAGATAAAATGAATACTTCTACAGGACGACGAATCGCTGCTGATAGGCATTTATATATGGAGCAGTTTTTAGAGCAATTTTATGCAGAATGGAATGGTCTAAAATAAGATTCAAGATTCAAGATTGCTTTGTTATTGCTAGGCTCGAAGCAATCTCATCATTATAAAAAGATTGCTTCGTCATTCTTCCTCGCAATGACAACATTTTTTTATTTTCCTGGAAAATCTGCTCTTCTTTTTTCTAAAAACGCCGTTGTTCCTTCTTTAAAATCTTCGGTTCCAAAACAATTTCCGAATTCAGTAATTTCTGTTTCAAATCCGTTTACACCATCTTTATAATTATCATTTATTGCTTTGATTGCTGAGCTAATGGCAACAGTAGAATTTCTTGATATTTTATTAGCTAACTTCATTGCTAAAGGCAACAATTCTTCTTGTGTTGTAACATGGTTTACCAATCCGAAGTTATTTGCTTCTTCAGCAGAAATCATTCCGGCAGTCATTACCATTTCCATGGCTCTTCCTTTACCAACTAATTGCGCCAAACGTTGTGTGCCTCCATAACCAGGAATTACGCCCAAAGAAACTTCTGGTAATCCCATTTTTGCGTTGTCTGAAGCAATTCTAAAATGACTTGCCATTGCTAATTCTAATCCGCCACCAAGAGCAAAACCGTTTACCGCTGCAATAACTGGGGTTGATAAATTCTCAACAAAATCAAACAAAATTTCTTGTCCGTTTCTAGCTAAATCTTCGCCTTCTTCAACAGAAAAATGAGCAAACTCAGAAATATCTGCTCCAGCCACAAAAGCTTTTTCTCCACTTCCGGTAACAACAATTGTTTTTACAGCATTGTTTACATCCAACTCGTTAAAAGCTTCATGTAATTCTTCTATGGTTTCTATGTTTAATGCGTTTAATTTTTTTGGTCGATTAATCGTAATAATTGCACAACCATTTTCAATAGTAATTAGTAAGTTTTTGTACTGCATATTTTTAATTTTTTGGAAGCGTTACGGTAAATGTTGTTCCTTTTTCTTTTGTAGAAACAAAATTTATGGTTCCGTTATTGGCTTCAATAATCTTTTTTATAATTGCTAAACCTAATCCCATTCCGCTAGATTTAGTTGTAAATTTTGGTTCAAATATGAGTTCTTTTACTGCATCATCAATTCCTTTTCCATTATCCGTCACAGCAATTTTTATGGTATTATTTTCTGATGAAACATGAACCTCAATTTTTGGATTTTCTGTTTGCTCTACTGCTTGACTTGCGTTTGTAATTAGGTTGGTAACCACTCTAATTAATTGTGATTTATCAAGATTTGCAATCAAAGAATCATCTGTAAAAGAGTATGAAATATAGTCTTCATTAAAAATGTCTAATGCATGTTTTACAACTTCAATTACATTAATTTCTTCTTTATTTTGTATTGGCATTTTAGCAAAATCAGAAAATGCTGATGCAATTGAGCTCATTACATCTATTTGCTGAATTAAAGTTTGACTAAATTCAGTTAATTTTTCTTTGATATTTGGATCTGCTGGATCAAATTTTCGTTCAAAACTTTGTACCGATAATCGCATTGGAGTTAACGGATTTTTAATTTCGTGAGCAACTTGTTTTGCCATTTCTCGCCAAGCTTGTTCTCGTTCACTTTGTGCTAATTTTGATGCACTTTCTTGCAGCTCGTCAATCATTCTATTGTACGCATTAACCAACGTGCTAATTTCTGATCCTCCAGAACTAAATTCTATCTTTTCGTTTCGTTTATTTAATTTGGTTTTATGAATCTTGTCAGAAATTGTTTTGATAGACCTTGTAATATAACTCGATAAGAAATAAGCCAATGCAATGGCTATTACAAACATAAATAAATATACGTATGCCAATCGCATCATAAACTCTCTCAACTCCTTTTCTTCTTCATAATTATCTTGAGAAAACTTTAATTCTAGAACGCCAATCCTCTTAAATTTTAAATCGGTGATGTAAGTATAAGAAGTTTCGTTGCTAATACTATTAACAACCACATTACTAAAAACTCTGTGCGACGGAAGTGTTTCTAAATCTTCTAAAATCTGCCCAGATAATGCTTGTTCTTCCTTTGTTGTGTCGAAAGAATTTATAGTATTTGATGTAATAAGTAAGTTTCCTTCTAAATCAAAAATAGAAATGTTTAATTTGTGCGTTGTTGAAATTTCGTAAATTCTATGTTGAAAAATTTTAGTTAAATTTTCTGTAGTAAGCGGTTCTCTTGTTTCTCTTTTAAGTTCAAAATCTATGCTCGATAAAACAGACTGTTCTTTTCTACCAAAACGAGAAATATTATAATCTATGGTTTGTTCGTTGTATTGATAAATAGTAACCCCAGCAATTAAAATTGATGCCAATAACACCAATAAAATCATCGCTAAGAAAATACGAATTCGTAAGGATATGTTTTTAAAAATAGACACTATTTTAGAGCTTGAATACGTTTAGTTTTCATTGTTAAAAAATCATCAAAAGAACCATCGTTATCCCAATCAAATTTACTTTTTCCTATAAATCCTTCTGCTGTTTTTTTAATGTGATAAGAAACCTTTACGTCTCTACCGCCATAAAAATACTCAATATATAAAGAATCTTTTTTTACTTTCCATTTTCCCGTTGATTCTTCTTTTTTTTCTCCTTCTGGGTTGATATACCAAGCAGAAAAAGTACCATCTTTATTATATTTAGATTGTGCTCTTCTCGGTGGATTATTTTTAAAATCATCTTCGAAAACAAATGTAGAATCTGATTTCTGAAATGTACTCATCTCAATTTTTAAATAAGATGTTTCCCAAGAATCTACCATATATTCTTTGATTGATTTTTCTTGAGAACAACTTACAAAAAGCATTCCGAAAACGCCAATAAATAAAAGCAATTTCATTTTCATTTTAGATATTTTTTAAGTGTACAAGATACTCAAAATAAAAAAGCCATTACAAATAGCGTAATGACTTTCATTTTTTTTCTCCACAAACAAACTAAATGCCAAAAGCAAACTACGTGTGCTAGCCGACGATGTTTATGATTTTACCCGGAACAATAATCACCTTTTTTGGCTCTCGCCCTGCGAGTTGCGCGATTGTTTTTTCGTGTGCCATTACTATTTTTTCAATTTCTTCTTTTGATAAATCTAAAGGAAGTTCTAGTGTAAAACGCATTTTTCCGTTAAACGAAACCGGATAATTCTTCACACTTTCTACCAAATATTTTGCATCAAAAACAGGAAAATTGGCCATTGCAATAGATTCTTTATTTCCTAACAAACTCCATATTTCTTCTGCAATATGCGGTGCATAAGGAGATACTAAAATTGCCAAGGGTTCTAAAATGGCACGCTTGTTACATTTTAACGCTGTTAACTCGTTTACTGCAATCATAAAGGTAGAAACCGACGTATTGAAAGAAAAATTCTCAATATCTTCTTCTACTTTTTTAATGGTTTTATGCAATACTTTTAATTCCTCTGGTGTTGGTGCTGCGTCAGAAACCTCAAAGGTTTCTCCGTTAAAATACAGTTTCCATAATTTTTTTAAGAACGATGAAACTCCAGAAATACCAGAAGTTTTCCAAGGTTTTGCTTGTTCTAACGGACCTAAAAACATTTCGAACAAACGCAAACTATCTGCGCCATATTCTTCACAAATAGCATCTGGATTTACAACATTGTATTTCGATTTTGACATTTTTTCGATTTCGCGGCCAACTTTATAAACCCCATCTTCTAAAATGAATTCTGCATCTTTATAATCTGCATTTAAAGGATGATTTTTAAACCCTTCAACATCTAATTCATCTGAAGCGTTCACTAAAGAAACGTCAGCATGTAAACTTATTTCTGGATATGAAATTTTAACACTAATTCCTTTAACTCCTAAATCTTTATTCAGCTTTTCACTATACGATTTTTCTTTCTCTTTAATTATTTCCAATATTTCATCTGAGAATTTATTTGAAAATTTAAAACCTTCCCATAATCCATTAGAAATAAATATTGGGTACTTAGAAATATATTTAGAAATTATTTCATGATCTAATTCTTTATTTAAGTTTTGATACATTATCTCCATTTTTCTTACAAAAGCACTCGTCCCCAAAATCATTCCTTGGTTGATTAGTTTTTTTGCAAACTCATCTACCGGAACAATGCCTTTATCAAACAAGAATTTTTGCCAAAAACGCGCGTACAATAAATGTCCGGTTGCATGTTCAGAACCGCCAATATATAAATCAACTTCTTTCCAATACTCCAACGATTCTTTGCTTGCAAATTCCTCAGAATTTTGCGAATCCATATAACGGTTAAAATACCAAGAACTTCCTGCCCAACCTGGCATGGTGTTTAATTCTAAAGGATATACTGTTTTGTTTTTCAACTTTTCGTTGCTTACAACTTTCTTAGCACGAGAATCCCAAGCCCATTCTGTTGCGTTTCCTAAAGGCGGTTTTCCGTCTTCAGTTGGCAAATACTTTTCTACTTCTGGCAATACAATTGGCAAGTATTTCTCGTCAATCATTTGCGGCATTCCGTCTTTATAATATACTGGAAAAGGTTCTCCCCAATACCGTTGTCTGCTAAACACAGCATCACGCAAACGGTAGTTTATTTTTCCTTCGCCAAATCCACGTTTTTCTAGTTCGTAAATGGCTAATTTCATCGCTTTTTTGTACGATAAGCCATTTAAGAAATCAGAATTTGCAATTACAGTTCCCTCTTTATCTACATGCGCAGCTTCAGAAATGTCTACGTTTTCAAAAATATTCGGAATAGTTAAGCCTTCTGCTTCAAAATGTTTTGCAAAATCATAATCACGTTGATCTCCACAAGGAACTGCCATAACTGCTCCTGTTCCGTAGTTTGCTAAGACGTAATCTCCAATCCAAATCGGAATTTGTTTTCCCGTAAACGGATGAATTGCATATGCGCCAGTAAAAGCACCAGAAATGGTTTTTACATCTGCCATTCTATCGCGTTCAGAACGTTTTGCAGTTGCTTTAACATAGGCTTCAACTTCTGCTTTTTGAGCATCCGTTGTAATTTTAGAAACCAATTCGTGTTCTGGAGCTAATGTCATAAAACTTACTCCGAAAATTGTATCTGGACGTGTTGTGAAAACGCTAATCCTATCCCTCTGTCCCTTTCCAGAGGAAAGAGAGGTTGATTCCGTTTCTTTTGAACTATTTTGTTCAAGTTTTGAAAGTAGAAATGCTTGATTACTTAATTCTGAATCTATTTTAGATAAAACAGCATCAATATTACCAATTACTTCTTCATTTTTAAATCTGATCACTTTAAAACCAGATTTTTGTTCTAATTCTAAAGTTCTAGCTTCATCTTTTTCTAATTGATAGTCATGTATTTTTCCATCAACTTCAATAATTAACTTCTTTGACAGACACACAAAATCAACAATAAAATCATTAATTAAATGTTGCTGTCTAAATTTAGTTTTTAATTTTTTTCCTTTTAAAGATTTCCACAAAATAGCTTCTGCAGGAGTTGGATTTGCCCTCATTTCTTTCGCTTTTTCAAGCAATAAGTAAGAGTTATTTCCGCCAGTCATATAACCTGGTGTTTTTTTAGAGTCAGCATGCGCTCCCTTTCCTTCGGAAAGGGCTGGGGATAGGATTTCAAAGTTTACTAATGCTCCAACTGATTTTCCAATCCAATTAGTTTGAGAATCTTTTAAGGGTTGTGGCCAATCTATAGTTTCTAATCCGTCTAATAAACGTTGTGCGTATGCAGAAATTCGCATCGACCATTGTGTCATTTTTTTTCTGACAACAGGATGACCTCCACGTTCTGAAACTCCGTTTACAATTTCGTCATTTGCTAAAACTGTTCCTAAAGCCGGACACCAGTTTACTTCTGTATCCGACAAAAATGTCAATCGATATTGTAATAAAACTGCTTCTTGTTCGGCTTTTGTAAAAGCTTTCCATTCATCCGCAGTAAATGGTTTTATGTCTTCATCACAAACTGCGTTTACTGTTGCGTTTCCGTCTTTTTTAAAGATTTTAATCAACGTAGAAACATCTTCTGCTTTGTCGGTATCTTTGTTGTACCAAGAATTGAACAATTGGATAAAAATCCACTGAGTCCATTTGTAATATGCAGGATCTGAAGTTCTCACTTCACGAGACCAATCAAACGAAAAACCGATTCTATCTAATTGTCTTCTGTATGTTTTTATGTTTTCTTCTGTAGTTTTAGCTGGGTGTTGCCCAGTTTGAATTGCATATTGTTCTGCTGGCAAGCCAAAAGAATCATATCCTTGCGGATGCAACACATTAAAACCTTTATGACGTTTGTAACGCGCATAAATATCACTAGCAATATATCCTAACGGATGCCCAACATGCAAACCCGCTCCAGACGGATACGGAAACATATCTAACACATAATATTTAGGTTTTTCTGATTCATTACTGGCTTTAAAAGTTTGGTTTTTATCCCAAAACTCTTGCCATTTCTTTTCTATCTCAATATGATTGTATTGCATGTGATTTTCTGCTTTTTAGAAGCGCCAAAGTTACAGTTTATTACTAAAAGATTAAAGTAAAATACTTGTGAAATAAAATCGGTAAAAATGTTCGTTATTTGTAATGCAAATTTTTACCATTTTGAAAAACAATATTGCAAAAGCCCATCTGGCTTTATTAGGTGCTAATCTTATTTACGGTGCAAATTATATTATTGCAAAAGGCATTATGCCCAATAAAATTGGTCCATCTGCTTTTATTTTTTTACGAATTGTTGGTGCCGGAATTTTATTTTGGGTTATCAAATCTTTTATCAAAGAGAAAATAAATAAGAAAGATTTTCCACTTTTAATTTTATGTGGATTGTTAGGTGTTGCTACCAATCAATTATTGTTTTTTCATGGATTAAATTTAACATCACCCATTGATGCTTCTATTATTATTACCGCAATTCCGATTGTTGTATTGGTTTTTAGTGCAATTCTGTTAAAAGAAAAAATCACACCCAATAAAATTATCGGAATTACAATTGGTGGAGTTGGCGCTGTTTTATTAGTTTGGTATGGAAACAAAGCCGAAGGAACCAGTTCATTTATAGGAAATCTATTGATTTTTTTAAATGCCTGTTCTTATGGTTTGTATTTGGTTTTGGTAAAACCTTTAATGAAAAGATACAATTCGTTAACCGTTATTAGCTGGGTCTTTTTATTTGGATTCTTATTTATGTTGCCATTCGGAATGCCAGATATTTTACAAACAGACTTTACGGCATTTACAGCAGAAACCTATGCAACAATTGCATTTGTGGTAATCGGAACAACATTTTTAGCCTATCTTTTTAATATTTACGCATTAAATTATGTGTCGCCTTCTGTAAACGGAAGTTATGTGTATTTACAACCTGCAATTAGTTTTATAATGGTAAGTGTGTATGCCTATGCTTTTGGTAAAACTGAATATGCACAAGATATAAATCCAATAAAAATTATAAGTTGTTTTTTAGTGATTTTTGGTGTGTATTTGATAAGTAAAAAAACCAAAAAGCCTCTTAATTAAAAATTAAAAGGCTTTAAAATGTTTCTTTTTTATAATCTTAAAATTGATACCCTAATGACATTTGGAAAACTCCATTTTTAACATCTGGAGTTTCGGTAATTGCAATTAATCCTAAATTATATCTTGTTTGAAAGAAAATACCATTTTCTAATTTATATCCTAAACCAAAATTAATATTTAAATCAAAGTTTTCTGCGTTTGTATTTGCTGTAGCTGCATTATTATTATCAGAAATTAATTCATCCTTTACTAAAAAAGAAAATTGAGGGCCCGCTTCTAAAGAAAATCCTTCAGCGATATAATATTTGGCCATAAAGGGCAAAGTGATGTAATTTAAATCATAAATAAAATTTCCTCTCGACTTTGCTCCTTGTTGAGAATATAACAGTTCTGGTTGTAAAGAGAATTTTTCTGTTAAAAGAATTTCTGCGGTTACACCTAAAACAAATCCTGTTTTAGAATCAAGGTTGTCTTGATTGCCATTTACAGAAGAAACATTCATTCCAATTTTTGTGCCTAATGTAACCTTCTTGCGCATTAATTGTTGCTGCAAATCCGACTGCGAAAATTGCAATCCATACTTTTTTAATCATTTTAATTTATTTTTTATTTGTTACCCATAAGACAATTGTTATGCCAATTTGTTACTCTTAAAATGAACTATTTTTAATAAAAAAACTAACTTCTTGAGAGTATGTAAATTAAAAGCATAAAAAAAATCCGAAAACGATGTTTCGGATTTTATAAATTTATTTGATAATTACTTATTTTACTGGAACAGTTACTACTGTATTTCCCCATCCTATATGCATATCTCCTTTTGAAAAAGTAATTGCTAATGCTTCTACAGTTTTAGAACCCTTTGTTACTTTTCCTGTTACTCTCACAACATCTTGACTTTCCTTATAAGAAAAATGACCCCAAACATTAACATCTTTGTTTATGATAATTGTCCACTCTGTTTCTCCAGGAATAGCAAACATTGAATATGTTCCTGCTTTCACTGATTTACCTCCAAAAGTTACATCTTTATAAAAAATAATTTCTGTTGCTTCGTTAGCACCTAGTCTCCAAACTTTTCCTTGCGGAGCTAATTTTGAAAGACTTCTTCCCTTTAATTGTGGTCTACTGTATATTACTTTCACTGTAGGTGGAGCATTACGACTTTCTCTTTTAATTGCAATATCTGCTGGACTTTTATCTAATCCAGGAAATTTCTGAGCTGTAGTTTCATTTGAAAACAATACTGCTATTGTAAATAATGCAATTACTAAAATATTTTTTTTCATCTTTATATTATTTAATAGTTACTTTAACAACGGTATATCCCCAACCCATGTATAAATTCATGTCATCATCAAATGTCATAGAAAAAGCTTCTATAGGCGCCATACTAGACATTACTTTTCCTTTAACCCTAACAACATCTTCAGTTTCTTTATAAAAATAAGCACCCCAAACATTTTTGGCTGAACTTAAAACAATGGTCCATTCTTTTTCTCCAGGAATTGTAAATAAAGAATATGTACCTGCACTCACAGATTTTCCTCCAAATTTTACATCTTTATAAAAAGTAATTTCAGTTGCTTGATTTGCTCCTGTTCTCCACATTTTTCCTTCTGGAACTAGTTTTGTGATATTTCTACCATTTAATTGAGGTCGGCTATATACAACTTTTACTATTTTATTTGAGTTTTTATAGTCTGATGGAAATGCAGCTGCATCCATAGGACTCTTATCTAAAGGATCAAATTTTTGCGCAGTTGTTTCGTTTGAGAATAATACTGCTATTGCAAATAATGCAATTACTAAAACATTTTTTTTCATGATATTATATTTTGATTAGTTTGTATCTATGTCTCCAAAAATACATTTTCTTACATTAACAATCAATTACTTTTTTGTTAAGCGTAAAATTTATGAATTGGCTATTAGCATTTTCCGCAACCAGAACCACAAGAAGCATCTTCTTTTTTAGACTTAAAAATAAATTTTTTTGCTAAAAAATAAATGGCTGCGGCAAGAATTATATATACGATGATTTGTTGCATTAACTAAAAATTGTAAATGTTATAAATGATGCTACATAAGCTAAAATTCCCATACCAATTAATTGTGCCATTGGCCATTTCCAAGATTTTGTTTCTCTTTTTACAACAGCCAAAGTTCCCATACATTGCATGGCAAATGCATAGAAAATTAATAACGACATACCAACTGCAAGATTGAATCTTTTTTCTCCAGTTTCTGGATTTATCTCAGCTCGCATTCGTTGTTTTATTGTACTATTATTTTCGTCGTCGCTTTCAACACTATAAATGGTTGCTAAAGTTCCAACAAAAACTTCTCTTGCAGCAAAAGAACTTATCAATGCAATTCCTATTTTCCAATCGTAACCAAGTGGTTTAATTGCAGGTTCTATGGCTTTACCCATAATTCCTATATAAGAATTTTTCAATTTCTCTGAAGAAATTTTATGCTGAATTTCTGCTGGCGATAAATTACTATTCTCAATGTTATTGGTAATATTTTCCTCTACGTTGTTAAAAGAATCTGGACCGTTTGATGCTAAAAACCATAACACAATAGAAATTGCTAAAATTATTTTTCCTGCTCCAAAAACAAATGCTTTTGTTTTTTCGATTACATCAAAAACTACATTTTTTATGGATGGTAATTTATAATTTGGCATTTCTGCAACAAAAAAAGAGGTGCTTTTTACTTTTAATACTTTATGCAACATAAAAGCTGAAATAATTGCAATTGCAAATCCTAAAATATACAAACTCAATAAAGTAAAACCTTGTAAGCTAAAGTAACCAAAGAGTTTCTTATCTGGAATTACCAACGAAATTAATATTGCATACACTGGTAATCTTGCAGAACAGGTTGTAAATGGAGTTACTAAAATTGTAATTAAGCGCTCTTTCCATCCAGAAATTGTTCTTGTTGCCATAACTGCCGGAATTGCACATGCTGTTCCAGAGATTAACGGAATTACACTTTTACCACTCATTCCGTAACGACGCATAATTTTATCCATCAAAAAAACAACACGACTCATATAACCGGTTTCTTCTAAAATGGCAACAAATAAAAATAAAATAGCAATTTGTGGAATAAAAATTACGACTCCGCCAATTCCAGGAATAATTCCGTCTGTAATTAAATCTCTTAAAACTCCGGCACTCATCTGCTTGGTAACAAACTCACTTAAATTTGCAAACTGAGCGTCAATAAAATCCATTGGAACGGTAGACCAATCAAAAATTGATTGAAAAATCAAGAGTAAAATTCCGAAGAAAATTACATAACCAAATATTTTATGCGTAAAAACTTTGTCTAATCTTCCTCTTAAATCTTTGGCTTTTGTACGATCTAATAGGTACGTTCTTTTTAAAATTTCATTGATTTGTTTATATCGATGAATGGTTTCTTTATGCTGATATCTTTTTACTCTAGAAATATCTTGTGTAAACTCTAAAAGCTTTGTTTTTTCTTCTTCTGTAATAGAATCTGGAAAATTATTTTGAGTAATCATTAACCATAATTCGTACAAAGTGTGGTTTGGACTTACTGCTTTTAATTGTTTAAAATAATCTCCATCAATTTTATGATTTATTGAACATAAAGGATGCGTTGTAGAAACTTCTGCGCAATTTTCTATGGCTTTTTTTACTTTATCTATTCCAATATTTTTTCTTGCGCTAATTAAAACAACTTCTGTTTGAAGCTCTTTTTGCAAGGTTTCAACATCCAATGAAATTCCTTTTCTATCCATTTGATCTGACATGTTAATTGCCAAAATAATTGGAATTTCTAAGTCTTTTACTTGAGAGAATAAAAAGAGATTTCTTTTTAAATTTTCGATATCTGCAACCACAACAATAATATCTGGAAAATCTTTATCTGTTGTGTTTAATAATGATGTAAGTACAATACTTTCGTCTACAGACGTTGGATTTATGCTATACGTTCCTGGTAAATCTGTAATTATTGCAGTTCTATTGTTAGATAATTTACACGTTCCTAGTTTTTTATCTACTGTTACTCCAGGATAATTTCCAACTTTTTGTGTTAAACCAGTAAGTTGATTGAATAAGGAAGTTTTTCCTGTATTAGGATTACCAATTAAAGCTACTTTTATGGGTTTAATGTTCTCCATAATTTAGCTTTTAATGATTTTTATCTGTGCAGCCATTTCTTTTCTGATTGCTAAATGACTTCCGTTTACACAGATATATAATGGATCTTTTAATGGAGCAACTTGTAATAACTCTACCTCAACTCCAGGTAAACATCCCATTTCCAATAATTTAAGCGGAATAACATCTAACGATTCCTCAGAAATAATTCCGATTTCTCCTTTAACTAAAGTTGCTATTGTGTTCAAGAATCCTTGTTTTAAGACCACAAAGATAGGAATTTAGAATGATTCTAAAGAAGAAAAAATAGTTATTATTTACGTTTATACTCTTCTTTTAATAAAGCAATATCTTCTATAATTTTTTGCATGTCTTCTTTCTCTGTTCCGTCATAATATCCACGGATTCTTCTTTCTTTATCAACCAAAACAAACTGTTCTGTGTGTATAAAATCATTTTCATCTCCATTTCCTTCATCCAACACAGCAAAATAACTTTTTCTTGCCAATTCGTAAATGTGTTTTTTAGCACCTGTTGTTACATTCCATTTTCCATCAATAACACCTTTGTTTATTGCATAAGCTTTTAAAACAGAAACGCTATCTATTACCGGAGTTACAGAATGAGACAAGAACATAATATCGGCATCATTTTTATAATATTCTTGTAATTCGCTCATATTATACGCCATTGCAATACAGATTGTTTGGCAACGTGTAAAAAAGAAATCGGCAATATAAATTTTGTCTTTATACGTAGCGTTGGTAATGGTTTCTCCGTTTTGATTTGTCAAGCTAAAATCTGAAATTGTATGATTATTTTGAATGTGTTTTACAGAAGCATCTACCAATTTTGGATTTACATCCGAAGGACTATAAACTGGTAATCTTTTATCTACAGTTAATAAATTGTAAAAAACCGTTAATGCAATTAAAGAGAAAACTCCAAAAATAATTAGAAATGAAAGCGATTTTTTAACTGAAAAAAAACTCATTTTAGACTTGTTTTGAAGTAACAAAATTACGCCTTATTCCTATTAAAATAAAGTAAAACATAAGAATTTGAAATAAATCTTTGTTAAAAAAGAACAATTGAACTCTTTTGCTATTTTACAACTCTTATTAAAAACGTACATTTGTCCGATTAAAAAAAGAAAAAATACTACATGGAAATATTAATTAAAGCATCTCAATTCATATTAAGTTTATCATTGTTGATTGTTTTACATGAATTAGGGCACTTTATACCAGCAAAATTATTTAAAACCAGAGTAGAAAAATTCTACTTGTTTTTTGATTATAAATTTTCGATTCTTAAAAAGAAAGTTGGCGATACTGTTTACGGAATTGGTTGGATTCCGCTTGGTGGATATGTAAAAATATCTGGAATGATTGATGAAAGTATGGACACCGAACAAATGGCTTTACCGCCTCAACCGTGGGAATTTAGGTCTAAACCAGCTTGGCAACGTTTAATAATTATGTTGGGTGGAGTAATCGTAAATTTTGTACTTGGTATTTTTATTTACATTATGTTAATGTACTCTTATGGTGAAAACTATTTACCAAATAAAAATGTAAAAGGAGGCGTTTGGGTACAAGATTCTTTAGCAACTTCTTTGGGTTTAAAAACTGGTGATAAAGTGTTGACTATTGACGGAAATGAAATTAGAAAATTTGCCAATTTACCAATAGAATTTATCAACGGAAATAATTATACTATCGAAAGAAATGGTGATATTTTAGAAAAAGAAATTCCAATTGATTTTATTTCTAAATTAATAGAAAGAGGCAAAAACGAAGGTTCTTTTTTATTACCAAGGTATCCTTTTATGATTGGAAAAGTTTCTGCAGAATCGCCAAATATAAACGGAGAATTAAAAGTAAAAGATATTGTTGTTGGTATAAACGGTACACCAATTACATATTTTGATGAAGCTGAAGCTATCCTTAAAAATTATAAAAATCAAGAAATTACGATATCCGTAAAAAGAGGAAACGAAACAAAAGATATTTCTGTAAAAACAACTACAGAAGGAGCTCTAGGTGTACAACTTGCAAATTTATCTGTTTCAGATATTTCTAAATTAGGATATTACGATTTAGAAAATATTCAATATACTTTTGCAGAAGCAATTCCTGCCGGATTAAATAAGTCTTGGAGTACATTAACAGGTTATGTTAAACAATTAAAGAAAATATTTAATCCAAATACCGGAGCTTATAAAGGTTTAGGTGGATTTATTTCTATTGGAAGTATTTTCCCGTCAGAATTTAGCTGGCAAACATTTTGGAACATTACAGCATTCTTATCAATTATGTTAGGTTTTATGAATTTATTACCAATTCCGGCTTTAGATGGTGGCCACGTTGTGTTTACACTTTGGGAAATGATAACTGGTAAAAAACCTGGAGATAAATTTTTAGAATATGCACAAATTGTAGGATTTATATTATTAATAATGTTGCTATTATTTGCAAACGGAAACGATGTATATAGATGGCTTTTTAAATAAAACCTTTTTATATAAATTAAAAAAACTCTTGATTTCTCAAGAGTTTTTTTTTGCTTTTATTTTTAAAGGTATATTAAAAAATGAAAGCCATATATAATACTGCCCACATTTAGCACACTCATAACTCTTTGTATTAGGCACATACTTATATATACTATAACGCGGAATTCTATGTCTAGAATGTGATTTACAGCTAGGACAATATTTCATAATCGGGGAACAAATATTTGGCGTAAAGGTATAACTAATTACACTGTTAAAAATAAGTAGTAATACGTATATTGATTTCTGAAAATAGAAAAATTATCTATCTAATAATGATTATTAAAACTTATAATTTATATCAATTAAAAAGTTTGCTTTTGGCATTGGCACTAAATTAGTTTCGGTGTAAACAGTATCAAAAATATTGTTTCCAATAAGCGATACATCAAAACGATTTAGGTTTAAAGTAAGCATAAGATCTACAATTCCATAACTTTCTCCGGTAGATCTCTCAGAGAATTTATAAACAACACTTTGACTTACATTTTTAAAGAATTGAGATCTAAATGTGGTTGTAAAATGATGTTTTAAAGAGTTGATAGAATATCTAGAAAAAGCTGCACTTACAGCTTCTAAGTTTTCATCTAAATACGTATAACCAAAAGAAAGGTTTTGAGTAAAATCTTTCACTTTGTAACGAAACGATCCGTTAAATTCAACTCCAAATGAGTTTAAATCTTGAATGTTTGTTGCTTGCCATTTATCGTTTGCATTTGCCTTTACATAATCTATTAAATTATTAGAATCTCTGTTAAAAACGGCTGTAGAAAAATCAAATTTTGACGATGTATATTTAATTCCTAATTCTTCAGAAATTGCTTCTTCTGGATTTAAATTCGCGTTTCCTAAAGTGGTTGGATCGCTATAAAATAAATCTGTGTACGTCGGAATTCTGTATGTATAACCAGCATTTGCATACACTTTAAAATTATCGCTAATAGTATAACCAACATCAACTCCTGGAAAAGCATGAAACTTAAAATCTGAAAAATAATTAATGGCAACGCCTGGCGTAATATCCATTTTATCATTAAATAATTTAAAGCGATGTTCTAAAAATAAATTTGCCATAAATCGATCTCTAGAACCTAAATTATTACTTGTTAAAAACACTTTTGCAACATCGATTCCAAAACCTGTAATACCAGCTGAAGAATTGTACGATGCGTTTAACTCAGCGCCAATTTTATTAGAAATATGTAAGTTTCTATATCCTGCCGGATTGCTTCGAGTATACAAATACATATCTTGATTCCGTTTCCAATAAAAACGTGGTTTTAAAGTAAGTTTATTGTTTTTAATTGTTGTTGATAAACCTACCAAACTAGATTGTGTTTCTTCGTATTGATTAATTGCTGATGGCGAAGCGTAAAATCCGTTTGCACCAAAATTTCTTTCGGTAAAATATCCAATAAAATCAATTGGTGTATTGTTTTTATTGAATGTGTTTTTTATAAAATAATTCTGATTTTTAAAATCTGTATTATGTCGATAACCATCAGAAGAATTTAAAGATGCGTGAACAATAATCGAACTATTATCAAGGTTTTTACCAACGGTAATTGCTGCATTTTTCTGACCAAAAGAACCTGCTTGAACTCCAACTGAATTTACATTGCTTGCGTCTTTTTTGGTAACAATATTAATAGCTCCAGTAAATGCATTTTGACCAAAAATACGAGCAGCTGCTCCTTTAATAATTTCTACTCGCTCAATCACATCAAGTGGCAATGCCATGTTCATTGTATGATGTCCTGTTTGTGGGTCTTCAACTTTAATTCCGTCAATTAATAACAATGTTTGATCAAAACTACCGCCACGAATATACAAGTCAGATTGCATTCCGCTTACACCTCTTCTTCTTACATCAACACCTGCAACTTGTTGCAATAAGTCTGCAATATTTGTAACAGCGCTTTCCTTTATTTGTTTTGCGGTAATTACTAAAATTGTTCTAGAGTTTTGTTTAAAAGGTAGATCTATTCTGCTAGAAGAAATTACTACCGTATCTAATTGAACTGTTTTTTCTTGAGCAAATGTATAACTTGTTAACAACAAAACTACTGCTACTATAATGTGTTTTTTAATGTTCATGCCTATGATTTTTCATCGGCAAAAGTAAAAAAATAGCTGAGAGTATACTCTAAAAAACACACTTTTCTGTTTTTGTTGATTATCTTAATTTTATTTTCTAATAATCAAGATTTTAATCTGAATTTGCATTAAAAACAGTTTCACAATCATTGCAAATTAGTTTTGTGAATCAACAATTTTACACCTCCAATTGCCTGACTTAACAAAGGATCTGAGTCAATTGTTTTTTCATCCATCAACATTGTTCTAATACCTTCAGAATCTAATTTAGATTTTAATAGTTGTGCTTCTGTAGAATACTCGAAAACGGCTAAAATGATGTAATCTTCTCGCATTGATTTCTTTTAAATTATTTTCAAAAAAAATTCCGCTATAAAAGCGGAATTTAATTAATCCTTATTTTGGGTCTTCAGAAGTAGTCTCATCAGTTTTATTAGATGGATTTTCTGTATCTACTTCAGTTATTTCTTTTCCTTTTAAATAATCTGGCAATTGCATTCCTGCCATATTAAACATTTCTTGTAATGGTGGAACCGATTTATACATTCCAGAAATAAAGTTAGACGTAGATGATTTTCCATCTTTTCCTCCGCCATTTTCCCAAACAGTAACTTTATCAATTTTAATATTTTTAATCGCTTCTGCTTGTAGTTTTACCAATTCTGGCAACTTATCAGCAATTAATAAAAGAGCTGCGTTTTGAGAATTGTTTCCTGCTGCTTTTACAATTTGATCAAAACCAGCTGCTTGTTTTGTTAAAACCTCAAACAAACCATTTGCTTCTGCTTCTGCTTTTAAGAAAATTGCATCAGCTTCTCCTTTTGCTATTCTTCTAATATTTTCTGCTTCTGCTTCTGCATCAATTTCTACTTTACGCTTATCAATTTCTGCAGGAACAATAACATCTGCCATTTGAGAAGATCGCTCACGTTCTGCCCTTGCAGATTCAGCTCTTTGTTCTGCTGCATAAGATTCTTCTAAAGCTTTTGCTGCTTGTACTTTTTCAGATGCAATTGCTCTTTTTTCTGCTTCGGCTTCTTTTTCTCTTCTTAAAGCATCAGATTCTGCTATAGATATTTTAGCAATATTTTCCCCATCAATAGCACGTGCATTTGCTTCGGATGTTTTAATTCTTTCTTCCTTTAATGCTTCAGCTTCACCAATTTTAGCTAAGGCAATTGCACTTGCTGTTTGTACGCGTTCATTTTGATTTGCATTTGCTTCGCCAATTTTAGCTTGTGCATTTGCTGCTGCAACCTGAGTCCTTTCTTTTTGATTTGCGTTTGCTTCACCAATTTTTGCCTTAGCATAAAGTTCTGCAACCTGCGTTCTTTCATCTTGTACTGCATTTGCTTCACCAATAGAACCATCTCTAGTTTTTTCTGCAACCGATTTTCTTGCTGCGTTAATTGCGTGTGCTGCTGCTTCCTTTCCTAATGCTTCAATATATCCAGATTCATCAACAATATCTGTAATATTTACGTTGATTAATTTTAAACCAACTTTCTTTAATTCTGATTCTACACTTTGAGAAATGTTTGTTAAAAACTTATCTCTGTCAGAATTAATTTCTTCAATATCCATCGATGCAACTACTAAACGTAATTGCCCAAAAATAATTTCTTGTGCTAAATCTTGAATTTCATTTTGCCCTAAACCTAACAAACGTTCTGCAGCATTTTGCATAATGCCTGGTTCTGTAGAAATACCAATTGTAAACCTAGAAGGTACATTTACACGAATATTTTGTTTAGAAAGTGCGTTTACTAGATTTACCTCAATAGATATTGGTGTTAAATCTAAAAATTGATAATCTTGAATTACAGGGAAAATAAAAGCGGCTCCTCCATGAATACATTTTGCAGATTGCCCTCCACTAACTTTTCCATAAACAACAAGAATTCTATCAGACGGACATCTTTTATATCTCTTTATTAAAGTAATAATTAGTATAAATATAAATAGAATTGCAATTCCAATTCCGATTACTCCTGCAGAGGATTCTAATTGTTGTATTATCATCATTTTTATCATAGCTATCATTATTTTTGAGGTTCAATAATTAATATTCCGTTCTTAGTTACTTCTACTACTTTTATTACATTTCCTTGGGTTAAGTCTTTCTCATTATCTGTTAAAGCGTCTAATTCTCTTAATGCTCCTTGTACTTTAATCTGCACTTTTCCTATAGATGATCTTTTTGCGCCAACTGTTAAATATACTTCTCCTATAGCATGCAATGCGTTCTCCATTTTTAAAGTTCCGCTAGAAACCAATTTGCTGATGTAATAAAAAAGAGCAGCCATTATTACCATCATCACTAAGCCGCACCCTAAAGAAATTAAAATTGTTAATGTTTTACTGTTTCCTGCATTAATACTTGCAATTCCGCTCCAACCAAAAATAGTAAAAAAAGCTACTAAATTTTTTAATGTAAAAAACTGAAAACCAGCTCCAGTATCTGCATCAATTTCTGCGTCTACATCGCCTATATCATCAGTATCACCTCCAATAAAAGCTGTAATTAAAACAAAAATAAAAAACACAGTTGATATTAATGTAACTCCCCAATAAAGTTGTTGTAAAGAAGTTAATTCTGAAAACCATTCTGACATAAAGCAATTAATTTAAATTAGTTATTAAAAATATGCTTTTTGGTTGAAATTGACAATTTTTTTTAACAATAATAAGAAAGTATATTACTGCAAAAAGCAACAGTATCAATACGAATTTATTTTTGGTTGATTCTGTTTTGAAGTACACAATATAAATAGTGCTTATAAATTCTAACTTTAAAAACCCTAAAAAGCAATATAAATTCAGTTACATTTATAAGTAGTTGAAAAAAGAGTTTTGTTACAAAATATTTTTTGCGGAATCATAAATTTTTAAAAATTACCTTTAATTATTGTGCCACTTGAGCGCATTGCTATTATATCAAAAATAGTTGAAGGTTTCTTAAAACTTCATCAATAAAATGCAAGCAAAATTTATACCTTTACTTTATGTATGCTTTAGTAGATTGTAATAATTTTTATGCTTCTTGCGAACGGGTTTTTAATCCTGGTTTACAAAAACAACCTGTTGCTATTTTAAGCAATAACGATGGTTGCGTAATTTCTATGAGCGATGAAGCTAAAAAATTACAATTGCCATTTGGCGCGCCAATTTTTAAGTGGGAACATTTTTGTAAAGCAAATAACATTACTGTTTTGTCGTCAAATTATCCATTGTATGGAGATATGAGCGCAAGAGTAATGAACATTCTTTCTCAGTTTTCGCCAGATATAGAAGTTTATTCTATTGATGAAGCTTTTTTACAATTTAAAGGTTTTGAAAATTACAATTTTACCGATTACGGAACGCAAATTAGAAATCGGATTTTAAAATGGACAGGAATTCCGACTTCTGTTGGTATTGCTCCTACAAAAGCGTTGAGCAAAGTTGCCAATAAAATAGCACGTAAATTTCCAAAAGAAACTGGCGGAACTTATGTAATTGATTCTGATGAAAAACGCATCAAAGCGTTAAAATGGATTCCGCTTAAAGACGTTTGGGGAATCGGAAGGCGTTTACACAAACGTTTAGCCGAAAAAGGATGTAAAAATGCGTTTGATTTTACGCAACTTTCTGAAGACTGGGTGTTGAAAAACTTTTCTATTGTTGAATGGCGATTGCTAAAAGAATTACAAGGAATTTCTAAAATTCCTTTAGAAGAAGTTTCATCAAAAAAAATGATAGCAACCACAAGAAGTTTTGAATACACTTTTTCTGACATTGATAACATTAAAGAACGTGTATCAACTTTTGCTGTAAGTTGTGCAGAAAAACTACGCAAACAAAAATCTAGTTGCCACATGATTATTGTATTACTAAGTAGCGATCGTCATAAAAAAGATAGTGAACAACACAGAACAAGCAGAACTGTTGTTTTTCCGTATCCTACAGATTCTACTCTAGTTATTAGTAACGCCGCAGTAAATGCAGCAAAAGCGATGTTCAAAAAAGGAATTAAATACAAACGAGCTGGCGTAATTGTTACTGGTTTAGTGCCAACAGACAATCATCAATTGAACTTATTTGTACACGAAAATCCAAAACACAAACATTTAATGTCTGCTATTGATTTTATAAACACTAAGTTTAAAGCTGATAAAATTAAATTAGGAAACCAAGATTTAAAACGCACTTGGAAAATGCGTCAAGAACGATTATCACCAAAATACACCACAAATATTAACGACATATTAATTGTTACATAAAAACATGAGCGCAAAAAAATCAAAAAACCTAACTTTTTTTACTCCTAAAATTTCCGATAGCAAAGGAGCAATTTTTATTGATACAGGAATTTCTGCTGGTTTTCCTTCGCCTGCGGATGATTTTAGAGAAACGCGTATTTCTTTAGACGAAGAATTAATTGCCAATAAAGAAGCTACTTTTTTTGCTAAAGTTAAAGGACAATCTATGATTGGTGCTGGTTTAAACGATAATGATTTGTTGGTAATTGACAGAAGTATAGAACCTGCCAATAATAAAATTGCGGTTTGTTTTTTAGATGGTGAATTTACCGTAAAACGATTACGAGTAAAAAATGATGAGGTTTGGTTGCAACCAGAAAATCCTGATTATCCAGTTATTAAAATTACAGAAGAAAATGATTTTATTATTTGGGGAATTGTTACCAGCGTTATAAAAAAATTGTAAAATACCTTCATCAATTCTTCTCTTTAATCAAATAAATATACACCGGATAATGATCACTATATCCGCCAGTATAACCGCCATCAGAAAAACTTCTAAACGGATATCCTTTATAACGTCCTTTTTTAGTGGTTAAAAAACGTTTATTAAAAATCATGGCTTTATACATTTTATATGATGAAAAATCTTTTTCGCCTTTGTCTAGAACTGATGAAGTAAAATATATCTGATCAAACAAACTAATATTATCTCGATAACCAACCGTGTTAAAACCGCGTTTATGCATTTCTTCAAACGGATTGTATAAATCGCCAGCGTTTACATTTTCCTTTTTACCTTTTGTTTTTAACACCTTCTTAAAACTAGAATTCGTTGGGTTATCATTAAAATCTCCAATACTAAAAATTTTAGCGTTGGGTTCTGTTTCTCTAATTTTTTCAATGATTTTTACATTTTGATATGCCGCTTTTTCTCGTAACATTCTCGTTGCAGCTTCGCCACCACTTCTAGATGGCCAGTGATTTACAAGTATATGAATCAATTCATCATCTAAATAACCAGAAACCAATAATTGATCTCTTGTATACACCTTAAAGTTATCTCTAAAAATAGTTGGAGTAAAAGATTCGTGATGAATTGGTTTAAAATATCTTTTTTGATACAATAATGCTACGTCAATTCCTCTTTTGTCTGGCGATTCGTAATGAATAATGTCATAATTCATTTTTTTTAGAGACTTTGATTTTACCAAATCTTCTAAAACCGCTCGGTTTTCAACTTCTGAAATTCCAATTATCGCCGGACCTGTTTTGGTTTTCTCAAATCCAATCTGAGAAATTACACTTCCAATTTTTTCTATTTTATCCCAATATACGGTGGATTTATTGACTTTTAATTCCATCATCGGACTTGCCTCATCGTTTTTTGTTGGATTGTTAATTGTATCAAATAAATTTTCGACATTATAAAAAGCAATCGTTCTAATGGAGTATTGATTTGTTTTGGATTGCGCTTTTATGAGTGCAGAAATACACAAAAAGCTTCCCAAGAGAAGTAGTTTTTTCATTTTGCAAGTTTTTATTACAAATATAAACAATTTCAAAAGCTCTCTAAAAGCCTGATTTGACAGTTGTTAATTATTTTTATATCTTTAGGTAAAAATTGAAAGCTATGAAAAAGTTCATCTTAACGATGTTCTTGACGGTTATTTTCTACCCGAAAATTGCTGCTCAGAACGTTGTAAAAGGAACTGTGGTTGATAGCAATTCTGAAAAACCCATCGAGGGCGTTTCTATTATCTTACAATCATCCACAGTAAAAACAAAAACAAACGGAACCTTTATTTTAGAAAATCTCACCAACGGGAAATTTATTGTAACGCTAAAATTTAAAGGTTATGAAACCCAAAATTTTCCAATTCAATTAGAAGGAAAGCCAATCGATTTAGGAACTATTTTCTTTTATGAAGACATTTCTGTAAATGAAGATTTAAGTACAATTACCATTACAGATGATGAATTGAATGATGATAATAGTACTGCCGATAATATTTCTGGTTTATTACAATCTTCAAAAGATATTTATTTAAGATCTGCTGCATTTGAATTTAGTGCTTCTTTTTTTAGAATTAAAGGGTTGGATTCTGACAATGCTTTGTTGTTGATAAACGGAATTGAAATGAATAAAATATATTCTGGAAGACCACAATGGAGTAATTGGGGCGGATTGAATGATGTAACTCGGAATCAAGAATTTAGTTCAGGTTTAGCTCCGTCTAACTATACTTTTGGAGGTGTTTTAGGAGCTACAAACATCAATGTTAGAGCTTCTGAAGCAAAACCTGGAGGAAGAGTTTCATATGCATCTGCAAACAGAAGTTACGAGCACAGAATTATGGCAACATATTCTTCTGGTTTAACGAAAAATAATTGGGCATATACAATTTCTGCAAGTAGAAGAGCAGGTACAGAAGGTTTTAACGAAGGCACTTTTTATGATGCAAATTCCTTTTTTGCTTCAGTTGAGAAAAAGATTAACTCTTCTCATAGTGTCAATTTTACTGCTATTTATACACCAAATAAAAGAGGAAAATCGTCTGCAAATACACAAGAAGTTTACGATTTAAAAGGCATTCAATACAATTCGTATTGGGGAATGCAAAACGGACGAATGCGAAATGCTCGTCAAAAAAGAATTGTAGAACCCATTGTAATGTTGAATCATTATTGGACGATAAATCAATCTACAACGTTAAACACAAATGTTGCGTATCAATTTGGAGAAGTTGCAAATAGTAGAATAGATTATAACGGAAGTAAAATTGATGGAACCATAAATGGCATTCCAACAATTGTAAGTTTGGGTGGTGCAAATCCAGATCCAACGTATTATCAAAAACTACCAAGTTATGGTTTAAAAAAAGGCTATAACAATGTGTATGAAATGGAAAAAACGTTCATCAAAAATGGTCAATTAGATTGGACAAATTTCTATCAAAAAAATTCAAACCCGATAAACAATGGATATGCTGCCTATGTTTTATATGATGACAGAAATAACGACAAACAGTTTTCTATAAATTCAATTTTTGAAACAGAAATAAATGAAAACATCACTTTAAATGCTTCTGTTCAATACAGAAAACTTAGATCAGATAATTTTGCACAAGTAACCGATTTATTTGGAGGAACAAAATTTTTAGATGTAGATTCTTTTGCAAATACAAACACTTTAAAACAAAACGATTTACAAAATCCTAACCGAGAAGTTACAGTTGGTGACAAGTTTAAATACAACTATAATTTAACCTCAAATATTTTAAACGGATTTGCACAAGCGCAGTTTAAATACAATAAAATTGATTTTTATACATCGGCAAGTATTTCAAATACAGTTCATCAAAGAGAAGGCTTGTATCAAAACGGAAAATTCGCAACAAACAATGCTTCTTTAGGAAAATCTAAAGCAGCAATTTTTACAAATTATGGATTTAAAAGTGGAGCAACCTATAAATTTACTGGTCGTCATTTAGTAGACGCAAATGCTGGTTATTTGACAAAAGCACCAACATTACGAAACGCCTTTTCAAACGCAAGAATAAATAATGATGTCGTTAAAAATTTAACTAGCGAAAAAATCTTTTCTGCCGATGCTAGTTACATTTTTAGAAGTCCAAATTTACAAGCAAAAGCAACAGGTTATTACGCAAAAATTAAAGGCGCAACAGAAGTTTCCTTTTATTATGCAGACGGAGTTGGAGGAAGCGGTTCTGATTATACCGCTTTTGTGCAAGAAATTTTAACCGAAATCGATAAAAAACATATTGGTGTAGAAGTAGGTTTTGAAGCGCAAGTTACAGCATCAATCAAATTAAAAGGAGCTGCAAATATTGGTCAATATACCTATGATAACAATCCAACTTTAACCTTAAAATCTGAAATTGATGGATTTCAATTTGCATCAAGAGCATCCAACTTAAAAAACTACAAATTAGCTGCTGGACCTCAACACGCTTATTCGGTTGGGTTTGAATATAGAGATCCAGATTATTGGTGGATTGGAGCAACAATGAACTTCTTTTCAAACGCTTATGTTGATGTTGCTCCGTTAACTAGAACCAGCAATTTTACGGATAATGGCGGAATTCCTTTTAACGATTTCGATGAATATTTGGCAAAACAATTATTGCAACAAGAAAAATTTGACAATTATAATGTCATCAACTTAGTTGGAGGAAAATCTTGGAAAATTAACGATTATTATGTGAGCATTTTTGCAAGTATTAGCAACTTACAAAACACCAAATATAAAACCGGCGGATTTGAACAAGGTAGAAATGCAAACTACAGAGAATTACGAGATGACAAAGCCTTAGAAAAACCAATTTTTGGCCCAAAATATTGGTTTGGAAGAGGAGCAACTTACTTTTTGAATGTCAACTTTAGATTTTAAAAACTTAAAAAACATTGATTATGAAAACATATAAATTATATCCAAAAACCTTATTTCTGTTACTTTTTATTAGTATTTCTTGCTTGCAAGATAACGATTTTGAAGTGCCAGATATTACCATCACTGATCCAACTATTACTGCAAACTCAGATTTAGGAAAAGTAAAAACGGCTTTGCAACAAGAGTTTTTTTCTAACGAAAAATTGGTATTTACATTTCCAATAAATGAAAAGAGCCCAACGTATATTGAAGGTTACGTAATTTCATCAGATGCAACTGGTAATTTTTACAACAAACTCATTGTGCAAGACAAACCTGAAAATCCAACTGCAGGAATTGAAATTTTAATCAACAAATCTGCATTGAGTGATTTGTTTACCATCGGGCAAAAAATTTATATCAAATTAGATGGTTTATCGGTTTCGTATGATGACGGACAAAGCGAAGTAAACCCAATTAATTTAGCGCCCGGAAAATATTCGTTAGGTTTTTTAGAAGGCGATAGAGCTGGTAAAATTCCTGCAACGGCAATTAAGAATCATCTTTTTAGAACCTCTACAATTGCTACAATTGTTCCTCAAAAAATTACGATAGAAACAATAACAGATGCAACCATAAATACCTTTGTTCAGTTAGAAAATGCGCAGTTTGATATTTCTGAAAATGGAAAAACTTTTGCTGGAGAAAAATATGATGAATACGATGGGTTTAGATACTTATTTGAATGCGGATCAGAGCACGAATTAAGATTGCAAACCAGTACTTTTTCTAGTTTTAAATCGACTTTAATTCCTGAAGGGCAAGGAAAAATTGATTTCATCTTATCCAAAGATTTTAAATCAGAATTTGTAGTTGCCATTGTAAATTCTCCTTCAACAATTGATTTTACAAATGCTACAAGGTGCGATCCTGATTTTTTAAATTGTGACGCAAACACAAGTGCCGGAACTATTATTTTAATTATTGAAGACTTTGAAAACATTAAAACAAATTCGCATTTACTCAATGCAGGTTGGTCAAACATCAATGCAAATGGTGGTAAAAATGTTTTTAAATCTAAAACAAAAAATGGAAATAGAGTAATGGAAATGTCTGCTTACAACACCGCAGAAAATCCGTTAGAAATCTGGTTGATTTCTCCAACAATTAATTTAGATGCAACCACAAACGAAACCTTAACTTTTGAAACTAATAATGGTTATGACAATGGTAGAGCCTTAAAAGTTTTTGTTTCCTCTGATTTTTCTGGAGATGTAAAAACAGCAACTTGGACTCAAATTAATGCTGATTTATCTGAAGGCCCAAGCAGTGATTACTCAAATTTCTTTACCAAATCTGGCGATATTAGTTTGTCTTGTTTGTCAGGAAATGTACATATTGCTTTTCAATATTTTGGTGGCGATGGTGCAGTTTCTACAACGGTACAAGTAGATAATGTAAAAATTACTGGAAACTAATAGCATTTCATTTTATCCTACAAGGTCAAAAAAAAAGACCTTGTAGGTATCTTTTTTATTAGTTTAAATTCCGTTTTTCAATAAAAAAGCGTTTTAATATTTGCGAACATTCGTTTTCTAAAATTCCACCAACAACTTTTGTTTTTGGATGAATGGTGGTTTTTAATTTTAAAAATCCGCGTTCTAATTCAGAAGCTCCGTAAACGATTTTGCCTAGTTGTGTCCAATAACTTGCGCCAGCACACATTTGGCAAGGTTCTAATGTAACATATAACGTACAATCTTTTAAATATTTTCCTCCTAAATAATCTGCTGCTGCAGTAAATGCTTGCATTTCTGCGTGTGCAGTTACATCATTTAAAGTTTCTGTTAAGTTGTGTGCTCTAGCAATAATTTGTTTCTTAAAAACAATGATTGCTCCAACAGGAACTTCACCTTTATCAAAAGCAATAGCTGCTTCATCTAAAGCTTTTTTCATAAAATAAACGTCATCAAAAGGATTTATCATTTAAAAAATATTTTTTCAATAATACAAAAAGCAAATCAGATGTAAAACTCGTACTTTTGTTCTATGTCAACAAAACTTTTAGATACAATTTACAATCCTAAAGATGTACGAAAACTAAAACCGGAACAATTACCAGTTTTAGCAAAAGAATTGCGTGACTATATTATTGATATTGTTGCCACTAAAGAAGGACATTTAGGCGCAAGTTTGGGTGTGGTTGAATTGACAATCGCTTTGCATTATTTATTTGACACGCCAAATGATTTGTTGGTTTGGGATGTTGGACATCAAGCGTATGGGCATAAAATATTGACCGAACGAAAAGATGTTTTTGATACGAATAGAAGATTAAACGGAATTTCGGGTTTTCCGAAAAGAAGCGAAAGTGTGTATGATGCTTTTGGCGTTGGGCATTCTTCAACTTCTATTTCTGCAATTTTAGGAATGGCAATCGCATCAAAATTAAAAAGGGAAACCGAGAAACAACATATTGCGGTTATTGGAGATGCTTCTATTGCAAGCGGTATGGCTTTTGAAGCGTTGAATCACGCTGGAGTTACAGATGCTAATGTGTTGGTGATTTTAAATGACAATGCTATTGGAATTGATCCTTCAGTTGGCGCATTAAAAGAATATTTAACCAAAGTAAAAACCGATAAAAGACTTGCGGCTCAAAACAATATTATTAAAGCGTTGAATTTTAATTATTCTGGTCCAATTGACGGTCATAACTTAGACGAATTATTAGCTGAATTAACTCGATTAAAAAAAGTAAAAGGCCCAAAATTTTTACATATAATAACGACAAAAGGGAAAGGATTACAACAAGCAGAAGAAAATCAAGTGCAATATCATGCGCCAGGAAAATTTGATAAAATTACTGGAGAAATCATTCCGAAGGAACAAAAAATAGAACCTCTAAAATACCAAGATGTATTCGGAAAAACCCTAGTTGAATTAGCCGATAAAAACAAAAATATTATAGGAATAACCCCTGCAATGATTACCGGAAGTTCATTAACTTTTTTATTAGAAAAATATCCTGAAAGAACGTTTGATGTTGGGATTGCTGAACAACACGCTGTGACTTTATCAGCAGGAATGGCAACACAAGGAATGGTACCTTTTTGTAATATTTATTCTACTTTTTTACAGCGAGCTTACGATCAAATTATACACGATGTTGCCTTGCAAAATTTACCCGTAATTTTCTGTTTAGACAGAGCTGGTTTGGTGGGCGAAGATGGTGCAACACATCATGGAGTTTTTGATTTGGCGTATTTACGTGCAATTCCGAATTTGATTCTCTTTGCGCCAAGAAACGAAGTTGAACTTCGCAATATCATGTACACCGCACAATTAGGTTTAGAAAACCCGATTGCAATTCGATATCCAAGAGGAAAAGGTGTTTTGATTGATTGGAAACAACCTTTTTCAAAAATAAAAATCGGAACAGGAATTTGTGTAAAAGAAGGAAAAAATATTGCTGTTTTATCGATTGGTAGCATTGCAAAAAATGTAACTCTTGCCGTTGAAAAAGTAAAAAAAGATATTGCTGTTGCACATTACGATATGCGATTTGTAAAACCATTAGACGAAAAATTATTACATACTATTTTCAATTCTTTTAAAGAAATAATTACTGTTGAAGACGGAACAATTTCTAGCGGATTTGGATCTGCTATCGCAGAATTTGCTGTCAAAAATAACTATAAAAATAATATTAAAATACTTGGAGTTCCAGATGTATTTATTCATCAAGGAACTGTAGAAGAACTGCATAGAATTGCACAAATAGATGCTGAATCTATCTTTAACGCAATAAAAAAAGCAGCATTAAAATAATGCTGCTTTTGTCTGTTCGAGCGGAGTCGAGAACTTATAAAAAATGAATTTTTTACTTGATAATTACTTTTCCTGTTGCTTTTTTATTGTTAGCATCTATTAAGTTAACAACATACACACCAGAAGGTAAGTTTACAGAAACAGGCTGTTTTTCTTGTTGTGTAAAATCTACCTGCTTAGAAAACACTTGTTTTCCGTTGATATCAAATAGCAATAAATTAGCTTTTCCTAAAGTGTTTTTTGCGAAAATCGTAAAATCTCCATTAGAAACTGTAGGATACATTGTAAAAACTTTGTTTTCTTTTATTACATCATCAACAGAAACAACTCCTGCAGCAAATTGTCCAGTAAACATTCCTCTACCATAAGTGGTTGCCATAACCGTATTATCTGCAGTTCTAAAACTAAAAGAAGTTACTTTTACATTAGACATTCCGTTAAAGGATTGTAACCAACTTGGTGAAGCATCTTTAAAATTACTTGTTCTCCAAACACCTAATTCAGTACCAATAATAACTTCATCATTATTTAAAGGATTCATCATTATTGCTTTTACAGGAATATCTGGAAAATTACCTTCTTTTTCTTCCCAGTTAGCACCACCGTCTGCGCTATACCAAATATTTGTAATGCCGTAATTATGAAAAGTAACTAGGATTTCGTTTTCTGATGCTCCAAATGCAATGTCAGAAATGCTTCCTATAAAGTTAGGGTCTCCAATACTTGTCCATGCTGGACCGGCAGAATTAGCACTTTCTATTTTTAATAACTTTCCATTATTTGTACCAACATAAAGTTTTGTAGAATTTGTAGTAAAGGGAGATACTTTAAAAGCTGTTGGTTCTCCTGTTAATAATGCATTTGTAAGTTCTGTTTTTATTGGTGATCCTAATAAATTAGCAAATTTTGCTATCACATAAGAACTTCCTTTAGAATAATTTGTATATAATATATCTAAATTATCATCTAAGTCTGCTGGATTGATAAAATTTCCTGAATACGGACTACTGTCAGAAGAAATTACTACTCCAGAACCGTTAAACGGTAAGTTATACCTGTTGTAATTATTATACACATAAGAAGCAATGGCATAAGCACCATCTTTATCAATAAATGAATACGCGCCATCACCTCCTCTCATTCTTACCGTGCTATTAATTCCAACACTTGCTCCATTAATAAACTGTGTTCCATTGTCTTGAGCACCAGCTAACAATAATCTATTACTAGTACTTTGACCTATTTCTCCATGATAGAACTGTGTTATATTGTAATTTTTGTTTCTAGCTTCTATAGCTGTAGTTGTAGTTTCTGCACCCGACAATGAAGTTGCATAAAAAACACCACCATCATTACCAATAAGTGCTTTATTTGCATCTGTTGGATGAAATGCCCAACCATGTTGATCTGCATGAACAGTTGGTATAGGTAAGTTTGAGTCATAAAAATAAGTTTGTGACGAAGAACCACTATGCCACTTAGAAATTTGTTTCCAAGAACCACCTGAATTTGTGCTTCTAAACAAATCAATACCCCCAACGTAAAGTGTATTATCATTTGTTGGGTCTACTTCTATTACCAAATCGTAATAAGCTTGTCCTCTTGTAAAATCATTATTCGGAATTCCTGGATCTGCATCTGCTGGAGTTATAATGTTTGTTGTATTAGCAAAACCATCTGTTGTTACTTCTATTTTTGGAGCACCACTAATGTGGTATAAAGCATAAATTTTATCTTTATTTGTTTTAGAAACTGCAATTTCTGTTCTTTTACCATTAGCGACTGAATGTGTAACAGAAAATGAAGTTCCGTCAATAGATTTTAAAATAGTACCACCACCAAGACCCCAGGTATTACTATCTGAACCTATCCAAAGTGTATTGTCTATTCCAATTTCAAAATCGTTTGGTTCATAAAAAGAATGTACAGCTCCTTGAGATTGTCCAGGAATTGTAGGTAATGATACTATGTTCCAAGTTGATCCATCGTCTACACTTTTATACAACCCTGTTTTATCTAATCCTGCAAACTGATTAGTTCCTGAATAAGACCCAACATAAGCCCCAGCAACACCAATAAAAACTTCAGTTTTATTAGTGTTTGGATTGTTCCAAGCAATAACATCATTAATAAAAAATAGTCTTTTTCTATAATCCGGATTTGTGTTTTCACTATACACATTTGTCCAAGAAGCTCCTCCATCTATAGATTTCCAAACTCCATTTCCTGCAGAACTCGGATTTGCTTGTCCTTCACCAGTTCCCACATACATAATTTGTGAATTATTTGGGTCAACAGTCATACAACTCACTGATAAGTTTTCATCAATACCAACTTGTGTCCAAGAAGAATTGGCATCCGTAATATCATTATTTACCCATAAACCTCCAGAAACTCCACCAGCAAAAACACGTTTATGTGTTGCATCATTTGGATCGAACATCACAACTCTAGTTCTACCACCAACATTGTTTGGACCTCTTTCTGCCCACATATTATCTGCAGCATCACCTGGAACTCTTTGTAATTTTCTTTGTCTTTTTAATTCTTGTTGTATACTAAGCACATTCTCTGGATGTGTTCTTCCTGTGTTTGGGTTCATCTCCAATAAATATTCTTGTTCAAAATATTTATTTGGAGGAATTCCACTTGCCTTTCTCTCTTTTTTAGTTAGTTTAAGTGTTTTATTATATGGGTGATTTTTTAAGAATTTTGCGTAATTTTCTCTTGCATTTTCTGCTTCCGTATCCTTATCTAGGGTAAGATATACTGCATAGGCTCCAAAAACTAAAGCAAAAGCGAGTAGTAGTTTTTTCTTCATAATTAATTTATTTTAAAAGTATTAGTGTTTTCAAAGTTAATGAAATCATTTTATATTAAATTTCCATTTAATTTTTTATGTAATCTAATTGCATAACTATCAGACATTTTAGAAACATAACTACAAATTTTCATAATTCTGTTGTATAAGTTATCTGTTGTGTTTTTATATTCGTTGGGTAATAAATTTAAGACTAGTTTATCATAATTAGATGCTGTTCCTAAATACGTATTGTTTAGCGCATTTACAAAAACATCTAAAACATCGGCAATAATTTTATATCCAGCAACTTCTTTTTCTACTACATCGTTACTCTTATAAATTTTGTCTACACTTATTTTTAGGATGTCATTAATTTGGGCTTCGTACTTACATCTATCTAACAAACCTTTGTCAAATTCTCCTTTTAAAATAGCTTCTTCATTTGCTAAAAAGATATCAACTGTTTCATTTACCAACACACCAATTGCCAATGCGCGTAAATAACTAACTCTGTCTTTTTTATGTTGTAAAGAATGATATTTCTTCGTGTCAATGGTATCTTTTACCAACTTAATCATAAACTCTAACGCAAAATCTTCATCGATTAAACCTAAATTTATTCCATCTTCAAAATCAATAATTGTATAACAAATATCATCAGCTGCTTCTACTAAATACGCTAACGGATGTCTGTAAAAAGAAACATCGTTTGTGGTAGATTTACGCAATAAACCTAAATCATTTGCTACATCTAAAAAGGCATCTTTTTCTGATTGAAAAAACCCGTATTTTTTATCTACAATATGTTTTGTTGGTTTTTTTGGCAACGATTCTTTTGGATATTTTAAAAATGTACCCAAGGTTGCGTACGATAATCGCAAACCGCCAGAAATGCTTTTTCTTGTTTCTGTTAATATTTTAAATCCGTTTGCATTTCCTTCAAAATCTATTAAATCTTGATACTCTTTTTCGGTAAGTTCTGCTTTATATTTTGCGCCGTTTCCTGTTTTAAAGTATTCTCCGATTGCTTTTTCACCTGAATGTCCAAAAGGCGGATTTCCAATATCATGAGTAACAGAAGCAGCTGCTACGATGGCACCAAAATCGTTAAAAGTATAGCCTAATTTTGCTAAGTTTGGATGACGTTCTAACAACACTTTTCCAACGCGTCTTCCAATACTTCTACCAACCACAGAAACTTCTAAACTGTGTGTTAAACGCGTATGTACAAAATCGGTTTCTGACAACGGAATTACTTGTGTTTTGTCTTGTAAACTTCTAAACGCTGATGAAAATATAATTCTATCAAAATCTACATCAAAACCTAAGCGAGTTTCGTCTTGTTGTGCTCTGTGGCGTTTTTCTGTGTCGCCAAATCGTTTTAGTGAAAGGAGTTGTTCCCAGTTCATAAATTTTTTGTGTTATTTAGTACCATTTTCAAAGATTACATCTTTTTCTGAATATAACAATTCTGCAACCTGAATTAAATTTTTTATTAAATTAGTATCGCTATCATTTACAATAGAAGACGCCATGTTAATGGTTATTAAATTTTGTCTGATTAAAGTATTAATTGATTGATTTCTTGCTTTTTTGGCTTGTTTTGCTTCTGCTTTTAACTTTTTTAATGTATTAAAATACAATTCTTTTGTATCATCTTTTTTAAACAAATAAATAACTCGTAATACCTTTGCTACCTCTTCTCTAATATTATTATATTCATTTTTGATATGTGTATTATCAGAATCTAAAAAAACAGCAATATTTTTAGACAAATCTCTGGTTTCTCTTATAATCTGAACCATTTTTCTGTTTGCTAATTTAAGATCTGTTAACTGTTTGTTTTGGTGTTCTGTTAACTGTAAATTACTTTGTCCTTTTGCAATATAACTAAGAATTTGACCATAAATACTTTTTACTTTACTATAATACAATTCATCAATATCTGTTTTTATAACAGCATTCGATTTCTTAATTACCTCACTAATTTCAATATCAGAATTAATATCTTTTCTATGAATACTAAATCCGTGAGCAACAATTTCGAGAATAGAATCTTTAAATAAGTATTTAGATTCGTTAGATAAAGATGATATTAAAGCGCCTGGAAATTCTAAAATTGCTTCATTTAAGTATTTAGGTTCATCAATATCTTTATTTGTTTTTTCTTTAAATATTTTCATTAAAAAAGCTTCTAGTTTTTTAATAAAAGGAATCATTATTAATACACCAATTATATTAAAAGTTGTATGAAATAATGCTAATTTTAAAGCATAGTCTGTTGAGTTAATGTTCACTAATTCAGATAAATAATTTACAAAGTTTGCCAACGGATGTATAAATAGCAACGCAACTAAACCAGTAGTTAAATTAAATATTAAGTGAGCACCAGCTAATCTTTTACCTGCAACATTTGATGTTAACGAACCTAAAATAGCTGTAATTGTTGTTCCAACATTAGATCCAATTGCCAAAGCCAATGCGTTTTCGTATTCAATTTGCCCAGCTGCTAAAGCGGTTATTATTAAAACTAAAGAAGCCGTGCTAGATTGTAACACAATTGTTATAAATACCCCAATTGCAGTATAAATTAGAATTCCTAAATATCCTTCAACAGCGTATGTTGTTAAATCGATGTCTTTACTAAAAACATCAAATCCTTCTTTCATAAAGTAAATACCTAGAAAGAAAAATCCTAAGCCGGCAAGCACATTACCAATCCCTTTTAAGGTATTGGTTTTTTGAAATGAAAAAATGAGACCAAAAATAATCATCGGCATTGCCAAAGCAGATATTTTTATTTTTAACCCAAAACCAGCAACTAACCAAGCTGTTGCTGTACTTCCAATATTTGCTCCAAAAATTAATCCAAGTCCGCCCGATAAACTAATTAAACCAGCGCTTATAAAAGAAATTGTAATCACAGAGAGTAAAGAACTCGACTGAATAAATGCAGTTACCAAAGCTCCGGCTGTTATACTTTTATAGAGTTTATCTGTTGCTTTTTTAAGGAAGTTTTGTAAAGGTCCTTTGGTAAAAACTTTAAAACCTTCTTCGAGCATAATCATCCCAAAAAGAAGAATTGCAACACCTGCAAAAATTGTTTCAAAATTAGGATTGAAAAACAAAACAACTGCAAGAGTTATTAAAAAGAAAGCAAATAAATAATTTTTAATCATGTCTATAAAACCTAATTCTCTATTTTTTGTTGGATTTAAAAATAACAATAGACTCCTGTCTTCCATGGAATGACAGAAAGAACGAATTTACAAAAAAAGAGAAGCATTTCTGCTTCTCTTTTTCCCCTTTAATTTAATTTATATGAAAAACTATTTTCATAGCAATTCACAGATTTTGGATTTGATTATGATCCACACATTAAGCAATCGTCTGGTCCGGCATCTTTAGATGCTTCTACCATTGCTTTAAATTCTTCTGGAGACATTGGTTTCTCCGTTTCTTTTTTCTCTTTTGATAAGGTAAACTGAATTGCATTTACAGCCGATTTTGTTCTTAAGTAATACATTCCGGTTTTTAATCCAGATTTCCATCCGTAGAAATGCATCGAAGTTAATTTTCCAAAATCTGGATCTTGCATAAACAAGTTTAACGATTGCGATTGATCGATAAAATATCCTCTATGGCGCGCCATATCAATAATATCTTTCATACTCATTTCCCAAACTGTTTTGTACAATTCTCTTAATTCTGCAGGAATTTTTTCGATATGCTGAATAGATCCGTTTGCACGCATAATATCTTCTTTCATATCGTTGTCCCACAATCCTAATTCTACTAAATCTTCTAATAAATGTTTGTTTACAACAATAAATTCGCCCGATAAAACTCTACGTGTGTAAATGTTAGAAGTATATGGCTCAAACGCTTCGTTGTTTCCTAAAATTTGAGAAGTTGATGCTGTTGGCATCGGAGCAACTAATAACGAGTTTCTAACTCCGTGTTTCATTACTTGCTTACGTAATTTTCCCCAATCCCAGTTTCCGCTTAATTCGTCATCTTTAATTCCCCACATGTTAAACTGGAATTCTCCTTCAGACATTGGCGAACCTTTAAACGTTGAATATGGTTCTTTTGCTTTTGCAATTTCCATTGATGATGTTACCGCTGCAAAATACATGGTTTCAAAAATATCTTGATTCAGTTTTTTTGCTTCTTCGGATGTAAAAGGCAAACGTAAATTGATAAATGTATCTGCTAAACCTTGAATTCCTAATCCAACTGGTCTGTGACGGAAATTAGAATTTTCTGCCTCTTTCACTGGATAGTAATTCATATCGATAACCGTATCTAAATTACGAGTTACTTTTTTAGTTACATCAAATAATTTTTTATGATTGAAGAATTTTTCTCCATTTTCTCTTTCTGTAACAAACATTGGCAATGCAATTGATGCTAAGTTACAAACAGCAACTTCATCATTTGCAGTGTATTCCATAATTTCTGTACATAAGTTTGAAGAACGAATAGTTCCTAAATTCTTATGATTTGTTTTACGGTTTACAGCATCTTTATACAACATGTAAGGCGTACCAGTTTCAATTTGAGATTCTAATATTTTCTCCCAAAGTTCTCTTGCTTTTATTGTTTTTCTTCCTTTTGCTGCAGCTTCGTATCCTTCATATAAACGCTCAAATTCATCGCCATAAGAATCAAATAAATGTGGACATTCGTTTGGACACATTAACGTCCAGTTTCCATCTTCTTGCACACGTTTCATAAATAAATCTGGAATCCACATTGCGTAAAATAAATCTCTTGCACGCATTTCTTCTTTTCCGTGATTCTTTTTTAAATCTAAAAAGTCGAAAATATCTGCATGCCAAGGTTCTAAATACATTGCAAACGATCCCTTACGTTTTCCGCCACCTTGATCTACATAACGCGCTGTATCATTAAATACTTTTAACATTGGTACAATTCCGTTAGATGTACCATTTGTTCCTCTAATATAAGAACCTGTTGCTCTTACATTATGAATTGATAAACCAATTCCACCGGCAGATTGAGAAATTTTTGCTGTTTGTTTTAACGTGTCATAAATTCCGCCAATACTATCATCTTGCATTTGCAATAAAAAACAAGAAGACATTTGTGGTTTTGGTGTACCAGCATTAAATAATGTTGGTGTTGCATGTGTAAAATATTTTTTACTCATTAACTCGTACGTAGCAATTGCTTCGTCAATATCATTTTTATGAATACCAATAGAAACACGCATTAACATGTGCTGTGGACGTTCTGCAATTTGCCCGTTTAATTTTAATAAATACGAACGCTCTAATGTTTTAAAACCAAAATAATCGTAATTAAAATCTCTATTGTAAATAATAGTAGAATCTAATTTTTCTGAATTGTCTTTGATGATTTGATATACATCATCTGCTAACAAAGGCGCTTTTTTACCTGTACGCGGATTTATATAGTAATACAAATCGTCCATAGTTTCTGAGAACGATTTTTTGGTGTTTTTATGTAAGTTAGAAACAGCGATTCTTGCTGCTAATTTTGCATAATCTGGATGTGCTGTTGTCATTGTTGCAGCTGTTTCTGCTGCTAAATTATCTAACTCAGAAGTTGTTACTCCGTCGTATAAACCTTCAATAACACGCATCGCAACTTTTACAGGATCAACAATTTTGTTTAATCCATAGCACATTTTTTTTACTCTAGCAGTAATTTTATCAAACATTACTGGCTCTTTTTTGCCATCTCTTTTTAGTACGAACATAATTATTTAAGGTTTTTTTTGGTTGTTTGTTTTGTCAAAACATCCACTTTTTGACAATTATTTTTTATTGTATATTTTTTTAATGCGTAAATTATTAGAAATCTGAATCGAAACTAATGCTTCCTGTTCCTCCAGATTTTACTCCTGCCTTTTGATATTCTGATACTCTTTTTTCAAAGAAATTTGTTTTTCCTTCTAAAGAAATCATTTCCATAAAGTCAAACGGATTTGTTGCTTCGTACTCTTTATCACATCCAAATTCTAACAACAATCTATCTGTAACAAACTCTAAATATTGCGTCATTAATTTAGCGTTCATTCCAATTAAACTAACGGGTAAAGATTCGGTAATAAACTCTCGTTCAATATTTAACGCATCAACAATAATTTCTCTAATACGATTTTTAGGAACTTTATTTATAATGTGATTGTTGTGTAAGTGCACAGCAAAATCGCAATGCATTCCTTCGTCTCTAGAAATTAACTCATTAGAAAATGTTAACCCAGGTAGTAATCCTCTTTTCTTTAACCAGAAAATTGAACAAAAAGCACCAGAAAAGAAAATTCCTTCAACTGCTGCGAAAGCTATTAAACGCTCTGCAAAAGAATCTGATTCTATCCATTTTAACGCCCAATCTGCTTTCTTTTTAATTGCAGGAAAATTTTCTATTGCATTAAACAACTTGTCTTTTTCCGTTTCGTCTTTAACGTACGTATCAATTAATAAAGAATAGGTTTCTGAATGTATGTTTTCCATCATTATTTGAAAACCATAGAAAAATTTTGCTTCAGAAAATTGTACTTCATTTACAAAATTTTCTGCTAAGTTTTCATTTACAATGCCATCAGAAGCCGCAAAAAAAGCTAAAATATGTTTGATGAAATAGCGTTCGTCATCTGTTAATTTATCGTTCCAGTCTACAATATCTGCATGTAAATCAATTTCTTCTGCTGTCCAAAAACACGCTTGTTGTTTTTTGTACCAATCCCACAAATCAGTATGTTGAATTGGAAAAATTACGAATCTGTTGTCATTGGGTTGCAAAATTGGTTCTATAGAAGACATTCTTGTATAAGAGTTTTAATTGTTTAGAAAATCGGGTTTTTTGTCGAAAAAGACGTTAACAAAGATTGGAAAATTTGACTGAAATAAGAAGTTATACTTATTCACAAAAAGTTGAAGTTTTTAACAAAACGGTTACATTTATTGCTTTTTTAATTTAAAAAAATATTTCACAACGTATTGATTAACAGTAAATTATATTTCATATTTTTTTTGACACCCTAATTTTATTGACTTCTTTAAAAATCCTAATTTATGAAGTTTTAGAATTTAACAATTCTTATTTGAAGTTTTTGGGTTTGATTTTTCTACAAAAAAAATGACTCCTAAAATAGGAGTCATTTTGATAAAAAAAGAAGTGTTTTTTATTCTTTTATTGTTGCTGTTAAGCTAATATTTACTTCAACTTTAAAATCCATTGGTCCTGCATCAGAAAGTGCATTTCCAGATAAGGTAATTACTGTTGAGGTATTATTTACAAATGCATTTTCTAATTTACTTATTACTGTAGCATCAGAAATCGTAAAAATTGTTTCTTTATTTACAGCTTTTGAAACATTTAAATTATTAATAGTACCAACTTCAGTAGAATCAAATTTTAAAGTTCCAGAAGGAATTGTTCCGTCTGTGTTTCCAACAAAATCTATAAATTTATAAGTAAATGAATTTATTTTTACTGCAGTTATTTTATCTACATATTCAGCAAAATCACCTGACCTTAGATCAATTGTTTCTGATAAATTAAATGTTCCTGTATTTCCTGCTGTTTTTGGAATACTTACATCTATCCTTTCAGTTAAATCATTATCAATTTTTAACTCTAAAAGCTCAAATAAACTGCCACAAGAAACTGTTAATGTAGCTAGTAACACTAATGATATTATTTTTTTCATGACTTTTAATTTTTGTAAAAATACAAGAAAAAAACTACATGAAAATTGTAATTCTCACATAGTTTTTAAAAAATCCCCCTAATGTATTATTCTATAATAAGTTTGTTTGTAAATGTATTTTTACCCGATATTACTTTAACAATATAAATACCACTAGAAATGTTAGAGATATTTATATTTATTAATGAAGTATTATTATTGTTTTTCTGAAAAACTTGCTTGCCTAGTAAATTATAAAGAATAACTCTATCTATAGATACATTATTTTTTAAAGAAACTGTAATATTATTGGTTGCAGGATTTGGGTATAAATCAATCTTTAAATTAACTGCTTCTAAAGAGTGGTTTTCCACGTCTAAAACAGCGTTATTTAGTTTAAACAACTCTCTTCCGTTAACAGATGATGTTGCTGCAAAGTATAAATCGTTTCCAAAAATTGTTAATTCACTTGGATTACTACTATACTTATTCCCAAAATTATCTGATCCTGGATATAAATCTTGAACCATTGAAGTACCTGCCTGTGTACCATCAGATTTCCATAATTCTATTCCATTTTCACTATCGTCCATTACAAAATATAAAATATCTCCGGCGGCAACGAATTCTTTTATATAAGAAAAGTTTTCAATAACTTTTGATGTGCCTGCCAAGGTTCCGTTTGTTTTCCAAAGAGCGTTAACTCCATTGTCAGATACTAAAAAGTAATAATTTCCTTTAACAAGCGAAGTAAAATTGCTGTAGGGATAATAGCCACTATTTCCTCCAGAAACAAAAGACTTAAACAAGCTGGCTGTTGTGCCGTCGTACTTCCACATTTCTTGACCTTCATCAAAGTTTGTTCCTGCATAAAAAAGATTATCGCCTATTACAATTAAGTTTCTTGGAGAACTTGCAGAAATATCAGTCGCTTTTGTTCCAGCAACAGTTCCATCAGTTTCCCATAAATATATGGCTCCTAAAGACATATCGTATGCAGTAAAGAATACTTTGTTTTTATATTCAGTAAAGTTTGGTGTAAATGAATAATTTATAAAATCAAACTCTTTTAATTTTATTGTGCCTGCTGTTGTTCCATCTGTTTTCCAAAGTGTTGATTTATACGTTCTATTTACAAAACCTTGCGTTAAAACAGTTGTAAAGTAAATCTCATTATTAAACTCAAAAAAGTTATACGGATTACTTCCGTCGGCCCCAGCAATAATGTCTTTCACCAAAACAGTTCCTGCTTCGGTGCCATCTGTCTTCCATAATTCTTTTCCGTTAACTCCATCATCAGCTGAAAATATTAACTCGTTTGTTGCTTTAAAGTGATAAAATTGATTAATCCCCGAATAACCTGTTGGGTTAATTTTTTTAACAAATGTTTTTTTATTTTGTGAATCTGTATAAAAAATACCATAATCATTACTAAAATCTGATGAAGACAAAAAGACTTTATCTTTAAATTCTACAATAGCTGTTGGGTTATTAACTGTTCCTTTTGTATTATCTACAACCCAATTTGTTCCTGCTAATGTGCCGTCTGTTGTTAACAATCTAGAATTAGCAAAGTTAGTACTATCTGCTTTTATGTATAATTTATTTAGAGCAACTGTAAGGTTTTGTGGGTTACTTCCTTCAGGAGCATCATTTAGGTTTTTTAACATAACCGTACCCATTTCTGTACCATCTGTAGTCCATAATTCAAAACCATTATTACCATTACTTCCATTAAAAAGTAAATGATTATTAATTGCAGCTGCATCACCTAAAGACGCTCCCCAACCTTTACCTGGATTAATATCTTTTAATATAACTGTACCTGCTTCTGTACCATCTGTAACCCATAATTCTTTGTTTTTTGAGGTGTCAAAAGCTTCAAAAACAACTTTGTTATTGACTAAATATATTCCTCCAAAAATTCCATTACCATTTTCTACAGAGTTATTTGTATTTATATTTTTTACCATTTTTGTTCCAACTGTAGTACCGTCTGTTGTCCATAATTCATTTCCATTTACGCCATCATTTGCATCAAAATATACATTTCCATTATGTAGTAATGGCTTAATGTTAGAAAATTGTGTTATTCCTGAATCTACTCCTGGATTGATATCTTTTAAAAGTACTGTTCCGGCAGTTGTTCCGTCTGTCTTCCATATTTCTCTACCAGAGGTTGTAGTTTCTGCAATAATGAAGGTAGTAGTAGCATTAAAAATTAAACTTCCAGAAAAATTGGTAGAGTTAGCACCAGGGGTTATGTCTTTTAACATAGATGTTCCTGCTAATGTGCCGTCTGTTTTCCATAATTCATTTCCGTTTACACCATCGTTTGCGGTAAAAATAAAATAATTACCATTAACTGTAAGGTTATTAATACTACTACTGTTAACTCCTGCAGCAATGTCTTTTAACATTGTTGTTCCTGCAAGTGTACCATCTGTTTTCCATAACTCATTCCCACTATCTCCGTTATTTGCAATAAAATAAAGCAAGCCATTAAACTCTTTAAAACTATTAGGAAAACTTCCTGAACTAGCATTAATGTCTTTTAATATAGAAGTTCCTACGTTAGTCCCATCAGACTTCCAAAGTTCTACTCCATTTACATTGTCTTCTGCTTGAAAATATAAAGCATCATTAAAAACTGTTAAATATCTTGGGAACTTAGCAGAGATGCTTACCACGCTTGTCCCTGCTTCTGTTCCATTGGTTTTCCATAACTGACTACCATTGACACCGTCATCTGCAACAAAATAAAGTTCTCCTCCAAAAATTGTAAAACTTTCTGGATTAGAACCAAAATTTGGATTAATGTCTTTTAATAGTTTTGTACCTGCAAGAGTTCCATCAGTTTTAAAAACTTCAGCACCGACAGAGCCATTGTCAACTACAAAATATAACTCGTTATTAAAAATTATAGAATTTTGTTGTAAGTTAAAAGCATCTACGATGTTTTCACCAATATTAATAGTTCCCGCTGAGGTTCCGTCAGTAGACCAAACTTGTGATCCATTAACTCCTTGATAAGCAAAAAGTACAAACCCATTTCCTTCAATAAAGCTATTAACCCAAGCATCTCCATCTGAAGTTACAATGTCTTTTACTAACGTAATCTGAGAAAATGAGTTAATTGTTGTTAAAAGAAATAATAGTAAAAAGGTAGTTTTTTTCATAGTTAAATTATTTTATATTGTAAATTCAAAGTTGCTGTTTTAAAGAGGTTAAAAAAGTATGTTTTGTATAAATGGTTGTAAAAATTGTGTAATTGGTATTGTAAAAATGCTTTTTTATAAAGTTATGAACCAAGTACACACGATATAATACTAAACATACAAGCAGCTATGTGTTTTTTGAAAGAAAGTTTTAATTTTGAAACAAACGCTAAAAAGATGATAAGAGCAGTAATTATAGATGATGAACCCAAAGCCATTCAAGGGTTGAGTTGGGAATTACTAAATTTTAAAAAAGAATTAGAGATAATAGCCACATTTACTGAGCCAGAAAAAGCTTTACTTTACCTAAAAGAAACTCAAATAGATTGTCTTTTTTTAGATATTGAAATGCCAACTATGGATGGTTTTCAGTTTCTTAAAAAGTTAAATAAAAAAGATTTTGCTATCGTAATTACAACGGCATATAATGAATACGCAATTACAGCACTTAAAAATGAAGCAATAGATTACTTATTAAAACCAATAGATACAGATGATTTAACCGAAACAATTAGCAAAATAAAAAAGCATATAAGCAAAGGTTTTAGTGCTGATAAATTTGAAGATATTCTATTAAAGTTTAATAATAAATTAAATCATAAAAAAATAACTATAAACACAGACGGTAAACTTGTTTTTTTAGAACCTAAAGATATTTTTTATGTTGAGTCTGACGGTAATTATTCTACTTTATACTTATCAAATAAAAAGAAAATTGTAGTTACAAAAAAACTTAAAGAAATTGATGAACTATTACCTTCAGACCACTTTTTTAGAATCCATAATTCATACATTATTAATTTACATAAAATTAAAGAATTTTTAAAAGTAGATGGATATGTTGTGTTAGAAAACAATGCTAAAATTCCGGTTTCTAGACAACGAAAATCTAAATTTTTAGAAAAGCTATAAATCAACTTACTTAGATATATTATGAAATTTTTTTTAGTTTTTTTATTTTATTTTTCAGCAATATCTCCAGCTATTACTCAGAATTCACAACATAATTTTAACACCCAAACGGATAGTATTCTTATAGTAAAACCTAAAACTTATAAAGAGATAAACTCTTTTTTAAGAGCTTTTAGAAGAGATACTATTAAGTTAAAAAAACTTATTCATCTTTTTAAAAAAAACAACTATTTAGATGGACAAACTTATGCAGAAAATCTTTTAGGTATTCAGTATCGAAATTTCACTTTACATAATAAAGCAATAGAAATACATAAACAAGCATTAGCAACAGCAACAAAAGCAAAAAGCATTGAGTTTAGGGTTTTTAGTTTAAATATGTTAGGTGTAGATTACAGAAAAATGGATGCTAATCGAACTGCATTAGATTATAATTATGAAGCTTTGCAATTAGCTGAAACTGTAGAAAATCCAAGTTTGGGTTTGCGAAGAAGTATTGCTGTTTCTTTAAATAGTATGGGTAATATCTATTTACTTTTAAAGCAATATGATTTAGCTATTGAACGATTTAAAAAATCGCAAAAAATAGAAAGTAGCATAAATAATCAATTAGGGCTGGCTATAAATTATCAAAACATTGGCTATGCAAAAGAAGCTCAAGGTAAAACAGATGAAGCATTAGAATTTTTTGAAAAATCACTAGTAATTAATACTAAAATTAATAATGAGTTTGGACAAATAATATGCAAAAGTAGTATTGCAAATATTTATATAAAACAAGGCAAACCTAATAAAGCTTTATCGTTAATTAAAGGAAATTTAATTACTGCAGAGAAAATTGGAAACCAAGAATATCTAGCTTATGAATACCTAAATTTAGGTTGGGCGCAATTAAAACTTAAATTGTTTTCTGTAGCAGAAAATAATTTAATACATGGCTTAGAAATTGCTAAAAAATATAATATTGCACCAGCTTTATCTAGCGCTTACAGTCATTTATCGGAATTAAATGAAAGTAAAGGCAATTATAAAACTGCTCTAAAATATATTAAAATTTCAGAAGAATTTGATCGTAAAATATCGAATGAAAGAAACATACAATATGTAAATGATTTAATAATAAAATATGATAGTGAACGTAAAAACAATGAAATAAAAAGTTTAGCAAAGCAAAATGAAATTACAAAGTTACAGCTAATTAAAAACCGTAATATATGGGTTATAATTTTTGTATCATTAACGCTGTTACTTGTTATTTTATATTTTTCTTATAGACAACGATTACTAACAAAAGAGAAAAGAATTTTAACTCTAGAACAAGATGTTTTAAGAAGCCAAATGAATCCTCATTTTATATTTAATGCTTTAAACTCAATTAAACATTACATTATAAATAACGAACAAAAAAATGCAGTTCATTACCTAAATAAGTTTTCTAAACTTGTAAGAAAAATTTTAGAAGCTTCTTCCGTAAAAGAAGTTTCTCTTAAAGAAGAATTAGCAACAATGGAGTTATATATGAATATTGAAAACATTCGCTTTTCAAATGAAATTTCATATAAAACGAACCTTGATAAAACAATAGATTTATCTCTAATTAAAGTTCCTCCATTAGTTTTACAGCCCTTTTTAGAAAATGCTTTATGGCACGGATTATCTTCAAAAAAAGGAGAAAAAAGAATAACTTTATCTGTATTAAAAACATCTAAAAACTACGTAAAAATAATTATTGAAGACAACGGAATTGGTAGAATAGCTTCTGCTAAAATAAAATCTAATAAAGTTATTAATAGAAAATCAATAGGAATTGAATTAACAAAAGAACGTCTCAATAATTTTATAAAAGATTTTAAATTCCCTTTTAGTTTAATTTTTAATGATTTAATTGACAAAAATAAAAACTCTTTAGGAACAAAAGTTACTCTAAAAATACCTATAACTTAATTATATGGAATTACTTTTTTTCGATTTTTCTAGTTGGTTACAAGGAATGCTTTTCATCTTAATTGCATATCATGCTATTTCGTACTTTTTTACAAAAGATAAAAGTTTTGCAATTTATGCATGCTATTTATTTTTGGTTTTAGTGTATTTAATTCCGAAAACAGGTAATAAAGTTTCTAATTATTTATTAGATAATTTTGAAGGTTTTTTTAATGCTTTTAATTGGATCATTCAAATTTGGTTTTGGATGTTATATGCTTGGTTTACAATTTATTTTTTAGATCTAAAAGAAAAAAACATCCGATTGGCAAAAAACATGGGTATGTTTATAGTAGTTACTACTATTCTTTCTACAACTTTCTTTATCATAGATCTTTTCCTTTTAGACATGAAGTATATGAATCTGTTTTTTACTTTTGTTTATACACCTATTTCATTAGTAATTGTTTGGCTTATTATAAAAGCAATTTATAGTTCTGAAAGTAAATTGAATGCCTTTTTTGCTTTTGGGTTAACCTCTTTTTTAGGTTTTTCGGTAGTGGCTCTGTACCTTTCAATTACTATGGATTCATACACTTCATCGTATATTAGACCTATAGATTTTTTTATGATTGGTGTGTTTCTAGAAGCAATAATTTTATCTATAGGTTTAGGCTATAAATATCATATTTATAGACAAGAAAGAGATAGTTACAACACGCTATTAATTTCAGAATTTAAAAAAAATGAAACACTTAAAGATCAATTAAATGAAAAGTTAGCAAAAAAGATAGAAACACATAAACTTTCTGAAATGGAAGCATTGTATGAAAAACAAATTAATGAACTAAAATTAACTAGTTTATTAAGCCAGATGAATCCTCATTTTATATTTAATGCACTTAACTCTATTAAGCTTTATATTATAAATAATGAATCTAAAAATGCCGCACATTATTTAAATAAATTTTCAAAATTAATTAGAAAAATTTTAGAAGCATCAACAGCTAAAGAAGTTACTTTACAAGAAGAACTAGAGACTATGGATTTGTATATGACCATAGAAAATATTCGATTTTCTAATGAAATAGATTTTCAAATATCTATTAATGAAAACATCAACTTAAAAAATATTAAAGTTCCTCCGTTAATTTTACAACCTTTTTTAGAAAATGCAATTTGGCATGGATTATCATCAAAAAAAGATGATAAAAAAATTATGCTTTCTATTCATAAAATAGATGTTGGACATATACAAATAACAATAAAAGATAATGGAATTGGCAGAACTGCATCTGCAAAAATAAAGTCCGACAAATCTATTAATAGAAAATCTATCGGAATTCAATTAACAGAAGATAGGTTGTCTAATTTTGTGAAAAATTTAAAACACAAATACTCAATAATTTATGAAGATTTAGTACAAAACAATAAAGCAATTGGCACTAATGTAGTTTTAAAAATACCTTTGAGCTAGCAATTACTTTATTGTTTATAATTCTATTTTCTTACTTAATAATTATTTTCTTTATCAATGTTTTTTTATTGGTGTTTGCTCTAATAAAATAAACTCCTGATGCTAAATCAGCAACATTAACATTAATTTTTGAGTTACTGTTACTTTTTTGAGTTATAACTTTCTTACCTAATATATTATAAATCTCTATGTTTTTAATTGTTGTATTATTAGACATAGCAATTATAATATTTGAAGTTGCAGGATTTGGATATACTTCTAAATTTTCATTTTCTTTATTAAAATCTTCTACAGATAACACACTCGTTTCACTAGCTGTAATTGTAAATGAGCCAATATCTGCCTGATTTTTTGAACTTTTAGAAGCACTTTCTAACCAAACTTTTAGATAAAATTTTGCACCAACTGTTAAGTCTTTTAAAGAAATACTTGTGCCGCAAGCAATTGGAACATTACTTTGACAGGTAGAGTAAACAGCAAATTTTAATTGACCTCCAAAACCACTTCCTTGTATGCTAAACTTACCAGAATCTGGAACAATCACAGAAAACCAAACATCTGCAATTACATTACCAGTTGCGCAACTAGGATTATTATTTATGTTTCCACTATTCACATCTCCTGGAGTTTCTTGATCAAAAGTTAACGGAATTGCATTATCACAATCATCATTAGCTGGTGCACAATCTGTTGAATAATTTGCAGTAGCGTCTTTGTCTGTCCAATTTGTATTGCTAAAAGAAACATCATCAACTTCTATACAAGTTAAGTTAGGGTTATTTGTAACCTTAAAAGTTGTAAGTTTTGAATTGTTTCCGTTTTTAACTGTTAAGTTTTCGAGCTTATTGTCTTCAACATCAATCCAAAAAAGTACCTTATTTTCTCTGATGTCAACTGTTTTTAATAGATTTTGATTTGCTATAAATGTTAAAAGTTTAGTATTGGAAAATAAATTAATTGTAGATAATTGATTTTTATAACAAGAAAATGTTTCTAAATTTAATAATAAATGGACATCTAATTCTGTTAAACTATTTTCTCCAACATCTAAATTTTTAAGGTTTGTATTTTTTGATAAATCTATTGTTGACAACTGATTATTAGCAACAAACAATTTTTCTAACTTTAGGTTATTACTTAAATTTATTGTAGTAATTTGATTGTTTGTCGCATCAAGCTCTATCAATTTTTTAAAATCTTGAATCCCTGTTAAATCAGTAATATTTTTATCTTTTATGATAAGCTGTGTCACATTTTCTATATCAGAAGTCAAAACCTGACCATTTATTGTTTTATCAGAATCTATATTTGCGCCTATTAAATATTGCTCAAAATTTGCGTCGGAAATCAAAGTAATACCATTACAGTTTTTACTATCTCCTTTAATAATCCAATTATTTGGGGAAGAAATTAAAGTATTTCTTGCTACTTCAGCAGAACAATAATTAAGACCCACAGCACCTAATTTAACATTGGTTTTTAGGTTTTGTTTTGCCCAGCCTTTTAACAACTTATCGTAATTATTACTAGACAACCCCGAATTGTTAAGCATGTTGCTCATGTTGGTAACTTTGCTTACATTCCAATTACTAATATCTTGATTAAAAGCACCTGAATTTCTAAACATATTACTCATATTAGTAACATTGCTCACGTTCCAACTACTAATGTCTTGGTTAAAAAAATCTGTCATGTCAAGGTTTAGAGAAAACATATAACTCATATTGGTAACTTTACCTACATCCCAACTTCCTATATCTTGATTAAAAGCACCTCTGTTTAAAAACATAAAACTCATATCAGTTACGTTACTTACATCCCAACCACTAATATCTTGATTAAAAGCTTCTGCATTACTAAACATTTGGCTCATATTGGTTACGTTACTTACATCCCAATCATTTATGTTTTGATTAAAGTTTTTTGTGAAAGCAAACATATTTCTCATAATTGTAACATTACTTACATTCCAACTGCTAATGTCTTGATTAAAAGCAAAAGCACTACTAAACATAACGCCCATATCTTTAACATTACTTACATCCCAACCACTAATGTCTTGATTAAATTTTTCTGCAGAATGAAACATAAAACTCATATTTGTAATATTGCTTACATTCCAGTTACTAATATCATTGTTAAAAGTATATGTTCCTTTAAACATTCTACTCATATTTGTTACATTACTTAAATCTGGAGAGTCTTGCGCATTTATTGTTAGATTAGCACAACCTTCAAACGCTTTTTCCATACTTTTCCAAGGATTATTTCCCCATTGTTCTATTGTCTTTATTACATTTTTATCTCCAGTGTTTTTGAAACATATTGCTGGAAACGTTCCGGTAATAGTTATTGTTTGCTTTCCTGCGGTTGCAAAAACATGGCTTGCTTCATCTGTTTGGTTCACAGATGTACTTCCATCTCCCCAATCTACAGTATAATTATAAACATACCGATCACCAGCAGTATTGTATGGGATTTTATTAATCGGAATTGTAATACTTTGTCCATTTGTTGTAGTTTCCCAAGTTGTAATAAATTGTCCAAAGGCCGTTTGAGTTAGAAAAATTAGAAATAAAGTTTGTAGAGCTGTTTTCATAATCTTTTAATTTAAAATCCCATTTTTCTGTATTCGTTAGTATTAATAGAAATGTTTTTATTAGAAACATTTGTTACTTTTATTACATAATTTTTTCCATTATGATTTGAGTTTAACTCTAATACAAAACCATCAAAATATGGATTGTTCATTTTCATCCCTAACATTGGTAGTTGTTTATTTTGAATTGGAAAGTCTTTAGAAACCCAAAAAACTGAACTTCCTTTAGAGTTTGTGTAATTATAATCTACTCTGTATTCGTAGCAAGTATATCCTAAAATAGTTTTTGTTTTTCCTGTTTTTTTATACTCAAAATCTCCATCTTCTGGTAAATTATCTGTCATGTTATATTGGCTTCCTATTTGCTCTAAAGATGTAGATTTTTTCATTTTCATACCTGCAACATCCATAAAAGCAGTAGAAGATTTTGGTGTCATAACCATTAAAACTTTTCCTTGACCTTGCATTTCTTTAGCAGCTACAGACATTGCCCATATATCTGGGTAATTACCTAAAAGAAATTCCATTGGTTGTTTTTCTCCTCTATTATCTGTAAATTCTAATTCTATACTTTTATTAAATGAAAACGAACTTGGAATGTTTACTGTTGGAGATAACTTTTCTTTAATGTAGTTTTTATCTTCTGCTGTTAATTCTGTATTATTTTGTTTCTTCCCTTGCTTTTTAAAGATTTTGCTTATTTGATATTCTGGAGAAGTGGTGTTAATCGTACCATTAACTGTAGAGGGTGTTCTATGCAACATTTCTTTTTCTACATTATGATCTCTTAAATTTACATTAGCAGAAAAATTAAGAGAAACATTTTTATCTTTATTAAAAGTAACTGTTACTGTTCCTCTTTTTACTTCCAAAATTTGTGGAGCGCGTTTTTCACCTTTTTTATACTCATACTTTCCTTTAACTAAAGCATTATAAGCCAGACTTAAAGTAGCTTCTTCTGGAATTTGAAATGTTTTTTTTTGAAGGTTTTCAATATTAGTAACTGCGTTTAAAGTTAAGTTATAACCATCAAAAACATCTGCGTCAGAAGTTCTCCAATAACCAATAATTTTCACTTTCTGACCTGTTTTATTAACTTTAGTTTTGGTTAAATCATTGACACTAAATACACCGTATAAATTAGAATGATTTATTGATGCAGAACCATATGATTTAAAGTCTTTTTTATCATTTAAGGATTCTTTTTTTTTGCCATCTAAAGCTTCATCTATCTTTTTATCAATTTTTGATTCTACTTTATTTTTAACTTTATTTTTTATTTTTTTCCAAAATTGTGCACTTGTTGGTGTTACAAAACATATCGATAAAATAAAAAAAGCAGTTAGGATTTTTATGTTCGTTTTTAGCATCATCTTTAAAGTGTTTTTCCTTTTAATGACTTTAATAGAGAAAGGTTAACATTTTTTATTTATTTTTAAATTTCTGTTTACTTTTCAATTTTAGAATCATTAATGAACAAACATCAACTTGTAGCTCTTTTAAAAAACGCTGATAAAAAGACGTTGTCTAGCTTTTATATAGATAACAGAGCTGCTTTTATCAATTTTGCTAAAAAGTTTCACATTTCTGATGATGATATTTTAGATGTGTATCAAGATGCAATTATTGCGATACAAGAAAAAGCGATACAAGGCAAAATGGATAGTTTAACCTGTTCTGTAAAAACCTATTTATTTGGGATTGGAAAATATATGCTGTATGAAAAAGCAAGAAAAAACAATAAAAAGGTTGTAGATTTTCCTATAGAAAAAGAAGGTTACAATTTTAAAGCAATTAGTGATGTATTTATTAAAGATGATGAAAAAACTGAACTACAAATTTCTTTAGAAAAAGGTTTTGAAACGTTAGGTAAAAAATGCAAAGAAGTATTAACCCTTTTTTATTACAGAGGTTTTACGATTGATGAAATTGCAAAAAAATTAAATTATAACAACAAAAATGTAGTAAAAAGTCAAAAATCGAGATGTATAAAACAACTAAAAGAAAACATCAATTTATAGCCTGATGAAAGATAAAGAGTTTGATAAAAATTTGCAGAAAGCAATAACAGCATCAGAAAGAAAGAAGCAGAAAAGGTTTTTAAAATCTGTGGAAGCATCTTTAAATGATGTAGATGTAAAGCCAAAAAAAGTAAGTTGGTTGGTTGCTGCAGCAATTGTTGTTTTGATTGGTTTAAGTAGTTATTTTACACTATTTAATACGTCCTTATCTTCAGATGAATTATACAATAACTATTATACACCTTATAAAAACGTTGTTGAGCCAATTGTAAGAAATCAAACAGAACTTTCTAAAAAAGCACAGGTTTTTGCTGATTATGAATTAGGTAATTATCAAAATGCAATAGTTGGTTTTAATCAATTAAAAAAACAAGATTCTGTTGCTATAAATACCATCAATTTTTTCAAAGCAAACGCCTATTTACAATTAAAAGAATATCAAAAAGCTCAAACTCTTTTCAATCAAATTATTGAAACCGATACTAAAGAATGGAAACAAGAAAGTAATTGGTATTTGGCATTAATAGCTTTAAAATTAAAGGATAAAAATTCTGCAAAAGAATACTTACAAAATTTACAAAAACAAACATTTAAAAATAAAGAACTTAAAGATTTGCTAGATAAACTTAAATAATCTTTATATTAAAAAAAACTAAAAATGACCATCAAATCAAAAATAATTTTACCTTTCTTTTTGGTTATTTTAGCTTTTAATTCTCACATTTTAATTGCGCAACAAAGTTCTTCAAAAAAAATTATCAAACAATTAGATAACTTATTGCGCTTAAACAAATTAGACAGTGTTGTTACTTTATCAAAAACATTTTTAGATGAATTAAACCCTAAAAACTCTAAAGACAGTTTGTTCTTCGCAAATTTATATTTCTATAATTATTTAGGGCGTAATTATGCAAGTGGAAGTATAAAAAATAAAGAATTTCTATTAAAAAGTATTTCTTATTGTCCGAAATCAACTCCTGGTGATAGTCTAAAAGCAGTTCTATACAATAGTAAAGCTTATTTAGAATACAATTTAGGAAAAACGATGAACAGTTATAAAAGCATCAATAAATCATTGAACTTACTAGAAGAAATTCAAAATCCAAACGCTGGTTATATTATGGGTGCTTACCTTTTGTTATCTAATATAAACGCATATTATGGGAATTTTGAGCAAGCCAAACATTATATGCGTTTAGCTGAAGGAATTTACGCAAAAAACAAAAAGTTTATTGATAAAAACACGTGGGAATTAAATGGCAATAATCATAGATTAATTGTAATAGCAAAGTATAGAAAAATATATATGTTTTGGAAATTATCTAAAACTTCTGCGGATAGTTTACAACTTGTAAACACTATGAAGGAATTAGAAAAAATACACTCAAAACCTGATTTTCATAAAGAAGAAAGAATTTATTATAGCACAGCATTAAACCACGTTGGAGATTGGTATATTTCTAATAAACACGATTCTTTAACTACACAAAAAGCTGTAAAAACAGGTTTAAAGTATTTATTAAAAACACATTATTTAGTAGATAAAAAAGGGTATCCAGGAACTTCTTGGGCAATAAAATATAACATTGCAAAAGGTTTTACAAGAAGAAATCAACTAAAAAAAGCAGATAGTACAATGGCTGTTTTATTTAATGGTATTTCGAAAAATGATGGGAGAATTCCTTTTTTTCTTGCACAAAAAGGATTGATAAAAGCAAAGAAAAATGAAAAAGATAGTGCGTTGTTTTATTTTTCTAAAATAGTCAATAAGATACATCAAGGTAAAGATTCTTTAAAAGCTGATTACAGTAATTTTATACCAAGTAAGAATTATAACGAGACAAACTTATTAATTAGAATATCTGAAGAACTTAACTATTATTACCCAAAAGATACTCTTATAAATAAAAAAGTTTACCAGATTTATACGATTGCTTTACAACAATTTGAAAATAGTTATTTAGATATAAATTTTAACGATAAACAAAATAAACAACTGCGTAAAATTATTCAGGGAATATTAAAAGGTAAAAAAACAGGCCACCAAAATTTACAGGAAAAAACTATTTTAAACAAGTTTGAAATTTTTAAAAATCAATTGAATTGGAAAAAATTTTACGAAAGTAGATATACCAATATTTTACCAGAATTAGATGCTGTAAAACAAAGAAAACAAGCATTAGCTTCTTTACTAAATAAAGCAAAAATTGCTGATAATTTTGTACAAGAAGATTCTATACAACAATTAATAAATAAGCACGAAAACTATAAGAATAAGCAATTTCCACAGTTAAAATTATTGACTAATGTTGACTTTTCTATTGAAAAACTTCAAGAAGATTTAAAACCAAATGATGTTATTTTAAAATATATTTTGCTAGAAAATGAAATTGCAATGTATCAAATTTCTAAAGCCGATTTTAAAGTTAATCTATTATCTTGGACAAAGAAAGAGGAAAATAGTCTAAAAGAATTCATCAAAAAAACACGAAATAGAAATTATGATCTGGCTTTAGCAAATCGGTTAGGCAAAATTTTACTTCCTAAATTAGATGATAAAACAACGAATATAATTATCAATCCAGATGGAATATTATTTAATCTTCCTTTTGAAATTTTAAAAACTAAAAATAAATTTGCAACTGAAATTTATAACATTAGTTACACTTCTAATTTAGGTTTTATCAACTATAAAACCGAAAAATTATCTCCTTTAAAAAATACACATATTTATGCGCCACTTTATACAAAAGCAAATTCTAATTCTGATGTAAGAAACAAAGTTTCATTTTTAAAAGGAGCAAATAAAGAAGCAGAAAGTATCAGCAAACTGTTTCCTTCAAAACTTTTTAATGATGAAAGTTTAACAAAATCAGAGTTTATTAAAACTGCAAATAAAGCCAAGATTTTGCATTTAGCAATGCATGCAGATGTCAATTATAATTATCCCCAATTAAGCCGTTTACTATTTAGTAACAATAATAAAAATGAAACTGAGCATTTGTATTTAGAAGAATTATATGGTTTAAGTTTACGTGCAGATTTAGCTATACTAAGTGCTTGTAATACTGGTATTGGTTTAGAAAAAAATGGAACATTAGAATCTTTTCAAAGAGCATTTACATTTGCAGGTGTACCAGCAACAGTTGCAAGTTTATGGGAAGTTCCAGATTTGGCAACAGAGCAAATTATGGTGCTTTTTTACAAAAATTTAAAAGCAGGACAAACAAAATCTGAAGCACTAAAAAACGCAAAATTAAATTTCAGAAATAAAAATATTAACAACAAACTATCTGAACCGTTTTTCTGGTCTGGATTTGTTGTTTATGGTAATAATACACCTATAATAAAGAGCAGTAATACTTCTACAATACTCTATATAATTATTGTAATAGTTTTTATTGCTACTATAATTTGGTATTGGAAAAGAGAAAATTTAAAGTAAGTTATTTGAATTGCTTTTCTGCTACTTTTTCTAATTCAGCATACCAATCTTCTCCAAATTTTCTAACCAAAGCTTGCTTTACAAACTTATATACTGGCACTTGTAATTCTTTTCCTAAAGAACAAGCGTCATCACAAATTTCCCATTTATGATAATTTACAGCAGAAAACTCAGCATAATCTCTAACTCTAATAGGATATAAATGACAAGAAACAGGTTTTTTCCAATCTATAATTCCTTGGTTATATGCTTCTTCTATTGCACATAATGCTGTTTTATTTTCATCAAAAATTACATACGCACAATCTGCATTGTTAATTAATGGTGTTTCTAATTCTCCAAAATCACTTGTAACCCAAGTTCCTTCTTTTTCAATAACGTCAATTCCTTCTTGGCGTAAAAAAGGTTTTACCTTCGGATAAATTTCTTCTAAAATCTTGGTTTCTTCTTTTTCTAATGGTGCGCCAGCATCACCATCAATGCAACATGCACCTTTGCATGCAGATAAATTACAGACAAAATCTTTTTGAATAACGTCTTCAGAAACGATTGTTTTTCCTAGTTGAAACATATCGCAAAAATACATTTATTTTACAATTATTCACTTTAAATCAATCTAACTTACCTAATTTTGCCAATTATAAAATCAACCAAAATGAATTTAGATTTTAAAGAAATTTTCACAGCCTTTATGGTTTTGTTTGCTGTAATTGATATTGTTGGTAACATTCCAATTATTATTGATTTACGGAAAAAAGTAGGTCATATTCAATCAGAAAAAGCATCTATTATTGCAGGTATTTTAATGATTCTTTTTCTGTTTCTTGGTAAAAGTTTATTAAGTTTAATTGGAATTGATGTAAATTCTTTTGCCGTTGCAGGTGCATTTATCTTATTTTTTATCGCTTTAGAAATGATTTTAGGAATTACCTTATACAAAGACGATGGAGACGCATCACCAATTACAGCATCTGTTTTTCCATTAGCTTTTCCGTTAATTGCTGGTCCAGGAAGTTTAACAACCTTGCTTTCTTTAAGAGCAGAGTTTAGCATAGAAAACATTATTGTTGCAGTACTTTTAAATGTTATTGTAATTTATATTGTTTTAAAAACTTCCTCTAAAATTGAGCGCATTATTGGTCAAAACGGAATTAGTATTATTAGAAAAGTATTCGGAGTTATTTTATTAGCAATTGCCGTAAAACTTTTTGCTGCAAATATTAAAGCATTATTTATTTAAAATGATTTTTGATTCACTTATTATTGGAGGCGGAGTTGCAGGAATGCAATGTGCTTTGGTTTTGGGTTCTGCTAAGAATAAAACATTTGCTGCCAATAAAAAAATTGGAATTATTATCAATCAAAAAGCATCACATTTACAAAACGCATTATTTAATAATGTGTTGGGTTTAAATCCAAAAACATTAGGAAAAGATATTTTAGAAGATGGTAAAAAGCAACTTTCTGAATTATATCCTGATGTACATCAAATAGAAAATGAAAAAGTTTTTTCTGTTGAAGATTTTAAAGGTGGATACAAAGTGGTTACAAATAAAGGGATTTACGAATCTAAAATTGTTGTAGTTGCTTTAAATTATTCAAAACCTTTTTTAATAAAAGGATTAGACAATTATATAATTCCGCACAAAAAAGCAAACCCTAAAAAAGATAGAATCCAGATACAAAACGAAGATTTTTTAATAAAAGACGGATTGTATGTTTGTGGTACAATTGCAGGAATTAGAAGTCAATTTGCAATTGCTGCTGGTAGTGGAGCAACTGTAGCAACAGATATTTTAACACTTTGGAATGATGGAAATCACACCAAAGTTCATGATAAAATCTAACCAAAAATCCAGCTAATTAGCTGGATTTTTAATATAATTTTTTCTAAAAATAAATTACTCTACAGTAACTGATTTTGCTAAATTTCTTGGTTGATCAACGTTTCTACCTAATAGTACCGCAATATGATACGATAATAATTGTAACGGAATTGTTGTTAATAAAGGTGTAAATGCCTCTTCTGTATCAGGAATTTCAATTACATGATCTGCAATTTCTTTTACCGTTGTATCACCTTGAGTTACAACAGCAATAATTTTTCCTGCTCTCGATTTAATTTCTTGAATATTACTTACAACTTTTTCGTAATGTCCTTTGCTAGTTGCAATTACAAAAATTGGCATATTTTCATCAATCAATGCAATTGGACCATGTTTCATTTCTGCTGCCGGATAACCTTCTGCATGGATGTAAGATATTTCTTTCAGTTTTAATGCGCCTTCTAAAGCAACAGGAAAGTTAAAACCTCTTCCTAAGTACAAGCAGTTTTTTGCATCTTTATATACAGATGCAATATGTTTTACTTGATCATCTATTTTTAATAACTCTTCTACTTTACCAGGAATTAATTGTAAGGTTTGTAAATATGAATGAAAAGCTGAATTAGAAATTGCTCCTTTCGCTTTCCCTAATTTTAAAGCGATTAAAGACAACACCGTAATTTGTGTTGTAAATGCTTTTGTAGATGCAACTCCAATTTCTGGTCCTGCGTGCGTATAAGCTCCTGCATGTGTTTCTCTAGCAATTGATGAACCTACAACATTACAAACACCAAAAACAAAAGCTCCTTTTTCTTTTGCCAATTTAATTGCTGCTAAAGTGTCTGCTGTTTCTCCTGATTGTGAAATTGCAATAACAACATCTTTTTCAGTAATAATTGGGTTTCTATATCTAAACTCAGAAGCATATTCAACCTCAACAGGAATTCTTGCTAGATCTTCAAATAAATATTCTGCAACTAAACCTGCGTGCCAAGATGTACCACAAGCAACAATAATAATTCTATTAGCATTTAAAAATCTTTCAATATTATCATCAACACCAGCCATTCTAATAATTCCTTCATCTGGAAGCATTCTACCACGGTACGTATCGATAATTGCTTTAGGCTGCTCATGAATTTCTTTTAACATAAAGTGGTCGTAACCACCTTTTTCTATCTGTTCTAAACTCATTTTTAATTCATGAATTTTAGCAACTGCTATAGAATCATCATGAATTTTGCGAACTTTAATTCCTTTATCAAGTTTTATAATTGCTAGTTGTTCGTCTTCTAAATAAATAGCGTCTTTAGTATATTCTAAAAAAGGCGATGCGTCTGATGCTATAAAAAACTCTTTGTTGTCTTTTCCTACTCCAATTGCAATTGGGCTCCCTAAACGAGCTACAACAATTTCATTTGTTTTTGTTTTATCAAATACAGCAATTGCATATGCACCAATTACTTGTGTTAATGCTAACTGAACTGCTTTCCCTAATTTACATCCTTCTTGTTTTTTTACTTCTTCTATTAAGTTTACTAAAACTTCGGTATCTGTGTCGCTTTTAAAAGTATAACCTCGGTCTAATAATTCTTTCTTTATGGTATCATAATTTTCTATAATTCCATTATGAACAATTACAAGCTCACCAGACATTGATGTATGTGGATGAGAATTTACATCGTTAGGAACACCATGAGTTGCCCATCTTGTATGACCAATTCCAATATTTCCTTTTTTTGTATCTGGATTTTCATCCGTTATTTGTTTTAAGTCAGCAACTTTTCCTTTTGTTTTAGAAACGTGAATATTTTCTCCGTCAAACATCATAATACCGGCACTATCATAACCTCTGTATTCTAATCTTTGTAATCCATTAACAACAATTGGATATGCCTCTCTATAGCCTATATAACCTGTAATTCCACACATAGCAATGCTTTATTTTTTAATTGAGTATGATATTTTTAATTGAGCTTTTCTTGCTCCATTTACATTTGAATGATTTAATAGCGTAACCACTTTTGGATTCCAACTATAATTTGTAATTAAAGTATCTGTAGCTGTAGTCGGAAAATCAGAGGAATTATACACTTTAAGTCCTAAATTTGGATTATAATTTGATTCTCCACTTAATAAATCAGAAATATAATCTGTAATTTTAAAAGTATAATAATCTGGTTTATCATTATTTATAACCAGCTTTCCACCAAAAGATTCTACTCCTTCAGTAACTACATCTTTAATTTGAGATTTTGGGCTACCATCTTTATACAAAAACAACCTATAAGGAGTTACAATTGTATCTGTTCCTACAATATTTTGATTGACAAAAAAGTTTAAAGCTGCATCATTAATTAGCCAATTTTTATTTCTCAAAGCAGTCAATTCGTTTGCAGCAAGTAATTCTACTTGAGCCATATTTCCTGCTGTTCCTTGTAAAACAATATTTCCATTATTTGGATATGCTTTTTCATTCATTTTATAAACACTTGTGCTAAAATTAGAAAGCAAAAATGAATTTGATTTTTCTATAGTATCTAAAACGATTGTTCCGCCTTTTAACACTGTTTTAGTATATCTAACCTCAATTGAAGGTCTTAAACTAAGATTTGGTTCATTTATTTTAAATGAAATTAAAGAACCTTCGTTTCCACTTGCTTGAATATAAAGTCCTTTAAAGTATTGTTCTAATGCATCTTGAGTTTCAAATTTAGGAGTTTCATATTCGTCTACAAAAATCTGTTTTATTTTAGCTTCATCTAAAGTAACTCTAGCAAAAGGATTATTATTTGATAACCTAAGTGTATCTGTTTTATAAACAGTTCCGTTACTCAACCTTCTTTTAAATACCATTAATGTGTCTGTTGCATTTGGTATAAATGGGTAATTTACTTGAGCATTTAATTCTCCTGGAAGAAGTTGGTATGTTCTGTCTGATTGAAAATTACTTGCTTTTGATGGATCAACCGGGTCTAAACGACTCATATAAGTATCTGTTCTATACAAATTAAGAGTAAAAGGTTTTGTTTGATCTCCAATAATTGAATCTAAAATATATTCTGATGTTGTTCCTGTCTTTAAAGTTGCTTGATAGGGTAATTTTAAAAACACAGTATCTATTGTTGTTACAACAGTTGTATCATTTCCGTACACTCTTTCGGCATTGTTTTTAAATTTAATTCCCTCATCTAGTGCTAATTGAGACACAATTGATGCTTCAATTTTTTCGTAATTTGGATTATTATAAACACCTAGAAGGTATTGACTAAGTGATCCTCCAATAGTTAAACCATCTGCTCTAACACTTGTAATTTGTTTGTTTGTTATTACAATGTCTATAATTGTATCTTTAGTTTCAAACTTGGTGTTACTTACTACTGAAGTTGCAATGTCTTGAAAATCTTTTTCACAAGAAACTACCATTGTTATAAACAATATAAACACGCTAATATATGCACTCTTTTTAATCATTCTTCCTTTAAAATAATGGGTTATTTTGCTAAAACTTCGTTAGCATAAAAATTTAAATAAGCTTCGGTTAGGTTTTCTTCTGTTTGATAGTCTAATACTGGTTTATTGTTATTTTCAATAAAACTAGTTAATTCATCAGAAATACTTTCGCTTCCCTTAATTACTGCATCAGAATTTTCTATTGCGCTCTTAAGGATGTTTGTATGGTTAGGTGTTTTTAATCCAACAACTTTACTTGCATCAATTTTATCAAATTTAATTTTATCTGCTAATGATGCATTTAACGTTCCTTCAAAATCATTATTGTAAATAGAGGTTACAATTTTACTTTCTGTAAACAACGGTTCTTCTTTGTAAAATTCTTTTAAATATAACGGCAATAAAGAAGCTAACCATCCATGAATATGAATAATGTCTGGCGCCCAATTTAATTTTTTTACAGTTTCTATAACTCCTTTTGCAAAAAAGATTGCTCTTTCGTCATTATCCTCAAATAACTGATCATCTTCATCTGTAAAGATTGCTTTACGCTTAAAATATTCTTCGTTATCAATAAAATAAACTTGCATTCTTTCTTTCGGAATTGATGCAACTTTAATTATTAATGGCATATCCATGTCATTAATAATCAAATTCATTCCTGATAATCTAATTACTTCGTGTAATTGATGTCTTCTTTCGTTAATAACACCAAATCTTGGCATAAAAATTCGTGTCTGAACACCATTAGAATGTGCATTTCTGGCAGCATTAAATGCTGTTGATGCCATTTCTGTTTCTGGCAAATATGGTACTACTTCAGAGGAAACGTATAATATTCTCTTATCTTTCATTTAAATCTATCCCTTTATAAGAAGTGCAAAAATACACTTTTTTATGCTAATTTCATGTTAAAATGCTAAGTTTGCACACATTTTACAAGTACGGTTTATGCAAATTTTTAAAAAAAAGAGCGCTTTAATTCATTGTTTATCTTTACTTAAAGAAAAAAACAAGCAAATTGGTTTTGTCCCAACAATGGGTGCATTGCATAAAGGGCACCAATCTTTGGTAGAAGAATCTAAAGAAAATAACGATTATACTGTTGTAAGCATTTTTGTAAATCCTACTCAGTTTAACAATACTGATGATTTAAAAAAATATCCAAAAACGCTGGATAAAGATTTAGAATTACTAGAAAATATTGATTGTGATGTTGTTTTTATTCCAACTGTTGAAGAAATTTACGCACAAACTGTGGTTTCTAAATCCTATTCTTTTGACGGAATTGAAAATCAAATGGAAGGAAAGTTTAGAAAAGGACATTTTGATGGCGTCGCAACAATTGTACAAGCATTTTTTGAAATCATAAAACCAAATAATGCATATTTTGGTGAAAAAGATTTTCAGCAATTACAAGTTGTAAAAAAACTAGCAGAAAAAGAAAATATTCCTGTAAAAGTTATTGGATGCCCAATTTATAGAGAAAACGACGGTTTAGCAATGAGTTCTAGAAACATTCGCCTTTCTAAAGAACAAAGAAATGAAGCTCCTTTTATCTATCAAACCTTAAAAAAAGTAGTCGGTTTTGCTAAAACTAAATCGATAAAAGATATCTATGCTTTTGTAGAAAGTGAATTCGCCACAACTTCATTGGAGTTAGAATATTTTACAATTGCAGAAGAAAATACATTAATGGAGGTCTCAAAAATTAATTTTGACAAAAAAAACAGAGCGTTTATAGCTGTTAATATTGGCGGAATTCGATTAATCGACAACATTTCTTTATAAAGAAAAATCACCTTTTCCCTTTTTGTTTTTTTTAAGATACAATTACATTTAAAAGTTTTATTTTTGCCGCATGTTAGTGCAAGTAGTAAAATCTAAAATTCACCGAGTTAAAGTAACGGGTGCAGATTTAAATTATATAGGAAGTATTACCATTGATTTAGATTTAATGGAAGCTGCCAATATAATTGAAGGAGAAAAAGTGCAAATTGTTAACAACAATAATGGCGAACGATTAGAAACCTATGCCATTCCTGGTAAAAGAGGAAGCGGAGAAATTACGCTAAACGGAGCTGCTGCAAGAAGAGTTGCAGTTGGCGATGTACTTATTTTAATTACTTATGCGCTTTTGAATTTTGAAGAAGCTAAAGAATTTAAACCATCTTTGGTTTTCCCAAACGAAAAAACAAATACACTTAACTAAGCTTGAACAAATCACTAAAGAAAATACTAAAAATTATATTACCTCTTGTTTTAGGAGGATTTTTAGTGTGGTATTCTTTATCAAATATTTCAATTGCAACATTAGTTTCTTATTTTAAGAATGCTAATTATTGGTGGATTGGTTTAGGATTATTATTCGGAATTCTAAGTCATTTATCTAGAGCTTATCGTTGGCGATTTATGTTAGAACCTATTGGATATAATCCTAAATTAGGAAATAGCATATTAGCTGTTTTAGTTGGATATTTAGTCAATTTAGCAATCCCAAGAGCCGGAGAAGTTTCTAGAGCTGCAGTATTAACAAATTACGAAAACGTTCCGTTTGAAAAAGGTTTTGGAACTATTGTAGCAGAACGAATTGCTGATTTAATTATGATGTTAATTATCATTTTAATTACTCTTTTTGTCCAATTCGATTTTATTTACGATTTGCTTACCAAAAATTTTGATCCAACAAAAATCATCCTTTTAGTTGCTCTTTTAATTATTGGGTTCATCGTTTTTACATCCTTTGTAAAAAATGCAAAAAAAGGATTTCTACTTAAAATTAAAACCTTTGTTTCTGGTTTGATTGAAGGTGTTACAAGCATTTTTAAAATGAAAAACAAATGGGCATTTATATTTCATACGGTGTTTATTTGGGCAATGTATGTTGCAATGTTTTGGGCTACAATTCCTGCAATTGAAGGTTTAAACGTACCTATTGGTGGTGTTTTAATTGGTTTTATTGCTGGCGCATTTAGTATTGCTGCAACAAATGGCGGAATCGGTTTATATCCTGTTGCTGTAGCTGGAGCTTTGGCTTTATTTGGTATTTCTGAAGAACCTGCTACTGCTTTTGGTTGGATTATGTGGACAGCGCAAACTGCTATGATTATCATTTTTGGAGGACTCTCTTTTTTAGTGCTTCCTATCTATAATAAAAATAAGTAATTGGATAAAAATTCACTTGCCTTTGTGAGTTTACGAAGGAATCTCATAAAAAACAAATTAGTTATCACCCATAAACTTTGTAACTTTACAACTTTGAAACTCTTTTTAAATGGCTAAAGTAAAAACTTCTTTTTTTTGTCAAAACTGTGGAGCACAAACTCCAAAATGGACAGGACAATGTTCAACTTGTAACGAATGGAATACGATTGTTGAAGAAGTTATTCAGAAAGAAGATAAAAGAAATTGGAAACAATCTACTTCTTTAAAACAAAAGGCAAAACCATTACGAATTGATGAGATTCAACTAAATTCAGAAGAGCGAATAAAAACCAACAACAACGAATTAGATACGGTTTTGGGCGGCGGTTTGGTAAAAGGTTCTGTAACGCTTTTAGGAGGTGAACCCGGAATTGGAAAATCAACTTTATTGTTACAAGTTGCTTTGTCAATTTCTCAAAAAGTATTGTACGTTTCTGGTGAAGAAAGTCAGTCTCAAATTAAAATGAGAGCCGAAAGAATTGACGCTTCAACATCTAACTGTTTAATCTTAACCGAAACCAACACACAACAAATTTTTAAAAATATAGAAGAAATTCAACCCGAATTTTTAATCATAGATTCTATTCAAACTTTACACACAGAATCTATCGATGCAACTCCCGGAAGCATTTCTCAGATTAGAGAAACTACAGCAGAATTGATAAAATTTGCTAAAGAAACTGCAACTCCAGTTTTATTAATTGGTCACATCAACAAAGAAGGACAAATTGCTGGACCAAAAATTTTAGAACACATGGTTGATGTTGTTTTACAATTTGAAGGCGATAGAAATCATACGTACAGAATATTAAGAGCACAAAAAAATCGCTTTGGCTCTACAGCAGAATTAGGAATTTACGAAATGTTATCTGATGGATTACGTGAAATTTCAAATCCGTCTGAAATATTAATTTCTAAAAAAGATGCTGATTTAAGCGGAACCGCAATTGCATCAACATTAGAAGGAATTCGTCCTTTAATGATAGAAATTCAAGCATTAGTTAGTACTGCAGTTTATGGAACTCCGCAACGCTCTACAACTGGTTATAATTTAAAAAGATTACACATGATTTTGGCTGTTTTAGAAAAAAGAGCTGGATTTAAATTAGGAGCAAAAGATGTATTTTTAAATGTTACTGGCGGAATTAATGTTGATGATCCGGCAATAGATTTGGCAGTTGTTGCTTCTATTTTATCATCAAATGAAGACATTGCAATTTCGCCACAAGTTTGTTTTGCGGCAGAAGTTGGTTTGGCAGGAGAAATAAGACCAGTTTCTAAAATAGATCAGCGTATTAGCGAAGCAGAAAAATTGGGCTACACAAAGTTTGTTGCATCAAAATACAATAAAATAACAACTAAGAATCGTAAAATTCAATTGATTCTTGTTGGAAAAGTTGAAGAAGCATTTGCAACATTGTTTGCATAAAAAAACCGAACATTTCTGCTCGGTTTTTATCAACTTATATTATATGCTCAAACCAAATTTGTCAGGTTGAGCACGGTCGAAACCTATTTTTTATTTACTTCTTTAATGTACTTTTCTAATGCCATCGTCATTGATGGTGTTTCTGGTGCGGGCGCCATAATATCACACTTTAAACCAGCATCAGTTACCGCTTTAATTGTTGAGTTTCCAAAAGCAGCAATGCGTGTATTGTTCTGTTTAAAATCTGGGAAATTCTGAAATAAAGAATCTATTCCAGATGGACTAAAAAACACTAAAATATCGTAAAACACATCTTCTAAATCAGATAAATCACTTACTACAGTTTTATATAAAGTAGCAGGTTTCCAATTTACACCTAAAGCATTTAATTCTTCAGGAATTAAATCTTTTAATTTATCAGAAGCTGGTAATAAGAATTTTTCGTCTTTGTGCTTTTTAATCAATTTACATAATTCTGGAAAAGTTCTGTTTCCTACATAAATTTTACGTTTTCTGTACACAACATATTTTTGTAAATAATAAGCAACAGCTTCAGACTGACAAAAATATTTCATAGAATCTGGAACTTTAAAACGCATTTCTTCTGCAACTCTAAAAAAATTATCTACAGCATTTCTACTAGTCAGTATAATTGCAGTGTGTTGATTTAAATCAATTTTTTGAGCCCTAACGTCTTTTACTTCTACACCTTCTACGTGAATAAAAGATCTAAAATCAACCTTTACTTTCTGTTTTTCAGACAAGTCAAAATAAGGTGAAGTTTCCGTTTTTGGAGCTGGTTGCGACACCAATATTGTTTTCACTTTCATATATCTCCTTTTTTATTAAACAGTTATTTTATAAATAATTAACAACGGTGCTATTTCAAGTGCGCAAAGGTACAAAATAAAATAAAACAACTTATTAATAATCAAGTTTTTGTTATTTATAAAAGTTAGTACAATACTTAATGTAAATAAGATAACAAAGACCGTTAATAATGCATAAACGGTTAAAAAACTATATGTTGTAAATATTAAAATCGGAAAAAGAAATAAAGCAATATTATATGAATATCCCCATTTTGCGGCAATAAGATGCGCTAATTCAGTTCTTATTTCTAACAAATGACATAAACTAAAATCTAACGCAATAAATACAGTAAAATAACTAAAAACAAATGCTGTTATTTTTAAGTATAATTGAATATTAAGTTCGGTTTCAGGGAAAAAAAATACTGTTGAAAGAGTAAATAATAATGCATACACTAAAACAGAAAACAGAAATAAAATAATATTAAAACCATTAAAAAAGGAAGCTCGTTCTTCTACTTTTTTCTCAATAAAACCTTTTAAAAAGAATGCTCTAGAATATTCAAAAAGTTTTTGTTGATTTAACGTTTTTAAAACAACCAACAAAAGTAAGCCTAATATAAAGACAAGCGTTAGCCAATTATTAGAGAAATCTATACGTTCTATAGCTTGCATTAAATTGTTTTTATGAAAAATATAACACAAAATTAGTGATAAAATAGCGTATATTTGTTACTCTTATTTTTTATTAGTAAAAAAATGTCTGACGCTTTAGTAATCATTCCTACATACAACGAAAAAGAAAATATCGAAGCGATAATTAGAGCTATTTTTAAACAAAAGAAACCATTTCATATTTTAGTGGTTGATGATAATTCTCCTGACGGAACTTCAGCTATAGTTACACATCTTATCAACGAGTTTCCTGATACATTATTTATTGAAAATAGAACTGAAAAAAACGGAATTGGAACTGCTTATATTCACGGATTTAGGTGGGCAATTGAAAAAAAATATGAATACATTATAGAAATGGACGCAGATTTTTCTCACGATCCAAAAGACCTGATTAGATTATACAATGCCTGTTCTAAAAACGGCGCAGATTTATCAATTGGCTCTAGATATTCTAAAGGTGTAAACGTTGTGAATTGGCCAATGAAACGTGTTTTACTTTCGTATTTTGCCTCTAAATATGTGCGTTTTATAACCGGAATTCCAGTTCACGATACAACCGCAGGTTTTGTATGTTATAAAAGAAAAGTTTTAGAAAAAATTCAACTTGATAAAATTAGATTTGTGGGCTATGCGTTTCAAATAGAAATGAAATTTAAAGCTTGGAAACACAAGTTTAACATCAAAGAAGTTTCTGTAATTTTTACTGATAGAACTTTAGGAGAATCTAAAATGAGCGGATCAATTGTGTATGAAGCATTGTTTGGCGTATTAAAATTAAGACTAAAAGGAATCCCAAAATAAAATGAATAGAACGTTAATTAAAAATGCTCAAATAGTAAATGAAAATGTTGTTTTTAAAGGCGATTTACTAATTGAAAATAACATTATAAAAGAAATTTCTAAACATATTTCTGCAACAGAAAACACAAAAATTATTGATGCAAATGGCAGTTTTTTATTGCCAGGTTTTATAGACGATCAAGTGCATTTTAGAGAACCAGGATTAACACATAAAGCAAATATTGCTACAGAAAGTAAAGCAGCAATTGCTGGCGGAATTACTTCTTTTATAGAAATGCCAAATACGGTTCCGCAAGCTACAACGCAAGAATTACTTGAAGATAAATTTAAAATTGCTTCGCAAGATTCTTATGCAAATTATTCATTTATGTTTGGCGGCACAAACGATAATTTAGAAGAGTTACTAAAAACAAATCCTAAAAATGTAGCCGGAATAAAACTATTCTTAGGTTCATCAACAGGAAATATGTTGGTTGATAATGAAGTGGTTTTAGAAAAAATATTTTCATCTACAAAAATGTTAATTTCGGTTCATTGCGAAGACGAAGCTACCATCAAAAAAAATACAGAACATTACAGAGCGATTTATGGCGATGATATTCCGTTAAAATTTCATCCAATTATTAGAAGCGAAGTAGCGTGTTATTTATCATCTTCAAGAGCAATTGAACTGGCTAAAAAAACCGGAGCAAGATTGCATATTTTTCATTTATCTACAGAAAAAGAAACACATTTATTTAGAAATGATATTCCTTTAGAAGAAAAACAAATTACAGCCGAAGTTTGTGTGCATCATTTATGGTTCTCTGATGAAGATTATAATGAAAAAGGAACGTTGATAAAATGGAATCCAGCAGTAAAAACGGCAAATGACAGAGCCGGTTTATGGAAAGCGTTGTTGGATGACAGAATTGATGTTATTGCAACCGATCATGCGCCACATACAATCGAAGAAAAAAATAATGTATATACAAAAGCTCCGAGTGGTGGACCTTTAGTGCAACACGCATTATATGCTATTTTAGAAAAAGTAAAAGACGGAACAATTTCTATTGAAAAAGCAGTAGAAAAAATGAGTCATAATCCGGCTAAAATCTTTAAAATTGAAAAACGTGGTTTTATAAAAGAAGGTTTTTATGCCGATTTAGTTTTGGTAAATTCTACGCTTTCAAACACCGTTTCTAAAGATACTATTTTATACAAATGTGGTTGGTCTCCGTTTGAAGGAACTACATTTTCATCAACAATTACACATACTTTTGTAAACGGTAATTTGATGTATGATAACGGAAAATTTAACGAAGAAATAAAAGGAGAACGCTTAGTTTTTAATCGATAATTATGAAGAAAATTGTATTCTTTTTTATTGGAATTATAGTAACTTCTTGCACAAGTAACACCATTTTAGAAAAGCCCAAAGATTTAATTCCGAAGGATACAATGGTGCTTTTATTGACTGATTTATTTATTGCAAAAAGTGCTTTTAATGAAAAGAATACACAAAATAATCGCAAGGTAAATTATATGCCTTTGGTGTATAATAAATATAAAATTGACAGTACTCGATTTGGTAGTAGCAACTTTTATTACACTTCTAAACTCGAAGAATATGAGTTAATTTATCAAGCTGTAAATGACAAATTACTTGCAAAAAAAGCTGAGCTAGAAGAAAGCCTAAAAGACAAACCAGAATAATTTATTTTGCTATGTTTTCTTTTTTATAAATAGCGCAAACTTCTTCAATTACCTCTTCTGTTGATTTAAAATTAAATCCGATTTTCTCAATAATTTTTTCTGAAGAATAATATGTTTTTCCGTGTAAAGAATTTATAGATTCTTTAGTAATTAAACGTTTTTTTCTAGTGATAAAAGTAACAACAGCGTCTGCTCTTCTCAATATTTTTGAAAGTGTTTTTGAAATACGAATTGTTGGCGGTTTTTTACCAAACTGATTAGCAATTAGCGTAAAAATTTCTCGAAATGAATTGTTTTCTGCAACTAAAATAAATTGCTCATTTTTCACTGAACTTTGGGTTAATTGAATCATTGCTTTTGCAACATCTTTTACGCCAACAAAACCTGTAACTCCTTCAGAATAAAAAGAAAAGCCTTTAGCTACTTTAGAAAATAATTGTCCGGTGTTAATATCCCAAAAACCTGCGCCTAAAATTACTCCAGGATTTACAATTACAACATCAATTCCTTCTTGACTTCCGCGCCAAACTTCCATTTCTGCGCCGTGTTTTGTAATTGCGTATCCGTTATTATTAGACTCTTTATTCCATTCGTTTTCTTCGGTAACAATTTCGTTATTTATAGCATTTCCAATTGCAGCAATAGAACTTACATAACACAATTTTTTTACAGAATTGCTAATACATTTATTTACAATATTTGCTGTTCCTTCAATATTTATTTGACGCATTTTTCTGTAATCTTTGGCATCAAAAGAAACTAATGCAGCAGCATGATACACAATTGAAACGTCTTTAAAAGCTTCGGTTAATGATGGAATGTCCGTAATATCAGCTTGTATCCAGTCAATTTTAGAAAAGTGAGAATCTACATCATCTGTAAAATAAGAAAAGATTCTTTTTACAACTTCAAAACTTTTTTCGGTTCTGTAAATTGCTTTAATTTTCTCTTTTTTTACCGTTAATTGATATAATAAATGCGAACCAACTAAACCTGTGCCTCCTGTTACTAAAATCATTGCTAAATTCTAAAAATCCTAGATGCTAAAATAGTTTTTTTTGAAGGATAAAAGTATCTTTGCTCTCTCATAAATTATTACTGATGACAAATTTTGTAGAAGAATTACGTTGGCGTGGATTATTACATGATATCATGCCAGACACCGAAGAATATTTATTAAAAAACAAAACTGCTGGTTATATTGGCTTTGATCCAACAGCAGATTCTTTACATATTGGTAGCTTAGTGCAGATTATTATTTTAATGCATTTTCAAAAAGCTGGGCACTCTTCTATCGCTTTAGTTGGTGGTGCAACCGGAATGGTTGGTGATCCTTCAGGGAAATCTGCAGAACGTAATTTATTGGATGAAAAAACCTTAGCGAAAAATATTGCTGGAGTTAGAGAAAACTTAGAACGTTATTTAGATTTTGATGAAAATACTTCTGAAAACCCGGCAGAATTGGTAAACAATTACGATTGGATGAAAGATATTTCGTTAATTGATTTTGTTAGAGATACTGGAAAACACATCACTGTTAATTACATGATGGCAAAAGATTCTGTAAAAAAACGTTTGAACGGAGAGTTTGCAGAAGGAATGAGTTTTACAGAATTTACATATCAGCTTTTTCAAGGATACGATTTTTATCATTTATACAAAGAAAAAAATTGTAAACTGCAAATGGGCGGTTCTGATCAATGGGGAAATATTACAACCGGAACAGAATTAATTAGAAGAAAAGCACAAGGAAAAGCGTACGCAATTACTGTTCCTTTAGTTACAAAAGCAGACGGAACAAAATTTGGAAAAACCGAAGGTGGAAATGTTTGGTTAGATGCAAAAAGAACATCGCCTTATAAATTTTACCAATATTGGTTAAATTCTTCGGATGAAGATTCTGAGAAATACATTAAAATATTTACTTTTTTATCTAAAGAAGAAATTGATGTTTTAATTGCAGAGCATAAAGAAAATCCGCATTTGCGTTTGTTGCAAAAGAAAATTGGAGAAGAAGTTACAGTAATGACGCACGGACAAGAAGCGTATGAAAATGCTATAAAAGCTTCAAATATTTTATTCGGAAAATCTACTTCTGATGATATTAAATCCTTAGATGAGCAAACTTTTTTAGATGTTTTTGAAGGAGTTCCGCAAGCATCTGTTAGCAAAGAAGATGTAGAAAATGGATTAGATATGATTGGCGCTTTGGCGGCAAAAACAAATTTTTTAGCATCTAATTCTGATGCACGAAGAGCCTTAAAAGAAAATGCTGTTTCTGTAAATAAAGAAAAGGTAAAAGAAGATTATACAATTACCTCTACTGATTTAATTGCAAATAAATATGTGTTATTACAACGTGGAAAGAAAAGTTATTTTTTATTAAACGTTGAGTAATTTATTATAATACTTTCATTTTAAAAGAGTAACGAAGAGGAATCTCATAAATTATACTTCTATTTTATAAGGTTTCTCAATCGCTTAAAAAAAGCTCATTTCGAAATGACATTTGGTATTTTTTTCGAGTTAAATGTCATTCCTGCGTAAGCAGGAATCTAAACAAACCTTTATAGGGATTCCTTTTTCCACAGGAATGACAAACGTTAATTCTTTTTTAACTTTTCCCAGTTTTTATCTGCAGATGTTTTTAATTCTTCTGCGCCTTCTTTGGTCCAAAGTTTTAAAGTGTTTGTTCCCCAAGAGTTGTAAAACAAATATAATTTTCCGTCTCTAATTTCAAATGTTTTTGGATTGATAGAAACTTTTTCTCCGTTTTTACCAATTGCGTATGCGCAATATCCGCCGTATTGTGGTGTATATTTTTGTGGAGCTTTTTTAAAGGTTTCTAAATTTTCTTTTGTAGAAAACATAAACTTTACACCATCAAAAGTAGTTTGAAATTTCTTATTTCCTTTTTCTGCATTGTTGTTAAAATACTCTACAACATCATAGCCTTCGGCGATAAAATCTTTTTTAGTGTTATAATCTTGTTGGGCAAAAAATGTGGTTGAAATCGTAATAAATAGTAGTGTGATAAATTGTTTCATCGAAATTAGTTTTGCTAATAGTCGATGAAAATGTTCGGAAATTACAGAAAAAAATATTACAGTTTCGTTAACTGTATTTTGATATGAATTTGTTTCAATGATTTGGATCGGCACAGTTAACGAAGTTGCCAAAAAGTTTAGAAACAAACTAATTTCTACTATAACACCATCAAATTACAACCTCTAATATCAGAATTATCAAAGCGTCCAATAATTTCGAAACTTCCGTTTTGGTGTACTTTCCCTAAATCTTGCGTTGCAATAAAAGAACAGGAATTGTAATTGGCTAAATCAATGACGTTAATTCCGCCTGTTTTATTGGGCTCTTGAATGCTTAATGCATCTTCGGTATCGCGCGTTAAAATTTTCATCCAAGGCGGACAATCGAAAACTCCGTTTTCTTTAGAGTACGCTTGACTTAACAATTCTGTCATTCCGTATTCGGAATGAATTTGAGAAACGCCAAATCCGTTTTTAAGAATGGTGTGTAATTCCTCACGAATCAATTCTTTTCGCCTTCCTTTCATTCCGCCAGTTTCCATTACGATAGTGTTTTTTAAATCGAATTGATATTCATCAATCAAATCTAACAAGGCAAAAGAAACACCAATTAACAACACTTTCTTTTGGGATTGATTTAAGCGAAGTAACGTCTCAGATAATTCTTTTAAATTGTTAAGGTAAAATCCGCTTTCTAGTTGATTGGATTTTTCAATCAAATCATTGACCATATACACTAAAGACGAACCTTTTCGTTCTAAATAATTTGGTAACAATGCCAAAACTGTATATTCTTTTATGTCACCATAAAAATGATGAAAGCCTTTTAAATAACTTTCTTCATACAAAGAGATATCGGTTACAAAATGTTTACTTGTTACGCTTCCTGTAGTTCCTGAACTTGAAAAAGTTTCTTGGATTTTATCTAAAGAAGAAAGTATTTTTCGAGATTTAAAAAACTGAATTGGTAAAAACGGAATGTCTTTTATTTCGGTAATATCAGAAGGATGAATGTATAATAAATCACAAAAAGAGCGATATACTTTATTATTCTTAAACTGATGTTTAAAAATAGTTAAAGCAACTTCATTAAAGTTTTTTGAGCTATTTATATTAAAAATTGTACCCTTCATGTATTGCAAAAATAGTTGATAAAAATATCTTTATAGAAGATTTGTTAATATTGTTAAAATTGTTTTTTAAATTCGAACTTGGTATTATTTTTGTGAAGCTAAACTATTATCAATAGCTTTTTATTTCGGTAAAGAAGCGTTGTTTTTATTAATCCCCCTAAATTAATATTTGTATGAAAAAATACAAGCTTACTACGTACAGAACTATAACTGGTTCTAAAGATGTTCTTGAAATACCTAAAAAAAGATCTGGTCAATGGATTCTTTATAAAAACGATGAACCTACTTATTTTGTTGATTGTTTTGACTTTAAAGAAGAATCAAATTTAATTCTAAATAATTTAATTCTTAGCGAAAGAAATACAATTAATGATGTACTTAAAAGAATTAAGAAAAAGAAAAAAATAAAACTTACTTTAGAAACACCTCCACTTCTAGAAATTAAAATAAAAACTGAAGTGAAGGAGTTAGATTTACAACCTTTGCCAGAAGAATTGTTGCAGTTTTAATGTTTGATATTAAACAATCTTTTTAGGTTTTGTTTAATTTATTATCTATTAAATTATTTGTATTTTTGATGTTCTATTTTAATAATTAAAAAAGAACTACAAAATGAGCGAATTTGGTATAAAAGAAGCCTTACAACAATTAGGTGTAAAAGATATAAATAACGGAACTTCTACAGGTTCAAATAATTTTTCTAACGGAGAAATTATAGAAAGTTATTCTCCAGTTGACGGTAAATTAATTGGCAAAGTAAAAACTACAACAAAAGAAGACTACGAAGTTGTCATGAGAACTGCAACTGAAGCATTTCAGTCTTTTAGAAATATGCCTGCTCCACAAAGAGGAGAAATTGTACGTCAGTTCGGAAACAAATTAAGAGAACTAAAAGAGCCTTTAGGAAAATTGGTTTCTTACGAAATGGGAAAATCTTTGCAAGAAGGTTACGGTGAAGTTCAAGAAATGATTGACATCTGTGATTTTGCAGTTGGATTATCAAGACAATTAAACGGACAAACGATTCCGTCTGAAAGACCAGGACACGTAATGAGAGAGCAATGGCATCCAATTGGAGTTGTTGGTATTATCTCTGCATTTAATTTTCCTGTTGCTGTTTGGGCTTGGAACACAGCTTTAGCATGGATTTGTGGTGATGTTTGTGTATGGAAAGGTTCCGAAAAAGCGCCTTTATGTACCATTGCTTGTCAAAATATTATTGCTTCAATTTTAAAAGAAAATAATTTACCAGAAGGAATTTCTTCTATTGTTAACGGAGATTATAAAGTGGGTGAAATGATTACAACAGATCATAGAGTTGCTTTAGTTTCTGCAACGGGATCAACAAGAATGGGAAGAATTGTAGGTGCAACTGTAGCAAAACGTTTCGGAAAATCTTTATTAGAATTAGGAGGAAACAATGCAATTATTATTACACCAACTGCAGATTTAAAAGTAGTAGTTCCTGGTGCTGTTTTTGGTGCAGTTGGAACTTGTGGACAACGTTGTACTTCTACAAGAAGATTAATTATTCACGAATCGGTATATGATAAAGTACGTGACGCAATTGTGGGTGCTTACAAACAAATTAAAATTGGAAACCCGTTAGATGAAAACAATCATGTTGGTCCGTTAATCGACAAAGATGCTGTAAACACTTATTTAGCCGCAATTGAAAAAGCAAAAGCTGAAGGCGGAAATGTATTGGTTGAAGGTGGTGTTTTAGAAGGTCAAGGTTACGAAAGTGGTTGCTACGTAAAACCAGCAATTATTGAAGCTGAAAACCATTTTGAAATTGTGCAACATGAAACTTTTGCGCCAATTTTATATTTAATGAAATATTCTGGTGAAGTAGAAAACGCAATTGAAAAACAAAATGGAGTTGCTCAAGGATTATCTTCTGCAATTATGACTAATGAACTAAAAGAAGCTGAAAAATTCTTATCCTATGCTGGTTCTGATTGTGGAATTGCTAATGTAAACATCGGAACATCTGGTGCAGAAATTGGTGGCGCTTTTGGTGGAGAAAAAGAAACTGGTGGCGGACGTGAATCTGGATCAGATGCTTGGAAAGTGTACATGAGAAGACAAACAAATACAATCAATTATTCTGATGAATTGCCTTTGGCACAAGGAATTAAATTTGACCTTTAAGAGGTTTTAAATAATTGCAAACGATAAAAAAAACCAACTCTTTTGAGTTGGTTTTTCTTTTTAAGAAAATAAATTAAATTTTATCTCTATTTTTATAGAAACAAAAAGAAAATCTTTATGAAAAAAATAATCTACTTATTCGTTCTTATTGGTATGGTTTCTTGCAGCACAGAAAAAACATATGATGTTGGACAAATTGTAACTACTAAAGGCGAAATTTTAATTTGGTTACATGATGAAACTCCAAATCACAAAGCAAGTTTTACACAATTAGCAACTGATGGTTATTGGGATAATTATACGTTTAATCGTGTAATACCAAATTTTGTTGCTCAAGGCGGTTGCCCAGACACACCAGAAGGTTTTAATGATCCAGAATATTTATTAGAACCAGAGTTTGATGAAAATTTGCGTCATGTTTATGGTGCTGTTGGAGCTGGTCGTGATGATAATCCAAAAATGCTTTCTGCTAGTTGTCAATTTTATATTGTTCAAAATAAAGACGGTTTAAGTAGATTAGATGACAAATACACCATTTTTGGAAAAGTTATTAAAGGTATGGATGTTGTAAACACTATAACAAATTTAGAGCGCGACTCAACCAACAAACCTCTTTCTGACATTTCATTAGATGTAAATATGATTAAAATGAAAGCATCCGAGTTAGAAAAGATATATCCAGAAGGTGTACAAATAAAATAATTATTAGATTAAACCTAATTAAAAAATATTAGTCTAAGCTTAAACAGGCTGGATAAAAAATTTATTTATTCTTATAACTGGTAGTTAAATTAAAAATATTTATAAAATGAAAACAAAACACTTGGTAATTACAATCCTATTTCTAATTGGAACACTAACAGTTCAGGCTCAAAGAGGTGAACGTCCAGATCCAAAAGTACAAGCTAAAACAAGTGCTGATACTTGGCAAAAAGAATTTAGTTTATCTGACGAGCAAAGAACAAAAGTGTATGATTTACTTATTAAATCCTCGGAAGACAGAACAAAAAAATTTCAAGAACTACGAAATAGTGGTGGTGGTAGAGAAGAAATGATGGAAGCATTTACCAAAATGCAAACTGAAACAGACAAAGGTTTGAAAAAAATATTTACAGACGCTCAATGGGTGATGTACGAAAAATGGAAAAAAGACAATCCACCAAGAAGAAGAGGAAGAGGGAGAAATTAACTTTTAAATCTTTAAACTTATTAAAAAAACCACGCAAATTGCGTGGTTTTTTAATTGTACTTCAATTTTCTTAACACTCGCATTGCTTCTTTGTATTTAATATAGGTCGTTTTATCTGGAATATTTTTGATATACTCTTTTGCTTTTTGTAATTGAGTTTGAGCGTCTAAATATCCATGTAAATAACAAATTAAATAATTGGTTGGCATTTTAAAAACATCTTCGTGTTCGGTAACAAAAAGCGCTGTTTTTGAAATTATTTTTTTTACGATTACGTTGTTGTTATCGTAAATATGTTTAATAATTACTTCATCAAAAGTTGGTGGTTTAAATATTAATTCATTTACAATATCGTGCTTGCCATTGTCTTTAAAATGGATAATTGTTTTTTCTAACGGATAATGTGTTTCATTTTTATCAATGCCTAATAAAATATATTCTGTAATGATAAACGAATGCGAATTGTAACTAATTTGCACTTCATCTAAAGCAGAAAAAAACAATTGAACCTGCTCGTTTATCAATTCGATATCTACTCTAGAAAAAAATTCTTCTCCGTTTATAGTCGTTTTTTTTCCAGCCCAACACAACACAAATTGCTCGTTAAAAACTTTATACTGCGGATTGTATTCTTTTTTGTGATTGTTGATAAAATCAAAAACTCCGTTTAACGTTAATTCTATATTATTACTCGCATTTTTTTCAATTGCTTCAACAATTTCTTGATTGGTGTTTTTAAGTTCAAAATTTCCTTTTGATGACATTGAATTGCTTCCGCGTCTAAAAAACACCGAACCTTGTTTGTATTTCCAAGCGTTTTTTGCAAGCGATGTAATTCTATTATTTGGTAAAATACTAACTAGTCCAATTACTTTATGACGAGGTAAAGTCGGGAAAGGAACGTTTTCGTATTGTATTTTTGGCGGATTCGTTAAATAAGCATTTGCAAGATTCTGGATTTTACTGTCATCAAAAAAATCGACACCAATAATTTTATTTTCTTCGTCTTCGATGCCAATAACAATATAAGAATTGTTTGTTGGATTCGAATTTGACAGCGCACAAACATGCTTTATAAACTTTGCTTTTCCTTCTTTATTATGCAATGATAACTTTTGCTTTTTATCATAAAAACTATTCTCATCATTATGAGAAAGTAAATTTTTAATCAAAAGGCGTTTGTTAATCATGTTAGTTTCTATTCATAATTGTTGCGCTAGCTTGTGCTGTTGGATACACAATTAAATCTTCAATATTTACATGATAAGGTCTTGTTATCACAAAGTGAATAATGTCTGCAATATCTTCTGCTTGCAATGCTTTATAGCCAGAATAAACTGTTTTTGCTTTTTCTGTATCGCCTTTAAAACGAACTTCAGAAAACTCTGTTTCAACAGCTCCTGGATGAATTGCGCAAACTCGAATATTGTGTTTGTTTAAATCTATTCTCATTCCTTTATTTAACGCATTTACAGCGTATTTAGAGGCACAATACACATTTCCGTTTGGATAGACTTCTTTCCCTGCAATAGAGCCGATATTAAGAATAAAACCGCTGTTTTTTGCTGTCATTTTAGGAATAATAGCTTTAGAAACATATAACAATCCTTTAACGTTGATGTCTAACATCGCATCCCAATCATCAATTTCTCCATCCTGAATGGTGCTCAACCCATGAGCATTACCAGCGTTGTTGATTAAAATATCTATATCACTAAAGTTTTCTGGTAAAGAATTAATTGCCGAAAAAACGTCTTCTTTGTTACTAACATCAAATTGTAATGTTGTTACGTCGGTTAGTTTTTCTAATTCTTTTTGAAGTTCATCTAATCGTTCTTTTCTTCTTCCACAAAGGACTAAACGAATTTGGTTTTTAGCAAACAGTTCTGCGGTTGCTTTTCCGATTCCGGATGTTGCTCCGGTTATAAATGCAATTAAACTCATTGATTTTCTTTTTGTTAAAGATACTTGAGTTGATTTAAAAATCAAAACTATAATGCATGAAAAAACCGCTCTACCTCTAGAGCGGTTTACTTTAATTGGTTGCTTACACAACCAACTAAAAATCAACTAACCAAACTTTATTTTAAATGTCTTCTAATTTTTGTTTCTCTTTGTATCTTAGTTCGTTTTCTACCGTTGTTCCTTACATTTACATTTGGTTTTTCTTTTCCTCCTTTTAAGAATTGAATAAAACCTCTTCCATTAAACTCATAAGTTGTTTCTGAACTTATGTGGTATAAACTTATCTTTCTATCATTAATAACGCTTAATTCGAATTCTTCATTGTCTCCGCCATCATAATTAAGTGTTAAAATCTTTAGGTTGTCATAATTTTGAACATCGTATATGTTATAACTGCCTATAAAATCCCAATTAATAATATCAATATCTGTGCCAAAAGGATCTTTTGACGAATAGAACGTTGTGTTGTTTTCTGGTGTAAATTGTAAAAACATTTCTTGATCAAAAGCATTTACAGTTCCTGAATTACTTGTACTTATTTTTTCCCAAGCAACATATTCTTGCAGAAAATATTCGATGTTTTCATAAAACAATTTATCATAATCAAAATTATTTCTTTGATATCCGATTAAATAATAGGAAACATTGTTATATGTATCGTCAATTCTTATTTCGTTTGCAGAAATTACAAATACATCAAAATCATAGCCACCATCTATACTGTGATCTATTTCTAAATATCCATTATATGTATTATAGTTTCCAACTTTAATTCCTAATCCATTTCCAGTAATTCCAATATCGGCAATATTATTATTTGCATAGAATTGTCCGTTAAAAAAAGATACTGTAAATGCTTTTGATAAAAACGGTACATCTCCATTCCCTGTCGTTTTATGATAATCTACATACCATAAATCATATTCGGTCATCACTTCTTCTAAAGGAATTTCGTACATGTAATCATCATCTAAAAATTTACATGATGTAAATACAACTCCTGTAATTAAAAGTATTAAAAGTAGTTTTACTGATTTCATAAGCATCAATTTTATGATTATAGTATTGTAATTTCAAATTACGTGCCAAAAAGAAAAGGCAACCAATATTGGTTGCCTTTTATAATTAAAAACCGCATTTCTTTATGGATAATAAATTGTATCAGTCTTTTTGATTTTTGATACTTTATAATAGTATGTTTTTTCACCAAACATATAGCTAATTACTGCTTCGTTTGGTTCTAAATTAAAAGGAATTCTTTTTCTTTTAATTTTTGGATTGTTTCTTTCATCAGACATAACCACTCCTCCATTTACAGTAGTTTTTGTTCTAGTTACTATAATCATTTCTGCTGAAGTACTTATGTTGGCTGTCACATATTTTTTTCCTTTCCTTTCTGTAGTACTTGCATCAACAACTTTATTGTGAAAATATATTTTCTTAAAAGTAATGTTTGCATCGTTTTCTACACCAATAATTAAATTTGTTCCGCTAACTCCTGGTTGTCCACCAACCCAATTGTGATAAGTTGCTCCAAAAACAGTAAAAGGTGCCGATTTAGTTAATTTTAATGTGCTACAGCTAGAGAAACTAACAACAACACATAAGAAGAGGAGTAATTTTATTGATTTCATACATTTAATTTTATATTATATTTCAATTGTTATGCCAATTTACAAAAAAAAAGAGCTTATCAAAATTGATAAGCTCTCAAATATACTTGTATAATTATATCTAATTGTTTAATGCTTCCGCACTTTTTGAAAAATTGACTTCGCTTTTACTAAGTCTAATTGTTCAATGCCTCAGCACCTCCAACGATTTCAAGAATTTCGTTGGTAATTGCAGCTTGACGTGCTTTGTTATATGTTAATAATAAATCGTCACGTAAATCTGTAGCATTGTCTGTTGCTTTGTGCATCGCTGTCATACGAGCACCGTGTTCTGCGGCAAAACTATCTCTAATAGATTTGTATAATTGTGTTTTTAATGATTTAGGAATTAACTCTAAAATAATCTCTTCCTTTGATGGTTCAAAAATGTAATCTAAATTTGCGTTTACATTTTCTCCTTCTACAGGTTTAATTGGTAAAAATTGCTCTACTGTTGGTATTTGTGTTGCAGCATTTTTAAATCTATTGTAAATAATTTCTATTTTATCATAGCTACCATCAACAAATAAACTCATTAATTTTTCAGCAATTACAGAAACATTATCAAAAGTTAAGTCATCAAAAATATCATTATTATTTTCGATTACATTGTGGTTTTTTGATAAAATTCCATGTCCTTTTTTACCAATAGTAAGTAGATCTACAGAGCAATTGCTATAATTATCTTCAATAGTTTTAAGTGTTTCTTTAATTACATAAGAATTAAATCCACCACACAAACCTCTGTTAGAAGTAACTACAACTATTAATGCTTTAGAAACCTCTCTTTGATTAGAATATGCTCCTCCAACATCGCCATCTAAAGTAGCGCTTAAACCTTGTAATAATTCGGTTAACTTAGATGAATATGGACGCATTGCTGTAATTGCATCTTGCGCTTTTTTCAACTTAGCAGCAGATACCATTTTCATGGCACTAGTAATCTGCATGGTAGAACCAATCGTTGTTATCCTATTACGTATTTCTTTTAAGTTTGCCATTCTTTATAATTTGAATGATGATATTCTCACTTTCGTAAGAATAACAACTATATATTAAGCTTAATATTTGCTTGAAATCTCTTTTGCAGCGTTTTCTAACGTAGCAATAACTTCATCTGTTAATTTACCAGATTTTATAGTATCTAAAACGTCTCTATGTTTAGCGTTTAAATATGAAATATAATCTGCTTCAAATTCTTTAACTTTTTCTACTGGAACTTTACTTAACAAGTTTTTAGAACCTGCATAAATAATAGCAACCTGATCTTCTACAGAATATGGATCATTTTGAGCTTGCTTTAAAATCTCAACGTTACGTTGTCCTTTAGAAATTACGCTCATTGTAGCAGCATCTAAATCTGAACCAAACTTTGCAAACGCTTCTAATTCACGGTAAGCTGCTTGATCTAATTTTAATGTTCCAGATACCTTTTTCATCGATTTAATCTGTGCGTTACCACCAACACGAGATACAGAAATACCTACGTTAATTGCTGGTCTAACTCCAGAGTTAAATAAATCTCCATCTAAGAAAATTTGTCCATCTGTAATCGAAATTACGTTTGTTGGTATATATGCTGATACGTCTCCTGCTTGTGTTTCAATAATTGGTAATGCAGTTAAAGAACCTCCACCTTTTACAATTCCTTTTAAAGAATCTGGTAAGTCGTTCATTTCACTTGCAATCTTATCATCATTAATAACTTTTGCAGCACGTTCTAATAATCTTGAGTGTAAGTAAAATACATCACCAGGATATGCCTCACGTCCTGGAGGTCTTCTTAATAATAAAGATATTTCACGGTAAGCAACAGCTTGTTTAGATAAATCATCATAAATAATTAAAGCTGGTCTTCCAGAATCTCTAAAATATTCTCCAATTGCTGCTCCTGCAAACGGTGCATAAACTTGCATTGCTGCTGGGTCAGAAGCATTTGCTGCTACAATTGTTGTATAAGCCATTGCTCCTCTTTCTTCTAACATGTTTGCAATAGCTGCAACAGTAGAAGCTTTTTGACCGATAGCTACATAAATACAATATACTGGCTCACCAGCATCATAAAATTCTTTTTGATTTAAAATAGTATCTAAAGCAACGGTAGATTTACCTGTTTGACGGTCTCCAATGATTAACTCACGTTGTCCACGTCCAACCGGAATCATTGCGTCAATAGCTTTAATACCTGTTTGTAATGGCTCAGTTACTGGCTCTCTAAAAATAACTCCAGGAGCTCTTCGTTCTAAAGGCATTGCATACGTTTTACCTTCAATTGGCCCTTTACCATCAATAGGATTCCCTAAAGTATCTACTACTCGTCCAACAACGCCTTCTCCAGCATTTAAAGAAGCAATTCTTTCTGTTCTTTTTACCACAGAGCCTTCTACAACAGATGTTGGGTCTCCTAAAAGTACAACTCCTACATTGTCTTCTTCAAGGTTTAATACAATTCCTTCTAATCCACTTTCGAATTCTACTAATTCTCCATATTGAACATTAGATAATCCATAAACACGAGCAATACCATCACCTACTTGTAATACAGTACCTACTTCGTTTAACGAAGCCTTTGCTTCGAAATTTGTTAATTGTTGCTTTAATATTGCTGAAACTTCAGCTGGTTTAATTGCTGCCATCTTTTATAATTTGATGTAAAATTAAATTTTTGGTATATATTGACTGTTGTCAAATTCTTTTCTTATCTCATTCAAATTGCTAGAAATACTTGCGTCATATTGCATATCTCCAACACGTAAAATAAATCCTCCTAAAATAGCTGGATCAATTTTGTTTTCTATACTAGTTTTATTTCCAGTAAGTTCAACTATTTTCTCTAATATTTTTTCTTCTAAACTCTTTGTTAACGGAACAGCAGTTGTAACTTTTGCTGTGTCCATATTTTTTAAGAAATCATAAATGATAGTATATTGTTGCGCAATTGGCGCTAACATAATCATTCTTTTGTTTTCTTCAAGAAGATTAAACAATCCTAAAGATATTGAAGTTACTTTATCTGCAAAAAGAGCGTCTAAAACTTTCTTTTTACTTGATGCTTTGATTACTGGACTTTTCAACATTGTTTGAAAATCATCACTACTAGAAATCGTTTCGTAAATTAGTTGCATGTCTAAATTTACTTTACTTTCTAAAGATGATTCTTTTGCTATATTTAAAATAGCTTTTGCGTAACGTAATGCTGGTCTTGTACCTTTCATACTGCTATTTAGTTTAAAGTAACGTCTTTAAGCTTTTCTTCTACCAATTTAATTTGGTCTTCTTGAGAAGTTAATTCTTTCTTAATTACTGCTTCTGCAATAATAATTGATAAATCTCCAACCTCCTTTTTTAAATGTGCAATTGCTGCTTGTTTTTCTTGGCTAATTGCAACGATTGCTCCTTCAATTAGTTTAGCCGCTTGTTCTTTTGCATCTTCTTTAGCTTCTGAAATCATTTTTTCTTTGATTTCTCTAGCTTCTTTCATCATTGCGTCTCTTTCTGCTCTAGCTTCTTTAACAAGCTTTTCGTTATTAGCAGTTAAATTTTGCATTTCTTTTTTTGCTTCTTCTGCAGATGCTAAAGCTTTTTTAATACCTTCTTCTCTGTCATTTACAGCATCTAAAATTGGTTTCCAAGCAAATTTCTTTAACAACAAAACCAATAGTACAAACAAAACGCCCATCCATACAAATAGCCCGAAAGAAAAATCGTTTATTAACTTATCCATATTATTATATCTATATAATTTTTTATCTTTTGTTTAATGTTAAACAAAAGCTATAACCAACCGTTATAGCTTTTGTTAGTTTTTTTAACCTGCAAATAATGCAGCAAATCCGATACCTTCAATTAAGGCAGCAGCAATTAACATTGCTGTTTGGATTTTTCCAGAAGCTTCTGGTTGACGTGCGATAGCGTCCATTGCTGAACCACCAATCTTACCGATACCTAAACCAGCTCCGATTACAATTAATCCTGCTCCTACGATACTTGGAATTTCCATAATATATATAATTAATTAATTAAACATTCAATTTTAGTGATCATCATGTTCTTCTACCGCTGAACCGAAATACAATGCAGATAACATAGTAAAAATATAAGCTTGTAGCGCTGCTACTAATAATTCTAATAATGATAATGCAAACGCCAATCCGAATGATAACGGACCACCAATCCAACTTTTAAATATAAAAATCAAACCAATGATACTCATTAATACAATATGACCTGCTGTAATGTTTGCATACAAACGAATCATTAATGAAAATGGCTTAATAAAAATCCCTAATAGCTCTATTGGAGCTAAAACAACTCTCATTAATTTAGGAACTCCTGGCATCCAGAAAATGTGCCCCCAATAACTTTTATTTGCTGTTGCATTTGTTAATATAAATGTAATTAACGCCAACACTAAAGTTACAGCAATATTATTTGTTACGTTTACTCCTAATGGAGTTAATCCTAACAAGTTGATAATCCAAACAAAGAAAAATACAGTTAATAAATAACTCATGTATTTTCTATAATGCTTTTCTCCAATATTTGGGATTGCAATATCGTCTCTAATATATAAAATAATTGGCTCTAACAAACGACCAACACCTTTTGGTAAAGCATTTTTTTGGTAGTTTTTAGCCATTCTAGTAAAAACAAAGAACATTAATAAACCAACTAAAAATATAAATACCACATTTTTAGTGATTGAGAAGTCTAATGGTTTTACGTTTGTTGGATGATGTTCTGCATCGTATGTAATTGTACCAGCAGCATCCGTTTTGTAAATTTTATTGTGATAAACTTTGTAGTAATTTCCATCTACTTCGGCAACAGTTTCACCATGATGGAATTTAGAAGACAAAAATACTTTTAATCCATTGTCCCATAAAATAATAGGTAACGGAGCTCCAATATGATGAACTTCCTTATTCTCGTCTGTATAAGAGAACAAACCAAAATCATAAGAATCTAACAAGTGATGTTGGATATATTCTTTAATAGAAGCTTTTAAATTCTTTTCTTCTTTAGGTTGGTTTTCAACTGTTGCGTTGTCACTGTGTTGAGCCACAGAAACAAACGAAACTAAAAATAGTAAAAACGTAATCTTTTTTATTAAAAATTTTCTTCGCATATCACTCGGATAATAGTGTCTTTAAAATCGGTGCAAAGGTAGGTTTTTCTCTTAAAAATAAAAACTATTTATAACTTTATTTTATCCGCTTAAAATTCTAAATGATTATGTCGCTTTTTCAGGAAGATTTAGAAGCTTAATTAACGCTAAAGTTTCTATTAGTAAAGCATATATATAAGGTATAAAAAACGCCATAAACTCTAATCTAGAAATAGTGTCATCGGCATTATAAGAAGGATAAAAGAAAATAAAAAATACAGCAAATTTTAAAAAACTGCCAAACATAAAAAGAAAACCTAATTGATTTTTTTGCTTTACTCTTAAAAAAAATAACACCAAAAAAATAATAATGGCTAACAAACCATTTATAAAATAAGCTAAAACAATCTTAGCTTCATAAACTGGCAAGTCGTAGTTTTCTAAAAGAAAAGTATGAACAAAAAAAACAAGTAAAAGACCAATAATTAATTGAGTAAAAAAATTAACTACTACCTTTTGAGTACTATTCTTCTTTTTCATTTATTTTTTTTAACTGGATCATTAAGCTAATTAACGAGCCTACAAATCCGAAAAGTATAAAAATTAATGTTACGTAGTTTTTTTCAAATTGATAATGAGCATCAATTTTTTTTCCAAAGTAAGCGGCAAAGTAAATGGTAATTCCCATTTGCAATCCAACTCCACTAAGTCTAATAAACTTATTAAGCGGTTTTTTCTTCGGGTTTTGATTTTTTTTCATTTGCATTTAGCTCTTTTAAAGCACCTTTCATAGTACAAGATGCATTAAAAGCTGCTCCTGGTTCTACAGATAATTTTCCTAAAATAACTTCTCCACCAATAGAAGCCGTTGCTTTTATGGTTAGCATTTTATTTACTTTTAATTCTCCAGAAAATTTTCCTTCAATATCTGCATTGTCGCAAATTACTTTTCCTTGAACCGATCCTTCAAGTCCAATAATTACTCTTCCTTTTGTTTCTAATGTTCCTTCTAGAATTCCATCAATTCTAAAATCTCCTTCAGAGCTTAAGTCGCCAACAATCTTTGTGTTTTTGGCTAAGATATTTCTTTCCATTGCGTTTGGTTTCTTCTGATTAGTTTCTTTATTAAACATTGGGGAATGTTTTAATTTAATTGTTTAATGATTTCTTTTGCTCGTTGCCCTTCTTTGGTGTTTCCATAATTAAACAACACATATTCTAGTGCTTTTTTATATGCTTCTTTAGATTGATATTTACCAATAGCCATGGCTTTAAGCAGTTCAAATTTAGCAATTAAATTTGAATCTTTAATTTCTGGTGCTAATTCTATGATTTGAGAAACCACATCTTCAAATTTATCATCCTTATAGATGTAATACAATTCTTTATAAATTGCTTCGGTTTGACTTATCTTTTTGTCGTCTTGTTTTTTAGGTTTGTTCTGTAATATTTCTGCGTATCTAGACGTTGGATATTCTCTAATAATTAACTCTTTGTACTCGTCTGCTTTGCCACTTTTTAATTCTGAATACAATTGATACAAGTGATATTTTGTTGGCAATAACAACATTTTATCTGGTTTTTCTTTTAGCAATCTTTCTAGTCTAAAAATTGCTAAATCTACATTTTTAAATTGCTCTTTATAAATAATTCCAGTTTGATATAACGCTTCATTTCTATTATAAACTAAAGAATCAATATCTGATTTTGTTTGAGGCAACGCATCTAAATACGTCTTTAAATCATATTTTGGCAACGATACAATTACTTCTTTTTTTGTTGAAGTTGCTGTAGCTACAACTTGCGTTTGTTGCTTGTCAGAAATTCTCCAATTATCTTCTAACGGTCTATTTCCCCAAACTTTTTCAAATTCGCTTTTGCCAAAATTTAAAGATTGTACATTGTAAAAATACCATTTTCCTTTTTTGGTTGATTTTATTGAAGAACCTCCGCTAAAAGAACTTCCAAATGAAATATTTTTTAACTGTGCTTTTGCTGCTTTTTCATCTGCTTTTTTAAGATTTTCTATATGTTTCTTAAAAAAAGTAATTTGTTCTAATTTAGATAGATCGGCTATTTTTAAAACACTATCATTTGTTTTTAATGTTGTTTCAAACGCAGTTAAAACTGCTAAATTTTTATGCTTTCTTCTAATTTGTCTAATTCGTAAATCTGTACTGTTTTTTGAAATCTGAATTACGCTGTCGTAATAAGCACTTGCTTGTACAAATAAGGAATAATCAAACGAAATATTTCCTAATTTTTCGTACGTGTAGGTTTTCTGAACAACATCTCCGTCTGGAATTCTAAGCGAGGTTTTAAAATCTTTTAACGCAATATGCAAACTATCTCTTTTCTCTTCTAACAAACCTTTTTGATAATACAACGCGTCTAAATATCCTCTGTTTTCTCTATCTTTTATAAGTGTTTTAAACTTTGTTATTAAACTAGAAACTGCAGAATCTGATGTGCTTGCTTTTGCCAAATCAATATTGGCATAAATTTTAAATTTATACGGCGCTTTTTTAAAGTTGATTAATTTCTGAAATACAACTGCAGCAGAATCTTTTTTGTTTTCTGAACTATAAATTTGCCCCAAAACAAACAGATTTCTTGCAGCTTGTTCTGTATTTGTTTGCGTTGCAGTTGCTAATGTTAAATGCTGAATTGCACGTTGAATACTATCATTTTTAACATACGCCATTGCCAAAGCTGTGTGCGCTTCTTCTTTAATTCTTGGTTCTAATTCTTCATTTTTTAAAACAATCTTTAAAGATTCTATTGCCAACTTATCATTGTCTAATCTTATGTTTGTTTTTGCTCTCCAAATTCTAGTTTCATCAATTAAATCTGCGTACGGATAATTTATAATCACGTAGTTAAATGCTTCAATTGCTGGAATAAATCGTTGTGTATAATATCTTGATTTTCCTAATAACAAATACGCATTATCAATTTGATTATTGCGTTCTCGTCCGCCAATATTCATAGAATGTAACTGAATTGCTTTTACCGCTTTTTCTTCTGCTTTATCAAAAGTTGTAAGTGCCTTTTCTTCTTTATTATTTGCGCCTGGAAATCCAGGATTTCCACCAAAAGAAGCAATTGAAATTGGTTTTTCTTCAAAAGTAATAGGTTCTATAGAAAGTTGTTCCCAAAAATTATCTTTGTGCTGTTGGTTAATTTGATCTAATCCTTCCTGAAAAGCCAAATTACCATTATACAAAATATTGTATTTAGTTGTAATTGAATTGTAAGCTCTATTTACAAAAGCATCTTTTTTTGTGCTACAAGAAACAAAAGCCAATATGGCAATCAAAAAAAGTACTATTGTGTTTTTAGTATTCATAAAATAGATTCAACATCAAAACTTAAAAAGCTCCTATTCACAAACATATTTTCTTTAAAAATATTGTGAATAGAAGCCGTAAAAATAAGAATAAAAAAAGTAAGAATTTACACCGCGAAATAGCTTTCTAATTCTTTTAAAGTTTCGGTTGATGTTTTAATGTCTTTAACAACATTTCCTTTATCTAAAACCACAATACGCTCGCACACTTCTGTTACGTGACTTAAATCGTGACTAGAAACCAACACGGTAACCTCTTTGTTGTCTGTTAATTCTTTCAACATCTTTTTTAATCTGATTTGTGTTGTTGGATCTAAATTTGCAAAAGGTTCGTCTAAAATTACCACTTGCGGATTTCCTAAAAGTGCTGCAACAATTCCTGCTTTTTTCTGATTTCCTTTACTTAAATCTCTTAAATATTTCTTTCCTCCAAGAATTTCTCCGTTAAATATTTCTTCGAACTGACTTAAAAAACTTGCTATGTCTGCTTTGTTCATTCCGCGTAAATCTCCAATAAAATCGAAATATTCTTCTGGAGTTAAATAACCAATTAAAAAAGTTTCATCAATAAAAGAACCTGTAAAAGATTTCCAAGCTTCGCTTTTATTTACAGTTACTTCGTGGTTGATAACTTCGCCAGTTGTTGGTCTAATTAAATCTAACAGAATATTAAAAAACGTTGTTTTTCCTGCTCCGTTATTTCCCACTAATCCAAAACTTTGTCCTTTAGGAATTTCTAATTCTTCTATATTTAATACTTGAGTTGTACCGTATTTTTTTGTGATATTTTTTGAATGTATCATAATTTTTTGTGTCTTAATTTGTTGTTGATTATGCTTTTTGATCGAATGCGTGAATTGCAGCATATTTTTCTTGAATATACTTTTTGGCAATCAAATTCATAAAATAATTTTTTGCTACTAATCCTAAAATTCCGAATCCTGCGATAGCAGCAATACCTGCGTTAAAGCCAAATGGTAAACTAAATGCGTAAAATAATCCGACAGGAATTAACATTACTGGAATAATTACGATAAACTGTTTTGCACTTGTTCCTTGCGTGTTTCCAAAGCCGCTTGCATTTAAATCTATTTGTTTTCTGTTAAACGAACCTGCGTATAATAAAACCAGCGTGTTAAAGCCAATATTAAAAAGTGCTCCAGCGCCAATCATTAAATAATATTTTAATCCAAAATAAATATATGGCGTTGCTAAAAGAAATAAAACGGCGGTCATAATACTCATTAAAAACCATTTAGATTCTAAGTATTTTCTGTAAGAAAGGTTTTGAGTCATTAGCATTTTGTAGTAAGCGCTTTCCCAAGCTGGGATAAATTGACCGTAGTTTAAAACAAAGCCACCTGTTACAAATAACGATGCAAAAATTAAAAATCCTGGCATTTTTTCTTCATAAATAGGATTTGTAAAAAAGATCAATCCATATAAAACAAATGCAAAAGACATTAAGAAAACCGTTTTTGTTCTTTTGTTTCTCCAAATTAATCTAATTTCGTTTTTAATAAACGGCGCCATTTCTCCGAATCTATTTGCCCAAGATAAATCTGCCGTATTTGCTTCTTTTACTTTTACTTTTACGGCATCATCTAAATACAATTGCTGTCTTAATATCTTTTGATTTACGCTGTATAAAATTGCCAACAAAGCAAACGGAATAATAACATAAATAGGGTTTGCAAAAACACCATCAAAAATTGCTTGACTGTGAATTGTTACATCGTAAATATTAAAATATTGTAAAGCTATCGTTCCCATTAAAATAACTGCTAAAATCCAAAAAGCAACATTATTTTTATTGATAATAAAGTTTAAGAAATTTGCGCATTGTGTTATTAAAATCATAGAAAATAACCAGCCCAAAGCTCCAGAAACACTGTAGTTTTCTGTGATCAATATAATTGAAAACGGAATGTAAAAAAACAATGAGAAAATGTTAAATGCAGAAAACATCGACTTTCCTAATACATAATGCACCAATTTGCTCTTTTTTATAGGAAGAACAAGTAATGGTTTTACATTCATTACTGGTAGTTTTTGCATTAAATACCTAAAAATTAAATCTCCAATAATTGCAAAAAGCAAATAAGCGTTTACAACTTGTAGCGGGTCTGAACCCGGCTTTATTTCTTCAATTATTTTAAAACTGAAAAAACCTAAAAACAGAAAAGAAACCATCATATATAAAGCGAAAAAGCCCATAATAATTTTTAATGCGATTCCTTTTTGCCAATACGAAGAACGGAAATATTGTTTCCATTCTAATTTTAAAAATCTTCTAAACATAATTACTTGGTTAATTGTTTAATGGTTATAAGTGTCTAAAATATGGTTTTTGTTACAAAAAAATTACACCATTGTATATTCTGGATAGGTTTCCTTTAATAATTCTTCTGCTTTTTGAGGTAAAATAACTAAAGAAATAAAACCAATAATAAAAATTGCTGTATAAAAAAGTGCGAGTAATAAACCCCAAATTAAACTTACATTGGTTATGCCTCCTGTATGAATAAAAACTTGAAATGTATATAATGGAAGTATTGCTGCATTTCCAACACCTTGTTTAAAGATTAATTCTTCTAACATCCATGTTTTTCCATCTACTTTTTTTCGTTTCTTAAAAGTTGATTTCAACTGAACCATTTTTACAATTACAAAAAGGATATAGCATAAAATTATGCCAATAAAGATAAATTCTGAAACATTTGAAGTGAATAACTGAAAAAGACAAACAAAAACTCCTATTGTTCCTATGATTTTTGGCAACTGAAACCAATCTTTTGCAAATTGTAAAATGGTTTTCCAATATTTTTTGGATAATGCGTTTTGACGCTTTTCCACAACATCCATAAAGCCAAAAACACCAAATTTTTTAAATGATATATCTCTTGCTTCTCTAAATGTTAATTTTGGTTGTGCCACCCAAATTTGTTCAATATCATTTGCTAAATGATCTACCAATTCGGTTTGTACATCGTAATGATATACAAAATGTTCTCTTGTAAATTTATAAAGTTCTTCTATTTGAGTTTCTGTTATTTTCATAAAACCTTTGTTTTATTATTCTTTGAAATTTCTAAAAAATGTTTTTTATAAAAATGATGACAAATGTATGTTGTTGCTAAACCGACACACGAAAAACTAACAAAAAACTCATTCATTTGCCCTAGTTTCTCAGAATAACCAGTAAAAAATTGAGCAGTTAACAAAAATACAATTCCAAAATATTGTGTTTTTAAAATAAACCGATAGGTTGTTTTCACTTTAGAAAAACTTACTTTATAAATAATAAAAACAAAATATATTAATGCTAATAATGTAGCAATTTTAAAAAAAGTATTTATATAAAACATCATGTTTTCTGTATATTCTATAGAAAAAGTTTTAATAATTAAAAAAGGAAAAAAATATGAAAAGATGTATAGAAAATAAAACGGTTTAAATTCTTTAACCGCTTTTTTTAGTACAATTTTTGAAGTAGAATGTTGAAATCCTAAAAAAATACTAGACGTGTTTCTAAAATGTTTATTCCACTTTTGTTTTGTAAATTGAAAAGCACTTTCAAAAGAAAAACCTTTGCTTATTTTATGCTCAACATCAGAAGTTATATGATCTAACAGTTCTATTTTTAAATCAATATAATCTACATCATTTGACTTTATGTAGTTTTCAATTTCTTGTAGTTGATTTTTTGTTAATTCCATAACATTAGTTTAACAAGTGTTTGTATTTTTCATAAATGATTTTCTTTTCCTTCTTCATAACCAGTATAGCAGCAATTGAATATACTAATGCAATAAACCAATACAAGCTAAAAAAAAAATTATTTACTATAAGTTCGTCATAAAAAGATAGCGGAAGCATTACCATTAAATATGGTAACCACATTTCCTGACCTAAGTATTCAATTCTATCTAATTTTTTTTTATCCTCTTTTTTTATATTTAAAAAAAACTGACTGTAAATAAAAAGTCCTAATACATTAATAATAAATGATACAATCAAAACGGTTTCGTTTAAAGAAATTGTTAATAGGTAAATGCAAAAAAACACGGTTATTGTAATTGGTAACTTTTTAATTGAGGTAAAAAAACCAATCGCTTCATCAATTGTTTTTCTTCTATAACTTTTATGAATTACTTGTAATTTACTGCCAATAAACTTATTTATAAAACCTAATTCTCCTGAAAGATACTGAGAAAGGTTTCCATTACCATTTGTTTCAAAATCTGATATAATATGATCTTTCAATTCTATTTTATCATCTTCAGAACCAAAGTTATACTTCTTTAAAAAGCGATCTAAAAAAGCCAATTGCTTTGGTGTTATTTCGTGTTTCTTTTCCATAACAAGCCTTATTATTCTAAACTAAATTTAGGATTTACCAAATGCTGCATCGTTTTTAAAAACTCTTGCATTTCTGCCAATTTATTTGCGGTTTCTTTGGTTCCGTGTTCGGTTAATTTGTAATATTTGCGTAAACGATTTCCTACTTTTGCAACCTCAACATCTAACAAACCATCAGCTTCTAATTTGTGCAATGCCGGATACAAAGCGCCTTCGGTAATTTTTAATTCGCCTTTGGTTAGTTCTTTTACTTTTTGAGTAATTTCATAACCATACATTTTATCATTCTGTGCCAACAACTTTAAAATGATGGTTTGTAAAGAACCTTTAAATAGTTTTTGATTTCCCATGTTTTGATGTGTAATCGTGTAAATTTTTAGTTTTTAGTTTTCGAATGCGTTCAAACTAACAAATCACCAGAAATAATATCTGTGGCGATTCGCCACAAATTTATACATAATTTTCTTATATATAAAACTCTTAGGTAATTAATTTATATAAACTCTAACAAACTGTTCGTGATTTGTTTCTTATTTTTGCATTCTTAAATAAAGATTGATGTCGAAATTTCACAAATTAACAATTCAAAAAATCATTAATGAAACAGCCAACGCAGTTTCTATTTTGTTTGATGTTCCTGCAAATTTAAAAGAAGAATTTACTTTTAAAGCCGGACAATATATTACGTTAAAAACAACCATTAACGATAAAGAAGTACGAAGAGCCTATTCTATTTGTGCTTCGCCGAACAGCAACCAATTAAAAGTTGCTGTAAAAGCAGTTGAAAACGGTGTATTTTCTACTTTTGCAACTTCAGTTTTAAAAGATGGCGATGTTCTTGAGGTTTCAGCACCTGAAGGAAAATTTATTTTATCTCCTGAAGCAAATAAAAATTATATTGCTTTTGCAGCTGGTAGCGGAATTACACCTGTTTTATCAATGATTAAAACAGTTTTAGAAACTGAAAAATCTTCTACTTTTACCTTGATTTATGGAAATAAAACAACCGATAGAACTATTTTTAAAAGTGAACTAGATGCGCTTTTAGAAGAAAATCCAAACAGTTTTAAAGTACATTATATTTTTAGTAAAGAAAATAATGCTGGTTCTCAATTCGGAAGAATCGATAAAGGAATTACAAATTATTTTGTTAAAAATATTTACAAAGAAACAACTTTTGATGCTGCTTTTTTATGTGGTCCAGAAGAAATGATTAACATTGTTTCAGAAACTTTAAAAGGTAATAAATTACTAGAAAATGCAATTCACTTTGAATTGTTTACGGCTTCTACAGAAGAAAATGATTTAGAAATTGAAGAAGGAAAAACAGAAATTACGGTGTTGTTAGATGATGAAGAAACAACTTTTACAATGAGTAAAACCGACAATATTTTAGCGGCTTCTTTACGTAATAATTTAGATGCTCCATATTCTTGTCAAGGTGGAGTTTGTAGTAGTTGTTTGTGTAAAATTACCGAAGGAAAAGCGGTGATGACCAAAAACAGCATTTTAACGGATGGCGAAGTAGAAGAAGGATTTATTTTAGCCTGTCAAGCGCATCCAACAACTCCAAAAATAACTATCGATTTTGATGATGTTTAATAACAAATTGTATCTTTAAAAAATGGATATCTACGATATAAAAAACGCAATACTTTTTGGTTTCTTTCTTTCTTTTATGATTGGACCCGTGTTTTTTATGTTGATACAAACTAGCATTTTAAAAGGCGCAAGAGCTGCAATTATGTTTAATGTTGGTGTAATTCTAGGCGATGTTGCTTTTATAATTATTGCTTATTTAGGAAGTAGACATTTATTGGAAAGAATTAAAGACGATCCAAGACTATTTTTTATTGGCGGATTAATTCTTGTAGTTTATGGATTGATAACTTACTTTGATAAATCAAACAAAAAGGAAGCAGAAGACACTCCGTTAATAGAAATTCCGGTTAGTAATAATTATTTAAAATTATTGCTTAAAGGTTTCTTTTTAAACTTTATTAATATTGGTGTTTTAGGATTTTGGTTAGGTTTAATTGTAGTAATTGGGCCAACGTTAGACATGAATCCAAATCATATTTTTTGGTACTTTACTACAATTATTATTAGCTATTTTATAACCGATCTAGGAAAGATAGTGTTGGCTAAAAAATTAAAAAAGAAACTAACATCAAATGTGATTTACAAGATTAAAAAAACCATGGGTGTTCTATTAATTATTTTTGGCTTTGGCTTAATTCTAAAAGGATTTATCCCAAAAGAAAAATTAAATTTAGACAACTTTATAGAACAAGTTGAAAAATAAAAAAGCGAGGTAAAACCTCGCTTTTCTTTTATTTACTAAACTGTAATTTGTTTTTTAATTAACGTTTTTCATACACATTATTATCTCTGTTGATATCTGCCATTAACTGAGAATTATCAATCTCAACTTTTTTAATGTCTTTAGATACAGAAAAAGAATATGAAGGATGTGCCCAAGTCCAATCATCAATAACTGTTGCACTTGTTGGTTTATTTCCTCTCATCATTCTTAACGGAATATTAAAATCTTCTGTTGTGCCGTCTGTATAAGTAACAGTAACATCAATTGGCATTGGCATTTTACCAATTCTTTCTAATGTAATTTTTTTACCATCAACACTTTGGATCCCGTAATCAATTGTGTGTGTAGTTTGTGTCCACTCATTTAAATACCAATCTAAATGCAATCCTGATACTTTTTCTGCAGTTCTTTTAATATCATTAGGAACTGGATGTTTAAAACTAAAGTCATTGTAGTATTTTTTTAATGTTTTTTCTACATTTTCTTCTCCAATAATATAATTTAATTGCGTTAAGAAAATACTTCCTTTTGTATAACTACCGGTACTAAAAGCTCTGTTTGTGTTAAATCTATCAGCATGTGTAGTTAAGTTTTCTTCCATCCCGTTTTTTACAAGATTAAAATAACTTCTATAACTTCCTGGCGATGGTTTACCTTCTCCACCACGTAAAATTTTATTTGCAGCTAATCCAGTAATATAAGAACCAAAACCTTCATCCATCCAAGAATGTTTACTTTCGTTATTGGCTAAAATTTGTTGAAACCAAGTATGAGCCAATTCATGAATAATTGTTCCCATATTGCTTCTTTTTCCACCACCAGCAACAAATGTACACATCGCGTATTCCATTCCTCCATCTCCAGCTTGAATCACTGAATATTGTTTCCAAGGATAAGGACCAACAGTTTCGCTAAAATATTCCATCGTTTTTGCAGTTAAAGCCTGATTTTTTGTCCAATTTTCTCGATTATAATCTCTGTCTTTATAAAAAAAGTGTAAATCTGGTCCATTTTCCATTTTGTAAATATCGTGTACATATTCATCATCAGCAGCCCAAGTAAAATCATGTACTCTTTCTGCTTTAAAATGCCACGCTAATTTTGGAGTATCTGGAACGTTTAATGGCTTTGTTATGTCTTCATAACCATGCCCAATTTCTTGCGGGTTTTGTAAGTTTCCTGTTCCACCAATTGTATAATTTCTATCAATTCTAAGTGTTACATCAAAATCTCCCCAAACTCCTTGAAATTCTCTAGCAATATATGGATGAGCTTGCCATCCTTCAAAATCAAATTCTGCCATTTTAGGATACCATTGCGCCATAGACATTGCAATATCATCTCTACTATTTCTTCCTGCTCTACGAATGTGAACTGGTAATTGTCCGTCAAATTCCATATCAAAAGTTACTTTTGATCCAGCTTTAATTGGTTCGATTAAAGTAACTTCTAAAACAGTTCCTGCAACTTCAAACTTTACATCTTTACCGTTTTGTTTTAATGATTTAACTTTTAAATACCCAATTTCACTAGGTTTTAACATGGCAATTCTACTTTTTACTTCACCATTTTCACGTATAATCATCCTGCCGTCTGGATCTGCAATACTTTGTAAACGTGCATCCATTTCGCTTCCTGGCTGAAAAGCGTTGTAATACAAATGATAGTACACATTATTTAAATCTTCTGGAGAATTGTTTGTGTAGACTAATTTTTGAGTTCCGCTGTATTGAAACTTTTCTACATCTACATCAACATCCATTGTGTAATCAACATGTTGTTGCCAATACCCATTTTTAGATGTTGTTAAATTTTTTGAGTTTTGTGCACAAGAAACCATTAATGAAAATGATAGTGCAACAAATAAAACTTTTTTCATGATAGTATTTATTTTATTGGTTTGTGATCTTTAATTATGAACTGCTGTAAATTTAGAGCTCTTTTTTTATATATGCTAATTCATTGTAAATGTATTATTTACCATTTACCATTCTGTCTGCCATTTTTAAGGCATTATAAGCATTAACAATTCTTCCAGTTACAGATAATTCTGAAAAAGGAACTTTTACTCCTTTTGGAGTGTCTTGAGAAAATGAACCTGGTTTTATAACTTCTAAATCTATTTTAGTTCCAGAATTCATAATGATATGTTTTACTTGCTTTGCCGTTAATTTTGGATAATAAGAACGAATTAACGCTGCAACTCCAGCAGTTGATGGTGCTGCCATTGATGTTCCGTTAAAATATTCGTACTCATTTTCTGGAATTGTAGAGAAAATTTGAACTCCAGGCGCAAAAATATCAACATTAATTTTTCCGTAATTGGTAAAATCTGCAGGTAAGTTCTCGTTATAATTAGAGCTCATCGCTCCAATAGTAAGAACATTATCTGAAATTTCTGTTTTTAAATCTTTTGAATCGTTTGGATACGTTCTTTCTACATCAATGTTTTTTGCATCGTTTCCTGCGGCATTTACAATTAACACATCTTTTTCTGCTGCATATTTTATAGCGTCGTAAACCCATTCTTTGTTTGGCGAATATGCTTTTCCGAAACTTGTGTTGATTACTTTTGCGCCATTATCTACTGCATAACGAATAGCTAATGCAACATCTTTGTCATATTCATCTCCATCAGGTACAGTTCTTACCGCCATTATTTTTACATTATTAGTAACACCGTTCATTCCAATTCCGTTATTTCTTACTGCTCCAATAATTCCAGAAACATGTGTACCGTGAGCTTCATCTTTTGTAGAATGGCCTGTTTTATTATCTCCATAAAATTTTGTAGAAAAATCTTGAGCGTTGTCTCCTAATGCTTTTCTATAATCTGTTTTTAGATTGTCTCCGCTAACTAAGTCATCTGCTTTTTGAATTTCTTTTTTAATTTCTGTAATTGCTTGTGTCAAAGAAGATAATCCGAAACCAAACATTTGTTTTGCAATATTTACACTTTGCATTACAGCATTATCTTCTGACTTTATTGATTCTACATCATCTTTTGTATAGTCTTTCTTTTTTAAATGATCTCCAATAGTTTTATCTGCAAACTGAACAGCTTGTAGCATTTGGTTAAATCTAAATTTATTTGTTGAGGCTTCTTTTACTTTTTTATCTTGAGCTTCTTTAATGATTTTATAAGTAGCTTCATCAACCAACTTTGGATTTTTAAGGATTCTTTCTACCTCTGCATTTTCTTTATAGATTGGCCCTAAGAAATTCCATCCGTTAATATCATCAACATATCCATTGTTATCGTCGTCTTTTCCGTTATTCGGAATTTCATTTTTGTTTACCCAAGCAACTGCGCTTAAATCTTCGTGTTTTAAATCTGTTCCAGAATCTACAACTCCAACAACAACTTCAACACCTTTTTTACCTTTTAAAAATGTGTACGCTTTATCAACACTCATTCCTGGAATTGTGTCTGTAGCTAAATCTGCATGACCCCAAGTTTCTTTTTGAATTTTGGTAAGTGGAGCTTTCTTTGCTGATATTACAACAACATTGTTTTCTCCTGTCGGAACAGGAATTGTATTCACTGATTTACATCCTACTAAAGCAATTGTAATTACACCTGTTATATAAAGTGGCTTAAAAATTTTCATACTCTTCATCTCTTTTATTAATTAAATATATCTGTAAACTTAAATGTTTCTTTTAATCGTACTCCTTTTTCTGTATGTTTTAAAGTACAAAGTTCTGTAGCTGCATCATGTTCTAAAAACAAAAAATACTGGTTGTCTGCAGCTTCATTTAAAAATTGTGCTTTTTCTTTAATTGTTAATAATGGTCTTGTATCATAACCCATAACATACGGTAATGGAATGTGCCCAGTTGTTGGTAATAAATCTGCCATAAAAACAATTGTTTTTTCTTGATATTCTATTTTAGGAAGCATTTGCCTTTCTGTATGTCCGTCCATAAATAAAACATCAAAGCCAACATCATTAACACTGTTTTTAATGAAGTTTAATTGTCCGTTTTCTTTAATTGGTTGAATGTTTTCTGTTAAAAAAGATGCTTTTTCTCTTGGATTCGGAATTGTTGCCCATTGCCAATGATCTTCATTAGACCAAACTTTTGCGTTTTTAAACGCAGGCATAAATCCTGTTTTGTCTTTGTTCCATTGAATAACGCCACCACAATGATCAAAGTGCAAATGTGTTAAAAAAACGTCGGTAATATCATCTCTATGAAACCCTAATTTAGCCAAAGAAGTATCCAACGAAAAATCACCGTACAAGTAATAATATCCAAAAAACTTATCTGATTGTTTTGCTCCTAAGCCTGTATCTATCAATGTTAATCTTTCTCCGTCTTCAATAAGCATACAGCGCATACTCATAGAAATTAAGTTATTAGCATCTGCAGGATTTGTTCTTTGCCAAATAGTTTTAGGAACAACACCAAACATTGCGCCGCCATCTAGCTTAAAATTTCCTGTTTCTATTGGGTGTATTTTCATATAAACAAAGATGCAGAAAAAACAGGACTTTTTTGTTAATGAAAACAAAAAAGACTAAAGTGAAAATTAAGTTGTAAAACCGAATTAGTAAAACTAATCCATTTTTCTAAACATCTTTTTAACAGCATATTTATATAAAGGAATTGTTTCTAAAATAACATCACCTCTAACTGTGTAACCAGATTTTAAATTGTCTTTATCTTTATTAGAAAGTTCTACACTTACATAAAAAGGCTCGTTTAAGTTTTTTCTAATTGGTATGTAAGAAATTTTACCTTTTATGGCTCCGTATTTATAATAATTGTAAGAATCTAATTTAAGATTTACATTTTGCCCTAATTTTAAATGTCTTATATCTCTCTCATCAATTTGAGCTTTAGCGTAAAAACCTTTCTTGTTAGGAGATATTTTAAACATTTGAAAACCTTTATCTACGTAGTTAATTTCTTGTTTTTCATTAAAAACTTTAGTAACAACACCATCAATTTCTGATAACAAATATCTTTTGCCAATTTCGTTGGTTAAAAAATCAAAAGAGTTTCCTTCTTTTTTTAAAGAAGCTTCCATCTTTGAAATGCTTTGTTTTAGGTTTTCTTTTTGTTCTTCTAGTTCTGTAATAGAAATACTAATGCTGTTTTTTTTCTGTAAATAATTATTTTCTAATTCAAAAAGACGCGCATTTAATTGACTTAAGTTGTTTTGAGCATCAATAACATTTTTCTTGTAGGTTAAAAAATCATCGTACGAGTTTCTTAACTCTAACAAACTAATAACTCCTTTTTTATAAATTAAAGAATCTATTTTTAGCTTTTTAGATTTAACTTCTAACCTATTTTTAAATAAATTTACGCTACTTGTTTCAGACTGAATTTCTTTTTCAGTTTTTCCTTTAGAGATAATATATTGTCTATAGTTTAAGTTAATTTCGTTTCGTTGAAAAACTATTTTATTATCTAAATTTACTAAGTTTCTTTTGTTAGATAACAATTGTCCTGATAGTGATTTCATTTCACTTTCTGTGCTATTAATATCTTTGTCTATAACACCATTATTAATAATTGCTAATGTATCTCCTTTTTTAACTTTATCTCCTTCTTTTACATATACTTTTTCTAAAACAGCTTCAAAAGGCGATTTGTATTCTATTTCTGGATTTTCTGAAATTATTTCTCCATTAGAAAAGCTTACAGAATCATTAATTGGTAATGTAAAAAACAAGACCAAACCAATAACTGTAAAAACCACTAAAATTTTAAAGAACAACTTTATAAAGTTTATTTCTTTAGCGTTATAAGGCAATAAGTTTTCCATTTTGTATATGATACTTCTTATTAAAATTAATATCTTCTATCGGCTCGTGAGAAATAATAATAATTGTTTTATTAAAATCATTAATTAAGCTTTCTATTTTACTTCTAGATTCTTTATCTATTCCTGATAAAACCTCGTCAATTACCAATATTTCTGCATTAGACAAAAGTCCTCGCATTAATAGTATTTTTTTTCTTTGTCCTGTAGATAAATTTTTTCCGCTTTCTTGAATTATAAAACTTAATTTATCTTCTTTGCTGATAATAAAATCGTACAATTCTATTTTTTTAGCAATTTTTAAAATTAAAGATGTAGAAACTTTTTTTCCTAATGTTATATTAAAGTAAATACTTTCATTAAACAATACATCTTCATTTGTTATTAATAATAACTTTTCTTTTAATTTGGTTTTATTGTAAAACGAACTATCTGAATTGTTAACTATAAAGCTACCCGATTTTGGTTTATAAAGTGATGAAAGTATTTTAGAAAAGGTAGATTTTCCTGTTCCGTTTCTTCCTTCAATTTGTATAATTTCTCCTTTATTTATTTTAAAGTTTACTTCATTTAATATTAATTGATTTGGAAAAAATCCAAACGAAATATCTTTTAATTCTAAAGAATCAATTTCAAAATCTTTAATTCCATTATTATTGGTAAACGTTTCTAATGAATCTTTCTCATTAAAATCATAATATCTTTTTAAAATAACTTCATGTTCTTGCAACGTTAAATTCTGACTTAAAATAGAGCCAAGCGAACTAATAATTCTACCCGATAATGCTAAAAAAGTTATAATCTGCCCAATTGTAATTGACTGATTTGTAATAGCATCTCTAGCTAAAAAAACAATAATAAATAAAGATGCTCCTGTTCTTACAATCGAAACAAATGAAGTATTTAATAAATTAATATACTTTAATTTGGTTTGTGTTTTTATTAAATTATCTACACTTGTTATAATGCTGTTGGTAATTACATTCTCTATTCTAAAGTTTTTAATTACCTGTAAACCTTCTATTTTTTCTATTACTTTAGAAAATAGATTTGCTTTTCTTTTAAACCTTTCATGTTCGTAACTCTTTAAAAACGGAGTTATAAACTTAAACCAAGCAAAATAAATTGCAATTACAACTAACACAACTAAGGTTAGTTTTGGCTGTATTACAAAAAGGATTATTAAAGAACTGATAGAGATTATAACGTCTACTAAAATTCGAGTAAAATAACTTAAAAAGAAAGATTTTAGTTTTAAGGAATCACTTAACCTTTCTGTTAAATCTCCTCTTCTGTAAGTTTGGGTATATTGTATAGAAAATGTATTTAATTTGGTGTCAAAAACACTTAAAAAGAATTTATCTAAAATATTACCTAAATGTATAGAAACAAATCGTTTGTATTGGCTGATAACTAATTCGAAAAGCGCAAAAACACCTACACCAATTGCAAATAACATTACGGTATTTAACTGAAAACTAGGTAAAACATTATCTATTAAAATCTGATTTATAAAAACAGCAAATTGTGATATTAACCCAGCAAATAATGCTGTAAAAATATAGATATTCCAGAGTTTCTTATTAGAACCTAATTCTTTAATTAACCTTAAAAAGACGTTTTTTTCTTTTACAGTAGTGTTGTCATCGTCTTGTTTAATTTCAAAAGTTTTAGCATTTGTTTTTACAACTAAAGCTAATGGTGCTTTTATTCTAACTTTATCATCTTTATACTTTAAACTTCTAAAACTTTTAGGCAAAAAAGATATTTCTTGATTAAAAATTAAATCTTTTAAAAAAGCTTCTTCAGAAGCAGTGTCTTTAAAGCCAAAATTTTCTTTGTGATAAGAAAAATAAGTAAGCTTATTAAAAAGTGTTGGTTTGTCGTTATTTTTAAGCGCATCACTTATCTCTATTTGATACTCTTTTAATTCGTCTAAAATTAAGCTTCTTAACTTTTCTTCAATTGGTAATATGTCAAAATAACTACTAGATAAGTGCGATTTTCTTTTTAACTCTTCTAAGGTTAAAAAATAAACTCTACCATTTTCGGGATCTAAAACCTTTAATTTTTTTCCTTTGATTTCATTTACTACTAAATAGTGTAAATCTCCTTTTTTTTCTACTGGCAGTATAAAAGGGAATAAATCTTTAAAAAATTCAGCATTACTTGTAATAGAATTAACATCTATTAGTTTATAAGTAACATCAAATTTATGCTCTTCAAAAAAAGAATAAATGTCTGTAATTCTAGAACCACTTTCATTTAAAAAAATATGATCTTGTATATAAGACCTACTTATATCTTCTTTATAAATATTATAAATGGTTTTAATGGCACTTATACCACAATCGTTATGTTTTAATTGTTGATCTACAATTGCCATTTTTATTGGGTAATAAACTTTAACATTTCTGGTGCATCTTTAAACCTTTCTTCTGGGTTTATTTTTAACGACTTTATAATTAATCTATGAAATTTATTTAGTCGTTTTCTGTTTATAAACATTGTATCTTTTTCTATATCAAAATTTAATTTGTCTTGTATATGATCTTTCCAAGTTTCTGAATTAAATAGTTCTTTATAAAAAAGAATCGAATAACAAATCATTCCTATTTGATATACTTCTGCGCTAAAAGAAGCAACAGTTGTATATTTTTTCTTAAAATTTCCGTCTTTAATAATTCGTTCTGGTGGTATAAAATAATGTACACCGCCATTTCGTTTTCTTATATTGTGTTTTAATTCTAACTCAGATGTTTCTACATTATTAGAAAGTCCAAAATCTATAATCTTTATCTTATTGTTTTTTGTTACCAAAATATTCCCAAAATGAATATCACCATGATACACATTTTTTTTATGAATGATAGAAAAAGCTTTTAATATCTCTAAAATTAGTTGTTCTCTTTCTTTTAATTTAGGCTTATTCTTTTTAATAAATTTATAAATATTTAACCCTTTAATATATTCTAAGACAATATAATCAAATTTATTTGTAGAGTAATACCCAATTGTTTTATTAATAAAAGGTGAATTAAATTTTTGAAGGAATGAATGTTCTAACCTTAAAAGGTTTTTGTATTTTATTAAATGCTTTTCAGAAAATATTTTTGTTGGATTTAAAAGTTTAATCACAAAAAAAACAGTTCCTTTTTTAACAAGATAAACATCTGTTAATCTATTATTTGCTAGGTTTTCTATTATTTTATAAGCTCCAATTGATTGCTCTTTTTTAAACAAAAAAGTTCTTTCAAAAGTTAATGATTTGGTTCCTTCTTTTATTAAAACTCTCTCTGAAATAAGCTGGTCAAAAAAGTTTTTTAAGGCGTTTTCTAAAACCAATAAACTTTCTTTGTCTTTAATTTGAAGACTCTCTTTATACTCTTTTAAAACATTTTTAAAAGTATTACACTCTTTAAAACATAAAGTAAAATCATAAATCGATTTATTAATTTTAAATGTTTTGTATTTTTTAGAGTTCGTTTCTAGGTAATAACACTCTATTCCATTTATAAATTCAGCGTTTAAACTTACGCTATTTGATAAAATGTAATTCACATTGGTAAGATTAAAAAAACCTATTCAGCTATACTGAATAGGTTTTATTTTAATAAAAAAGACTGTTAAATTATTATATTATAACAATAACATCTCCTGGGTTTACAATAACTCCACCTGCACCACTCGAAGAACTTGAGCTGCTTGAGCTGCTTGAGTTAGATGAACTAGAGCTACCACCCTTTCCACGTCTTTTTTTTCTTCTTTTTCTCTTCTTTCCACATCCTCCACCAATTACTTCATCAATATTTTCAATCGATAAGTCTTTAGTTAATTTTTCTAAATTAATCATTTGTTTGTTATTTATAAGGTTATACATAAAGTGATTCCTTGGAGGGGTTCGGATCACCGTAAAAATTTATGACACAATATTACAAAAAAATAAATAAACTAAGAATAAAACTACAAAATTGCCCTTCTAATTAAGGTTTATTTTAAAAAAATAAGCAACATTTTTTCAGCAAAATAGGTGTTTGTAGAACCTAAAAATTCGAAGTAAGTGTTTTGTTGGTGTATCAAACATTTAAGTAAGAAAACTCTTAAACTTCTTCTGTTTCAATAAATATCATAAAAAAACAAAGTCAATTAATACAGTTTTTTTTGATATTAAAAATTTATTCAACAAATTAAGTTTCTTTAATCTGAAGTTTGCTCCTATATAAAAAAACGTTTCAATAAATTGAAACGTTTTTTTGAGGTGTCGAGCGGATTCGAACCGCTGTAGATGGTGTTGCAGACCACTGCCTAGCCACTCGGCCACGACACCTTTTGAGTTGGCAAATTTACGTAAAATTCCTATTTAGACAAGTTTTTTTACGCTTTCCTTTTTTTCTTTAAAATAATTTTTACATCTTCTACATTACCGCCAATTGGTGGGTTTATTTTTGCGACACAAACTGTTGCTTTTTTAACCAATGTAAGTTCAGTAAAAATTCTGTTAAGAATTCTTTGGGCAACATTCTCTAATAACTTAGCTCTTATTGCCATTTCTTCTTTTACAATAAAATTTATATGTACATAATCTACAGTGTCAATTAATTCGTCTGTATTAGAAGATTTTTGTAAATTTGCTTTAATTTCAATATCAACTCTATAGTCAGAACCAATTTTTGCTTCTTCTTCTAAACAACCATGAAAGGCATAAATTTTGATATTGTTTACTTGAATTATTCCCATTCAGCAAAAGTATTAAAAGTTCGGGAAGATTTAAGATTAGATAACTAAAAATAAAAAAATGAAATACCTAAAAATTGTTACCAAGTTATTGCTTTTTACAGTTGTATTAGCAAATTTTACTTCTTGTACTATTAACGATAATATTAAAGACACATCTATTTTAATTGATCCAGGTACAGATCCAAATTATAGAATTGTTGTTAACACAGATAGTCAATTTAAAGATTTTAATAGAAAAATTGTTGTGTTTGATATTCCTGTTTTTGCTTTTAAATCTGTAGAAGATTCAAAATTAATTCATGTTGCTAATGTTTTAGCGCAATATTTAGATAATGATGAAGATGGAGTTGTTGATAATACTACGATTCATAATCAACTAAAAACAGGTAAATCTTTTATTTATGTATGGAAAACCACTTTAGAAAGAGATGCTGTTATCCCGCCAAGCGGATATAATGTATATGATATTGGTGCAGATTCTGTAAATAGTATTTGGCATTCAAACGGTCATACAGGTGATTTTGATGGTGCTATAGAAGCTGTTTGGACTTTTATTTCTAAAAACGGGCATGAAGTTTCGTATCCATCAATATTTAGCAGTCAAGCTAGTTCTGAAATTAGTGATGCTATGAACACAGCTCGTGGCGGTATTTTTCAAAATCCACCAGCATCATATCCTACTGGAGCATGGTATACAAATTCTGAAATAAGTTGTGATTTTTCTTGCCAAGTAACAAAATACAATTTTTGGGTACTTTCTTCAATGTTAGGCGCAAATGAAAATCGTTTAACAGATATTCAAAATGAATGGACCTTAAACACAAACGCAAAAGTACAATCAGACGACGTTAAAGCTTGGGCAATTTTTACAAATACAACTTATAAGTTACCTTCTACTTTGCCAGACGGAACCTACAAACATTAAGAATATATTCTTATTAAAAACCCTTTCATATAATATGAAAGGGTTTCTTTTTTATTAGAACCAACCTCAACTATTTTGCTTAATTTTGTAGCTTCAATCTTAAGAGAATATGTCAGAAGAAAAAGTATCGCTCAACTTTCTTGAGCAAATTATTGAAGAGGATTTAGCAAACGGAATGCCAAAAGAAAACTTACGTTTCCGTTTTCCGCCAGAACCAAATGGTTATTTACATATTGGTCATACAAAAGCCATCGGAATTAGTTTTGGTTTAGGATTAAAATATGACGCGCCAGTAAATTTGCGTTTTGATGATACAAATCCAGCAAAAGAAGAACAAGAATATGTAGATGCTATTAAAGAAGATATTTCTTGGCTCGGATATCAGTGGGCAAATGAATTGTATTCTTCAGATTATTTTCAACAATTATACGATTGGGCAATTCTGTTGATAAAAGACGGAAAAGCATATGTAGATTCGCAAACATCCGAAGAAATGCGTGTACAAAAAGGAACACCTACGGAAGCTGGAACAAATAGTCCTTTTAGATCTCGTTCTGTTGAAGAAAACTTGGAATTATTTCAAGGAATGAAAGAAGGAAAATTTAAAGAAGGCGAACATACATTGCGTGCAAAAATAGATATGACCAGCCCAAATATGTTGCTTCGCGATCCGATGATGTACAGAATTATGTACAAAGAACATCACAGAACTGGCAACGATTGGTGTATTTACCCAATGTACGATTGGACACACGGAGAAAGTGATTATATTGAGCAGATATCACATTCTTTATGTTCTTTAGAATTTAAACCTCACAGAGAATTGTACGATTGGTTTCGTGATAATGTGTATGAATACAGTAAATCTGTTTATCCAAATCCGCCAAAACAACGCGAATTTTCTCGTTTAAACTTAAGTTATACTATTATGAGTAAACGTAAGTTGTTAACCTTGGTTGAAAAAGGAATTGTTAATGGTTGGGACGACCCAAGAATGCCAACAATTTCTGGATTAAGAAGACGTGGTTATACACCAAATTCTATCAAAAATTTTATAGAAACAGTTGGAGTTTCTAAACGAGAAAATGTAATTGATGTTGCGCTTTTAGAATTTAAAATTAGAGAAGATTTAAATAAAACGGCTGATAGAGTTATGGCGGTGTTAGATCCTGTAAAAGTAATAATTGACAATTATCCTGAAGGAAAAGAAGAAATTTTAATTGCAGAAAACAATCAAGAAGATGAAGGTGCTGGTTTTAGAGAAGTGCCTTTTTCTAGAGAAATTTATATAGAACGAGAAGATTTTAGAGAAGAAGCAAATAAAAAATTCTTTAGATTAAAATTAGGAAAAGAGGTTCGTTTAAAAAATGCTTATTTTATTACTGCAACAAGTTGCGAAAAAGATGAAAATGGAGAAATTACAGTTATTCACTGTACTTATGATCCGTTAACAAAATCGGGAAGTGGAACAGAAGAAAGCAAACGTAAAGTAAAAGGAACTTTGCATTGGGTTTCTGTAAAACATGCTGTAAAAGCAGAAGTTAGAGCTTATGATAGATTGTTTTTAGACCCAGCTCCAGATGCACATAAAGACAAAGATTTTATGGAGTTTATCAATCCAAATTCTTTAGAAATAATCAATGCATTTGTAGAACCAAGCATAAAAACTGCAGCAATAGGAGAACGTTTTCAGTTTCAACGTTTGGGTTATTTTAATGTAGATAACGATTCAACTTCAGAAAGTCTGGTTTTTAATAAAACAGTTGGTTTGCGTGATAGTTGGGGTAATAAAAATTAGTTTAAACCTATTTTAATTAAAAAAAGACCGCAAAATTGCGGTCTTTTTTTATACTTATTTTTAATTTTTTAAAAAGCAGTTTGACAAACAATCCCGCCCATTAAAGCTAATGTTACAGTCCAATATCCTGCGTTAATCATCACGTACTTAAATGATTTTCTTTCAAACATCGCATTAGTTCCCATTATTGGCAATCCAATTAATAAACCAATCATTGTTCCGTGTAAAGCACCGTGTCCGAAAGTTCTAAAACGATCGCCATATTGTGCCATAAAATCTTGAAAATACGTAAAAGCTTCTCCTGTTCCTTCAACAAAACCAGGTTCTCCCATTAAAACAGATTGCGCTCCAAACTGATGAATTACTAAAGTTTGTAAAATAAATGCCATTAAAAAACTTAGTACATAACAGAGACCGAAAATTAAAGCCATATTACCGCCTTCCATAGATTCTTTTGTAAAACCCATCTCTTTCATCCAAGCGTTTTGAAAAAGCATTGGTCCATACCAAATAAAGCCCATAACTAAAGGCATTAAAGCTGCTACTGCAATTGTTAAAAAATTAAATTCCATAATATCTTAGTTTTTTGATTCTCTCAAATATAACAATTAACTTTTTGATTTTTAGTTATGTGAAACAAAAAAAGGCTAAAACAAGTTGTTTTAGCCTTTTTAAAAATTGCTTTTTTTATTTAATTTTTAACGATTTTCCTATTGCTTCTAGCTCAAAAATAAAATCTCTTTTATCTACTGATGGTGCATATGTAAAGCCTTCAAAAACAATTAATCTATTATTTTTTTCATCAATAACAGTATAATTTAAAAAAGGACCAGCCATAAAATCGTTTTTTACTTCCCATTTTCCTCTTGTTTCAAATGCTTTTTTGTTATCAATAACAGCATCAAATGTTTCTGGAGTAAAAGCTGCTTCTGTAATCATATACATTCCTTCTTTAGAGCCAGGAATATGTTTTTCTCCGATTACATTTCTGTTGTTAATAATCGCATTGGTAACATCAAACTCAAACTCTTCTTGTAATGGAACTGAATATACTAAAATGTTATTTGTTCCGTCTCCTTGAGCAATTCCGCTCATTAAATGTTGTCTTAACCACAAAAAGCCTAGTGTGTCTTTTACAGTTCTAAAATCTGTTGGTATGGTTAAAGACAACCCTAATTCATCTAATGTTTTATATTTAGAGTCGTCAACTCTTTTAGAATAAAAACGTTGCTGTACATGCTTTATATCTGAATCTCTAAAAATCTTAACTATTTCTTTTTTATGCTTTTCTAATAGTATATTTAATCCTTCTTTATCTTTTGCTGTTACATAAACTAAAGTTTGAGGTCTTGCATAAAAATCGTTTTGAACTCTAAAAGACTCACTTTCTCCTACTTGAACAAATAAAATATTTCTGTATTTGGTCATCATGTTTCCAAAACCTTTTGGAGCAATTTGGGTAACACTAAATGTTGTTTCTGGTTGAGGTAAACCAACAACTAATTCTCCTAAAAATTCTCTAAGATTTTCTCCAACTTTACCAGACCAATCGCTTGCTTCGGTAACAACAAGAAGATGATTAGATTTACCAACAGAACTACTTAAAACAAAAGTATCTTTTGGGTTTTTACATGAAGTAAAAAAAAGTAATAGTGCAACTATTGTTAATCCTTTTTTCATATTTGTTAATTTAACGTTTTAGTTATTTCCTTATCTCCTTCAAATATTATTCCACTTTTAGGAAAATCAATGTCTTTTTTCTTATAATCTTTTTGGATAAATTGTTAACCGTTGCCCAATTTTTAAATTAGTACTTCTAAGTCGGTTCCATTTTTTGATTTCACTTACTCGAACACCAAATTTTTTAGCTATTTTTCCTAAATAATCTCCGCTTCTAACTTTATATCTTATTCGCTGATTTAACTCTAAATATTTTGGTAAAGGTTTTTCTCTTTTTGCATTATCTTCATCAACTAAGGTATACAATTCTTCTTCTTTTTCTAAAAATTTAATCGTTGTGTTTCTTGGAATTGTAACTACATAATTTTTACCTTTTACAAACGGAATTATATCTAGTTTAAACTCCGGATTTAAAAATTGTAACATTTCTGTTTCTATGCCAGTAACTTCTGTAATTTGATCAAAAGAAACTGTTTTTTTAATCCGAATTGTATCTGTTGCAAAATGGTAAATTGGCGGATTCTCTGGTGCTAAACCATGCTCTTTAGCATATTTAAAAATATATAAAGTTGCATAAAACGCAGGAACATATCCCGCAGTTTCTGACGGTAAATACTGACGTAGATTCCAATAATTTTGATATCCTCCAGAGCGTTTTATTGCTTTAGATACATTTCCTGGTCCTGAATTATAAGCCGCTAAAGCTAAATCCCAATCACCAAAAATATCATATAAATCACTTAAATATTGACAAGCTGCAATGGTTGCTTTGACTGGATCTTGACGTTCATCAACATAAGAACTTACGTTTAATTTATATTGTTTTCCCGTTAAATACATAAATTGCCAAAGTCCGCTTGCGCCAACTCTAGATCTTGCTCTTGGGTTTAAAGTAGATTCTACAATTGCCAGATATTTCATTTCTAACGGAATGTTAAACTGATCTAAATATTTTTCGAACATCGGAAAATAATACTCAGCTTTTGCCATTAATGCTGGATAATATTTCTTACGATATTTTAAATACGAATTGATTACGTTTTCTAAAATAGGATTGTATTCAATAAAAAATGGAGATGAATTATCTAAATGCTTTAGGCGTTCTTTTAAAACATTTGTAGGAATTTTTAATTCTGGTTTTTCTTTAGCTTCTAACCCTTTAATTACATAATTGATATTAGCTGTTAAAGGAGATCTGTATTGTGTTTCAATAACCAAACTGTCAATTAAAGACAAATCTTTATCACTAAAAAAACTTTTTTTAACAGCGTTTTTTAACGAATCGTTTGCAATGCTATCTAGCTTGGTTTGTGCTGATAGAGAAAAAGATAATAAAAGAAATAAAAATGTAATTTTTTGATAATTCATATTTTAAAAATCTAGTTCAACAACAATCGGACAATGATCTGAGTGTTTTGCTTCTGGTAAAATGTATGCTCTAGAAATCGTTGACTTTATCGGTTCTGCAACCATAGCATAATCTAAACGCCAACCTTTATTATTTGCTCTAGAATTTGCTCTATAACTCCACCAAGAAAATTCTTGTTTCTCGGGATTTAAATGACGAAAACTATCAATAAATCCGCTTTTGATAAAATTACCAAGCCATTCTCTTTCTTCTGGTAAAAAACCCGAAACGCCTTTCATTTTCGGGTTGTGAATGTCTATTTCTTCATGACAAATATTATAATCTCCACAGATTACTAAATTCGGAATTTCCTTTTTCAGTTCATTAACATAACTTTGGAATTCGTCCATATAATTGAATTTAAAATCGAGTCTAGCATCGTTAGTTCCAGAAGGTAAATACAAGCTCATTACAGAAACTTCATCATAATCTACTCGTAAATTTCTTCCTTCAAAATCCATTGATTCTATTCCTGTTCCATATTCAACATGATTTGGTTTTTCTTTACATAAAATAGCAACTGATGAGTAGCCTTTTTTTTCTGCCGAAAACCAATAATGATATGGATATCCAGCAGCTTCAAATTCAGATACATCTAATTGTTCTTTATGTGCTTTGGTTTCTTGAATACAGATTATATCTGGTCTAGTAGATTGCAACCAGTCTAAAAAACCTTTTTTTAAAGCAGCTCTAATTCCGTTTACGTTGTATGAGATTATTTTCATGTTCCTCTTTTAATTTCCCAAAGGGATAAACTTGTTTTTTATTTTGCTGTAAAATTAATTTTAAATACTTTTTTATGAGCGCTCAAAGTCCTTTCCTTTGGAAAGGGTTAAGGATAGGAACTGCATTTCTGGAATTTCACCATTAACCACCAAAGTTCCTTCTGTCGCATTTTTAATTTCCTCTACAGAAACTCCAGGAGCTCTTTCTAATAAATGAAAAGCACCATTTTTAATTTCTAAAACAGCCAAATTGGTTACTACTTTTTTAACGCAACCAACTCCTGTTAAAGGCAAAGAACATTGTTTTAACAACTTCGATTCACCTTTTTTATTGGTATTCATCATTGCAACAATAATGTTTTCTGCGGATGCAACTAAATCCATTGCGCCGCCCATTCCTTTCACCATTTTTCCTGGAATTTTCCAATTGGCGATATCTCCGTTTTGTGCAACTTCCATTGCGCCAAGAACAGTTAATTGAACGTGTTGTCCGCGAATCATTCCAAAACTCATTGCAGAATCAAATAAAGAACCACCTTTTAAAATAGTAACTGTTTGTTTTCCTGCATTGATTAAATCGGCATCTTCTGTTCCTTCAACCGGAAAAGGTCCCATTCCGAGTAATCCATTTTCTGATTGAAACTCAACTTCAATATTATTAGGAACATAGTTTGCAACCAACGTTGGAATTCCAATTCCTAAATTTACATACCATTTGTCTTGTAATTCCTGGGCAATTCTTTGTGCTATTTGTTCTTTTGTTAACATTTTAAAGGTGTATCAATTTAATAATTTATCAATGTATCAATTCTGATAACGAGATTTAATGCTTGTACTTAATATTTTATATAAAATTAGTCCCAATTCATTTACTTTTTCCTGTAAAACAGTATTTGAAGGATAACTTTTAGATCTTTCGCAAAGTATCAACCAATATTTTGTTTCTTCTAATTCTTTCGTTGCAATTTTTATTTTATGAATAAAATCTGCTTTGCTTTCTGCATTTTGAGCTTCATGTATATTTGCTCCAATACTTGTTCCTGATTTTAATAATTGACCAGAAATAACATATTTTCTTTCTAACTCTAAAACTTCACAATATTTTATAACTAATAATGAAACTTCAATTGATTTTTCTACAACTACATTTTTCTTTGTTTCATTAATTAATTGCTACATTATTTTAATTATTAACGTGAGCGAACTGTTCGTTGTTCAATTCTTTTTTCATAATCCTTTCCTTGAAAAATACGTTGCACAAAAATTCCTGGAATATGAATTTGATTTGGATCTAATTCTCCTGCTTCAACCAATTCTTCAACCTCAACAACCGTTGTTTTTCCTGCCATTGCCATCATCGGATTAAAATTACGCGCAGTTCCTTTAAATATTAAATTTCCTGCTGTATCTCCTTTCCATGCTTTTACAAATGCAAATTGTGCATTAAATGCGTGTTCTAAAACATACATTTTACCATTAAACTCTCTCGTTTCTTTTCCTTCTGCAACTTCGGTTCCGTAACCAGCTGGCGTATAAAAAGCCGGAATTCCTGCGCCTGTTGCTCTACAGCGTTCTGCCAATGTTCCTTGCGGAATTAAATCAACTTCTAATTCTCCAGATAACATTTGACGTTCAAACTCATCGTTTTCTCCAACATAAGAAGAAATCATTTTTTTTATTTGACGTTTTTGCAATAACAATCCTAATCCAAAATCATCTACACCTGCGTTGTTAGAAATACACGTTAAATCTGTGGTTCCTAATCGTACTAACTCTGAAATGCAGTTTTCTGGAATTCCACACAATCCAAAACCACCTAACATAAATGTCATTCCATTTTCAACTCCGTGCAAAGCTTCTGTTACATTTTTTACTACTTTATTTATCATTTTAATAAGATTAAAAGTCTGTATCTCCTTTTTTAATTACTGGTTTTTCTTCCTCATCAATTTTTTTAACATCACCACAATCTAAACGAATAGAAATTGGGTTTTCTGGTTTTTCAAAATCTTCTTTACTGATATTTAATGTTGGGTCTTCATAGCATTTTCTCATAAAGATTGCCCAAGTTGGCAACGCCATTGAAGCTCCTTGTCCCTTTCCAATTTGTTCAAAATGAATTGCATTGTCTTCTCCTCCAGTCCAAACTCCTGTTGCTAAATTTGGTACAACTCCCATAAACCAACCATCTGTATGATTTTGAGTAGTTCCTGTTTTTCCTGCGATTGCATTGTCAAATCCATACGGATAACCTGTTACATAATCTGGTCTTGGTGCTGTAGTTCTTAATCGAATTCCAGATCCAGCTGTTGTTACTCCTTTTAATAAATCTAAAACAACATAAGCAGATTCTTCACTTAGTACTTCTTGAGTTTTTGGTGTAAACTGTGTTAAAACTGTTCCGTTTTTATCTTCAATTCTGGTAATAATCATTGGTTCTACTCGCAGACCTTTGTTTGCAAACATTGCGTATGCACTTACCATTTCATATAAAGATAACTCAACCGTACCAAGTGCAATTGCTGGTGTTTCTGGAATTGTTCTTGTAATTCCAAGAGATTGTTTTGCTAATCTTGAAACATTTTTTGGTCCAACCATGTCTATCAATCTTGCAGACATTGTGTTTACTGAACCTGCTAACCCTTCTTTTAAGTTTAATTCTCCTTTGTATCTTGAAAAAGGATTTCCTCCAGAATTTTCTGGTGTCCAAGATTTCATATTTCCATATTTTCCTTCTGGAATTGTATATAAAGAAATTGGATACCTATCACAAGGAGATAATTTTAACTGATTAATTGCAGTTGCATACACAAATGGTTTAAATGTAGAACCAACTTGTCTTTTTCCTTGCTCAACATGATCGTATTTAAAATGTTTATTATTAATTCCACCAACCCACGCTTTTATATGACCTGTTTGTGGCTCCATTGACATCAATCCAGAATGTAAAAAATACTTATAATATTTTATTGAATCTGCCGGTGTCATTATGGTGTCTTGATCTCCTTTCCAAGTAAAGATTTTCATCTTTCTTTTTCTAAGAAAAGAAGCTTCTATTTCTTTTTCTGGTGTTCCCAATCTCTTCATTTCTCTCCAACGATCAGAGTTTTTCTTAGCTCTGGTTAAAATCATTTCTATTTGCTCAGGTTCTAAATCATAAAAAGGAGCTGTTTTATTACTTTTTTGTTCCTCGTTAAAATAAGATTGTAGATTTGAAATATGTGCCTGCACAGCTTCTTCTGCATATTTTTGCATGCGAGAATCTATTGTTACATATATTTTTAATCCGTCAGCATAAATATTATATTCTTCTCCGTTTGGTTTTGGATTTGTTTTTACCCATTGCTTTAGATAATCTCTTAAATGTTCTCTAAAATACGTAGCATATCCATCGCTATGACTTTCTGGAGTGTAGTTTATTTCAAGTGGTAATTTTTGTAAAGAATCTTTTTCTTGAGTTGTTAAAAAACCATTCTTTTCCATTTGTTTAAAAACAACATTTCTTCTATTAAATGATTTGTCTCTAGAAATACTTCTGTTTGGATTAAATTGTCTTGGATTCTTTAACATTGCAGCTAAAATTGCTGACTCTTCTACTTTTAAATCCATCGGTTCTTTTCCAAAATAAATTCTTGATGCAGAACGAATTCCTGATGCATTAAATAAAAATCCTTGCGTATTTAAATACATTGCAATAATTTCTTGCTTTGTGTATTGTCTTTCTAATTTGATAGAAACAACCCATTCTTTTAATTTTTGTGCTATTCTTTTAAATGAATTGCTAGAAGCTCTTTTTGTGAAAAGATTTTTGGCTAATTGTTGTGTAATTGTACTTGCACCACCACCTTTTCCGAATTTAGAAATAGCTCTGGCTAAACCTCTAAAATCGATACCAGAGTGTTCATAAAAACGCTCATCTTCTGTAGCTACAACTGCGTTAACCAAGTTGTCTGGTAAATCTTTAAATTTTATTGGAGTTCTGTTTTCATAAGCAAATGTTCCCAAGGTTTTACCATCAAAAGAAATAATTTCTGTTGCTAAGTTATTATCAGGGTTTTCTAATTCTTCAAATGTTGGTAATGGACCAAAAGTGCCTATAGATGCTAATAAAAATAATAATAAAACGAATGCAAATCCGCCAATTACAATTCCCCAGAACCACCTTATATATTTTTTAAAATTTGTTATTTTTTTCTTAGTCATTTTTAATTCTTTTCTATTCTAAACCCAACTTCTGTAATTCCTTCTAAACTTTCTATTCCGTTTATTGCTCCGTTTTTACGCATCGCTTGATTTACTAAAACAGCATATTCTCCAGACATAGGAAAAACAACATTTTCTTTATAAAACAGTTTATTTTCTTTTATTCCTGTAAATCCTTTTCCTAAAAAACGCCCAGAATTATCTGCCATTTCGTATTCTAATGTATCTACAATTTTCTTGCCATCCGGAAAACTTAATGTAGTAATTAAAAACAAATTACTATAACCGTATTTTTCATTGTTTCTAATCGTTAAAAACAAGTCTTTTTTGTTGATGGTATCTTTAACATCAAAATTAAAAGAAACTCCGTTTTTACTTTCCCAAGCATTATCAGCAATTGTAACAATAGAATCGTATTCTCTTTTAGAATCGCACGAAATGATGCTAAAAGCAACCAAAACAAATACAATAATTTTACTCCTGCTTGTTTTCATTTGGTTTGTTTCTATTTTGATTTTTGTTTCTATTATTGTTCTTACGAAACGGTTTTTTAGTTTGTTTATTTTCTGCAACATTAGTTGCTGAAACCTTTTTATTTTGATTCGGTTTTCTCTTTTGTTTTGATTTGTTTTGTTGATTTGTATTTTGAGGTTTTATTCCTTGTTTTTTTCTGTTTCTGTTGTTTTTTCTACGGCCTTTTTTCTGTTTAGGAGCATCAAAACGTGTTAAACTATCTTGACCAACAACATTTTCGAAATCTACTTTAGTCTCAACAATAACATCTGATTCGTAATCTTCTAACGGCGCAGCATCTTCTTTGTTTTTATTCAGTTCAATTATTTCATTTACTTGATCTAATGTTAATTGAAACCATTTAAAACTATTGTCTTTATAAGTGTACCACAATGCCTTTTTAAAGATATCCATTTTTACAAAAACAGCATCACCGTTTTCTGTTTTCAACACTTTATCTTGCTTCGGAAACGCTTTTAAAGCATCTAAATAGGTATCCAACTCAAAATTTAAACAACATTTTAATTTTCCACATTGTCCGGCTAATTTTAACGGATTTAACGATAATTGTTGATATCTCGCCGCAGCGGTATTTACTTTTCTAAAATCTGTTAACCATGTAGAGCAACATAATTCTCTACCACAAGAGCCAACACCTCCTAAACGTGCTGCTTCTTGACGCAAACCAACTTGTTTCATTTCTACTCTAATAGAAAATGCACTTGCTAAATCTCTAATTAATTGTCTAAAATCTACACGTTCATCTGCAGTATAATAAAAAGTTGCTTTGTTTCCATCGCCTTGATATTCTACATCAGAAAGTTTCATTTTTAAGTTTAAGCGACCTATTATTTCTCTTCCTCTACGTTGTGTTTCTTGTTCTTTTTCTCTGTAAGATTGCCAAACATCAATATCTTTTTGAGACGCTTTTCTGTAAATTTTTAAAATTTCTTCGCTATCTTCTTTTAGGTTTTTCTTTTTTAATTGCACTTTTACCAATTCTCCTCCTAAAGAAATTGTTCCAATATCGTGTCCTGGAGAACTTTCTACTGCAACAACATCGCCCATAGAAAGTGTTAAGTTTTCTGTGTTTTTAAAAAAATGTTTCCGTCCGTTTTTAAATCGAACTTCGTAAATATTAAAAGGAGCTTCACCATTTGGCAAAGTCATGTTTGATAACCAATCAAAAACAGCTAATTTACTTCCGCTTCCGCAAGATCCACCGGTTCCACAATTTCCGTTACTTTTACAGCCTTTTGGAACGCCGCCGTCTTTTGTTGAGCAACTTGTACAGCTCATAGTATGTATATATTTTTAAAAAACAAATGTGCTTTTTGTGGCAACTCTTGTTTTTATTGGGTTCTTAAATAATTTTGAAAATCAACTTAAAGTTGATGAATCTGTAAATATACGCATTCTCAAAGAATGAAAAAACAGGATTTTGAAAGTTCTTAGAACTACTTTTTTATTTGATTATAGACCAAATATAGTTTTGAAAATTTGTTTTATTTATCAACCTTTTAGAATTCGTGAAGGTTTAATTAGAATTCGTAAAAAAATTGTTTTTTAAGCATAAAAAAAGACCTCAAATCTGAGGTCTTTTTCTTGTTTTTATATTTTAAAACTGAATTCCAATACTTGCTCCAAAAGAAGTATAAGTAACACTATTGGGAATCTCATTTGAAATTAACGCATTTTTAAGTCGATAAAAATCGTGATCCCAAAAGAAATTAAGTGTAATATTATTTTCATCCAATTCTGCAATAGGAAAAGCTAAACCAAGCCTAACATTTCCCATTTCACTTTTTGCTTTATTACTGATTGTATTGTGTAAAACCATCAAATAAAATGTAGCATTTTCGTAATTTGTAAAATAATAATTTATTTTTCCGCCAAATTTTAATGCTGTAATATTATAAACTGTTTGATGTTCAAAATTACTAACAACACCCAAAGAAAGTTTGTTAAAAATCGGATAATTTATTGAGTACGTTAGTCCAAAAGAGATTCCTTTTGTTAATTCATCTTCAGAGTATTTTGGTTGATTATTGTTTATAAAAAAGTGATTATACCTAACTTTACTTGGAATCAAAAACTCTACTTCTGCTGTTGAAAACCATTTTTTATCTAAAGTATAATCTGTTCCGTTAGAAATTTGTTTCCCTGCATTTACAACATCATTAATGTTTATTTGAGCTTGCAAACTAATGCCTGCGAGTAAAAATAAAAGTAAAATAGAGTTTTTCATAAAAATCTTTTCCTTTTTTTACAAATCAAATCCTAAATTTAGCTGGAGCATGATTGGAAAAATATTTCCTTTTCCGTTAGAATCAAAATAATAAATAGGCCCTACATCAAATAATAAATGAAAGTTTTTTCCATATTTTCTTTGTAATCCCCAAGTTGGTCCAATTGAAAAATCATAAATAGATGTTCTGCTAAAGTTACTTTTTATTGTATTTCCTCTTATCAACAATCTAGCAGAAATAAAATTTCCTGAATTGTTTTCAATTGATAAATTTTTATTTTTCCTTTTTTCTAAATTATAAAAACGCTTGTACTGTAAATCCAAAAAAGGGTTAATAGAATATCTAAATCCTGTTCCACCTCCAAAAGAGGTGCGAGGATATGAACCTCCATATCCTATTCCTAACGCTGTAGATAACGAAGCGTTTTCCCCTGTTGGAATTTCTAACTCTATTGCTGGATTTAGAATATTAATTCTCCAAACTTTTTCTGTTTGTGAATAAATTGATATCGAAAATAAAATAGTAGCAAGAAAAAAAAGATTTCTTTTCATAAATAATTGTTTTTTTGTTTCGTTGATTGACTCAAGTTTTATACCAAAGACCAGAGGAAAAATATTTACTTCTTAAAAGTCAACACTTCTGACCTTCCTTTTTTAAAGATTTTATTGCTATTTCCTTTTCCTTTTCTCAATTCTTTTTGAACTTCAAAAGGCAGTGCGGCAACTTCTTTACACTCTTCTGAGCAGCAAGTATTCATTTTTTCTTGACACGATTTACACTGAATAAATAATAAATGACAAGCTTCATTATCGCAGTTTACATGTTCATCGCAAGCTTCTCCACATTGATGACAATTAGAAACTACATCATCAGAAATTTTTTCTGCGCGTCGGTGATCAAACACAAAATTCTTTCCTAAAAACTTATTTTCAATACCTTCTGATTTTACTTGACGAGTGTATTCTATAATTCCGCCTTCTAACTGAAAAACGTTTTTAAATCCTTTGTGTTTGTAATAGGCTGATGCTTTTTCGCAACGAATTCCACCCGTACAATACATCAATAAATTTTTATCTTCTTTGTTGTCTTTTAAATCTTCTTCAATAATATCTAACGAATCTCTAAACGTATCCACATCTGGAGTTATAGCACCATCAAAATGTCCAATTTCACTTTCGTAATGATTTCGCATATCTACACAAATTGTGTTAGGGTTTGCTAGCATTTCATTGAATTCTTTTGCGTTTAAATGAATCCCTTTATCAGTAACATCAAAGGTGTCATCATTTAAACCATCGGCAACAATTTTGTTTCTAACTTTTACTTTCAGTTTTAAAAACGATTTATTGTCTTGCTCAATCGCAACATTTAATCGGATGTCTTTTAAAAACGGAATCCCGTCTAATTGCTCTTTCAGTTCAAGCATTCTATCCGAAGGAACAGACAATTGCGCATTAATGCCTTCGTAAGAAACGTAAATACGTCCTAAAACATCCAATGCATTCCATTCAAGGAATAATTTATCTCTAAAAATTTGTGGGTTTTCTATCTTGTGATATTGATAGAATGAAATGGTTAAACGATCCTTACCGGCCTCGTCTATTAAAACAGCGCGTTCTTTTGCGCTTAACTTATTGTACAGTTGCATGCTATACGAATTAGGTTAAACAAAATTATCGAATTGCAAAAGTACAGCTTTTATCTTAAAGCTAATCATAGCGAAAAACCAAGTAATCTCTTAAATAGAAATAAAATATAAACAGATTACTTCGTCATACTTCTTAGTATTGATGTAAATAATTACGTTGAAAACTTAACAAATCTATGTTTCTTGTAGCTTTTTAAACAACTCTACAACTTATTGCCTTTTTAAAATACAACTAATTGGTTTTTTCATAATCTTTGCACTTTCAATTAAAATTAAAAAACAAAAAAAATGAAAGTTGCTATTGTTGGCGCTACCGGAATGGTAGGAAGTGTGATGTTAAAAGTATTAGCAGAAAGGAATTTCCCTATTTCTGAGTTGATTCCTGTTGCTTCAGAAAGATCTGCTGGAAAAAAATTATCGTATAATGGTACAGAATACACCATTGTTACTTTACAAGACGCAATACAAATGAGACCAGATATTGCGTTATTTTCTGCTGGTGGAGAAACTTCTTTAGAATGGGCTCCAAAATTTGCCGAAGTGGGAACAACAGTCATCGATAATTCTTCTGCTTGGAGAATGGATCCAACAAAAAAATTAGTTGTGCCAGAAATTAATGGAGATGTATTAACTGCGGATGATAAAATTATTGCAAACCCTAATTGTTCTACCATTCAATTGGTGATGGCGTTAGCGCCTTTGCATTTAAAATATACAATGAAACGTGTTGTAATTTCTACCTACCAATCTGTTTCTGGAACTGGCGTAAAAGCTGTTCAACAATTAGATAATGAAGAAGCCGGAATTGATGGCGAAATGGCATATCCTCATAAAATTGGAAGAAATGCCTTGCCGCATTGTGATGTTTTTTTAGAAAATGGTTACACCAAAGAAGAAATGAAATTAGTAAAAGAACCTAAGAAAATTTTACGTGACGATTCTTTTTCTGTTACAGCAACTGCGGTTAGAATTCCGACTGCAGGCGGACATTCAGAAGCGGTAAATGTGCAGTTTGAAAACGATTTTGACCTGCATGAAGTTCGTGAAATTTTAAGAAATACAACAGGAGTTATTGTACAAGATGATTTGGCGAACAACGTGTATCCAATGCCAATTACTGCACACGATAAAGACGAGGTTTTTGTGGGGAGAATCCGTAGAGATGAATCGCAAGAAAACACCTTAAATTTATGGATTGTTGCAGACAACTTACGAAAAGGTGCTGCTACAAATACCATACAAATTGCAGAATATTTGGTGGCTAATAATTTGGTTTAAGCTATACGTTATTACCCGTTTTTGTCATTCTCGCGAAAGCGTGAATCCAAACTTACTTTGTTACAGTTCTTTAATTCTCTGAAAAACTACTTATTTAGTATGGGTTCCCTTTTTCAAGTGAATGACAAGATTAAAGCCTTTATTACAAGACACAATATCACAAAAAAACCCGAGTTCTTACTCGGGTTTTTTTTTACTTAGTTACTTTTAAAACGTCTGCAATAATGCGTTCTAATTCTGCTTTTGGCAAAGCGCCATTTGCCATTTGCGGTTCAGCATCCATCGGGCAAAATAACATCGACGGAATACTTCTTATTCCGAATGCCGCAGACAATTCTTGTTCTGCTTCTGTATCAACTTTATAAATATTGATTTTATCGCCATATTCTTCACTTAATTCTTCTAAAATCGGAGCAATCATTTTACAAGGTCCACACCAATCTGCGTAAAAATCTATAAGTGCAGGAACGTTTCCTTCAAACTTCCATTCTTTGTTTTCTTCGAAATTAAAAACCTTTTCTAAAAAGGTTGCTTTTGTTAAATTTTCTGTCATTCCATGATTATTTAATTTACAAAGTTAGACGTATTTTTTTAAACCAAATTACACTCTAAAAAATAGTACATTTGTGCTTATTTTTCTAATGAAAAATCTAAATATATTATGCTTTCTGTAACTAGTATTTCTTTTCAATATCAATCCAAAAAACCTGTTTTAAAAGACATCTCTTTTCAACTAAACAAAGGAGAACACTTGTGTGTGATGGGCGAAAGTGGTTGCGGAAAATCTACTTTATTGAAAGCTATTTACGGTTTGTTAGATCTAAACAATGGAACTATTTTTTGGGACGATACAGAAGTATTGGGTCCAAAACATCATTTAGTTCCTGGAATGGATTTTATGAAACATGTTGCGCAAGATTTTGATTTGATGCCGTACACTTCTGTTTCAGAAAACATAAAGAAGTTCTTATCGCGATTTTATCCTGAAGAAGCCGAAAAAAGAACCCAAGAATTATTAGAAGTTATTGAAATGACTGCTTTTGCCAATGTGAAAGTAAAAACGTTAAGCGGCGGACAACAACAACGTGTTGCCATTGCGAGAGCCTTGGCAAAAGAACCAAAATTAATTTTATTAGACGAACCTTTTAGTCAGATTGATAATTTTAAAAAGAATTCTTTACGAAGAAAGTTATTTGCCTACTTAAAAGAAAAAAATATTGCCTGTATTGTTGCAACGCACGATGGAAATGATGCACTTTCTTTTGCAGATAAAATGTTGGTAATTCAGAACAATCAAGTCATTGCAAATGATACGCCAGATAGTTTATATCAAAATCCGCAACTAAAATATGTTGCTTCTTTATTTGATGATGTTAATGAAATTACTATCAATAATAAAACACATTTGTTGTATCCTCATCAAATTAAGATTGTAGAAAAATCTGAATTAAAAGCAAAAGTGTTTAATGCTTACTACAAAGGTTCTTTTTGGTTGATAGAAGCTGATTTTGATGGAGAAAAAGTGTTTATAAATCATATTGCTGAGTTAGAAAAAGGAGAAAAAGTAGATTTAGAGTTCTTATTAAGTTAAAAGTGCGCTTTTTTAATTTTACTTGTTATTAAAATTGTTTTTGGGTAACTTGGCTAACTCGGAATTTAGTTCAATAAAATGGAACGATATTCGTTAATTATATATTATTTAAAACATGGAAAATGAGTAAAAGAAAGTTTATAGTTTCATTATTAATTTTAATAACAGGTTTAGGTCATGCTCAATCTGATAAAATAAAAATAAAATCCGATAACCTTAATGAATCAAATTATCTTAAAGTGGATGATTTTTATTTGACTCACTATTTATATATCGATTTATTCTTAAGAGAAAATTTATTTCCAGGTGCAAATTCTGAGGATGTTTCCTCTATAACAAAAGCTATAAAAAAGTATGTTTCTGTTGAAACACCTTTGGAAATTGAAATTGAAAAACCTGGTAATAGAAATTATAAAATCAAAGTTACAATTTTAGTGAAAAGTGACGGAACCAAATTATTAATCGCATTTACAAATTGGAGTGTAAAAAAAAGGAAGTTTGAGAAAGAAATTAAAGTGGAGAATGATTCATATACAAGGTGGTATTTTCTGAATGGTAACAAAATGACATACAGAAAAGATATGTCCGATCAAAATGATTATTCCAACATGAATAAAACTGACTTAGCAAATTCATATTTGTTTGATGAATTAACAGAAAATGATTCAAAGATAAAAAGCACTATTGATGAAGCAATGAAAGAACAAAATCAAGCTATAAAAGATACTATAATGACTAATTTAATTCTTTTAAAATATCTTATTTACTTGAGAAATAGTGATGATGTAAATAAACAAGTCAACCATTTGAATGAGTTATTTGTAGCCAATAAATCAAAGACAAATTTAAAGGGTTTAGAAATGGCATTTAATGCAACAAAATTTCAAATTGAATTAATGAAATAAGAACTTTATAGCTTAATTTATAATATTAATCTCAACCTGTTTTCCACTAAAAACAAAAGTATCTTTTTCTTTTTTACCCAACATTAATTTACCAATCGGAGAAGAAACAGAAACTGCAAAATAGTGTTCGTTTGCAACAACCAATTGCCCGGCGCTAATGCTTAAAAAATAGGCTGCATCATTGGTTTTTACCAAACTTCCTACATGTGCAATAGTAGAATTTTTAGATACATCAATTTTAGCTAAGGTTTCTTTCATTTGTAAAACACCTTGTAATTGTTGTCCTGCTTTTTCCATTTCTAATTGCAACATGGCGCGGCCAGTTTCGTGTTTATCACCGGCAGAACTTTTGGTTTCTGATTGCAATGCTTTTAGGTTGGAAGATATAATTTCTTGAATAGTTTGTAAGCGGTTGTTTACAAATTTTTCACATTGATTGTATAATTCTTGTTTTACATTCATAAGATTTCTTTTGTCATTACGGATAACGTGAAGCAAACCTTTCTTAAATTAACAGGTTGCTTTGTTTTACTTGAAATGATATTAATCATTTACAAACGCAGCTAATTCTTTACCAATTAAACTACCAATGGCAACACCCATTCCGCCCAAACGAACACCACAAAAAACATTGTTAGACAATTGTTTTACAATGGCTTTTTTCTGATTGCCAACGCCCATAATTCCGCTCCAAGAAAGTTCAATTTCAACATCTGAATCTGGTAAAATAATTTCTTTTAAAATGGTTTCTAAAGAGTTTTGTACGATTTCCGTTTGTCCGAATTCTGTAGTTTCTTCTGTTTTAAAATCTAAATTTCTTCCGCCTCCTAACAAAATTCTATTGTCGATGTTTCTAAAATAATAATAGCCTTTATCTAAGTGGAAAGTTCCTTTTATGTGTAAGTTTTTAATTGGTTTTGTTATGACAACTTGCGCTCTTGCAGGTTTTACATTTTCATCAAATAACTCTTTTGCAAAACCATTGGTTGCAATAAATACTTTATCTGTGCAAAATTCATATTTATTGGTTTTTACCGAAACGAAAGTTCCGTTATCCACAAATTTTTCTACAGTAATATTGTTCAGGATTTTAACACCTAATTTTTGAACTTTTTGCAGTAATTCTGCAACCATTCTTCCAGTATCTATTTGTCCCTCAAAATTGTTTGTAATATAGTTTTCATGAATATCTTGAAAACCAAAAAAGTTGTAATCATTCGTAAAAGTAGCTTCTTTAAAAATTGGCTCTAAAAGCAAATTAATTTCTTTTTTTCTAGCCATACATCTGTAATAAAAACCTTCATCCCTAAACAATTCATACCCTTTGTTTTGTTGAAAATCAATGTTTTTATCACCTAAATTTTGACGCAATAAATGCAATCCTTCCCAACGCTTTTTTACCAAATTAAAAACTTCTTGTTCTGAGTGTGTTTTTAAATCGTCAATCAATTCTGACAAGCTTCCAAAGCAAGCAAAACCTGCGTTTTTTGTACTTGCTCCTTGTGGCAACATTCCTTTTTCTAAAATTAAAATATTGGCATACGGATACCTCTTTATCAATGTTAAAGCGCAGTTTAAACCTACAATTCCGCTTCCAATAATTGTAAAATCAATGCCAGTAAACCATTCTTTGAGTTCCCAATAACTATAATTCATTTTAAATATTTTTATCAAAACACAAGCTATTTACAACACCTTCATATTGTCCGTAATTTGTATTCATTCGTTTGTAATTACATTTTTGATATAATTTTACCGCTTCAACCTGTCGTTCTCCAGTTTCTAAAATAACCTTTTTATAGCCTAATTCTTTTGCCCACTTTTCTAATTCGTTCAAAATTTTTACAGCAATTCCTTTTCCTCTTTGCTTCTTATTTACAAACATTCTTTTTACCTCAACAGTATCAGCATCAAAATGTTTAATAGCGCCACAACCAACAGGAATTGTTTCTAAATAAACCAAAACAACATGTTTTATTACATCAATATGATTGTACTGGTTGTAAAAATCATGATCTTCTCCATCAGTAATTTTTAAATATGCGTCTAAGTCTTTTATCAAATTGATAAAATGATTGTTTTCTGAATTTGTTCTTTTTATTTCTAGTTTCATTTCATTAGGTTTCGACTCCGCTCAACTTGACATTTAGTTGTATTACTTAAAAACGATGTGATTTAAAAATCAAATTTTAATTGGACAAAAACTGGATCTTTTTTTTCTGTGTTTAAATTACCGAAAGATAATCCTAATAATCGAACCGAGTTTTTTAACTTTTCTTGATATAATAATTCTTTTACAACTGGGAAAAACTCTTCTTTTTTTTGCATAAAAAACCCAACTGTTTTGCTTCTTGTTTGCTGTGTAAAATCGCTATACTTTATCTTTAACGTGATTGTTTTTCCTTTGGTATTTGACTTCATCATCCGTCGTTCCAATTCTTTTGCAATGTTCTCTAATCGCTCTAATAGAAAGACTTCTGATGAAATATTTTCATTAAAAGTACGTTCTGCCGCTATTGATTTTTGAACACGATTTACCTTTACTTCACTGTTATGAATTCCTCTAACAATATGATAATAACTACCACCAGATTTACCAAACAAAGCAATCAATTCTTCTTGTGTTTTTTGCTTTAAGTCGCTGCCTTTAAAAATTCCATGATTGTGCATTTTTGCGGCAGTCACTTTTCCGATACCGTAAAATTTATTGATAGATAATTCTTCTAAAAACGGAATAACCTCTTCTGGATTTACCGTTTTTTGTCCGTTTGGCTTGTTGATGTCTGAAGCTACTTTTGCTATAAATTTATTGATAGAAACTCCTGCGGATGCTCGTAATTCCAATTCGTCCCAAATGCGTTGTCTAATTTCTTCTGCGATTAAACTCGCAGACGGATTTCCTTTTTTATTTTCTGTTACATCCAAATACGCTTCATCCAACGAAAGTGGTTCTACCAAATCAGTATATTCATAAAAGATTTCTCTAATTTTTTTTGAAATTTCTTTATAGCGAGAAAAACGTGGTGGAACAAATAGTAAATGCGGACATTTTTGTTTTGCCAACACACCGCTCATTGCAGATCTTACCCCAAATTTTCGAGCTTCATAACTTGCCGCAGAAACCACTCCACGAATTTCGTTTCCGCCAACAGCCAATGGTTTTCCTCTTAAATCTGGATTATCCAATTGCTCAACAGACGCATAAAAGGCGTCCATATCTACATGAATAATCTTTCTAAAAGGCGGTTGCAATTCCATCTTTCGAAAATACAAAAAACTTGCTGTTTGTCATTTCGAAATGAGCTTTTTTAAGCGATTGAGAATCCAGTTTTTTATAGTTTCCTCCTTATTCTTCGTTCGGAATAACAATAATATTATTTCAAAAAGTCAACACAAATTTGTGTTACTTTTTTTAATGCTTCAGATAAAACACCTTTTTCCCAAGGATGCGAAGTGTTAAAAACATGATTGGCATTTTCAATAATTTTTAACTGACTTTTGGCATTCCAAGAATGCAAATTTTTAGCTTCGTCAATAAAAACAGATGTGTCGTTATCGCCATGAATAATTAAATACGGAATTTTCAAATTCGTAACTGCACGCTGAATTGTCAATCGGTTTTCGTTTTGTTTAAAGTCTTCATAAAACTGATAAAAATGTGGCATTTGTTGTTTTGTTCTTCCGTTTTCAACATATTTTACACCGCCTTTTTTCCATTGTTCTAAGTCGCCAGAAGTTGCTGTTCTTTTTCCAAAATCACAAACTCCAGCCAAAGAAATCACCTTAGAAATCCTTGTATCTTCTTCCGATTTTATCGTTACAATCCCGCCCGCTCTACTATGTCCTATTAAGGAAATGTTGTTTACATCTATTTCTTTTTGATATTCAGCATTTGAAGAAACCCAATTAATTACGGTTTCTAAATCATCTAATTCTTTGGTGTAATTATTATTGCCAAATGCTTCTAAATCTGGAAAATCGATTGGTTGATTTACCGTTCCGCCATTGTGAGAAAAATTGAATTTTATAAAGAAAAATCTTGCATCAGCAAAGGCTTTTGCCATCAAATTCCAAGCGCCCCAATCTTTAAAACCTTTGTAACCATGACAAAAAATAACGACTGGTTTTTGCTGCTTGTTGTCAGTATAAAAAACATCAACCAAAATTGGCTTGTTGTATTTTCCTTCAAGGATTGTATTCTTAATTAACTTCATCAATTATTAATTTAAAACAACAGTTTTTATCAACATAAAAACAGCAACTAATCCTGTTATAATGCTTAATATCAAACTAATATCTTTTGTTAATTTACCCGTTTTCTTCTGAATATTCTTTGCATATTTTCCATATAAAAACAAAATACAAAAAGTACCAATTGTAGAACCAATAATAAAAAATGCAACTGGAAATCTATCAAAACTCATTAAGTTAAACACTTCTAAAGTTGCAGTAACTCCACAGAAAAACGGAATAGCAAACATGTTTAACATCGATAATACAACTCCAGATAGAAACGAATTTCCTTTTCTATCTTTACTTGCTTTTACTTCTTTCTTATTACTTTTAGATTGCTTGAAAAAGTAAATAGATAATAGAATAAAAATTACAATTCCTGCTTTTTCTAAGGTTTCTAAAATTGTTGGATTTTCATAAATATATTTCGTTAACAAAATTGCTATAAATGCTTGTATAAAAACAATCAACGAAACTCCTAATGAGTAAAATTGTGCTTCTTTTTCATTTTTTTCTAAGCTAATTTTTAAAGCTGTCATGTTTAACATGCTTGGTGTAATTGAACCTGAAAATGAAAAAGCAAAACCAAAAAGAAAGTGTAAAAGAATACTCATTATGTATTATAGTTATTTTGCCAAAGATTGCTTTTAATTTTGTGAAAACAAAAAACGCATCAAAATTTGATGCGTTTTTATACTATATTTTGTTAATTATTAAACCACTCCTTGATCTAACATTGCATCGGCAACTTTTACAAAACCTGCAACATTTGCTCCTTTTACGTAATCTACATATCCATCAGCTTGTGTTCCGTATTCTACACAAGAAGCATGAATATCGTTCATAATTTGATTCAGTTTTGCATCAACTTCTTCTCTTGTCCAGTTAAAACGTAAAGAGTTTTGGCTCATTTCTAAACCAGAAGTTGCAACTCCACCAGCATTAGAAGCTTTTCCAGGAGCGAATAAAATTTTCGCTGCTTGAAATGCTTCAATAGCTTCTGGTGTAGAAGGCATGTTTGCTCCTTCTGCAACACAAATACATCCGTTTTTTAATAATGCTTTTGCTTCTTCTCCATTTAGCTCGTTTTGAGTTGCGCAAGGTAAAGCAACATCACAAGTAACCGACCAAGGTCTTTCTCCTGCAAAGAATTTTGCATTTGGATATTTCTCTACATATTCGTTGATTCTAGCTCTACGAACATTTTTAATTTCCATAATGTGTGCTAATTTCTCAGCGTCTATTCCGTCTGCATCATAAATATATCCAGAAGAATCAGACATTGTTACTACTTTTGCGCCTAATTCAGTTGCTTTTTCAGTTGCGTATTGAGCAACATTTCCAGATCCAGAAACAACAACTGTTTTTCCTTCAAAAGAATCTCCTTTTGTTTTTAACATGTTTTGTGCAAAATACACATCTCCATATCCTGTTGCTTCTGGTCTAATTAAAGATCCACCCCAAGATGCTCCTTTTCCTGTTAAAACACCAACAAATTCGTTGCGTAATTTTTTATATTGACCAAACATAAATCCAATTTCTCTTCCTCCAACTCCAATGTCTCCAGCAGGAACATCTGTGTTTGCACCAATATGACGGAATAATTCTGACATAAAAGATTGGCAAAACGCCATTACTTCTCTATCTGATTTTCCTTTTGGATTGAAATCTGAACCACCTTTACCGCCGCCCATTGGCAACGTTGTTAAAGAATTTTTAAACACTTGTTCAAAACCTAAAAACTTTAAAATTGATAAGTTTACAGATGGGTGAAAACGCAAACCTCCTTTGTAAGGTCCAATTGCTGAGTTAAACTCAACTCTATATCCTCTATTTACTTGTATTTCTCCATTATCATCAACCCAAGGTATTCTAAATAAAATTGTCCTTTCTGGCTCTACCATTCTTTCTAACAATTTTTTTCCTTGATATTTTGGGTTGTTTTCTATAAATGGAATTACCGTTTCTGCAACTTCATGTACAGCTTGTAAAAATTCTGGTTCGTTAGAATTACGTTCTTTTACGTAATCCATAAAGGCACTTATTTTAGATTCCATAGGTTTTAAATCTATTTTTATTTAAAGTTTGATTAATTAATAGGGAGCAAATATAACTAAATTTCAAACCTTTGAATTTAAATCTGATTTTTATTTTGCTTATAACGAACTCTTTCGCTTTGCTGTGTTTTAGTTTCGTTTAAAAATCATAAATTTGCAAACTACTTATTTTAAAAAAGAAAATGTTAGATAAAGTAAAAGTACTGATTGGTGATGTAAAAGCTTTTAAAGCTACTTCTAAAGAAGAGGTTGAAGCTTTCAGAATAAAATATTTAGGAAGCAAAGGTTTGTTAAAAGGATTGTTTGCCGAATTTAAAAATGTTGATGCTGCTTTGCGTAAAGATTTTGGACAAGCGTTAAACACACTTAAAAAATCTGCTGAAGAAAAAGTAACCGAATTAAACGAAAACTTAGATAATTCTACTGAAGAAAAAAATATTTATGGCGATTTATCTCGTCCTTCAGAGCCAATAGAATTAGGTTCTCGTCATCCAATTTCATTGGTAAAAAATCAAATTGTTGAAGTATTTAACAGAATTGGTTTTACCGTTTCTGAAGGTCCAGAGATTGAAGATGATTGGCATAACTTTACTGCCTTGAACTTGCCAGAATATCATCCAGCAAGAGACATGCAGGATACTTTTTTTATAGAACAAAATCCAGATATCTTATTAAGAACACACACTTCTTCTGTGCAAGTTAGATATATGGAAAACAATACACCTCCTATTAGAACAATTTCTCCTGGAAGAGTTTTTAGAAACGAAGATATTTCTGCGCGTGCGCATTGTATTTTTCATCAAGTAGAAGGTTTGTATATAGATACAGATGTTTCTTTTGCCGATTTAAAACAAACGCTTTTGTACTTTACAAAAGAAATGTTTGGGAAGTCTAAGATTCGTTTACGTCCTTCTTATTTTCCGTTTACTGAGCCAAGTGCAGAAGTAGATATTTATTGGGGATTAGAAACAGAAACAGACTACAGAATTACCAAAGGAACTGGTTGGTTAGAAATTATGGGTTGTGGAATGGTTGATCCAAACGTTCTAAAAAACGCAAATATTGATCCAACAGTATATTCTGGTTATGCATTCGGAATGGGAATTGAACGTATTGCCATGTTGTTATATCAAATTCCTGATATTAGAATGTTTTACGAAAATGATAAGCGTTTCTTAGAACAGTTTAAGTCGGTGATTTAATTTTTTTATTAAAAAAAAAGTGTCAGTTCGTTCGAGCGGAGTCGAGAACTACTTTGTTTATTGACCTCTCGACTCCGCTCGAGGTGACATCATCAAAATAAAAATGAAAAAAGACATTCAAATTCCAGAAGTCACCGATGTAGAAATCGCTGTTGTTTATGAATTCAACGATGAATATAAAACGGATGATTGGAACATTTACATTATCAACAAAAAAGAGATTGATTTAGAATTGGTTGTTATTGTTTCTCAAGGATTTAACGAAACAAAAGCCACATCAATATTAAGGAAGAAACTCGATAAATTACCTGCAAATGCTTTTGCTAAAGTAGAGTTTATTCAGCCAGAATTATTCAAACTTCACAACCGTTTTCACGTAACTTTTTTTGAAGGAAATACTTTACATGAAAAAACATTTATCTTTCAAAAAGACACCATTAAAGAAGGTGGTTTACGTATGATTGATGAGATTAAAAAACGTGGGATTTTAGCCAACTAGTAACTATCTATCATTTCAACGATAGGAGAAATCTCACATTTAAAAATGACATTGTGGTTTTACTTAGTTCATGTTACTTCGAGTGATTTTCGATTTTATGAGAAAATTGTATCGAAAAGTTAATTATCATCCAAAAAAACCAAAAGCTAAATACAACAAAACTGTAATTGCACCACCAACTAATGCGTACGGCATTTGTGTTTTTACGTGATCTATATGATCACTTGCAGAAGCCATGGACGAAATTATAGAAGTATCTGAAATTGGTGAACAATGATCTCCAAAAATTCCACCACCCAACGTTGCTGCAACAATTAACGGAATTTCTGCTCCATGAATATTTGCCATCGGAATTGAAATTGCCATCATAATAGCAAAAGTTCCCCAAGAAGTTCCGGTAGAAAATGCAATAAACGAACTGATTATAAAAACAACTGCTGGCAATAATTCTGGCGACAACCATTCTTTAGTTGCATTAGCAACATAAACACCTGTTTCTAATTCTTTACAAGCGTCTCCAATTGCAAAAGCCAATAACATTAACAATGCTAATGGCATTAATTCGCTAATTCCTTTTAGCGTTAAATCTACCGCTTCTTTTGGTTTCATAATTCCTTGAATAAAATACATCGTCATTGCTACTAATAAAGAAGTAATTACCGCGTATAAAACTGACGAAGAACCAGAACCATTCCCGATTGCTTGTGAAGCATGATCTAAAAAAGAAGTAGATGTTTTTACTGCATCCCAACCTGTATATATTAAATTAATTGGCATCATAAAAACCATCACCGCTAACGGAACAATCATATTATAGGCTTTTGCTTCGATTCCTTCTTTTGGCGGAAAAGAAGTTACTGCGTCAGAAACCATTGGTGTTGAACCTTCGTTCATTAACAAACCGGTTTCTTTGGTTCTTTTTTCGGCTTTTTTCATTGCTCCAAAATCTTTCTTTGTAAAAATGATAATGAATACAATTGTAATCGCTAAAAGCGGATAAAAATTATATTTAATTGAGCTTATCATCACAGAAAAAGGTTTGTCAATTCCTTGTGTTAATAATAATCCCATAATAAATGCTCCCCATGCATTAAACGGAATTAAAATGGATGATGGCGCCGAACTTGAATCAGCAATGTATGCGAGTTTTTCTCTCGGAATTTTTAATTTATCAAAAATTGGACGATATAATGTTCCTACTGTTAATGAGCTAATACTTGTTTCTACAAACAACAACAACCCTGTTACTGTAGCTAAAACCTGCACCATTACTCGGCTATAACCAGCTTGTTTTTTTTCAACTTTAACAATTAATTTATTTAAAATATTGATAAAGCCCTCTACACCTCTAGAAAATTGAATAAAAATTAACAACGCTCCAACCAAAGCACTAAACATAATAGTTCTTGTGTTTCCTTCGGATTGAAATACATTTACCAATCCTTCTATCATTGCTAATGTTCCTTCTAACGGATTCCAGCCTTTAATAATCAACCAAGAAAACCAAATTCCGAATATTAAAGCGATGTACACTTGTTTTGTTCTTAAAGCTAAAATAATTGCAACAATTGGTGGTACTACCGACAAGAAACCATAATCCATAAAAGAAAGTTTTTATTTTTTTTAAAGATACTAATTAAAACAAAATCTGAGTTCTTTTGAAGTTTATTCCTATTTTTATTCTCAAATTCTAAAAAATATGGCAAAGTTTTATACATCAATTACAAAAAGACTTCAAAGTTTTATAGAAAAACAGAAGGTATTTTTTGTTGCAACAGCTCCAAAAAATGGTAGAATAAATTTATCGCCCAAAGGAATGGATTCTTTTAGAGTTGTAAACGAAAACAAGGTTTTGTGGTTAAATGTTACTGGAAGTGGAAACGAAACTGCTGCACATTTGCAAGAAAATAATAGAATTACGATGATGTTTTGCTCTTTTGAAGGTGCGCCAAATATTTTACGCTTATACGGAAAAGGAAAAGAAATTAAACCAAACGATGCTGATTGGAACGAAGTAATTTCTTTGTTTCCGAAAACTCCAGGAACACGTCAAATTTTTGAGATTGATATAGAAAGTGCACAAACTTCTTGCGGAATGTCGATTCCGTTTTTTGATTATAAAGGTGAACGAGACGAGTTAAATAATTGGGCTTCTGATAAAGGAAAGGCAGGTATTAAAGAATATTGGAAAGAAAAAAACCAAACCAGTATTGATGGTTTACCAACAAATCTTTTAAACTAATTTATCTATAATTACAACGTTTTAACTTTCTTAATTCTAGTGTTTTCAAACTCGTCTAAAGAAATTTCTAAAAAGCTTCTTTGTGGTCTATTTTGATAGTTTTTAGTTTTTGTTCCTCCAATAATATACAGTTTATCATTTCTATATTGGATTTGCGAAAAGTACAATTCTAAATCAATTCTAAATTCTTTTAGCTCTTTTGTTATTGTGTTATAAGTAACTATTAAATCTTTTTCAAAAAGATAAATGGTGTTTTTATTTTTAGTGATTGCTGGTTTTTCCATTGCGGTAAACAACTCGCCTTCTTTTTCCCATTTACCAGTAATTAAATTAAAACTTTCTATTTCTGTTAGGTTTCTATTTTCGTTTCCACCAAATAAATACAGTTTCTTATCTAAAATAACTCCGCTTGTTTCTTTTCCTTTAGACATTGTAGTTAATAAGTACCAATAGCCTGTTTTAAAATCATAAAGGTGAATTTTATCTGTATATTTTTTAAGTAAATTCTCTTGCAATTTTGTTGATCCTCCAATAACAAGTAGTTTATCTTCAAAAACCAAGGCTTCAAAGTTTACTCCTTGATGTGGATTCATTTCATCAATTATTATTGAGTCTTTTTTTATATTTAAAACCTCAATTTGAGGCATTAACATTTCTTTCATTTTACTTAAAGTAAGTTGTTTTCCTCCAAGTAAATACACTTCATTTTTATATGCTACTGCTTTATGATAAGCTCTTGCCTTTGGTTCTAAGGAGCTTGTTTGCCAAGTTTTACTTTTAAAATCATAGAAAAAAACTTTCTCTCTATATTTATAAAAATTACTTGGTTTGTTTTTTGTTAAAAACTTTAAAATACTACCATCACTACTGTCCGTTAATTCGCTTAACCCCTTTTGATTAGAAAACTGAACATCAGAAGCATCTCCACCAAAAGTATATAGTTTATCATCTATTAAAACTGCACCAAAAGAATGTATTTTTTTAGGTAATTCTGCAAGTTTTGTATACTGAATATACTTTTTTAATTCTCTTTTTGAAGTGATGGTAACCTCATCTAATTTTAAATTTTTTTCAGTAAGATAAATAGTTAGATCTTTTCTGTTTTTTAACTGGATAAACTTACTGTGATATTTTATATGTGAAGCTTCTAAATTAGTAGATGTAATTCCAGAAATTGTTGCAAGTCCATCAACATTCGTTAAAAAAACTTCTTTTCCAAATTTAAGATGCACCTCTGCAATTGGTAAATTTGTTTCACTATCTAACACTTTTACAACAAAGGTTTGACCGTAAATTAACGAGGTTGCAAAACTTAATAAAAAAACTAAAGTAATTTTTTTCATAGTAAGCTATTTTTTATTGTGTTGAGTTTTCATGTGCTTCTAAATCTTTAGTTAAGTCTAATTTTCTTAACGTTGGATTTACAAAACCTGTTGTTACAACAGTAATTAAAGTCATTGTTCCTCCAAAGACAACTGCTGTAACCGTTCCCATTAATCTTGCTGTTAATCCGCTTTCAAAAGCACCCAATTCATTAGATGAACCTACAAACATTGAATTTACAGAGGCAACTCTTCCTCTCATATTATCTGGCGTTTTTAATTGTAAAATTGTTTGCCTAATAACCATCGAAATTCCGTCTGTTACGCCGCTAAAGAATAATGCAATAATCGAAATCCAAAAAACGGAAGACAATCCAAAGACAATAATACAAATTCCAAAACCAAAAATAGCTGCTAACAATTTCATTCCTGCATTTTTACTGATAGGAATATATGCAGTAATTAACATAGTTAAAAATGCGCCAATTGCTGGTGCTGCTCGCAATGCGCCAAATCCTTCTGGACCAACTTTTAAAATATCTTGAGCATAAATTGGTAATAAAGCGATGGCGCCACCAAAAAGTACAGAAATCATGTCTAAAGTAATGGCTCCTAAAATTGCTTTTGTTTTATAAACAAACTGAATTCCTTCTTTTAAACTTTGAAAAATAGGTTCGCCAATCTTCGGGTTTAATATTGGTTTCTTTTTGATTAAAAACACCAAAAAGAAAGAAAGTAAAACTAAAAAAAACACAATACTTAAAGACCAATGTACACCAATCCAAGCAATAGTAAGCCCAGCAAAAGCTGGTCCTAAGACAGATGCCATTTGCCAAGTAGAACTACTCCAAGTTGCTGCATTTGGATACAACTTTTTAGGAACAATTAAAGCTATTAAAGAAAAAATAGTTGGTCCAAAAAATGATCGTAAAAATCCGCCAAAAAACACCAAAGCATAAATTGAAAACAATACTGTTTTTTGCGACCAATCTTCCACAAAACTAGGCAAGGTTAAGAAAAACAATCCTAAACTTATCAATGAAAAAGCAGCGGTACAAATTGCTAATAAATTTCGCTTTTCTTTTTGATCTACAATATGACCAGCAAAAAGTGCCATAGAAACCGCAGGAATAACTTCCATTAAACCAATAATTCCTAATGATAATGGATCTTTTGTAATGCTATAAACTTGCCATTCTATAATAATAAATTGCATTGACCACGCAAAAACCAACGCAAAACGAACCAATAAAAAAATATTGAACTCTTTTATCCGCAAAGCGGCATAAGGATCTTTTTTTGTTTTTTCCACAAATTTAATTCAGTTTTAGATCCATTAAAATAGCAAAAGTTTGGTTTACAGCTTTTTCTTTAACAACAATTGTCATTTCGTGAGTTGTTGAAATTATTTCTTGTAAAGGAATGTTTTCCCAAGCTAATTGTTTTAAAATAAAGTAATAAATTCCTGATTGATCTAAATTATTCTTAGGTAATTTTATGGTAATTGAAGCCAAATCTAACACACTATGAATTAAAGTTTCGTTTTTAAAAATATCTTCTACATGTTCTTGTAAATTTTTACTAATTACGATATTGGTTTCGAAAATTCCTTGAGAAACAGTTAAAAAATAGTCATTACTATCAGAAACTTTGCTTAATAATTTTGCAATTTCTTTTAATAATGAAGGTGTATTTTTAAATGTAAAATCACATAAATCTGAACGAACAATAAAATCTCCTAAATTAGAAGCAAGCTTTTTTATATTTTTTCTAATTCTGATTTCATTTGCTGGTGATAAACGATTTATCGCCATCATTACAGCGCCAATTTTTACTTCTTTTTTTAAAATTTTAGAAACTTCTGGCATTATAATTCTTGCTAAAGACGACACATTGATTAACTTTTCATTCAATGCTTCTTCTATAAAAGGTGTTTTACGAATGGTGCTTTCTACTGCTTCTTGAATTGTTTTCATATTTGTTTAGTTTTAAACACAGTGTTATAATATGTAAAAATATTAAATAAAATTGTCACAGTTTGTATTTCGTTGTTTTTTTGTGCGAAAATAAGTAAAATGATTGTTTTAAAATTTGGTGGAACTTCTGTTGGAAATGCAGAAAACATAAAAAAAGTTGTTGAAATTATTACAGCATGTAAGACTCAAAAAATAGTAGTTTTATCAGCTGTTTCTGGCACAACAAACTCTTTACTTGCTATTTCAAAAGCAATAAAAACGAAGCAACCAAAACAAGCTTTAGAGTTGATACAACGTTTAGAAAATGAGTATCAAGTTTTAATAAATGAACTATTTGTTTCTAATCAATTTAAAGACAAAGCGCTTTTTTTTATAGTCGAAAAATTTAATTTTCTTAGAAGTTTATCAAGTACTGATTTAAATTTAGAAAATACAATTGTAGCTCAAGGAGAAATTTTATCTACCAATTTAGTTTCTATGTATTTAGAGGAATCTAACATTTCTTCATCTTTAATTTCTGCTTTCGATTTTATGGAAGTGAAGAATGATAATGAGCCAAACATTTTAAAAATAAAAGAACAATTAACAGCAATAATTAATCAAAATTCAACAGAAAAACTTTGGATTACTCAAGGTTTTATCTGTCAAAATGAAAAAGGGCAAATTTCAAATTTACAACGTGGCGGAAGCGATTATACAGCGTCGTTAATTGGTGCTGCTATTAATGCTGATGAAATTCAGATTTGGACAGATATTGACGGAATGCATAATAATGATCCGCGTTTTGTAGAAAATACTTTTTCTTTAAAAGAAATTTCTTTTGATGAAGCTGCTGAATTGGCATATTTCGGTGCAAAAATTTTACATCCGCAGAGTTTAATTCCCGCTAAAGAAAACAATATTAATGTGTTGTTAAAGAACACATTTAGTCCGTTTTCTAAAGGAACTATCATTAAAAATAAATCAATAAATAGTGGTTTTACGGCAATTGCGGCTAAAGACGGAATTACAGCAATTAAAATAAAATCGTACAGAATGTTAATGGCTTATGGTTTCTTAAAAAAGGTTTTTGAAGTTTTTGAAAACAACAAAACGCCTATTGACATGATTACAACATCTGAAGTTGCAATTTCTTTAACTATCGATGATATTTCTTATCTTTCGGAAATAATTTCGGAACTAGAACCATTTGGTAAAATAAATGTAGATTCTGATTTAAGTATAATTTGTGTTGCTGGTGATTTTTCCCAGAAAAAAGAAGGAATTAGTGCGTTGGTTTTTAATGCATTAAAAAATATTCCTGTTAGAATGATTTCTTACGGAGGAAGTGATTATAACATTTCGCTTTTGGTAAAAACAACCGATAAAATAGCAGCATTAAATTTGTTAAATAACGAATTATTTAAAGAAAAATATTTGTTGTCGGAAGCAATCGAGACGTTTGAATGCTAAATTAAAAACGTAATTTTTTATTCAGTTATTAAATGTAACAAACAACTAATTCAACTTATGCGTTAGTTTTTCAAACTGATCTTTTGCTTCTTTTCCGTTATATAAAACATTGTAAACGGCATCAATAATTGGAGTTTTTGCTCCATTTTTTTGGTTGATTTCAAAAGCACTTTTTGTAGCATAATATCCTTCAGCAACCATACTCATCTCCATTTGTGCAGATTTTACGGTATATCCTTTTCCAATCATGTTTCCAAACATTCTGTTTCTACTAAAAGTTGAATATCCTGTTACTAATAAATCTCCTAAATATGCAGAGTTATTTATGTTTCGCTTCATTTTATGAACCTTTTTAATAAAGCGTTTCATTTCTCTAATTGCATTGCTCATTAATACCGACTGAAAATTATCTCCATATCCTAAACCATGAGCAATTCCGGCAGCAATCGCATAAATATTTTTTAACATTGCAGCATATTCTGTTCCAATAATATCATCAGAAATCTTTGTTTTAATATAACTACTCGCAATATATTTACTTAACATAATGGCTTTTTCTTGGTCTAAACACGCCAATGTTAAATACGATAAACGTTCCATTGCAACTTCTTCTGCATGACAAGGACCTGTAATCACTCCAATATTTTCTAATGGAATATTATATATTTTATGAAAATGTTCTCCAATAATTAATCCTGTTTCTGGCACAATTCCTTTAATCGCAGAAAAAATAGTTTTTCCTTCTAATGAAACTGTTAGTTTTTCTAATTCTGATTTTAAAAAAGCAGACGGAATTACAAATATTAAAACATCATAATTACTTACAAAATAATTTATATCATTAGATAAATCTAATTTTTCTGGATATAGCTCGGCAGAACTTAAATAGTTTGGGTTATTTTGGTGTTTTTTAATGTGTTCTATTGCAGTAATATTACGCATATACCAACCAACATTTTCTAAGTTTTCGGTTAGCATTTTAACAATTGCTGTTGCCCAACTTCCTCCGCCAAAAACTGCTATTTTAGGGTTTGAATTCATATTTAAGTAAATTATTATATTCAAATGTAATAAAACAAAGTTCTAACGCCCAATACTTGCGGTAATTATTATATTTGTACAAGACTTTTTCTTTTGAGTAATTTAAAACGCTTTTTTAAAGACACTATTATTTATGGTATTGCGGCAGTTTTGCCAAGAGCGATAAATATTTTTTTAGTGAAACTACACACCTCAACTTTAGAGGCAGATAAATATGCCGTAAACACAGATTATTATGTGTATGCTGCTTATTTTAATGCGTTACTAACTTACGGAATGGAAACGGCTTTTTTTCGTTTTTTTTCGAAAGAGAAAGACAAAGGGAAAATCGTTTCAACCTCTTTTATTAGTTTGCTAATTACAAGCTTGTTGTTTTTAATTACAATGTTGTTTTTTAGTACAGCTATTTCTGATTTCTTCGGGTTTAAAAATCCGTTATTTTTTAAGTTATTAGTTTGGACAATTACTTTAGATACTTTTGTTGTAATTCCGTATGCATATTTACGTGTTGCCAACAAACCAATGCGTTTTACCGTTTATAAGATTTTAAATATTTTAATTTTTGCATTGTTAAATGTATTCTTTTTATGGTTTGTTCCGTATGCAATTAAAAATACTATTTACTTACCAAATTTTATCGTAGAATATTACAATTCGTATCCTAAAGTGATGCATATATTTGTTGCCGGAACTGTTGCGAGTGCCACCACATTTTTACTTTTATTTCCAATTGTTTTTAAGTTTAAAATCGATTTTGATTTTCAGCTTTTAAAGAAAATGTTGCGTTACAGTTTACCAATTATGATTGGAAGCTTGGCTTTTGTAACCAATGAAAATTTAGACAAATTATTGTTGGGTGATTTAATTGGAGAATCTCAAATGGGAATTTATGCGGCTTGTTATAAATTAGGCGTTTTTATGACCTTGTATATTATGGCTTTTCGATTAGGAGCAGAACCATTTTTCTTTAATCAAGCGGATAAAAAAAACGCCAAAGAAACCTATTCAAAAATTTTAACTTGGTTTACTATTTTAGGTGCGTTATTTATGTTAATTGTTGTTGTTTTTATTGATGTTTTTGCTCATATTCTACTGGGAAAGCCAGAATATTTTGAAGCCTTACAAATTGTACCAATCATCTTATTGGCAAATTTATTTTTAGGAATTTACAACAACTTATCTATTTGGTATAAACTAACAGATAAAACAAAATTCGGAATGTATTTTTCTGTTTTAGGTGCAATTATTACCATTGTATTTAACATTATAATGATTCCTGAAATTGGATTTATGGCTTCTGCGTGGGCAACTTTAATTACCTACGGATTTATGATGATACTATCTTATTTTGTGGGTAAAAAACATTATCCGGTTCCGTATCAATTAAAAAAAGTTGGATTTTATGTGCTTTTCGCAACAGTTTTATGTTGGATTTCTTTTAGTTTGTTTAGAGGGAATATTTGGTTTTCAATTTCAACAATTTTTAGTTATTTTGGGCTTGTCTTTTTGATAGAAAAATCAACCATAAAACAATTTTTGAAACGCTAAACTATGAACGTACAAATTATCAATACATCTAAACACCAAACTCCAACTTACGAAACCGAAGGTTCTGCAGGAATGGATTTACGTGCAAATATTAAAGAAGCCATCACACTAAAACCTTTAGAAAGAACTATTGTAAAAACAGGTTTGTTTATCGCTCTACCAATTGGTTTTGAAGCGCAAGTTAGACCAAGAAGTGGTTTGGCTGCTAAAAAAGGAATTACAGTGTTAAATTCTCCTGGAACTGTTGATGCAGATTATCGTGGAGAAATCGGTGTGATTTTAGTGAATTTATCAAACGAAGAATTTGTAATTAACGATGGCGAACGTATTGCTCAATTGGTCATTGCAAAACACGAACGTGTAAACTGGCAAGAAGTTGACGTTTTAAACGAAACAGAACGTGGTGCAGGCGGATTTGGAAGTACAGGAGTGTAAAAATTAATATCAATTAAAATAGTAGAATTATGATTTTAGGAGTATCAGAATGGTTAAGTGGTAAATTAGGATGGAAAGTACAAAATATTAGAATTGCTTTTGTTGTATGTGTTTTATTCGCTGGTTTTGGTATTGGTTTGTATTTAATTTTGTGGCTCGTAAAAATGTTTTCTAAATAGAAAACTACTCAACATTTTTATATAATTGACTCATTTTACGAACGTCATCTCGCAAGAAGTCAAAGTTTAAAAATTCGTGTGAATGATATTGAAATCCGAGTTTTTTATAAAACTCAAATGCTTGTGGTTGCTTATTCATTGCATCTAACCAAATCACTTTATAGTTCTTTTCTCTTGCTTTTTCTTCCAACCAAAAAAGGAGTTTTTTTCCAATTCCGTTTCCCTGGGTTTTTGGATGGATGTAAATACGATGTAATTTAACCTGCTTTTCCGCTTTTAAACCTGCTAGTTTTTTATCCCAAACAATCCTAAAATTTCCAACAATTTCATCCTTAAAAAGGATAAAATAATAATCGTTTTTTACTTCTAATAAATCTTTTAAAACAGCAGATTCTGAATATTGAGAATCCACATACCAACTTCCATTATCTTTCCAAAAATGAGAATAAACTGGTATGTAGATTTCTTTCATTAAAGAAAACAACAATTCACAATCAGAATTTTTTATAGGTTGTAAAGAAATTTGAGGTGTAATTTGTATCATGATGTAAATGTAAAAAAGCTATTTCGAATAATTGAAATAGCTTTTTAAATAACGTAGAACTTTTAAAAATACTTACTCTTGATTATTTATTGCTTCTTTAATTTTTGTTTCTAATTCTTCAGCTAATTCTGGATTATCATTTATCAATCCTTTAACCGCATCTCTTCCTTGCCCTAATTTTGTTTCTCCGTAGCTAAACCAAGAACCACTTTTCTTTACAATTCCTAATTCTACACCAATATCTAGAATTTCTCCAACTTTAGAAATTCCTTGTCCGTACATAATATCAAATTCTGCAACTTGAAAAGGCGGAGCTACTTTGTTCTTTACAACTTTTACTTTTGTGCTATTTCCAATAACACGATCGCCATCTTTAAGTTGAGTTCTTCTACGAATATCTAAACGAACAGAAGCGTAAAATTTTAATGCATTTCCACCTGTTGTTGTTTCTGGATTACCGAACATCACGCCAATTTTTTCTCTTAACTGATTGATAAAAATTACCGTACATTTTGTTTTAGAAATGGTTCCTGTTAGTTTACGTAATGCTTGCGACATTAAACGCGCATGTAATCCCATTTTAGAATCACCCATTTCGCCTTCAATTTCTGATTTTGGAGTTAATGCTGCAACAGAATCAATCACAACTATATCAATTGCTCCAGAGCTAATTAAATTATCTGCAATTTCTAATGCTTGCTCACCATAATCTGGTTGAGAAATAATTAAATTTTCTATATCTACGCCTAAGTTTTCTGCGTAATAACGATCAAAAGCATGTTCTGCATCAATAAATGCTGCAATTCCGCCAGCTTTTTGAGCTTCTGCAATTGCATGAAGCGTTAACGTTGTTTTACCAGAAGATTCTGGTCCGTAAATTTCTATTACTCTTCCTCTTGGATATCCACCAACACCTAATGCTAAATCTAATCCTAAAGATCCTGAAGAAATCGCTTCAATATCTTCTACTTTACTATCGCCCATTTTCATTACAGCTCCTTTTCCATAAGCTTTATCCATCTTATCTAAGGTTAATTGTAATGCTTTTAATTTTGCTGTTTTTTCTTTATCTGCTGCCATATCTTTCTGCTATAAATTTTTTTAAAATAAGAACGACTAAGTTACGAAATGAGAATAATATTTTATTGTTTTTTTGACTATTTTTGATTTAAAATTTATTCTATGAAAAAAATATTTATTTTTCTTTCTATTCTTTTTATTTCTTTTCTATCATTTGGTCAAAATCCTTTTACTTTAACTAAAAGTGTTTCTTTTGGGTTAAACCATCACACAAATAGAGATTATCCTAATTTTTCTTTTATAGACAAAGAAAAAAATTCAATTCTTATTGGAACAACAGAAAGAGACTCTACATTTAATGATGTCTTAGTTACAAAATTAGATGAAAACTATAATTTGGTTTGGCAAAAAACAAGTTCTTTTTCTACAAGTTTATCTTATGAATTACCATTAAAAGCTTTTGTTAATTCAAATGATGATATTTATGTTTTGGGAGCAACTAAAACTAATTCCACAAAAATATATGGCATTCTTTTTTATATAAAATATGATAAAGATGGTAATGAGCTTTTTAAAAAAACTATTGGAAATATAGACGGCTCAGATTATCATGATTTTGGTTATTTTGATGTTGAACTAAATAGCGATGACACCTTAAATTTAGTTTACTCACCGCACAAATACAGTGGTTATGGATCTAATATATTTCATTTTTTAGAAATAGATACTAATGGAAATGCTACAGAATTATTTACTAGAGAAATTAAAAACCAAGGCGTAAGTGGTAAAATAGAAAACGATACTTTTTATTTTCTTTCAAGAAATTATAAAAACCTAGAAAATACTAATGAAGGATATTCTTATACTTTTTTAAAGATAGATAAGGGTGGAAACGAAAATTTATTATCTATTGAAAATACAGATTTTCATAATTATTATTTAAATAACAATTATGAAAATTTTCACATAAATGTTGATAATAATAAGAACTTATATATAACAACATTAAACCAATCGGATAATGATACAAAAGGAAAAATTAATATTTCATTAATTGATAAAGACAATCTACTAAAATTTGTTTTAACTACAGGTAGTAATAAGAAATACTACTTAATTGATGCTTTTATTAATTCATCAAACAAACTTGTTGTCGTAGCAAATGACTTAGATAATGACAAGTTGGTCTTCTTGTCTGTAGATGATACAAATCAAATAATTACTTTAAAAGAAATTGATTCATATTTAGGAACGGGATTTAAATTGAATATAGATGGTACATTTTTTATAACAACAAGTAACTCTAATATAAGATTGTTTTCTAACGATTTAAAAGAGTTCAACTCATTTAATACTTCTGACTCATATAATCTTGTAGATTTTTCTAAAATAGATGACAACACTATTACTTCTTTAGGGGTTGAGGTAAATAAAATGTTTCCAGAATCTGATGTAGATTCTGAATTAAATATTATTTCAGAGAAAATTAATTCTACCGATATTCTTAATAAATACTCTTTTTCTGGAGAAGGTACTTCCGCTAATTTTCAACAAATTATTAGTGTTGATAATAATAATGATTATATAGTATTATCTGCAGAATGGCTTGGCCCTAAATGTTTATTTATAGGTTGTGCACAACCTCCTTTAAGTGGAAAAATAATTAAATATAACTCTGAGTTAAAAGTTTTATGGGAGTTAGATTTAACAGGTCAAGTAAATAATATAACCTCAAATTATTATGGCGATAATATAAAAATAGACGTAAACAATAATATTTATTTAAACCTTGAAAACAAAGAAAGAGATAATAGTTATTTATATAAAATATCTGCAGATGGTAAACTTATTTATAAAAAGGAAAGTATTAAATCTAAAGAAATAATTATTAATGAAACTAACAATAAAGTTTATATTATAAGTAATAATATAAGCTTTACAGATCAAACAACTTGGAAAACTTCTATTTGGTCAGAATTAAAAAAATTTAATTTAACTAATGGTGATTTAATTAATAGTTTTAAATATGATCACAAACAGTATTTCAACCATTTTATAAAAAACGAAGATTTATATATTTATTTTCAAAATATTAGTACTGCAGATTATTACTCTAAAGACCGCCTTATTTCTCTCTATAAAGAAGGAGAATTAATTTTTGAAAAGAAAATAGGGTTAAAAGATGATTTAAATATTAATCCTCACAAACCAATAATAAAAAATAATGGTACAATAATATTTAGTAGCGATGCATCAAATAATATTTATCAAAGAAAACTTCATAAAATCACAATTAATAATGAATATAGTAATTCTATTATTCAAGAGGAGTTATGGAAACTAGTATCTTTTAAAAATAAAATTTTTGCTACTGATAAAAATCAATATTTAAATGTTTATGATGAAAATTTTAATTTAATTAAAAAAAGTAATAAAAGTTTTAACAACTGTTGTAGTGGTTTTAATTATTCTATAGTTAATAATGAAATTTTTATTCAATGGTCTAATGATGATGGAAATAATTCAGCTTTTTTAAACGAAAATTTAGAAATTATAAATGAATTTAATTTTACTAATTTATTTGAGAAAAATTTTACGTTTGATAAAGAAAAAAATTTAATAACAACAAACACTTATGGTAATGGTATTTATTTAAAACCGTGGGTTTCATGGACACGAGGATTATTATCAAAATACTCTTTCAATCCAACCTTATCAATTGATGATATTAGTATAAATAACAACAACACTGTAATTAAAGTTTATCCAAACCCTACAAATAATATTTTTACAATTGACCTAATTAATAATTCTATTAAGAAAATTGAATTATACTCTATTAATGGTCAACTTTTAAATACTTATTTTAAAAATAAAATTAATTTAGAAAACTTTATTTCTGGATTATATTTACTCAAAGTATTTACAGAAAAAGGAACTATAATAAACTCTAAAATTCTTAAACAATAACTTTTGAAAACTCACCAACATTTTATACTTCACAAACCTTATGGATATTTGTCTCAGTTTATCAATAATCAGACAAAAAGAAAGAAAAAAATGTTGGGTGAATTGTATGATTTTCCTGAAGGAACTATGGCAATTGGAAGATTGGATGTAAACTCTGAAGGGTTATTATTACTAACAACAGACGGAAAAGTAAGCGAACATATTAGAAGTGAAAAAATAGAAAAAGAATATTATGTTCAGGTTGATGGAAGCATCACTCAAAAAGAAATAGAAATCTTAAAAAAAGGTGTAGAAATTAGTATTGAAGGTAAAAAATACATCACTAAACCTTGTGAAGCTTCTTTGATTTCTCCACCAAATTTTCCGAATAGAACTCAAAAAATCCGTGATGAACGTCACGGACCAACAAGTTGGATTTCTATTACAATTAACGAAGGAAAATTTAGACAAGTGAGAAAAATGACAGCAGCAGTTGGTTTTCCAACTTTACGATTAATAAGAATAAGAATTGGAACTATTTTTCTAAACGATTTAAAACTTGGTGATGTAAAAGAAGTTTATGAGTTAATGTAACATTTATCACAAAAAAATAAAAATTATCTTCTCAATTTTACGGTATGAATAACTCTAACACCACTTTATATATTGTAGCTGCTGTAATTATTTTCCATTTTTTAGTAGGTTTTGGGTATTTAATATACAAAATGACAAAAAAGGAAGATAAAAAGTAGTTTTAATATCTTACTTTTATAAAAATTAAACGTTATAAAAAATCTTACTTCTTTACTATTTATTATTTTAATAATAAGCTCTTGTTCTTCTGTACCAAAAACTTCTAATAATACTGTTAAATCTAATCAAATTACTTTAAGTAATGGTGTAATTATTAAAGGTGGTGATGGTTCTAGTTATGAAAAAGCTAAAATAATTATTGCTAAAAATTCTATAAATGGAATTAGAAGTGAATATGAATATTTAGAAAAAACATATGGAAAAAGAGGTGTTGATTGGATTTTTATTCAACAATCTTTAAATTATAAGAATAACAAACCTTATGATGTTTTAAAATTTAAAATTGTAAAAACTAATATAGAAAAAGAAGTATATTTTGAGATTAGTTCTTTTTTTGGTAAGTTTTAATTTCTAAGCATTTCAATATGCGGAATTCCATCTTCTAAATATTTATCTCCAACTTTTTTAAATCCGTGAGTTTCGTAGAATTTTCTAAGATATACTTGCGCGGAAATTGTAATTTCAGTAACTCTATAAAAATAATCAATTGCATTAATAGAAGCTTTCATTAAATCATGTCCGTAACCAAATTTTCTTTCTGATTTCTTTACAACAACTCTACCAATACTTGCTTCTTTAAAATAATTTCCTGGTCCAAAAATACGTGTATAAGCAATTATTTTATCATTTTTAAGACCAATTACATGTAATGCTTTTTGATCTTTAAAATCTAAATCTTGATACACACAATTTTGTTCTACAACAAAAATTTCTGATCGTAACTGAAGAATTTGATATAATTCTGATGTATTTAATTCTGAAAATTTTTTTACTAAAAAATCCATTTTAAGAACAAGAAATTTTATCTACTCTAGTTGTGTGACGACCACCTTCAAACTCTGTATTTAAAAAAATATCTACAAAACCCAATGCTTGTTGTAAAGAAACAAAACGAGCAGGAATGGTTAAAATATTTGCATTGTTATGTTGACGAGTTAAAGCAACTAATTCGTTATTCCAACAAAGTGCTGCTCTAATTCCCTGGTGTTTATTTGCGGTCATTTGAGCACCGTTTCCAGATCCACAAAGAATAATTCCAAATGTAGCTTTACCTGTTTCAACTGCTTCTGCAGTAGGATGAATTGCATCAGGATAATCCATAGAATCATTTGTATCAGTTCCAAAATTTAAAACTGTATAACCAGCAGCTTCTAATTTTTTTATAATTTCGAATTTGTATTCTGTTCCTGCATGATCGTTACCAATTGCAATTGTCATAATATGTTGTTTTTAATAGGATTAAGTACACAAAAATAAGTATAAAGATGGTTATCAACAGGTATAAATAATTAAATTTTTACAAATCTTAATAACCTTTTAAAAATAAGAGTTTTATCTAATTTATATGAATGTTAAGAAGTATTCTTATTTTTTTAAAACTTTTTTTGATGGTTTCAATAATTATTACAATACAAGAATGTAAATGAAATTACCAACTTTTTTTTTGATTTTCTAATAGCATTTTATTAACATAAAATAACACCTTTCTTTACATTTAATTTTTACTAAACAATGAAGAAAATCTATTTATAACTGTTTATAAAAATTGTTAATAAACTAAAAAAAGAATTGATTTATAAGCTTTTAAAAAATAGATACATTGTTCATTAAATTTAATAAGTGATATAAAAAAATAATTAAGAAAATACTTATTGTATCTGTTAACACTATATCATTAACATCATCTTTTTTTAAATTTAATTAAAGAATATCATTATAATTATATAAAGTGTTGATAACTCAAAAAAAGGAAAAAAGAAATTAAATAGTTTTAGTATTTAATTGTTTAAAATGGATTGAGTCTTTTTTAATTTTTACTGATTCTGGAGAAGTATTTAAATTTAAAGGAGCATTTATCTTTACAACGGTAATAAAAATACCTGCTATAAATATAAAGATAAATAATGCTATTATTTTTAGAAATTGTTTCATTTTTATAAACTTCTTACACTATAAAGACGTGTATTTTTAAAAAGTGTTACAAAAATTTTAAGATTTCTTTAACTTTTTTATACTAAACTCGTTTTAGTATCTAGTTAAGGAATAATAAATTGAATAGCTTTTTCTATAATTGATATAGAAATAGATCCGGTTCCAATTAATTCTCCATCAGCTTGAATAAAAGGTTTTTCTTTTTTAGAAATTGGCGTAATTTTTAATGAAGTAGTTTTATAAGTTGCCACTTTTTTATGATGTACAATTTTACCATTGTATATTTTTGGTAAATTAAAAATCATATCAAATAAAGTTAATTTTTTAGCAATTGTAACATCTAATAATCCATCCGAAGTATTAACATCTTTAGTAAATTGCATTCCGCCGCCAGAAAATTTACAGATTCCAAAAACAACCATTAAACATTTTTCTTTGATTATTTTATTATTTATTTCAATAGTAAAGATTGATTTTTTATAAAATAACAAACCATATAATCCACTTAATAAATATGCAATTCCGCCAAAACGTTTTAAGTTTTTAAGTTTATTTACAACATAACCGTCATAACCGATTCCTGCTACATTATTAAAGTAGTTTATAGTGTTGTTTTCTGTTTCTAATTTACCAATATCTTGCAGTATTGTTTTTTCTTTACTGATTATTGCAATAGAATTCTCTATCTTTGCAGGAATATTATAAGTTTTTACCCAATCATTTCCAGTACCAATTGGTATTACAGCAAGTTGTATAGTGTTAGTTTCTACTAATTTTTGCTTCATTATTCCGTTAACAACATGATGTAAAGTTCCATCTCCACCAACAGAAATTATTTTAGTAAAACCATTTTTAATAGCAGTTTCTACTAATTCTTCTTCGTGTTTAGAATAATCAGTAAAAGCAAACGAAAACGAAATGTTTTGTTTTTTTAATTCATCTGAAATTTCTTTCCAAATTTTTTTAGATTTTCCGTTTCCAGAAGTTGGATTCATAATTAAAAACCAATCCGTTTTCATATAAATAATAAATTAATAAAAGAGCAAAATACAAAAATTGAATTCATAACAATAAATTAATAAAGAATACAATTTAAATACTGTAATTTGCATCAATAAAAACAATAAAAGACACATGTCTAAAAAGAAGAAATTTTATAAAAAAAAAGGAAGAATCATTAAAGATTTAACCAAAAATATATTTAGAATATTAAACGAAGATGCTACATCATCTTATAATTATAAACAAATTGCATCTAAAATTGGTATTTCTGATACCGACGGAAAAACGCAAGTTTTAAAAAAATTAGCTGAACTTACAGCTACTAAAAAAATTAAAGAAATCGATAGAGGAAAATTTTCTATAAATCAGGATAGAAAATACAACGTAGGAACTTTAGATGTTACATCTAACGGAAATGCGTACTTTATTTCTGATGATTTTGAAGAAGATATTTTTATTCCGTCAATCAATTTAAACAAAGGTTTACATAAAGATACCGTTAAAGTTTACACGTATAATAAACGTGGAAGTAATAAACTAGAAGCTGATGTTGTTGAAGTGTTAGAAAGAGCAAAAACCGAATTTGTTGGTGTGTTACAACTCAATAAAAACTTCGGATTTGTAATTCCGGATGACAATAAAATGTATGCTGATATTTTTATATCTCAAAATAAAATTAATGGTGCAGAAGACGGAGATAAAGTGGTTGCAACTCTAACAGATTGGCCATCAAATTCTAAAAATCCGTTTGGAAAAATTACTACAGTTTTAGGAAAACCAGGAGATCATAATACAGAAATGCATTCTATTTTAGTAGAATATGGTTTACCATACGAGTTTCCGAAAGAAGTAGAAGATGAAGCTAAAAAACTTCCAATAGAAATTACAAAAAAAGAAATTGCAAAACGTAGAGATATGCGAAGCGATTTAACATTTACTATTGACCCAAAAGATGCAAAAGATTTTGATGATGCGTTGTCGTTTACAAAATTAGAAAACGGAAATTATGAAATCGGAATTCATATTGCAGATGTTTCGCATTATTTACAAGAAAAAACAATCTTAGATGATGAAGCTTATGAAAGAGCAACATCAGTTTATTTAGTTGATAGAGTTGTACCAATGTTACCAGAAATGTTATCAAACGGAGTTTGTTCTTTACGACCAAATGAAGAAAAATTAACTTTTTCTGCTGTTTTTGAAATCAATGAAAAAGCACAAGTTGTACATAAATGGTTTGGAAGAACAGTTACCTATTCAGATCAACGTTTTGCATACGAAGAAGCTCAAGCTGTAATAGAAAATTGTAATTTATTAGCAATTAAAGAATATACAATGCCGGCAGATATTTCTATTTTAGATAAAGAATATACGGTAACTAAAGAAATTGTAGAAGCAACTTTAAAATTAGACGAATTGGCTAAAAAAATGCGTAAAAAACGTATGAAAGCTGGTGCAATTTCATTTGATAGAGTAGAAGTAAAGTTTAATTTAGATGAAGAGGCAAATCCAACAGGAGTTTTCTTTAAAGAATCTAAAGATGCTAATAAATTAATTGAAGAATTTATGTTATTAGCAAACCGAAAAGTAGCAGAATTTATTGGTCAAGAAAAAGGAAGACCAAGTAAAAAAACTTTTATTTATCGTGTACACGACGAACCAAATATTGATAAACTAAACGCCTTACAAGGTATTGTAAGTAAGTTTGGCTATTCTTTACAAACAGATTCTAAAGAAGTTATTTCTCAATCGTTGAATAAATTACTTTCTGATGTTCATGGTAAAGCAGAATCGAATATGGTAGAAACCTTGGCGATTAGAACGATGAGTAAGGCAGAATATACAACTCAGAATATTGGTCACTACGGATTAGCATTTAATTACTACAGTCATTTTACATCACCAATTAGACGTTATCCTGATGTAATGACACATCGATTACTACAACATTATTTAGATGGCGGAAATTCACCTACAGCTGCTATTTATGAAGAAAAATGTAAATATTCTTCTGAAATGGAATATTTAGCTTCAAGAGCAGAACGAGATTCTATAAAATATATGCAAGTTAAATACATGCAAGATCATAAAGATCAAGAATTTGAGGGCGTTATTTCTGGAGTTACAGAATGGGGAATTTATGTAGAAATTAAAGAAAATAAATGTGAAGGAATGGTTAGAATTAGAGATATAAAAAGTGATTATTATATTTTTGATGAAAAACAATATGCTATTGTTGGTCAATCAACCAAACAACTTTATCAATTAGGAGATAATGTAGTTGTAAAGGTTAAAAAGACCGATTTAGAACGCAAACATTTAGATTTTTCTTTAATAGAAGAATAAAAGCTAAAAACCTTAAAAACAATAAAATACGTCATCTGACGTATTTTTTTTGCTATAAAACTAACAGATATTTGTAGAAAACATAAATATTATGAAAACAAAACTACTTTTAGTATTCTTTTTAATTCCTTTTTTTAGTTTTTCACAAACACAATTAGGTAATCAATTTAACAACCCAGATGAAAATTCTATAAAACCAAGTAGGTTTGGTAATGCTGTTGCAATTTCTGATGATGGAACTATAGTTGCAATTGGTGCACCAGGACACAATGAAAATAGTTTTGTAAGAATTTTTAAATATGAAAATGCAACTTGGAATCAATTAGGAACAGATATTGTAAATGAAGCTATTTTAGAAAAAATAGGAACAAGTGTTTCATTATCTTCAGATGGAAAAACTGTAGCAATTGGTGCTGTCGCTGGAGGAAATTTAGATGAAGGGAGTGTTCGTTTTTATGAATTTAAAAATGATTCTTGGCAAAAATTAGGAAATGAAATTATTGGAGCAGGAATACAACACAGTATTGGTTATAAAGTTGTGATGACACCAGACACAAAATTTGTTGCTGTAAGTACAATTGATAATAAAGCTGACAAAGGTTATGTAAAAGTTTATGAAAATATTTCTGGTAGTTGGACTCAAAAAGGTACAATTTTAGAAGGAGAATTTACTTCAGATCATTTTGGAATTACTATTGATTTATCTGATGATGGAAATACTTTAGCTATTGGAAATAGAGGAAGAAGAAAAGCAATGGTATACGAATTTAAAAATAATGATTGGAGCCAAATAGGAAATGAGTTTACAGATTTGGTTTCAGATAATCGTGCAAATATTAGTGTTTCTTTATCTGCAGATGGAAAAAAAGTTGCTATTGGAGCAAAATCTGGAGTTTCAATTTATGAAAACACAGCGGGAACATGGAATCTTTTAGGAAGTTTAATTAATTTTGGGAGTTCATCTTCTTTATCATCAGATGGTACAAAAATAGCAATTGCATCACCATATGATTATACCGTTAGAAATTATATTTTCGAAAATAATATTTGGACTCAAAGAGGAGTTGATGTAAAAACTTGGAGAAGTAGTAATTTTGGTGAAGCTATTGCTTTATCTGCAGACGGAGAAACTTTTATTGCTGGAAGTGAAAATGCATTCCCAAGAGTGTATTCTTTTAAAAGTACATTAAATATTAAAAAGTATAAACTAAATGAGTTTACAAACATTTACCCAAATCCGGTTAAAGATAATTTTACTATTTCGTTTAGTAATGAAAACAGTTTAAAAAAAGCTGTAATTTATAATCAACAAGGAAAAAAAATATTGGAATCAAAAAACAAAGAAATAAATATTTCTACATTTTCTACAGGAATTTATTTTTTAGAATTAGAAACAGAAAAAGGAAAAATTACTAAAAAATTAATTAAAAAATAATTTTTTTAAGAGGAACCTTAGAAGTAAACAATTAATTAAAAGCTTTTTGTATCTTTGTTTTAAAATTTAAAATAAATGATTTCACAAAATATATTTTTATTCGCAGGACCATGGCAAATAGCTATCGTAGTTGTATTAGTGGTATTACTTTTTGGAGGTAAAAAAATTCCTGAATTAATGAAAGGTTTAGGTGGCGGAATTAAAGAATTTAAAAAAGCATCCAAAGAAGAAGATGAAGAGAATGATAAAATAGAAGATAAAAAATAAATTTTTACCTTAATAAAAATAAAAAAAGCTCAACTGTAAAGTTGAGCTTTTTGTTTTGATCAAATTAAAAATATCCCCCAATGCTTTTAATTCTTGAATTATGATTACAAATATATATTTGTAATAAATATAATTCCTCACATTTTTAAATTTTGTTATAAAAAGGAATAAAATTTTTGTTTTTGGGATAAAAAGGAAAGTAATTAACTTAATAAACTCTTTAAAGATTGTTTACTAAAACTCCTAGAAACAGGGATATCAAAAGGAATAATATCAGATTTTAATAAATATCCTCTTGCGTTACCATTAATATCTGTAATAAAGTTAACATTTATAATATATGACTTATGGCAACGTATAATTTTGCTATAATCTTGTAATTCTTCGTCTATTTTAGTTAAAGTAACTCTTAATATCTTTTCTTTTAAATCTGTATTCTTCCTGATAAAAAAACTAGCATAATTACCTTGAGATGATATATACACTAAATCATCAACTTTAAAAACAATTTTTTCTTTTTGATTATCAGAACAAATAGTTACTTCTTTTTTAAGTACTTTTTCTACTAATTTTTCTTTTTTAAGTTCGTTAATTTCATTCGCTTTTTTCTCTCTTCTTTCTCTTGAACCTTTTTCATTTATAAAAACAAAAAATAACAAAGGAATTGTACCAACTAAAAAAGTATATGTTAAAAAAGTAATATAATTTAAACCTTTAATTCCAAATGTGCTTTTATATAAATTACCTAAATACCACATAAAAGATCCAATAATAATTAAACCAATTAGTATTACAAAAAGATTTCTTCCTACAGTCCATTTATCTTCATCAAAATAATTTTTAAAGAGTAATGGCGGAACAATTAACATAAAAAATACACCAGAAGTTGTAATAATCCCTAAAAGGATTGTGTATTCTAAAACGAAATCTACTATAGAATATAAGTTAAAAGGTTTAAAAATATATAAAAATATAAACACAAAAAAACCAAAAGAAAAACTTACTTTTAACTTAAATAATATTGAAGGATTGAAATAATATGGAGCTGAAAGCCAAGAAAATATGGTTTTCATAAATACAATTTTTTTAGATTTTTACTGCAGTACCAGAAGCTGTAACCATTAACATTCCGCCAGAACCACCAACAGTTTCATAATCTAAATCAACACCAATTACGGCATCAGCACCTAAACGCATTGCTTCGTCTTGCATTTCTTTTAATGCAATATCTTTAGCTTCTCGTAATACTTTTTCATAAGAACCAGATCTACCCCCAACAATATCTCTTATTCCTGCAAAAAAATCTTTAAAAAGGTTTGCTCCAATAATGGTTTCACCAGTTACAATACCTAAATATTGTTTTATTTTATGTGTTTCTAGTGTATTTGTTGTTGATACAATCATTTTATTATAATTTTTTTGAATTAGAAGAACTCTCGTTTATTTTATTAGCAGCAACCAAACTTGTTACCATATCATTTAACATATTACTCGCTGCTGTTGGGTTGTTGGGTAATAGAATTAAATTACTATTAGTATCTGCTCCAATAGATTGTAGCGTATCATAATGTTGTGTAATTACAATTAATGCAGATGCTTCTTGTGAGTTAATTCCTGCTTTATTTAAAACATCTACAGATTCTTCTAAACCGCGTGCAATTTCTCTTCGTTGATCTGCAATACCTTTTCCTTGTAAACGTTTACTTTCTGCTTCTGCTTTTGCACGTTCTACAATTAATATACGTTGTGCATCTCCTTCATATTGCGCGGCAGTTTTTTCTCTATCTGCAGCATTAATTCTGTTCATTGCAGCTTTTACTTGCGCATCTGGATCAATATCTGTAACTAGAGTTTTTATAATATCATATCCGTAATTTAACATCGCATCGTTTAATTCTGTTTTTACTGCAATTGCAATATCATCTTTCTTTACAAAAACATCATCTAGTTTCATTTTTGGAACTTCTGCTCTTACAACATCAAATACATAAGAAGTTATTTGATCGTGTGGATAATCTAACTTATAAAAAGCGTCATATACTTTATCTTTTATCACCATAAATTGAACAGAAACTTTCAATTTTACAAAAACATCATCTAAGGTTTTGGTTTCTATAATTACATCTAATTGTTGAATTTTTAAACTTATTCTTCCTGCAATTCTATCAACAATAGGAATTTTTAATTGCAAACCAGATTGACGAATACTTTGAAATCTTCCAAATCGCTCAATTACTGCGGATGTTTGCTGTTTCACGGTAAAAAATGAAGCAAATAAAAATAAAATGGTTAAAACTAAAATTATTATAAGAGTTGGATCCATGGTTTTTTGTTTTATAATTAGAAATTTTTCTTAAAGATACAAAATAATACCTCTCATTTACGAGACGCAATTTTTAAGAATTGTTACAACAAAGTGTGCTTTTTCTTTTAGTTAAAAGCTAAAAGTAATTCCGTTTTCTAATTTGTATTGTTCTTTAGGAATTCCAATTACAGGAAAAGTATCAAACTGATAAGAAAAAGTTGTTGTTAAATCTAAATTCTTAAAAAGCGATATTATTAATGAAGTTTCACTAGAAATTCTATAATCGCTAAATGCATCTAATTTTGGCTGATAATAAGTTGTACTAGTTATTGAAAGCACTTTTTTTGGACGTAAAATAAATGAAAAATAAATATCACCTCGCATATTTTTTTCAATAACATCAGCATTTATACCAACAGAATTTTCATGTTCATACATTATTAATGTACCTAAAAAAAATGTATTTTTTTTAGATTGATATATTTTATTGCGCGTTCCTAAACCAATTAACGTTCTATAATTGATAAACGAAACTTGGTCTTTTTGAAATTGCACAAAACTTTCTAATGCAATTTTTTTATGAAAGCGATAATTATACCTTAAATGTTGTACACTTTTATTGGTAAAATTTTTACCATTAGCTTCTTTAAATTCGAGTTTATTAAGAAAAAGAAAAGTGTTTTTTTTAAAAGAATACTGAAGCGTTAAATCGCTACTTAAATTAAACTCTTTGTTTACATTTTTTGTAAGCTCAAGATCTAAACTTGCTTTACCAATAAAACGTGCAGAATCAGCTGAATTTCTAACACCCTCAACATTAATTACTTGTGCATTAAGTAAAAAATTGCATCCTAAAAATCCTAAAAAAAGCACTTTTTTAAACACGATTTCACCAATTATAATTTTTGAATAGCGTTTTCAATTCTTTTTACTGTTTCTTCTTTGCCAATCATTTCTATAATATCAAACAAATGTGGACCTTTTAAAGCGCCAACCAAACTTAAGCGTAACGGTTGCATCACTTTACCAAAACCAATTTCTTTAGCAGTAATCCATTCTTTAATTACAGTTTCTGTGTTTGCTGATGAAAAATCTTGAATATCTGAAATCATAGAAATTAATTCTTGCATTAATTCTGGTGTTCCTTCTTTCCAGTTCTTTTTTGATGCTTTTGCATCATATTCTGTTGGAGATTGAAAAAAGAAATCAGATAAATTCCAGAAATCTGTGACAAAAACAGCACGTTCTTTAATTAATGAAACTACTTTTTGAACGTAAGAATTCTCGTCATTAGAAACAGATTGCTTCGTTTCACTCGCAATGACAATTCCTTTTTCTGATAGAATTGGTAAAAATAATTCTGTTAACTCTGCATCAGATTTTGTTTGCATGTATTGCTGATTAAACCAGTTTGTTTTTTCTGGGCTAAATTTTGCTCCAGATTTACTAACTCTTTGTAAATCAAACGCTTTAACCAATTCTTCTAACGAAAAAATTTCTTGTTCAGTTCCTGGATTCCAACCTAATAACGCCAACATATTTATAAATGCGTCAGCAAAATACCCATCTTCTTTATATCCACGAGAAACTTCGCCAGTTTGTTCGTTTGTATATGCTAACGGAAAAACAGGAAATCCTAATTTATCGCCATCACGTTTGCTTAATTTTCCTTTTCCGACTGGTTTTAAAATCAGCGGTAAATGCGCAAATTTTGGAGATTCCCAACCAAAAGCTTTGTATAATAAAATGTGTAACGGCATTGAAGGCAACCATTCTTCACCACGAATTACGTGTGTAATTTCCATCAAATGATCATCTACAATATTTGCTAAATGATACGTTGGCATTCCGTCTGATTTAAACAATACTTTATCATCTAATGTATTCGTGTCAATTTTTATTGTTCCACGAATTTCATCATTCATGATTAATGTTTCGTCTTGTGGTGTTTTAAAACGAATTACATATTTATCGCCAGCATTTAATTTTGCATGAATTTCTTCTTTTGATAAACTTAACGAATTGTTTAGTTTTAATCTGTTGTGCCAATTGTAGATAAAAGTTTTCCCTTTTTCTTCGTGATCTTTTCTATGAAAATCTAATTGTTCTGCAGCATCAAAAGCATAATATGCCCAACCATTTTCTATTAATATATCTGCATATTGTTTGTACAATTCTTTACGTTCTGATTGTCTGTAAGGACCAAACTTTTCGTTTTTTCCAGGACCTTCATCAAAAGGAATGTTACACCAATTTAGTGCATCAATAATGTACTGTTCTGCGTTTTTAACATAACGAGTTTGATCGGTATCTTCGATGCGCAACACAAAAGTTCCGCCATGTTTTTTAGCAAATAAATAATTAAATAAAGCGGTTCTTACACCACCAATATGTAAAGGTCCGGTTGGACTTGGCGCAAAACGAACGCGAACTGTAGATTCCATTTTTTCTTTTTTTGATGCCGCAAAGATACTTTTTATTAGATGAGAAGAGAAAAAGATAAAAGAAAAAAGATAGGTTTTTAGTAAGGTTTAACACTTTCTTTCTAGCAAAATCTTTTAAAATGACTATTTTTATTGGTTAGATTATGGATTCATATAAAAACATAGAAGAAAAACTACATCAGTTTGTGCGAAAATTTTACACAAACGAACTCATAAAAGGGACTATTTTGTTTCTTTCGTTAGGTTTTTTGTACTTTTTTTTCACACTTTTTATCGAATATTTTTTATGGTTGAAGCCAACAGCTAGAACGATTCTTTTTGTATTTTTTATCCTGGTTGAATCGTATTTGGTATTTCGATTTATTTTAACACCAATTTTTAAATTGATTGGTTTAAAAAAAGGAATTTCATTTACAGAATCTTCAAAAATTATTGGAAATCACTTTCCGAATGTTGCAGATAAATTAATTAATGTTTTACAACTTAAAGAAGCAACGAATCAATCGGATTTATTAATTGCAAGTATTGAGCAAAAATCCAAGGAATTACAACCAATTCCGTTTACAAAAGCAGTTAATTACAAACAAAATAGTAAGTATTTAAAATATGCAGCAATTCCTGTTTTTATTTGGTTAATTATTACAATTACGGGTAATTTTAACATGTTTGATACTTCTTTTAAAAGAGTTGTGAATTACAGAACGGCTTTTGCGCCACCAGCTCCTTTTTCTTTTCATTTGATTAACCAAAATCTAAAAGTAATTCAAGGAAAACCGTTTACGCTAGAGGTCGAAACAAAAGGAAAAGTAACACCAACAGATGTTACGATTTTTTACAACAATCAAAGCTATTTTTTACAAAACCAAAACGGAATTTTTTCGTACACGTTTACAGATACTAGAAATAATATTAATTTTTATGTAGAAGCAAACGGAATTACTTCAGAAAATTACGAATTAAATGTGATCAAAACACCAACAATTCAGCATATTTCTATTGATTTAAACTATCCAAAATATATTGGTAAAAAGAACGAAACTATTAATAATACCGGAACAATTTTAATTCCAGAAGGCACAAAAACCACGTGGAACGTTGCAACAAATCAAACTGATTCAGTTGCTTTTATTTCTGTAAAAAATAAAGTGTTTTTTAATGAGTCTAAAAACAATGTATTCACTTTTTCTAAACGGATTTTAAAACCGCTGACGTATCAAATTGCAACATCAAATTCTGAATTAAAAGAGTTTGAAAAACTCTATTTTACAATTGATGTTGTAAAAGATGAGTTTCCAGAAATAGAAGTGTTGTCTGATATTGATAGTTTAAATAATACAGCGCAATTTGCTGGAAAATTTTCTGATGATTATGGAATTAAAAAACTAGAAATTGTTTTTTATGATGAGGAAAATCCGACAGAAAAAAGGACTCAAAAAATAGCCTTTGATAAAGAACAAAATCAAACGTTTTATTATAATTTCCCGGGAGATTTAAAAATCAATAAAGGGATTAATTACGAAGTTTATTTTCAGGTTTTTGATAATGATGCTGTAAATGGAAGTAAAAAAAGTGAAAGCAAAAAGTTTAGTTTTAGAAAAAAAACGGATAACGAAATTGAAGAAGAATCTGTTTTACAACAACGTAAACAAATTAAATCGATAGAAAATACGCTTCAAAAAAAGAAAGATCAAAAGAAGGAATTAGAAGAAATAAAGCAAAATTTACAGAATAATAAAAATGTTAACTGGAACGATAAAAAGAAGATAGACAATTATATAAAACGTCAAGAACAATACAAACAAATGATGCAGCGTCAAACAGACAAACTGCAAGAAAACATTAAAGATTTACCAAAAGATTCTGAAACAATTAAGGAAAAGAAAGAGCAACTTAAAAAAAGAATAGAAGAGCTTAAAAAATTAGAAAAAGAACAAAAATTGTTAGAAGAATTAAAAAAATTAGCAGAAAAATTAAATAAAAATGAATTGCTTAAAAAAGTAAAGCAATTAACAGAGCAAAACAAACAACAAGAACGAAGTTTAGAAAGAATATTAGAACTTACAAAACGATTTTATGTTGAGCAAAAAACCATGCAAATTGCGAATAAATTAGAAGAACTTTCAAAGAAACAAGATAGTGTTGCTACATCGCCAAAATTTGATTTAAACCAACAAAAAGAGATAAAGAAAGAATTTAAAGAAATTGAAAAAGAACTTAAAAATTTAGAAAAAGACAATAAAGCGCTAAAAGAACCAATGCAAATTCCTGATACAAAAGCAGCACAAAAAGAAGTTAACAATCAATTAAATAAAGCAGAAGATAATAATTCGTCAGATAAAAACCAACAGCAAAAAAGTCAGAAAAAAGCTTCTCAAAAAATGCAAGAAATGAGTCAGAAAATGCAACAAGCAATGTCTGATATGGAAGGAGAAATGAAAGAAGCGAATGAGAAATCGTTACGAATTATTTTAGAAAACCTTTTAAATTTTTCTTTTAAGCAAGAAAACCTGATGAATACGTTTTCAAAACTAAGTGTTCAACATCCAGATTTTGGTAAAGAATTAAAAAGCCAGAACACCTTAAAAACCTATTTTGAACATATTGATGATAGTTTATATGTCTTGTCTATGCGTTTGCCAGAAATATCGCCAATTGTGCAAAAAGATCTAACAAGTGCGCATTATAATTTAGATCAAACTTTAGATAATTTTGCAGAAAATAGGTTTAATAATGCACTGTCAAACCAACAATACGTTATGACTTCTGTAAATAATTTAGCAGATTTTTTAAGTGATATTTTAGATAATATGCAACAGCCTAAAAACTCTAAACCTGGAAAAGGAAAAAAAGGAGGAAAGTCATTTAGCTTGCCAGATATTATTCAAAAGCAAGAAGACATTGTTAAAAAAATGCAGCAAGGAAAGAAAAAAGGTGAACAACAAAACGGACAAAAGAAAGGCGATCAAAAAGGAGAAAGTAAAGGAAATAGAACTAATGAATTAGATGGTGATTTGTATAAAACCTATCAACAGCAATCTCAATTAAGACAAGAGTTGCAAGATGCACTCCAAAAAAAAGGTTTAGGAAATAATCCAGCAGCTAAAAAAGTGCTAAAATCAATGGAAGAATTGGAAAACGAAATTCTAGAAAAAGGTTTTAATAATTCTACACTTCAAAAAATGCAGCTACTTAAATACAATCTTTTAAAATTAGAGAAAGCAGCTTTTGAACAAGATAAAGACACCAAAAGAAAATCAAATTCTAATCAGCAACAATACAACTCAAATAACGCTAAACTGTTGATAAAAAAACTGTTTTACAATCAAACAGAAATATTAAACAGACAATCATTACCTTTGCAAAAAAATTACAAAAAGAAAGTACAAGAGTATTTTAGTAATTCGAAAAGCAAAAAGAAAAGTGATTGAGTTTAATTACGAAACAGATTTTAAATTATCTAATGAAATACAACTTACAAATTGGATTGTAAACTGTATTGAAGGTGAAGAATTTAAAGTTGGAGAAATTAATTATATTTTCTCTGATGATGCTTATTTGCACAAATTAAATATTGAATTTTTACAACACGATACATACACAGATATTATCAGTTTTGATAATACGCTTGGTAAAATTATAAGTGGAGATATTTTTATTTCTGTTGAAAGAGTAGCGGAAAATGCCTCAACTTATAAAACTTCTTTTGATACAGAATTACATCGTGTTATGATTCATGGAATTTTGCATTACATGGGTTATAAAGATAAAACAACAGATGAAAAATTAATAATGCGAGATAAAGAAAATCAATGTTTAAGTACATTAAATAATTGATAATCAAATAAATAAAACAAAGTTTCACGTGAAACATGTAAAATGAGTCTTTTTTCAACAACATATGATGTAATTGTAGTTGGCGGTGGTCACGCAGGAAGTGAAGCAGCGGCAGCAAGCGCAAATATGGGCGCACACACTTTGCTAATAACAATGAGTTTGCAAACGATTGCGCAAATGAGTTGCAATCCTGCAATGGGAGGAATTGCAAAAGGACAAATTGTTCGAGAAATTGATGCACTTGGTGGATTTAGCGGAATTGTTACAGATAAAACAGCAATTCAGTTTAAAATGCTCAACAAATCAAAAGGCCCAGCAATGTGGAGTCCGAGAGCTCAATCTGATAGAATGCGTTTTTCTGAAGAATGGAGAAAAGTTTTAGAGCAAACAGATAATTTAGATTTTTATCAAGATTCTGTAAACGGATTATTGTTTGATGGCGATAAAATTGTTGGTGTAAAAACGGTTTTAGGTTTAGAAATAAAATCAAAAACGGTAATTATTACCGCAGGAACTTTTTTAAATGGACTAATTCATATTGGAGACAAAACGTTTGGAGGAGGAAGAGCTGGTGAAGGAGCTTCAACAGGAATTACAGAAGATTTAGTGAAAAAAGGGTTTGAATCTGGAAGAATGAAAACAGGAACGCCACCAAGAGTTGATGCTCGTTCTTTAGATTTTTCTAAAATGATAGAACAACCTGGTGATGAAAATCCTGAAAAATTTTCATTTTTACCATCAACAAAATCGTTGACAAAACAACGATCTTGTTATTTGACTTATACAAATCCAAAAGTTCATGAATTATTAAAAGAAGGTTTTGATAGGTCTCCAATGTTTAATGGTCGAATTCAATCTACAGGTCCAAGATATTGTCCATCTGTTGAAGATAAAGTAGATCGTTTTGCTTCAAAAGAAAGACATCAAATGTTTATTGAACCTGAAGGTTGGGATACGGTTGAAATCTATGTAAACGGATTTTCAACTTCTTTACCAGAAGACATTCAAGACAAAGCAATTCGAGCGGTTGAAGGATTTGAAAATGTAAAGTTTTTACGTTACGGTTATGCAATAGAATATGACTATTTTCCGCCAACACAATTAACACATTCTTTAGAAACAAAGTTAGTAGAAAATTTATTTTTTGCAGGTCAGATTAACGGAACAACAGGTTATGAAGAAGCTGCTTCTCAAGGATTAATGGCGGGAATAAATGCAGTATTAAAAATCAATAATAAAGAGCCGTTTATATTAAAAAGAAACGAGGCTTATATTGGAGTTTTAATTGATGATTTAATTACAAAAGGAACAGAAGAGCCTTATAGGATGTTTACTTCTAGAGCTGAATATAGAACTTTATTAAGACAAGATAATGCAGATTTAAGATTAACCCCAAGGTCTTATGAGTTAGGTTTGGCTTCTGAAGAACGTATGAAGCGCGTGATAGAAAAGCGAGAAAAAACAGCTTTATTAATTGATTTTTTAACCAACTTAAGTGTTAAAAAAGAAGCTTTAAATAGCATCTTAGAGAAGAAAAATTTAGCTTTAGTTTCTCAATCAATGAAACTTTTTAAAGTTGCTGCCAGACCACAATTATCGTTTTCAGATTTTATACATCTTGATAAATTAAGTAACTTTATTTCTGAAAATAATATCGATGCAGAAGTAATAGAACAAGTGGAAATATATTTAAAATATTCTGGTTATATAGAAAAAGAAAAGAATAATGCAGACAAGTTAAATAGACTTGAAGACGTTACAATCCCACAAACTTTTGATTATACAAAAGTAAAATCTCTTTCCTTTGAAGCTAGAGAAAAACTAAATAAAATTAAACCAACTTCTATTTCGCAAGCAAGTAGAATTAGTGGAGTATCGCCAAGTGACGTATCTGTTTTATTGGTGTATATGGGAAGATAAAAACGTAAGTTCCATGTGGAACATTATAAATATTGCTTAAAATGAAAAAAGAAAAAGAACTATATAAAGGATTAAAATCTTTTATGAGTTGTGTAGATCATACCGTTTCTAAAGAGTCATATGAGCTTTTGTTAAATGAAGATTTTGACATGATGGTTACTTCGCCTGTTCCATCAGATTTAGAAAATTATTACAAAAGTGAAGAGTATATTTCTCACACAAATGCTAGTAAAAGTCTTGTCGATAAAATATACCAAAAAGTAAGAAAGCGCACTTTACAAAATAAATTAAGAATTCTAAATTCATTTAATTTTATAGATAAAAAAGTTTTAGACGTTGGGTCCGGAACAGGAGATTTTTTAGCAACTTGTAAAAAAAATAATTGGAATGTTTTTGGAGTGGAACCAAACGAAAATGCTAGAACTATTTCTGACGATAATGGAATAAATTCCATCAGTGATATTTCAGAATTAAAAGAAACTAATTTTGATGTAATTACACTTTGGCATGTTTTAGAACATGTAGAAAATTTATTAGAATATATAGAAATTTTAAAATCTAAATTAAAACCAAATGGAATTTTACTAATTGCGGTTCCAAATTACAAAAGCTTTGATGCAAAATATTATAAAGAGTTTTGGGCAGCTTTTGATGTTCCAAGACATCTTTGGCATTTCTCTCAAACATCGATACAAAAATTATTTGCAAAGGTTTCTATGAAAGTAGAAAAAACAATTCCGATGAAATACGATTCGTATTATGTTTCTATGTTGAGTGAAAAATATAAATCTGGTAGCACTAATTTTATAAAAGCATTTTATATTGGATTTCTTTCAAACTTAAAAGCTAAATCAACATCTGAGTATTCATCGCTTATTTATGTGATTAAAAACACAGAAAACAGCATTTAAAACACCTTTTAGAAACAATCAGACACCTAAGAGTGTTATTTGTTGTGAAAATTAAAAAAACGCCTTAAAACATTGCTTTTAAGGCGTTTTTAAATAGATTGTATTTATTTTAGGTGTTAGCAACAATAAATATAATTGATATAGGTTATTTGCTTAATAAATAAACTCCAAAAATTGTTGTTGCAAAATAAACGGCTAATGTCATCGCGCCAGCATAATCTTTTGCTAACCTTTGTCCAATTAATAAAAAGATCAAAGTTAAGGCAGATAATTCTGCTCCTAAAAGTGCGTAGGTTTTAGTTCCGTTTGTTGCTAATTGATAAATTCCAATTATCATAAAAAAACTTGCAATAATTTCTACAATTAAAATTATAGCCAATAATAATGGAACCATATTTTTTAAAGGAGAATTAGAAAAATGACCTTTTATAAAAGATAAATTTCCATTCCAATCTAAAAGTTTATCAATTCCAGATTGTAAAAAAGTGACAATTAAAAAAAGGAGAATAAATATTTCTGTTGGGTAATTTTTTAATACTTCCATAAGTAGATTTGTTATTTAGCAAAACTACTAAAAAGAAAGATGCGAGCAATATATTTATTAACTCGCATCTTTTCTGACCACCAAACATATTTTTATGATTTACATTTATGTATTATTTACCACACAACGCATCTAATTCTTCTTGGCTATTTAGCATAATTGTAGATCCATCTTTAATTATTGATAGAGGAAACACATAAGTTGGTCTAACTCCTTTTGCTAAACTTTTGTGATATGCTTTTAGCTCATCTTTATTGGCAATTTCTTTTGTAGTATTATCATCTAATGTTACAGAAATAGGAAATACAAATTCTGGTCTTTTCCCTTTTTTTGGTTTTTTAACCAAAGCATCAAACTCTTCTTGAGTGTTTACAACAATGGTTTCTCCATTTTTTTCAACCGAGATTGGAAATACAAATACTGGTTTTACACCATCAGCTAATGTATCTAAATATGCTTTAAACTCTTCTTTATTAGCTATTTCTAAAGTGCTTGAGTCTTCTAAAACAACAGATAATGGAAATATTAAATGAGGTCTTCTTCCTTTTGCTGGTTTTCCCATCAACGCTATTAGTTCGTTTTCATCAGAAACTTCTACCGTTTGTCCTTTAATAGTTAATGATAAAGGAAATACAAATACTGGTTTTACACCTTCATCCAAAGCATCTAAATATGCTCTTAATGCTTCCTTATCTGCAATTTCTTGAGTGCTATTATCTTCCAATACCACAGAGATTGGAAAAACAAATTTAGGTTTTTTTCTTCCTCTGTTTTTTTTAATCAACAATTTTAATTGTCTCATATCATTTACTGTAATTACTTCATTATCAATAGTTATTTCAAACGGAAAAGTAATTTTTGGCCTATTTGTTTTAGCAGCATAATCTTCCATATCGTAATCACTATTAATTGTAGTAGTTGCTGCTGCATTAGTTATTGCAGTAACTGGATATGTAATAATCATGGTTTCTACCATGCTTAAAACCTCTTCTTTATTAAGTGATGTTTGTGCTTCAAAAATATCAGCATCTTCTATAGTTGAATCTTGACAAGCAACCATTGAACTAACTATTATTGTTAAAGCGATTAATTTTTTTACAAATACTTTCATGATTTTTATTTTTAATGTTCACTAATAAAACAGTTAAATAAAAGAATACCCTACCCAAAAATCAAAAAAAATAAAAAATTCTTCTATTTTTGAGAAATAATAAGGGTTTCATGTCAGAAAAAAAATCGGTTTGTGAGTCAAAAGTATTTGAAGAATTGTATTCTCAGCACTCAAAATCTGTATATAATTTTGCTTTTTATAAAACAGGAAACTCAGCAAAATCTGAAGATTTAGTTCAAGAAGCATTTATAAAAATGTGGAACAATTGTGCTAAAATTATTTTTGAAAAAGCAAAATCCTTCCTATTTACAGTCGTTAATAATTTATTTTTAAATCAAGTTGCGCATCAAAAAGTAGTATTAAACTACAATTTAAATGGAGGAAAAGAAGCAACAAACGAAAGCCCAGAATTTTTAATGGAAGAAAAAGAGTTTATGGATAAGCTTCAAAGTGCCATTTCAGATTTAAAAGAAGGACAAAGAGAAGTTTTTTTATTAAGTAGAATAGACAAAAAAACGTATAAAGAAATAGCCGAAATGCTTTCTATATCTGTAAAAGCTGTTGAAAAAAGAATGCATCTAGCATTAATACAATTAAGAGAAAAAGTTGGTAATATTTAATGATTAAAAATAAAAGTAGGGTATTTAACAATTAAACTGTTATACTTACAAAGGAACTAAAAATGAAAAACGAACAAACAGACGATACATTTTTATCACGTTGGTTACATAACGATTTAACGAATGATGAATTGGTTTCTTTTCAAAAAACAAAAGAGTTTAAAGAATATCAAAAAATTATTGATGCTACAGAAAATTTTTACGCGCCAAATTTTGATAAACAGAAAGTTTTCGAAATAATTACTCAAAAAATTACCAATAAAAAAGTAAGAAAGTTAATTCCGAATTGGATGTATGCAACAGCAGCTTCTGTTGTAATATTATTAAGTACTGTGTTTTATTTAACTGGATCTAATGAAACTTTTTCAACGTCTTTCGGAGAACAATTAGCGTTGGTTTTACCTGACGGATCTGAAGTTTTGTTAAACTCAAAATCTTCAATTTCCTATAAAAAAAGCAATTGGTTTGATGGAAAAAGAACGTTAGAACTACAAGGAGAAGGTTATTTTAAAGTCAAAAAAGGATCTACTTTTAGTGTAAATTCAATTAACGGGAAAGTAAGCGTTTTAGGAACACAATTTAATGTAAAAACAAATCCTTCTTATTTTGAAGTGTTGTGTTATGAAGGAAAAGTACAAGTTAAAAATAACTCAGAAACGGCTATTTTAACTCAAGGTTTGTCCTTTAGGAAAATAGAAAATAAAGCAACTGAAAAAGGAACTTTTTCAAACTCAAAACCAAATTGGATCGACGGAGAAAGTAGTTTTAACAACACACCTTTACAATTTGTTTTAAAAGAATTAGAAAAGCAATATCAAATAAAAATAACTTCTAAAAATATTGATGTAAATACGTTGTTTACAGGGACTTTTACAAATAAAAACCTAAATTTAGCCCTGCAAACAATCTGTGCTCCTTTAGCGATTCAGTTTACAATTAATGATGCGAGTGTGGTGCTTTCCAAAAAATAAGGATGTTTAAAAAAACCTTTTTTTCTAGCTGTTTTCTTTTTGTGGTCGGAGTTGTTTTTGCGCAAAATCAACCTCAAAAAATTCCTTTAGTAGAAATTTTAACGTCTATTGAAAAGCAACACGATGTAAAGTTTTCATATAATTCTAACTTGATAAAAAACACATTGTGTTTTCCTTTTAAGAATAAAAAAACACTAAAAGAAAAACTAGAAATCCTAAGTAAACAAACGTATTTAAATTTCAACCAAATTGATGCAAGATATATTGTGATTGCAGAAAAAGAAATCACAAAAAACCTTACAATTAGTGGAACTTTAATCAATGCTAAAAGCAAAGAATTCGCTTCTTTTTCATCCGTGGTAATTAAAGGAACCACACGTGGAACAACAGCAGACGAAAACGGAAAATTTATACTCGATAATGTTTCTTCAAATCAGCAAATTGTAATTCAAAGTATTGGTTTTAATTCAATTACAATTCCGGTCTATCAATTTTTAAATCAACCGAACTTAACGATAGAATTGGTAGAAGATAATATACATTTAGAAGAAGTATTAATTAGCGATTATATTACGCAAGGAATTTCTAAAAAGCAAGATGGCGCTGTTGAAGTTTCGCCAAAAAAGTTAGGTATTTTACCAGGATTAATTGAACCTGATGTTTTATTGAGTTTACAATTATTACCAGGAATTCAAAGTCCGTCAGAAACCGCTTCTGGTTTGCAAATTAGAGGAAGTTCTCCAGATCAAAACTTGGTTTTGTTCGATGGGATTAAAATGTATCAAAGCGGACATTTTTTTGGATTGATTTCTTCTTTTAATCCATACGTTACTAAAAAAGTTACGTTGTATAGAAACGGAACAAACGCAAAATATGGAGATAGAATTGGTGGAGTTTTAGACATTTCTTCTGGCGATAATGTTCCTACTTTAGAAGCTGGTTTTGGTATAAATTTAACACACGCAGATGCTTTTGTTAAAACACCTTTGTTTAATAATAAAGCAGGTTTAGTTTTTTCTATGAGAAGATCAATTACAGATTTGGTTGAAACAATTACCTATAAAAACTTTTCTGAAAGTGTTTTTCAAAATACACGAATTTTAGATGGCGCAATTAATGACTCAAACAAACTATCTAATGTAAATAACGATTTTTATTTTCAAGATTATAACTTAAAACTTGTTGCAGATATTTCAGAAAAAAGCAAGTTTTCTATTAGTAATTTATTTAATAAAAATCAATTAGAATTCTCTTCTGAAAATAATAAATTTAGAGAAAAAATAGTTGATAATATTACCTATCAAAATAAAGGAACTAGAATTCTATGGAATCACAAAACGTCGGATATTTTTATACAAAACATCGATTTTCATACATCGGCTTATGAGTTTGATTATTTTGGAAATAGAGAAGAAACAAGAAACAATGCAAACAACAACAGAAACAGAGAATTTGAAATAGTTAATCATGTAAAAAACAACGGAATTAATTATGATTTTACGTATTATTTAAATACTGATTTTCAATTTAGCGGAGGTTATCAAATCTCTAAAACAAACATTTTATATACGTATAACACTAATTTTGCTACTCCAAATAACCAATTGTTAAGTGCAGAAAATAGTACGAATACCACTAACGCTTTATTTTCTGAAATAAAGTATAACAACGCTAACTCTTTTATTAGTTTTGGTGTTAGAGCAAATCATTTTTCTGCTGCAAAAGATTGGTTTTTAGAACCAAGACTTTTTGCATCAACAAAACTTTCTGATTCGTTTACTCTTAAAACTTCAGGTGAAATAAAAAACCAAGCGGTAAGTCAAATTATTGAATATAGAAACAACGGAATTGGTTTAAATAATGACATTTGGGCCGTGGCAAATAAATCCATTCCAGTTTTAAATAGCAAACAATTTGCTGTTGGATTTTTATATCAAAACAATGGTTGGAATTTAGATGTAGACTTCTATAAGAAAAAGGTCATTGGAACAACTTTAATGACCGATAATCTTGCAAATAGCACTCAAACAAATCAAGTTCCTTTTTATATTTCTGGAGAAAGTGAAATTACAGGAATTGATGTATTATTAAAAAAGAGATTTGGTAATTATCGTTCTTGGATTAGCTATTCGTATGCAACTACAATGCAGCAATTTAAAGAGTTAAACAACGGAAATAGTTTTGATGGAATTAACGGAATACCACATTCTTTTACGTGGTCTCACACGTATAAATTAAACCAATTTGAGTTTTCTTTAGGATGGAAATTACGTTCTGGAATTCCATATACAGAAGCAACAGGAACGTATAAAGACCAAAACAATAACTTGCGAGTTTCTTACGGAAGTGTGAATGAAAAAAGATTACCAAATTATCAGAAATTCGATTTTTCATCAACCTATAAATTCAACTTTTCTAAAAAGAAAAAAGTAAAAGGAAAAATAGGATTATCGCTTACAAACATTTTTAATGAAAAGAATATTTTAGACAGAACCTACGAACTTAAATTTGTGAATTCTCAAGGAAATGTAGAAGAGCAAAAATTGGTAAAAACGGATAGAGTTTCGTTAGGTTTTACGCCAAATCTGGTGTTTAGACTTACTTTTTAATTAGTTGATAACCGCTTCTTTTGTATGCAATAAACGAGTTAGTTTTATAGATAAATCTAACAAGATTATTTTTGCATTTCCATTTCTCTCAATATGATATATTGCTGAGCTAATTTCCTCACTAATTTCTAAAATATTACCGCTGTGTACAAATGGCGCAAACTTTTTTAAGTCAAATCCAACAGTTTCTGTTTCTAAAAATACGATTGCTTCAGAGTTGTAATTTAACAACATTGCTTGTCTAAAAAACTGTAAACAATAATGTAAAAAACGCTTCTGCGTTTCTCTTCCGCTTTTTGCAATTTCGTCGCTCCAAGAAATTAATTGTTGTATAACAGTTGCATTTCCTTTGGCTCTAAAAGCCGTTCTAACCCAAGTAATAAACCATTGTTCAAAAATGGTATCGCTAGAATCATGTACTAATAAATGTAAAGCTTTGTTGTAATTTCCTTCTGTTTGATGTGCAATTTTATAAGCAGCACTTTCAGAAATATTTTCATTTGTAATTAAAGATTGCGCAATTTCTTCTTCAGATAAAGCAGGAAAATGAATGGTTTGACAACGAGATTTTATGGTATTTATAATTTGTTCCTCATCTTCTGTACACAAAATAAAAAGTGTTTTTTCTGGTGGCTCTTCAATTAGTTTTAATAATTTATTTGCTGCAGACATATTCATTTTTTCTGCCATCCAAATAATCATCACTTTAAAGCCACCTTCGTAAGATTTTAGTTTTAAGGATTTTACAATGTTTTCTGCTTCATCAACACCAATTAAACCTTGCTTGTTTTCTACACCAATAAATTGCAACCAATTGTATAAACTTCCGTACGGTTGTTCTTTAACAAAAATTCTCCAATCTTCTAAAAACAAATCACTAACAGGATGTTTTTTTACTTTTTCATTTGAAGTTACAGGAAATGCAAAATGCAAATCAGGATGTGTTAATTTTTCGCATTTTATTCTACAAGAATCTTCGTTATTGCTAGTTGTACAAAGTAAGTATTGTGCGTAAGCAATTGCCATTGGTAACGTGCCAAAACCTTCTTTTCCAACAAATAATTGGGCATGCGGTATTCTACCATTTTCTGTAGTAAATTTTAAGTGATTTTTAATATGATCTTGACCAATTACATCTTTGAAAAACATAGCACAAATATATAAATTTAAAGTGTCGAAAATAGCATTCGTCTTTTTTGATGACTTATTTTTTGGAACCTTCTTAAATAAGTACATTTGTAAAAAATAAAAAAGCAATGCCTACACTAAACGATTTTAATTTCAAAAACAAAAAAGCGCTGATAAGAGTTGATTTTAATGTGCCATTAAACGATGAATTTATGGTAACTGATGCAACAAGAATTTTTGCAGCAAAATCAACCATTATTAAAGTTTTAGAAGATGGCGGATCGGCAATATTAATGTCGCATTTAGGAAGACCAAAAGGAAAAGAAGATCAATTTTCTTTGCGTCATATTGTAGAAAAAGTAACCGAAATTTTAGGTGTTCAAGTTAAGTTTGTTGATGATTGTGTTGGCGATAAAGTAACACAAGAAGTTTTAGATATAGAGCCAGGAGAAATTTTATTATTAGAAAATTTACGTTTTTATAATGAAGAAAAAGCTGGCGATAAGAAGTTTGCAGAACAACTTTCTCAATTAGGAGATATTTATATAAATGATGCTTTTGGTACTGCGCACAGAGCACACGCATCAACAGCAATTATTGCTGATTTTTTTCCAGAAAATAAATGTTTTGGAAACTTATTGGCTAGAGAAATAGAAAGCATAAACAAGGTTTTAAATGATAATGAAAAACCTGTTACTGCAATTCTAGGTGGCGCAAAAGTGTCTTCAAAAATTGGAGTTATAGAAAATATTTTAGAAAAAGTAGATCATATTATTATTGGTGGCGGAATGACTTTTACTTTCGTTAAAGCGCTTGGCGGTAAAATAGGAAACTCTTTAGTAGAAGATGACAAACAAGAATTGGCGTTGGCTATTTTAGAAAAAGCAAAAGCAAAAAATGTAGTAATTCATTTACCTGTTGATGCCATTATTGCAGATAGTTTTTCTAATGATGCAAATACACAAGAAGTTGATACAAATGAGATTCCTGATGGTTGGATGGGATTAGACGCTGGTTCAAAAACAACTCAGAAATTTGCAGATGTAATTGCAAAATCAAAAACTATATTATGGAATGGTCCTTTAGGCGTTTTTGAAATGGAAAAATTTGCAAAAGGAACTATTGAATTAGGAAAAGCAATTGCAATAGCAACCCAAAATGGAGCATTTTCTTTAGTTGGTGGTGGCGATTCTGTTGCCGCAGTTAAACAATTTGGTTTTGAAGATAAAGTAAGTTATGTTTCAACTGGTGGAGGCGCAATGTTAGAAATGTTAGAAGGAAAAACATTGCCAGGAATTGAAGCGATTCTTAATTAAACAATTTTTCAATGTAACAATGTATCAATTTATTGTTTCATTGCTACATAAATTCATTTTTACATTATTACAATGAAATACACAACATTACCAAATTCAGATATAAGAGTTTCTAAAATTTGTTTAGGAACCATGACTTGGGGTCAACAAAACACAGAAGCAGAAGGGCACGAACAAATGGATTATGCTTTAGAAAAAGGAATTAATTTCTTTGATGTTGCAGAATTATATCCAATTCCGGCAAGAGCAGAAACCTACGGGTCAACTGAAAAAATTATTGGTTCTTGGTTTCAAAAAACAGGAAATAGAGACAAAGTTGTGTTGGCATCAAAAATTGCTGGTTGGGGCGCTTATACAGCTCATATTAGAAAAGATGGTTTTAGTAAAAGAGGCATTAAAGAAGCGGTAGAAAATAGTTTAAAAAGGTTGCAAACAGATTATATTGATTTGTATCAATTGCATTGGCCAGAAAGAGCTGCAAACTGTTTTGGTGTTCGAGATTATCCGTATAAAAGTCATACTGAGCGACACGAAAATCATTTAGAAATTTTAGAAACATTACAAGGTCTTATCCAAGAAGGAAAAATTCTTAAAATAGGATTATCAAACGAAACTCCTTGGGGAACAATGCAATATTTGCAAACTGCAAAAGATCATAATCTACCAAGAATGTCTACCATTCAAAATTCATATTCTTTAATTCACAGAGCTTATGAATACGGAATGTCTGAAGTTTCTTTGAGAGAAAACATTGGTTTATTAGTCTATTCTCCACTTGCTTTTGGAGTTTTATCTGGAAAATATTTAAACGGAAAAAAACCTGCGGACGCTCGTGCAATTCTATTTCCAAATTACAATAGATACTCTTCACCGCAATCTGAAAAAGCAGTAATAGAATATCAGAATATTGCTGAAAAACACGGATTATCGTTGGTAGAATTGTCGTTGGCCTTTGTAAATCAATTGCCTTTTGTTACAAGTAATATTATTGGCGCTACAAAAATGAGTCAGTTAAAAGAAAACATCAATAGCATTAATATTGATTTGTCAGAAGAAGTAATAAATGAGATAAATGAGGTTCATAAAATAATGCCAAATCCGGCACCATAACAAAAAAAGAGATTGCAAAAGCAACCTCTTTTTTTAATACCCAATTTTAGTTCGAACTCTTTTTAAAACTCCAGCAGCAACTTTTCGTGCTTTTTCTGCACCAACAGCAAGAGCTTCATCAAGTTCATGTAAGTTGTTCATATAATGATTGTATTTGGCTCTTTCATCAGCAAACTTTGTGACAATTAACTCAAATAAAGCCTGTTTTGCATGTCCATAACCATAATTTCCTCTTTCATAATTTGCTCTCATTGTAGTAATCTCTTCATCAGAAGCTAGTAATTTATATAAAGAAAAAACATTATCTATATCTGGGTTTTTAGGTTCTTCAAGCGGAGTACTATCGGTTTGAATTGCCATAATTTGTTTGCGTAATTTTTTGTCATTTAGAAAAATATTGATAAAATTATTACGCGATTTGCTCATTTTTTCACCGTCTGTACCAGGAATTAGTTTTGTGTCTTCACTAATTTTGGCGTTAGGTAAAATTAAGGTTTCACCAACAATATTATTAAACCTACTTGCAACATCACGTGTCATTTCTAAATGTTGTAACTGATCTTTCCCTACAGGAACAATTTCTGCATCATACAATAAAATGTCTGCAGCCATTAACATTGGATATGTAAACAGTCCCGCGTTTACATCGGCTAATCTATCAGATTTATCTTTAAAACTATGCGCTAATGTTAAACGTTGATATGGAAAATAACAACTTAAATACCAAGATAATTCGGTTACTTCTGGCACATCGCTTTGTCTATAAAAAACAGTAGAATTTACATCCAATCCACAAGCAAGCCACGTTGCGGCAACACTATATGTATTTTCTTTTAAGGTTTTAGCATCTTTTATTTGCGTTAAAGAATGCATGTCTGCAATAAATAAAAAGGTTTCTTCTTTGGCTTCTTTAGCCATTTGTATTGCAGGTAAAATTGCACCTAATAAATTTCCCAAATGTGGTGTTCCTGTACTTTGTACGCCAGTTAAAACTCTCGACATTAATTTGTGTTTAAATAATTTTTAAATCTAAAGCAAAAATACAGTTTTAATAAAGAAAACCCAATAAGAATATTAATTACTACATTTGGCGACTATGGAATTCTTTAAAAATATTTTTCGTGTAATTTGGCGCGTTTGGTTTTACGTATTCTTTGGAGTATCGTTACTTTTAATGATGCCGTTTTTGTTTATTCTAAGTTTTAATGATAACCAATATGCTGCTTTATATAAAATTATAAGAGGATTTTCTAAAAGCTTAATTTTTGTGATGGGTTTTCGATTAAAAAAGGAAATAGAAGAACCTTTAGATAATACAAAAAGCTATATGTTTTGTCCAAATCATACTTCAATGTTAGATCCGTTTATCTTGGTAAGTATGAATAAAAACCCGATTGTTTTTGTAGGGAAATCTGAGCTTAAGAAAATTCCTGTTTTTGGATTTTTTTATAAACGTATTTGTATTTTGGTTGATAGAAGTAGTCAAAAAAGCAGAAAAGAAGTTTATTTTAGTGCAAAAAGAAGACTGAAAAACGGAACTAGTGTTGCTATTTTTCCTGAAGGATTAGTGCCAGAAGAAGATGTAATTTTGAGTCCGTTTAAAAACGGAGCATTTTCTTTGGCAATTGAACATCAAATTCCGATTGTGCCTGCAACATATTACGATTGTAAACGTTTCTTTTCTTGGACCTACTTTAAAGGAAGACCAGGAACAATAAGAATTAAACAACATAAACCGATTTATACCAAAGGCTTAGATAAAAAAAGCTTAAATGATATTAAACAACAAACATTTGCTGTTTTGTTTAACGAATTATCTAATGACGAGGAATATATGAAAGACACAAAAAGAATTTTAAAATAATGATAAAAGAAGCAAGTAGATACAGCGATAAAGAAGAAAAAATTAACATAGCAACACATGCATTTGGGTTAATTTTAAGCATTATTGCATTTCCTTTTTTAGTTTTAAAATCATTGTATTTTGATGGTTTTTGGAAACCTTTTAGCTTGCTAGTTTTTGGCATGAGTTTAATTATTTTATATGCAGCATCTACATTATATCATTCAGCAAAAAAGCAAAAACTAAGAAATCGATTAAATATTTTTGATCATGCAGCAATCTATGTTTTAATTGCAGGAACTTACACGCCTTATACAATGATTACTTTAGAAGGAGATACTGGTTGGATTATTTTTGGATTAACATGGTTATTTGCCTTAACAGGAATTATTTTAAAACTCTTTTTTACGGGAAGATTCGATAAATTATCTACAATAATGTATGTATTAATGGGTTGGCAAATTGTTTTTGCAATTTCTCCTTTACTAGAAAAATTATCCTCAGAAGGTTTGATTTGGCTGTTTGCTGGCGGTGTATTTTATACAATTGGTGCACTACTATATTCTATCAAAAAGATTCCTTACAATCACGCAATTTTCCATTTTTTTGTACTTGCAGGAAGTTTGTCTCACTTTATTTCAATATACTTTTATATTTAATTTATTTTTCAGGATATTATTTTATCAATAAGTTAGAAAAAACTACAAAAACGATAAATAAATTCAAAAAAAATAGGTTCTTTTTAAAATAAATGTAATTGTTTGTTATTCAGTAAAAAAGAAGTTATATTTGTCGTCTTAAATGACAAAACAATATTTTTATTGTTGTTGCGTTTAAGGTAAATAAATCTTATTTAGGGGGTAGGTTTATTAAATTTCCTCGAACTTTTGTTCGAGGTTTTTTTATGCCCAAAAGCGATATGGAGATTTGCTTAGAGAAGAATTATAATATTTTATTTCTCCCGTAACCTCCTTGCCTAACCAACTTGGTTTTGAGAAATTTTCATCTTCTGTAATTAATTCAACTTCTGCAATTATTAAACCAGAATTTGCGCCAAAAAACTCATCAACTTCAAAAGTATGATTGCCTTCTTTGATATAATACCTATATTTTTCTATTGCTGTTTTTTCTATTAAAAGCATTAATTTTTCTGCTTCTAAAACCGGAATTTCTTTTTCCCACTCAAAACGTATGGTACCAGCATTATTTGATTTTCCTTTAACAGTTAAAAATGCTTTATCATCTATAATTCTAACTCTAACAGTTCTTTCTTTATCAGAGTTTAAAAAACCTTGCTTTATATATCTTTTTTGAAAAGCTTTTAATTTAAAAGAATCGTTTTTTACTAAAAATTTCCTTTCTATTTCTAGATTCATTTATTTGCAGTTAATATTTGTACTAATGTATTGTTTTTTATCGTTATTGTTACAATTATTAAATATCTTTGAAAGATAAAAATGCTTCTTTATGAAGAAAACTGTATTGTTTTTTTTACTATTAATTCCTTTTTTTTCATTTTCTCAAACAGATTTTAGCAATCGTTGGGAAGATTTCTTTTCGTACAATACTGTAAAAGATTTTCTTACCATAAATGATAAAATTTATGCACTAACAGACAATGCTGTTTTTACTTATGACACCAATTCTAAAGAAACCGAAAAACTGTCATCTATAAATGGTCTTTCTGGAGAAACAACTTCTGCAATTCACTTTAATACAGCTAACGGTAGACTTGTTATTGGTTATGAAACAGGATTAATTGAGGTTGTAAATGAAGACGGAACAATTACAATTTCTGCGGATATTGTTAACTTTAATCAATCTGGAGAAAAACGAATTAACCACATTTCTGAATTGAATAACAAATTATACATTTCTACTCCTTTTGCAGTAGTAGTTTATAATATTGATAAATTAGAATTTGGAGACACGTATTTTATTGGTGCTAACTCTACTTCGGTAAAAATCAATCAAACATTAATTGCAAATAATCAAATTTATGCAGCAACAGAAAACGGAATTTACGTTGCAAACTTATCAAATCCAAATTTGATAGATTTTAATAATTGGCAACTTTTATTTGCAGGTAATTATTCAAATATTATCAGGTTTAACACATCAATTTATGCTTCAACAGGATCAGATTTAATTAAAATTACTGGTTCAAATTCAACCGTAGAAAAAACATTTTCAAACACTATAAAACAACTTAAAAGCAACGGACAATTTTTAATTGTTACTTCTAATCAAGAAGCATCAGTTTTAAATTCTAATTTAAATGAAGTTTATAAAAGTACACCAACAATAAGGTATAATTTTACGCTAAACAGCGCATCATCTTTTGGCAATAATTTATTATTAGCAACTAACGAATATGGAATTTTACAAGTTCCGATTTCAGGAAATCAAACTTTTATAGAGATTCATCCAGAAGGACCCCTTTCTAACGGTATTTTTTCGATGGATGCATTAAAAAACAATATTTGGTTTGTGTACGGCGGTTATACTTCGGCGTATGTTCCTATCGGAAACTTAAAAGGGTTTAGTCATTATAACGGATCAGAATGGAAAAACACGGCGTTTACAACTGCTTTTCCTGTTTATGATTTAGTAAGTGTAACAATAGATCCAAATCATGATAATAGAGCATTTTTAAGTTCTTTTGCGCAAACATCATCAGGAAATATTTTATCTGGCGGCGGATTGTTTGAAGTTGTTGATGATCAAATTGTTAATTTTTACAATTCACAAAATAGCCCATTAGAAGATTTTTTACCAAACGACCCCAATAACATTACAACTAGAGTTAGCGGAACTGTTTTTGACACTCAAGGAAATCTTTGGGTTACCGATGTTCTTGCTACAAACAAGCTTAAAAAACTTACTTCTAGCGGAACTTGGCAGTCTTTTGATTTAAGAAGTATACAAACAAATAGCGCTCAAGAGTTAAACACGATTAAAGTTGATAAGTCGAATAGTTTATGGATGGGAACTAGAAGAAACGGTGCTTATGTTTTTAACGAAACAGGAAATAGAAAAAGAGCGTTAACAACTGAAGCTACAAAAGGAAGTTTACCGCACGCAAATGTGAGAACAATTGCTGTTGATAGAAATAATAGAATTTGGATAGGAACACAATCTGGTTTGGTAGTTTTTTACAATGCAAACGGTGTTTTTGAAGCATCAATTTACGATGCAGAACCCATTATTATTTTAGACGACGGTATTCCGAAAAAACTATTAGGAAATCAAACTATTAATACAATTGCTGTTGATGGCGCAGATAACAAATGGTTTGGAACCGATAATGGCGGTGTTTTATACACAAATCCGAGTGGACAAAAAACTTTGGCTAGTTTTAACAAAGACAATTCTCCGTTGCCATCAAATAAGATTTTAAATATCAGCGTAGATGTTACAAATGGAAAAGTATATTTTGCTACAGATAAAGGCGTTGTTGCTTACAATAGCAATGTTGCAAGTTTTGGAGAAACGTTAGAGCAAGTGTATGCGTATCCAAATCCGGCGTTAAAAAACCATCAAACAATTACCATTGATGGAATGAATGGAAATCATTTACCAAAAGGAACAAATGTTAAGATTTTAGATGTTGCTGGTAATTTGGTGTATGAAACCAATGTAGTTGAAGGACAAGAAATTCAAGGAGGAAAAGTAGTTTGGAACAAAACTAATTTAGCTGGTAAAAAAGTGGCTTCTGGTATTTATATCGTCCTGCTTTCTAATGATGATGCTTCAGAAACAACTTCTACTAAAATTGCAATCATAAATTAATGGCATTCATAAAAACAAAAGCAATTGTGTTAAGTTCTTTAAAATACGGAGACACAAGTTTAATTGTTCGTTGCTTTACTTTAGAAGACGGTTTAAGATCTTACTTATTAAGAGGAATTTTAAACTCAAAAAAAGGAAAAATAAAAGCTGCTTATTTTCAGCCATTAACGCAATTAAATATTGAAGCCAATCACAATAACAAAGGAAATTTAAATAGCATTAGAGAAGTTCATATTGTAAATCCGTATAAGAACATTTACACCAATATTTTTAAGCAAACAATTGTATTATTTTTATCAGAAATTTTAAGCAGTACTATACAAGAAGAAGAAGCCAACGAAGGATTGTTTTCTTTTTTAGAAACCTCTTTTATTTGGTTAGATATAAATGACAAAACCTCTAACTTTCATTTACTTTTTTTATTAAACTTAACTAAGTTTTTAGGGTTTTACCCAGATACAACCAATATAAACTCTAACTATTTTAATTTAATTGATGGAAATTTTATGAAATCAACAACAGAAAAAGAAGTTGTTTTTGGAGAAAATTTAGTTCAATTTAAAAAGCTGTTAGGCACAAATTTTGATAGTATAGAGTCAATCAAATTTAACCAACAAGAAAGACAACAAGTATTACAAATAATAATTCGTTATTTTGAATTACATTTGGACGGTTTTAGACGCCCAAAGTCTTTAAAAGTATTAGAAACAGTATTTAACTGATGATGAAGAGATTTTTTACCTTATTAATCGTTTTTTGCAGCGTAACAAGTTTTGGACAAACAATAAAAGTTTTAGATGTAGAAAGCGGTTTTCCTATAAGTGAAGTTGCTATTTATACTAAAAACTTAACAATTTCTACTATTACAGATGATAACGGAACTGCAGATATTTCTGATTTTAATACCACAGATATACTACTTATTTCTCACGTTTCTTATACAACGATTACTACTTCGTTTGCAAACTTAAAAAGAGACAAATTTGTCATAAAATTACTTAAAAAAACTGCTCAGTTAGACGAGGTTGTTTTGTCGGTTTTTAAAACTCGCGAAAAATCTACTAGAATTGCAGAACAAACATTTGCAATTACAAGAGAAGATATTTTAAAAGAATCGCCTCAAACTTCGGCAGATTTATTGGCTTCAATACCTGGAATTAAAGTTCAGAAATCGCAATTTGGTGGTGGAAGTCCAGTTTTAAGAGGAATGGAATCTAACAGAGTTTTATTAGTTGTAGATGGCGTTAGGTTGAACAATGCAATTTATAGAAAAGGTCATTTACAAAATTCAATAACCATTTCTCCGTCTTTATTAGAACGAACAGAAATTGTATTTGGACCATCTTCTGTTATTTATGGTTCTGATGCTTTAGGAGGCGTAATTCATTATTACACAAAAACACCAAAAATATCGGAAGTACCAAAAATGAAAAGCAATTTCTTTTCTAGATTCGGAACCGTAAATCAAGAAATAACTACCAATATTTCAGCAGAATTAAGTTTCCAAAAATGGGCATCTTTTACCAGTTATACGCAAAGCTCTTTTGGAGATTTAAAAATGGGAAAAAATAGAAATCACGGTTTTAAAAATTGGGGATTAGTTCCTTATTTTTCTGAAAATCTTGATGCTAATTATTTTGCAAATCCAACTGTAAATTCAGATTCAAATATTCAAAGAAATACCGGATATGAGCAAAAAGATTTTTTACAAAAATTTTATATTCCATTGTCTGAAAAAACAGATGTAACAGTTAATTTTCAGTATTCAACTTCTTCTAACATTCCAAGATTTGATAAGTTAATGGAATTAAAATCGGGCTCATTAAAGTTTGCAGAATGGTATTATGGACCACAAGAACGATTTTTAGTTTCAACACAATTAGCTATCAACCCAGAAAAAAAATGGTTAGATCAAGGAACCATTACGTTGGCTTATCAAAACATAAAAGAATCTAGAGTTCAAAGAAAATTTAACGATTTAAAACGACTTTACAGAAATGAGGAAGTTGATGTGTATACGTTAAATGGAGATTTTTCTGTTCCTTTAACAAATGATAAAAACAGAAATTTATCTTATGGTTTCGAAGTTTCTTATAATGATGTAACTTCAATTCCTGAAGGCAAAAAAATTGCTGTATCAAGCAATAAAGTAGTTGGTTTTACAGGAGATTTTAAAGTGCAATCTCGTTTTCCAGATGGCGGAAGTAGTTATTCTAGTTCAGCAATTTATACAGATTATAGACAAGATTTAAACTCAAAATCGACCTTAAATACAGGAATTAGGTTAACCAACACAAAGCTAAATGCAAAATGGATCGACCAAACATTTATTGTGTTACCAAAAACAGAAATTGAACTCAATAATACGGCGTTAACAGCAACGCTAGGTTATGTTTATAAACCAACTAAAAACTGGAAAATTAACAGCGTAATTTCTTCTGGATTTCGTTCTCCAAATATAGATGATGTTGGTAAAATAAGAGAAAAAAGTGGAAATGTAACCATTCCAAATATTGCATTAAAACCAGAGTTTGCTTACAATGCAGAAATTGGAGTTTTAAAATACTTTAATCAAAGAAGATTTAGCTTTGGATTTAACACCTATTACACAATTTTAAATAATTATATTACAAGAGAAGCAAACGGAAATACAATTGTTTACGACGGTGATCAAGGAAATGTTGTGCAAAATGTTAATAAAGGAAGAGCTTATATTACAGGTTATACTGCCAATTATTTTGGAAGAATAAACCATAATTGGAAAACTTCTGGCACAATAACGTACACCAAAGGAAGAACATTTGACACAAAAGAACCAATGTCTTCAATTCCGCCATTGTTTGGTAGGTTTGAAATTAGTTATAGAAAAAACAAAATAGAAGTATCGGCAGATTATAGATTTAATGCTAAAAAAGACATTAAAGATTATAATATTTCTGAAGGAATTGACAATCATGTTCAAACGCCAATTATAGATGCAAATGCTATAAATGATGTTGATAAATATTACGGAACACCAAGTTGGAAAACAGTTGGTTTAAACGGAAAATATAATGTAAATCAGAATTTTTGGGTTCAAGGAAAAATAACGAATCTTTTTGATGAACATTATAAAGAATTTGCATCAGGAGTTTCTGCTCCTGGAAGAAATTTTTCAGTAGCAATTCACGCTACTTTTTAGACTTTATTTTTTTTCCTTCTGCATCAAAATTTTGCGACAAAACTTGTTCGGTTTTAATCACAGAAACCGCTAAAGAAAGCAACATAATTGCCATTGGTTGCCAAGTCATTTCTGCACCAGAAACAAATACTAAAAACAATGCAGCAACAAAAGAAATTGCAGCATATTTAAGCAGTGTTTTAATAAAAAAAGTATTGGCAAAATGCCAAATTTCTTCATTTAACATTGATTTATTTGTTCTATAACCATAGATAGCATTTATCTTTTTAGGTGGAAAAAAATAAAACAATATGCTAAAGAAAAAAAGCACACCGTTTACCGAAATAACATAAATATATGGATTCATAATTAGTCTTTTTTTAATGGTCTTATTAAGCCTTCTTGTGCAACAGAAGCAATTAAATCTCCTTTTCTAGAATAAATATTTCCTCTTGCAAAACCTCTTGCGCCAAAAGCATTTGGAGATTCTGTTTTGTACAACATCCAATCATCTAAATCAAAATCTCTAAAAAACCACATAGAATGATCTAAACTTGCCATTTGTGTATTTCCAAAATTTGCTTTACTAGCGTTTGGGTATAATGTTGAATTTAAAATATTATAATCAGAAATATAAGTAAGAATTTGTTGTTTTAAAGCAAGGTTTGCGTTTGTTGCATTTCCTTTTACTTTAAACCAAACATCAGAAAACGGAGGTAAATCTTTTAAATCTAACGGGTTTACAATAAAAGTTGGTTTAAATTCTATAGGACGTTCTATTTCTAAAAAATACTTTAATTGTTTTGGTAAAAAATCTCCCATTTGATCTAACATATCGCTCCAACTTAACAACTCTTCGGGTTGTTTTATGTCGCTTTTGCAATCTTGTTGATGTTCGTGTCCTTCTTCTTTTTTATGAAAAGATGCAGATAAAATAAAGATTCTTTTACCGTTTTGCTTTGCAGTAACTCTTCTTGTTGAAAAACTGCCACCATCTCTCATTTCTTTAACAGAATATGTAATAGGAAGCTCTAAATTTCCTGCTTCTAAAAAATATGCGTGTAACGAATGTAAAATTCTGTGATTAGAAACGCTATTATTTGCTGCGCTAAGCGCTTGCGCTAATACTTGTCCGCCAAAAACATTAGGGCTACCAATAGTTTTACTAACGCCAATATATTTTTTTTTCGATTTTTTTTCTAATGTAAGTACTGCAATTAAATCCTCTATAGAGTTCATAAAATGAGTTATATTTTTTACAAATATAAAGAGATTTACTGGGTTAAAGTTTTAGATTTAAAAGGATTTTGCTGCTTAAAAGGTTTGGTTTCTATATAGCTCAAAAAATGTTTTACAAACTTATTGGTTAAGGTTTTTTTATGACGGATATAACAAGTTAAATCTTGCGGAACCGCACCAATTGACGTTTTAATTTCGCTTGCTGTTCTTCCAAAATTAATCACTTTTAATTGCTGATTTATAGCAATTTGAATATAATCATATAACATTCTTTGATAAATAGCCAACTCCTTATTTACAGCATAATCGATGCCAACAAAATGCGCATCCAAAGAATCTTTATTAATTAAACCAGACATAAAACCAACAATTTTATGACGATACCAATACGTTTTTAGAATGTAATTTTCGCCTAAATTCTTTTTTAATGATAAGTAAGTTTCTAGATTAAATTCACCTAAATTAAAATCGGCTTTGTCTGAAACAGTTTTGTACAATTTGGTAATTTCTGGCAATAGTTCCTTAATGTTTTCAATAGAACTGTCTTTTACAACCAAATCGCAACTTAACATTAAAGCTCGTTTTGCTTTTACTCTAAACTTGGTTTTCATTGCGTTTAAATACGCATCAAAATTGCTCCAATTTTCATTTAAATAGAGTACCATATTTGGTTCTACATTAAACGAATAATAGTTTAAATCGTGCAATTCATCAGTAATAGCTAAAGATTCTTTTATAAAATCTTTTATAAGATAAATAGAAATATCTTTTGTTGTTATTTGTGAAGTAATGGCTTTTGCTAAATCTTTTATAATTGTTTGTTTATCCTGATTTTCTTTGATAAAGATTCCGTGTTCGCCACTTACGAAAACATTTCCACAGACTAATAATTTTATTGGTTTTAACTTCGGAAAAATACCTAATCGTCTTCCAAAACATTTTATTTGATCAAAACTTTTATTGAAAGAACTTTCTAAACCGTCTAGCGGAAAATCAACAATTTGAATACTTGCAAAAGCAATTGGCTGTTGCTTTTTATTTAACAACACCAAATAAGAAAACGTAATTTGAGGATTGTTTTTTTCTAATGAAATTAAATAGTCTGGATGAAAATACGCATTATCTGTACATTGTAATTCGTGCCAAATATCTTGAGTAATTTCTGTTACTGAAGAGAAAAAAAGAGTGGTATTTGGTTTTTTGTGTAAATTCAAATTGCTTAGGTAATTTAACATTCGAAAAATACGAAAAGAAAAGCAACCACATAAAACTACAGAACAATCTTTTGTTAATTCATAAAAAACAAAGATTTAATTGTATTTTTATCAACCTAAAAAAGAATAATGCAGGCAGATTTTAATTTTAATTACGGACACCTTTTTGAAGAAGATTTACTCAAAGAAATTCTAGAAATTGGTGAGTATAAAAAAGTGAAAGCAGCAACAGAATTAATTGATATTGGTAGCCAAATTCAATTTATGCCACTTATCTTAAATGGAGCAATTAAAATTTTAAGAGAAGATGAAAAAGGTGATGAATTAGTGTTGTATTATATTGAACAAGGAGATACTTGTGCCATGACAATTACTTGCTGTTTAGGACAAACGAAAAGTAAAATTAGAGCAGTTGCAGAAGTAGAAACAGAGTTGATTATGATTCCTGTTCAGAAAATTAGCGAATGGATGAATAAATATCCAACTTGGCAGAATTTTATTCTACAAAGTTATCATGAGAGAATGCAAGAATTGTTAGAAGCAATTGATACAATTGCTTTTTTAAACATGGATGAACGCTTGTTAAAATACTTAAAAAATAAAGCAATGGTTAATAGAGATGAGGTCATTCAAATTACTCATAAAGAAATTGCTAGCGATTTATATACTTCTCGAGTTGTAATTTCTCGACTCTTAAAAGCTTTAGAAATAAAAGGAGAAATACAATTAAATAGAAATCAAATTACGGTATTAAATTTATAATGCATCTGTAACTTATGTTACAGTCAATACTCCTTGTTCTGATTATCTTTACAATAAAAATGAGAACAATTATTCTAGTATTTGTAGTATCTATTTTTGTTAGTTGTCAAACTTCAGAAAAACCAAATTATTCTAAAGTATCTGAAGATTTAATAGTGCAAAAGAAATCCAACTCAGAAGAACATCCTGGTAAAAAATTGATGGAAATCAATTGTTATGTATGTCATAGTCCAAGTGCAACTCACCAAGATAGAATTGCGCCGCCAATGATAGCTGTAAAAAGACATTATATTTCTTCTAAAACAACAAAAGAAGAATTTAAAGCAGCTTTTCAAAAATGGATAGAAAATCCGACTGAAGAGAATTCAAAAATGCGTGGAGCTGTTAGAAAATTTGGCGTAATGCCAAAAACACCTTATCCAACAAAAACAATTGATTTAATTGCTGATTATCTTTTTGATAATGAAATTGACAAACCAAAAGGTTTTGATAAACAACATAAAAAAGCAGAAAACACAAATACACCAACGCTTTCAAAAAAAGAAATAGGTTTAAAATATGCATTAAGTACAAAAGCTATTTTAGGAAAAAACTTAATGGGTACAATTCAAAAAGAAGGAACCATTGCAGCATTAAAATTTTGTAATGAAAAAGCATTTCCATTAACAGATAGTATGGCTGTTTATCATAGTGCAACTATAAAACGTGTATCAAATAAGCCACGTAATCTTGCTAACTTGGCAAATTTTAAAGAAAAAGAATATATAGAAATTTTTAAAAAGGATATTTTAGAAAACAAAGAATCAGAACCAATTATTGTAGATAATAACGGCACTGTAAATTTTTATTATCCTATAAAAACAAACGGAGTGTGTTTACAATGTCACGGTAAACCCAACGTTAACATTAAAAAAAATACCTTAGCTGAAATTAAAAAACTATATCCAAAAGATAAAGCAATTGGGTATGATGTTAATGATGTTAGAGGAATTTGGAGTATTTCGTTTAAAGAATAAACAACAGATATGAGTAAATTTTCAGAAATAATAAATAAAGATAAACCTGTTTTAGTAGATTTTTTTGCTGATTGGTGCGGACCATGTAAAATGATGAGTCCAATTTTAAAAGAAGTAAAAGATGCTTTAGGCGATGCTGTTTCTATCATTAAAATTAATGTTGATACAAATCAACAATTAGCAGCACAATATCAAGTAAAAGGCGTACCAACATTTATGTTGTTTAAGAACGGAAAACAACTTTGGAGACAATCTGGAGTTCTACAAAAAAACGAACTTATACAAATTATAAATAGACACCAAAATTAAAAAATATGATACAAATCATATTTTATATTATATATTTATAAGAATTTTGAACTCTAAAATAATTAACCATGTTTAATACATTATTACCTTTAGTTTCTTGGACAAACGGAACCATCTTAATTGGAGTTTTTGCAGTTGTCTGTGTTGGTCTTGTTGCAGCAGTTATGTTGTTGATGACAACCGATAAGAAAAAAGAAGAAAAATAGCATCAATTATTTTGCTATTAATTCCCTTTTATACGGTTCCAAAGATCATTTAAAAGCTGTTTTGCATCTTCTCGATTCTTAACCGTTTCAACAAAGGTTACTTTACCAAAAGTATCCACTTTAATTTCATATTGAAATGCGAAATTTTGAGCATTGGGTTGTAAACTTAATAAACCAAAGCGCAAATCGTTGTAAAATAAACGGTCTTCTTTTTTAGTAATGCTATACCAACCTTTTGAAACACGAATCATACGTTGCACATTTTCCTGATGCACTAAATCACCCAAAAGTTCATGATTTTTTGGATAGGCTTCAAAACGAATTGGTTTTTTATCAAAAAAGGAATAATAACCAATTAAATACTGCTCTTTTGTAGACACATTTGCAGACCATAATATGGTGTTTAATGGCGATGGTTTTGTTTCAAAATCACTGTAATCAATCTGTTGATTTTTCAACGCTTTTTCAAATTGATTGTATGCGACTCCTTTTAAAGCAAAGGTTAGTACTAAATAACTGCTGCTAATTATTAAACCTAAATTATTGTAAAACTGTCTTTTTGGTGCATTGCGTTTTTGAAAAAAGGCTAAAATTAAAAAGACTAAAAACGGCAACGTATAAAGAGGATCTATTACAAAAATGGTTTTAAATGCAAGTCTGTAATCTAGTGGCCAAAACAGCTGTGTTCCCCAAGTTGTGTGCGCATCTAAAATAGGATGTGTTATCAAAGCCCAAAAAAATAACCAAGACCAATCTTTAACGTTTTTGTGTTTTTCATATTTAGAAACAAGCCAACCAAAAATGGGAGCAAAAATCACAGAAAAAAAGATAGAATGTGTAAAACCTCTATGAATCTCTAAGGCAGAAACGGTATCTGTAAAATGAGAAGAAAAGATGTCTAAATCTGGAATTGTTCCTGCAATTGCTCCATAAAGCATTGCTTTATTACCAATTTTTTTTCCGAGAACAGCTTCTCCAACTGCGGCACCTAAAACAATTTGTGTTAATGAATCCATATTAGCAAAAGTAGTCTCTTTTTTTAACGATATTTGTTTCAAATCGAAATATACTATCTTTTTATTTTAAGTACAGAAAAGCATGAATTTAAACGAAAGTTTTTGGGAAAATAAATACAAAACAAACAAAACTGGTTGGGATTTAGGTGAAATTTCTCCGCCTTTAAAAGCCTATATAGATCAATTAACAAATAAGGATTTGAAAATATTGATTCCAGGTGGCGGAAATTCGTATGAAGCAGCATATCTTTTTAAAAAAGGATTTACAAATGTTTATGTGGTTGATATTTCAGAAATTCCGTTGCAAAATTTACAAAAAGCAGTTCCTAATTTTCCTTCTAATCAATTAATTCACGGTAATTTTTTTGACTTAGACATTCATTTTGATTTAATTTTAGAACAAACTTTTTTTTGTGCGATTGACCCGAAATTAAGATCAAACTACGCTATAAAAATGAGCCAATTACTTCATGAAAACGGAAAATTAGTAGGCTTACTTTTTGATGCAACATTAAACGAAGATCATCCGCCTTTTGGAGGTTCAAAAACAGAATATTTAAACTACTTTACGCCTCATTTCAATATTCTTACGATGGAAAATTGTTATAATTCAATTCAGAGTAGAGTTGGCATGGAACTTTTTTTTATCGTTCAAAAAAAATAATTCTTAATTCCTATTTAAGTTTTTATTAAAAAACACCTTTTTTTGAAGGTAACCTATGTTACCAACATATCTTTAAAGAGGGCTTATTTTTGCGTCATCAAATAGAAATAACGATGCGTAAAAGAGTTTTTATACTACTAATTATTTTTGTTTCGGTTCAGTTTCATATAAACGGACAAGAAACAGTTGCCATTACAAAAGAAGAGGTGCTCAATAGCATTTCCAATAAAAATTTAACATTAAAGATTTCTGAACAAGAGTTTCACAAATCAAAAGCAGATTATCTTCAAACAAATGCTATTTTTTTACCAACAATAACAGCAAGTTATACAGGGATTTCTACAACAAATCCTTTAATGGCTTTTGGGTCTAAATTAAATCAAGAAGTTTTAACGGCGGCAGATTTTAATCCTGCTTTGTTAAACAATCCTTCTCAAACTCAGAATTTTGGGACAAAGATTGAAATTCAACAACCCTTAATTAATCTTGACGGATTTTATCAGCGAAAAGCAGCAAAATCTAAAATGGAAGCGACTTTCTTACAAACCGAAAGAACTGCAGCTTATTTACAACTAGATGCAGAAAAAGCATATATGCAATTACAATTGGCATATAAAGCAGTTGAGGTTTTAGAAAAAGCATTAGAAACAGCCAAAGAGAATCAAAAGATAGCAGAAAATAACTTTAAACAAGGTTATTTACAACAAGCAGATATATTAACCATAAAAGTACGAGTAACTGAAATAAAAGGTCAGTTACAAACTGCAAAAAGCAATGTTTTAAATGCTTCTAATTATTTGTCTTTTTTAATGAATGATGACGCTGATGTTATTTATAAATCAACAGATGATTTAACAATAACTGCTACAAATAATACCAATATAATTGTATCGGAAAATAGAGCAGATATTAAAGCGATGCAATTGGCTTCGGATGCTTATATGGCGATGAATAAAGCTGATAAAATGACTTTTTTACCTCGCTTAAATGCATTTGGAAGCTATGAGTTGTATGACAATAAATTATTCCAAGGAAGTGCAAATGGCTATGTAATAGGTGCGCAATTAAGTTGGACTCTTTTTGAAGGTTCTAAACGCATTGGAAAAACCCAAAAAAGCAAAGCTGCTTTTGAGCAATCTAGATTAGAATATGCTCAATATGTTTCTAAAAGTAATTTAGAATTAAACAAAGCTAGGCGTCAATTATTAGATGCAAAAAATCAATTAGAGCTAACAGGTTTATCTGTAAAACAATCAAAAGAATCTTTGAGAATTAGAAAAAACCGATTTAAAGAAGGGTTAGAAAAAACTACCGATTTATTGCAAGCAGAAACGCTGTATGCACAAAAACAATTAGCGTATTATCAAACCATATTTCAATACAATTATACACAAGCATATATAGAATTTTTAACTAAAAACTAGTTTTTAGTAAGCAGTTTTAGCATTTAGAAATAAAAAATTAAACCAAATAAAATGAAAAAATATTTATATCCATTAGCATTTATCACAGCAGCATTATTGTTAACAAGTTGTGGTAATAATGACAAAAATGAGTTGGTAGATAATTCGCCAAGCATCTCTGTAAAAGTTGCTAAAGTATCTGCCAATGCTAACAATCCTTTTTTAATTGTAAGTGGAAAAATTCAAGCAGTAAAAAGCGCAGATCTTAGCACAAGAATGATGAGCTCTGTTGATAAAGTACATGTAAATGTGGGTGATAAAGTTACAAAAGGGCAATTATTAATTTCTATAAACAATGCAGATTTAGAAGCTAAAAAAGCGCAGGTAAACGCCAATATCACACAAGCAAATGTGGCTTTTTTAAATGCAGAAAAAAACTACAAACGTTTTCAGAACTTATATCAAAGCAAAAGTATTAGTCAAAAAGAGATGGATGATATGACTGCTAATTATCAAATGGCAAAAGCAGGATTAGAAGCAGCAAATCAAATGAAAAATGAGATTAAAGCGCAGTTTACTTATAGTAATATTACTGCTCCTTTTAGCGGAATTATTACCAGTAAAAATATTGAAAATGGTGATATGACAACTCCAGGAATGCCATTAATCAGTATAGAAAACCCGAATGATTTTGAAGTAATTGCTATGGTTCCTGAAACTGAAATTTCTGAAATAAAAAAAGGAAGTGAAGTGCGTGTTTTGGTAAAATCTATCAATGCAACCGTAACAGGTAAAGTTACAGCAGTAAGTTCATCAGCAAAAAATACAGGCGGTCAATATTTAGTGAAAATTAAATTAGAAGAAACAAACTCAGCAATTTTGTCTGGAATGTTTGCCAATGTGCAATTTCCGATAGAAAGAAAAACAACATCTAACATGGTGTTGCTGCCCAAAGAAGCAATTATTACAAACGGACAATTATCGGGTGTGTATTCTGTGAGTCAAAGTAATACTGCAATTTTACGTTGGTTGCGCTTAGGAAGAACTTTTGGAGATGAAGTTGAGGTTTTATCTGGATTACGTTCTGGTGAATCTTACATTGTTTCTGCAGAAGGGAAACTTTATAATGGAGTTAAAATTAGTGTTCAGTAAGCAGTAAGTAGTCACAGTTTTCAGTATCCTGCAAGGTTTTTAAAATCTAGCAGATATATAAAAAATAATATTAACTAAAAAATAACCCGTAATAATTCCCTTTTCTTTGGAAAGGGTTAGGGATAGGAAAATGAAAGAAGGAATCGCAGGAAAAATTGCCAAAGTCTTTATGCAGTCAAAGTTAACCGTGTTGTTAATGATTGTGTTTATGGTTGTTGGAGTATATAGTTCGTTTTTAATTCCGCGTGAAGAGGAACCACAAATTGATGTGCCAATGGCAGACATTTTTGTTGGTTATCCAGGCGCGAGTCCGACAGAAGTTGAGTCTAGAGTTGTAAAACCTTTAGAAAAACTGATTTCAAATATCAAAGGAGTTGAGTATGTATATTCTACTTCTATGAATGAAAAAGCTATGGTTATCGTTCAGTTTTATGTAGGCGAAGATATTGAGCGTTCGTTTGTAAAATTATACAACGAAATTAACAAACACATGGATCAAATGCCAAAAGGCGTTACGTTTCCTTTGGTAAAAACACGTGCTATTGACGATGTACCGATGTTAGGTTTAACTTTATGGAGCGAGAATTATGATGATTATCAGCTAAGCCAAATTGCAGAAGAATTAGAAAACGAAATTAAAAAAGTAAACGATGTTTCTATTACGCATAAAATTGGAGGAAGAAACAGACAATTACGCGTTGTTTTAGACAAAGATAAAATGGCAGAAAGTGGCCTAGATTTTTTATCAGTTTCTGAAATGATCAAAGCCAATAATACTGAAATAAGCTCAGGAAGTTTTGATAAAAACGATACAGAATTTTTAGTGAATACCGGCAAATTTTTACAAACAGCAAAAGATGTAGAAAATTTGGTGGTTGGTGTGCTACAAAACAGACCTATTTATTTAAAACAAATTGCTAAGATTTTTGACGGACCCGAAATTCCGCAAAATTACGTGAGTTTAGGATTTGGAAAAGGAAGTGTAAAAGCTAATGATTATAAATCGGAATATCCAGCAGTAACTATTTCTGTAGCAAAAAGAAAAGGTGCAGATGCAATGAAAATTGCAGAAGTTATTATTGATAAAGTAGCTCATTTAAAAACTACGTTAATTCCTGATGATGTTCATGTAGAAGTGACAAGAAATTATGGAGAAACAGCTTCGCACAAAGTTTCAGAATTATTATTACACTTAATTGGATCTATCATTGCAGTAACTTTAGTAGTAATGTTGGCAATGGGTTGGCGTGGTGGATTGGTGGTGTTTTTATCGGTGCCAATTACCTTTGCTTTAACATTGTTAAGTTATTACATGTTAGATTATACACTAAACCGAATTACATTATTTGCGTTGGTGTTTGTAACAGGAATTGTGGTTGATGATTCTATTATTATTGCCGAAAATATGCACAGGCATTTTAAAATGAAACGCTTGCCGTTTAAACAAGCTGCCTTATATGCAATCAATGAAGTTGGTAATCCAACTATTTTAGCAACATTTACGGTAATTGCTTCTGTATTGCCAATGGCTTTTGTATCAGGATTAATGGGTCCTTATATGGCGCCAATGCCAATTGGAGCATCCATTGCGATGATATTATCATTGTTTGTTGCCTTAACGATAACTCCGTATTTAGGATATATTTTCTTAAGAGAAAAAGACAAGAAAGGACACGCTGAAAAGGTAGAAAAACCTTTAGAAGAAACGTTTATTTATAAAGTTTACAACAAATTTGAACGTCCGTTATTAGAAAACAGCAAAAAAAGATGGTTGTTTTTAGGAGGTACTTTTGTTGTATTGTTAGGAACAATGATGCTGTTTTTTACCAATTCTGTAGCTGTAAAAATGTTGCCTTTTGATAACAAAAACGAGTTTCAAGTGGTTATAGATATGCCAGAAGGAACAACTTTAGAAAGAACTGCGGTTGTAACACAAGAAATTGCTCAATATTTAGCTACGAGACCAGAAATAGTAAATTATCAGAATTATATAGGAACATCTGCACCAATTACTTTTAACGGTTTGGTACGTCATTATGATTTACGTGGAGGAAGCAATACAGCAGATATTCAAGTAAATTTAATTGATAAAGGTGAACGATCAATTCAAAGTCACGGAATTGCAAAATTATTACGACCAGAAATTCAAAAAATAGCAGCAAAATACAATGCCAATGTAAAATTGGTTGAAGTGCCACCTGGACCACCAGTTTTATCAACCATTGTTGCAGAAGTGTACGGGCCAGATTACAATCAACAAATTGCAATCGCAGATCAATTGCAAACTATTTTAAGAAATACAGATGATGTTGTAGATGTAGATTGGATGGTAGAAGCTGATCAAAAAGAGTATCAATTTAACATCAACAAAGAAAAAGCAATGTTGTATGGAGTTGCGCCACAACAAATTGCTTATACAATGAATATGGCACTATCAAACAATGCAATTACTACGTTGTATGATGAAAATGCTGTAAATCAAGTTGGTTTGGTATTGGCTTTAGATGAAAAAGAAAAATCTACGATTAGTGATATTTCTCAACTAAAAATTAAATCAAAATTAGGAACCATGGTTCCGATTGCAGATATGGTAGAAATTAAAGAAACCATAACAGCAAAAAGTATTTATCGTAAAAATCAAAAACGAGTTGTGTATGTGTTGGCAGATATGGCAGGAGAATTAGAAAGTCCGGCGTACGCAATTTTAGGAATGGAAAAGAAATTGAAAGAAATTCCGTTGCCTAAAGGATACGAACTAAACGAAATGTATTTAGGTCAGCCAGATTTTGAAGATAATTACACCGTGAAATGGGACGGAGAATGGCAAATAACTTTAGAAGTTTTTAGAGATTTAGGAATCGCTTTTTTAGGAGCTATTATTTTGATATATATATTAATTGTTGGCTGGTTTCAAAACTTTAAAGCACCAATTGTAATGATGGTTGCAATCCCTTTATCGTTAATCGGAATTATTTTAGGACACTGGTTGATGGGTGCGTTTTTTACCGCTACATCTTTTATTGGAATGATTGCTTTAGCCGGAATTATGGTTCGAAACTCAGTTTTATTAATTGATTTTATCAACCTAAGAACAGCAGAAGGAGTTCCGTTAAAACAAGCGGCAATTGAAGCAGGTGCTGTTAGAACCACACCAATTTTATTAACAGCAGGAACTGTTGTAATTGGAGCATTTGTTATTTTATTTGATCCAATTTTTCAAGGATTAGCCATTTCATTAATGGGCGGAACAATTGTTTCTACAGTACTTACTTTATTGGTTGTGCCATTGGTGTATTATATGATTGAGAAGAAAAATTATAAATAATTTGTTTGATTAAACGCAGTTTAAAGCCTCGAACAAACATTAAAACGATAAAAAATGAAATTAGTAATTGTAACAGTTGTAGAAGCATTTCATAAAGAAGTGATTCAACTTTTTAAGAAAGCAGAGATTGAAAATTTTAGTGAATCTGATATCGATGGACATAAAAATAGTGCCTCTGTTTTAGTGGCTTCTAATTGGTTTTCTGGCGCAAAATCCAGTAATGAATCTACGATGTTTTTTTCATTTACAAACGAAGAAAAAATTGATACACTTTTTGAATTGATAAAAGAGTTCAATATAAATTTAGAAACCAACAATCCTATAAAAGCGATTGTTGTGCCTATCGAAAAAAGTATATAAACGTAAAAATTAAACAAAATGTTAAACAAATATTTTAGAGTTATTGTTGGTGTTATGGTATTATTAAGCGTTGTGCTTACTGTATACGTAAACCAAAATTGGATGTGGTTCACCGTATTTATTGGATTTAATTTAATTCAATCTGCTTTTACAAAATGGTGTTTATTAGAAACGATTCTTGTAAAATTAGGCATCAAAAAAGAAAGTGATGGTTGTTCAGTTAATTAAATAATTACCTTTTAAAACCAAAGTAAGCCGCTCTAAAAGCGGCTTATTTGTTTTAACGAATCTTTAACTAAACACTAAAAAGTTGCCGTTGCAACTAACTGTATTTTTGTAAAAAGAAATCTAAAAAGGGAAAAAATAATTTTAGATTAACTTTGCAGACTTTATAACTATTTAGCATGAGAAAAATTATACTTTCAGTATTTGGTGTATTATTAATTGTTTCAGCACTATTTATAGCAAAATACATGGTTGATACCAAGCAAAAACCAAAACCAAAATATAGCAAAACGGTTAAAACTGTTTTTGTAGAAAAAGTAACAAATAAAGAAATTCCTATTGTAATTAAAGCAAGCGGTAATTTAGTTGCTAAACATAAAATTGAATTGTTTTCTGAAGTTCAAGGTGTATTACACACAACAAAAAAAGAATTTAAAGCAGGAGTAAAATTTTCTGAAAATGAAACACTCTTAAGTATAAATAGCGATGAGTTTTATGCAAGTTTACAATCTCAAAAAAGTAACTTAATTAATCTTATCACAGCAATAATGCCAGATATTAGATTGGATTTTCCAAAAGAATTTAATAAATGGCAAACCTATTTAAATAATTTTGATATTCATAAATCAACTCCAGAGCTGCCAAATTTTTCTACTGATAAAGAAAAGTATTTTGTGTCTGGTAAAGGAATAACAACCAGTTATTTTAATGTAAAAAACTCAGAAGTTAAATTAAATAAATACACAATAAAAGCACCGTACAACGGAATTTTAACAGAAGCTTTTGTTACAGATGGATCGTTGGTTAGAGCAGGTCAAAAATTAGGTGAATTTATAGATCCATCCATTTTTGAAATGGAAGTTTCTATCAATGCTGGTTTTGCAGATTTACTTAAAATTGGCAATAGTGTTTCTCTAACAAACTTAGAAAGAACAAAAACATATACCGGAAAAGTAATTCGTGTTAACGGTAAAGTCGATTTAGCTTCTCAAACTATTAAAGTATTTATAGAAGTTGCTCATAAAGACTTAAAAGACGGAATGTATTTAGAAGCAAATGTGGTAGCAAAATCAGAAAAAAAAGCTTTTGAAATTTCTAGAAAATTATTGATAAATAACAATAGTGTTTATACTGTAAAAGACACTATTTTAAAACTTATAAAAGTAAACCCAGTGTATTTTAACGCAGAAACTGTAGTTGTTAAAGGTATAGAAAATAACACTTCGGTTTTAACACAATCTGTTCCTGGAGCTTTTGACGGAATGGTTGTTAAAATTCAAAAAAAGAACTAAAGGATGAAAAAAATAATTACATATTTCATCAAATACCCTGTAGCTGTAAATGTCTTTATTATTGCATTTGTAGCTTTTGGAATTATTGGTATTTCAGGAATGAAATCTTCATTCTTTCCTTTAGTAGATTCACAATTAATTAGCATCAACCTTACCTATCCAGGAGCTTCTCCAGAAGAAATTGAAGAAGGAGTTGTTTTAAAAATTGAAGATAATTTAAAAGGAATTGTTGGTGTAGAAAGAGTAACTTCTGTTTCTAGAGAAAATTCTGCTTCGGTAAATGTAGAGGTTGTAAAAGGTAAAAATATTGATATTGTTTTATCGGATGTTAAAAATGCTGTTGATAGAGTTCCGTCTTTCCCATCTGGAATGGAGCCACCAGTAATTGCAAAAGTAGAAAGTACAAGACCAACGATAAGTTTTTCTATAAGTGGTGAAGGTTTGTCTTTAAAATCCTTAAAAGATTATGCAAGAAAAATTGAAAACGATTTAAGAAGTTTTGAAGGAATTTCTCAAGTTGCATTATCTGGTTTTCCGGATGAAGAAATAGAAATTTCTGTTCGAGAAAACGATTTAAGAGCGTATAAACTATCTATTGCAGAAGTAACAGCGGCTGTTAGAAACACCAATCTTTTAATTACAGGAGGAAACATAAAAACCGATGAAGAAGATTATTTAATTAGAGCTAGAAATAGATCTTATTACGGTGTAGAATTACAAAATTTAATTGTTAGAACTACAACAGCTGGTAATATTATCAGACTAAAAGATGTTGCAGAAGTAAGAGATTCTTGGTCAGAAAATCCAGATAGACTTTATTATAACGGAGACGTTGCAATTAATGTAACTGTTAGCAATACAAATAATGAAGATTTAATTTCTTCGGCAGAAAAAATTAAAGAATACATCTATAAATTTAATCAAGAAAACAGTAATGTTACGCTAAATATTTCTAGTGATGCATCTATAACATTAAACCAAAGAACGCAGTTATTGTTTGAAAATGGTCTAATGGGAATACTGCTTGTACTGTTTTTCTTAGCATTATTTTTAAATGCCAGATTGGCTTTTTGGGTTGCATTTGGATTGCCAATTTCTTTCTTAGGAATGTTTATTTTTGCCGCTCAATTAGGCGTTACCATCAATGTTTTATCGCTTTTTGGGATGATTATCGTTATTGGTATTTTGGTGGACGATGCCATTGTAATTGGAGAAAACATTTACCATCATTATTACGATTTAGGAAAATCTAAAATTAATGCTGCAATAGACGGAACTATGGAAGTTATTCCTCCAATTGTTTCAGCAATTTTAACTACAATTATTGCTTTTTCTACCTTCTTTTTTGTTGATGGTAGAATTGGTAGTTTTTTTGGAGAAGTTTCTACAGTTGTGATACTAACATTAAGTGTGTCGTTAATAGAAGCTTTAATAATATTACCAGCGCATATTGCACATTCAAAAGCGCTTTCTAGAAAAAAAGAAGAACAAGGAGAGTTAAAAGAACAAACTTTTTTAGAAAAGCTTTTTAAGAAAATTGAAGCAGGTTTTACTAAAATTAATAAAAAAGCAGATGCATTATTAGTTTTTGTTAGAGATACACTCTTTGTACCTTTTTTACGCTTTTCCTTAAAAAACAAAATGTTTTCATTTGCAATTCCAATTGCATTATTAACACTAAGTTTTGGAGCTATTGGTGGTGGAACAGTAAGAACTTCGTTTTTCCCATCTATTGCAAGTGATCGAATTCAGGTTACCTTAAAAATGCCACAAGGAACAAATGATAAAATTACAGATTCTATTATTTCTGTAATCGAAGATAAGGTTTGGTTAGTAAGTGATGAGTTTACAGAAAAACAAACCGGCAATATTAGAGTTATAGAAAACGTAATTAAAAGAGTTGGTCCAGGAACTGCAAACGCAACTTTAACAATAAATTTGTTACCTGGTGAATCTAGAGAATTTTCATCACCAGAAATTACAAATGCAATAAGAGAAAAAGTTGGAAAAATATACAGCGCAGAAAGTCTAACTTTTGGTTCTGGAGGAAATTTTGGAGGAAGTCCAATTGCCGTTTCTTTACTTGGAAACAATATTTCTGAATTAAAAGCAGCAAAAGAATTGCTGAAAGCAGAGTTAGAAAAAAATACATTATTAAAAGATATTTCTGATAATGATCCGGCAGGAATAAAAGAAGTTCGTATCAAATTAAAAGACGATGCATATCTTTTAGGATTAAACCTACAATCGGTTATGAGTCAAGTGCGTTTTGCATTTTTTGGTTCTCAAGCACAACGTTTTCAAAGAGGACAAGACGAAATAAAAGTTTGGGTTCGTTACAACAAAAAAGACAGATCTTCTATCAAGAATTTAGACGATATGCGTATTGTAACTCCAACAAACGAAAGAGTTCCTTTTTCAGAAATTGCAACGTATGAAATAGAACGAGGAGATATTGCCATCAATCATTTAAGTGGAAAAAGAGAAATTCAGATTACAGCAGATACAAAATTGCCTGGAGAAAGCGCAACAGATATTTTAGAAGATATCAAAACACGGGTTATGCCAGAAATTATTTCTAAATACACTACTGTAACGCCATTGTATGAAGGACAAAATAGAGAAGCAAAAAAGACAACAGATTCTGTAAAAATTGTTGGGCCAATTATTTTAATCTTAATTTATATTGTAATTGCGTTTACATTTAGATCGTATAGCCAACCAATTTTATTGATTTTATTAATTCCTTTTAGTATGATTGGAGTTGTTTGGGGACATTATTTCCACAATTTTGCCATTGGTATTTTATCTTGGTTAGGAATTATTGCTTTGATTGGTATTATGGTTAACGACGGACTGGTTTTAATTGGAAAATTTAATACGTATTTAAAAGAAGGAATGAAATACGATGAAGCGTTAATTCAAGCAGGAAAATCTCGTTTTAGAGCCATTGTATTAACTTCTTTAACAACGGTTGCAGGTTTAGCTCCGTTATTACTAGAAAAAAGTAGACAAGCGCAATTTTTAAAACCAATGGCAATTTCAATTTCTTACGGAATTGCAGTTGCAACTATTTTAACCCTAGTTTTATTACCATTATTGTTGTCTGTTTCTAATAAGATAAAAGTAGGCATTAAGTGGTTAAATACAGGAGAAGATGTAACGCAAGAAGAAGTAGAAAGAGCTATTATTGAATCTAAATTTGGACATGATGAAGAATAATATATATACAATCATTTTAATTGTTTCGCTTTCATTTCAAGCAACAGCACAAGAGATTTTAACCAAAAAAGAAGCGTTAAAAATAACTTTAGAAAATAACTACGGAATTAAAATTGCCAACAATAATATTGCAATTGCCAACAACAATAAAAACGTTTTAAACTCTAAATTTTTACCAACTGTTTCGGCTTCTTCTGGAGCAAATTATAGAAGAGATAATCAAGAAATTACAAGACAAGACAATACCGTTACAACGGTTGATGGAGCAGTTACTAAATCGTACAACGCATCTTTAAATGTAAACTATACAATCTTTGATGGTTTAGGAAGAAAATACAATTACGAAGTATTAAAAGAAACGTACAATTTATCAGAATTACAAGCAAAAGAAACGATAGAAAACACGTATTTACAGTTATTTACGTTGTATTTTCAAATTGCTAGATTGTCAGAAAATAACAACAATTTAAAAGAAGCTTTAAACATTTCTAAACGTCGATTAGAAAGAGCAAAATACAAACATGAATTTGGGCAATCTACAAAATTAGAATTGTTAAACGCCGAGGTTGATGTTAATAACGATAGCATTGCGCTCATCAATTCTAAGCAACAATATTTGAATGCAAAACGAAGTTTAAATATTGTGTTAGGTAAACAAAAAGAAATTAATTACGATGTAGAAACTGATGTTACTTTTAATCCAATTTTAAATTTTGATGAATTGTTAAACAAAGCAAAAGCAAATAATGTTTTATTAAAAAAGACAGAAAAAAACCTTGCAATTAGCGAGTTTAATATCAAAATAAACAAAGCAAGTTTTTTGCCTAAAGTTGGTTTATCAACTTCTTATGGATGGAATAAAAGTGAAAATCCATCTACCTCTTTTTCTGCTGCATCAAATTCTAACGGATTAAATGCAGGATTAAATCTAACCTGGAATATTTTTGACGGAGGAAGCACAAAAACAAGAGTTGAAAACTCTAAAATTGCATTAGAAAATCAACAGATTTTATTGCAACAACAAAATGAAACTTTAGAGAACAATTTAAAAAATACTTGGTCTTTATATAACAACAAATTGTTTGTTTTAAAAGCGCAAGAACAAAATGTAGTTTCGAGTCAAAATAACTTTGATAGAACAAAAGAACGTTACAATTTAGGACAAGTTACTTCGATTGAATTTAGACAAGCACAAATTAATTTAATTAACAGTAAAACGTCTTATAACAACACAAAATACGATGCAAAACTAATTGAATTAGAATTGTTACAATTAACAGGAGATTTGCTAAACACAGAAATTTAGAAAACCTTATTATTATATAGAAAATAATTTTTGAATCAATAAAAACAAATTTTAAGTGAAGCTTTTTTTATTTTTCCAAGCATTATTAACGCTATTTATTTCTGGAGGATTATTTTTTAAAGAGAATAAACTAAAGAATAAAGCGCTAGCACTTTATTTTTTGTTATTTACTTATGAGATACTCAATTTTATTTACGGAACAACTATTATTTTTAACTTTTATCCTGAATTTCATGGACGGTTTTATTTTTCAATAGGTGTTTTATATGGTCCGCTATTATGGTTTCATTTTAAATCTATTACTGATAATAAAAAACGAATAGAATTAAAAGATTTTTGGCATTTTTTACCATTGTTGGTTCTTAATATTTATATGTTTGACATTATTATAATGCCAGATGAGGAAAGGATTGCTTATTTTAATATCCCTGAAGTTTTTTATAACCGCATTTTATTTATCAACTTTTATAAAGCAATACATCAAATTACATATGCATTTTTGTTGTTTAAAATTTTATGGAGTTCTAAGAGCCAAATTAGTATTAATCAGAAGTTTTATTTAGGAGGAATCACAATTATTTATGTTATTACAACTATTGTTATTACATTATTAATCTTATTTGCTAATTCTTGGAGAGATTTTTCATTGTATTATGTTATTTCAATCATTTTTGTCTTTATTATTGGAGTTATTTTATTTGTAGATCCAAAATTCTTTAGAACAATTAAAGAAAAATACCAAGGATCTTATTTAGACGAGAAGAGTATGAAGATTATTTATTCTCAGATAGAGAATGAACTCTTAACAGGAGAAATATTTTTAAACAACAAATTGAGTTTAGATATTTTATCTTCAAAACTAGATATAAAACCTCAACATATTTCACAAACGTTGTCTGAGTTAGTAAAAGAAAACTTTAACGATTTTGTTAATAGACATAGAGTTGAATATTCAAAAAAATTATTAACTGCACCTTCACATGTTAATTATAAGATAGAGGCAATTGCACAAGATTCTGGGTTTAACAATAAAGTGACATTTTATAAGGCCTTTTCAAAGTTTACGAACACAACACCTTCACAGTACAGAAAAAACAATAAAAAGTAAGCAATAATTATTACTTACTTAAAAGGTTTTTAATATGTAGTTTTTTTTATGACAATAGTAAATATTTGCACTAAAATTAAAATAGTGTTTTATGAAAAAACTATTCTTTCTTTTAGTTATCGCAGTTGTTTCGTGTTCAAAAACAGATAATTTACCCAACGATACAAGTGAGGTAATAGAAACGTACGAATGTTCAAGTGCAACTTTCCCAGAATGGTCAACTTCTAATTATGTATTGCCTTATCCAATAGGCAAATCTTATCAAATTGGTTTGGGACCATGTACAGGTTCTTATCATCATTCTGGAAAACCAGATCAGTTTGCAATAGATTTTAATATGCCTATAGGTTCAATAATTACCTCAAGTACAAATGGCGAAGTTGTTTATGTAGAAGAAAGTGGTATTGATTATCAGTTTCCAAATAATTTAATTATTGTAAAATACGGTGATGTTTTTGTTCAATATATGCACTTAACAAAAAACGGAGCTTTAGTTAAAGTTGGTGATAGTGTATATAAAGGACAAATATTAGGGATGAGTGGCGCTACAGGTTTGGCAGGTTATCCTCATTTACATTTTGTAGTAACAACTTCAACAGGAATTGAGTATGTGTATGGTTCTGTTCCTGTAACATTTAAGAATACAGATGCAAACCCCAAAAGTTTAGAATCTGGAAAAACGTACATAGCAAAACCTTATTAAATAAAAAGTTAAGAATTATTTTTATTAACACTTTACCGTGTTATTTCAGATAATTTATTGATAAAAAAAAGAACCTTTGTGTCATTCAAATTTTTAAAAGTTATGAGACTTAAACTATTAGTGTCTTTATTATTATTACCAATGCTTCCTTTTTGTTCCCAAACATTTGATTCTAAAAAGATGGATGTTTTTTTAGATGTTATCGAATCTAATGATAAGGGAATGGGAAGCATTTCTGTCTTTAAAAATGGTAAAGAAATTTATCAAAAACCTTATGGGTTTAGTAATTTAAAACATCAAAGCGAGAATAATAAGAAGACAAAATTTAGAATTGGTTCAATTTCCAAAACATTTACTGCTGCTATTATTATGCAAATGGTTGATGAAGGAAAACTAACTTTAAATACAAAACTTTCAAAATTTTTTCCAAAAATACCTAATGCTAAAATAATTACAATAGAAAATTTACTTCAACACAGAAGCGGGTTGTTAAACTTTACAAGAATTGACAATTTTGATACATGGCGAGATAAACCTCACACAAGAGAAGAGCTATTAGAAAAAATTAAAAAGCAAAAAAATATATTTCAACCAAATGAAAAAACAGAATACTCAAATACAAATTATATTTTACTTTCTATAATTTCAGAAAAAATTGACGGAATAGATTTTAAATCAATATTAGAAAAAAGAATAATAAAAAAATGTAATTTAAAGAATACTTCTTTTGGGAGTTTAATTAAAGAAACAGCAAATGAAGCGCAGTCTTATAATAATTTATCAGGAAAATGGATTGCAGACAAAGAAACGCATTATAGCATTCCTCTTGGAGCCGGTTCTATTGCATCTACACCAACAGATTTAAATAATTTTTATTATCACTTATTCGAGAAGAGTTTGGTTTCAAAATCATCTTTGCAAAAAATGACAACAATTATTAATGGCATTGGAATGGGGTTGTTTCAATTTCCTTATCATAATTATGTAGTTTACGGACACGAAGGCAGTATAGATGCTTTTCAATCTGTAGTTATATTTTTTCCAAAGGAAAAAATTAGTATTGCTTTATCTACAAATGGCAATATTTACCCAATTAGTAAAATACTTGTTAATGCGGCTGGTTTGTATTTTGAGAAAGAGTTTTCAATTCCTGAGTTTAAAAAAGCAATTGAAGTAAAGAGTAAGGATTTAGATGCTTATCTAGGTATTTACTCTGGTACAGAATTTCCACTTAAGGTTAGTGTTACTAAAAAAAACAATGAGTTAGTTATTAAAGCAGAAGGTCAACCAGAATTTGTTGTTGAAGCTTATGAACCACATAAATTTAGATTTGAACAAGCAGAAATTTATTTTACGTTTATATTAAAAGATAAAAAGATGGTTGTAAATCAAGGTGGCAAGGACTACAGTCTTTTTAAGAAGAATTAGAAATAAAGCAATCAATAAAAAAACAAATAATGAAATTAACGAACTATATATTAATTTTTCTTTGCTTTATCAATACTGGATATTTATTGGCACAACAACCATCTAATAATATAGATGTATTTGATGAAAATGGAAAAACAGCACTAATAAGAGCTATTTCAAATAAAAAAATAGAATTAGTAAAAACTTTACTAAAAAAAGGAGCTAAAATTAACTTACAAGAAAAAAATGGACTTAGAGGAACACCTTTAATGTACGCAGCTTCTACAGGAAATTTAGACTTATGTAAACTCTTAATAGAAAACAAAGCAAATATAAATCAATTAGATATTAATAAAGATCATGCTTTAAATTGGGCAACTTTTTATGGTTATGTTGATATTATGAATTTATTAATCAAAAAAGGCACGGATCTTAGTCTTAAAAGCAAACATGGAACAGCTGTAGATGTTGCATTAAGATTATGGCACAAAGATTCTGTTGCTAATGTATTTAGATCCTCAAAAATAGCAAGAACACTTTCCAAAAATGAAGTAAAATTTATTAAAGCATTAAAGGAAAAAAATTTAAAAGACCTAAATAAGCTACTAAAGAAAGGTGTTTCGCCCAACTTGAAAGATGAGATAGGAACTCCTGTATTACAACTCGTGTCTCAAACAGGAAACAAAAGTATGGTTGATTTTTTAGTTAGTAAAGGTGCCGATGTTAATTACACAAATAGAGTTGGGCAAACACCTCTAACCTGGGCTTCTAGATTCGGTCATATAGAAGTTGTTAATTTGCTTCTACAATTTGGTGCTGACGCCAATAAAACAGATAAAAAATATCAGTTAACTCCTTTAATAGGTGCAGCTGTTGGAGGAAACATATCAATAGGTAAAAAACTTATTAATAGTGGAGCAAAAATAAATCACAAAGACATAATTAATAATGCAGCAGCAATTCATTGGGCAATATTTTACAATAATGATGATTTTTTTAAATTACTTATTAAAAACGGAGTAGATCATCATCTAAAAGCACTAGAAAACAACCTATATTCTGCTTATGATATGGCTAAAAATTATAAAAAAGACACTCTCATAAAATTTATGGACTCTATAGATGTTGTTAAGCAAAAACGAAAGTTAGTTGGTTCTTGGAAAGTTCTAGAAATCCAATATCAATATTCAGACACAACATATGTAGCGAAAGATGAAGACCACGGTAGGTTTTTATTTTCAGAAAATAATTACGCTGTTATGTATAGTCCAAGAATGCAAAAACGAAAACCATTTATAAATCTTTCAAAACCTGATTTAAAGGAAATAGAATATGCATTTAAAAGTATAGTTTTTAATACAGGAAACTATATTTTAAAAGATAACATTATTACCACAACAGCAGATATTGCCAAAGTACCAGGTTTTGAAAATGGAAAACAATTTTATACTCTAGATTATTCTAATGAGATTTTAGAGTTGGTAATGTTTGATGAAACTTACCCAAATGGTAAAAAACCAGAGTGGTTTGGAAAAATAAAATTAAAATTTATACTCAAAAAAGAATAAAATACTAATTAAGTATTTATCTAAATCTTTCTGTTATCTACAAAGGTGTTTTTTGCAAAAAATTTGTCTTCATGTATTTAAAACTTTAATTGGTAATGGAAAGACTTTTTTGAGACTTAAAAACTTGTTTCTATGCTTATTATAAACTGTTTAATAAAGAAAAAACAAATGTCTTATACCAAGCTTCAAAAAGTAATAAAACTTTGGTCTAATGACATACAGGTTGATGAAAAAGAAATTTGTTTGTCGGTACAACAGAGTAAAATGCAAGTTGGTAAACAATACGAAATTATGATTAATTTATTTTTACCCTCAAAGTGGAAAAAAGACATTAAAAAAACACAAAGAAGTTTAATTAATCATTTTGTTGAATGCCTAAATGTAGATAATTCAGAAATTTTCCTTTTTACTTCAATTATAAATTCGGGAAATATAATTGAAAGCGGAGAAGATAAAGAGAGGTAATTTTAAAAAATTAATAAACAATCTATAACAAGATAAATAAAGAAGAGCGGATTTAAATCCGCTCTTCTTTATTTATTATTCTACTCAAGAGTAAGCTGACAAAAGAGTCTGAGACTCTTATTTAAAAGCATTTAATCCAGTAATATCTAAACCAGTAATTAGCAAGTGAATATCGTGTGTTCCTTCATAGGTAATTACACTTTCTAAATTCATAGAATGACGCATAATTGAATACTCGCCAGTAATTCCCATTCCGCCTAACATTTGTCTTGCTTCTCTAGCAATATTTATTGCCATATCTACATTATTTCGTTTTGCCATAGAAATTTGTGCAGAAGTTGCTTTGTCTTCGTTACGTAAAACTCCCAAACGCCAAGTTAACAATTGTGCTTTGGTAATTTCTGTAATCATTTCGGCTAATTTTTTTTGTTGTAATTGAAACTGTCCAATTGGTTTTCCAAACTGAATACGTTCTTTAGAATAGCGTAAAGCTGTATCATAACAATCCATTGCTGCTCCAATTGCTCCCCAAGCGATTCCGTATCGAGCAGAATCTAAACAACCTAACGGTGCACCTAATCCTGATTTATTTGGCAATAAATTTTCTTTCGGAACTTTTACATTATCAAAAATTAATTCTCCAGTTGATGATGCTCTTAATGACCATTTATTATGTGTTTCGGGCGTAGAAAAACCTTCCATTCCGCGCTCAACAATTAATCCATGAATTCTTCCTTCTTCATTTTTTGCCCAAACCACAGCAACTTGTGCAAAAGGCGCATTCGAAATCCACATTTTTGCTCCGTTTAATAGATAATGATCTCCCATATCTTTAAACTTTGTTTCCATTCCGCTTGGATTAGACCCGTGATTTGGTTCTGTCAATCCAAAACAACCAATCCATTCACCAGAAGCTAATTTTGGTAAATATTTTTGACGCTGTTCTTCGTTACCATATTTCCAAATTGGATACATCACTAATGATGATTGTACAGATGCGGTAGAACGAACCCCAGAATCTCCACGCTCAATTTCTTGCATAATTAATCCGTAAGAAATTTGATCCAATCCTGCTCCGCCATATGCTGAAGGAATATACGGACCAAAAGCGCCAATTTCTGCCAAACCATTGATGATTTGTTTTGGAAATTCTGCTTTTTGAGCATAATCTTCAATAATTGGAGAAACTTCTCTTTTTACCCATTCTCTTGCTGCGTCTCTTACTAATTTGTGCTCTTCGGTTAATAAATCATCTAATTGATAATAATCTGGAGCTTGAAATAAATCTGGTTTCATTATAATTTTATTGATTTGAAGTATCAAAAGTAAATATTACTTCTGATATAGAAATGGATTAACTTAATTTTTTAGTCATTTAGAAATTGTGCTAACAATCTATGAAAATGATGAACACCTTGTTCTCTTGTTGGAGAAAATCGACCTGCTTTATAAAATGAAGATTTTAACCCTTTTTGAACATGTTCTACAACGAATTCATCTTCTCGTTGTACTTTATCAATATCTCCACTTGCGCCCTTATTTAATTTTGATGGATCTAAAACATAAGAAATAAAAGAGACTTTTGTTCTGTTTAAATCTAACGGTTTTACAATGTTTATTGATAAACCCCAAGGATAAAAATTAAACATCATATTTGGGAAAACCCAATAATAATAAGCGGCTACATTTTTACCATAATCGATGTGATCTTTTGGTAAATCAAAAACTTCGGTTGCATCGTCTGTATAACCTATTTGCAAATTGCAATAGTCATAAATTTCTGTTTGATAACTTCCATAATCTAACACATCATTCAAATCTGGATGTACAAAAGGAACATGAAAACCTTCTAAATAATTATCGCAATACAACGCCCAATTAGCGTGAACTAAATATTCTTTAGAAAGCGAATTATCTAGAGAAAAATCATCTAAAGGTAAAAAACCAACACGTTTGTTCATGATGTCAATGACTTGCTGAAAATCAAAAACAGGATTTAAACCAGCAAATAAAAATTGATTCCATTTTTTTAATGGAAACTTGTGCAAATTATCACAAGGTCTAGGAAAATTTTCTGTTTGTTCAAATTCTGGCATATGTTCAAATTCTCCATTTAAATTAAATCTTCTTCCGTGATAAAAACACGTTAATTTTCTTGATTTACCAGAATTTAACGCCACTAAATTTCCTCTGTGTGTACAGACATTTGTCAAACAATTTATTTCTTCATTTTTGTTTTTTGTCAACACTAAAGGTTCCGTTAAATAACCATCTAATAACACAAATGGATGCACAGATTGTGCAAAAGGAACTAAATTTTCATCTCCAACCCATTGCCAAGATTTTAAAAAAACACGTTCTTTTAACGCTTCAAAAACAGCAGTATCTTTATAAAATGATGCAGGTAATGTTTCTGCTTTTTTAATATCTGAGTCGATGTTGAACTTCATTTTTTGTTTATTAAATAATTGTATCTTCGAGAATTGCTTCTAAAAATACACAAAATATGAGTTCTAATCAGAAAAAAATTGGATTAATAACCACAACTTCATTAGTAGTTGGAAATATGATTGGAGCAGGAATTTTTTTATTACCAGCTTCACTTGCAGAATACGGAGGTATTAGTTTGTTAGGTTGGCTATTTACGGCAACTGGAGCCATCATTTTAGCAAAAATATTCAGCAATCTTAGCAAAATAATTGTCAATAAAAGTGGCGGACCATACACGTATTCTAAAGAAGGTTTTGGAGATTTTATTGGGTTTTTAGTTGCTTGGGGTTATTGGATTTCTTGTTGGATAAGCAACGCAGCAATTGCTATTGCAATTATTGGTGCGTTGAGTTTTTTCTTCCCAATTTTAGAAACCAATTCTATGTTGGCTGTTATCATTGGTTTAAGCATGATTTGGTTTTTTACTTGGGTCAATTCAAAAGGTGTAAAAACTTCTGGTAAAGTTCAAGTAGTAACCACAATTTTAAAATTATTGCCGTTGGTTTTTATAATTATAATTGGAGGATTCTTTTTTAGCTTAGATAATTTTCCAGATTTTAATTTAACAGGCGAAAGTAATTTTGCCACTTTCCCTGTTGTGGCGGCATTAACCTTATATGCTTTTTTAGGAATTGAATGTGCCAGTATTCCTGCAGAAAACGTTAAAGATCCAGCGAAAAATGTTTCAAAAGCAACCATGTTAGGAACTATAATTACCACATGCATTTATATTTTTGGAACGATTGTTTTATTTGGAATTTTACCGACAGATGTTTTAAAAGATTCTGCTGCACCTTTTGCTGAAGCAGGAAAAATAATTGGCGGAGAATATGCTGGTTATTTTGTTGCAGCCGGAGCAGCAATATCTGGAATTGGCGCATTAAATGGTTGGATTTTAATTGTTGCTCAAATTCCGATGGCTGCCGCAAAAGACAAAATGTTTCCAAGAATATTTAAAAAAGAAAACAAAAATGGCGCACCAGTTTTGGGTTTAATAATTGGAAGTGTTTTAAGTTCAATTGTTATGCTAATGAACTTTTCCGAAAGTTTGGTAGATCAATTTACATTTATGGTAAACCTAACTGTTTTAACATGTTTGGTGCCGTATTTGTTTGTTTCAGCAGCATATATTATTATTTTAATCGAAAGGAAAATTCATTTAAATAGCATCATTAAAACCTTTGTACTCGGCTTATTAGGATTTTCATATTCGGTTTGGGCAATTTATGGTTCTGGCGCAGATGTTGTTTTTTACGGATTTTTACTATTATTGCTTGGAATACCATTTTACGCACTAATGCAATGGAATAAAACAAAAGAAAAATGAGCAAAACACATCACTCAGAATATTTAAAATTAGAGAAAGTTTATATAAAATCAGCAAAAGATGCTTTTCAATCAGAAGAATTGTTAGAAAATCAATGGAACGAATTGAATTATTTATCGCAACCAGATTTTAGTTTAGCATTGAAAGAATATGATAAATTTGAAGCTATTTTTAAAGAAAATAATGTTGAGGTTTGTCATTTTCCTTCAAACGAAAATGTAAAAATGGATTCTATTTATTGCCGGGATGCATCAATTGCTACAGATTTTGGAATTATTATTTGTAATATGGGAAAAGAGGGTAGAATTAATGAACCAAAAGCTCAATTACAAGAATATCAACAAAAAAATATTACGATTTTAGGGCAAATTAAATCACCAGGAACTTTAGAAGGTGGCGATATTGCTTGGCTGGATAAAAATACATTGGCAGTTGGACATACTTACAGAACAAATGATGAAGGAATTAAGCAACTAAAAAATTTATTAGAACCAAACGGAATTCAAGTTATTGTTGCAGATTTACCACATTACAAAGGCAAAGAAGACGTGTTTCATTTAATGTCGATTTTAAGTCCAATTGATGCAAATTTAGCAGTTGTATATTCTCCATTAATGCCAATAAGATTTAGAGACGAATTGTTAAAAAGAGGTTTTGAATTGATTGAAGTTCCGGAAGAAGAATTTGATTCTATGGGATGTAATGTGTTGGCAATTTCGCCAAGAAATTGTATAATGGTTAATGGAAATCCGAAGACTAAAAACTTACTCGAAAAAGCTGGATGTAAAGTTACCACGTATTTAGGAAACGAAATTAGTGTAAAAGGCGGCGGCGGACCAACGTGTTTAACGAGACCTTTGGTAAGAATCGTCTAAATTTTTACTTAAAAAAGCAACTCTTTTGTGTAAGTTTGTAGTAATGAAGCAAACTTTAGGAAAACAAGAGCGCTTAAAAAGCAAAACACTCATTGGAAAATTATATAAAGAAGGAAAATCTGTAAAGAGTTTTCCTTTAAGGCTTGTTTATATTCAAACAGAACATACTTCAAAATATCCGGCTCAAGTTGGCGTTTCTGTTCCTAAGAGAAACTTTAAAAAAGCGGTTGATAGAAATCACTTAAAAAGACTGTTAAGAGAAACCTATCGCAAGCAAAAACAACTTGTTTACAATACAATTGACCAACCGTATGTGTATATGATTTCTTATATTGGTAAAGAAAAAAGCACATACGCAGAAATCGATATCAAAATGGAACAGCTTTTAAAGTTGTTTACAGAACAAATTAAAAAGAACTAAAGATGAAAAAAAGCATCAAAAATAAAACGATTGCAGGTTTACTAATTGCAGTTGTTTTTGTTTCGTTTTCATTTCAATCAAAATTTTTTGAGGTTGCAAAACAGATAGAAATTTATACCACATTATTCAAAGAATTGAATATGTATTATGTGAATGAAATAAATCCGGCAGAATTAACAACTCGCGCTCTAAAAAACACGTTAAAAGATTTAGATCCGTACACAAATTACTTTAACGAACAAGATGTTGAAGCTGCTAAAATAAGACGAGAAGGAGAATATGGCGGAATCGGAGCATCAATACATTATGCGAGTAAAAACCCTTTAATAATTAGTGTTTATAAAGGATATGCAGCTGACAAAGCAGGTTTAAAATCTGGAGATATAATTTTAAAAATTGATAATCAGGTTTTAGCAGAGTTAGAAAAAGAAGATACTTCTAGTTTGTTACTTGGAATACCTGATAGTCAAATTTCTATTGAAGTTTTAAGAAATGGAAAAAAACTAAAATTTGATTTAAAAAGAGAAAAAATAGAAATAAATCCGGTTCCGTTTTACAAAAAAATAGACAATGAAACAGGTTATATTGTTTTAACAAGATTTAATGAAAAGGCTGCTTCAGAAATAAAAAAAGCCTTTGAAAGTTTAAAAAAAGAAGGCATAAAAAGTTTGATTTTAGATTTACGTTCAAACCCTGGAGGATTGCTTGGTGAAGCCGTAAACATTTCTAACTTTTTTTTACCAAAAGGAAAAGTAATTACCACTACAAAAGCGAAAGTAAAAAAATGGAGCAATACGTATTTATCTAGAAACAATCCGTTAGATTTAGAAATTCCGATGGTTGTTTTAATAAACGGAAGTTCTGCATCAGCATCAGAAATTGTAACGGGCGCTTTGCAAGATTATGACAGAGCAGTTGTAATGGGAAAACGATCGTTTGGAAAAGGATTAGTGCAACGTTACAGAACATTGAGTTACGGAACGCAATTAAAAGTAACTATTTCTAAATATTATACGCCAAGCGGACGATGTATTCAAGAATTAGATTATGCAAACAGAGATTTTAAAACAGGAAAAGTGCCGAAGTTTTCTGATGCCGGAATCAATGAATTTAGAACAGAAAACGGAAGAAAAGTTTTTGATGGTGGCGGAATTATACCAGATATTACAACAGAAAATGAAACCTTATCAGAAGAAACAAAAATTTTGCTAGGTTCTAGAGCATTATTTGATTTTGCAATCAATTTTAGAAATAAAAACAATAAAATTTCTGCAGCAAAAGACTTTAAGTTTACAGATAAAAACTTTAAACAATTTCAAACGTTTTTAAAAACAGACACCACGTTTTTAACAAAAGAAGAAGCTTCGTTTAAAAAATCATATGAGATGTTAACCGCTACTCAAAATAAAAAAATAAGCAAAGAATATTCTCAAATCTTAAGTACATTAAAAACAGAGAAAATAAATGCTTTAGCAAGTAATAAAGAGTTTTTAAAGAACGAGTTAAAAGACATTATTTTAGACCAATATTATTATCAAGAAGGTGTTTATCAAAGTAAGATAGCATCAGATAAAACGGTTTTAGAAGCGGTTAAATTACTAAAGAACAAAATAAAGTATAATCAGATATTATCAGGCGAAAAGTAAGCTATTTAAATTAGTATCTTTGAATTACGAAAAAAGTAAAAAATTAGAATGAAAGAAAGAACAAGAGCGCAAGAATCTACAGGAGCTATAGAAAGATTATACATTTCTATGCGTCATTTATTTAGTAGAGGTTTTTACAAACCGATGGGTGTTTCTGGTGAAACATTAAGAAAATCGTTATTGCAATTAAGACCAGAAATTTATGGTTCTATTGCAGAAGAAAAAGTAGAATTAAATGGATTAATATATATTATTGAACGCTTACCAGAAGGAATTGAGGAGTGTCAATTTATCAATTTAACAGCTGACGAAGGATATAAAAACTCGCACTTTAAAGCAATTATTCCTGCAAAAAGAAGAAGAAATTGTTATAGAATAGACAAGGATCAAATGAATATTGAGATTACTCGAGGTAGATCAGAAATCTATGATATTTTAACCCATTTAACTTTTTTGTTTATAGAATCTCACAAGATTAAAGAAAAAGTTTTAATAAACGAAGGTTCAGATTGTATTAGGGAATGGAAAACATTGAAAGAAATTGTACTGTATGATAAATCAATTACAAAAGATGAAAGAGAAGTTACCATTGCACATTTAGGAACTATTTTAGGAAGAACTTATGAAGAAGTTTCTAAAATTTACAACACATTTTCTACAGAGAAAAATCCAGATCGGTTTTTTCAATTAATATATTGGTTAGGTCAATTAGCAATTAATGAAACGGTAGAAGACAAAAAAAGAGTTGTAACATTTAGTTCGGTTTTAAATGAACAAATAGGACAACATATTTATGGTGAAATTTGGGCAGATAACATTAAAAAAATTCTTAAAGAAAATAATTTATTAGAAAGACCAATTCATATTATTAGTGCAAATATGCACAGTGTTATGAACTCGATTTATGCTCAAGGTGCAATTCCTACAGAAGCTAAAAACAATGTTGGTTTTAAACTATTTGGATTATTAAGTAACGAAAACAGTAAAGAATTTCAAGTAAAAGTTAAAAATTACGCTTCTAAAAATGGGTTGATTTATGTAAAAGATACTTCGGGTACAAACATAAATGTTCAAATAATTGATACAGAAAAAATCGATTTTGCAACAACAAGTTATATCAAACAGAATTCACAAAATAAAAAACCTGTATTAATTGTAATGGATTATGCTTTTGGAGAACAAGCATATGAAACCATGGATGAGTTGTTAAAACCATATATTACAGAAAACACAACAATACATTTAGATGTTGAATCTGTTTCAATTATGGGAAAAGCAGGAATTTTAGAAGGAGGAAAAGGCGATATTATGATTCCGTCTTCACACGTTTTTGAAGGAACAGCAGACAATTATCCGTTTAAAAATGAGTTAACTAAAGAAGATTTAGAAGGTTTTGGAGTGCGTTCATTTGACGGAGCAATGATTTCTGTTTTAGGAACATCGCTTCAAAATAAAGACATTTTAAAATTCTTCCATGATTCTACTTGGAACGTAATTGGACTAGAAATGGAAGGAGCACATTATCAAAAAGCAATTCAAGCTGCATCTAAAATTAGAGGAAATATATCAGAAAACGTAAAAGTACGTTATGCATATTATGCGTCTGATAATCCTTTAGAAACTGGAGCAACATTGGCTTCTGGCGGATTAGGAATGTCTGGTGTAACACCAACTTATGCAATTACACAAAAAATATTAGAACAAATATTTTAAAAAATACAACTAACTAAACAAGAAAAAATGGCTAAAGAATCACAACCTAAAGAAGAAATAGAGTTAGGATCGTTATTTATTATTATTGGAAAAGGATTTTCTAATCTATTTAATTTTATTGCAACAGTTTTTAAAGGAATTTATCATCTAGTAATTTTATTGTTATTATTTGTTAAAACAAATCTAATAAAGCTTGTATTAGCAGCAGTAATTGGTGGAGTAATTGGAACTTTTTTTCAGTTAAAAAAAGCACCAACTTTTGGTGCAGACATGCAAGTTCAGCCCAATTTTAAAAGCACAAGACAATTGTATAATAATGTAAATTATTACAACGATTTAGTAAAGCAAAAAGACACAATTACTTTAGCAAAAACGTTTAATCTTTCAGCTGAAATAGCAGCAAAACTTAAAAAATTTGAAATTTATCCTATAAAAAACGGAAACGATCTTTTAACATCTTATGATGATTTAATTTTATCTGTTGATACACTTACGGCAAAAAGTTATTCGTTTGATGTGTTTAAAAACACGTTTACAGATTACGATTATAGAATTCATAATATTCATGTTATTGCAACACAAAATAACGTTTTTTCTAAGTTAGATGAAGTTATTATTTCATCCGTTGTAAACAATAAATTCTACAATAAAGTAAAAAGATTAACAAACGAAAACCTTAACAGAACAGATTCGCTTTTAAGACAAAATTTAACTCAGATAGATTCTTTAAGAAGAGTTTATATGACCGTTTTAGTAGAAGAATCTAAAAAAGAAAACACAGGAACAAGTATCGATTTAGGTGGTACAAAAACCACAACCAAAGAACTAGAATTATTTGAAACTAATAGAAGAATAAATAAAGATTTAAAAGATATTAGTGAAGATAAATCAGAAAAATCTGAAGTTTTAAATGTTATTTCTAATTTTCAGCCAATTGGTTATGAAATAAAAGGGATTGATAAAAATTATGGAGTTCAAATAGCACTTTTAGGAGTTGTTTTAATGGTGTTATTTTTACTATTAAAACAGTTAAATGTTTATTTAAACAACTATAAAAAATAGTTAATGAAAGCGATATTGATAACAGGCGGAGCTGGTTTTATTGGGGCTAATTTTATTCCTTATTTTTTAGACAAAAACAAAAATATTAAGGTTGTAAATTTAGATGCATTAACGTATGCGGGAGATTTAGAAAACTTAAAAGAGTTAAAAACACATTCAAGATATATTTTTGAAAAAGGAAATATTTGTGATAGAATTTTTATTGAGAAAATATTTAAAAAATATACTATTTCTGGTGTAATACATTTTGCCGCAGAATCTCATGTAGATAATTCAATTAAAAATCCAGATGCGTTTATTCAGACGAATATAAACGGAACATTTAATTTGTTAGATGTTGCAAAAGATTACTGGATGGATGCACCAAATTTGTATAAAAAAGAGTTTGAAAACGCTCGTTTTCATCATATTTCTACAGACGAAGTTTTTGGTACTTTAGGAGCAACAGGTTTGTTTACAGAAGAAACTCCATACGCACCAAATAGCCCTTACAGCGCATCAAAAGCAGCGTCCGATTTTATTGTAAGAAGTTATTTTCATACTTACGGAATGAATGTTGTTACAACAAATTGTTCTAATAATTACGGACCAAAACAACACGACGAAAAGTTGATCCCAACAATTATCAGAAAAGCAATTTCTGGAGAAAATATTCCTATTTATGGTGATGGAAAAAACATAAGAGATTGGTTGTTTGTGCTAGATCACTGTAAAGGAATTGAGTTGACATATCAAAAAGGAAAAGCAGGAGAAACCTATAATATTGGTGGAAAAAACGAACGAAATAATTTATATATCGCAGATAAAATATGTGAAATATTAGATGTAATTTCTCCAAAAAAAGTTTCCTATAAAGAACAAATTTCTTTTGTAAAAGACAGACCAGGACACGATTTTAGATATGCAATTGATGCATCAAAAATTGAAAATGAATTGGGTTGGCTTGCTGAAGAAAATTTTGAAACGGGAATAAAAAAAACCATTGAATGGTATTTAAATAAATATAATAAATAATGAAAGGAATTATTTTAGCTGGCGGATCTGGAACAAGATTGCATCCAATAACACTTGCAATTAGCAAGCAATTAATGCCTGTTTTTGATAAACCAATGATTTATTATCCATTATCAACATTAATGTCGGCAGGAATTAATGAGATTTTAATTATTTCTACACCTCAAGATTTACCACTATTTAAAAGATTGTTAGGAGATGGAAAAAAATACGGATGTACTTTTGTATATACAGTTCAAGAGAATCCAAACGGATTAGCTGAAGCATTTATTTTAGGTGCAGATTTTATTGGAGATGATAAAGTTGCATTGATTTTAGGAGATAATATTTTTTACGGAACAGGATTGGCAACATTATTAAAAGCCAACAACAATCCAGATGGTGGAATTGTATATGCATATCATGTTCATGATCCAGAAAGATACGGTGTTGTTGAATTTGATGAAAACGGAAACGCAATTTCAATTGAAGAAAAACCAGAAAAACCAAAATCAAATTATGCAGTTCCTGGAATTTATTTTTACGATAATGACGTTGTAGAAATCGCAAAAAACATTAAACCAAGTCATAGAGGAGAATTAGAAATTACAGATATAAATAAATCATATTTAGAAAAAGGAAAGTTAAATGTGAGTATTTTAGATAGAGGAACTGCTTGGTTAGATACTGGAACTTTTGATTCTTTAATGCAAGCATCTCAATTTGTGCAAGTAATAGAAGAAAGACAAGGATTAAAAGTTGGTGCTATTGAAGAAGCTGCTTATAGAAGTGGTTTTATCACTAAAGAACAGCTACACAAATTAGCTGAACCATTATTAAAAAGCGGTTATGGTAAACATTTAGAAGGAATTTAATGCAAGTTACAGAAACAAACTTAAAAGACTGTTTTATTATAGAACCAACAATTTTTGGAGACGAAAGAGGTTATTTTTTTGAAACTTTTAATAAACAAAAGTTTAATGAACTAACAGGCAAAGAAATTGAGTTTGTTCAAGATAACGAAGCGTTTTCAAACCGAGGAGTTTTAAGAGGATTACATTTTCAAAAAGGAGCATTTGCACAAGCAAAATTGGTGCGTGTTGTAAAAGGGAAAGTGTTGGATGTAGTTGTGGACATCAGACCAAGTTCTAAAACTTATGGCGAAGTATTTTCTTGTGTTTTATCAGAAGATAATAAGAAACAATTATTTGTTCCAAGAGGTTTTGCGCACGGCTATTCTGTTTTAGAAGACAATACCGTTTTTGTATATAAATGTGATAATTTTTATCAACCAAAATCTGAGGGAGGAATTATATTTAACGATGAAACACTAAATATAGATTGGATGCTTTTAGAACATGAAATATCGGTTTCAGAAAAAGATAAAGTGCTAAAAAAGTTTAATGAATTAGAAATTTAACAAGTGAAAAAAATTGCTTTAATTACAGGAATTACAGGACAAGATGGTTCGTATTTAACAGAACTTTTATTAGATAAAGGATATGAAGTTCATGGTATAAAAAGACGTTCATCTAGCTTTAATACCCAACGAATAGATCATTTATATCAAGATCCTCATGCAGAAAAAAGAAATTTATTTTTGCATTATGGAGACATGACAGATAGTACAAATTTGATTCGTATAATTCAAGAAGTTCAACCAGATGAAATTTATAATTTAGCAGCAATGAGTCACGTTCATGTTTCGTTTGATACACCAGAATATACTGCAAATGTAGATGGACTTGGAACCTTAAGATTGTTGGAAGCAATTCGGATTTTAAACTTAGAAAAAAAGACTAAAATTTATCAAGCTTCAACATCAGAATTATACGGAAAAGTACAAGAAGTTCCACAAACAGAAACAACATCTTTCTACCCGAGAAGCCCTTATGGAGTTGCAAAAATTTATGCCTATTGGATTACTGTAAATTATAGAGAAGCTTACAACATTTTTGCGTGTAACGGAATTTTATTTAATCATGAATCACCAGTTAGAGGAGAAACGTTTGTAACCAGAAAAATTACAAGAGCAGTTTCTAAAATAGCGTTAGGATTACAAGACAAATTGTTTTTAGGAAATTTAGATGCAAAAAGAGATTGGGGTCACGCAAAAGATTATGTACGGATGATGTGGATGATTTTACAAGCAGATAAACCAGAAGATTGGGTAATTGCCACAGGAAAAACAACCTCGGTTAGAGACATGGTTAAAATGGCTTTTTCGGAAGTAGGAATTGAGCTAGAATTTGTAGGAAAAGGAAAAGAAGAAAAAGGAATTATCAAAGCATGTAAAAATCCTGATTTTAAAGTAGACATTGGAAAAGAAGTAATTTCTATTGATCCGCATTATTACAGACCTACAGAAGTAGATTTGTTAATTGGTGATGCAACCAAAGCAAAAGAAAAATTAGGTTGGACACCAGAATGTTCTTTAGAAGAATTGATTAAAGAAATGATGGAAAATGATATACAAATCATGCAAAAAGAATTGTTTTTAAAAAAAGGCGGACATCATATAAACAACAATTATGAATAAAGACGCAAAAATATATGTTGCTGGTCATAGAGGTTTGGTTGGTAGCGCTATTGTAAAAAATTTACAGCAAAAAGGACATAGGAATATCATCACCAAAACGCATCAAGAACTCGACCTAACAAATCAGCAAGAAACGGCTGATTTTTTTGCAAAAGAAAAACCTGAATACGTGTTTTTAGCTGCTGCAAAAGTTGGCGGAATTGTAGCAAATAATAAATATAGAGCAGATTTTATTTATAAAAATTTGATGATTCAAAACAATGTGATTCATCAAAGTTATGTGAATAACATAAAAAAATTATTGTTTTTAGGAAGCACATGTATTTATCCAAAAAATGCCAATCAACCAATCAAAGAAACGGAACTTTTAACCAACGAATTAGAATACACAAACGAACCTTATGCCATTGCAAAAATTGCAGGAATTAAGATGTGTGAAAGTTATAATTTACAATATGACACTAATTTTTTATCGGTAATGCCAACCAATTTGTATGGGCCAAATGATAATTTTGACTTAGAAAAATCACATGTGTTACCAGCGTTAATTCGTAAAATTCATTTGGCAAAATTATTAGAAAATAATGATGAAAAAAGCGTTTTAAAAGATTTACAAGTTGATACTTTAGTTGAAGCAAAATCTATTTTATCAAAATATGGAGTCACATCAAAAAGTGTAGAAATTTGGGGTTCTGGAAAACCAAAAAGAGAGTTTTTATGGAGCGAAGATATGGCTGATGCTTGTGTTTTTTTAATGGAAAGTAGCGATTTTAAAAACACCTTTCATTCGCAGGAGAAAGAAATCAGAAATACCCATATAAATATTGGAACTGGTATTGATATTTCGATTGCAGCATTGGCAGAAAAGATTAAAAACATTGTTGGTTTTAAAGGCGAATTTATCTTTAATACAGAAAAACCAGACGGAACCATGCGAAAAGTTACTGATGTTTCTAAAATTCACAATTTAGGTTGGACACATGCTATTGAGTTAGATAAAGGAATTGAAAAAATGTATGATTGGTACCTGCAAAAAATAAATGAATAGAAAAAATATCATATTTAAAAATGTTTCTTTAGGAGTTTTTTATAAAATCTTAAACATGGCAATTGTTTTTACAACAATTCCACTTTTATTAAACTATTTAGAAAAGGAGCAGTACGGAATTTGGGTAACTATTTTTTCGTTGGTAAATATTGTGTTTTTTGTGGATGCCGGAATTGGAAATGGGTTAAAAACCAAACTTTCTGAAGCGTTAAGCTTAAAAAATTTCACACTGGCTAAAACGTATATTTCTACCGCTTATATTGCTATTTTTTTAATTTCAGTATTGGTTTTATGCATCGGTATTGGAGGTATTTTTTTAATAAATTTACAAGAACTATTCAATACCACAATTTCAGAAAGTGAGTTAAAAACGGTATTATTGGTAACCTTATTTTTAGTAATCACAAGCTTTGTTTTAAACTTATATAAATCTTTTTTTTACGCAAATCAACAAGCGTCAAAAGTAGAATTGGCAATGTTAATTTATCAGTTAGTAGTATTGCTTTCTACGATGCTTTTATTACATTTTTTTCCAAGAAAACTATTGTTTGTTGCAGTATTTTATGGTGTTTCGAATATTTTAGTTGGACTTATTTTTACCATTTTATTTTTTAAAAAAAACAAAAAAATACAACCCTCTATTGCTTCTTTTAATAGAGATAAGGTAAAAGATTTAATGGGGTTGAGTTTGGCTTTCTTTGGAATTCAATTGTGTATGATTGTTATTTTTACAACAGACAATTTAATTATCAGTAAATTATTAGGACCAAGTGAGGTAACCAATTATGATGTTGTTTATAAACTTTTTCAAGTAGTAATTACTATTTCTGTAATTGCACAAGATCCTTTTTGGGCATTATACACAGATGCTTTTCAAAAGAAAGATTTTAAGTGGATTAAGAAAACGATTATCCGGTTAAATAAGTTATTTATAGCTTTAATTTTCTTAATTACTGGATTGTTTTTTATTTCAAAGCCACTTATTAAAATATGGATTCAAAGAGACTTATTGATTCCGACTACCTTAATTTTATTCATGTCGATTTTTGTGTTGATTCGTGTTTACGGAATTATTTATATGACATTTTTAAACAGTATTGGTAAAGTGAAATTACAATTGTGGTTGTATATTTTTGGTGCTATTATTAATATTCCGTTATCCATTTATTTTGTAAAAACGTTTGATTTAGGAAGCAGTGGTGTTATTTTAGGAACTGTTTTTAGTATTTTAAGTCTATCATTAATTTTACCTTTACAAACCTTTCAAATTTTAAAAAAGAATGAAATTAATTAACATCATAAGAAAACTCATCAATCCTGTTAAATTAGATTTAAAGATATATCCAGATTTAGACTTAAGAAGAAGAAAAAAACTATTTCATTATTATAAAATAAACAAAATTTTAGATGTTGGAGCAAATAGTGGACAATATGCCTTGCAGGCTTTTAACTTAGGTTTTAAAGGGCAAATAATCTCTTTTGAGCCTGTGAGTTCAACTTTTTCTACATTAGAAAAAAAAGCGATTAAAAATAAAAAATGGAAAGCTTTTAACTATGGACTGGGTAGTCAAAATGAAGATTTAGAAATTCATTTATCAAAAAACACTTATAGTAGTTCTCTACTAGATATTTTACCAAATCATGTAAAAAGCGCCCCAGAATCTAAAATTATAGGAAGTGAAAAAGTTTCCATAAAGTCATTAGATGCAATTTACAATAGCTTAGTAAATGAAAATGATATAGTTTTATTAAAAGTAGATGTGCAAGGTTTTGAAAAGAATGTGTTAGAAGGAGCAAAAGAATCATTAAATAAAATTAAAGGAATTCAAATAGAAATGTCAATACAAGAACTTTACAAGGATGAAATGTTATACATAGATATTATTAACTTGTTAAAATCTTTTGGTTTTAATTTACATAGTTTAGAAAATGGTTTTTATGATGAAGAGTCAGGGAAACTTTTACAAGTAGATGGATTATTTTTTAGAGATTAACATGAGAAGATCAATAGTTTCCATTATTACTGTTTGCTTTAATAGCGAAAAAACTATCAGAGACACAATTGAATCTGTTTTAAATCAAAACTATTCAAACTTTGAGTACATTATTATTGATGGAAAATCAACCGACAAAACTGTAGAAATAATTAAGAGTTTCGAAAATCAATTTAAAGAAAAAGAGATTTCTTATCGATGGATTTCAGAAAAAGATGCCGGAATTTATGATGCCATGAACAAAGGGTTAAAGTTAGCTTCTGGAGAAATTATAGGTATTTTAAATAGCGATGATTGGTATACAAAAACGGCTATTTCAACAGTAGTAGAAAAGAATCAAAACAATACAAATACAATAATATCAGGTAAAAAAAATAAAGTAAATTCTAAAAAAGAGGTTTTAAAAACCATTCAAAATAAAAAGGAAATTACCGCTTACATTCATAAAACAATGCCAATTAATCATCCAGCTACTTTTGTACACAAAACAGTTTATAACAAAATAGGTTTGTTTGATACGCAATATAAATTATCTGCAGATTACGATTTAATTTATCGAGCTTTTAATGCAAATACATCATTTTTATTTGTCGATGAGGTCTTAGTAAATATGCGAAATACTGGAGCAACACATCAATCAAAAAATTTGTTTATTACAGCAAAAGAAGATTATCATATTAGAAAAAAAAATAAAGTTACACTTGCTTTTTTTTACTATTTAAAAAGAATAGGATTTAATTATTTAGTAATTATTAGAGATTTCCTTTTTAAAAACCGTTAATATAAAATGATAAAGAAGCTTTTTTACCTTTTTGTTTTTTTTGCGCCATTTACTAGTTTTTTTGCGCTGTCTGCTTGGTTAAGAGTTCCTGTGGTAATAAATCAATTATTGTTTATTGTATTGTTAATTAGTGTTTTTAAAACTGATAGAATAAAGACAAAATGGATTGTAAAAGAAGATTTGTTTTTACTTGCTTTTTTAGTTCTGGTTTGGATTAGCTTTATGCTTGGCTTTCGAGAAAAACGAAGTTTAAACCATTCATTAGCTTACACCAATAGTATTTTATTTTATTTTTTTATGATAAAATATGTGGTTCAACTTCTTAAAATATCATCACTTCAAATAGCAAGAATTGCTTATTGGTCTTTTTGTTTAAGTTCTATAATTATTATCACAGATTTTATAGGTAAAAATTACTTTAATGTAAGTATTAGAACCCTTTTTTCTGAAGCAGATGGCATTATTAGTAATATGGATTACTTTATTAGGTCTGGTTTTGAAAGAGTTGGTGGCGTAGCAGAAGAACCAGGAACAATGTCTGTTTTTTATAATATTTACTTTGGTATATCACTCTATTATCTTTACGTAAAAAAGAAGGCTAAACATTATATTTTTATAGCTGTTCTTTTTATAGCATCACATTTTGCCATGCTTTCAAATGCAGGTATTGTATTACCTATTATAGCTGCAGTTTTAATTTTTGTGATTAATAGATTAAAGCAATTAAAAATTTCTCAAAAACAACTCTTATTAATTTTAGGTATTGCTACAACATTACTTATCTCCACAGTAGTTATTTTATTATTTGATATTGGTAATACAACTCAGTTTTTAAAACAATTTTTTGATAAAATTTTCTTTAGTGAAACAGCTGAATATTCATCAAGTGGACAACGATTATTACAATGGAAAAGAGCATTGTCTAATTTTATTGAAAGTCCAATTTTTGGAAACGGACCAGGTTTTGGTGTTGATCAAGATGCCGAAGGATACTTAAGTGTCTATTTAACAATATTATCAGATTTGGGTATTTTAGCGCTCTTATTTTTCTTATCTTTTCAAGAAACAATGATTAAAAAAACGCTAAAATTAAATGCTCCAATACGAAGCTTTTTGTTGTTTTCTGTAATTACATCTTTTTTACATCTTATTATTGTTGCTGATTTTTATCATGCGCCTTTATGGATTTTATTTGGTTTTATTCAATTAGTTTATAAAGAGCAAAAAGAATTACAGTTATGAGAATAATACATGTAATTACGGCATTTGGAATAGGTGGAGCAGAAAAACTACTTAAAAACATTGTTAACAAACAAGTTAAAGAGCACGATGTTTATTTGGTGTACTTTAAGGATAAAAATGATTTAGTTGCTGAGCTTGATAAAAAGGTTCATATAAAACAAATTCCTTTTTCGAGACACATAACTAGAAACCTTAAAAGTTTTTATGAACAAGTACAACCAGATATTATTCATACGCATTTAGGTCATGCAGATTTATTAGGAATTTGGAGCGCAAGAAAAACAAAAGCAGCACTATTTTGTACTATGCATAATATTTATTTTAAGAAAAATTATTTAGATTTTTTCTTTTTTAAACTGTATACATTTTTGTTTTTAAGTGCAGCAAAAAACACTCATGTTATTTCAATTTCAAAAGCTGTTGAAAATCACGTTATCAATAAGTTAAAAGTACCCAAAGAAAGATCTTATATATTAAAAAACGCAATTTCACCAAAAGTAATAGAGAAAAAAAACGAATTAAAAGATACAATAAGATTACTCTTTGTTGGTCGTTTGGAAAAACAAAAATCGGTAGAAACCTTACTAAAAGCAATAGCAACTTTAAATAATAAACAACTTAAAAAAGAGTTTGAATTAACAATTGTTGGTGATGGAAGTTTAAAAAAAGAGTTAGAAGTATTATCTAGAAAATTAAAAATAGATCATCTTGTAACTTTTAAAGGAGAACAAAAGAATGTGGATGCTTATTATAGCACATCAGATATTTTTATCCTGCCATCTATTTTTGAGGGTTTTGGAATTGTAATTATTGAAGCATTTAGAGCTAAATTGGCGGTAATTGCTTCAAATATTGAAGGGCCAGCAGAGCTAATTGAGAATGATAAGAACGGACTTTTATTTCCGGTAAAAAATGAAAATGCTCTTGCAAATAAAATAGAACTGTTAATTATTAATAAAGCAAAAAGAAAAGAGCTTATTGATAATGGTTATAAAACTTTTACAAAAGATTATCATATTGATACTTATGTAGAAAAACTAAATAATTTATATATAGATGTTTACAATCAAAAGGATTCTTAAAAATAGTCCTTATAACAAGGTTACTATACTTCTTTTTTTGTTGGTTTCATTTGGTTTTCCAACAGCTGTTAAAATTGTGGTTCCGTTGTTTATTGTGGTTACTTTTTTTCAGTTTTATCAAGTGTTAAAAAACAAGATTACTATAGATTATTTATTAGAAACATATTTTTATCTTCTTGTATATTCTCTTATTTTTTTTAGAAGTATTCACACACTTATTTTAGTATTTAATTTAATTTTTTACTTTTATTATACGTTGAAATCTAAAGAGAAGCTTAAGGTTAGCGCTCTAAAGAATGAATTTTTAATATTCTTTTTTTTCTGCTTAATAATAGTAAATCAGCTAATTTTTCAACCGTATTTAAAAACCATTGATACTTATTTATATTTATTATTTTATCCTTTATTATTTTTCTTAATAAAAAAAAATAAAATTCACTTTACCATTGAAAATACTTTAAAAGCATTTATTATTAGTGTTTTGGTTGCAACATTATATTTGATTTTTATTAATTTATTTCAGGGCACCTTAACACTTAAAACCAATACTTTTTTTGCAGAACCTCTTGATTTAACACATGTTTATTTTGGGCTATTTTTAGGTGCTGCCTTCAGCTTTGTTTTAATTTTGTTAGAAAAGGAAGCGTATTTTATTAATAAGATTAGTACTTATTTTTTATTATCAATTTTTATAATAGTGTTAATTTATAATGGCGCAAGAACCTCGCTTATTGCAACATTTATGATTTTTGGTGTTTTTTTATTTAAGAAGATTCCGTTAGTTTTTTATAAAAAAATTACCCTTCTATCAGTATTGTTTTTTATGTTTTTTACAATAAGTTTTAAAACAATACCTAGGGTAAAACAAGATTTATTTTTTATTAAAAAGGTATATGTCTCAGTTACAACAAATGACACAGAAGATTTAATTCAAAACTCATGGAGAAATATTTATCAACGTTTTTTAGTTACCAAATACACAGTTAATGAAATCAAAGAAAACCTATTTTTAGGCGTTGGAAACCATAACATAAAAAAAATATTAGGAGAAAAAATTCATAAAGATGGCTATGTATATTTCGAGGCTATAAACCCACATAATCAATATCTTCATGTTTTATTAGGAATGGGACTTTTATCTTTTTTATACTTTTTAGTAATGATGGCTAATTTTTTTAAAATGCCGACATCTCACATATATTTCCTTTTGTTTTTTATATTGATAATGTTCACAGAATCTGTTCTAGTACGAGTAAAAGGAATTTCTGTATTTTTTCTATTTGCATTAATTTTATCGTTAAAAAAGAGGCCTTTATATGATTAAAATAATACATATTGCAAGACCCGTTGCAGGTGTTGGAGTCTATATTTCTTTACTAACAAAGCATATAAATAAAAACAAGTTTAGCAATGCAATAATTTGTAATACAAATGATGAAATTATTGAACTTTTAGACACAAATAATCAAAAAATAAATACGCATCACGCAAACCTGATTAGAAAAATAAATCTTATAAACGATGTCAAAACTTTTTTTCAAATTGTAAAAATTTTAAAAAAAGAGCGCCCAGATATTATCCATTGTCATAGTGCTAAAGCAGGAATTTTAGGAAGACTAGCAGGAGCCTATTTAAAAATTACAACATTTTATACTCCGCATGCTTATTCCTATTTAAGTGCAGAAGGCAAATTGAAAAAGAGGTTTTTTAAAAAATTAGAAAAGCTACTAGGTATTTTACCTTCAAAAACAATTGCTTGTTCAGAATCTGAATATATAAGAGCCACAACAGATATAAACATTACTAAGGATAAAGTTTTACTTTGGCGAAATTCGATAGAAGATGTTTTTGTTTCAGATAAATTACCAATTCCTGAAGCGCTTCCAGAAGAATTTATTTGTACAATTGGAAGAGTTTCGTATCAAAAAAATATTGAACTTTTAATAGAGTCTATAAAAATAGTAAAAAAGACAAACACAGCTATTCATCTTGTAATTCTTGGAGCAGGTCTATATTCTCCATTGTTAAATAAGGTAAACTTACTGATAGAAAAACACTCTTTAAAAGATAACATTACAATAATTCCTTGGCTTAGTAGAACAGAAACCTTAGCTATTTTACAACATAGTAAATTTTATGTATCTTCATCAAGATATGAAGGTTTACCATATGCTTTGCTAGAAGCATTGGCGTTAAAAAAACCATGTATAGTAACAGATGTTGACGGAAATAAAGATGTTATAAAAGATACTTTTAATGGATTTGTAACATTGGAAAACCCAGAGGATATTGCACAAAAAATTAATATCCTTATAGAAAATAAGGAATTGCTAAAACAATTCTCTATAAACGCAAGAAAAGAATATGAAACTCGTTATGTTATAGATAAAAATATAATTTTGCTAGAAAATTTATACAATCACTAAGTAAAAAAAAATTGAAAAAGAGATACTCCAAATTTATTATACCGCTATACATTTTTATTGATTTAATAATCATTAATACAGTAATTCTTTATATTTCTGATAAAGAATATTTACAAGCTAGTTTTTTAATTTATATCAATGTTTTTTGGATAATTTCTTCTTTTTTTAGCGGGTTTTACAAAGTATTTAGACACACTACTTTTTTTAGAGTTTTAAGCTTATTAGCAGTTCAGTTTTCTGTTTTTTTCTTAGGGTTTTTCACATATTTCTCGTTGTTTAGAGAAGGAAATGTTGTCAATAATCAAACAGTAATTCTTGTTGCAATTTTTTCTGGAATTGCAATTTTAAAATATAGCTTTATATATGCTTTAAAAAAATATAGGGCAAAAGGAAATAATTTTAGAAAAGTAATTGTTCTTGGTTCTGATGAAACAGCAAAAAAAATAATACATCTTTTTGAAGGAAAAAAAGAACTTGGTTATCAAGTATCAGGTTTTTTTTCTGATAAAACAACATCAAACAAAAAATTATTTAAAGGATTAATTGAAAAAAGTTATTCGTTTATTTTAGAGGAAAACATAGATGAAGTGTATTGTTCATTATCAGAGCTAAGTAGAGAAGAAATAAAAAAAATTACAACATTTGCGAATGAAAATAACATTGTTGTTAAGTTAATTCCGAATGCAAATGAGTTGTATAGTAAAAGTTACAAAACAGAATACTATGAAGATTCTCTTTTAGTTTTAAATGTAAATAAGCTCCCTTTTGAAATTTTAGAAAATAGAGTTATTAAAAGAATATTTGATATTGTCTTTTCTTCTTTTGTTTTAATTTTTTTAATGACGTGGTTAACACCAATAATTTGGATTCTGATAAAATTAGAATCTAAAGGACCAGCTTTTTTCAAACAAAAAAGAGAAGGATTAAATGGAGAGTTATTTGTTTGTTATAAATTTAGATCGATGAAAGTGAATATCAATTCAAATAATAAACACACGGTAAAAAATGATGTTAGAGTTACTAATTTTGGTGCTTTTTTACGAAAAACAAGTTTAGATGAATTGCCACAGTTTTTTAATGTTTTACAAGGAAATATGAGTGTTGTTGGTCCAAGACCTCACCTAAAAAGCTTATCTGTAGAGTACCAAAAAAATGTTAATAATTATTTAGAAAGACACGCCATGAAACCAGGAATTACAGGACTCGCTCAAGTAAGAGGATATAGAGGCGAAATAAAAAAGAAATCAGACATAAAGAACAGAATTCGGTTAGACATTTTTTATATAGAAAATTGGTCTATCCTTTTAGATATAAAAATTATATTCCAAACTGTATTTAATGTGTTTAACGGAGAAGAAAAAGCGTATTAATTTTGAGTGATGACATTGAAATATCAGCAACTATTGTTACTTATAATGAAGATATTGAAACGCTCAAAAAAACAGTAAATTGTTTTTTAAATACACCGCTTTCTAAAAAACTATATGTAGTTGATAATTCACCAACTGATGCTTTAAAAAATCATCTTAAACAGCCAGAAATTACCTATTTTTTTGCCGGAAAAAACTTGGGTTTTGGAAAAGCACATAATTTGGTTATTTCTGAACTAACATCAGAATTTCACTTAATTTTAAATCCGGATGTCACTTTTAACTCACAAGTTTTACCCAATTTAATACAAGAATTAAGAAAGCAAGAAACAGTTGCCATGATTTCTCCAAAGATTGTTTATCCCGACGGTAGCATGCAATTTTACTGTAGAAAATATCCAAGTTTTTCTGAATTAATTTATAGAAGATTAGGGCTTTTTAAACGTAAAACTCAAGCAAGTGAATACAGGAATTTAGATTTATCAAAATCGTTTTTTCCAGAAAGCATGCACGGTTGTTTTATGCTTTTTAAAACCCAAGATTTTATAAAAATTAACGGATTTGACGAACGGTATTTTTTATATATGGAAGACATTGATATTTGTAAAAAAATTGATATTATTAACAAGAAAAAAATGTATTTCCCAAACGAAACAATCAAGCATTTGCATCAAAGAGGTTCTGCTAAAAAAATCAATTTACTTTTTCAGCATTTACTTTCTGCTAGAAAATACTTTAAGAAATGGCAAAATTAAACAGATAATACATTTTCAGAATGTATATTTGTAGTTTAAAACAACAACACAACAATGAATATTCTTATTTTAGGTTCTGGAGGAAGAGAACATGCTTTTGCATTAAAATTAGCTGAAAGTAATAAAGTAAATCAACTTTTTGTTGCTCCAGGAAATGCAGGAACTTTGCAAATTGCAAGCAATATTAATATCAGTCCAACCGATTTTAAAGCGGTTAAAGAAACCGTATTAAAGTACAAAATTAACATGGTTGTTGTTGGTCCAGAAGCGCCATTAGTAAATGGAGTTCATGATTTTTTCTTGGCGGATAGTGAGTTGAAAAATATTCCTGTAATCGGACCTAAAAAAGACGGTGCTTTGTTAGAAGGATCTAAAGATTTTTCTAAAATTTTTATGGAAAAACATAACATTCCAACGGCTCGTTACCAGTCTTTTACCAAAGAAAATTTAGTTGAAGGATTTGCGTTTTTAGAAACATTAAAACCTCCGTATGTTTTAAAAGCAGACGGATTAGCAGCCGGAAAAGGTGTATTAATTTTAGATTCTTTAGCAGAAGCAAAATCAGAATTAGAAGAAATGGTTTCTAATCAAAAATTTGGAGAAGCTTCATCAACCGTTGTTATTGAAGAATTTTTAGACGGAATAGAATTGTCGGTTTTTGTATTAACAGACGGGAAAAGCTATAAAATTTTACCTTCAGCAAAAGATTATAAACGTATTGGTGAAGGCGATAAAGGATTAAATACGGGCGGAATGGGAGCAATTTCTCCTGTACCTTTTGCATCCAAAGAATTTTTACAAAAAGTTGAAGAAAGGATTGTAATTCCTACAGTAAACGGATTGCAAAAAGACGGAATTGATTATCGTGGGTTTATTTTTATTGGTTTGATGAACGTTGATGGAAATCCGCAAGTAATTGAATATAATGTAAGAATGGGCGATCCAGAAACAGAAGCAGTATTGCCAAGAATTGAATCTGATTTATTCGATTTATTTGAAGGCGTTGCCAACCAAACATTGCACAAAAAGGCGTTCTCTGTAACGTCAAAAATTGCAACAACCGTAATGTTGGTTTCTGGTGGATATCCAGAAGCATATGAAAAAAATAAAGAAATTTCAGGCATTGAAAATGTCGAAAACTCTATTGTTTTTCACGCAGGAACAAAAATGGAAAACGGAAAAGTTTATACAAACGGAGGACGAGTGATGGCAATTTCTTCTTTTGGAGATTCTATTGAAGAAGCATTGAAAAAATCGTACAATTCTATTGATAAAATCTCTTTTGAAAATATGAATTATAGAAAAGATATTGGTTTTGATTTAATATAGAAACAATACCTCTCAACTCCGATCGAGGAGACAAACTTATTGTCGGGTTGAGCGGAGTCGAAACCTAAAATTAACTTTGTGAAAAAAATAATTGTTGCACCGCTAAATTGGGGATTAGGTCATGCTTCTCGATGTGTGCCAATTATTCATTTTTTATTAGAAAATAAGTTTACACCAATTATTGCTTCTGATGGAAAAGCTTTGACTTTTTTACAAAAAGAATTTCCAAATTTAGAATCTTTACAATTGCCTTCTTACAACATTTCTTATACTAGAAATTTAAAATTAGGATTGTTTTTTCAACTTCCAAAAATTGTAAAAGCAGTACAAAAAGAAACCAATGTTATTGCTGATTTTATCACTAAAAACAACGATGTTGTTGGCATCATTTCTGACAATCGTTTTGGAGTTAGAAATGCTAAAATTCCGTCTGTGTATATCACGCATCAATTGACTGTGTTGTCTGGAGTTTTTACTTTTTTTACTACGAAAATTCATCAGAAAATCATTCAAAGATTTGATGAATGTTGGGTGCCAGATTCTAAAGAAAATTCGTTATCAGGAAAACTTTCTAAATCAACCAATAAAAAATTAAACTTAAAATATATTGGTGCTTTAAGTCGGTTTGAAAAAGTAGATTTACCAATTAAAAACTCGATTTTAATTGTGTTGTCGGGAATTGAATCACAAAGAAAAAGATTAGAAGAAAATCTGCTGAAAACTTTTGAAAATCATCTTAAAAAAGTAGTATTGGTTCAAGGAAAAATTGAAGAAAACCAAACAAAAAAAACGATTGGAAACGTAACAATATATAACTATTTACTTTCAAAAGAGTTAGAAACAGAAATCAATCAATCAGAAATCATTATTTGTAGATCTGGGTATTCATCCATTATGGATTTAGCTGTTTTAGAAAAGAAAGCTTTTTTTATTCCGACAAAAAATCAAACAGAACAAGAGTATTTAGCAAAGCATTTAGGAGCGATAAAATATGTGCCATTTTGCAAAGAAAAGGATTTTAAGTTAAGTTGTATAGAAGAAGTAAAAAACTACAACGGAATTTCTTGTAATCAAAATAAATTAGACAAAGAATTACTTTGCTTTTTCAAGAGAGAATGAGAATTCTGAACCTTCTTTAAAAGTGCTTTTTAATAGAATGGTTTGGTTGTGAGCTTCAATTATATGTTTTACAATTGCCAAACCTAAGCCAGAACCACCTTGATTTCTTGCTCTACTTTGATCAACTCTGTAAAAACGTTCAAACAGTCGAGAAATATGTTCTTGCTTTACTCCTTCTCCATTGTCTGAAACTTTTATAATGAATTTATTTTCGTTATAATCATCTACAGCAACCTTAGTTATGCCGCCAACTTTCCCATATTTAATTGAGTTTACAACGAGATTAATAAGGACTTGTTCAATTTTTTCAACATCGCCAATTACATAAATAGGAAATTCATAAACTCTATCAAATACTAAAGAAATGTTCTTTTTTTTCGCTCTCATTTCAAACAAATCAAACACATTTTGAACGAGTTCTAGAATATTAAATGGTTGTAAATCTATTTTTAAACCTTGGGTTTCTAATTTAGCAATCATGTCTAAATCTTTAACAATTGCAGCCAACCTTTCTACACCTTTGTTTGCTCTCTTTAAGTATTTTTCTAGAATTTCTTTATCTTTTGATGCGCCTTCAATTAAGGTTAGTAAATAGCCTTGAACAGTAAATAATGGTGTTTTTAATTCGTGCGCAACATTTCCTAAAAAATCGCGTCTAAAAGAATCTCTTTCGGTTAAATTCTGAATTTCGATGCGTTTTCCTTCGGCAAATTTTTGAAGACTTCTAGATAGAGTTTCCATATCTGTTGTTACAGATTTTCTTTTTAAATCTTCAATTTTTAACAACGAAACATCTTCATATATTTTACGAACGCGTCTATAAATAAAGTATTCTACTCTGTATTGAATAATGAAAAAAGAAATAAATAATAGTGTTAAAATAGCAAAAGGCAAAAACCAAAAACCAATTTTTTGATATAAAAAATAAGACAAAACATTGATAACAATAACCAAAAGTGCTAAATATATAGCAGTGATAATTGCAAAAGAATATGTTTTTTTTAGTTTCACAAAAAGGACTTTAGTTTTTTTCTTCTAAAACAAATTTATAACCAACACCTTTTATGGTTTTAAAGAAATCATCACCAATTTTTTCTCTTAATTTTCTAATGTGTACATCTATGGTTCTTCCGCCAACAACAACTTCGTTTCCCCAAACCGAATCTAAAATTGTTTCGCGCTTAAATACTTTGCCTGGTTTAGAAGTTAATAAAGAAAAAAGTTCAAACTCTTTTTTGGGTAATACAATTTTTTTATCGCCCTTAAAAACAACATATTCTTCTCTGTTGATTACAATATCACCAATTCTAGTAGTGGTTTCTTGTTCTTCGTTATTTTTTAAACGCCTTAATAAAGACTTGATTTTGCTAACTAAAACTTTTGGTTTAATAGGTTTGGTGATATAATCATCTGCACCGGCATCAAAACCAGCAACTTGAGAATAATCTTCGCCTCTGGCAGTTAAAAACGAAATAAGAACATGTTCTAATTCTTTTATTTTTCTGATTTTTTCACAAGCTTCAATTCCGTCCATTTCTGGCATCATAATGTCTAATAAAATTAAATGAGGAATTATTTTTCTAGCGGTTTTAACACCTTCAACTCCATTTCTAGCAGTAAAAACTTGATAGCCTTCATTTTTTAAATTGTAACCAACAATTTCTAAAATATCTGGTTCATCATCAACTAATAAAATTTTAATATCACTTTTTTTCATGATTGTTTTTTGACTTGTATTGTTCAAAAGTATGGATAAATATTGTAAATCAAAGGTTACATAACAATCATTTAAAGACTTAACTTAGACTTAACCTTCTGTTGACGCAAGGTTAATTTTAGTCTAACATTTCCTTTACAAAGCCACTAGACATTTGCAGTATGTTAAAAGATAATAATATATAGTAAAGAAAAAATGAAAAAAATAATCATTGTATTTGTATTTTTAAGTCAATTAATTTCTGCTCAAAGTAAAGGAACTGTAAAAGGAATTATAACCGATGCAGACTCTAATAATGAACCTTTACCATTTGCAAATGTATTTATAAAAGGATCTACTGTTGGGCAAACAACAGATTTTGACGGGAACTATTTACTAAATGTTGATGCAGGAAAACACATACTGGTTTTTAGTTTTATTGGATATAAAACGTTAGAAAAACAGATTGATGTAAAAGGTAAAGAAACCTTAATTATTAACGAAAAGTTAAGTGTAGAAGATGGAGTTACATTAGATGAAATAAAAATTGAATCAACTATCAACAGAGCAAAAGTTTCTGCAATTTTATTAGATCAAAAGAAAGCAGTTGCAATTAAGACGACTATTGGCGCTCAAGAATTAGAAAATAAAGGAATTTCTGATTTGGCAACTGCCGTAACGAAAGCAACCGGGATTTCTAAACAAGAAGGCTCTAATTACATTTTTGTAAGAGGTTTAGGAGACAGGTACAACTCTACTACATTAAACGGATTGCCAATTCCGTCTAATAATCCGTCAAGAAAAAACATTACGTTAGATATTTTTTCTACAGATATTGTTCAGAAAATTGATATTAATAAAATTTATAACGGTGCAATTTATGGAGATTTTGGTGGCGCAAATGTTAATATTGTTTCTAAAGAACATGTTGGTAAACCATCTTTAGAAATTGGATTTGGTTCTGGAACAAACTCAAATTTATCGAACGATTTTTATGTACAAGACGGCCCAAGTTTTACAGGGTTTTATAACAACAATTATTCAGCAAATGTTTTAAGCGGATATAATTTTTCTACAAGTTGGGATAATGTTTCTAAATCGCCAATTGCAACAAATTTATCTATTAAAGGTGGAAAAAAGTTTCAAATTGGAGAAGAAGGAAGTTTTAATTTATTTGCAACAGCATCTTTTTCTAACGGATTTAAATTTAAAGAAGGAATTAATCGCGGAAGTGTAAATGCACAAGGTTTAGCGTTTACAGATTATACGTTTAAATCGTACGATTACAACACAAATACAACTGCAATGTTAAATGCGGCGTATAAAATAAATACAAATAATACGTACAAGTTTAGCTCGTTATTTATCAACTCTTCAAGCCAAAGTTTAGATGAATATAATGGTGTAATTAACGTTTTTGATAATGCAAGTAATGGCGGCGGATTTGTAAAAAGAGCCACTTTTGATAAAACAGCGTTGTTTGTAAATCAGTTTTTAGGAAACCATAAATTTGGAGAAAAAATTACGGTTGATTGGGGCGTTTCTTACAACCATATTAACAATGTAATTCCTGATAGAAGGCAAAATATGTTGGTGCCAAAAAGTGATAACGATCCAACGGGCGTAAAAACAGTCTCGGATTTAGCAGCATCAGACAATCATCGTTTTTTTCAAGAATTATTTGAAGATGAAGTTTCTGCAAACTTAACAGCATCGTACTTTTTCTCAAAAGATAAAGAAGATGAATATAAAGGGGAAATTACTGTTGGTTATAGCGGAAGATTTAAAAAAGTAGATTTTAAAGCAACACAATTTAATTTTAGAATTAATAGAAATGTAGCACAACCAGTTGTAAATCCATCAAATTTAGATGCGTATTTTACACAATCTAATTTAACAAATAATTTGTTTAAAGTAGAAACATTTAGAGGTGATGCATCAACACAAAACGCTTTAGATCCACAAACTTATTTTGGAAATCAATATATAAATGGTGGTTTTGCAGAAGCACAATATAAATTTAATTCAAAACTTACAGCTGTAATCGGATTAAGATTTGAGCATATTTACCAAGATATTGCATGGAAAACATCATTAGATCCAAGCGGAGACAAAGATGCTTTTGCAAAGTTTGAGTTTTTACCAAATGCTAATGTAAAATATGCTGTAAACGAAAAAAACAACTTAAAATTTGCAGCAAGTAAATCGTACACTTTACCACAATATAAAGAAAGAGCGCCTTTCCAATTCGAAGAGGTAACTCAAATTAAATTTGGTAATCCAGATTTAGATGTTTCTACCAATTATAATGCAGATATTAGATGGGAATATTTTCCTACAAGAGAAGAGGTTATTTCTGTAACAGGTTTTGGTAAAATTATTCAAAATCCAATTAACGAAGTTGTTGTAGCATCTGCAACAAACGATATTTCTTATGTAAATACAGGAAAACAAGCAACTATTTTTGGAGCAGAATTTGAAATTAGAAAAAACCTTTTTTCATTAGAAAATGATAAAGAAACAGAGGTATTGACAAATAAATTATCTGCAGGATTTAATGCTTCATATATGTATTCTAATCAAGATTTTGATAGATTTAAAGTAATTAACGAAACCAATTTAAATGTAAATTTTACCAATAACGAAGGAAAATTAACAGGAGCATCAGACTTAATTTTAAATGCCGATGTAACTTTTACAAAAGATTTTTCTAAAACAGCTAATCTTTTAACAACTGTAACTTATAACTATTTTTCTGATAGAATAGCAGCCATTGGTTCTGCAGGTAAAGGAGATTTAATAGATAAAGGAATTGGAAGTTTAGATGTAATTGTAAAATCTCAAATTTCTAAAAAAGTAAAATTAGGTCTTTCAGTAAAAAACATTTTAAATCCATCAGTAAAAAGAGTTCAAGACATTCAAAACATTGAAGTTTTATCTTTTAAAAATGGAGTAAACGCTAGCTTTTCTTTAACCTATAAATTAGACTAAAGTCGCTTAACATAAGCATAACAAAAAAAGAGAACGCTTAACAGTCTTTTAAACTTTTGGTAAAATAGGTATTAAACAAGAAGTATTTCTTTGTGATAGAAATAATTAAAAACATAAAATGAAAAAAAGAGTATTATTATTAGTAGCAATTGTAGCAATTGCATTTACAAGTTGTACAGTTTCAAACGAAGAACCAGATAATGGTTTTATAGTTGATGCAACAAATTTTAAAGGAAATATTACACAAGGAACTGTAACTTTAAATGCAGGTTTAGAATACAATTTAACAGGTGCATTAGTTGTGCAAGAAGGCGCTAAATTGGTAATTCCGGCAGGAACAGTTATTAAAGCATCTGGAGGAACAAGTTCTTATATAGCAGTAGCACAAGGAGCGCAAATTTTTGTTGACGGAACAGCAACAAACCCTGTTATTATGACTTCTTCAAAAGCAACTCCAGCACCAGCAGATTGGGGTGGATTGGTAATTTGTGGAAAAGCACCAACAAATAAAGGAGCAACAGCAACTGCAGAAGTTTCTGATTTAACGTATGGAGGAACAGTAACAAACGACAACTCTGGGTCAGTTAGATATTTAAGAGTAGAATATACTGGAGCAACTTTTAATGGATCAAAAGAATTTAACGGAGTTTCATTATTCGGTGTGGGTTCTGGAACTACTTTCGAATATGTACAGTCTTATAATGGAGGCGATGACGGAATTGAATTTTTTGGAGGAACAGTAACTGGTAAATACTTAGTTTCTACAGGTTCAGGTGATGATTCAATCGACTTTGCTGATGGATGGTCTGGAACAGGACAATATTGGTACATTAGTAAAGGAACAAAAGCAGGAATTGAAGGATCTAATAATGGAGATGATGGAAACGCTTCACCAACAACAACAGCCGTATTAAAAGATATTTCTATTGTTGGACCAGGTTCTGAAGGCGCTTTATACATTAAAGAAGGCGGTGGTCACTGGACTGCATCAAACATTTTTGCTTCAGGATTTGATTTAGGAATTAAAATTAAATCATCTGATGCCGCAGCAAATGCAAATGTAAAAAACGGAAACATTGTTATAACAAATATTCAGTTTGATAATGTGACTAAAAAAGATGAATACACAGGAACTGAGACTTACTTTACAGAAGGAACAAACTCAGGAGCAGGAAACGGTAAAAATGCACCAACTTGGGCAGCTGGTTGGACAGTAGGATTGTAAATTATAGAATTATTTGAGAATAAAAGCAGGCTTAGGTCTGCTTTTTCTTTTTTACTGTAAAACAGTAGTTTATGTTATATAATATAAAATAATAATGTTGAGAATAATAATAATTTTATATCTTTAAAAACTCTTTACTTTTAAACTTTTTACACATGAAAAAAAATTACTTTTTAACTTTTTTATTAACCCTTTTTATTAGTGTTTTTTCTTTTGGACAAGAAATGCTTCTTAACGGAGGTTTTGAAAACTGGGATAGCGATACCAGTCCAACTAACTGGACAAAAGTAGAAAATACAACTAAAGATGCTACAGAGAAACATGGCGGCTCTTTTTCTGCGAAACACATTGGTGGAACAAAAGATTTAGGTCAAACAATAACAGGAATTGTCCCTGGAGATAGCTACACAATTACAATTTGGTATAAAGTTACTGCTGGTGATGCAACTTCTGCAAGAATTTGGTCTTATTGGAAAGATAATTCAAACTCAAACATTGATAACAATGATGTTGATACAGAAGATGCAATTAGAGGTCCAAACAATGCTTATTTAGATAATAATGGCGGAGTATGGTCAAAATATGAAACAACAATTACTGCGCCAGCAGGTGCTGCAAAATTTTATTTTGAATTAAGAACATATAGCGGAGCAACAGTTTATTGGGATGATTTATCATTTATGCATAATGTTGCATCAACAGACCCAATATTAACAATTGCACAACCAACCGAAGGACAAGTTTTTGATGCTAGAACAAATGTTTCTGTTTTAATTGGCGTTAACAATTTTAATGTTGCAGCAGGAGGAACAGGAGATGGTTATATTAAATGGAAGTTAAACGACGTTGCTCAAGCAGACAAGACAGACGTAAATGACATTAATTTAACTGTTGCCCCTGGAAACTCATATAAAATTTATATGGAATTAGTAGATAATTCTGGCAACCCTTTAAGTACACCTGTAAATAAAACTGTAAATTTTTCAGTAGCACAACCGTGTGATTTAGTTCTTACAGCTATTACAACAACTTGTGATGCAATAACCAGTGGTGTTGATACTTACAATGGCTCAATTGCTTTTACAGGAGGAAATACAGGAGGCACTTATGCAATTACTGCTCCGGCAGGAATAGTAGTTGGTGGAGATGATCCAAACACTTCTGCAACGGGTACAATTACATTTACAGGAATGACAGAAGGAATGGATACAGAAATTACTATTGTGGGTTCTGGTACAAGTAGTTGTAATTATACAAAAACTTTAAAAGCTCCAACTTGTGTTCCTTTTCCAATTACAGAAACATTTAATTATACTGCTGATACAGATTTAATAGCAGCTTCTAATTGGAGTAATCATAGCACATCATCAACACCAAATAATATACAGGTTAAAACAGCAAATTTAACTAATTATTATACGGCTGCACAATATCCAGACCCAACAGGTAATATGGTAAGTTTAGTTAGTGGAGGAAGTGATCCGGCAATTAAATTTAACGAGACAAGTACAGGTATTGTTTATACTTCTTTTTTGTTTCAGATAACAAATATGGATGACTTTAAAACTAATACTAATGGAGATTACTTTGCTATTTTAGCTCAACCAAATGGTTCTTTTAAAGTAAGGCTTTGGGTAAAAGACAATACAGCAGAAGGAAAAACTTTTCAAGTTGGTATTAGTAATGATGGTACAGGAATTTTTGATAGAGGTTTTACTGCTAATATAGCAGAACCAGTTTTTGTAGTGATGGCTTATAATTTTGATACACATGTAATTTCATTATGGATAAACCCAGATGCAGCAACATTTGAAACAGGAACGCCTCCAAGCACTAACGCATCTACAACTGTCGTTGGATCTGCTGTTGCAACATCATTAAGTAAATTTATTTTGAGACAAGATAAATCTTCTGATACACCAGCAATAGATTTTGATGAATTACGTATAGGAACTACATGGGCTCAAGTAACTCCAAAAGGAGCAACAGCAAGTATTGGAGAAAACACAATTGAAGGTTTTGTAGCTTACCCAAACCCTGTAAATAATGGAAAACTAACGATTACGTCTTCTAATAGTGATGAAAAAGAAGTAACTATTTTTAATGTAATTGGAAAACGAGTTTTTACTCAGAAATTCCTTGGAAGAACGAAGCAATTAAATATTTCTCATATAAGTTCTGGAATTTACATTATGAAAGTAATTGAAGGTAATAAAATAGCGACTAAAAAGCTAGTTATTAAATAACCTTATTTAGTTCTAATGATTTTAAAAAAACCTCGAATTTTCGAGGTTTTTTTATTTTTAGTAACTTCACAATAAAAAATTATTGCTATGAATTTACAAATCAACTTAGAAAATATTTTATTTCTTGATATAGAAACTGTTCCGCAAGAAGAAAATTGGCACGCAGTTTCCGAAACAACTCAATTGCTTTTTGAACAAAAAACAGCGTATCAACGAAAAGAAGAATTTACTCCCGAAGATTTTTATGAACGTGCCGGAATTTGGGCAGAATTTGGCAAAATAATCTGTATTTCGGTTGGGTATTTTACATCAAATCAAAAGGAAAAACAATTACGTATAAAATCGTTTTTTGGCGATGATGAAAAAGTTTTATTACTGGAGTTTAAAGAATTGCTAGATATGCACTTTAACAGAAAAGAACACGTTTTATGTGCACATAACGGAAAAGAGTTTGACTTTCCGTATATAGCCAGAAGAATGATTATCAACAGAATTGAATTGCCTAAAAAATTAAATTTATTTGGTAAAAAACCTTGGGAAATTCCGCATTTAGATACCATGGAGTTGTGGAAATTTGGCGATTATAAACATTATTCTTCTTTAAAATTATTAACATCTATTTTAGGAATTCCATCACCAAAAGATGATATTGATGGAAGCGAAGTTGCCGATGTTTATTATAAAGAAAAAAACTTGGATAGAATTGTAACGTATTGTGAAAAAGACACCGTTGCTGTTGCGCAATTAGTATTGCGTTTTAATAATGAAGAATTGCTTGAAGAGTTTCAAATTGTAAGAGCTTAATTAGCCTTCTAATTTCATTGAAAGTTCTAACCAACGTTCTTCTTTTTGTTCTAAATCGAAAATAATTTTCTCTAATTCTTGTGATTTCTCGTTAATTTCTTCCGGAGAAATTTCGTTATTTGCAAACTGATGTTCGATATGAGTTTTCTTTTTCTCTAACTTAGCAATATCGTTTTCTAGCAAACCAAATTCTCTATTTTCGTTAAAACTTAATTTTCCTTTTGGTTTAGAAACAGTTTTTGTTACTTCTTTTTTTGATGAAGGGATATTCGGTTTTTCTTCTCTAGGTTTAGAATCTTCATAGGCTCTAAAATCTGAATAATTTCCCGGAAAATTTTCGATCACTCCTTCTCCCCTAAAAACAAAAAGAGAATCCATTATTTTGTCCATAAAATACCTGTCGTGAGAAACTACTAATAAGTTTCCTGGGAAATCTAACAAGAAATTTTCTAAGACGTTTAAGGTTACAACATCTAAATCGTTTGTGGGTTCATCTAAAATTAAAAAGTTTGGATTCTGAATTAAAACCGCACATAAATACAACCGTTTTTGTTCGCCACCACTTAATTTTTCTACAAAATCGTATTGCTTTTTTCTATCAAATAAAAACCGCTCTAATAATTGCCCAGCCGTAATTTTTCTGCCTTTGGTTAACGGAATATATTCTCCAAATTCTTTAATAACTTCAATTACTTTCTGACCTTCTTTTATGGTAATTCCGCTTTGCGTATAATAGCCGAATTTTACGGTTTCTCCTAAGATAACTTTACCGCCATCAACAGAAGTTTTTTGTGTAATCACATTTAAAAAAGACGATTTTCCTGTTCCGTTTTTACCAATAATTCCGATACGTTCTCCACGTTTAAAAACATAATCAAACCCATCTAAAATTAATGTATCATCAAACGATTTTTTAATTTTATGCAACTCAAGAATTTTACTTCCCAAGCGTTCCATATTTATTTCTAATTGTACTTGATGATCTTGTCTTCTTTTGTGTGCTTTTTCTTTGATTTCGTAAAAATCATCGATTCTAGATTTTGATTTTGTAGTACGTGCTTTTGGTTGACGACGCATCCAATCTAGTTCTTTGTTATAAAGGTTTTTAGCTTTGTCAACAGCCATTTGTTCTAAGGCAATTCGTTCTTCTTTTTTCTCTAAATAATACGAATAATTGCCTTTGTATTTGTATAATTTTCCGTGATCTAATTCTACAATTTCGTTACACACACGTTCTAAAAAATAACGATCGTGCGTAACCATAAACAGCGTTATTTTTTCTTTAGCAAAGTAACTTTCTAACCATTCAATCATTTCTAAATCTAAATGATTTGTTGGTTCGTCTAAAATTAATAAATCGGGTTTATTAATTAAAACAGTTGCTAAAGCCAACCGTTTTTTTTGTCCACCAGAAAGATCAGAAACTTTTTGTAGTAAATTATCGAACTTTAATTTTGATAAAATTTGTTTGTATTGGGTGTCAAAATCCCAAGCATTGTGTTGCTCCATCAATTCAAATGCCTTTTGATACGCTTCTGCATTTTCTGGGTTTTCTAACGCCTTATTGTATTGCTCAATAACTTGCAGAGTTTGGTTTTCTGAAGAAAAAACAACTTCTTTAATGGTGAGTTTTGGGTCTAATTCATCATTCTGAGCTAAATACGAAATCTGAATTCCTTTTCTGCTAATTACTTGTCCTGTATCAGGAACATCTAAACCAGCAATAATGTTTAAAATGGATGTTTTTCCACTTCCATTTTTGGCAACAAATGCTACTTTTTGATCTTTGTTGATTCCAAAAGAAAGATCTTCAAAAAGGATTCTTTCGCCGTAAGATTTAGAGATATTTTCTACTGATAAGTAATTCACTATAAAAAGTTTTTACAAAGAACCTAAAAACTAATCAAACTATAAGAGGTTTTAGGCAATTTATCTTTTAAGAAATATTATAAATACTATCTTGCAACGTTATTTGTTATTTTTTGATGAAATTAAGTGTTACTTCTTTGCTCTTACTTCTTTTTTTGTGGAATCCAATTAAGGTATTCTCACAAGATAGCATTCCTATTTCACCAAATTTAAAAGAAGAAAATTTTTTAAAATTTCAAGATCACTTTTTTAAAGCTTTGGCGCAAAAATCTATTTATAATTATAGAGTTGCCATAGAAAATCTAGAAAAATGTAATGAGTTAAAACCAAATGATGTTTCGGTTTTATTTGAGCTTTCTAAAAATTATTTGATGATGAAACGCTTTTTAGAAGCAGAACAATATGCAACGCAAGCTTTAAAAATTGAGCCTGAAAATTATTGGGTTTTAGAACATTTAGGAAAAATATATTTGGCTTCTAGTAATATTAAACGTGCGATTGTAATTCAAGAAAAAATTGTAAAAATCAATCCAAAAGGAAGAGAAAAATTAGTGTATTTATACTTTCAAAACAATCAATTAGAAAAAGCAAAAACACTTTTAAATGATTTAGAAAAAACAAATCAATTAACACCAGGTTTAATTCATTTAAGAAAAGAATTTGTAAAATCAACAGTTGCAACAAAAGTCGAAAAAGTAAAAGGTTTGTCAGAATTTATTAAAGAATTTGAATCTGATAAAAGTTTTGAGTCGCTTTATAAAATATTAACTTTGTCGGCAAATACCAACACCAATGTTTTGCTATCTTATAGTCAAATTGGTTTAGAGCTTTTTCCTGCGCAAGCTTTTGTTTATTTAATGAACGCAAAGGCGTTAAACCAGAATAATAATTTTGAAAAAGCAATTGAACAATTATTAAACGGAATAGACTTTGTGATTGATGATAAAAATTTAGAAGCTGATTTTTATGAAGAACTTGCCATAAGTTATGGTAAATTAGGAAACAAAAAAGAAGCAATAAAAAACAAAAATAAAGCGTTAGCATTACGTAAAAAATAAGAATAAAAATGAAGTTTTTTAGAGTTGTAATCATTTTAATATTAGCATTTACTTCGTGTAAATCTAGCAGAACAGCAATTGGTAGTTCTGCTGATATAAAATCAATTTCGGCAAAGAAAGTTTCTAAAAAACACATCCAAAATAAATTTCATAAAAATACTGTAGAAGCAAGACTTAAAGTTGCCTATAAAGACAATAAAACTGATGAAAATTTAACTGTAAAATTACGAATAGACAAAGACAAAGTTATTTGGTTAAACGCTACTTATTATGGCGTAATTGCAGCTCGAGTTAAAATAACACCCAATTCTGTTAGCTATTACGAAAAAATAAATAGAACGTATTTTAAAGGTAATTTTGAATTGCTAAAAAAGATGTTAGGAACTGAAGTTAATTTTACACAATTGCAAAATTTATTATTAGGACAAACAATACTTGATTTAAACGCTCAAAAATACAAAGCTGTTGTAGATAATAACGCACATTTATTGATTCCAGAAAAACAAAAAGCATTGTTTGATATTTTGTTTTGGATCAATCCAATTCACTTTAAATTAGACAAGCAAGAATTGTACAATTCACTTAAAAATCAATCCTTAAAAGTTGCCTACAAAAGATACACAACAACAGACGGAGAAGTATTTCCGAAGAATATAGAAATTAGAGCAATAGGAAAAAATAGCTTTACAAATATAGACATAGAATATAGATCGGTTATTTTTAATAAAAAGTTTTCTACACCTTTTAAAGTACCAAACGGATATAAACAAGTTGTTTTTTAATGAAACCTTTTAAATTTTTTTTCTGTGTTTTTCTGATTGCATTATTTTCTAATATTGCTACTTCTCACGCGCAAACAAGAAAAGAACTAGAAGAAAAAAGGAAAAAGTTAAAGCAAGAAATTCTTCAAGTAAACAAGTTGTTGTTTTCTGAACAAAAGAAAGAAAAAAACGCTTTAGATGCTTTAGAAGATCTTAATCAGAAAATAGTTACTAGAGCAGATTATATTGCATCTATCAATAAAGAAGTGGCGCTTTTATCATCAGAAATAAAGCAAAACGAAAAAAGAATTACAAAACTAACCAAGCAACTTACTTCTTTAAAGAAAGATTATGCCGATATGATTTTTAAATCATACAAAAGTAAATCTAAACAAAGTCAGTTGTTGTTTTTAATGTCTTCAGAAAGTTTTCAGCAAGCTTATAAACGTGTGCAGTACATGAAACAATATACTAAGTTTAGAAAAAAACAAGGACAAGAAATTGTTTTACAAACGGATGTAATAAAAAAACTAAACGATTCACTTTTATTTACAAAACAAGAAAAAGACACGTTGATAAAAGTAGAAACAGAAGAGAAACAAAAAATTGAAATTGATAAAAAAAACAAAGAAAAATTGGTTTCTCAAATCAAAAGAAAAGAAAAACAATACATCAGAGAAATAAATGCAAAGCAAAAAGAAGAACGTAAAATTGCAGCTCAGATAGATAAAATTATTAAAGAGGCTATTGCAAAATCAAATGCAAAAAAAGGCAATAAAAAATCAACCAGTTTTGCATTAACTCCAGAAGCAAAAGCCTTAGCATTAAAATTTGAACAAAATAAAGGAAAACTTCCTTGGCCTGTAAAAAGCGGATTGGTTGTTCGTAGATTTGGAAAACAATCGCACCCAACATTACGCGGAATTACAATTACAAGTTCTGGGTTACATATTGCCACAGAAGAAGGTTCAACAGCTCAAAGTGTTTTTAACGGAAAAGTATTGGCAATACAAGTTTTATCTGGTGGAAGAAAAGCAATTTTAATTCAGCATGGAAATTACATTACAACCTATAATAATTTAGAATCGTTAACAGTAAATAAAGGCGATAACGTTGTTACAGGACAAGTTCTAGGAAAAATATTTACCAATAAAGTTACTGGAAAAACAACATTAGTTTTTGTGTTACACAAAGAAACACAACGACAAAACCCATCAAGTTGGTTGCTAAAAAGGTAGTTTAGTTGAAAAATGTTTTTCGAGGCTTTGCATCGAAATTCAAATAAAATTGTCATTCCCGTGAAAACGGGAATCTAACTAAAGAATCTTCTTCTTTTTGCCTTTTTAAGTAATAACACAAACTCTTTAGTTAAACAAAGCTTTTAATTCTGTTGCTTTATTTGGCTCTAATTTTCCTGATAAAATTAAGCTCAATTGCTTTCTTCTTAAAGCGCCATCAAAACGTTCTTTTTCTAATGTTGTTTCTGGTGTAACTTGCGGAACAGGAACAGGACTTCCAGTTTCATCAACAGCAACAAAGGTGTAAATTCCTTCGTTTACTCTTGCTCTTTCTCCAGATTCTCGGTCTTCAATCCAAACATCCACATAGATTTCCATAGAAGATTTAAAAGCTCTAGAAACCTTTGCTTCAACAGTAACAACGCTACCAACAGGAACTGCTTTTGTAAATGCAACGTGATTTACAGATGCAGTTACAACAATTCTTCTAGAATGACGACGAGCAGCAATACTACAAGCTCTGTCCATTCTTGCCAGAATTTCTCCACCAAATAAATTATTTAAAGGATTTGTTTCGCCTGGTAAAACCATATCTGTTAAAACAGTTAATGATTCTTTTGGAGTTTTTGAATGCATTAGAAATAGAAATTTAAATTTTCCGCAAAGATAAGCAATAAGAGATGAATCTTATTGTGATATTCGTCTTAAAAAAGTGATTTTACTGTAGTTTCTTTATAAACATCCAAGCATCTTCAGAATAAGTATCTCTGATTTTTTCTAGATTTTTATAAGCTTCTGCTCTGGTTTCGAAACTAGAATAGGTTACTTGCGTTAAGCCCCATTTATTTTTCCCTATAATTTCTGCATTAAAACCTTTTGCTTTTAATTGGCGTAATTTTTTTTCAGCATTTTCAGGAAATTCAAAGGCACCAGCAATAATATGAAAGTTTTTAGGTGTTTCTTTTGCAACATTTAATTGAATTGTCGGTAACGGATCTCCAATTACAAAAGTTGCAGATTGTATTTTTTTCTCAAGATCTTGTTGCTGTTTTGCGTACTGTTCTTTTAATTGATTGTTTTGATAACCATTCCAACCAATTGCGCCAACAGTTAAAAATATGGCAGCTGCAGCAGCATATTTTATAAATCTTGATGATGATTTTTTTGCAACAACAGGCGTTAATTTTGTTGCTTGTTGTTGATATTCTAAACGTTTTACTGCTGGAGAACTTAAAGTGTTCATTCCAAACGTTTCAATCAAATAATTTGATTCTGAATTTGGTTCAAAGATTAGTTGATTTTCTTTATTTAAAGACAAACTACCAACTTTACCAATAACAACAGCTTCTGTTTTTAATTGCGCGTTCCAAGCTTTTACAACTTCACTAATCTTTTCTGATGCTTTTTCAAAAGAAATATTTTCTGATGAAGCAATATGATTGGCTAATAAACCATCATTATTTTTTAAATGCGCATTAAAAGTAACTTGTTTTGTTGGCGGATAAAATGTATGTGAAAAATGATTCACTTTCGCCGAAATAGCATTGGTTACAAATCCTCCAAAATCTGGAATAATTACGCAATCGTATCTGTATAATAAATCGTTGATGTAGCTAGTTAAAGTCATAGAAACAAAGTTAGTATTTTTTTGTAAAAAAAACGAAGGTGATTAGAAACTTATCAACAAAAATTTATTGTATATTGAGTGTCAATTTATTGCGATTTGAAAAAAGAAAAATTACTAGCCATTTTGCGTTTGCAAAAAACAAAAGCTGTGGGCGATATTTTAGCAAAAAAACTAATTGTCGCTACCGGAGATGTTCGTCAGATTTTTAAAGAGAAACCAGCTACTTTATTAAAAATCAACGGAATTGGAACGCATGTTACCAATCAATTATTTGATAATCAACACAAAAATTTAGCAGAAAAAGAGCTCGAATATATTGAGCAGAATAATATTGCAACTTCTTATTTTTTAGATGATGATTATCCAAAAAACTTGCAACAATGTATTGATTCGCCCATTTTATTTTTTAAAGATGGAAATATCAACCTGCAAAACGAACGCATCATTAGCATTGTTGGCACAAGAAATATGACGTCTTACGGAAGCGGTTTTTGTAATGAATTGATCAAAGATTTAACGGCGTATAATCCGATTATTGTAAGTGGTTTTGCTTATGGAGTTGATATTTGTGCACATAAAGAAGCGATAAAAAACAAACTACAAACTATTGCCGTTTTAGCGCACGGATTTGAGCAAATTTATCCGAAATCACATAAAAAGTACATCAATCAAGTGAATGAAAATGGCGGTTTTATTACAGAATTTTGGCATGATGAAGATCCGTTAAGAGAACATTTTCTACAAAGAAATAGAATTGTAGCAGGAATTTCTCAAGCAACAATTATCATAGAATCTGCAGAAAAAGGAGGTTCGTTGGTTACTGCAGATATTGCCAATTCGTATAGTCGAGACGTTTTTGCAGTTCCTGGAAGAACAACAGATTTATATAGTAAAGGTTGTAATCGTTTGATGAAAGACAACAAAGCAGCGTTGTTAACTTCTGCAGAAGATGTTGCAAAAATGTTGAATTGGGATCTTGATTCAAAACAGAAAAAGTCAAAACCTATTCAAAAACAACTGTTTGTTGAACTGAATAACACCGAACAAAAAGTGTACGATTATTTGCTTCAAAACGGCAAACAACTTTTGGATATAATTGCTATAGATTGTGATATTCCAATTTACAAATTAGCGCCTTTATTATTACAATTAGAAATGAAAGGTGTTGTACAACCTTTGCCGGGAAAATTGTTTGAAGTGTAGTTTTTATCCTTATTTTTGATAAAAATCATAAGAAATGGCATCCGAAGAAAAATTAATGTCGCAAAAAAAACCTGCTTTTCCTGTTAATGAGTTATTAAATGACTATTTGATAGAAAATAGTAGAAATATAAAAATTCCGATTTTTTATGATGACTTACTTCGTTTTCAAGGTTCTGTAGTTGTGTATGATAAAAATGATGAAGACACACTTTGGGTACGAACGTATTATTCTGAATTTGAACGACAAGAAATTGATTTAAGTTTAAAAAAAGTTTACACAATATTGCATTCTAACGGAAACGAAGAAACCATTAAATACTTAAATATTGATGCTGTTGATTATTGCACGTTTGGCAATTCGAAACCTTTTCGTGTAAAAGTTCGGAATATTTTAAACGATAATTACACGTATTTTTATGTAAAAAAAACAGACGCTTCTCGAGTATATGGATTAGAATTAGAACATATTTTATCGCCTTATAATTTAAATTTTTTGGTGTACAAAGACACGTTAATAGAAGAACATATTGCAGGAATTCCTGGAGACGATTTTATCAAAGATTTTTTACCAAAATGTACAGAATCAGAAAAATCGCAAATTGCAAAAGAGTTTGTAAAGTTTAACGAACGCTGTATGATTCGGCTTTTAGGAGACATGCGTTCTTATAATTATGTGATTGTGCCAACGCACGATTTTGATCATATTGTATATAAAATTAGAGCCATAGATTTTGACCAGCAAAGTTTTGAAGGAAAGTTTAAAGTCTATTATCCGCAGTTTTTTAAAGAAAATAATAAAATGGTTTCTTTGGTTGGTGAAAAGCTACAGGATTCTTCTATTGAGCAATATAAAATTGAAGAACGCTCTATTGTTGCAAAAAGAATTTTAAGTTCTGAGAATAGAATTACCCAGTTGATAAACGCTATGAAACATGATACCATTTCAACTGAGAAAAATGTAACGTTGCTAAAAAATCAAATTTTTGATTTTACCTTAGATGTTAATTTTAAGAAAAGTAATAATATGGGTGAAATTATTGAAACTGCTTTAGAGTTTGTAAAACGGAATTATCAAGACGAAAACCCGAAATAGAATTTTACTTTTTCTTTGAGCGAATACTCTCAATTACAACAGTAGATAAAATCAACAATCCGCCAAAAAATGTGTTTAAAGTCGGAATTTCATTCAAGAAGAAAAAAGCTAAAAGAATTCCGAATATTGGCTGAATACTACTAATAATACTTGCTGTAGAAACGGAGAAATATGTCAGTTTTCTTACCATTAACGTATGTCCGATTGCAGTTGTTAATAAACCTAATAACAACAAATATGGCAATTGCGTTTCTATTCCAGAAGTATCAAAAAAGAACAATAATGGCGCAAATAAAATGGTGATAAAAAGCACTTGATAAAACATTAACATGGTTCCGTTATAAACCGCAACATGTTGTTTTAAAATTAAGATTCTTAACGAATAACACAAGGCTGAAATCACCCCTAAAATAATTCCTTTTACATGATTGCTTTCTAAATCAAATTCTGGTGCTAAAATGTAAATTCCGAGCAACACAACCAAACCTAAAACAATATGAATTGGATTGAATTTTGTTTTGATAAACAACGGTTCTAACAAAGCCGTAATTACTGGAAATGTATATAAAGACAACATTCCTAAAGCAACGTTTGAAAGTTTTAAAGCATAAAAATATGTAGTCCAATGCGCTGCCATAAAAATAGCTCCAAGTGTAAATGTGAAGAAATCTTTTTTAGAATGTATTTTAAGATCTATTTTTTTAAATCGGCAATAAGCATATAAAAAAACAAGCGCTAAAGCAGAACGCCACCAAACCATAATTGAAGGCGGCATTTCTATATATTTTCCTAAAACACCAGAAGTACTTATAAATAAAGTAGCGAGTAAAAGTTCTGAAATGTGTTTTAGATGTTCGTTTTTCATATTTTTTTTGTCTCCTCGAGCGGAGTCGAGAGATTGCTATTATGATTCTATATTTTAAAAGTTCTCGACTCCGCTCGAACGGACATGTTTATTTAATTTTTTCAAGAATAGACAATGCTTTACCTACAGAATCAATATGAATAAAAGTAATTAATAAACGCAAACCATTTTTGGTTTGTTTCTCTTTCATTACGCAACTTTTTGGATTTTGCTGAACATATTTTAACATGTTTGTAAAATCTTCTGTTTGATAAAAAGGACTTTGTTGATCAGAAACATAATAACCAATCATGCGTTTTTTCTTCAAGATAATTTTTTCTAATCCCAATTTTTTTGCCAACCATTTAATGCGAACAGAATCTAATAAATCTACAACTTGAATCGGAATTTCCCCAAACCGATCCGTGATTTCAGCTTCAAAATTTACCAATTCTTCTTCGGTTTTTAAGTCTCCCAATTTGTTGTATAAATTCAAACGTTCTGTAATAGAATTCACATAATCATCCGGAAATAAAATTTCGAAATCGGTATCAATCGTAACTTCCTTTATAAATTCTTTCGGTTTCGATTCATCAGCCGGATACAATGCTGCAAACTCGTTTTCTTTCAATTCTTCAATTGCTTCAGACAATATTTTTTGATAGGTATCAAAACCAATATCGTTGATAAATCCACTTTGTTCTCCGCCTAATAAATCTCCAGCGCCACGAATTTCTAAATCTTTCATAGCAATATTAATTCCGCTTCCTAATTCAGAAAATAATTCTAATGCAGCTATTCGTTTTCGAGCATCATCAGTCATCATATGATGCGGTGGCGTAATAAAATAACAGAACGCTTTTTTGTTTGATCTACCAACTCTACCACGCATTTGATGTAAATCTGATAACCCAAAATTATTGGCATTATTCACAAAAATGGTGTTGGCATTTGGTACATCTAACCCGCTTTCTACAATGGTTGTAGAAACCAATATATCAAATTCATTATTCATAAATCTGAGCATTAAATCTTCTAGTTTTTTTCCTTCCATTTGTCCATGACCAATTCCGATTTTTGCACTTGGCAATAAACGTTGTAATAAACCAGCAACTTCTTTAATGTTTTCAATTCTATTATGAATAAAAAATATTTGTCCACCACGAGAAATCTCATACGAAACAGCATCTCTAATGGTTTCTTCTGAAAATCGAATTACGTTAGTTTCTATCGGATGACGATTTGGTGGCGGCGTATTTATAACTGATAAATCTCTTGCAGCCATCAAACTAAATTGTAAAGTTCTTGGAATTGGAGTTGCAGTTAATGTTAACGTATCAACATTCTCTTTGATGGTTTTTAATTTGTCTTTTACAGCAACACCAAATTTTTGTTCTTCATCAATAATTAACAAACCTAAATCTTTAAACTGAATGCTTTTGTTGGTTAATTGATGTGTTCCAATTACAATATCAACTGAGCCGTCAGCAACTCCTTCAATAACTCCTCTTTTCTGACTTGCAGTTCTAAAACGGTTTAAATAATCTACTGTAACTGGAAAGTTTTTTAATCGATCAGTAAATGTTCTAAAATGTTGATATGCCAAAATTGTTGTTGGCACTAAAACAGCAACTTGTTTACCATTATCAACAGCTTTGAAAGCGGCCCTAATTGCAACTTCTGTTTTTCCGAAACCAACATCACCACAAACTAACCGATCCATTGGCTGTTGGTTTTCCATATCGGATTTTACATCTTGTGTTGCTGCTAATTGATCTGGTGTGTCTTCATAAATGAAACTCGCTTCCAGTTCATGTTGCATGTGTGTATCTGGTCCAAAAGCAAAACCTTTTTGCAGTTTTCTTTTTGCGTATAATTGAATTAAATTAAATGCAATATGCTTAACTCTTGCTTTGGTTTTTTGTTTGATTTTTTTCCAAGCACCAGAACCCAATTTGTAAATTTTTGGTGCTTTGCCATCTTTTCCATTAAATTTTGAAATTTTATGCAACGAGTGAATGCTGATGTATAAAATATCGCGGTCGCCATAAAATAACTTAATTGCTTCTTGCTTATTTCCTTCAACATCAATTTTTTGTAAACCACCAAATTTTCCAATTCCGTGATCTATATGCGTTACATAATCGCCAATTTCTAAATTATTGATTTCTTTTAACGTAATGGATTGCTTTTTTGCGTATCCGTTTTTTAATCTGAATTTATGATAACGTTCAAAAATTTGATGATCTGTATAACAAACTATTTTTTCATCAGTATCTATAAAACCTTCATGCAACGGAAAAACGATAGTTTCGTAGCTAACATCTTTTTCTACATCGTTAAAAATATCATGAAAACGTTCAGCTTGTTTTGTATTTGCGCAAAAAATATAATTGGTATAACCCTGTTTAGAATAGTTGTTTAAATTGGTAATTAATAAATCGAATTGCTTGTTAAAAGAAGGTTGGGGCAACACATTAAACCGAACATTTGTAGTTGTTTTTGCCTTTTCTGATTGATTGATTGCAACTGCAGAAAACTGATTTATTTGTTCTTTTATGTACGCGCCATTACAAAACAATTCTTCTGGATCTGCGCGTTTAATTTCTTTGGATAATTCTTTAAAAGCTTCGGTTGCTTTTGCGTAAAAAGTGTCTAATTTACCCGTTAATAAATCAATATTTTGATGAAAAATAATTGTTTTAGACGAAATGTATTTTAGAAAACTTTCTCTTTTTTCTTGCAGTGTTTTATTTTCAACATTTGGCATAATGCTGATTTTTTTCAATTTGTCAATAGAAAGTTGCGTTTCAACATCAAAAGTTCTGATGCTTTCTACTTCATCGCCAAAAAATTCTATTCTGTAAGGTTTGTCATTAGAAAAAGAAAATACATCTATAATTCCGCCACGCACAGAAAAATCGCCAGGTTCGGTTACAAAATCTACACGTTTAAAATGGTATTCAAACAAGACTTCGTTAACAAAATCTAACGAAAGATTTTCTCCAATATTTAATTTTAACGTATTCTTCTCAAGCTCTTTTTTAGTTACAACTTTTTCAAATAATGCATCTGGGTATGTAACAATAATTGCAGGTTTTTTTTGCGAATTAATTCTGTTTAAAACTTCAGAACGCAACAAAATATTTGCGTTATCTACTTCTTCAATTTGGTAAGGCCTTCTATAAGAACCAGGATAAAACAACACGTTTTTATCGCCCAATAATTGTTCAAAATCATTTAGAAAATAAGCAGCTTCTTCTTTATCATTAAAGATTAAAAGATAAGGTTTATCTATTTTTTTAAAAGTTTCGGAAATAACAAAAGACAACGACGAACCTACCAAATTCGTAATTTGAAAATGGTTCTTTTCGCGTTGAAGTTCCGATAAAATCTGCGCTGTTTTTGCAGATTTTTTATATCGATTGATAATAATCTCTTTACTCAATTCAACTATTTTAAGCAAATGTACTACAACTATTTGTAATAAATTAATCTCTAAACTCAGTTTAAAAAAAATACAATAACTTTATCAAAAATTAGTTATTAAAAAGAAATGCATAAAAACATATGTTAAAATCTTTAAAAACATTTTTATTATTACTACTTATTGGTTTTCAAACTATTGCACAAAATAAAGAAAATCGTTGGGTGGTTGGTGCAAGTATTGGAGTTGCAAAATTTGCATCGGAAGACACAAAGGTTGTTGGAGATCAATTTATTTTTCAAGTTCCAACTTTAAATATTTCTAGATACTTTTTTAATGGATTAACATTAGACGCTGGATTTTCTTTTAGTGCTATTGATAGAATTTCTGGGCTTTACACAAATAGTGTTTCTTATTTATCTATTGATGGCGCTTTTAAATATGATTTTGGTGCTTCTAATGATAATTTTGTTCCCTATATAATTCTTGGAGGAAGTCTTTTAAAAACAACTTATAAACTAACATCAACAACTAATATTGGTGCTGGTGGAACATTTTGGTTGAACTCTAATTATGGTATAAATTCACAATTGCTTTATAAAATTTCGCCAGAAGCATATAAAAGTATGCGTTCTCATACTTATTTTTCTGTAGGTGTTGTATATAGTTTTAAGCCCCGAAATCAGGTGCCTAGATTATGGAGTAATAATAATTAAATTCTTTTTTTGAGATAAGGAAACACCTAGAGCAACAGAGTACGTTAAGTTTCCATTCCCAGTTCCAAAGTAGTCATAACCAACATTGTATCCTAAGTCAATATTTTTAGAAAGAGAATGTGATATTGATAACTTGTTTATAGTTCCAATGTTATTGTTTGATAGTTCACTTTTTGCAGTTGGCAAGATTAAATGTGATAAAAAAGCAATTTCAGTATTTATATTTTCTTTTTTTAATAGTTGAATTTTTGTCCCTACTTGAATATCACTTATTCCGCTATTTTTTAATGAGCTATTTAATTGTTTGTTGGTTTCGAATTGGGTTAAAAACCGAAACTCAACACCTTTAGTAACTCCATGTCTCCATAAAACGGATGGATAAGCATTTGTTTGTATTCCGCTACTTCTTTGAAAAAGAGAACCAGCTTCTATTTGTAAACTCTTTGCCGGTAATGTAGATGAACTTTCCGTTTGATCTGGTCTATCGGTGATAATTTCTTGTGCAGAGGTAATTCCTGTTATAAAGAGTATTATAATAGCATTAATTTTTTTTGATAACTTCATTTAAAGTAGAGTAATTTTTTTGTAAATATAAAATTATTTTTAGATAAGTCTAAAAATAATTTCAATTAATTCAAAAAAAGAATATATTTGCAGTATAATTATCTCGATATGTTTACATCTTCTGAAGAAAACTATTTAAAAACTATTTATCACTTAGGGTTCTATTCTGAGAATGGAATAAGCACAAATGCTATTGCAAAAAAATTAGAAACCAAAGCGTCTTCAGTAACTGATATGATTAAGAAATTGGCAGATAAGAACGTGCTGGTTTATAAAAAATATCAAGGAGTTACTTTAACGAAAGAAGGTAAAAAAACAGCTGCATTAATAGTTAGAAAACATCGTTTATGGGAAGTTTTTTTAGTTGAAAAATTAAATTTTAATTGGGATGAAGTACACGATGTAGCAGAACAATTAGAACATATAAAATCATCTAAATTAATTAATGAAATTGATGCATTATTAGGCTTTCCTAAATTTGATCCACATGGTGATCCGATTCCCGACACAGATGGAAACCTTCATCAAATGGAAAAAAACTTACTATCAACATTAAAAATAAACGATTCAGGAATTTGTGTTGGCGTAAAAGATTCTTCGGCTTCTTTTTTACAGTTTTTAGACAAACAGAAAATTGCATTAGGTCAACAAGTTGAAGTATTGGAAAAAGAAGATTTTGATAATTCTATGACGATAAAAATCAACCATAAAAAAATGACAGTTTCACATAAAATTGCAAACAATTTATACATACAAAAACAATGAGTACATTTGATCAATTAGTTGCATTTGCGAGAGAAAACCCAATTTGGGCAGCATTATACGCATCTTTATTTACTTGGGGCTTAACAGCTTTAGGAGCAAGTTTAGTTTTCTTTTTTAAGAAATTAAACAGAGCTGTATTAGACGGAATGTTAGGTTTTACGGGCGGTGTTATGGTAGCTGCAAGTTTTTGGAGTTTGTTAGCGCCAGCAATAGAGAACAGTCCTGGAGAAGGTTTTGTAAAAGTACTGCCTTCTGTTATTGGATTTGCTTTAGGAGCATTAGCGTTGTTTGGAATGGACAAATTATTACCGCATTTACATATCAACTTTAAAGAATCTGAAGCCGAAGGTGTAAAAACCGATTGGCACAAAACAACTTTGTTAACATTAGCAATTACGTTACATAATATTCCGGAAGGATTAGCAGTTGGAGTTCTATTTGGTGCAGCATCAACGCTGGTTGGTGTAGAACAAACCGAAATGATTATTGCTGCGATTTCATTAGCAATTGGAATTGGAATTCAGAACTTTCCAGAAGGATTTGCTGTTGCAATGCCGTTAAGAAGACAAGGAGTTAGTAGGTTTAAAAGTTTTTGGTATGGACAATTATCTGCCATTGTAGAACCAATAGCTGCTGTTTTAGGTGCTGTTGCAGTTTCCTTTTTTACACCAATTTTACCTTATGCATTAGCGTTTGCTGCAGGAGCAATGATTTTTGTTGTAGTTGAAGAAGTAATTCCAGAAACACAGCGAGATAAATACACTGATATTGCTACTTTAGGTTTTATTGGCGGATTTATTGTAATGATGTCGTTAGATGTTGGCTTAGGATAGCACACAATTTATTTTATAAAAAAATTATCATTCCCGCGAAAGCGGGAATCTTTTTTTAGTTAAATTGCTAACTCAAACTTTAACAAGCTTTTTTTGCAAACAACATCAAATTTTCAAGTGTATAATGCATCCGCAGGAAGCGGAAAAACCTTTACGCTAGTAAAAGAATATTTAAAAGTTGTTTTACAATCTGATGATCGGTTTGTTTTTCAGAAAATTCTTGCCATTACGTTTACCAACAAAGCGGCATCAGAAATGAAAGAGCGCGTTTTAAATAATTTGCAGCTTTTTTCTGAAGGAAAAGAAAATAGTGAATTTTCAGATATTCTTAAAGAAACACAGCTCGATAAAAGCATAATTCAGAAAAGAAGCTCTTTGGTTTTAGAAGCGATATTGCAAAATTACAGCGCTTTTGCAATTACTACAATTGATAGTTTTACACACAAAATAATTAAAAGTTTTGCTTTTGATTTAGGATTGAATTTAAACTTTGAGGTTGAATTAGATTCCGACACTTTATTGTCTTTAGCGGTTGATGTCTTGGTTTCTAAAATAGGTGTAGAAAACGATATTACAAATACCTTAATCGATTATTCTTTAGACAAAGCAAAAGAAGATAAATCTTGGGATATTTCTAAAGATTTAAATGAGTTTGCAAAGATTTTATTGAAAGATGAAGATGCAAAGCATTTTAAAAAGCTGAACTCAAAAACGATCAGTGATTTTACCTCTTTAAAAAAGAAATTAACGGGTCATCAAAAAGAACTTGAAAAACGTTTTGTAGAAATTAGTGAAGAAGGTTTAGCAATTATTGATTTGACAGATTTAAAACATAACGATTTTTATTATTCATTACTACCGAAGCACTTTTTATCCTTAAAAACGATAGAAAACGCTCGCTTTTTTAATCAATCAAAACTAAAAGAGCGTATTGAAGAAAATGTATTTTATGCGAAATCAAAATCCAACGAAGTAAAAACAACTATTGAAGAAATTCTTCCAAAATTACTTGAATTATATAACGAATCGGAAGAATTATATCAACAATTTACCTTGAATTCTTTAGCATTAAAAAGTATTATTCCGCTTGCCGTTTTAACCAAAATAAATGCAGAATTAACAACCATAAAAGAAGAAAATAACATTCGGTTAATTTCAGAATTTAATCAGTTAATTTCTAACAATATCAAAGAAGAACCAGCGCCATTTATTTACGAAAGAATTGGTCAAAAATTTATGTATTATTTTATTGATGAAATGCAAGATACATCAATATTACAATGGCAAAATTTGATTCCGTTAATAGAAAACGCATTGGCGCAAGAAAAGAGTAATTTGATGTTGGTTGGTGACGGAAAACAAGCAATTTATCGTTGGCGTGGCGGAAAAGCAGAACAGTTTATTAAACTGGGCTCTGATGTTCAAAACGAACGAAATTCGAACCCATTTCAGGTTTATAAAGAGGTAAAAGGATTAGAAACAAATTATAGAAGTTATAGCGAAATAATTGATTTTAATAATTCGTTTTTTCAGTACGTTTCTGGGTATTTTCAAAATCCAATGTATCAACAACTTTTTGTTGATGGAAACAAACAAATTACTACACAAAAACAAGGCGGATTTGTCTCAATCGATTTTTTAGAAAAAGAAGATGATAAAGAAGAAAATGACTTAAAATACGCTAAGAAAGTACATGAAATCATCATTAATTTAGATGCTAATTTTTCTAGAAAAGACGTGTGTGTTTTAGTGAGAAGAAAAAAAGAAGGCGTTGCTGTTGCAAATTATTTATCGGAAAGAGGAATTGAGATAATATCGTCGGAAACTTTACTGATTCAAAACAGTAAAAAAGTAAATTTTATTGTTGATTTATTGCAGGTAATTCAGCATCCAAAAGATCAAGAAACGTGGTTAAATATCGTTTACTTTTTACATGACCATTTAAGCATCAACACTGATAAACACCATTTTATTGCTTCTTTTGATATTAAAAATGGTGCCAACTTTTTTAAATTGATTGCAACTTATAACATTCAGTTTGATTTAGAAAATTTTTCTAAACTTCCGTTTTACGAAAAAATTGAAGAAGTTATCAGAGCTTTTTATTTAGTAGAAGAATCTGATGCGTACATTCAATTCTTTTTAGATGTAGTTTTTGAACAGCAGAAAAAAGGAACTGAAATTCAGCAATTTTTAGACTTTTGGAATTTGAAGAAAGACAAATTAAGCATTGTTGCGCCAGAAGCAGAAAATGCGGTTCAAATTATGACGATTCATAAATCGAAAGGTTTGGAGTTTCCTGTAGTTATTTTCCCGTATAATATTGAAATTTATCGACAAATAAATCCAAAAACTTGGTTGACAGATTTACCAACAGAACAATTTGAAAGTTTTGATGAATTGTTGGTAAACGCTACTTCAAGTATTCAATATATTGGAGAAAACGGTGTGGCAGTTTATGAAAATCAACGACAAGAATTAGAATTAGATAATTTTAATTTGCTGTATGTTGCTTTAACTAGATCAATTGAACAATTGTATATAGTGACTGACAAAACTATCAATTCAAAAGAAGAAGTAAGTACCAATTTTACTTCCGGAATTGTAATTAATTTTCTAAAAGAAAATGGTTTTTGGTCAGATGAAAAGTTGACGTATAGTTTTGGTGATAAAAGGAAAGTTAGCATTTCTGAAAAGACAATTTCCACATCCAGTATTCAGAAAGAATTTATCAGTAATTCTTGGCGACAGCATAATATTTATATGGTTGCAAATTCTTCAAAACTTTGGGAAACAGCACAAGGAAAAGCGATTGAATATGGAAATTTGGTGCACGAAATGTTGTCTAAAATAGTAGTAAAAGAAGATGTAGAAAAAGTAGTTCAGCACTATTTACAACAGGGTTTTTTGAATTCTGAAAAAACAAAAAAATTAAAGAAATTATTTTTTGATGTGGTTTGTCATCCGAAGTTAAAAAACTACTATTCTGATGAAGTTGTTGTTTTTAACGAGCAAGAAATTGTATCAAAAGACAATCATATTTTTATTCCAGATCGATTGGTTTTTAATTCAGAAAACGAAGTTATTATTATTGATTATAAAACAGGAAAACCAGCGAAAGAATATCATCAACAATTAATTAGTTACCAAGATTTGCTAACATCAATGGGCTTAAAAGTGATAAAAAAACTACTTATATATATTAACGAAGAAATTACAATAGAAGAAATTTAATTTATCTTTGTAAAATCAAAAAAAAAATCAAAATGTACGGAAACATAAAAGAGCAATTACAGCAAGAGATTCAAGAAATAAAAGATGCCGGATTGTATAAATCTGAACGCATAATTACAACACCTCAAGATGCAATTATAAAAATATCTACTGGAGAAGAGGTAATAAATTTTTGTGCAAATAATTATTTGGGATTGTCGAATCATCCAGCGGTAATTCAAGCCGCAAAAGACACGCTAGATAGTCATGGATTTGGAATGTCATCCGTTCGTTTTATTTGTGGAACACAAGATATTCATAAAGAATTAGAGGCAAAAGTTGCAGAATTTTACAAAACAGAAGATACTATTTTATATGCAGCAGCTTTTGATGCAAATGGCGGTGTTTTTGAACCGTTATTGTCAAAAGAAGATGCTATTATTTCTGATAGTTTAAATCATGCTTCTATTATAGATGGAGTTCGTCTGTGTAAAGCAGCGCGTTATCGTTATGAAAATAATGATATGGAAGCTTTGGAGGCTCAATTGATTGAAGCAGAAAAGCAAAATCATCGTTTTAAAATTATTGTAACAGACGGAGTTTTCTCTATGGATGGAATCGTGGCAAAGTTGGATGAGATTTGTGATTTAGCAGACAAATATGATGCAATGGTAATGGTTGATGAATGTCATGCTACTGGATTTATTGGTAAAACAGGAAGAGGAACTGTTGAGTTAAAAAATGTAATGGATCGAGTTGATATTGTAACCGGAACTTTTGGTAAAGCTTTGGGTGGCGCAATGGGAGGATATACAACGGGCAAAAAAGAAATTATAGAAATATTACGTCAACGTTCTAGGCCTTATTTATTTTCTAATTCCTTAGCGCCTGCAATTGTAGGAGCAACATTAAAAGTATTTGATTTAATTGAAAATGATACTTCTCTTCGTGATAAATTAGAATGGAACACAAATTATTTTAGAAAAAAAATGGAAGAAGCTGGCTTTGATTTGGTTGGTGCTGATGCTGCTATTGTTCCTGTAATGTTGTATGACGCAAAATTATCCCAAACAATGGCAAATATGCTCTTGAAAGAAGGTGTCTATGTTATTGGGTTCTTTTTTCCGGTAGTGCCAAAAGAAAAAGCAAGAATAAGAGTGCAGCTTTCAGCAGCACACACCAAAGAACACCTAGATCATGCAATTAAAGCATTTATAAAGGTAGGTAAATTACTTAATGTTATATAAATAGAAGTGTTATAGGATATAATATTTATAATTTTTTTTAAAAAATCTTTGTAAATACGTTAGAACAACTTACATTTGTATTCTTAATAAAGAACTTTTAATTTAAAAATTTGATAATGAAACATTTAAAAATAGCTTTGATAGCTTTATTTACGTTTGTGATGGTCGCAAATGTAAACGCACAGGATTCAGATAATCCATGGGCAATTACTCTTGGTGTAAATACTGTAGATTTTTATGGTGTAGGTAATAGTTTTACTGATAACATTAAAGATTTATTAGGAAATGGAGATTGGAATATTTTGCCAGCGATTTCAACACTTTCTGCAACAAAATATTTAGAAAAAGGTTTTAGTTTGCAGTTGATGGGGTCTCTTAATAAGATTGAGACTTTAGATACAAAAAACGACTCTGATTTCATGTATTATTCACTTGATGCAAATGTAAAATACGACGTAAACAAGTTAGTTGAAATGACTTTTGGTTCTACTACAAAATATTTTGATCCTTTTGTTTATTTAGGAGGAACATATACTTCTGTAGACGGAAATGGTGAAGCTATGATGAATGTAGGTGTTGGATTTAACACTTGGTTAAAAGAAAATGTTGGAATTACTTTTCAAACAGGAACGAAAAAAGGATTTACTGACGGTGGTGTACGCGCACATTATCAATCTTCTTTAGGTTTAACGGTTAAGTTTGGAGGAAAAGATTCTGATGGAGATGGAGTTTATGATAAAGATGATTCTTGTCCAGATGTTGCTGGTTTAGCAGCTTTTAATGGTTGCCCTGATGCTGATGGCGATGGAGTTCAAGATTCAAAAGATGCTTGTCCAAACGTTGCTGGTTTAGCAGCTTTAAATGGATGTCCAGATGCTGACGGAGACGGAATTGCTGATAAAGATGATATGTGTCCAAATGAAAAAGGATCTGCAGCTAATAGAGGTTGTCCAGATTCTGATGGAGACGGTGTAGTTAATAAAGATGACAAATGTCCAAATGTTGCAGGACCTGCAGCTAACGGAGGATGTCCTTGGCCTGATACTGATGGTGATGGAGTTTTAGATAAAGATGATAACTGTGTTAATGAAGCAGGGCCTGCTTCAAACAATGGATGTCCAGAGCCAGTAATTACTGATGCAGCTGTTCAAACAATTAATATGGGAGCTAAATCTATCTTGTTTAATACTGGTAAATATAGCTTTAAGCCAGGAGTTACTAGTAAATTAGATGATATCGTTGCTATTATGAATCAATTTCCAAAAGCTACTTTTATGATTGAAGGTCATACTGATAGCTCAGGAGGAGCAGCACTTAACTTAAGAATCTCAGAAAAAAGAGCTATGGCTGTTAGAGATTACTTCGTAAAGAAAGGAATTGCTACTGATAGATTAGAGGCAAAAGGATTTGGAGAAGGTTCACCAATCGCTGATAACAAAACAAGAGCTGGTAGAACAGAAAACAGAAGAGTAGAAATTAAAGTTGCTAACAACGAATAATTTCAAATTATATAAAACTAAGAAGCCTCATACAATGTATGAGGCTTTTTTTATGAAATAAATACAAGGTGTCTTCTATAATATGAATTAAAATTTTATAAAGAATTATTCCTTTTCTTTTTCCTTAGAAAAAATATTGAAAACACTTTTAATTTTGCGTTAAATAAATTATCTTTGCACCCTGAAAAAGAGGGGTAAAAACCACTAAATAAAATAACTAACATTAATTAGATACTATAATGTCTACAACAACAGGTAAAGTTTCACAGGTTATTGGTCCAGTAATCGATGTAGAGTTTAATACAGAAACTGCTGCACTTCCAAAAATTTACGATTCATTAGAAATTACTAAAACTGACGGTTCACTTTTAGTTTTAGAAGTTCAACAACATATTGGAGAAGATACAGTTCGTACAATCTCTATGGATGCAACAGATGGTTTGCAAAGAGGGCAAGAAGTTAGAGCAACTGGAAGCCCAATTCAAATGCCAATAGGTAATGATATCTACGGAAGATTATTTAATGTAACTGGAGATGCAATTGATGGGTTAGGAAATCTTAACAAAGAAGGTGAAAATGGTTTACCAATCCACAGAGCTGCGCCTAAATTTGAAGACTTATCTGTTTCTACAGAAGTTTTATATACAGGAATTAAAGTAATCGATTTAATTGAGCCTTATGCTAAAGGAGGTAAAATTGGATTATTTGGAGGAGCTGGAGTAGGAAAAACAGTATTGATTCAAGAGTTAATTAACAATATCGCAAAAGGACACGGAGGTTTATCTGTATTTGCTGGAGTTGGAGAAAGAACTCGTGAAGGAAATGATTTACTTCGTGAAATGTTAGAATCTGGGATTATCAAATATGGTGATGACTTTATGCATTCTATGGAAGAAGGCGGATGGGATTTATCTAAAGTTGATATGCCAGGAATGAAAGACTCAAAAGCTACATTTGTTTTTGGACAAATGAATGAGCCACCTGGAGCACGTGCTAGAGTTGCATTATCAGGATTAACAATAGCAGAATATTTTAGAGACGGAGCAGGAGAATCTCAAGGAAAAGATGTTCTTTTCTTCGTAGATAATATTTTCCGTTTTACACAAGCAGGTTCTGAGGTTTCTGCCTTATTAGGTCGTATGCCTTCTGCAGTAGGTTATCAACCAACATTAGCTACAGAAATGGGAGCAATGCAAGAACGTATTACTTCTACTAAAAAAGGTTCTATTACATCTGTACAAGCAGTTTATGTACCTGCAGATGATTTAACAGATCCAGCACCAGCAACCACATTTGCGCATTTAGATGCAACAACAGTATTGTCTCGTAAAATTGCTGAGTTAGGTATTTATCCAGCTGTAGATCCTTTAGATTCTACTTCTAGAATCTTATCAGCAGATATTTTAGGTGATGAACATTACGATTGTGCTACAAGAGTAAAAGAATTATTACAACGTTATAAAGAATTACAGGATATTATTGCAATTTTAGGTATGGAAGAATTGTCTGAAGAAGATAAATTAGCTGTACATAGAGCAAGACGTGTACAACGTTTCTTATCTCAACCTTTCCATGTTGCTGAGCAGTTTACAGGAATTCCAGGTGTTTTAGTTGATATTAAAGACACTATTAAAGGATTTAACATGATTATGGATGGAGAATTAGATAAATATCCAGAAGCAGCATTTAACTTAAGAGGATCAATTCAAGATGCAATTGATGCTGGGGAAAAAATGTTAGCGGAAGCATAAAAATCAGCTTAAAGCCAAAAGCTTAAAGCCAAAAGCAGTAAAAATATGTTTTTAGAAATTGTAACACCAGAAGCCGTTTTATTCTCATCAGATGTAGACTCTATTTCTGTACCTGGTAAAAACGGAAGTTTTCAAATGTTAAATAATCACGCACCAATTGTTTCTATTTTAAAAGAAGGAACTGTGCAAATACATGTACATACTCAAGAGCATTTAGAAATGGACATGATTAGTGGTCATTTAGTACCACATATTGATGATGATAAAATTTTAACGTTTAAAATAAATTCTGGAACTATTGAAATGAAAGACAATAAAGTAATTTTATTGGCCGATTAATTTTAATAAAAAGAAACAAAACAGAAAGCCCTTATTTTAATAAGGGCTTTTTTTATGCGTTTATGTTAAATATTAAATAAAAAAGCTATTTAAAGTTTGATATATTGTTTGTTTTAAAGAACTTTAGCTTTTATATCTATAAACCAAACAATTAAATTATGAAAAATAGTGCATTAGTATTGCTTTTTGTATTTGTTTCTAGCCTTTCATTTGCACAAGAAACACCAAAGCCAAACTACAGACAAGCAGCAAAATATTCTCCCAAAAACCTGGCAAAGTTAGTACACTCAACCTCTGTTAGTCCGCATTGGTTAAAAAAAGGAAACCGTTTTTGGTATCAATACAAAACATCAGAAGGAGCTAATTATTATATCGTAGATGCAGATAGAAAAACAAGAAGAAAACTTTTTGACAATGTAAAAATGGCAAAATGGTTAACAGAAATCACAAAGGACCCTTATGATGGACAACATTTACCGCGTTTTAGTTTTAAATTTAATGAAGCTGAAACTGCAATTCGTTTTAGAGTAACATCTACTGAAGAAGTTCTTGCAAAGGAAGACGATGATAAAAAAGATAAAAAAGCAAAAAGCAAAAAACCTAAAATGGAAAAGAAAGTGTATCACTTAGAATATAGATTAGGTGGTAACGGATTAACCATTATAGATAATGAAAAGGAAGAAAAGAAATGGAAAAATTGGGCAAATATTGCACCAGATAGCTCTATTGTTTTATTTTCAAAAAACTTTAATCTTTTTTGGATGGATAAAGCTAACTTTTTAAAAGCGGTTAAAGACGAAAAAGATTCTACAATTGTTGAGCACCAATGGACAAAAGATGGAGTTGAAAACTACGGCTATGGCGGTGGAGGAAGAGGTGAAAACAACGAAACTAAAATCAAAAATAAAGACAAACGTAAAGGGGTTTGGGGAACTTGGTCTCATGATTCTAAAAAATTCGTTTTTCAAAAATCTGATTCTAGGCACATCAAAGATTTATGGGTAATTAATTCTGTATCAAGTAAAAGACCAGTTTTAGAAACGTATAAATATCACATGCCAGGAGAAGCTGAATTTTACAAATCAGAATTATTAATTTTTGATATTCCGACTAAAAAAGTAGTGAATGTTGAACTAGATACCATTAAACAACAAAGTGTGTCGGTATTTAGAGCGCCAAGAAAACAATCTAATAGAGATGACGACTTTCAGCCTTCATTATTGCTGTCAAAAAAAGGAAAAATCTATTATAGTGTTATCAGCAGAGATCGTAAAAAATATGATATTTGTGTAGCTGACTTAGAAACAGGAAAATCAAAAGTACTTATCGAAGAGCGTTTTAATACCTATATAGAATCTAGACCTTTAATTTTATTTAACAATGAAACAGAAATGTTGCATTGGGCAGAACGTGATGGTTGGGCACATTTTTATTTGTATGATGCCAACGGAAAACTTAAAAATCAAGTTACAAACGGAGATTATCACGTAGCAGGTTTTTCTGGGTTGGATGAAAAATCTAGAACATTATTTTTTACAGCAAATGGTGTAAATAAATCACAGGATCCTTATTATGCACACATGTATAAAATTAATTTAAACGGATCTGGAATGCGTACATTAAATCCTGGAGATTATACTTCTAGTACAAGTATGGCGGATTCTAACAAGTATTTTGTAAGTAATTTTTCTAGAGTAAATACAGTTCCGAAATCTGAATTACGCTCTTCAGACGGAAGATTAGTAATGAAATTAGAAGAAGCAGATTTATCTCAATTGTTTGCAACTGGATATAAATTCCCAGAAACATTTAAAGTAAAAGCGGATGATGGAATTACAGATTTATACGGAGTAATGTATAAACCTTTCGATTTTGATTCTACAAAAGTATATCCATTATTAGAATATGTATATCCAGGACCACAAACAGAATCTGTAAACAAATCTTTTTCTTACAGAATGGATCGTTTAGACAGAATGGCTCAAGTTGGTTTTGTAGTGATTACATTAGGAAATCGAGGTGGACATCCAGACCGTTCTAAATGGTATCATAATTATGGTTACGGAAATTTAAGAGATTATGGTTTGGCTGATAAAAAATATGTAGCAGAACAATTGGCAAATAAACACAGTTATATTGATATTTCTAAAGTAGGAATTTACGGACATTCTGGTGGTGGATTTATGTCTACAGCAGCAATGTTAGTTTATCCAGATTTCTTTAAAGCAGCAGTTTCATCAGCAGGAAACCACGATAATAATGTGTATAATAGTTGGTGGAGTGAAACGCATCACGGAGTAAAAGAAGAAATAGACGAAAAAGGAAAATCTACTTATAAATACAAAATTGATGACAATCAATCTTTGGCAAAAAATTTAAAAGGACATTTAATGTTAATTCATGGTGATGTTGATAACAACGTGCATCCTGCTGGAACAATTAGAATGGCAAATGAATTGATTAAAGCGAATAAGCGTTTTAAATTTATGATTATGCCCGGACAACGTCACGGATTTGGAAGCATGACAGAATATTCTTTCTGGTTACGAGCAGATCATTTTAGCAAATACTTTTTAGGAGTTGAAGCTACTGGTGTAGATATTACAGAAATGAATAGAGACAACCCGAAGAATAAATAATACAATTCCTTAAAAAAAACAAAAACGCCGAGCTTAGCTCGGCGTTTTTTTATACATCTTAATTAGATATTACTTTTTATCTAACCAATCTTTTCTGTTCTTTAAAACCTCTGGAGAAACTTCTAATCCAGCTTTTTCAAAAGACATAATTGTATAACTAGGATCTTTTATCAACGTAACTTTTGCGCTTCTTAATTGGTTATATCTGCTAAACTTAATCGTAACAGTATCTCCAATTTTATAATTGCTTAAAATTGCATTTACGGAGTTTCTGCTCCCAACAACGTGATTGTCTATTGCTAAAATTTTATCTCCAGAATTGATTCCTGCTTTATAAGCTGGACTTCCAATTTGTGGATTATTTCTTACAACACCATTCGAAATTGAAGCTCCAAAAAACACATCCTTACTATCTCGAGTTAAAACAACACCTACCTTTTTAAATAAAGGTTCGTAATTTGGCATTGCACTTTTATAGATAAAATGAGAAAAGAAATAATCTCCAAATAATTTACCTGCGTACTTATTTAAAACATTATTTAAATCATCAATAGTGTATGGTTTTTCTTTCTTTCTGTGCGTTTTCCAAAGCACTTTCATATAACCATCTAAGCTTAAATTTCCTTTTTCGTTACGTAAAGCCAAATCTAAAGCCAACCCTAAAGCACTTCCGTAAGAATAATAAGAAATAAATGTGTTTTCTCTATTTACAGGATCAACAGAAGTTGCTGCATCTACAAACGGAGCTTGATAACTCATTTCTATTGGATTAAAAAATGATCTTCCAGGAGAATTCCATACATAGTTAAAAGTTCCGTTTAAACTATTTATATAGCTTTCATGAGACATTAAACCTGCTCTTGTTAAGATTAAGTTTGTGTAATAACTGGTAAAACCTTCTGCAAACCATAATTCGCCACTCATATTTGCTTCTTCAAAATCAAATGGCTCTAAAGATTGTGGTCTAATTCTTTCTACATTCCAAGCGTGGAAAAATTCATGTGAAACAGTTCCGATATTACCTTTCATTCCGCCATTAGCCAACGTTCTTGTACTTGTTAAAACGGTTGAATTTCTGTGTTCCATTCCGTCTCCACTTGCATTTGGTACATAACAAGCTAAGAACACGTATTCGCCATAATCAAACTTTGGTAATTCGCCAAAAACAGCCATTTGTTGTAATACAACTTTTTTAACGCTTTCAAAATATTCATCAGCTTCTGCTTCTGTTCCAATATTATGTAATGCTAATTTTACGTTTAATTTTTCTCCGTCAGATTCAACTTCAAAAGAACGCACAAAATGATCACTCAATTCAGTTGGACTATCCATAAAATACTGCATGTTTGGAGCATAATAGGTGTTGTCGAACATTGGTTTTAATTGCGTTGCAATTTTCCAATCTTTTCTTGGGTTAAATGTAACTTGAATTGGAGTTTCCTTTAATGATGGCGCAAACATAAATGTTGCAGGAATATTTAAATGCGCATGTGTTTCGTCAATTTGAGCATACGTTCCTCCGCCTCTATTTGCAAATAATGTATACGTAACAATTACAGTTCCGTCATGATTATCTACATCCCATTGATATGGATTTGGACGCGTAATTTGTAAAGCTTCTCCTTTGCTGTTTGTTGCTTTTACATTGTAAACATTTTTAGCAAACTCATGAATTGCATATCTTCCAGGAGAAGATCTACTCATTCTAAAAGAGAATTGACCTTTTTTAATTTTTGTAAACGATACTTTAATTTCTGCTTCGTGGTGCACAGCATTTGGAAACGAAATATCGTAATTAATATAACTTTGAGCATTACTCATGGTAGTAATACAAAGCGATAACACTAAAATTTTAAGAATTTGTAAACGCATTTTTATAAGATTTTAAATAGTTCTTCAAAACTACACAAAATCTATCAATCATTTACATATTCTAAAATATCTGATGGTTGACAATCTAACGCCTTACAAATAGCTTCTAAAGTAGAAAAACGAATGGCTTTTGCTTTCCCAGATTTTAAGATGGATAAGTTAGCAGTTGTAATATCAATTATTTCTGCCAAGTCTTTACTTTTCATTTTTCGTTTGGCAAGCATTACATCTAAGTTTACAATTATTGCCATACGTTAAATTGTTAAGTCATTTTCTGATTGAATGGCAATTCCACGTTTTACAATTTGCGCAAAAATAAAGATAATAACAGATAAGAATACAAAATCGCTAGAGAATAAATACAATTCAAAATCGTTTTTTTTACCAATCAATTGCATATGTGTATTATGAATAATTGCAATGATCCACAGATAAAAAATGCAGTAACTTATTTTTTGCATAAACTTTTGTACATCCATATTAAAAGGATGTTCCATATTTAATTTCTGCAATAGTTTAATTACCAAATACGCAATGTAAGCTTCTACAGAAAACAGTAAAATTTTATACCCTATAATAAAAGAATAGTGCGTAAAGCTATAATTTCTATATTCAATAAGATTCATTCCTTCGTATAAATCTTTAGATACTGTTGCATTTTCTATACTCAATAAATAGGTAACTAAAATTGCACCAGCTTTAATCATTAATCCAATAAATGCAAACCATGAAAAGAACTTCATGACTTTTAATAGTTTTTCTGTTTTCATAACTTCTTATTTTTTATTCATAAACCAATGCACGTGTCCGCAATTATCACAGATTAAATTTTGTGCTTTTTTGTTAAGCCAATCGAGTTTAAAAAAAGTTAAAGCAGTTGTATTCATTAATGTTTCTCTTTCCCAAAAAGTTTCGTTTTTACAAACGGTACAACTTAACTTGTTTCCTTTTATGATCCTTTCTTTTGATATAGGTTTTTGTGCCATGTTATATTTTTTACATTGCAAAGATATAAAAATTATCGAAAAACAATAATAAATTATTAAAAAAGAATGATTTTTTAATTTAGAGTAACGTTTTTGTACAAGATTAGTTGCTTTTTTTAAGCACTAAGTTTAGTAAATAATTACTAAAGAAAAGAGTTGTTTTTTAGCTCAGCTATTTGTTGGTTTAGTTTTTTGCGAATTCAATTAACTGTTCATAATTACCATTATCAGCTTTTCTTAACGCTTTTATATATTGACTTCTTATCTCGTTAGCTTTAACCATATTTGATTGATGCCAAGAAAATATTTCATTCCCAAAAATTGATTCCATAATAATGTCAGCCATCATTCTAGAGTGCCTTCCATTTCCATTTGGAAAACAATGAATGGATACTATGCGGTGTTTAAATCTTATAGCTATTTCTTCTGGCAGAAAAGTTTTATTTTCTATCCAATATTTAGTGTCGTCTAATAAATTCTTTAATTCAATTCCAATTTGTGTCCACGGAATTCCAATGTTTTTTTCGGTCTTTCTAAACTCGCCTGCCCATTTCCATACATCACCATACATTTTTTTGTGTAAGTCTTTTACAAACTTTTCTGTTAAAATTTTTTCAGGTTTTAATTTTGTGTGAATAGTCCATTCTACTGCTTTTTCAATATTCAATTGCTCAAATTCATCCAGCTCTCCTTGAGTTGTAATTGATTTTATTTTAAGACCTTCCTTTTCTTCTTCGTCTAAAGGTGTTTGACCATCTTTATAATCAAATTCTAATCCCATAACGATTTTTTCATCTCTCGTTTTATTTCATTAGCAAGTTCTTTTATGGTTTTAGCCATCTTTTTATCTCCAATTCCTTGATCTTCTAATTTCATATTTTGATTGGTTCTTAAAACAATTTTTCTGGCAAGTTTTTCTGCTTTCAGTTGTATTAAATTATTGATGGTTCCCTCTTTTGGAACCAGCGCATAAACTAATTTTAAATCCATTGCATTAGCTACATCTTTTAAAGAATTAAGTGTTATTGTTCCATTTGCCTCACTTTCTTCAATTCTTTTTACACCTTGTCTAGTTATATTTAATTTCGTACCAAGTTGAGCCATTGTCATATTCAATGTGGTTCTAATTGTATTAATCCATCCACGTTCTGGTACCAGGACCTTACTGGTTTTAGAAAATGGTTGAAGCTTTTGGGCAAGCTGCTCAATTAAAAGTTTTCGTTTATTTCTCATTTTTTTTGTAACTTTTTAAGTTTACAAAAACACATATTTGTAAACATATATATTTACAAATATATAAAAAAGTAATTATATGTGTTTATAAAAAATAAAAAAAGTAAACAATAAGGTTTACTTTTAGTTGTTGTGTTAAATTACCAGAAACTTGCTTGTGTGTAATTTGTTGCGGTTAAAAGAACAATTTATTCTCCGTAGCAATTAATTATAAATGTTGTACGTAGTTATTCTTTTATTTGTTGTTTATTAAGTAGCTTGTCTTTTGCATTAAACCTCTTAATTATTGTTTTTCTTTTTTTATAATCAAACGTTTTGAACTCTTTTAGCTCTCCCAAGGAATTAAAATAATTTTGTCGTCTATAATCAAATTTTCCAAGTTTATATATTTCCTCTCTTTCAATAATTCCTTTTTTCTGTAGAATTTTATTTCTTTAAGTTTTCCATTTATAAAACTTCCTACTAGTCTTTTATTTCCATTTGAATACAAATCAATATATTTCTCCATTACAAATTTCGTTACAGTTTAAATAACTCCAACGCTGTGTGTAATTCATTTCCAAAACTCAATAATATTCTAGGAATTCTAATTATATCTTTTGTTTTTAAATTAATTGTGATTCTGTTAGAAGAAAACCATTCTCCGCGCATGACATAATAGGTTATATTTTTAGGTTTTTTGATCCAGGAATAGAATCAATTTCAAATTCAGCTTTTATATTTTTAGTAGAACACTCACTATAAAAGACTAAATTCAAATTTTCATTTCCGCTATTTTGACTAAAAGAAGAAAAGCTTAAAAGTAGAAAAAATATTGAATTTAGAAGTTTTTTCATAATTACATACAGCTAATTACATCAACCAAATATATTGATTTTAATTCTCTGAATAAGAAAATTTACTTAATATCCTTTAACAACAACTGAATACTCGTAAAGCCATTCCACGTATTTTCATCGATGTTATATACAATATCAAAATCATTTTTAATTAAAGGTAATTTATCTCCCAAACCAAAACCAATTGCGGTGTAGGTTTTGTTATCAGAACCGTAAATTAAATTGAGGCGTAAATGACTTTTGTCTTCGCCAACTTGTTTTCCAAATCCGTTATCTCTAACCGCAGCAGTTTTAAAAGTTGGTTTCATGTTTTGCGGACCAAAAGGCGCCATTTGTTGTATAATTCTAAAAAATTTCGGAGTAATATCAGAAAGTTCAATTTCTGCATCAATGGTAATTTCTGGAATTAATTGTTCTGGTAAAATGGTTTGTTGCACAACTTCTTCAAATTTCTGTTTAAAGTTTTCGTAATTCTCTGGCAATAATGTTAATCCTGCTGCATATTTATGTCCGCCAAATTGTTCAATAAATTCAGAACATTGTTCAAGTGCATTATACACATCAAATCCTTTTACAGAACGTGCAGAAGCGGCTAATCTATCGCCACTTTTTGTAAAAACTAGCGTTGGTCTGTAATGCGTTTCTATCAATCTAGAAGCCACAATTCCAATAACACCTTTGTGCCAATCTTCACGATAAACAACTGTTGTAACGTTTTTTTCTTCCTTGTTTTCTGCAATTTGTAGCAATCCTTCTTGCGTAATTTTTTTATCGAGTTCTTTTCTGTCAGAATTATTTTTTTCGATGGCTGATGCAAATTCAACCGCAGTTTCAAAATCCATTTCTGTTAATAATTCTACCGCATAATTTCCGTGTTTCATGCGTCCGGCAGCATTTATCCGCGGAGCGATGATAAAAACCACATCTGTAATGGTTAATTCTTTCTTTTTTAATTGATGAATAATTGCTTTAAATCCGTTTCTAGGATTTGTATTGATTACCTGCAAACCAAAATACGCCAAAGTTCTATTTTCGCCAGTCATCGGAACAATATCTGCGCCAATTGCCGTAGCAACCAAATCTAAATATGGCGTTAAATTATCAATGGTTTGATTTCTTTTGGATGCCAACGCTTGAATCAATTTAAAACCAACTCCACAACCACACAATTCATCGTACGGATAATTACAATCTGTTCTTTTCGGATTTAAAATTGCAACAGCTTTCGGAATTTCTGCGCCAGGTTTGTGATGATCACAAATAATAAAATCAATGTTTTTTTCTGATGCGTATGCAACCTTATCGATTGCTTTGATGCCACAATCTAATGCAATAATTAACGAAAAACCGTTGTCTTCGGCAAAGTCAATTCCTTTGAAAGAAACGCCGTAACCTTCGCCGTATCTATCTGGAATGTAAGTTGAAACAGTTGGATAAAAAGTTTTTAAATAGGATGAAACCAACGAAACCGCAGTAGTTCCGTCAACATCGTAATCGCCATAAATTAAAATATTTTCGTTGTTGGCAATGGCGGTTTCAATGCGATTTACAGCAACATCCATATCTTTCATCAAAAAAGGATCGTGCAAATCTTCTAACGATGGTCGAAAGTATTTTTTAGCTTCATCAAACGTAGAAATTCCACGTTGCAATAAGATTTCTGCAAGAGGTTTTTCTATGGATAATTCGCTAACAAGTTGTTTAATTTTTTCTTTTTCGGGTTTTGTTTTTAAAGTCCAACGCATAGCAATATTTTTGTTTTACTTATTCATTTTCATGCAAATGTATTTCTGTTGTTATTTTAGCAAATTGTCTAAACATTTCCATCACACCACAATAGGTATCAACAGATAAATTTACAGCTTTTTTAATTTTATCTTCTTTTAAATCAGTTCCGTAAAAATGATAAGCAACATGTACTTTATGATAAAATTTTGGATGCTCTTCTGTTAATTCTGCTTCAACAACTATTTTAAAATCTTCAGGTTCTGCACGCATTTTTTTCAAAAGCGAATCTACATCTAAACCAGAGCAACCAGCTAAAGAAGCAAGCATTAAAGCTTTTGGTCCAAAACCTACTAAATCGCCTTGATCTTCACTTGCATCGTACATAATTAGTGAGTTTCCACTCGGATTATCCGATTCTAAAATTCCGTTTTTTTTCCAAGATGTTGTTACTGTATTTGTTGCCATTTTTATATATGTTTTTACAAATTTACTATATTTTGAATTGGATGATGCAATCAATTAAAGAATCTAATTGTTTTTTTGTGTGATTTGCATTCAATACAATTCTATTGATTTTTTTGGTTGATGATGGATAATAGAAACTAGTAATTAAAATCTTATTTTTGTATAAATAATCAGCTATTTCTCCATTTTCAAAAAAGAAAACAGGATACTTTTCTGAAATCTTAACTGCTGTTAAATGTTTTAATTTATGATACACATAACTACAATTTTCTTGTAGTTTTTTTTGCTGATTTTGATAGATTTCTTTTGCGTTTACAAATGTTTCTAAAAAAGATGGACTCATACCTGCGCAACCAATAAATAACGAATCTGTTTTTATCAAATTGATAAATTCTCTACTTCCAGAAATTATTCCACCATTTACACCAAATGCTTTTCCTAAAGAAGCAACTACAATAAGTTCTCTGTTTTTTGCTTTCTTAATTTGAGATGAAATTCCATTTCCGGTTTTTCCTAAAACACCCAAACTATGCGATTCATCTAACAAAATAAACACAGTATTTGTATTGGAAATTGTGTTTAAAAATTCAAATGAAAAAGGCGTTGTTTCTAATGCGGCAATTGCATCAACAATAATACAAATCGATTTATTTTGTATGTTTTTTAATTCAGAATTTACCTCAGAATTTTCAAAAACAGGTTTTGCATCTTCCGTTAAAATCGCTGGATGCGTTTTTGGCATATAAAAAAAAGCATCTACTTTTTTTCGTAAACTTCGCAAAGCAAATTGTCCGGCTAATGTTCCAGAAGAAACAGTAACCGTGTCTTCTGTATTTAAAAAAGCACTTATATACTGTTCACTCTTTTGATATACAGCAAGTTTTAAATTGGCACTTCTAGAACTTCCATAAGATGTTCCCCATTTTAAAATACTTTGCGTAACCAATTCCTGAAAATTAGGCAATAACGGAATTCCTAAATAAGATGTTCCGCTAAAAAACAAAAACTCTTTATTGTTGATTATTGCTGTGGTATTTGGTGCTTTTTGTAATTGCATATTTACAGTAAGCTTCCGCCAATTCCGTTTTCATTAGCATACAAAATTACACCATCTTTAATAGTAATTCCGGTTGCAATGTCTTCTTTTAAAAGTAAGGTTCCGTCCATATCTACATAATCTAACAAAGGCAATAAATGTGCAATTGCAGAAATTCCGATGCTCGATTCTGTCATACAACCAACCATGGTTTTTAACCCTAAACCTTTTGCTTTTTCTAACATTCTTTTTCCCGGAGTTAAACCTCCACATTTTGTTAGTTTTACATTTACGCCATGAAATAAACCTGCACATTTTTCAACATCGCTTTCTACAATACAACTTTCGTCAGCAATAATTGGCAACGCAGAATTTTCATATAATTTTTTATGACCTTCAATATCATCAGCTCTTAAAGGTTGTTCTAAAAACTCAACACCTAACTCTTTTAATTTGAAGGAGTTTTCGATGGCTTCATCAGCCGTCCAACCACAATTGGCATCAATTCTAAAAACTGCATCTGTGTGTTTTCTAAGCTCAGTTACAATTTCAATATCGTTCTTTGTTCCCAATTTTATTTTATAAATCGGCCAAGGCAATGCTGTCATTTTAGCAACCATGGTTTCAATAGTATCAATTCCAATGGTATAATCTGTCATCGGATTATTATCAGCTTGTAAACCCCAAACTTCGTATAATTTTTTACCTTGTTTACGTGCGTATAAATCATTAAAAGCCATGTCTAAAGCACATAACGCAAACATATTATTTTTAAAAAGTGGCTGTAGTTTTGTCCAAAATTCATCTGGAGTTGCATCAGACAATGATTCAATAAAAGCTTTATTTTCGGTAATTTGATCATTCAAATTTTCCATGGTAATTTTATAATAATTATTTGAAGAAGTTTCTCCAAAACCTTGAAAACCATCATCTATTAACTCAACAATTAAAGTAGGTTGTGTGTTTCTAGATTCTCTAGAAATTGTAAATGTATGTTTTAAGACTAAGTCGTAAGTGTGTAATTTGAGTTTCATATAGAAAGTTTGATGAATTAAAAGTTAAAGTTATAAAAATAGATATATTTGAGGTTATAAAAACAGAAAAGATATGCCATTAGTAACACCATTATCCGCAAACCACGATTTAGAAACACAAGAATTAGCAGAATTCTTTAATGAAACCTTAGGGTTTTGCCCAAACTCGGTTTTAACAATGCAACGAAGACCAGCAATTTCTAAAGCATTTATCAATTTAAATAAAGCTGTAATGGCAAATGAAGGACGCGTAACATCAGCATTAAAAAGAATGATTGCTTGGGTTTCTAGCAACGCAACAGGTTGCAGATATTGTCAAGCGCATGCCATTAGAGCAGCAGAACGTTACGGAGCAGAACAAGAACAATTAGATAATATTTGGGAATATAAAACACATGCTGCTTTTTCTGATGCAGAACGCGCAGCTTTAGATTTTTCGTTGGCGGCTTCTATGGTGCCAAATGCTGTTGATGAAACTATTAAAACCGAGTTATATAAATATTGGAACGAAGGCGAAATTGTAGAAATGTTAGGCGTTATTTCTCTCTTCGGATATTTAAATAGATGGAATGATTCTATGGGAACATCAATTGAAGACGGAGCGGTAGAAAGTGGCGAAAAATATTTAGGAAAAACAGGCTGGGAAAAAGGAAAACACGTATAAATATTTTTAAAATATATGTAACGCATCATTTATGCTGAATTTATTTCAGTATTTTGATGCGTTTTTTACTTAAAACCCTTATTTTCTTTAGGATGTTCTTAGATATTTAACATAAATTTTAACAATTAGATAGACTCTCTTTTGCTATATTTACAGTTAACAAATTTGTAATCAACTTAATTTAAATTTTACACAATGAAAAAAATCCTACAAATTTTTGTGTTGTTTATTATGGCTTCAACAGCTGTAACTGCACAAAGTAAAGACCCAGTTGTTCAAAACATTATTAAAGAAGCGAATGACAACTCACAATTAGAAAGGTTAGGACACGAATTATTAGACGTTATCGGACCAAGATTAGTTGGTACGCCACAAATGAAACAAGCCAATGATTGGGCTGTTGCCAAATACAAATCTTGGGGAATTTCTGCAAGAAATGAAAAGTGGGGAGAATGGCGCGGATGGGAACGCGGAATTACGCATGTAGATATGACGTATCCAAGAGTTCAAAGTTTAAAAGCAACACAATTAGCATGGAATCCAAGTACTTCTAATAAAGGAGTTTCTGGAGAAGTGGTAATTATTCCTACAATTTCTGACAAAGCAGCGTTTCAACGTTGGTTAAAAACAATTAAAGGAAAAATTGTGTTGATTTCTATGAAGCAACCAACAGGAAGACCAGATTATAACTGGGAAGAGTTTGCAACGAAAGAATCATTTGAAAAAATGAAAAAAGACCGTAATGATGCTGCTAGTGCTTGGGCTCAAAATATTAGAAATACAGGATTTAATTCTAGAACAATAATTGCAGAATTAGAAAAAGCTGGTGCAGCTGGTTTAGTTGCTTCTAACTGGTCTAGAGGATTTGGTGTAAACAAAATTTTTAGTGCTAGAACTATAAAAATTCCAACAATTGATATGGAGTTAGAAGATTACGGAATGTTATACAGATTAGCAGAATATGGTAGCAAACCAAGAATAGATATCGTTGCAAAATCTAAAGAATTAGGTAAAGTAGATAACTTTAACACAATTGCAGAGATTAAAGGATCTGAATTCCCAAATGAATATGTTATTCTTTCAGCACATTTCGATTCTTGGGATGGTGGAACTGGAGCAACTGACAACGGTACAGGAACTCTAGTAATGATGGAAGCAATGCGTATTTTAAAGAAAATGTATCCAAATCCAAAGAGAACAATTTTAGTTGGTCATTGGGGAAGTGAAGAGCAAGGTTTAAACGGTTCTAGAGCTTTTGTAGAAGATCATCCTGAAATTGTTAAAAATATTCAAGCTTTATTTAACCAAGATAATGGAACAGGACGTGTTGTAAACATTTCTGGTTCTGGATTTGTACACGCTTACGATTATGTTGGAAGATGGTTAGCTGCAGTACCAAGAGATATTACAAAGCATATTGAAACTAATTTCCCAGGAACACCAAGTAGCGGAGGAACAGATCATGCATCTTTCTTAGCAGCAGGAGCGCCAGGATTTAATTTAAGTGCTTTAAACTGGTCTTATTGGAATTATACTTGGCACACAAATAGAGATACTTATGATAAAGTTGTTTTTGACGATGTTAGAAATAATGCAATCTTAACAGCAATTTTAACTTATATGGCAAGTGAAGATCCAAACAGAACTTCTAGAGAGAAAATTGTAATGCCAATCAATCCAAGAACAGGAAAACCAAGAGCTTGGCCAACTCCTCGCTCTCCTCAAAGAAAAGGTGGATTAGATTAATTTGTATTTAAACATAGTTTATAAAAAAACCTCATCAAATTGATGAGGTTTTTTTTATTTAGGATTTTTAAGCTTATTTATTTAAGTAGCTCTCAATATTTTCTCCATTTTACGACCTTTTGCTAATTCATCTACCAATTTATCTAAATACCTTGTTTGTTTTGTTAATGTGTTTTCGATTTCTTCAATTCGATAACCACAAATTACACCTTTAATAAGCTGCGCATTTTTGTGTAATGTAGCTTCTTTAAAAAAGGATTTAAATGTTACTTTATTTTTGATGAGCTCTGTAAGTTTTTTTTCATCAAAACCAGTTAACCACTCAATTACTTGATGCAATTCTTCTTTAGTTCTTCCATTTTTCTCAATTCTAGCTAAATAATGTGGATAAACAGAAGCAAAAGTCATTTTTGCAATTCGTTCATCGTGGTGACTTGTGTCGTTCATTTTGCGTTACTTTATTTACTCAATTCTTGAGTGATACTTGCAGCTTTTTCTTTTATAACAGTTTGCACTTTTTCTATTTCTGATTGTATCAATGAAACATCAGAAACCATATCAGAAGTTGTTGCTGCAGCTTTTACATACCAATCTTCCCAAGCGGCAATTATTTCTAATTGGGTCTTCACCTCATCTCCTTTTTCAATTGCTAATTTGCCTTGTTTTAACTCTTCATTTAAACGAGAAATTGCAGCGTTTTCAATATTTTTCAACACTTTTTTTGCAGTGTTTGCATCAGAGTTTAATAATTCAAAAGCAGAAACTAAGGCAGCAGTTCCAACATTTTTCAAGGTAGTTTTAGAAACTTTATCAATTCTGTCATTGTCTGTATGATAAAATTGATCAGTAAAATGCCAAAACAACACACTTGGAATATTTCCTCTTAAAAACGGAACGTGATCACTTCCTCCTTCATATGGATTTGTATTTACAACCCAGTTTGCACGTTTTCCCTGCGCTTTAAATTTTTCAATCACAAAATCATTTAAATAATGAGGTTTCATTTGATCTAACTTCATTTTTCTTCCTCCCCATTCTGTATGCTTGTCATTTCCACGTGTCCAAATTGCACTTGGATCTGGCATTTTTTCGATTAAGAAAGTTCCTCCAGTTTTTTCAGTGTCTTCACCAACCATATCTAAAGAAATTCCCCAAACAATATCTTTTGCTCTGATGCTATCTTCTTTTACATATCTTCCTGTAGAAACAATTTCATCTCCCCATAAAAAGGTTAATGTTCTCTTCGGATTTATTTTTCCTGCTTTTACCAATTTTGCTGTTAAAGAAGCCATTTCTAATGCAGCACCAACTCCAGAAGCATTATCATTTGCTCCAGGTTCTTGAATATGTGCGCTAAAAACCAACCGTTTTTTTGGTTGCTCACTTCCTTTAATATCAGCAACAATTGTTAATTCTTCTGATTTGTAAATCTTTGTTTCAATCTTAACATTTAAAGTGACTTTCCCTTTAGATAAAGCCGTTTTTAAACGTTCTTTTGCAGCATAAGACATGGCAATTCCCCAAGATTTATGAACTGAATCTAAAGGAACTGAACGAAACTGAATAGATGTTGTGTTTTTTTCTGGCTGCAAATATTTAGGATTACTATAAGTCATTACGCCAACAGCACCGCCATCAAGAACAGTTTTAAAAATTCTACCTGGACTTGTTTCTGCAAAAACAATTTTGCCTTTAACATTGGTAGTTTTTAATTTCTTTAAATCTTTAATATAAATTACTTCTGCAGTAACACCTTCTTTTGGAGTACTGTAAGAATTTAAAGCAATCATATTTCTATTAGTTGTATGTGCTAATAATGGATTAGCTTCTCCATTAATAATTATGTTAGCATCAACAGACTCCCATGTTGGTCTTTTTAGCGGCCTGGTTTCAATTCTGTATGTCAGCACATCTTTATCTGTGGCATTTTCTTCTAAAACATAACCATCTTTTTCTAATTGCGCTGCAATTCTGTACACACTTTTATTAAAACCTGTGTTGCCGACAACTCTCCAAAATTTTTCTACGAATGAAACAGTTTCAAAAGCCAATTCTCCAGTCATTTCTTGGTTGATAACATCAGCATATTCTGATGGTTTTAATTCTTCATTGGTGTTACACGCAATAAATCCGAATGCAAGTACTGCAATGGTAAAAACATATTTTTTAAACATGGCCATAAAGGTTTATAATAATAAGACCGAAAGATAAAGATTTAAAATAGATTATAAAAAGCAATTCTAATTGTTAGAAACCAATTGATTAAAAAAATATGAAAACTAAGTATTTTCTTTTTTTTAAAGTAAAAAATGCTATTTTAGTGCAAAAAAAAAGCCTTTTCTTTTTCAAGAAAAGACTTTTGAATTAGTATTGAAATTTTAATGCCCCTAATCATTAAATTTTAAATATTCGGTTGCAAATTAAAATATATTTTTTGGAAGAGCGGTTGTGAAAATTGCAAAACAGTTTTTTATGTTTTGTGCTTTTTAATTCTCATATAAAATATAGGCTAAAAAAAGGATATGAATTTAGAAGTTGATAAGCTATTTTGCCTTATAAAGCAAAAATTACCAGATACTATTTCATTTATTGATGAAATTGCAGATGTATTAAACATTAGTTATGACGCCATGTATCGGAGGATAAATGGCAAAACAATGCTTTCTTTCTCTGAAGCTTTAAAGCTTGCAAAGCATTTTAAAATATCTTTAAATTGTTTATACGATATTGAAGACAAAGAAATTTTTCATGTTTTAAAAAGAGGAAATACAAATTCTTTAGAAGGCTTAGCTACTTATTTTAATATTGTTACGAAATCAGCCAAAGAACATGCAAAATTTAAATCGTTAGAGATTTTTTATGCTGCCAAAGATTTACCTTTGTATTACCTACCACCAGGAACTTTATTTACTAAATTTCGTTTGTTTGTTTTTTCAAATGTTCATTTTGATGAGCCTTTAAAATCAACAATTAATTTTAAAGATTTTGTTGTTCCAGAATATTTAATCGCCGCAGCTAATGAATTTTCGAACACTTTTAGAAAGGTAAAACTTACAGAAATATGGAATGATACAACCATGAACGCGACACTTTATCAAATTTATTATTTTTTTGAACTGAATTTTATTGATAAAGAGGAAGCTTTAGAGTTGTGTAACGACATTATTAATGTACTAAAGGATGTGGAAAATGAGGTTATTAAATCTTCAACAAACAAATCCAAATACAATTTATATTACAACAAACTTATCAACTTGAACAATACGGTGTATTTAAAAACAGAGAAAACAAGCTCGTTAATTATTCCGTATACACGCTTGTCTTATTTTAGGGTTGATGATGAAGTAACCTGTAAAGAAGTTGAGGCGTATTTATATAAGCAGTTGCAATATTCGAAAAAAATATCGAACGACACCAATGTAGAGCGACAACTATTTTTCTCGTCAATGACTGAAAAAGTTGTGCAATTACAAAGGCAAATAGAAGTAAAAAGTCTTATTACTTTTATGTAAAAATTTCTGAAACTTTTTGTTTTAAAATTGGGAGTACTTCTTTTTCAAACCACGGATTTTTTGCCAACCAAAACCGATTTCTAGGTGATGGATGTGGCAATACAAAATAGCTAGGTAAATATTCAGGGTAATTATTTACTGTTTCTGTCAATGTTCTTTTTGCTTTTTCTTTTAAGTAATAATTTTGCGCGTACATTCCGATAAGAATTATCAATTCTATATTTGGCATGTTGTCAAATAATTGTTTGTGCCACAACGGAGCGCATTCTTTTCGTGGTGGTTTATCTCCACTTTTCCCTTTTCCAGGATAACAAAATCCCATTGGGATAATCGCAAACTTTTCTACATCGTAAAAATCTTTATCAGAAACATTGAGCCATTTTCGCAATTGTTTTCCGCTTGCATCGTGCCACGGAATGCCAGATTTGTGGACTTTAATTCCGGGTGCTTGCCCAATAATTACAATTTTAGAATTTTGATGCGTAGAAACTACAGGATTTGCGCCCAACTCTAAATGAGGTTCGCAAAGTGTGCATTTTTTTATTTCTGTGAGGAGGTTTTGCATCTTATAAAAATACAAATTTCTCGATAATTTTAAAACAACAATGTTCTGTCATCTCAACCGTGGTGGAGAGATCTCAATTAATTAGTTTACAGATTTCTCGACTTCACTTTGTTTCGCTCGAACAGACATTATTACATTTTAAAATTAGCAAATTGTTACATTAATCATTTCTTTCCTTCAACAACAACCACAATTTCTCCTTTTGGTGGTTTGTTGGTGTAATGTGCTAACACTTCAGTTGCAGTTCCTCTGATGGTTTCTTCAAATAGTTTAGTGAGTTCTCTAGAAACAGAAACCTGTCTGTCTGCTCCAAAATACTCCACAAAATGCCCTAAAGTTTTTACTAATTTATGTGGAGATTCATAAAAAATCATCGTTCTGGTTTCTTCGGCTAACAATAACAAACGTGTTTGTCGTCCTTTTTTAACAGGTAAAAATCCTTCAAAAACAAATTTATCATTTGGCAAACCAGAATTTACCAACGCAGGAACAAAAGCCGTTGCGCCAGGCAAACAATCCACTTCAATATTATGTTCTACACAAGCTCTTGTCAACAAAAAACCAGGATCAGAAATTGCTGGAGTTCCGGCATCAGAAATTAATGCACAGGTTTCTCCGTTTCTAATTCTGTTCAACACACCTTCAATAGATTTGTGCTCGTTGTGCATATGATGACTGTGCATTTGTGTGCTAATCTCAAAATGTTTTAATAATTTTCCGCTTGTTCGCGTGTCTTCTGCCAAAATAAAATCCACTTCTTTTAAAACTCTTACAGCTCTAAAAGTCATGTCTTCTAAATTGCCAATTGGTGTCGGAACTAAATATAGTTTACTCATTGTTCAGTTGTCAGTTATCAATAAACAATTATTAGTTGTCAGTTATCAGTTATTAATTGTCTGTGTACTACTATTGATAATTGTTCTTTGTTTATTGCTCATTGTTTAAATAGATTCATATGTTTCTACAGTAATATCTGCAATTACATCGCCTGTATGTTTAATGCTTAACGGTTCAAATAATAAAATATGAACTTCTTCTTTTGCAATTGGTTTGTGTGCTACGCCTTTCGGAACAATATAAAATTCACCTTCGTTTAGTGTTACTGTTTTATCTCGTAATTCAATATCTAAAGTACCTTTAATCACCATAAATAATTCATCTCCATCATCGTGTTTATGAAACACAAATTCGCCTTTTAATTTTGCTAATAAGATTTGTTGATTGTTTAATTCGCCAATTTTTTTTGGCGACCAATGATCAGAAAATAAGTTGAATTTCTCTTGAATATTTATTACGCTCATACGGCAAATTTACAAAAGAAAGTGTTACAAAACGGATTCAAATTCATTACAATCCAATCTGATTTCAGAATTTAAGATTTCTTTTTTTAACAAACCACAATGATGTTTGTCGTTGTTTTTTGAGTAAAATTTACAAGCGTAGCAAGTTCTTTGAACCGTTAAAATGTTTTTTTGATTGAGTTGATAAATTAATTCGCTTAAAGTTGTAAATAAATTTTCAAGATGATTTGTCTCAATATCAACCAACTTCTCTTTAAGCGGATTTAAAAAATCTTCGGTTTTCTTTACAGCAGCTTTTCCAGTATTTGATAATTGAATGGTGTAACTTCTAGTGTCTTTTGAAGAAAAATCTTTGACAATCAGCCCTTTTTTGTCGAGTGTTTTTACAGCATCGCTAATGGTTGGTTTGGTTACATTAAACTCTTTTGACAAATAACTTACGTTGCAATATGCTGCTTTATGATTTTCAATAAAAATGAGTATCTGAATCTGAATTGGACTCAAATTTAACTCTTTGGCTTTTTCCCAAAGCAATACTTTAAAACTTTCAGAAATTCGTTGCAATCCAACAAGAACTTTGTTGGCAACATTTTCATCTTGATTTTTTGGATTAAAAATACTGGTATTCATCATAAAAAAAGCCTGTCAAAATTTTAGTCTGACAGGCAAAGTTAGCAATCCTAATTAAATTAGTTGCAATTTTCCATTTCAATAATGTAAAATCCGTCTTTAGCTATTTTTTTAGCAACCATTTCTGGCGCTTCTTCCATATGACAAAATTGACATTCATTTGCACTTAACTCACCGGTTTTAAAAGGTTTTGTTTCTAAGTATTTCTTACCATAACCAAAAATTAACTGTTCATCGGTAACGGTATTTTGTACTAGAATATCAAAATGCATGATCTTGTCATCCGCTCTTTTTACATAGGTATCCCAAACTGAAACTTTCATTATTTTCTTTTTAAATTATCCACGAACGTCTGCCATAGAAGCTCCAAAATTAAGATGTAATACATTTCCTGTTGGAGTTACCAATGCTGGTACAGATTTTACGCCTGCATTATCTGCTTTGTCTAATTGACTTCTGTCTTCTCCTAAATGTACAATTTCTACATTAGATGCACCAATAAGATTTACGATATCGTGTTCTGCACTGATACAAACTGGACATCCTGCGTGATAAAAAATTGATTTTTTCATGTGTTTTAAATTTAAAGTTAATAATGATGCAAATATAGTAAGGAATCCTAACTAAAAAAATATTTTGATGTTTTTTTTGATATAAAGTAGAAATGAAGATTCTCAATAGCTGATATTCTTAGTATTTGATTAAATTTGCAGCTTATATAAAGAAACAACATGTATAGAAGTCATTCTTGCGGCGAATTAAGAGCATCGCACATCAATACAGAAGTAACCTTGGCGGGTTGGGTACAAAAATCGCGTGATAAAGGGTTTATGATTTGGGTAGATTTACGTGATCGTTACGGAATTACGCAATTAATTTTTGATGAAGATCGTACGCCAAAAGCCATTATCGATCAAGCAAAAACGCTTGGAAGAGAATTTGTAATTCAGGTTACAGGAACTGTTATTGAGAGAAGTTCTAAGAACCCTAAAATGAAAACTGGTGCTATTGAAGTGTTGGTTTCTAAGTTAGAAATCTTGAACGAATCGAAACTTCCGCCTTTTACAATTGAAGATGAAACCGATGGTGGAGAAGATATTAGAATGAAATACAGGTATCTAGATATTCGTAGAAATCCGGTTAAAGACAGTTTAATTTTCCGTCATAAAGTTTCGATGGAAGTTCGTAAATATTTATCTGATCAAGAATTTATAGAAGTTGAAACTCCGTATTTAATCAAATCTACACCAGAAGGCGCAAGAGATTTTGTGGTTCCAAGTAGAATGAACGAAGGTCAGTTTTACGCATTACCACAATCGCCACAAACCTTTAAACAACTATTAATGGTTGGCGGAATGGACAAATATTTTCAGATAGTAAAATGTTTTAGAGACGAAGATTTACGAGCAGACAGACAACCAGAATTTACACAAATTGACTGTGAAATGGCATTTGTTGAGCAAGAAGATATTTTAACTATTTTTGAAGGATTAACACGTCATTTATTAAAAGAAATCAACGGAGTTGAAGTAGAGAAATTTCCAAGAATGTTGTACGATGATGCGATGCGTTTGTACGGAAATGATAAACCAGACATCCGTTTTGGAATGGAGTTTGGCGAACTGAATGACGTTACACAACACAAAGAATTCAAAGTTTTTAACGAGGCAGAATTGGTTGTTGGAATTGCAGTTCCTGGAGGGAATTCTTACACAAGAAAAGAAATTGATAAACTAATTGATTGGGTTCGTAGACCACAAGTTGGTGCGCTGGGAATGATCTATTGTCGTGTAAACGAAGACGGAACATTCAAATCATCTGTAGATAAATTTTACGACCAAGAAGACTTGGCAAAATGGGCTTCAACAACAGGAGCGAAAGCTGGAGATTTAATATGTATTTTATCTGGAGAAACCAATAAAGTAAGAGCACAATTATCTGCTTTACGAATGGAATTAGCAGAACGTTTAGGATTGAGAGATCCAAAAGTATTTGCTCCGCTTTGGGTAATCGATTTTCCGTTATTAGAATTAGATGAAGAAACAGGTCATTATCATGCAATGCATCATCCGTTTACATCACCAAAACCTGGACAACTAGAATTGTTAGATTCAGATCCAGGAGCAGTAAAAGCAAATGCTTACGATTTGGTATTGAATGGAAATGAAATCGGTGGAGGTTCTATCAGAATTCACGATAAAAAAATGCAAGCAACCATGTTAAAACATCTTGGTTTTTCTGAAGAAGAAGCCAAAGCACAATTTGGATTTTTAATGGATGCTTTTGAATATGGTGCGCCACCACACGGAGGTTTGGCTTTTGGTTTGGATAGATTGGTTGCTATTTTAGGCGGACAAGAAACTATTAGAGATTTTATTGCGTTTCCAAAAAATAATTCAGGAAGGGATGTCATGATTGACGCACCAGCATTTATAGATGATGCACAATTAAAAGAATTGAGTTTAAAGTTAGATATGAAAGCATAAAATACCATTACTAAGAAGAATGACGAAGTAACTTTTTTTATGAATCATGAGATTGCTTCATTACATTTGTAATGACAAAAATTTATAAATCCTGTTCTAAATTTAGAACAGGATTTTTTTGTTACTTTTGATTATATGCTCAACTTTAAAAACATATTTACTAAAATTCATATTTGGAGATATAAATATATTTCTGAAAGACAATTTGTGTATGTTTTAAGTGTTTTAGTTGGGTTTTTAGCTGGTTTAGGAACCTTTATTTTAAAAGATTTAACCTTTCTTATTGAAGAGTTGTTACAAGGAAATCTTATTAAAGATTACCATTATACATTGTATTTTATATTCCCAATTATTGGTTTGTTTTTGGTGTATTCTATCAAAAAATTTATCATTAAAAAAGAAATTGGTCACGGAATATCTACAACATTGCATTCTATTTCTAAAAGAAACGGAATAATAGAACGCTATAAAATGTTTGCTTCTTTAATAACAGCTCCATTGACAGTAGGTTTTGGAGGTTCTGCCGGATTACAAGGTCCAGCAGTAAGTACTGGAGCCGCTTTGGGTTCTAATATTGCGCAATTGTTTCATATGAATACAAAAACCAGAATGTTATTGGTTGGTTGTGCAACAGCTGGTGCAATGTCATCCATGTTTCAAGCACCAATTGCTGCCATTATTTTTGCGGTTGAAATATTCAGTTTAGATTTGGCTTTTGCATCTTTAGTTCCGTTACTGTTGGCTTCTGTTTCTGCTGTAATTACTTCGTATTTTTTTGTTGGAACCGATGTTTTATTCGGATTTAAATTAGTCGATATTTTTCAAGTAGAAGACATTCCGTTTTATATAGCATTGGCATTTTTAACCGGAATTGCATCTGTCTATTTTTCTAAAATGTACTTTGCTATTGCAAACTTTTTCGATCGTTTTAAAAGTCCATTTAAAAAACTACTAATTGGTGGAATTGCCATCGGAATCATGTTGTATTTAATTCCGCCTTTATATGGTGAAGGCTATGGATTAATCAACAATTTATTAAACGGAAATACAGCAGTTGCTTTAAAAGACATTCCGTATAACATCGATTTAAACAATGTGTATATGGTTGTTTCTATGTTGTTATTAATTGGGGTTTTTAAAGCAATTGCGATGACAACAACTTTTGCTGCTGGTGGAGTTGGAGGTATTTTTATTCCGACATTATTTATGGGTTCTGCATTAGGAAATGCCATTGCAAAAATTATCAATCAATTAGGGTTTTCAGTTTCAGAATCTAATTTTACATTAATCGGAATGACAGGTTTAATGGCTGGAGTATTACATGCGCCATTAACTGCCATTTTCTTAATTGCCGAAATTACTGGCGGATACGAACTTTTTGTGCCATTAATGTTGGTTGCAGCAATAAGTTATGCATTTACAAAATATTTTGTTTCAAATTCAATTTATACAGTAGAATTAGCAAAAAGAGGAGAACTAATTACACACAATAAAGATAAAAATGTGTTGATGATGATGCGTATTGATAAGCTTATTGAAAAGAATTTTATTCCGATAAATTCAGAAATGACATTAGGAGAAATGCTTAAAAGTTCAGTCGCAAAATCGAAAAGGAACATTTTTCCTGTTTTAGATGAAGACAAACTTTTTTTAGGAATTGTTTTATTAGATGATATTAGACCAATGATGTTTGATCAATCTCAATACGATAATACACACGTTTCTGATTTTATGAAATCTGCGCCAGAAATTATTTTTCAAAATGATTCAGTAGAAAAAGTAATGCAAAAATTTAAAGAAAGTAGCGCGTGGAATTTACCTGTTGTAAACAACGGAAAATATGTTGGTTTTATATCAAAATCAAAATTATTAACAGCTTACAGAAATAAGTTGATAGAAGTAACAAGTTAATTTTCTGCTTTTTGTAGCTTTGCATAAACTATATTTTCACCAAATGAAAACACTTCTTAAAATACTATTCATCATCTTTATCCTTTGGATGAGTGTTGGAATTTATTTACTAAAAACTCAACATCCAAAAGCAGAAATTGTAATGGGTTTAGGTGTTTTTTATCTATCTTTTTTGTTGATGCCAATTTTTATTTTTCATAGATATAAAGGCGGTAAATACAAAAAATATCAATTAAATGATGAAAAGATTAAAGGTTGGATGAAAAACAAAGATTCTTAGTTTAAAAAAATGATTTCTTTATATCTTTGCTACTTATGATAGACGAAAGAGAAGTAACTTCAGAAAAAGCGGTTTTAATTGGTGTTATTACACAATTTCAAGACGAAACGCAGTCTGAAGAATATTTAGATGAATTAGAGTTTTTAACATTAACTGCTGGTGGAATTGCTGTAAAAAGATTTACACAAAAATTAGAAAAACCACATCCAAAAACCTTTATTGGAGCAGGTAAATTAGAAGAAGTTGCTACATATATAGAGTCACACAATATTGGTACCGCTATTTTTGATGACGAATTATCGCCAGCTCAAATAAGAAATATTGAAAAAGTTTTAGATTGTAAAATCTTAGATAGAACCAATTTAATCTTAGACATTTTTGCACAAAGAGCACAAACAAGTTCAGCAAAAACTCAAGTTGAATTAGCACAATGCGAATATTTATTACCAAGGTTAACAAGACTTTGGACACACCTTGACAAACAAAAAGGTGGAATTGGAATGCGTGGTCCAGGAGAAACAGAAATCGAAACAGACAGACGTATCATTCGTGATAAAATTACCATTCTAAAAAAGAAATTAGCAACCATTGATAAACAAATGGCTGTACAACGAAAAAACCGTGGAAAAATGGTTCGTGTTGCGTTGGTTGGTTATACCAATGTTGGTAAATCAACATTAATGAATGTGATTAGTAAAAGTGATGTCTTTGCAGAAAATAAATTATTTGCAACCTTAGATACAACGGTTAGAAAAGTGGTTGTAAAAAACATTCCGTTTTTAATGACAGATACGGTTGGGTTTATTAGAAAATTACCAACACAATTGGTAGAATCTTTTAAATCAACTTTAGACGAAGTTCGCGAAGCTGATTTATTATTGCACGTTGTAGACATTTCTCATCCCAATTTTGAAGATCATATTGCATCGGTAAATACTATTTTAGACGAAATAAAAAGTGCCGACAAACCAACAATTATGGTTTTTAATAAAATTGATGCATATGCTCACGAAACAATAGACGAAGATGATTTGGTTACAGAAAAAACCAAAGCACATTATACCTTAGAAGATTGGCAAAAAACATGGATGAAAGACATTGAAATAACATCAGTTTTTATGTCGGCAATAAACAAAGAAAACATTGAAGAGTTTAAGAAAAAGGTGTATGATGAAGTAAAGAAAATTCATGTTGCGCGCTTTCCATATAACAACTTTTTATATGATGAATATACAGTAGAATAATTACTACTCTTTATCATCTGTAAAATCAAAATCATCAATAATTCCTAAACGTTTTGCTCTTCGTTCCCAGCTTTTTCTGGCTAAAACTTGTAGGTCTTCAATATTATCCATTTCATCCATAATTTCTAAACCAAGCAAGGTTTCAATCATGTCTTCTTGAGTAACTAAACCGCTTACAGAGCCGTATTCATCTACAACCAAAGCAATATGTTCTTTTTGTTCTATAAGTTGAGCAAATAAATCAGGAATTGGTAAACCTCTTTGCGTTACTAAAATATTTCTTTTAATTTCTTTTAATTGTAGATTTCCGTTTCCTTTTATAATTGCTTCTAACAATTGATCTTTTAAAAAATAACCGGTTATCTGATCAGAATTTCCTTCGTATAAAGGAACCCTAGAAAAGCGCAAGTTCGGATTTTCATCAAAAAAATCTTGTATGGTTTGTGTTTCGTCAGAAGATTTTAAAACAGTTCTTGGGGTCATAATATCTTTTACCAAAACTTCTTTAAAGTTTAATAAGTTTTTAATTATTTTACTTTCAGACTCAACAAAAACTCCTTCTTGCTCAGCAATATCTGTCATTGCAGAAAATACTTCTCTACTTAAAACAGAAGCGTGTGCAGGCTTGCCAAAAAGTTTGGTAAATAATTGCAAAAACCATAAAACACCTGTCCATTTAAAAATAAAAAGCAAAATGGTTAATGTTGTTGTGCTAAACTTTGCTAATTTTCTCCAATGAGTTGCACCAATTGTTTTTGGAATTATTTCAGAAAGAATTAAAATTAAAACTGTCATAATTGCAGAAACAATACCCACAATATTAAATCCTAGAAGCTCTATTTTATAAGGTAGCTTTTCTGCTTCTACTCCAACTAAAATTGCACCTACTGTATGTGCAACTGTGTTTAACGTTAAAATAGCAATTAGTGGTTTATCAACATCATTTTTTAAATGCTCTAGTTGAGTAGCAAAAGATTTTTTTTCTTTTTTTTTAATTTTAATAAATGTTGGTGTAACACTTAGTAAAACAGCTTCTAAAATAGAGCAGAAAAAAGAAAAGAAAATAGAAAGTGTAGCAAATACAATTAAAAGAGTCATACTATTATTTGATTGGTTAAATATACAAAAAATGTATCGCTAAATGATATAAATTGATAAATACAAAGAGCTAGCAAAAAGCTAGCTCTTAAAGTAGATGTATTGTTTTTTAGAAAATATAATTTACGCCTAAACCAAATACTTCTTTAAACTGAACTTTACTTGTTGCGTTGTCGTCAACAATTGTATGAAAATTTAAGTTTGTAGATAAGTATTTATTAATTTGCATTACAAAGTTTAATTGATAATCTAAATCAATATTTTGTGGCTTCTCTAAATAATTAGAATACACATTTAAGATATTTTCCATTGAAATATTTTCCATTATAGTTGTTTTATGGTTTATTGAACCATTAAAACCAAATTCGTAATGAGCATTTTTCCCTAAATCTGTTCCGTATTGACCAGAAAACTCATCAGAAACCATGGTGATTTTAGACGTTAATGGAGCTAGATTTATTTTAAATTTATCTGATTTTTTCCATAACATACCAGGACCAAAACTTAAATAACCTGGCGCTAAAAAAGCTGAGGTTTTTACTTTTGGAGTTATTTTGTAATCATATCCGTTAGTAAATTGTGTTTTAAAATTTAAAAAGAAAGAATACGACCAGTTTCCTTTCGCTTTTTTACCGTATAAAGAGTTAAACTCGAAACGGTCATCTGTTTTTCTTGTTCCGTTTCCTTTAACGTTATTTAATCCATAAGCTAATATTATTTTGTTATCCCAAGTAGTATTTTCTTTCGAGTAATTAAAGTCATAATTTATTCCTAAGTTTCCAGAAATAGTATTGTCTCCACCAGAAATCCAATTCGAAAAAGAAGATTGATTTACTAAAAAAGAAATATTTCCTGTTTTTTTCCAGTTAGAAGTTGGTAAATCAGTTTTTTCTTGAGCTTGAATTTGAACTATAGCAACTAATAATAACGCAATGGTAATTTTTTTAATCATTTTTTTGAATTTGTTTTATGTATAATACAGCAACTTTAGGGTAAAGTCACAAGAAATTTATTTTTTATGGAAAACATATTTTAAACCTAAACCAAATATTTCTTTTAGTTGAATTTTACTTGAAGCGTTGTCATCAATTAAGGTATGAAAAAGCACATCAACAGTCATATATTTGTTTACATCTATAGAAAATTTTGCTTGATAATCTAAATCAACATTTTGAGCTCTTTGTAAATAATTAGAATACATAGCAATAATGTTTTGCATGGTAATGTTCTCCATTACTTCAAACTTTAAGTAAGCTGTTAAACTAAAACCCAAAGCAAATTTTACATTTTCACCAGCTTCAACTCCATATTTCCCAGAAAATTCATCGTTTACAAAAGTAAACCTAGAAGTTGCGGGGGCAATATTTATAGTAATATCATCAGTTCTTTTCCATAACATTCCTGGCCCAAAAGATAAATATGCAGGCGAAAAGAAATCCGAAATCGGTGCTCTTGGCGTTTTTTTATAATCAAAACCTCTAGTATACTGAGTTTTAAAATTTAAGAAAAATGAAAAAAACCAATATTTATTAGATTTTAAACCTAATAAAGAGTTGTATTCAAAACGGTCACTAGTTTTACGAACACCAGCATCTTGAATATTACTAAGCCCATAAACGGTAATAATTCTATTATCCCAGTTCCATTTTTTGTTTTTATAATTAAAATCATAATTAATACCAATGTTTGCTGCGATGGTGTTATCACCACCAGCTTTCCAGTTGGTAAAAGTAGATTGATTAAACAAAAACGTAAACAATCCTGTTACTTTCCATTTTGGAGGCGCAGGAGCAATACTATCTTTATTTTCTTGCGAAAAACTAAGCGTAGAGATTAATAAAAGACAACCGAAAAGATACTTTTTCATCAGTTCTTAATTAATTTGAATCTGCAAAAGTAACACGAATTAAATAACAAAAAAAATTATTTTGAGGCTTTGTATAGCGGAACAGTTGAACAGGCTTCGCCAAACATAATTGTTTTTGCAATTGGTTGAAGCTTTTGTATTAATAGTGTATATGCAGAAGCTGGTATTGGTTTATTTGAGCAACCTTTAATAATTATAGATTTGTCTTTAAAAGGTTCTGTATTTATTAGATTAATTATTTCTTCAAATAGTACTGTTTCTACAATTTCTAAAGTACCAACTACTACTTTTTTTGCAAATGGCGATAATTTGGTTGCAATTAATAAATACGCCCAAGAAGGAATAATGGCATCAGTAGAACAAGTTAATGCAACATAATTATCTTTGTATTGATGCCAATGATGCTCTTTTACAAAAGCTCTAAAGTCTTTCTCTTTCAAAATAATTTCTTCAAAGAGCCAATCTTTAATGTCAAAAACCACTCGATTTCCTGAAGGATAAAAATCCTCAAGATCTAATGTAACTAATTTGCTATTTGCAACTCTATTGATTATTTCTTCTGCCATTTTTTATTTTATGTATAAAGGGTTTAGAGGCAAAGTGTTAAAGGTTTACTTGCTTATTGTCAACTCTAAACTGATAACCTATAACTGTTCACTGAAAACTAAATTAAAGCATTCCTAACTCTAATTTTGCTTCTTCGCTCATCATTTCTTGTGTCCATGTTGGATCAAAAGTAATTTCTACTTCTGCGTTGTTAATCTCTTTTAAAGAAGCTACTTTATCTTCTACTTCTTTTGGTAAAGATTCTGCAACCGGACAATTTGGAGATGTTAATGTCATTAATATTTTAGCATCATTGTCTTCGTTAACAAAAACATCATAAATCAATCCTAATTCGTAAATATCAACAGGAATTTCTGGATCGTAAATAGTTTTTATAACTCGTACAATTTTATCTCCAATTTCTTCTAATTCTACGTCGTTCATGTTTTTTTAATTTATAAAATAGTAGTTTTCTTTATTTTCCTTGTAACGCAATTGCGTACATTTTTATTTGTTTTATCATAGAAACCAAACCGTTTGCTCTGGTTGGACTCAAATGTTCTTTTAACCCAATTTCATCAATAAATTTAGTGTCAGCGGCTAAGATATCTTCAGATTTTTGATTAGAAAAAACACGCAATAACAAAGCTACAATCCCTTTGGTAAGAATGGCGTCACTATCTGCAGTAAAAACTAGTTTTTCGTTTTGTATTTCAGAATGTAACCAAACTTTAGATTGACAACCTTTTATTAAATTTTCGTCAAGTTTGTAAGCTGCATCTATTAATGGTAACGACTTTCCTAAATCAATAATATATTCATAACGTTCCATCCAATCATCAAACATCGAAAACTCGTCAATAATTTCTTCTTGTATTTCTTTGATAGTCATTTTTTAAACTTATTTTTGCACAGTCTAATAACTGATTATGTAATTGGACAAAATTACGATAAAAATGACATTTATTCCTATTTAGTTTAAATATAAATAAGGATAAATATTAAAGTTAAATATAGAATTTAGAGATGAGTAAATTATTAGCAGTTGGTACAGTTGCATTTGATGCTATTGAAACACCATTCGGAAAAACAGATAAAATTTTAGGTGGTTCAGGTACTTTTGTTGGATTGGCTGCAAGTCAATTTGGAGTAGAAACAGGCGTTGTTTCTGTAGTTGGAGGAGATTTTCCACAATCGTATTTAGATATGATGAATTCTAAAGGAATAAATACCGATGGAGTTGAGATTATAAAAGAAGGAAAGACATTTTTTTGGAGCGGAAAATATCACAACGATATGAATTCTCGCGATACGTTAATTACAGAGTTAAATGTTTTAGAACATTTTTCTCCTGTTGTACCAGAAAATTTTAAAGATGCAGAAATTGTAATGTTAGGAAATTTACATCCTTTAACACAAGCATCAGTTTTAGATCAAATGATAGTAAAACCAAAATTAGTTGTGTTAGATACAATGAATTTTTGGATGGATATTGCTTTAAATGATTTACACGAAGTAATTAAAAGAATTGATGTAATTACAATTAATGATGAAGAAGCACGTCAGTTAAGTGGAGAATATTCTTTGGTAAATGCAGCAAAGAAAATCCATGAAATGGGACCAAAATATGTTGTGATTAAAAAAGGAGAACACGGCGCATTATTATTTAATGAAGGCAATATGTTCTTTGCACCAGCTTTGCCATTGGCAGAAGTTTTTGATCCAACAGGAGCTGGAGATACATTTGCTGGAGGTTTTTGTGGATTCTTAGCAAAAACAGAAGACATTTCTTTTGAAAACATGAAAAATGCTATTATTTACGGCTCTAATTTGGCTTCGTTCTGTGTAGAAAAATTTGGCACACAACGAATGGAAGAGCTTACAAAAGAGGAAGTAACAGAACGCTTAGAAGCGTTTAAGCAATTAACACAATTTGATATTGAAATATCATAAATATTAAATCCGCGCTTTTTGCTGCGGATTTTTTTATAACAAAACACACACTAAACAACTAAAAAACAAATGAGTGACGCGTTAAAACACGAATGTGGAATTGCAATGGTTAGATTACTAAAACCATTACAATATTATAAAGATAAATACGGAACGGCTTTTTACGGAATTAATAAAATGTATTTGTTAATGGAAAAGCAGCACAATCGCGGTCAAGACGGAGCTGGTTTTGCAAGTGTAAAATTTAATGTTAATCCAGGAACAAGATATATCAGTAGAGTTCGTTCAAATCAATCGCAACCAATTCAAGATATTTTTGCACAAATTAACAATCGTTTAAATACTGTTTTAGAAGAAAATCCTGATAAAAAAAATGATGTTGCTTGGCAAGAAGAAAACATGCCGTATGTTGGTAACTTGTTTTTAGGACATGTGCGTTACGGAACTTTTGGTAAAAATAGTATCGAAAGTGTACATCCGTTTTTGCGTCAAAGTAACTGGAAACATCAAAATTTAATAGTTGCAGGGAATTTTAACATGACGAATTCCAATCAATTATTAGAAGAATTAATAGAATTAGGACAGCATCCAAAAGAATTTACAGATACAGTAACTGTAATGGAAAAAATTGGTCACTTTTTAGAGCAAGAAGTTGCTAGTTTGTATTTAAAAGCAAAAGAAAAAGGATATACTAAGAAAGATGCCTCTCCTTTTATAGAAGAACATTTAGATTTGCAAAACGTATTACAACGTTCCTCTAAGAATTGGGATGGCGGTTACGCAATGGCAGGTTTATTAGGCCATGGAGATGCATTTGTTTTAAGGGATCCATCAGGAATTAGACCAACTTATTTTTACCAAGACGATGAAGTTGTAGTTGTTGCATCAGAAAGACCAGTAATACAAACTGTTTTTAATGTTGATATTGATAAAGTTCAAGAATTAGAAAGAGGACATGCATTAATTATTAAGAAAGATGGAAATATTGGTATAAAATCAATCTTAGAACAAAAACCAAAAAAATCGTGTTCTTTTGAGCGTATTTATTTCTCTAGAGGAAGTGATGCGTCTATTTATGAAGAGCGTAAAAATTTAGGAAAATTAGTATTTCCTCAAATATTAAAATCGATTGATAACGATATTACAAACTCCGTTTTTTCTTATATTCCAAATACAGCAGAAACTTCTTTTTACGGAATGATAGAAGCTGCGGAAGATATTTTAAATAAACAAAAAACAACAAAAATTTTAGCCGGAGGCACAAAGTTATCCGCAGAAAAAGTTACAGAAATATTATCAGAAAGACCACGTTTTGAGAAAATTGCTATAAAAGATGCAAAATTAAGAACCTTTATTGCAGATGATAATAGTAGAGACGATTTAGTTGCACACGTTTATGATGTAACTTATGGCGTTGTAAAACCTACAGATAATTTGGTAATTATTGATGATAGTATTGTTAGAGGAACAACTTTAAAGAAAAGTATTATCAAGATTTTAGATAGATTAAATCCTAAAAAAATTGTAGTTGTTTCTTCTGCACCGCAAATTCGATATCCAGATTGTTATGGAATTGACATGGCAAAAATTGAAAATTTTATTGCTTTTAGAGCAGCTTTAGAATTGTTAAAAGACACAAATCAATATTATATTGTTGATGAAGTGTACAAAAAAGCAATTGCACAAAGAGCAAAAGAAGACACAGAAATTATCAATTTTGTAAAAGAAATTTATGCACCTTTTACTACAGAGCAAGTTTCTGATAAAGTTGCACAAATGTTAAAAACGTTTGAAATTAAGGCAGAAGTAGAAGTTATATTTCAATCTGTAGAAGGTTTACATAAGGCCTGTCCAGATCATTTAGGAGATTGGTATTTTACCGGAGATTATCCAACGCCTGGCGGACATCGAGTTGTAAACGAGGCTTTTATTAACTTTTACGAAGGAAACGATAAAAGAGCGTATTAATAAAGTTTGATATAAAAACATAAAAAAAGCATCCAAAATGGATGCTTTTTTGTTTTTTAGAAATACGGCAAATGACGTATTTATAATAGCGTTGAATCACGCTATTTTTGTTTAAACAATCTTTTTAAAAATTTAAAATGAAAAACTCTAAAAACAGAATATTATTAGCAATTATGTTGGTTGCATTTTTGCCAGCAAATGCTCAATCTTTTTTAAAGAAAAAAGAAGCAAAAGTATATAAATGTGGATATGTTTATAAACCAAGTTTTCTTAATAAACTTAAGCCAATGAAAATAATTTCGAAGCTTGCTGGTGGTCTTCTAAAAGCAAAACCAAAATCTGATTTAAAAGATATTGCTTTAGGAATTAATTACGCTTCGAGTTTAATTCCACAAAGTCAATTAGATTTTGCAACTAAAACTCCTGGTTGGGAAACTTGTGGAGATGGAGTTTCACTTGTGTTTTTTAATTATGAAGGTATTGGTTTTACAGATACAGATGGCGATGTAAAGCTTAATGGTACAAAGTTAGAAAAAGCTGGAATGGGAACATATTTTCAAGGTTTTCCTGCGGATAAAAGAGGAACACAAACTGTAGAAGTAACAAGTTCTTCTGGAGATAAAGTAACTGTTGTTTTAGAACCAATAGCACCTTTAGAGATTGTTTCTGTTAATGGAGTAAAAAAAGGAGGAGATATTATTATAGACGGAACAAAAGATGTTGTAATTGAATTAAAAGGAGGAGATGCAGATCCAGATTCTGAATTATATGTAGATATTGTTATTAGTGCAATGAGCTTAAAAGTAAATTCAAATTTGTTTCCATCAAAAGCAACAAATACAATTGTTATTCCGAAAGAATCTTTTAAAAATTTCGAAAATTCGCCATTACCAATTGTAAAGAAAAACACTTTATCAGTTACAAGAGTTAAGCACGAAATGATTTACAATACAGATGTTGGCGTTATTCAAAAAACAGCTGCATTTTCTGATTTTACACCAATATTAGTAGAAGGAGATATTGTTGGAGGAAATGTTATTTCAAACTCTCTTAGTAAAGATAAAAATACAAATGCAGCAGGTAAGTTTAGAACTGTAGAAGGCGAGTATAATGTTAATATTATTAAGGGAAATCCATACACGCATCCTCCGGTTGATATAATGAAGAATGTTGGTATTTCATCATTTGTTGTAAGAGGAAATTTATTTAAGAAAAAAACAACCGAGTCAACAAAAACAGATTATAATGCGAATACAATAACCACCACCACAACTACTATTAAAAAATGGTTTCCACAGTTAACAGACGATACTTGGCAAGCTTTTGTAAATAATTTATATGACGAGTTTAAAAATAAGTTAAATGAGGTAGGAGTTAATGTAGTTTCTGTAAATGATGTAATAAACACAAAAGCTTATGCAGACATGAAACCAGTTTTAGATACAGTTACAAGTACGTTTATTGAAAAAGGGGCATACGGAACTAAAAGATTGATAAGAACTGGCACTTTCGACTATATTAGAGATATTAAAACAACTTTTCCTGCAGATTATACAAATGAAAAAATTATTCAACAATTAAATTTAGACGGACTTATAGCAGTTACTGTAGATTTAGATTTTGATATAGAAACTGCAGGATTAAATCCTGTAGTTAAAATTGTTGCATTTTCTCCAAATGTTAATTATAGAATGGCTGGTCAATATTTTCAAATGGATTTTTCTACAAAAGCAAAACCATTAGATGAAGCTGGTAAATATAATGCTTTAGGTGGTGGTCCAGAAGATGCAGTTTATAAAATAATTAAAGGAGATGAGCTTTTTAATGCCTTTAAATTAGCAATACAAGAACTTAAAAACGGAGAAAAAGCAAATCCTGCATATCATAGAATTTGGAAAGAAAGAATGGAGTAAGAAACCATAGAAAAACTTTAAAAAGCGTCCTAATTTTAGGATGCTTTTTAATTTTTATAAATTAAAACCTAAATTGATTAATAGAAAATAATCAATTATATTTGGATAACTAAAACAATAATTAATATGTCAACAACAATTATCATCATCGCAATAATAGTAATTGTACTATTTATACTTGTGTCTTTATACAATAAACTTGTAAAATTCCGTAATAATAGAGAAAATGCTTTTGCAGATATTGATGTTCAATTAAAGCAACGTCACGATTTAATTCCGCAGTTATTAGAAACTGTAAAAGGATATATGAATCATGAAGAAAAAGTATTAACCAACATTACAGCTGCAAGGTCTGGAGCTTTAAACGCATCAACAATAAATGAAAAAATAGCCGCAGAAAATCAACTTAGTTCTGCGTTAAGTGGTTTAAATATTGCAGTTGAAGCATATCCAGATTTAAAAGCAAGTGCTAATTTTATACAATTTCAAGAAGAAATTTCTGATATAGAAAATAAATTATCTGCTGTTAGAAGATTCTTTAATTCAGCTACAAAAGAGTACAATAATGCTGTTGAAACATTTCCTTCAAATATTATTGCAGGTATGTTTAACTTTAAAAAAGAAACCATGTTTGATTTAGGAACAGCAAATAGAGAAAAATTAGACGAAGCTCCAAAGATTAGTTTTTAATACATGAAATATGTAGGATTACAATCTCAAATAAGCAAGAATAACGTTAAATCTGTTGTATTGCTCATCGCCTTTCCAATATTGTTGTTGGGGCTAGTTTGGCTTTTCTTTTTTTTAATAAATTATTATTTAATTGATGATAAATCAACATTTAGCATTTCTGATGTTCATCAAGGTTTTATATCAACAGTTCCTTTTGTAACTATTGCAGTTTTAGTGTGGTTTTTAATTGCTTGGTTTTCACATTCATCTATTATAAGAAAAGCTACAGGATCAAAACCATTAGAGCGCATCCATAACAAACGTGTATATAATTTAACGGAAAACCTTTGTATTTCTAGAGGAATGAAAATGCCTAAGTTGTACATTATAGAAGATGATTCTCTTAATGCTTTTGCAAGTGGTTTAAGTGATGCTACTTTTGCCGTAACGCTTTCTAGAGGTATTATTGATAAATTAGATGATGATGAATTAGAAGGTGTAATTGCGCACGAATTAACGCATATCCTTAATAGAGATGTTCGTTTATTAATTATTTCAATTATTTTTGTCGGAATTTTCTCTTTTGTTGCAGAAATGGCAATTCGATCTATCCGATTTGGAGGACGAGGGAACAAAAAAGAAAGCGGTGCTATTATTCTTATTATTATAGGTTTGGGTATTTTCGGGCTTCTTTTATCATCCTTTTTCAGATTTTCTTTATCAAGAAAAAGAGAATATTTGGCCGATGCCGGAGCTGCAGAAATGACAAAAAAGCCATTAGCATTGGCAAATGCATTACGAAAAATATCTAAAGATCCATGGATTGAAGCTGTAAAAAGAGATGATATAGCACAAATGTTTATAGATCATCCAACGAAGAAAAAAGAAGATAAATCGTTTTTAAGTGCATTTACAGGAATGTTTGCTACGCATCCACCAATTGATAAACGTATTCAACTATTAGAACAATTTTAATAAAAAAACCCGAAGAATTTTCTTCGGGTTTTTTTTATTATAAAACACTAAAAGCAATATGTTTTTATTTTGCTGCAGCGTAACGTCTTTCAACTTCGTTCCAGTTAATTACATTAAAAAATGCATTGATATAATCTGGTCTTCTGTTTTGGTAGTTTAAATAATATGCGTGTTCCCAAACATCTAATCCTAAAATTGGAGTTCCTCCGCAACCAGTATTTGGCATTAAAGAATTATCTTGATTTGGGGTAGAGCAAACAGAAACTTTTCCGCCTTTATGAACACATAACCAAGCCCAACCAGAGCCAAACTGAGTTGCAGCAGCTTTAGAAAAAGCTTCAATAAAAGCATCTTTAGAACCAAATTCAGCTTCAATAGCATCTTTTAATTCTCCAGATAAATAACCTCTATCTTCAGGGTTCATTACAGACCAAAATAAAGAGTGGTTAAAATACCCACCACCATTATTTCTAACAGCTTTATTGTTCATATCTAAGTTACCTAAAATATCTTCAATAGATTTTCCTTCTAAATCAGTTCCTGCAATTGCATTGTTTAAGTTGTTTGTGTATCCGTTGTGATGTTTGCTATGGTGAATCTCCATAGTTCTAGCATCAATATGTGGTTCTAACGCATCATAAGCGTATCCTAATTCTGGTAATTGAAAAGCCATAATTATATGTTTTTAAATGATTAAAATTATTGTTTTATCAGCTTAATACTGATATTTTGCCTTCACAAACTTAACTTAAAAACCTGTGTAAAACAACTCATCTTGGTTTTGATTTTTTATAGAAGTATCAATAAAATTGATAGATTAATAATTTGCATCTTCAGGATATTTAGCCATAAATTCTTCTGCTTTTTCAACCATTTCTGTACATCCACAGAAAAACGGAACTCGTTGATGCAATTCTGTGGGTTCTAAATCTAAAATTCGTTTATAACCATCAGAAGCTTTCCCTTTTGCTTGTTCAGCTAAAAAAGCCATTGGATTACATTCGTATAACAAACGCAATTTTCCTTTCGGCCCAATTTTACTTGTTGGATATAAATAAATTCCGCCTTTTAGCATATTTCTATGAAAATCTGAAACTAAAGATCCAATATATCTAGAAGTATAAGGGCGATTTTCATTTTCTTCTTGACAATATTTTAAATATTCTTTTACCCCTTTTGGGAAGTGCACATAATTTCCTTCGTTTATAGAATAAATTTGTCCAATTTCTGGAAATGTTATGTTTGGATGCGATAAATAAAAGGTTCCTATTGCAGGGTTTAACGTAAATCCGTTTACACCTTTTCCGGTTGAAAAAACAATCATTGTAGAGGTTCCGTAAGCTACATAACCAGCAGCAACTTGTTCGCTTCCTTTTTGTAAAAAATCTTCTTTTGTGGCTGGAGTTCCAGTCGGAGAAATTCTTCTGTAAATAGAAAAAATAGTTCCAACAGAAATGTTTACATCAATATTAGAAGAACCATCTAAAGGATCCATCAAAAGCACATATTTGTTCTCATTTGTTTTATTTCTTCCCTCAACAACCACAAAATCATCTTCTTCTTCGCTTGCAATTCCGCAAACTATTTCTCTATTAATAATGGTTTGTTTAAACAAGTCGTTTGCTAAAACATCTAACTTTTGTTGTGCTTCTCCTTGTACATTAATATCTCCTGCAGCTCCAGTAATATCAACCAAACCAGCTTTTCTGATTTCATGATTTACTACTTTTGCAGCCAAACGTATCGAGTTAATAATTCTAGATAATTCTCCTGAAGAATATTTAAAATGCATTTGATTCTCGATGATAAATTCCCCGAGAGTTCTGTGAGCTTGATTCATGTCAATTATTTGTAAATGGTCTACAAATATCGTTTAAATTTGCGTTACTTAAATAAATATTATGAGTTTTATCATTAGAAAAGGGCAAAAAGAAGACATGAAAAATGTGTTGAGGTTGATAAAAGAACTTGCTGAGTTTGAAAAATTACCCAACGAAGTAGAAGTAACAGAAGTTGATTTAATTAAAGACGGATTTTCTGAATCTCCAAAATTTATGACATTTGTTGCTGAAGAGAATAATGAAATTATTGGAACAGCGTTGTTTTATGAAAGATACTCTACATGGAAAGGTCGTGTTATACATTTAGAAGATTTAATTGTTACCGAACAAAAAAGAGGACTTGGAGTTGGAATCGCTTTGTACACAGCTATTTTAAAATATGCGTATGATTTAGGAGCAAAAAGAGTTGTTTGGGATGTGTTAAATTGGAATAAAAATGCCATTGATTTTTACAAAAGTACTGGAGCAACAGTTTTAGACGATTGGCAAGTTGTACACATGAGAGAAGATGCATTAAAAAAGTTTATAGAAAAACAGTAATGAGAATTTTTAAGTTTGGTGGAGCTTCTGTTAAAAATGCAACAGGCGTTAAAAATTTAGTTCGGGTGTTAGAACACGAAGGAACTAAAAATACATTTGTTGTGGTTTCTGCAATGGGAAAAATGACAAATGCTTTTGAAAAAGTGGTTGACGCTTACTTAAATAACACCAAAGAATTAAAAAATACAATCAACGAAATTCAAGATTTTCATCAAGAAATTTTAGATGATTTATTTGAAAGCGACCATGCTATTTACCAAGAAATAAATCAATTATTTGGAAAACTACAAGGTTTTTTAATTCAGAATTCTATAAAAGAATACAATTATGTGTACGACCAAACAGTTTGTTTTGGCGAATTAATTGCTACAAAAATTGTTAGTGTCTTTTTACAAGAATCCGGAATCAAAAATACTTGGCTAGATAGTAGAAATATTATTAAAACAGATTCTAATTTTAGAAATGCAGCGGTAAATTGGGAAGAAACTCAAATGAATTGTAATAACCTAAATCAACAAGAATTATATATAATACAAGGGTTTATTAGTCAAGATTTAAAAGGAAATACTACCACTTTAGGTAGAGAAGGTTCTGATTTTACTGCAGGGATTTTAGCTTATTGTTTAGATGCAGAAAGTGTTACAATTTGGAAAGATGTTGATGGAGTTTTAAATGCAGATCCACGAGTTTTTGAAAATACAACTTTGCTAAAACAAATCTCGTATCAAGAAGCAATTGAAATGGCTTTTTATGGCGCATCTGTAATTCATCCAAAAACAATAAAACCTTTAGAAAATAAGAGAATTCCGTTGTATGTTCGCTCGTTTTATAATTTAGAAAATAATGGAACAAAAGTGAGTAAAGGGGTTCAGTTAGTACCAAAAACGAGCTGTTTTATTGTAAAGAAAAATCAAATATTGGTGTCTATTTCAGCAAAAGATTTTTCTTTTATGGTAGAAAAAAACTTGAGTTATATTTTTGATTTATTGCATCAACATAAAATAAAAGTAAACTTAATTCAAAACTCAGCAATTAGTTTTTCGGTTTGTATAGAAGATAATTATTCTAATTTTACATCGTTTTATAACGAATTGAAACCAAGTTTTAAAATATGGTATAACGAAAATGTTACCATGTTTACTATCAGACATTTCGATTCAAAATCGATAAAAGAAATAGAGAAAAGAGGGATTTTATTATTAAAACAAATTAGCAGAGAAACGGTTCAGCTAATTATTGATGAAAAAAATAGTTATGACAACTAATATTTTTACAGTAAGTTTGTGGTTATGTCAATTTTTAACGAATGAGTTTAGTAACATCTAAAGAAATTGCAAATGTTTTGGGAGTGTCCAAATATGGGTTTTTAGGAACCTTTGTTGGGTGGCTATTAATGAGGCTTTTAAGCATATCTACTATTAACAGAATTTACAGCAAACACAAGCACAAAAAAGATTTAGATTTTTTAAACGGAATTTTAGGAGATTTTCAAATTGAATTTGAAATTCCGGAAGAAGATTTAAAAAGAATTCCAAAAACAGGACCATTTATTACGATTTCAAACCATCCTTTAGGAGGAATTGACGGAATTTTATTGTTAAAATTATTACTTCAAGAAAGACCAGATTTTAAAATAATTGCCAACTTTTTATTACACAGAATAGAGCCGTTAAAGCCTTTTGTAATGCCAGTAAATCCTTTTGAAACGCACAAGGATGCAAAATCTAGTGTTGCAGGAATAAAAAGTGCTTTAGTGCATTTAAGAGATGGAAACCCGTTAGGGATTTTTCCTGCCGGAGAAGTTTCTACTTATAGAGATGGAAAATTAATGGTTGATAAACCTTGGGAAGAAGGCGCTGTTAGGTTGATAAAAAAAGCACAAGTTCCTGTAATTCCAATTTATTTTCATGCAAAAAACAGTAAAATGTTTTATGTGTTGTCTAAAATTAGCGATACGTTTAGAACAGCAAAATTACCATCAGAATTACTGTCACAGAAACACCGAGTTATTAAAGTAAGAATAGGAAAACCAATCTCTGTAAAAGATCAAGATTCTTATGAAGATATTCCTTCTTTCTATGAATTTATTAGAAAGAAAACCTACATGCTTGCCAACCCGTTTGAGAAAAAAGCGCCAAAAATTCTTTCTACTCAAAACCTAAAAATACCAAAACCACCAAAGGAAATTATTTCTCAAAAAAATGTTAGATATTTTATCAAAGAAATTGAAAAACTTAGAGAAAACGATAAAAGATTATTAGAAAGTAAAAACTATGAAGTGTTTTTTGCGAGTGCAAAAGAGATTCCAAATGTATTACAAGAAATAGGTCGTTTAAGAGAAATTACTTTTAGAGATGTTGGCGAAGGAACTAATAAATCTATCGATTTAGATAAGTTTGATAAATATTATCACCATTTAATATTGTGGGACAGAGAAGCAAATATGCTGGTTGGAGCTTATCGCATGGGACTTGGAAAAGATATTTATAAAAAATATGGAATTGCAGGTTTTTATATTCATACATTATTTCGTTTTGAACCTGAGTTGTATTCAATGATGGAAAATACCATAGAAATGGGACGGGCTTTTATTGTGAAAGAATATCAGCAAAAACCAATGCCATTATTTTTACTTTGGAAAGGAATTGTACATGTTACTTTAAGATACCCAGAATATAAATATTTAATGGGCGGCGTTAGTATTAGCAATCAATTTTCTGAGTTTTCAAAATCGTTAATGATTGAGTTTATGAAATCTCATTATTACGATCCATATATTGCTCAATATATCTTCCCTAAGAAAGATTATAAAGTAAAATTAAAAGACGATGATAAAGATTTTGTGTTTGATGCAACTAAAGCAGACATGCAGAAATTTGATAAAATTATCGACGAAATTGAACCTGGAGCATTAAGAATTCCGGTGTTAATTAAAAAGTATGTAAAACAGAATGCGCGTTTAGTAGCATTTAATGTAGACCCAAAATTCAATAACGCCGTTGATGGGCTAATGTATATTAGAGTTTCTGACTTACCAGAAAGTACAGTAAAGCCTGTTATGGAAGAATTTCAAGCAGAATTAGAGCGTAAAGCTACAGAATTTCAAGAGCAACAAAAAGCTGAAAACACTTCACATAATTAATTTTTTTTGAAAACACTAGTACTACTACGTAGTACTTTGTTTCCGTAATTACCTGATTACTAATTTAAATAGACTATTTTTAGGCAACTAAAAAAACTTAATCATGAAAAAAATTACGCTACTACTTATTATTTTATTTTGCCAATTTTCTATTTCGGCACAAGTAAATTATAAACAAAAGACAACAGAAAAAGGTGCTAATTATTATGAAATCGTAAAAAACACTAGAGCACATTTTGAAAATTTAAAACGTAAATCAGCTTTTGCGCTTAAAGACAAAAAACAAAAAAAACAGTTTGAAAGATGGGCGTATTATTGGAAAGATAGAGTTGATGTAAATGGAAATTTTCCTAGCGAAACTTTAGGCTATTTTAATGCCGGAATTATTGATGCTAAAGGAAAAATTATTGCGCCAAGAATGCAAAAAAAAGCTTCGGTAGAATCGTGGATTGATATTGGTCCACAAAATAATCCAGATCCTAATGGATATCCAAATTTCCCACAATTAGGAAGATTAAACACATTTTTAAGAATTAAACATCCTACAGATAGAAACTTAGATGTATTGTTTGTTGGATCACCAACAGGAGGTTTATGGAAATCTACTGATAACGGAACAACTTGGAGTGCAAAATTAGATATTGTTGCTGGTATTGGAATCACAGATATTAAAACTGCTTCATCAACCACATTTGCGAATTATACAAGTAAACCAATTTATGTTTCAACAGGAGATTATGATGGTGGTCAAGTAAAATCTATTGGAGTATTAAAATCAACTGATGGTGGAGATACTTTTGTTTCAACAGGATTAAGTCATGCATTATCTGAACAAAAAACCTTAGGACAATTGGTGGTTTATGATGACAATACAATTATTGTAGGAGATAGCCAATACATTAAAAAATCTAGCGATGGAGGTGCAAACTGGACCAATATTTTTGACATTGGATATAATGGAGCTGATTTTGGAAGAGTCGCTTTTACAGGAACAAACATTATGTATTCTGGAGCTTTTGAAATAATATTTTCATCCGATTCTGGGGCAACTTGGACTTCAGTTTACACAGCCGCTACAAATAATACAGATAAGCACGCTTTAACAGTTGGATCAGATGATAAATTTTATGCGCAAGATGAAAGTGGTCAGGTTAAAGTATTTGATATTGGAACCAAATCTTTTTCTAATATAGGCGTAAAACCTGGTGGATATAACTCACAATATGGCTATAATCAAGCATTACTATTTAAAGATAATTTATTAGTAACGGGAGAGTTTAATGGACAAACATCTACAAATAATGGCGCTACTTGGCATCGTTCTTTAAATGGATATTGGACAGGACAAGCAGATGATGGTACTTATATACATTCAGATCATCATGGATTGGGATTATTAGACGGTCAATATGAGTTTTGGAGTGTTAACGATGGTGGTTTAAGTTTTATAAATTACAGTTCAATAAATGACACAAAACCAACCATTACTTATAAATCTAATGGAGTTGTTGTTACTCAACTGTATGATGTTGCTATTACTCCAAATTTATCAACAGGTAATTATGTAACCGCAAATCAAGATAACGATGGTTTTAGTAAAGAGATGCACAATGGTTCTATGCAATGGATTGCAGCTTCTGCAGGAGATGGAATTAGCGCCGTTATCAATTATAACAATCCTTCAATTAGGTATTTAGGAAGCCAAAATGGTGGTTTAACAAAGGCAAGTGCTGGTTTTTCTGGAAATTATCAAGGAGATACATTTGGTACAATTACTGGAGCAGCTTTTGTTTGGCCGTTAGAAATTCATACAACAGATCCAACAATTTTATTTGCTGGTGGTGATGATGTTTATAAAATTATAGATCCAAATGCAGCGGCAGATTTAGGAACAAGCATTACAAATGCTGTAAACTTAAACTCTGGTGCTGGTCAAATTACTAAAATTTCTACGCATGGTTCGGGAATTGCTGTGGTTGGAGAAACTGCATCAAAATTATCTATAAATTCTGGAACTACTTGGACAGCTATTACAAATCCTGCTGGAGAAGCAATTAACGCTGTTGATTTTGACCAAGCCAATATGGCAACATTGTATGCTACTGTTTCTGGATATTCTGACGGTAATAAAGTGTTTAAATCTACAGATAGCGGAGCAACTTGGACAAATATTTCTACAGGCTTACCAAATATTGTGATGAAAGAAGTAGTGTTGAAACAAAATGCAGGAATCGAAATTTTATTTGTTGCTACAGAATTAGGTGTGTATTCTAAATACGGAACAGGAAATTGGAAAAAATTAGGAACTTCATTACCAAATGTAATTGTAAATGATATTGATATTAATTATACAGAAGACAAATTAGTTGCGGCAACTTTTGGTAGAGGCTTATGGCATATTAATATTGCAAACAGTACTTTAGGGATTGAAAAAACAGCATTAAATGTTTCACCTTTTTCTGCATATCCAAGTCCAGTTTTAGACGGAAAATTAAACTTTAAAGTAGAGCAAGCAAACGCAAATTTTGAATATAAAATTTATAATGTTTTAGGAGGTGTTGTTGCCCAAGGAAATAAAGATTCAAATTCTGGCACAATTAATGTTTCTAAATTACAAACAGGAATTTATATGTTAAAAGCATATAAAGACGGAATAGTTTTTCCAACGGTTAAGTTTTTAGTTTCAAATAAATAAATATGAAATTCACAAAATATATTTTTCTAATTTTTAGTATTAGCCTGTTAAGTTGTAGTCAAAAAACACTCACAATTAATTCATCAGAAAAAAGGATTAATTACCCAGGAATTGCTAGTGCTTCTCCGTTTGTGGGTTATGAAATCAGTTTTGAAAGCTTATATGATTTTAAAATTGATAAAGTTGAATTAAATGATACTAACAAAATTAAAGAGTTTTCTCTTTACAACGAAAAGACAAAAAGCTCTATTAGTAGTGCTAATTTGTTGAAAAAAGGAAAATATACTTTAAGTTTTAAAGTAAAAAACATTAAAGGAATTGATGATACCGAAAAGATTACTATTTATATTTTAAGTAATGATAAAGTGGAAAAGAAAACCGCAAATATTATTACAAAAGCGCCATTTCGTGCTCGATAATTTTTAAATAAAATAAAAAGCCAAACAATTTTGTTTGGCTTTTTTTAATGAATTTAAAAGATTAATTTAAAACCAACCTTTTTTGTTTTCTTGATACACTTGAATAAATTCTTCATCTGATTTTGTTAGGTAAATAATCCCTTCAATTAAACCAATTAATCCCATTAACCAAGCTCCAATTCCACAAGTAACAACGGATAATAACAACATAACAATTCCTTCAGTTGTATATCCTAAAACAAATTTATGTATCCCAAGAGAACCTAAAATAATTCCTAAAATTCCACTAATTACTCTTTTGCTTTCTTGTTTTTGTATTCTATTTCCGTTTTCGTCAAGTATTTCCATTGTGTATTATTTAAATTGGTTGATAATATAAAACTACAAAAAAGCAGCGTCTTTTGGTTCCCAAAGCTCAATTTTATTTCCGTCTAAATCTACAATCCAACCAAATTTTCCATAGTCATATTCTTCAACTTTATCAATAACAGTAACACCTTCTTTTTTTAATTCTTCCAATAACTCAACTAAGTTTTCAACTCTATAATTAAACATAAAGTCTTTTTTTGAAGGCTCAAAATACGTGGATTCTTTTGTAAACGGACTCCATTGTGTAGAGCATTTATTTCCGTTTTCATCTTTCCACCAAAAAGTACATCCCCAATCATCTGTATTAAAACCTAAATGATTTTTATACCAATCTTTAGTAGCTTTTGGATTTGCTGTTTTAAAAAACAATCCGCCAATTCCGGTTACTCTTTTTTTCATAATCGTGTATTTTAGTGAAACTTCAGTTTAATTTTATCTACAATAGTTTGTGCTAATTTTTGATTGCTTTCAATCGTCCAACCCGCCACATGCGGACTTAAAACCACATTTTCTGCCGCAATTAAATATTTAAAGGCTGCTGGCATTTCTGTTGTAAATAAATTCTCGAAAGATGCTTTTTCGTATTCTAACACATCTAAACCTGCGCCTAAAATTTTTCCTGTTTTTAACCCTTCAACCAAATCTTTGGTCACAACCGATTTTCCTCTCGCAGTATTTATAAGCCAAAATGGTTTTTTAAACAGATTGATAAAATTGGCATCTACCATGTTTGTTGTTAACTTAGTTTGCGGAGTATGCAAACTTAACACATCAACTTTATCTTGCAATTCTTCAAGTGAAACTTGTGTGCAATTTTCATCGCCAACATTGGGTTTGATATCATAACACAAAACTTCTACGTCAAAACCTTTCAATTTTTTTGCGAAAGATTTTCCCATATTTCCATAACCGATCAATCCAACCGTTTTTCCATCTAATTCAATTCCACGATTTTCTTCACGCAACCATTTTCCGTTTCTAACCTCGTTATCGGCTTTGTTTAGTTTGTTAAATAAAGAAAGTAACAATCCTAATGCATGTTCTCCAACAGCATTTCTATTTCCTTCTGGAGCAGAAATTAAATGGATATTTTTTTGTTCTGCATATTCGCAATCAATATTTTCTAACCCTGCGCCAACTCTACCAATAAACTTTAGGTTCGTTGCTTTGTCAAGAAATGTTTTATCAATAGAAAATCTACTTCGGATGATAATACCATCATATAAATGAATTTTCGATTCAATTTTATCTTTTGAAGACGAATAATCTTCATCATTTGTAAAACCCAACTCGTTAAGTTGGTTTAATAATAATGGATGATTAGAATCTAAGTGTAGAATTTTCATGATTAGAATATTACTATTTTAAAACGTTCTGTCATTCCTGCCTACGCAGGAATGACAATAATCCTAACTAATATTGCTCACTTTCATTAGGAAAATCTTTACTTTTAACATCCGTATTGTATTGTTTAAAAGCAGAAGTCATTTCATCATACAAATCAGAATATCTACGTAAAAAACGCGGATTAAATTCGTGTGTCATTCCTAACATATCATGTGTTACTAATACTTGACCGTCAACTCCGCCACCAGCACCAATTCCAATTACAGGAATTGAAATACTTTCGGCAATTTTTTGAGCTAATTTTGCAGGAACTTTTTCTAAAACAATTGCAAAACAACCGATGCGTTCTAATAATAAAGCATCTTCTAATAGTTTTTCTGCTTCTTCTTCTTCCTTTGCTCTTACTGTGTAAGTTCCGAATTTATAAATAGATTGAGGTGTTAAACCTAAATGGCCCATTACCGGAATTCCGGCATTTAAAATACGTTTGATAGATTCTTTTATTTCTTTTCCACCTTCAAGTTTTACTGAATGTCCGCCAGATTCTTTCATAATTCTAATCGCAGAACGCAACGCTTCTTTTGGATCTGATTGATAACTACCAAAAGGTAAATCTACAACCACCAAACTACGTTCAATTCCTCTAACTACAGAACTTGCGTGATAAATCATTTGATCTAACGTAATTGGCAATGTGGTTTCATGACCAGCCATTACATTTGATGCAGAATCGCCAACTAAAATTACGTCAATTCCTGCGCCATCAACAATTTTTGCCATGGTATAATCGTATGCAGTTAGCATTGATATTTTTTGACCATTAGCTTTCATTTCTACTAATGATTTTGTGGTAACTCTTTTATATTGTTTTTTTGCAACAGACATTTTCTATGGTTTTAGCAGTGGTAAAAATACACATTTATTTTGTTCGAGTTTTCTTTTTTGTTGTTGTTAATCTACTGTTAATCTTTTAAAAAGTATTTTTTATACCTTGGCAAATCAATAGTTTTACTAAACATAATCAGAATAAAGATGAAAAGAGGAATTACATTTTTACTTTTACTAACATTTATTTTTTCTACCAACGCCCAAAGTCAGAACGAAAAAGAAGCAGTTAGAACAACCATTCAAAACTTTTTTAAAGGATTTCATAAAGGAGACACTTTACTTTTAAAGAAAACAATTCATAAAGATTTATATGCTCAAACCACACTTGTAAATGCTAAAGGAGAAAATATCTTAAGTCCATCCTCTAAGGCGTATAAAAATTTAATAAATTTTGCTAAAAACATAAAACCAACTGATAATTATTTTGAGAAAATACTTTCCTATACAATTCATATTGATGGAAATTTAGCTTCAGTTTGGACGCCTTACGAATTTTATGTAAACGAAAAATTTAGTCATTGTGGTGCAAATTCTTTTCAACTTTTTAATAATAATGGTAATTGGAAAATCATTTATTTGATAGATACACGAAAAAAAACCGATTGTAAAATTTCTAAAAAATAACATTAATGAAAATAATAATCACATTTTTTTTATTGCTTTCTATAACTGTTTCTTCTCAAAATATTAAGATGGCATTTCCAGAAATACTTAAAGAATTTCCACAAGTTAGAGATTTTGCAATGACCACAAATCAAGATGAGATTTATTTTACAGTAGATAGTTATAAGAAAGAATATTCTTATATCGCTTTTATAAAAAAAGTGAATAATCAATGGTCACAACCAGCTGTTGCTTCTTTTTCTGGTATGTACAAAGATTTAGAACCTTTTCTTTCTCCAAACGGATTAAAATTATTTTTTGCTTCTAATCGAATCAATAATACGGCTAAAGAATCAAAAAAAGATATAGATATTTGGTATGTAGAAAGAGTTTCTTTGGCAAGTAAATGGTCAGAACCTAAAAATGTTGGCGCAATAATTAACACAAGCGCAAATGAATATTATCCTTCTGTTACTGCCAAAGGAGATTTATTTTTTACTGCTGAATATAAAAATTCGAAAGGAAAAGAAGATATTTATGTAAGTAGATTTGTTAACGGAATGTATACAAAACCAGTTTCTTTAAGTGCTGGTGTTAACACTGAAAAATACGAGTTTAATGCTTTTGTTGCTCCAGACGAATCTTTTATAATTTTTACATCTTATGGTAGAAAAGATGATTTGGGTGGCGGAGATTTATACATTAGTTATAAAGACCAAAATAATAACTGGACAACTGCAAAAAGTTTAGGGAAAGATATTAATTCTCATAAAATTGATTATTGTCCGTTTGTAGATATAAAAACCAACACATTATATTTTACAAGTGAAAAAACTACACTCAAAAAATCTTTTCCAACTCAAAAAAACATTGAAGAACTTAAACAGATTTTAAAATTTGAACCTAATGGATTAGGAAGACTTTACAGTGTTGATATTTCAACGATCTTAGAAAGAAAAAAAGATTAGAATACATACTCGTGTAAAATTGAATATCTTTGATGTTCAGAAATTAGAATGTCAGAAAACACCAAAAAACATACTTTAGATCCAAATACATGGATTGATAAATACGCAGATTATTTATTTAATTACGCGGTTGTTCGTGTAAATAATAGCGATATCGCAAAAGATTTAGTCCAAGAAACTTTTTTTGCAGGATTAAAATCAGCCAAAAATTTTGAAGGAAAAGCTGCAGAAAGAACTTGGTTAATTGCAATTTTAAAACGTAAAGTAATAGATTATTATCGTAAAATAAATTCTAAAAAAGGAAAAGCCGAAGTTAGAATGAATTTTTACGAAGACAGTGATAATGAAGGAAGATGGATTGAAGAACGAGTTCCACAAACTTGGGGTAATGATGCTGATAAAATGATAGAATCAGCAGAATTAAAATCTGCAATAGATCAATGTATCGATAAGTTACCAGAAAAATACGCGCTGGTTTTTAGAATGAAAACAATTCAAGAATTTGAAACAGAAGAAATCTGTAAGGAGTTAAATATAACTGCGTCAAATCTGTGGGTTATCATTCACAGAGCAAGAACTCAGCTTAGAAAATGTATGGAAGATAATTGGTTTAACAGTTAATAATAGCATGGCAAAATTTATTATATCTTGTGATGAAGCAACAACCATCTGTGACAAAAGTCAATATGGAGAAGCAACACTTTTCGAAAAAATTAAACTAAATTTTCATTTTCTATTATGTAAAATATGCGGATTGTATACAAAGCAAAATGCTAAAATGACCAAAGTTTACAAAATGAAAGCAACCGATTGTAAAAAAGAACAACGTTGTTTATCTGCACAAGAAAAAGAGCATTTAAAAAAGAAACTCCAAGAATTAGAAGCATAAAAAGATGCATTTTTTACCCGAAAAAATAGACGATTATGTGGTAGAACATTCTCAAAAAGAACCACAAATTTTAAAAGAATTATCTAAAGAAACTTGGCAAAAAGTCTTAAACCCAAGAATGTTAAGCGGTGCTTTTCAAGGAAGAGTTTTATCAATGATTTCTAAATTAGTTCAACCAAAAAGTGTTTTAGAAATAGGAACGTATACAGGTTATTCTGCACTAAGTATTGCCGAAGGTTTGCATCCCGAAGGAACTATTTACACCATTGATAAAAACGAAGAATTGTGTAGTTTACAAGAAAAATATTTCGAAAAATCTGGATTTCAAAATCAGATTCAACAATATGTTGGAAATGCGTTGGAAATCATTCCAACTTTAAACACAACTTTCGATTTGGTTTTTATAGATGCAGACAAATCAAATTACATCAACTATTTTCATTTGATTATTGATAAAATGAATGCTGGCGGAATTATTTTATCCGATAATGTACTTTGGAGCGGAAAAGTAATTGAAGCCTTAGATGAAAAAGATATCGATACAAAAGTATTGCTAGCATACAACACACTTTTAAATTCTGATGAAAGATTAGAAACGGTTTTGTTGCCAATAAGAGACGGATTAACAATAAGTAGAGTTAAGTAAATTATCTTTGATGATTGGTCGAGACTGTTTTGTAATCTAGAACTTCTCGACTCCGCTCGAGGAGACATTCCTTTTTATAGGACCAGTAATTTCGTCTTTTACTTTATTAATTTCTTTGGTAACATCTTTTGCAATGTTGGTATCAATCCCTTGTTTATCAGCAGTTTCGTTAATTTCTCTTTTGATATCGTTTGTAGCATCTTTTAACTGACGCATACCTTTACCTAAACCACGAGCAATCTCTGGAATTTTATCTGCACCAAAAAGCATTACCACTAATAAGCCGATAACAATAATTTCTGGACCACCAATAAATAAAAAATGTGTTTTCATACAAATGCAAAGTTAACCATTTCTGTTATTAGATTCTAAAAATAATTGTAATTTAGAAACCTTAACCAAACTCTTTAACAATGATGCTAAAAAAAATATTCTTTAGCCTTTTGATAATTGCTTTTTTTGCTAATTGTAAAACTGCAAAATTAAACAGAACAATTTCTAAAAAACTTAATACTTCTTTTTATGAAAATCAATTTACAGGCGTTTATATTTATGATATAAAAGCAGAAAAAGAAGTCTATAATTACAACGGAGAAAGATATTTTACACCAGCAAGTAATACAAAATTATTTACGTTATTTACAGGATTAACGATGTTGCCAGATTCAATTCCGGCTTTTAAATACGCAGTTAATAAAGATACAATTACCATTCAAGGAACTGGAGATCCCACATTTTTACATAATTATTTTAAAGACAGTACCGCTTTAAAAATGATTAACAAATATGCAAAAGCCAATATAATTATTGATAATATTACCGATAAACGTTTTGGTCCAGGTTGGGCTTGGGAAGATTTTGATAGTTATTTTAGTGCAGAACGAAGTGCTTTTCCGATGTACGGAAATGTAGTTACGGTTCAGAATGAAGATTCTATAGTTGTGCAACCAGCATATTATCAAGAGAAAATAAAAGTTACAGAAGATTTTTATGGAAGAGACGAATACAAAAACAACTTTTACTTTAGAAAAGATAGAAAATACGAAACTGAAATTCCGATGTTAATTGATTCTACTTTGATTGCAACCTTGTGGAATGAAATAGCACCGAATAAAGTAGCAATCATTAATTCATTAGCATTAAAACCATCAACACTTGCGTATAGCGTTCCTGCAGATAGTTTGTATCGACGCATGATGGAAGTGAGTGATAATTTTTTAGCAGAACAAATTTTAATAGTAGCGTCATCAACGTTGTCAGACACATTAAGTTCTGCAAAAGCTAGAAAATACATGTTAGAAAACGAATTGAAAGATTTAAAACAAGAAGCTCTTTGGGTAGACGGTTCTGGTTTAAGTAGATACAATTTATTTACGCCATCTACTATTGTTCAGCTATTAACCAAGTTGTATAAAAAAGTTCCACAAGAACGTTTGTTTCACTTTTTTCCTGTTGGAGGAAAATTCGGAACTATTAAAAGTTGGTACGCTGGTAAAGACAAACCTTATGTGTATGCAAAAACAGGAACTCTAGAAAACAACCATAATGTGAGTGGTTTTTTACTAACCAATTCCGGAAAAGTACTAGCGTTTAGTTTTATGAACAATCATTTTAACAAAACTAATAGCGAAATTAAAACCCAAATGCAATTAACATTTGAGTGGTTGAGAGATCATTATTAAAACTACTTTTTCTTACCTACATTTTTCTAAATCTGCGTTTTCAATATTTACCTTTTTTACTTTTCGTAAAATTATAGACTTTTTAGTTATTTTCTTATAATCTGTAAATCAATATATTAGATAATTGCGTATCACGGAAAACCGTGAGTCTTCTCACGGTTTTCCGTGAGTTAGAAAAAACCCCATTTTCCGTGATTGACACGTTTATCTTATTCTACTATTTTTGAATAAAAAATTGCTGAGGTTATTTTAGGGAATTACCAACCCAAGTCAAAATATGTGAAAACTGTTTAAGACATTAAAATGTACAGACGAGTTATATATCCATTCTGAAAATCGAAAGAGTAGGAATAATTACTATATTAATTTTAAAAAAAACAAAATGAAAAAGATTAAACACATTATAGCAATAGCTATTTTTTTAGTTGGCACAATGCTATTAACTAACTGTCAAAACAACGATTTCGAAGAACTAGTACAAGAAGAACAATTTTTAGGAAAGAAAAAACCTGATAAATTTATCTATTATCGAGGACTAAAAGTAAAAAAACGTTTTAAAGCATCAGAAAAAGAGTTAAAAGTAAAGAAAGATAAAAAAAGTTTAAAAGCATTATATAATAGACTTAGAAAAGAAGCAAGAAAAAAACCGAAACTTTTAGGTAAAGGCTTGACTACTGATGTAAATATAGATGATGAACCCTTAGAAAATGAGGAATTACCTAGTCCTGAGGTTGTTGTAGAAGCAATTAAAGTAGTTTTCTCTTCTTTCCCTTATGAAGAAATTGAAGATTTTGTTGTTATCAATAGACCAAATAAAGATTTTGTTGATGAAGAAATGATTAGAGATGATTTCCCAGATTTAACAGATGCAGAGATTGTTGTTAATGAAAGTATTATTGATGACTATTATTCTGAAAATTTAGACTATATGGTATTGGAAGAAATTGCAAATAACCCTACAGTTTATGATAATATTGGAACCTTACAACAGAAGTCAGCAAGTAATAATTTTAATGATGCAGAAAGAGCTTTATGTTTAATTATTGAAGCAATGGACAGCCCTAATTATTATTTTGGATTTGTACGTTCTGCCTTTTCAGTTTTTTTGGCTGGGAAAAACTCTAGAGAGTCTCTTGTAGATTCAGGCGGGTATTTTGAGTTTGCAGATGAGTCAGACTCTAGAAGAGATGCCTACAGGCATATGTTGTGGAATTCTTTGTTAGCGCAATATTATTTTACAATATCTTCTAAATCTAAACGGCTAAGTTTTGCCGAAACGGTAGCTAATGCCAATGAGGGAGGTATGTGTGGTTCACCAAATAATGTTGATACAAGAGAAATGGACTTTCATAACAATGTGATTGGGCGAAAAATTTGGAATGATAACACTGGGTATAGAACCATTTTTGGAGCTACAATAGGATTGAATAGAACTAGTACTTCTCATTTAAAAGGCTTAGCTCTTGATAAAATAGAGAAAGAGGGGCTTTTTATTATAAAAACTTACCATGGAAACAGTAGTTTTAATTATAATGATATTGAAACACAAGCATTAATTTTACAAACAGATATAGATACACCAGTTTATTTTGTAGGGCCAATTGCACCTGTTTACGAAACGAGTATTGAACAGGAATTTTATGATTGTAATGAAACTCCAATTGCTCCAAAGCAAAAAGACAAAGAAATCATATTGTTAGGGAAAGCACCTATAGAAGATGAAGAAGAAGGAGATTGTGTTCGTAATGTATTTGTATATACACCTATTTACCAAAGATATGTGTCCAGAGATATAAATTATAATCCTTATTTTAGACATAATTCTAATCCATTTAACTAATGAAAGCAAAAACTATAATATCAATACTACTTTGTTTTATCCTTTTTAACTCTTGTGGTAGAGATGAAGATATTCCTCGTGAAGGTTTTTCATTCTATATTACTAGTAATGTAGGATCCTTTGAAGATTCTGAAATAGTAATAGGCGGCATGCAAAATGGTACATTTGTACCTACAGACTCTATTCAGTTTGATAAAATTGAATTTTTATCCAAACATTATCATGTAAATGAGAATCGTTGGAAGCCTAATTTGGATAAAATAAGAAGAATACCTTCTGAACGTTGTTATTTTAAAATTAAATTGTCAGATCAAAGAGAAGAGTTTATTAAAGTTTATAATCAAAATGTAACGATGAGCTTATTGTTACCTAGTGAAAATGTTTTTATTGGAGATTATGGTGAATTAATTATTGCAATTACAGGTACTGAAGTAACTGGTTATGCGGCAAAAGAATTATAAGTTTTAAATTATTAAAAAATATATAATGAAAAAGAAAATAATATTATGGACTATAGTTTTAACTATAGTAAGCTGTTCAAGTTCAAAAGAAGAACCTACAGATCCAATAGTTGGGTTGTGGAAATTAAAATCAATAACAACATTAAGTCAAGAGTTTATAAACGATTGTAAATTAAAAGACCAAATAGAAATTAACTCTGAAAAAACCTTTACTATAATTATTCATAATGAAGATAATAGTTGCGCACAACAATCAAGCTCGGGTAGCTGGGTAAAAGGTTCTGGTGATAAATATACATTTACCGCTGCTGGAGATACACAAATATTTACATTGGTATCAGATAATTCACTTACATTTAGTTTTGTGCAAAACTCAAGTACAGTTCTGTATACTTATAAAAAAGAATGAGAGTAAAAAAGCTTCGAGATTTACAGTAAGCTATGTAGAAGTACAGCAAAATTGTAAAGGTTCTAAAGTTTAACAAAGAAAAGCCTAAAATTTAAAATTTTAATAACTAACTCAGGGTTTACTAAAAATATACTCTGAGTTTTTATTTTTTAATCAACATTCTCTTAATCTCATTCAACTTCATCAAAGCTTCAATCGGAGTTAAGGTATCAATATTGGTTGATAAAATTTCTTCTTTGATGTTTTCTAATAAAGGATCATCTAACTGAAAAAAGCTCAATTGCATTTCCTCATGTTGCACCGTTTTTAACGTATCTTTTACTTCTTTATTCGAATGATTTTTCTCTAACTGTTCTAATATTTTATTGGCTCTATGAATTACCTGAGTTGGCATTCCCGCTAATTTAGCAACATGAATTCCGAAACTATGATTAGATCCACCAGCAACCAATTTACGTAAGAAAATAATGGTGTCTTTTAGTTCTTTTACAGAAACATTAAAGTTCTTAACACGACTAAAAGTTTCGGTCATATCATTTAATTCGTGATAATGCGTAGCAAATAATGTTTTTGCTTGTGATGGATGTTCGTGCAAATATTCTGCAATTGCCCACGCAATTGAAATTCCGTCGTAAGTAGAAGTTCCACGTCCAATTTCATCTAGCAACACCAAACTGCGTTCAGAAATGTTGTTTAGAATCGATGCTGTTTCGTTCATTTCTACCATAAATGTAGATTCGCCCATCGAAATATTATCGCTTGCGCCAACACGTGTAAAAATTTTGTCTACAACACCAATTCTGGCATTTTGTGCAGGAACATAACTTCCCATTTGTGCCAACAACACAATCAAAGCAGTTTGACGTAAAATGGCCGATTTACCAGACATATTTGGTCCGGTAATCATAATAATTTGTTGTTGATTTCTATTCAACACCACATCATTGGCAATATATTCTTCTCCAATAGGTAATTGTTTTTCAATCACTGGATGACGACCATTTTTAATTTCTAAATCGGTGCTTTCATCTAAAACCGGACGCACATAATTATTATCGATCGCCGTTTTTGCAAAAGACAATAAACAATCTAATTTTGCAATTCCGTTGGCATTTTGCTGAATTGGTTGCACAAAATTGATAATATATTGAATCAGTTTAGAGAAAATTTCGTGTTCTAAAAGCTGAATTTTTTCTTCTGCGCCTAAAATTTTGGTTTCGTATTCTTTTAATTCCTCGGTAATATAACGTTCGGCATTTACCAACGTTTGTTTACGAATCCATGCTGAAGGAACTTTTTCTTTATGTGTGTTTCTAACTTCAATATAATATCCGAAAACATTATTAAAAGCAATTTTTAAACTTGTAATTCCGGTTCGCTCAGTTTCACGAGCCAACATATTGTCTAAATATTCTTTTCCAGAATTAGAAATGGCACGCAAATCATCTAATTCTTGTGAAACTCCGTTTGCAATTGCATTTCCTTTGTTGATATTTACAGGAGCATCATCAAACAACGTTTCAGAAATTTTTGCAATTAATTCAGAACAATTGTTTAGTGATTTTCCGATTTGTTTTACAGAAACATTTGTGCTTTTTTCAGCAGCTTCTTTTATCGGAATAATCGCTTGTAAAGAATTCTTTAAGTACACAACTTCTCTTGGCGATGCTTTGCCTGTTGCTACTTTAGAAATTAAGCGTTCAATATCACTTATCTGTTTGATTTGATAGGTAACCGTTTCAAAGAAATCATCAGAATTAATCAGATAATTAACGGTTTCGTGTCGCTGTTGAATTTCTTTAATATTCTTTAAAGGCAACGCCAACCAACGTTTTAATAAGCGTCCGCCCATTGGCGAAATGGTTGCGTCAATAATATCTAAAAGTGTCACAGAACTATTAGAAGTTCCGTGATACAATTCTAAATTTCTGACGGTAAATCTGTCCATCCAGACATAATTATCTTCCGCAATTCTTGAGATATTTTGAATGTGCGATACTTGTTTGTGTTGTGTTTCTGATAAATAAAATAGAACAGCTCCGGCAGCTATAATTCCGCTAGATAATTCTTGAATTCCGAAACCTTTTAAACTTTTTACTTTAAAATGATTTTGCAAAGTTTCTTCAGCATATTCAGGTTGAAAAACCCAATCATGTAAATAAAACGTATAAAAACGATCTTCAAAGAGTTCTAAAAATTGTTGTTTGTGTCTTTTCTCAACCAAGACTTCACTCGGATTAAAATTTTGTAATAATTTATCGATGTATTCTTCATTTCCTTGTGCTACTAAATATTCTCCAGTAGAAACATCTAGAAATGAAATTCCTAGTTGTTTTTTTGTTGCTGAGCGTGTCGAAGTATCAAAATGAATCGCCGCTAAAAAATTATTTGTTTTGGTGTTTAAAACTTCATCATTCAAAGCAACTCCAGGCGTAACCAATTCTGTAACTCCACGTTTTACAATGGTTTTTGTCATTTTTGGATCTTCCAATTGATCACAAATGGCAACTCGCATTCCGGCTTTTACCAACTTTGGTAAATAGGTATTTATAGAATGATGCGGGAAACCAGCTAAGGCAGTTTCGGTATCACTTCCTGCGCCACGTTTTGTTAAGGTAATTCCTAAAACATGTGCGGCTTTTTTAGCATCTTCGCCAAAGGTTTCGTAAAAATCTCCAACTCTAAACAACAACATCGCATCAGGATATTTTACCTTGATGGCATTGTATTGTTTCATTAATGGAGTCACCTTTTTTGTGGTTGCTTTTGCCAAGTCTTTCGGAATTTTAAATTAGTTTTGCGAAGATAATTAAAAGTAATATTTTTTTTACTTTTAGGTATGGATATTCACCTCTTATAATTTTATAATAATAATGAAAAATATTAACACAAAAAAATACTGGGATAAAAGGTTTTCTACAGGAGATTGGGAAACATCAAAAGGAAGAAATCAGACAGCAGATTTTGCCAAAAGTCAAGTTGAAAGATTTGATATACCAAAAAATTTTTCTGGAACAATTTTAGATTTTGGCTGTGGTTTAGGAGATGCAATACCTATTTATAAAAAGAAATACCCTAAAGCTAAATTAATTGGAGTTGATATTTCTGAAGAAGCAATAAAAAAATGTAAAAAATCTTTTGGAGATATCGCAACATTTATTGCAGGAACTGAAAATGAGGTTCCAACAGTAGATATTATAATATCATCTAATGTTTTTGAACATTTATCTAACGATAAAGAAATTGCGAAAGTATTAATACAAAAATGCAAAACACTTTACATAACAGTTCCTTTCAACGAAAATTTAAAAACTAGTGGAGCAACAGAGCATATAAATAGTTATGATGAAGATAGTTTTAACAATACTTTTAAAAACGTTAGTTCAAAAAAATTTAGAAGTAAAGGTTGGGGAGAAACAACTAGAGATTTGATCATTAAAGTATATCTTAAAAATATATTTCGTTTTTTATTTGGAAAAAAATTAAGAATTAAAACTAAACAGATAATGTTTAAAATTCAAAAATAATTCCAATAACTAAGATTTTTTATGAGAAAACTAAAAAATAGCGAGTTAGGCAGAATTTCTGTGGATGAATTTAAAGATGTTGTTAAAACGCCTTTAATTGTGGTGCTAGATAATATTAGAAGTTTAAATAATGTGGGTGCTGTTTTTAGAACCTCAGACGCTTTTTTAATTGAAAAAATTTATCTCTGCGGAATTACCGCAACTCCACCAAACAAAGAAATTCATAAAACTGCATTAGGCGCAACCGAATCTGTTGAATGGGAATATGTAAAAGATACATTGACACTTATTCAAAAATTAAAAGAAGAAAAGATTAAAGTCCTCTCAATTGAACAAGCAGAAAATAGCATAATGCTAAATGAATTTACACCAGAGAAAAATCAAAAATACGCAGTTATAATGGGAAACGAAGTAAAAGGTGTACAGCAAGAAGTTGTAAATGCTTCAGATTTTTGTATTGAAATTCCACAATTAGGAACCAAACATTCTTTAAATATCTCGGTAAGTTGTGGCGTAGTTTTATGGGATTTATTTAATAAGCTGAAATAATTTTTTGAATTTATAAAAAAAACTATACATTTATGTAAAATTGTTATTCCCTCAATACAGTTGTTATTTAACTTAAAAGAATCTTAAGATGAAAAATAAAATGTATTTAAAAAAGGTAAATTTAAAATTTCAACCAGGAGGAGATGAAGGAGAAGAATCTAATGATGAGGGAAGCAATAATAGTACAGGAGAAGGAGGTTAAGTTTAATTAAAAACCATTTCGCCTTGATTATTTCAAGGCTTTTTTTTTATGAAAAAGATTAGTGTATTTTTTTTCTTATTTGTTTTTTGTGGAAACTTGTTTTCTCAAACAGATACTACATTAAAGCAAAAAAAAGATTCCTTACTTTTTTACTATAAAACCAACACTAAAGATTCCTTACTTCTTAAAAAATTAAAAAGAGCAACTGAATTAGCTAGCGATATTAAAGACGACTCTTTAATTATGCAAACTAATGTAAAGTATGGTATTCAGAGCTATTTTAAAAATAAAACGGAAGGATTAGATTTTGCTCAAAAAAACTTAAACCAACTTTATATTAATACAAAAGATTCTTTTGCTTTGGCAAAAGTATATCATTATAAAGCGTTAATACATCTTATAAATGTAAAACTAGATAGCTCAATATATTATTATCATCAATCTAAAAATATTTCTATTCTCATAAAAGATTCTTTAGAAGTTGGTAGAAGGTTGCTAAGCATGTCTTATACATTAAATAAATCTAGAGATTATTTAGGGTCTGAAATTCTTGCAATAGAAGGTGTAAAATTTTTAGAACCAATAAATGATACTCGATATTTAGAAAGCCTTTATATTGCTATAGCAGTTCCTCTTGATAATACAGGCAGATATGAAGAAGCAAGAAGTTATTACAAAAAAGCATTAGAAGTTAATAAAAAAAACCCTAATAAGTCAAGAAAAATAGCGAGCCAATTAAATATATTAAATAATATTGGTAGAAGCTATAACAAAGAAAAGAAATATAAAAAAGCGATTTCTTATTTGTTAGAAGGTTTATCTTTTGATGATTTAGAAGAAAAATATCCTGATCAATATCAATTTTTGTTAGGAAATTTATCTGTTTCTTACTTTAATTTAGGAAATAAAAAAATAGCTTTAGAAGGATACCTTAAAGTGTTAAAATCAAGAGAAAAACATAATTCTACGTATAATATTGCAATATCACATGATATTTTATCTTATTATTATTCTGAGGAAAAGAATTTTGCAAAAGCGCTTTTTCATGCAAGAAAATCATTAGAATATTCAGAGAAATCTGGGAATATAATCAGAAAGTTAAACTCTTTTTCTAAATTATCAAATTTAGAAAGTCCAAAAAAAGCAAAAATTTATTTTCGTAAATATATTAAACTGAATGATAGTTTAATTAAAAATGAACGTGCATTAAAAAATCAATTTGCTAGAATTAGATATGAAACTGATAAGATTGATAACGAAAATAAAACGTTGAAGATTGAAAATGACAATAAACAATTAGAAATTGAAAAAGAAAAACAACAAAAGTTAATAGGTTTTTTATTAGCAACAGCAAGTTTGCTTTTTTTAGGAATTAGTTTTTTGGTTTTTAAAAACAGAAGGAAAAAATTAGCTTTCGAAACTCAATTACAAAAAGCAGAAGCTAGAGAACAAGAACGACAACAAATAGCAAAATCGTTGCACGATGAAGTTGCTGGAGATTTAAGAGTTTTACATCAACAATTAGAACAAGCTAATCAGACAGAAGTTGCAAACAAACTAGATGTAGTTAAAAATAATGTCCGCAATTTATCTCATCAATTAAGTAGTGTACATTTTGATGAAGTTACTTTTAAAGATCAAATGATTAATTTAATAAGTGATTATTTTTCTGCAAATTGTAAAATATCAATTAACGGATTAAAAGAAAACGATTGGTCAAAAATAGCAAATCCAATTAAAAGAACATTGTATCTAAGCGCAAGAGAAAGTATTCAAAACTCAAAGAAACACGCCAATGCAACACAGATAAAAATTGATTTAAAGCAAGATAAAAACAATGTATATTTAACTGTTAAAGATAATGGAGTTGGATTTGATCTTTCTGCAAAAGTAACCGGAATTGGCTTAAAAAACCAAAGAGAACGAATAGAAGAGTTAAAAGGAAAAATTGAAATTATAAGCCAAATAAATATAGGAACAACAACCAAAATTGAAATCCCCTTAAATGCCTAAAAAATTAAAAATCTTAATAGTTGATGATCATCAATTAATTATTGACGGAATTGTTTCTTCTTTAGAAGAAGTTGGAAATTTTGAAGTAATTTCTACTACAAATTGTGATGATGCTTATGCAAAATTAAAGCAAGAAACTTTTGATATTCTTTTTACCGACTTAAGTTTTGATAACGACACTACTTCAACAAAATTAGATGGAGGAGAAAATTTAATTAAAGCAATTCAAAAAGAAGGAATACCCATTAAAATTGGCGTTATAACGGGTCATTCTGAAACCAACCGTATTTATAATGTAATTCAGAATTTAAAACCTTCTGCGTATTTATTAAAAACGAAATGCAATGCAACCGAGTTAAATTTTGCCATTCAAAAAATGATGTCAGATGATTTTTATTATACACATGATGTGCATCAAAAAATGATTCGCAGAGCTTGTATTGATATTCAAATGGATGAAGTTGCAATTCAAATTTTAAAAGAATTACCAAATCAATCTAAGATTAGTAATTTAGAAGGAATCATTAAAAAAGAAGACGGTACAATGCTAAAACAACGATCTATAGAAAATAAATTAGCAAACTTACGAATAGATTTAAACGCAATAAACAACACCGATTTAATCTTAAAAGCAAAAGAATTAGGAATTATTGACTAACGCTTTGCGGAAAATTACATTCTCACGTGCGGTTTTATACAAGTGTGCTTAACTAATAGCATGTATCTTTGGTAATGTATAAAAGAGATTCCAAAATCTTTACCGATGTGGGAATTGTTATTTGTTTGTTTTTAGGGGAGCAAACGAGAGAAAGAAGATGAAAGCTTTTAGTTGAAAAACTAGAAGCTTTTTTCTTTAGATTCCTAAAATACTTTTGGCAATCATAAAATAAATTAAGATTCCAAAAATATCGTTACTAGTTGTAATAAAAGGTCCGGTTGCTAACGCAGGATCGATGTTCTTTTTATCTAAAATAATTGGTATAAAAGTACCAACAATAGATGCAATAATAATTACTGAAATTAATGAAATAGCTACAGTTACTCCAACTTCTATTTTAAACCCTAAGAAAAGTAATCCAGCAGACATTAAAAGAGTTGCTAGCACAAGACCATTAATTAAGCTTTGAGTAATTTCTTTGAACAATCGTTTAATTAAAGATCCTTTTAAAGTATTGTTTGCTAAACCTTGCACTATAATAGCAGAAGACTGTACGCCAACATTTCCTGCCATTGCAGCAATTAATGGTGTAAAAAAGAACAGTTCCGGATAAGTTTTCATGGCTGTTTCAAAGCCGCCTAAAATTGACACAGTAATAAATCCGCCAAATAAAGCTAAAATTAACCATGGCAAACGCGCTTTTATATGTTCCCAAATTGTATCGTTAGATTCAATATCTTGAGAAATACCAGCAGCCATTTGATAATCTTTATCAGCTTCTTCTTTTAATACATCAACAATATCGTCAATAGTAATTCTACCTAATAAAACGTTGTTATCATCTACAACTGGTATAGCTTCTAAATCGTATTTAGCCATAATTCTTGCAACTTCTTCATCATTTTCATTTACGTTTACAGAATCTACTTTTGGCTTTGAAATATCTGCAATTTTTTGATCAGATTTTGCAATAATTAAATCTTTTAAAGACAATCTTCCAACCAATTTATCTTCTTTATCTACAACGTAAATAGAGTGTACTCGAGTTACTTCTTTTGCTTGTCCTCTAATTCTTCTCATGCAACCAGCAACAGTCCAAGTTTCATATACTTTTACAAGCTCTTTTGCCATTAAAGAACCCGCAGTATTGTCTTCGTAAGAAAGTAATTCTTTAATGTCTGCAGCTAATTCATCATCATCTAAGGCTTTAATTACGCGCTTTTGACGTTCTTCAGAAAGTTCTCCAATAATATCCGCTGCATCATCAGAATCCATTTCACCAACTTCGTCTGCGATTTCTTTGGCAGAAAAACTTTCAAGTATTTTTTCACGAATATCTTCATCTAACTCTGTAAGAATTTCTGATGTTTTTTCGCTATCTAAAAGCTTGATAATATATACGGCTTCATCAAAAGTTACTTCGTCTAATACTTCTGCAATATCTGCAAAGTGAACCTCAGAAAATAAGTCGATTACTGCTTTTTCATTATTTAAAACAATAAGCTCAGAGAGGTTTTCTAAAAATTCATTGGTGATTTCAAATGCCATTTTTCGCTATTTTTGCAGTCAAATTAATGAATTCCAGAACAGATAATTGTTCTGGTCGTTTCGCAAATATAGGGTCTTCTTTTAGAGTATCCGAAAGATTGAAGGATTTTAAACTTCCACGTAACATTTTTCTTCGTTGATTAAATGCCATTTTTACAACCCTAAAAAATAGTTTTTCATCTACTGGAAGTGTATAATTTTCTTTTCTGATTAATCTAATTACACCAGAATCTACTTTTGGTGGCGGATTAAAAACGGTTGGCGGCACTGTAAATAAATACTCTACATCAAAAAAGGCCTGTGTTAAAACAGATAAAATTCCGTACACTTTACTTCCTTCTTTTTCTGCAATTCTCATCGCAACTTCTTTTTGAAACATACCAGCAAATTCTGGCACATATTTTCTGTTTTCTATCGCTCTAAAAAGAATTTGAGAAGAAATATTATATGGAAAATTACCAATAATGGCGAATTGTTCGTTATTAAATACCTTATTAATATCTTGTTTTAAAAAATCGCCTTCAATTATTGAGAATTTATTTTTACTAGTGTCTAATTTTAAATGTTCTACAAGGAAAGAACCTTTTAAATAAGCTACAGAATCATAATCAAGTTCTAGTACGGTAATTTTTGGTTTTTTCTCCAAAAGATACTTCGTTAAAACACCCATTCCAGGACCAATTTCTAATACATGATTGTACCCTTTTTCGGTAAGTGCGTCAGCAATTTTTTTTGCAACACTTTCATCAGTTAAAAAATGTTGCCCAAGATGTTTTTTTGCTCTAACGCTCATATTTAATTTTTAATTTCGTTCGAGAAAAATTCGTTAACTATTTTTAATTCTGTTCTAAAAGCCAGTACTTTATCTGCAAATTTTCGCATTCCGTCAACTTGTAATCTATCTGCATCTTCTTTGTAATAATTGTCTAAATCTTCTCTAGTTTTTGCAGTATATTGAACAGAATAAGTAATTCCGCCCATTTCTTCTTCAATTAACACCTGCGTTAATTTTGCTGAGGTAAATTTCCCAGTTGCTAAGACTTTCGGAATATGATTGTGAATCCATTCTAACCATTCTTTATGAATGCTGTTTTCTATGCTTAAAGTTACGTTATAAATATACATTTATGTGGTTGTTAATTAACAATATCTCCTCTGAGTTTTCTGTATTTTTTTCTAGCATCAACTAAATAAATACTCGAAGGATGTTCAAAAATAATCTTTTGATAATACTCAGAAGCTTTTTCCGTATTATTTAATTCATTGTAATAAATTTCTGCAATTTGATGCAGCGAATCATCCACAAAAATTCCTTCTTTATCTAAAGCAATAATTTGAGAATAATTGTTGATTGCTTTTTGAAATTGTGTCGTTTTTGTAAATAAATTTGCTTGTTTAAAGAGCGCTTCATCTTCTATTTTCTGACCTTTATAATTGGTAATTACTTTTTGTAAAGTGTCAATTGCTTGAGTATTTTTGTTTTGATATGCTAACAAATCTGCTTTTGCATACAATTGTAAACCAAGGTCTAAAGAATCTTTTGGCTGATTGTCTGAAATGATTAAAAATAAATCTAACGCATCATTCGCAATTAATTGAGTGGTAGAAGCTTTCAACACTTTTAATTGTGCAAAGGCCCATTTAAAATCGTTTTTAAAATAAGAGGTTTGCGCAACTTTAAATCGAGCTTGCTGAGCCAACGGATGATTTTTAATACTTGTTTGTACTTGAGAAAAGTAGATTAATGCACGGTTATAATTTCCAATAAAAACATGAACATCGCCTAGTTTTAATTTAATTTCTGCTTTTTGAAACTTCGATTTAGCAATTTCCATGGCGCTTGTTAAAATAGTGATTGCTTTTTCTGGTTCATTTTTCTTAAAAGTTAAGTATTCTGCATATTCTAATTGAATTTTTAAGGTTGTAGATTTTTTTCCATAACGCATAAAAATAGCTTCAAAAAGCGAATCGATATTTTCTTGGTTTGTTGCAATTGCAATTTTAACCGAATACAAGTTTGCAATTAAAATTTGATCTATAAACGGACTTTTCTCTAAAATAAAATCAAAGCATTTTTTTGCAGTATCAAAAGCGTTGTTATTGTATGAATTGTAACCTAAATCAATAATGTTTACAATATATTCTGGATTTCTATTAAACAATGCTTTTTCTTGAATAAATGCTTTTTCATATTCTTTTTGTTGGATAAAAAGCCAACTTAATAATCGATTCCAAACATCTTTTGGATTGCTAACCGATTTTTTAATCAATGCTTTTTTAAATAAAGCATTGTTGTTGTTTAATCGATCATCAGTAATATATCTGCTTGTAAATTGTTGAACAGTATTTAGGTAATTCTCATTTTTATCAATCAAATCTATGTACGATGTAAACATTTTTTCAAACGCACCTTTTTCACCATAAATCTGAGCAATTTGAAATTTATAATTTGCATTTTCATTATAAAGCATTGTTTCTTCATAAGCTAAAATTGCATAATCTAACAGTGCGTTATCATTAAATAATCTTCCAATAAAACCGCCCATTCCGTTATTTGTTTTTATAGAACTTATGGCTTTATCATAATATGTTTTTGCTATTTCTTTTTGCTGTTGTTTTTCGTAATTATAACCTAACTCAACATATAAATAAGAATGCGTTGGGTATTTTATCAAACGTTCTTTTAGTAGTTTATCAACAGTTTCAAATTGCGATGTTTCCTGATAAGAAGTAATTAACCTTTTTAAATATGTAGTGTTAAAAGGGTTTTTATCAGACAGCACTTTAAATAATTGTGTTGCTTTTTCATATTCTCCATCTCTATAATATCTTTCTGCCAACATATAATCTTCTTGCCCATAACTTAACGAGCTAAATAAGATAAAAAAGAGAATGATGGTTTTTTTCATGACATTCAAATATAAGAACAAGAACGTTAAATTTTTATTAAATCAGATGATTTCTAGAAACACAATGTAACATTTTGGCACAAAACTTGTCTATTAGATATAAGAACTAACAAAATATAGAAATTATGAGTGAATTAACTAAACAATACGAACAAGCAAAAAACAACTCTAAAGTGTTTATGCAAAACGGACAAATAGCCGCCTATTTAAATGCATTATTAGAAATGAATAAATATAAAAGATTAATGGTTGCAGTTGTTGCAAATTAAATCCCCTTTGTCTTTTAGACATTTCCCCAAAGGGGAAAGCTGAATACTGCAACTGAAAACTGTAAACTAATCAATAACGTTAAAACCACAATACGGCACTAAAACATCTGGAATTTTAATTCCATTTTCGGTTTGATAGTTTTCTAAAATTCCTGCTAAAACTCTAGGTAACGCAAGAGAACTTCCGTTTAATGTATGTGCTAACTGACTTTTTCCTTCTTTATTTTTAAAACGAAGCTTTAATCTATTTGCTTGAAAAGTTTCAAAATTTGAAGCAGAACTAATTTCTAACCATCTATCTTGCGCTGTAGAAAACACTTCAAAATCAAATGTTAATGCAGAGGTAAAACCTGTATCGCCACCACACAAACGTAAAATTCTGTATGGTAATTTTAATTCTCTTAAAATTTCTTTGATATGATCTACCATTCCGTTTAACGCATTGTAAGAATTATCAGGATGTTCTATTCTAACAATTTCTACTTTATCAAATTGATGCAATCTGTTTAAACCTCTAACATGTGCACCGTAACTTCCCGCTTCTCTTCTAAAACAAGGCGTGTAACCTGTACAAGTAATTGGAAAATCACTTACAGAAATTAAATTTCCACGAAACATATTTGTAATTGGCACTTCTGCAGTCGGAATTAAATATAAATCATCTACTGTAGCATGATACATTTGTCCGTCTTTATCTGGTAATTGCCCAGTTGCAGTTGCAGATTCTGTATTTACCAAATGTGGCACTTGCACTTCTGTGTAACCTGCTTCAATGTTTTTATCTAAAAAGTAATTGATTAATGCACGTTGTAATCTTGCACCTTTTCCTTTATAAACGGGAAATCCAGCTCCAGTAATTTTGGTTCCTAATTCAAAATCTATGATGTCGTATTTTTTTGCTAATTCCCAATGAGGTAAAGCATTTTTTCCTAAATCAGGAATAGTGCCTTCGCTAAAAATATTTTCATTGTCTTCTTCTGATTTTCCAGCTTTTACCGATGCGTGTGGTACATTCGGAATTTGATATAACAAATCTTGTAACGCACTTGCAAAACTGTTTAATTGTTCTGTTAACTCTTTAGATTGCTCTTTAAGTTGCGTTGTTTTTTCTTTTAAAAGATTAGCTTTTTGAGCTTGTCCAGATTTAAAAAGTTCACCAATTTCTTTAGAAATTGTATTAGATTCTGCTAAGATAGTGTCTAATGCTGTTTGTGTGTTTCTACGATTTTCATCAGTAGATAAAACAGCATTAATTATTGTTTCTGCATCTGCAAAATTACGTTTAGCCAAACCGTCTAAAACAGTTTGTTTGTTGTCTCTAATAAACTGAACTTGTAACATTTTTATCTTTTTTTAGAGCCACAAAGATAAAGTAACTACAACAATTTAGCAATGCCTTTTAAAGATTGTTTTCAATGTAATTTAGTGCAATTTTTTGATCTTCTTTTAGTTGTAAAATTAGTTTTTCTACAGAATCAAATTTTTCTTCATCTCTAAGAAAATATAAAACTTCTATGGTTAAATGCTGTTTGTAAAGATCTTTTTTAAAATTAAAAAAATGGATTTCAATTGTTTGGTGTTTTCCTTCTAAAGTTGGTCTAAAGCCAATATTCATCATTCCAAAAACAATTGAGTTATAAATTTTAGATTTTACAATATAAACACCCGTTTTAGGGATCAATTTATACTCTTCTTTAATACTTAAATTGGCTGTCGGAAATCCAATTTTACCGCCTAACTGTTTACCGTTTACCACAGTTCCGTTTAACATAAAATTGTAACCCAAGTATTTGTTAGCAGTTTTTATGTTTTTTTCGGATAATGCTTTTCTAATTTTTGTGGAACTTACAGCAACATCATTAATATCTTGAGCAGGAATTTCTTCTACATTAAAATTATATAAATGACTGTACTCTGTTAGTTGTTCTAAATTTCCTTCTCTGTTTTTTCCAAAATGATGATCGTAACCAATAATTAATTTTGAAGTATGTAATTGATTTACCAATACATTTCTTACAAAATCTAAAGCAGTTAATCTCGAAAACTCAATGCTAAACGGATGAATAATCAAATAATCCAAACCGGTTTTTGATAATAAATCTGCTCTTTCATCAATTGTATTGATCAATTCTATTGATACACTTTGTTGTAAAACCATTCTTGGATGCGGAAAAAACGTTAATAAAACAGATTTTTTATCCAGTTGTTTTGCTGTATTTACAACTTTTTCTATTATTTTTTGATGACCAATATGAACTCCATCAAACGTGCCAATAGTTACAACAGTACTTTCTGAATGATGATAATTAGTATGAGAATGGATTATTTCCAATGAAAAATAAATTTATGCAAAGTTACAACTTGCCTTTTTGTTTCAAAGAAAATTTGCAAAAAACAAGAACATCATTTTTACAATTTAAATTTAAAAATAGAATATCTATTTAATTTTATTAGTACTTCTTTAACAAATTCAAAAAAAATTGTACTTTGCACAATAGATAACAAATATTTTACATTATGAAAAAACTATTACTTGTTGCGTTTGCAATGTTTACCAGCGTAATTATGTTTGCTCAGACGACAGTCTCAGGAACAGTTACAGATGCTGACGGTGAGCCTTTACCGGGAGCCAATATTAAAGTTGAAAGAAAATCAGTTGGTACAAATACCGATTTTGATGGGAAATTCACAATGAAAGTAACCGATTTACCGCCTTTTAATTTAGAAATTTCTATGTTGGGTTATAAAACTCAAACTGTTGCAATTACTAAGAACAATCAAGATGTTTCGGTTTCTTTAACTGAAAATGCAACTTCTTTAGACGAAGTAGTAATATCTGCTTCTCGTACACCAGAGCGTATTATGGAATCTCCGGTTACTGTAGAAAGAATGGATATTAGAGCAATTAGAAATACTTCTTCTCCAACATTTTACGATGGTTTAGAAAATCTAAAAGGAGTTGATATAAATTCAAACAGTTTAACATTTAAATCTGTTAATACTCGTGGATTTGCAACTTTTTCTAATGAGCGTTTTATGCAATTGGTAGATGGAATGGATAATTCTTCTCCTGCATTAAATTTTGCTTTAGGAAACTTATTAGGAATGTCTGAACTAGACGTTAAAACAGTTGAATTATTACCAGGAGCATCTTCTGCACTTTACGGTGCAAACGCATTTAATGGTATTATGTTTATGACAAGTAAGTCGCCTTTCGATAGCCAAGGAATTAGCTATGTGTTAAAAACAGGTATGACAACTCAAGATGCTGCCGGAACAAATGATTATATAGATACAAGTATTAGAATGGCGTACGCGTTTTCTGATTATTTTGCTGCAAAAGCAACAGTTTCTTATTTAAAAGGTACTGAATGGTTTGCTACAGATTATAGAGATGAAATAAATCCAGCATCTACAAGTCATGCAGGAAATCCTGCTTATAACGGATTAAATGTTTATGGTGATGAAGTAGGAACAACATTAGACTGGGATGCTTTAGCGTCAGTTCCTGTAGGTACTTTAGGAACTTCTAGAGTAACTAGAACTGGATATACAGATAATGATTTAATGGACAATGATGCAAAAAGTGTAAAGTTAGGAATATCTTTAAACTATAGACCATTAGGTAATGACCGTGTAGAAGTAATTTGGAATTCTAAATACGGAACAGGTAATACAATTTATCAAGGGCAAAACAGATATAATATTAAAAACTTCTATATGTCTCAACATAAATTAGAAGTAAAAGGTAAAAACTTTTTTGTAAGAGGTTATGTAACTCAAGAAGATGCAGGAGATTCTTATGATACTCGTTTTGCAGCCATTAACATAAACAGACAATGGAAAGGTGACACACAATGGTTTCAAGAATATGCAGGTGCATATTTAGGAGCTTTTGCAGGACTTGGAGTACCAGGAATGAACCATGATGCTGCAAGAGCTTTTGCAGACAGAAATAGATTAAAGCCAGGAACACCAGGATATGCAGCAGCAAAAGCTAAAGTAACTGCAGATCCAGATTTAACAACTGGTTCTAAGTTTCAAGACAATACTAAATTATACCATGCAGATGCAAACGTAAACTTAAGAGATTATATCGATTTTGCAGATGTACAAGTTGGAGGATCTTTTAGAAAATACTCTTTAAATTCTCACGGAACAATTTTTACAGATTATGATGGACCTATTAACTATAATGAATATGGAGCTTATGTTCAGGTTCAAGAAAAATTTATGGATGATAGATTAAAAGTTACAGCTTCTGGAAGATATGACAAAGCACAAAACTTTAGTGGAAATGTTTCTCCAAGACTATCTTTAGCTTATGCTTTAGGCGAAGACAAAAATCATAACTTTAGAGCGTCTATTCAAACAGGTTTTAGAAACCCAACAACACAAGACCAATATATTGGTTTAGATGCCGGAGCAGGAATCCTAGTTGGTACTGCGGCAGATAATATAGATAGATATGAATCATCACCATATACATTAGGAATTAGCCCAGGATTAGCAGGATACATCAATGCTGTTACAGGTGGAGCAAGCGGAATAGGAACTTCAAAAGTATTAACAGGTAGAGATGCATATAGTAATTCTTGGACAGCAAGTTCTGTTGGTAAATTCTCATTAACTAAGAACCCAGCAGACTTAAAAAAATCTAATGTAAATTTAGTAAAACCAGAACATGTAACTGCTTTTGAAGTTGGATATAGAGGTTTAATTGAAGGTGTTACAATTGATTTAAATGCTTACTACAATAAATATAAAGACTTTATTGCAAGTGAAAACGTTGTTGCTCCATTATATGGTAGCGTTGGTTTAACTGATGCTGTTGATTTAGGACCAGTAACTGGAGGTGCTTTAGGAGTAACTCCAATTGCTTTAGTTGCGTTACAAAACGGAGATTATAAAGGTGTAGCTTTTGACACAAACTCTGATGCAGATATCAACTCCTATGGAGCAGGAGTTAGTGTAGCAACTAAAATTTTAAATGGTTTCGACATCAGTTTTAATTATACGTTTGCTAAGTTTAGCGAAAGCGGAGCAAGTAACCCAGATTTTGAAGCAGGATTTAACACTCCTGAGCATAAATTTAAAATGCAGTTTGGGAAATCAGATGTTCTTAAAAACTTAGGTTTTAATGTAAACTTTAGATGGCAAGATGCTTTCTTATGGGAGTCTTCTTTCTATGATGGAACAATTGATGCAAGATCAGTAATTGATGCTCAAGTAAATTATAGAATGCCAAAATGGAAATCTACTTTAAAAGTTGGTGGAGCTAATTTAGGTGGTAAAGAATACTTTAGTGCACCTGGAGTTGGTGGAATTGGTTCTCAATATTATGTTTCTTGGACAATCAATCCATAATAAAATAATGTAAAATAGTAAAAGCCTTTTGAGAAATCAAAAGGCTTTTTTTAGTGTTAAAATTAAATTGTAGACATTAAAAAACCTCTTAGAATTCTAAAAGGTTTTAATTTATTATTTGAATATTTAATTTATCCTTTTAAACTTGCGCTTAAATATTCTCTATTCATACGAGCAATGTTTTCTAAAGAAATTCCTTTTGGGCATTCAACTTCACATGCACCAGTATTTGTACAGTTACCAAAGCCTTCAGCATCCATTTGAGCAACCATGTTTAAAACACGATCTGCAGCTTCAACTTGCCCTTGAGGTAATAATGCATATTGAGATACTTTTGCCCCAACAAATAACATTGCAGAAGAGTTTTTACAAGTTGCAACACAAGCACCACAACCAATACAAGCAGCAGCATCCATTGCTTCATCAGCAGCATGCTTAGAAATTGGAATTGAATTTGCATCTTGTGTGTTACCAGAAGTATTTACAGAAATATATCCACCAGCTTGTTGTATACGCTCAAAAGAAGTTCTATCAACAACTAAGTCTTTTATTACCGGAAACGCTTTAGCTCTAAATGGCTCAATAGTAATAGTATCACCATCATTAAACATACGCATATGTAATTGACATGTTGTTACTCCACGATCTGGTCCATGCGCCTCTCCATTTATATACATAGAACACATTCCGCAGATTCCTTCTCTACAATCATGATCAAATGCTACAGGTTCTTCACCAGTATTTATTAATTGTTCGTTCAATACATCCATCATTTCTAAGAATGACATGTGTTCTGAAATTTCAGTCACTTTGTACTCAACCATTTGCCCTTTATCTTTAGCGCTTTTCTGTCTCCAGATTTTTAATGTTAAATTCATCATGTCTTTCTTATTTATATGAACGTTGTTTTAATTCAATATCGTTAAATTCTAATTCTTCTTTGTGTAATACTGCATCTGCAGGTTCTCCTTTGTATTCCCAAGCAGAAACAAAAGCAAAATCTTTATCGTTACGTTTTGCTTCACCTTTTTGTTCTCCATCTAACTCAACAGATTCTTCTCTAAAGTGACCACCACAAGATTCTTCCCTAACTAAAGCATCTTTAGCAAACAATTCTCCTAGTTCTAAGAAATCTGCAACTCTTCCAGCTTTTTCTAACTCAGGATTCATCTCATCTAAAGCTCCGGTAACTTTTACATTTTTCCAGAAATCTTCTCTTAAAGCTTTAATTTCTGCCATTGCTTCAGTCAATCCTTTTGCATTACGAGCCATTCCTACTTTATCCCACATAATTTTTCCTAATTTTTTGTGGTAATAATCTACAGAATGTTCTCCTTTATTGTTGATAAAGAAATCTAAACGATCTTTTACTTCTTTTTCAACTTCCTCAAATTCTTTTGTGTCGGTTGGTATTTTTCCTGTTCTAATATCATCGGCTAAATAATCTCCGATTGTATAAGGTAAAACAAAATATCCATCAGCTAAACCTTGCATTAAAGCAGAAGCTCCCAATCTATTTGCTCCGTGATCAGAGAAGTTTGCTTCTCCGATACAATACAATCCATCAACTGTTGTCATTAAGTTATAATCAACCCAAACACCACCCATTGTATAGTGGGTTGCAGGATAGATCATCATTGGAGTTTCGTATGGATTCTGGTCAATAATTTTCTCATACATTTGGAACAAGTTTCCATATTTAGCTTCTACAATTCCTTTTCCTAAATCGTAAACTTCTTTTTCTGAAGGATTAGAAATATGATGTAATTTTGCTTGTTCTCTTCCGTATCGCTCTATTGCCGATTTAAAATCTAAATACACTGCTTCTCCTGTTGCATTTACTCCGTAACCAGCATCACAACGCTCTTTTGCTGCTCTTGAAGCAACATCTCGCGGCACTAAATTACCAAATGCAGGATACCGTCTTTCTAAATAATAATCTCTTTCATCTTCAGACAAATCAGTTGGTTTTTTACGACCTTCTCTAATTGCTAGAACATCTTCCATGTTTTTCGGAACCCAAATACGTCCATCATTTCTAAGAGATTCTGACATCAATGTTAATTTTGACTGATAATCTCCAGAACGTGGAATACATGTTGGGTGAATTTGTGTATAACAAGGATTTGCAAAAAATGCTCCTTTTTTATGAATTTTCCAAGCGGCAGTTGCATTAGACCCCATCGCGTTGGTTGATAAGAAGTACACATTTCCATAACCACCGGTTGCAATTACTACTGCATGTGCAGAATGACGCTCAATTTCTCCAGTAACTAAATTACGAGTAATAATTCCTCTTGCTTTGCCATCAATTTTTACAACATCTAACATTTCGTGACGATTGAACATCTCAATCTTTCCACGAGCAATTTGACGATTCATTGCAGAATAAGCACCTAATAATAATTGTTGTCCTGTTTGTCCTTTTGCATAAAAAGTTCTAGAAACTAAAACTCCACCAAAAGAACGGTTGTCTAACAAGCCGCCATAATCACGTGCAAAAGGAACTCCTTGTGCCACACATTGATCAATAATATTTGCAGAAACTTCTGCCAAACGATACACGTTTGCTTCTCTTGAACGGTAATCTCCTCCTTTTACGGTATCGTAAAATAATCGGTAAAAAGAATCGCCATCACCTTGATAATTTTTTGCTGCATTAATTCCTCCTTGCGCTGCAATTGAATGCGCTCTTCGTGGAGAATCTTGATAAGCAAATGCCTTTACATTGTAACCTAACTCTGCTAAAGTTGCAGAAGCAGATCCACCAGCTAAACCTGTACCAACCACAATAATATCAATATTACGTTTGTTGGCTGGGTTAACTAAATTTATTTTGTCTTTATAGGTTGTCCATTTATCTTTTAATGGGCCTTTTGGTATTTTTGAATCTAAAGTTGCCATACGGTTTTTGTATTAGTGATTGAAGTGATGAAATAAAGCAATAACAATAAATCCTAACGGAATTAAGATTGCATATAGTTTACCAAAAGTTTTCAATCCTTTAGTATATTTATTATTTGCTCCAACAGATTGGAAAGCCGAATTGAATCCGTGTAAAAGGTGTAATGCTAAGAATACAAAAGCAACAACATAGGCTCCAACTCGCGCAGGGTTTACAAATTTTTCTTGTAATTCGTGAAAATAGCGTAGTTGTCCATCGTGCATTCCAGACCAATCTCCTTGGATAAATTTGGTATTGATTTCTGGAAACCAAAAATCGATAAAGTGCAATACAATAAAAGCTAAAATTGCCAAACCAGACCAAATCATATTTCTACTCATCCAAGTAGAATTTGCTGCTCCGTTGTTTTTAGCATATTTAATTGTCCTTGCGTTGTTGTTTTTTATTTCCAAAACAAAGCCCATTACAAAATGAAATACAACACCAAAAATTAAAACTGGCTGCATTACATATTGGATAAGTCCGTTGGTTCCCATAAAGTGAGACAACTTATTAAAAGTTGCTCCGTTGTCTGGAAATATTGAAGTTACGTTTATTACAAAATGTTGTAATAAGAAAAACATAAGAAAGAAAGCCGAAAGTGCCATGGCAAACTTTCTGGCAATCGAAGAATTTAAGATTCCGCTCATTTTTTGTTAGTTAAGAATTGGTACAAATTTACATCTATTGATAAGCTTAAACAAACAACTTTTTTGTTTTCTGTAGTATTTAGAATTTGTTTAAATAATTAATAGTTAGAATTTATCAAACATTTGTCGTTTTTCCATTTTCCTTTTAGAGATTTTTTAGCAATTATTTCATCATCACAAGTTAGATAATTTCGGTTTTGATCTTTTTTAATCACTTTATAATTGCCCGCCAAAATGCCGTTTACAATTCTATAAATCAATCCATTTTTTGGATACGCAACTCCTTTTTTCGTGTAAGTAACACCAACAGCATTGTTAAATAAATCCATTTCTGAAGAAACTTCATCAGGATTTTCACCATCTTCTAATTGATGTTTTTTATACTGCTGATAGTTGCTTTTTTCATGTGCTTTCCCAAGTTTTAATGCCGCATTTTTTCCAATTTCTTGGCGCAAACGCGCCATCCAATAAGCATGACGAAAAGCATCAACTTGTCCACCGCTTTTATCGCCATCTAATAAGGATGTTTTTGCAACTGAGTCTGTAATTCTTCTAGCTTCTTCGGAAATGTTAAAAGCTTTTTTTGCTTTAAAAGGATGAAAAACAACCCACGTTTTTTCTACACAAGATAGTTTTTTAAACTGCTGCCAATTAGATTGAGAAGAACTATTAAGGCTAGATAGAAAGCAATAAAAAATCAGTACTTTTTTCATAAGATAAAAGTACTGACTTCTAAATTTAGTTACTGTAAAAGACAAGTGATTATTTTACTTCTAATGTTTGTTCTTCGTTATCAACTTTTACAGTATATTTTCCTTTAGGTAAATAGAAAACTCCGTTTTGAGCTTCTTTTAATTTAATTTTTTTGTTTGCTCTTTCAAAAGCTCTTTTTCCACTTTTAGAAAAAGAAACATCGTATTTAAATGACGTAAAGCCTCTATTTGCATTTACAGAAAAAGAGTTTACCAATACGTTGTTTGCATACACAGAAACTTTTATTTTCTTCGCAGAACTAGAGAATACAGAAATGTCTAATTCTGGAGTAAATGGTGTTCCCCATCTAGTACTTCCCCAACGAGAAGAAGATCTAATAGTTTCTATATCAAATAAATGAGTTGCTTTTGATTTGTAAGAATTAAAGCTTTGCAATTTTGAGATGTTTGCTCTATAGATACTTCTTCCGTGCGTACCAACAACCAAATCTTTATCTCTTTTTTGAATCACTAAATCATGAACAGCAACATTTGGAAATCCGTTACTAAATGGATGCCAAGAACCTCCATTATCAAAAGTAACATATAATCCGTTATCTGTTCCTAAGTATAAAATATGTTCATTTTCTGGATCTTCTTTAATTACGTTTACTGGAGAAGTAGGAATGTTATTTCCAATATTTTTCCATGTTACACCATAGTCATCAGACATGTATGCGTATGATGTAAAATCATCCCAACGATACCCATTTAATGTAACATAAACACGTTCTTTTTTATGTGCTGATGCAATCACTCTAGAAACCCATAAGTTTTTTGGAAATGAACTTGAAATATTTTGCCAAGAATTTCCACCATCTTTTGTTAGGTTTACATGACCATCATCAGAACCCACGTAAATCATTCCAAATTTAAAAGGACTTTCGCTAATTGTTGTTAGTGTTCCGTACGCTACATTTCCTTTTTTCTCTCCAGAAGTTAAATCATCTGAAATAGTACTCCATTCGTTTCCTTGATTTAAAGAACGATGTAATTTATTACTTCCAAAATATACAATATCTTGATTATGCGGCGATAATAAAATTGGTGTTTGCCAGTTAAAACGAAAAGTTTCTCCTTTTACTTTACTTTTTGGTGTGATGTAAGTACGTGTTCCTTTTCCTAAATCTAAACGAAAATAACTTCCAAATTGAGAACCTGTATACACAATATTATGGTCTCTACTATCAACCTGAACTTGCATTCCGTCTCCTCCCAGAATGGATTTATGAGGGTTTTGACCCGAGCCTTCCCATCTTTTATCAATTCTTGCATTGTTTGGTCCGTACCAAACTCCGTTGTCTTGAAGTCCGCCATACACATTATATGGTTTTTCATTGTCTGCAAAAACAGAATAATATTGACCAACTGGTGCATAATTTAATTTGCTCCAACTTTCTCCATCATCATAACTCATATTAACTCCACCATCATTTCCATTAATTAAATGTCCAGACCGTTTTGGGTTTATCCAAAAAGCTTGATGATCTGCATGTACATTTTCTCTTCCGATTGATGTAAATGTTTGTCCGGCATCTTTAGATTTGTGTAAAGTAATTCCTAAAATATAAATAGCATTTTTATCTTGTGGATCAACTCTGATTTCTCCAAAATAGTATCCATAAGAAGAATACAAACTTAATTTTTCTTTATTTTTCTTTTTCCAAGATTTACCACCGTTTGTGGTCATAAAAACTTCTGCACCAGTAACCGCTGCAGCGGTAACGGCTTGAGTGCTTTGTAAAAAAGCAGGAACTTCTCCTGGTGATAAAGCACTAGATTGTACAAAGTTTTTAATGTTTAAAGCTCTGTATTTTTCATGAAAACCAAGAGATTTTAAATAAGTGTCAATTTCTTTGTTATCTAGTTTTACAAATTCTTCTGAAGTAATATTTTGAAATATTTGATTGTTTAGAGCAATCGCTGTCGGATTGTTTTTTCCTTTCGTTTCTTTAAACTCAAATTGACTGTCGTGAAGTGCATACACGGTGTTTTCATCATAAACAGCTAAACCAATTCTACCAACTCCACTTCCAGTAGGAAAACCGTTTCCAGAAATGTTTTTCCAGTTTTCTCCACCATCAACACTTTTGTAAATAGCAGAATTAGAACCGCTTCCAATAAAGTTCCATGCTTTTCTATCACGTTCCCAAGAAGCAGCATATAAAACATTAAAATTATTTGGTGCAGGTTCTATGTCAATAAAACCAGTATTTTCATCAATGTATAATTTTTTACTCCAGGTTTTACCGCCATCAATTGTTTTAAAGATTCCTCTTTCTTTATTCGAAGAATATAAATGACCAATTACAGCAATTAAAACTTCGTTTGAATTGTTTGGGTTGATGATAATTCTACTTACGTGATGCGAATCTGTTAGTCCAACATTTTCCCATGTTTTTCCATTATCGGTAGACTTTAAAACTCCAATTCCTGCATATGAAGATCTTGATGAATTTTTTTCTCCAGTTCCAACCCAAATCGTATTGTTTTTCCAATCTACAGCAATATCTCCAATGTTTTGAGTTTGAGAATTGTCCATTATTGGTGTAAACGTAATCCCGTTATTTTTTGTGTGCCATAAACCACCTGAAGCATATCCAACATAAAACTCAGTTGGATCGTTTGGGTTTACATCTAAATCGGCAACACGCCCACTCATTACAGTTGGCCCAATGTTTGTAAATTTGATGTCTTTTACAATAGAATTTTGAGTTAAAGCATCTTTTTGATTTAAAGCTTCTTCAATCTGATTAGCAGAAGTAGTTTGCTGAGCATTAATTGACGATACAACAAGCAAAGCTGCAAAAAAAGTAGTTATTTTTTTCATGATTAGTTATTTGGTGGTTAAAGTTAGTATATGTAAAAGAGATAGCAAAAATTAAATGGATGCAATTCTTAGTTTTAACAAAATGTTATCATATACGACAGAAATCAACGTACCTTTGCATAAACTCTTAAATGACAATTCCTCTTAGACGTCATTTTATAAAACACATGTATGTCATTTCAATCATTAGGATTAAACAACGCTTTGTTAAAAGCTGTTGAAAAACAAGGGTATAAAACTCCATCTCCAATTCAAAAAAAAGCAATTCCTTTAATTTTAGAAGGAAAAGATGTATTGGCTTCAGCACAAACAGGAACTGGAAAAACAGCGGGATTTACTTTGCCAATGTTACAAATTTTAGATGCTACTAGAAGTAATAAATTTAGACCAATTAGAGCGTTAATATTAACACCAACAAGAGAATTAGCTGCTCAGGTTTATGATAATGTTAGAGATTATGGAGCGTATTTAAACATGAAATCTACTGTTGTTTTTGGTGGTGTAAAAGCAAAAGCTCAAATAGCAACAATTAGACAAGGAGTAGATGTTTTAGTTGCAACACCAGGAAGATTACTTGATTTAGAAAACCAGAAAGCATTGTCTTTAAAAAGAGTTGAAATTTTAGTGCTGGATGAAGCCGACAGAATGTTGGATATGGGTTTTTTAAGAGATATTCAAAAAATTATGAGTTTGATGCCTGCTAAGCGTCAAAATTTATTGTTTTCTGCAACATTTTCTAAAGAAATAAAAGACTTAGCTGCTAAAATTCTTCACAATCCTGTTTTGGTAGAAGCTACACCGCAAAATTCTACTGCAGAAAAAGTAGATCAAAAAATATATCGTGTAGATAAAGGGCAAAAAACAGCATTAATTACAAAGTTAATTTCTGATGGAAATTGGAAACAAGTGTTGGTTTTTACTAGAACAAAACATGGTGCAAATAAACTTACCAAAAAATTAGTAGCAAGTAAAATTTCTGCTGCCGCAATTCACGGAAATAAAAGTCAAGGCGCTAGAACAAAAGCCTTGGCACAATTTAAAACAAATAATATTAGAGTTTTAGTGGCAACTGATATTGCTGCTCGTGGTTTAGACATTCCATTATTACCACATGTTATCAATTTTGAATTACCAAATGTTCCTGAAGATTATATTCACAGAATTGGAAGAACTGGTAGAGCTGGTGCAAAAGGAGAAGCATTATCTCTTGTTTGTATTGAGGAAATGGAATATGTAAGGCAAATAGAAAAATTATTAGGTCAAAAATTAGAATCAGAAGTTATTGAAGGTTTTGAACCAAATAATACTACGGAACCTGGAAAACAAAATTCTAATAAACCAAAAAAGAAAAATCATACTCCAAGAAATAATTCAAAAAAACCTAGGAATAATAGTAGAAAACGAAACGACAATCGTTCTTCTAGAAGAGATAGTAGTAAAAGAAGATAATTTCAAACAACTTTATAATCAAAAACGCCTATCAAATAAATTGATAGGCGTTTTTTAATAAAAAAAAGTGTATATCTTAGATAACTTTTACGTTAACTGCGTTCATTCCTTTTCTACCTTCTTGTAAGTCAAATTCTACTTCATCACCTTCTCTAATCTCATCGATTAATCCAGAAATGTGTACGAAATGTTCTTTGTTGTTGTCTTCTTCAGTGATGAATCCAAATCCTTTAGACTCATTGAAAAATTTTACTGTACCTTTACTCATTGTAATAATAATTAAAATAATATTAGCTGCAAAGATACTATATTTATAAACAATAAACAGATTATTTTAATATTATTTTAGCATTTATCATTTTTTTTATTTTTTATAACCATTTGAAAATCAATAACCCTTGAGAATATTACACGCTCTTTATAGTGAAACTACATTAGTTCTTTCAAAGTAAATCATAAATCTTCGTTGTATAAATTATTACATTTGTTCTTTTAAACACTTACACTTATGAAATATCATTTAATAGATAATCAACTTTTTATAAAAAATAGAGCAAAATTTATGGCTCAAATGAAGCCAAAATCGATAGCTGTTTTCAACTCAAACGATACTTTTACAACTGGTGCAGATAGCACATTGCCTTTTCATCAACACAGAGATATTTTTTATTTAAGTGGCGTAGATCAAGAAGAAAGTATTTTACTATTATTTCCTGATGCTTTAGATAAAAAACACAGAGAAGTTTTATTTGTTACAGAAACTAATGATCACATTGCAATTTGGGAAGGAGCAAAACTAAACAAAGAACAAGCAACAGAAACATCAGGAATAAAAACCGTGTATTGGTTAAGCGATTTTGACAAGGTGTTCTTTGATTTAATGACTGAAGCAGAAACAATTTATTTTAACACCAACGAACATTACCGTCAATCAGTAATATTAGAAAGTAGAGAAGATCGGTTTATCAAAAGCGTTAAAGATAAATTTCCGGCACATAATTGGGCTAAAAGCTTTCCTATTTTGCAAAATATTCGTGGCGTAAAAGAACCACAAGAATTAGAGTTGTTACAAACAGCTTGTAATATTACAGAAAAAGGGTTTAGAAGAATTTTAGAATTCGTAAAACCTGGAGTTATGGAGTATGAAATTGAAGCAGAATTTATGCACGAATTTTTACGAAATCGTTCTAATGGATTTTCGTACACGCCAATTATTGGTTCTGGTTACAATGCTTGTGTATTGCATTATATAGAAAACAATCAACAATGTAAAGATGGCGATATGTTGCTAATGGATGTTGGAGCAGAATACGCAAATTATTCTTCTGATATGACTCGTACAATTCCAGTTAATGGACGTTTTACAGATAGACAAAGAGCCGTTTACAACGCAGTAAATAAAGTAAAAGACGAAGCAACAAAAATGTTAGTTCCTGGAACAATTTGGGCAGAATATCACAAAGAAGTTGGTAAAATTATGACTTCAGAATTGTTAAGTTTAGGTTTAATTGACAAAGCTGATGTACAAAATGAAGATCCAAATTGGCCTGCGTATAAAAAATATTTTATGCACGGAACATCACATCATATGGGATTAGATACGCACGATTATGGCGAATTAAAAAAACCAATGAAAGCAAATATGGTTTTTACGGTTGAACCTGGCATCTACATTCCTGAAGAAAATATGGGAATTCGTTTAGAAGATGATGTTGTTATTCAAGAAAAAGGAGAGCCATTTAACTTGATGCAAAATATTCCAATTTTAGCCGAAGAAATTGAAGATTTAATGAATCAATAGCAAAACATAAAATAATGTTAAAAGCGAGTGTGAACTCGCTTTTTTCATTTCTAAAAAGATAAAGATTCGATTAAATTCGATATTTTCGCTTACTTCTGATAAAGCCTCATGAGTAAAAAAGCAAATAAGAAAAAACAAGCCAAAGTTTTACGAATCTTTAGAAAAGTGCATCGAATTACTGGAGCAACATTATTTGTTTTCTTTTTTGTGGTTTCTATAAGTGCATTACTACTTGGATGGAAAAAAAACAGCTTTGATTATTTACTTTCAAAAACCTATGAAGGATCTTCTACAGAATTAAAAAACTGGTTGCCAATTGATAGTTTACATACAAAAGCAAATGCCTATTTTAAAGACCACATTTCTTTAGAAGTAGCGCCTGTTGTTGATAGAATTGATATTAGAAAAAACAAAGGAACCGCAAAATTTATCTTTGAAAACTACTACGGAATTCAAGTAGATGGAGCAACAGGAAACTTGCTGCATGTAGAAAGACGTAGATCAGATTTTGTTGAAGGAATTCATGATGGCTCTGCATTAGATATCTATTTTAATACTTCTGGAGATCCAATTAAATTGATTTATACAACAGTAATGAGTTTGGCATTATTGTTATTTACCATTACTGGGTTTTGGTTATGGTTAGGTCCAATAAGAATGCGAAAAGGAAGATAAAAAAAATCAATTATGCCGTCTTTATTTTAAAATTTTTAAAAATATTTACAACTGTAAAAATAAATAAAGCAGGCAAAACCCAACCCAAACTATGTTCAGAAAATGGGATATAACTTTGAATTCCTGTTAGTTTTTCTGGGTTTATTATAAACTTTAAAAAATCTGGAATGCTAAACAAAAAGGTAACACCAACTACAGCTTTAAAAATTGTTGGAGAAGCTAATTTTTCTGGCAATACATTTAATAAAATTAAAACAATAGTTATTGGATAGATAAACATTAAAACTGGAAGCGCAATTACTATAATATAATGCACATCAAACTGGCCAATTAAAACCCCTAAACCACAACCAATAATTGCCGTAATTGTATATGCTTTTTGCGAGTTGTTAAACAATCCTTTAAAGTAATCTGAAGTACCGGTTACAATTCCAACTCCAGTAGTAAAACAAGCCAAAGCGACTAAAACACTTAAAAAAGCAGTACCGATGTTTCCTAAAGTTTGTGTACTTATACTCGTTAAGATTTCTGTTCTTGTTGCATTTTCTGCAAAAGAACTACTAAAATAAACTCCGTTATAAATTAAGCCAGTATAAATAATTAGTAAGCCAATTCCAGCTACAATACCAGCTTTAGAAATCAGTTCTTTTTTCACTTTAAAAGAAGTTTCTTTTTTAAAATTCATAGAAATTACTAAAACGCCACCAACTACAATTGCGCCAATTGCATCAAAAGTTTGATATCCTTCTAATAAACCACTCACAAAAGGAGTTTTAAAAGTTGTTGGATTTATAACTTCTGGACTTGTTGTAATACCAATAAAAATAACAGCTAATAAAATGATGATTATAAAAGGAGTTAAGAATTTTCCGATGAGGTTTAAAATTCTAGAACGATTCATTACAAACACAAAAACCAACGCAAAATAAACAGCGCTTGTTAGTAAAGATGAAGTTCCGAAAAATGGAGCAATAGCCATTTCGTGTGTTACAGAAGCAGTTCTTGGTGCTGGTAATGTTATGGAAATAGCGTAAACAATTAAACAGTAAACTAAACTAAATGTTGGCGATACTTTTTTACCAAAATCGAACATTGTGCCTTGTAAACGTGCGTGCGCTATAATTCCGAATATTGGAATAATAACTGCGGTAACAAAAAATCCAAGTGTAACTAAACTCCAACTTTCTCCAGATTGAACTCCTAAAAATGGAGGAAGTATTAAGTTTCCAGCGCCAAAAAACATGGAGAACAGGGCAAAACCAACGATTAAAATTTCTTTTGTTTTATTCAATTTAAGAAGATTTCTTGAAAAGTAATAAAATAGTATTATAAATAAGATATAAAATTGAAATACCAATTAAAACAAACTTTCCAATAGCAAAAGCGTGAGCGACTGAAGACCAATACTCTTTATAACTGCCAATTAATAATTTTATCAATGCAACGTTTTCTACTGCATCAAAAATTGCAGTAATAAACATAGACCAAATTAATAATTCACCAATCTTATAAAAGGGTTTCCCAATCCATAATCGCTGGTTTATTTTATGAATTAAAAGTGAAATAAATAATGTGTAAATCAATAAGAAAAGAAAATCATAACCTAAACTTAAGCCAGCATATGTTTTTGCTAATGGAGACCATGAGTTGATAATCTCTACAGATTTATCAAGGTTTCCTGCTAACTCAAAAGAGAAAATTCCGTATGGAGCAGAAGCGTTATCTAAAAAAGCATTAAAATATCTTAAAACAATAGCACTTAAAATTAACAAGAAGAAGAGACTAAACGTTAGCTTCTTTTCAGTTCTTTTAGTAATATTTTTAAAAGGTGATGAAAACATGTTAAAAAATAATATATACCTGAATAAAGATACATATTTTTGTTTAATGCAAAATAGTATCCTCTATAAAAACACTAAAATATCTTTTTTATCAATAGGAAAAGGTTCTACAATTGTGCTTTTGCATGGTTTTTTAGAGAATTCTTCTATGTGGAATTCCATAACAAAAGAACTTTCTAAGCAAAATAGAGTAATTTGTATCGATTTATTAGGTCATGGTAAAACAGATTGTATTGGATATATTCATTCTATGGAATTGATGGCAGAAGCCGTTGAAGCAGTTTTAAAACATTTACGAATTAGAAAACCAATTATTATTGGACATTCAATGGGCGGATATGTTGCTTTGGCGTTTGCAGAAAAAAATCCGAATAACTTAAAAGGTTTGTGTTTAATGAATTCAACTTCTTTAGCAGATGATGATGAAAGAAAAATATTAAGAGCTCGAGCAAATAAGTTAGTTCAGAATAACTTTAAAAACATGGTTCAGATGTCTTTTACGAATTTGTTTAGTGAACAAAGTAGAATTACTTTTAAAGACGATATGAGAGTTGCTTTGAAAGAAGCATTGCAAACACCTGTTCAAGGTTATATTGCATGCCAAGAAGGCATGAGAATTAGACCAAATAGAGAACATGTTTTACAGCGTTTATCATGTCAAAAATTACTTATTATTGGCAAGAAAGATCCTGTATTGGATTACGAAATTTCTTTAAAAGAAGCAAAAAATAACCATTTAGAAACGGTTGTTTTTGATGATGGACATATGAGTCATATTGAAAATAAAATTGAGTTGGTTGATGTTTTACAGCAATTTGTAAAAAATAGTAAAAGGAATTAGAACAATTGCTTTTATTTAATAGCGGGCAAAATGTTTTCAGAAATAAAATTAAACATTTTTACTTCTTGATTCGATGCATCTGTTGGTGTAACAGCATTTTCTGTTGTAGTAATGATGATTAAATCAATATCAGGAAAAACGGCAATTAATTGTCCGCCATAACCATAAGCCAAAAACAATTTATAATTGTTTATTTCTCCGAGCCACCATAAATAACCATAATTGTAATTTTTAAACGCTCCGATTTCTAAATTAGAAAAATTTGTTGAAGAAGTTAAAGATGCATTTACCCAACTTTCTGGAATAATTTGAGTGTTAAATAATTTTCCTTTGTTTAAATATAATTTCCCAAAAAGATACATTTCTCTTGGTGTAAAAAACATAGAATTTCCGCCAAAATAATAACCTTGTGCATCTTGCTCCCAAGAATCTATATCAATTTTCATTAATTTAAATAGTGTTTCAGAAGCAAAATCAAAAGTGTTCTTTTTTGTTGCTTTTGTAATAATACCAGAAAGTAAATGTGTTTGAAACGTGTTATAATTCATTGCATCTCCTGGATCATTTTTTAAAGGAAACTCTAAAGTAGATTGTATCCAATTACTAGAATTATATAAATCTGTATAAACATTGTAGTTGTCGTCAAATTCAGCTGGAATTCCCATTCGCATTTTTAGTAAATGCTCAATAGTAATATCTGCTATTCTTGTGTCTAAACTTGAGTTATTATATTCTGGAAAAAAGTTTAAAACTTTATCATTCATGTCAAAAGCTCCTTCGTTTATTGCAAAATAAGTGATTGCAGAAAGGATGCTTTTTGATACAGATTTTACATTATGAGGTTTAGATTCTGAATAATTGTTAAAATATTTTTCACCAACAATATAGCCGTTTTTAGAAATAATGATTCCGTCTACAAATCCAAGCGATATTGCTTTTTGATACGCATTGTTTAAAACATTAGAATCCATTCCTTGTGCTTCTGGAGTAGAAAAAGTAAACCAATCTAATTCAGAAGTAGAAATATCATCGTTTTCTGATTTGCTACAACCAAAAACAATAAGCAACAGAAAAAAAGGTATAAGTTTTTTTATTTTCATTTCGCAGTAAATATAGCAAAAGCAAAAGAAGAATTCTTTTTATTCTTCCTTCAACGCATTCCAACCTTGCGCTTTTAATTCCATTTCTTGGTTGGCGCGTGTCACTAAATTCATTCCTTGATTTTCTTCAGTAATATGACCAATAATAGAAAAATTTGGATTTCCTTTTATCTTATCAAAATCAGCAATAGGAACTGTAAACAACAACTCATAATCTTCGCCGCCACTTAAAGCAATCATTGTAGAATCCATATTAAATTCTTCGCAAGTAGAAATTACTTGCGGATCTAACGGAAATTTATCTTCATACAATTTACACCCAACTTTAGATTGCGAGCAGATGTGCATAATTTCGGATGATAATCCATCAGAAATATCAATCATAGAAGTTGGTTTTACCTCTAATTCTTTTAACAATCCAGCAACATCTTTACGTGCTTCTGGTTTTAATTGACGTTCAATTAAATACGTGTAATTATCTAAATCTGGTTGGTTGTTAGGGTCAACTTTAAAAACTTGTTTTTCTCTTTCTAAAACTTGTAAGCCTAAATAAGCAGCACCTAAATCTCCAGAAACAACAATTAAATCAGTTTCTTTTGCGCCGCTTCTATACACAACATCTTCTTTTGCTGCTTTACCAATTGCAGTGATAGAAATCAACATTCCTTTTGTTGATGAAGTGGTGTCGCCACCAATTAAATCTACATTATATGTTTTACAAGCTAACTGAATTCCCGAATACAATTCTTCAATTGCTTCTAGCGGAAAACGATTAGAAACCGCAATAGAAACTGTAATTTGTTCTGCAGATGCATTCATTGCATACACATCAGATAAATTTACCATTACCGCTTTGTAACCTAAATGTTTTAGCGGCATATAACTCAAATCAAAATGCACACCTTCAATTAATAAATCGGTAGTAATTACCGTTTGTTTATCAGATGCATCTAAAACCGCAGCGTCATCTCCAACAGCTTTTACTGTTGATGAATGCTTGGTGTTAAAATGCTTTGTTAAATGGTTTATCAATCCGAATTCTCCTAATTCAGAAAGTGAGGTTTTGTCTTGGTTTTTATCTTCAATCATGCCGCAAAGATACAGCAATTCTATTTGTTTTTATAGCAAAAAAAAATGCTTAAAAAGGATGATTAAATATTTGTCTGGTTGAGCGTAGTCGAAACCTACTTTTGAGAAACTATAGTTCTCGACTACGCTCGAATAGACATAATTTTTGGTTTATTTTACAGAGTAATATTTAAAAACCGGATATGCAACCGTTTTTGTTTCTACACCTTGAGATTTTAAATATTCATCAAAGAAATTCCATGAAACTAAACCATCATCAGATTGTGGTTCTAGCATGTAAAAAGCTAAATTTGTTAAAGGTTGCGCCATGTCAATCCAAAAATCACCTTTTCTAAAAGTTTGCGTTTTTGCAACATATTTTCCTTCTACAGTTGCCATATTGTGCCCTTCAAATTTACGTCTAGAATTGTTTAATTTATCAACCATAAATATTTCTCCAGTTGCTCTTTTACGACTTTTTAATTGTGTAACTTTTATTCCTTGTTTTCTTAAATGATCTACAATAAATTTCATAGATTTTGGTAAGAAATATCCTCTTGGTAATTTTGTGCTAACTGTTGCATCAAATTTTGATAAGTTGGTAACATTTGGCACGTCAATTATTTTTCCAGAACGCAAATATCCTTTCTTCCCGTCTTTTTTAACATATGGAATGTAATCATAGGTTCTGTAATTTTCTATTTTTTTATCTAATGCAACCATTTTATAACGAACACCTTTATCAACTTTTCCAGCATTTTCAATTACATTTTGAATGGCGTCTTTTTCTGCTTTTGCATTAATTGCTGCCATTTTTTTACCATTTTTATGCGTAAATTCTAAGATTTCTGCAACAAAACCATACGTTCCGTTCATTCTTTCATACAAACGATCGTGTGCAAAAGCTTCACTTAAAATTCCGACTTTATTTCGCAATCCCATTTGATTTACAATATATCTTGGATGATGATTATACGTGTAAATTGAAGTTGGTGGCCAACCTTGTCTTGTAGAATAATATCCGTAAGGACCAATTTTTACTTTGTAATTTTCATCGATATTTTTAGTAACTTCAGGAAACAAAATATCCCAGGTAAAATCATAAGGTGCTTTTTCACCAGCGTAATGATAACTTGGTGCATACGTTATTCCGTAACCATGCCAAGTTCCGTTTGTGGTGTGTAAATCTACCAACATTTCTGGATCCCATTTTAAAATTACATTTTGAATTAATCCTGCCGTTTCAAACGCTTCCATTTTAATTCCGTCTCTATTCAAATCCAATCCTTGACTGTTAGCTCTAATTCCAACTTCAACCGGACTGTCTTCTTGAGAAGGTCTTCTTCCTTGCTTCATTTTGTCGTTAGAATCTGTATTGTAAATCGGCGCAAAAATTAAAATCTGATTCTCTAATAAATGCTTTTTATTACCTAATAAAATATCGCGCATAATTTGCTGCACAATTTCTTTCCCTTCAACTTCTCCAGAATGAATATTCCCTTGAATGTAAAAAACAGGTTTTCCTGAAGCTTTCGCTTCAGCAGGAGTTGTAATTTTTGGGTTTGCTAGAATTACCATTGGAATTTTTTTTCCTTCTTTACTAGTTCCCATATATTCTAAATGCAATAAATCTGACCCTTTCTGCAATGCAGAAATAAAAGACATCACTTCTGCATAAGTAGAAGTTTTTTGATAATTAGTCTTCACAGGAACAGTAATTAAATCTTCTGGCCAAGCTTTTTCTTGTGCGGTAATTTGAGTAGCAATTAAAAATACGATTGCAGTAAAAATGCGTTTCATTAGGTTTGTTTTAGTTATGGAATAAAAGTAAGTTTAATTCCTTGTTTACAAAGTTTATAGCATTTTTTTAACAGTTCATTAACAAAAGAATGTTTTCTTAAATCAACTTTAGAAGTAGGTATTAATTTTACCAATCAAACAATCAGTTTTATTCATGTTAAAAGGCTTTGAAAATCAGATTTTGTAGTTATATTTGCACCTAATTTGGATTTAATCTATATAAGAATTATGATAAAAGTTTCAGACATCGCGAAGAAAAAAGTCATAGAATTAATGGCAGATGATGGTTTTGACGCTTCTAAAGACTTTGTACGCGTTGGTGTAAAAAGTGGAGGTTGTTCTGGTTTATCATACGATTTAAAGTTTGATAAGAATCAAGATGAAGACGATAAAGTTTTTGAAGACAATGCTATTAAAATTATTGTTGATAAAAAAAGTTTCTTGTATTTGGTTGGCACAACACTAGAGTATTCTGGAGGTTTAAACGGAACAGGTTTTGTTTTTAACAATCCAAATGCTAATAGAACTTGTGGATGCGGAGAGAGTTTTTCGTTGTAAAAACTATTGAAAGATTGAAAGATTCAAAAATTAAAGGATTGAAAAATGAAACGATTTGAAGATTTAGAAGTGTATCAAAAAGCATTTGAATTTTCAATCATCATATATAAAATAACAAGTTCAGAGTCAGATTTCGATTCCGATAAATATTGCAGAAGGTTTTGAATTACAGTCAAACAAACAATTTGTAAAATTCTTATATATAAGTAAAGGTTCTAGCGGAGAAGTTAGAAGTTTATTAAGGATTTGTGAACAACTAGGATACCTAGAAAATAAAGAAGTGAAAGAATTAATAATAGCAGTTGAAGATATTTCAAAGCAATTATCAAAATTCATTAACTATTTAAAAAGAAGTGAGATTTATTAAATTTTTTAATTTTTCAATCTTTAAATGATTATGAAGTACACAGAAGATAATTTAAGAGAAGAACTAAAAACCAAAGAATACGAATATGGTTTTTATACAGATATAGAAAGTGATAAGTTTGCAAAAGGACTTAACGAAGATGTTGTGCGTGCAATTTCTAAAAAGAAAAACGAACCACAATGGATGACCGATTGGCGTTTAGAAGCTTTTAGAGTTTGGCAACAAATGGAAGAACCAGATTGGGCAAATGTAAAGTATCCTAAACCTAACTTTCAAGAAATTGCCTATTATTCTGCACCTAAAAAGAAACCAAAATTAAATTCTTTAGACGAAGTTGATCCAGATTTATTAGAGACTTTTAAAAAACTTGGAATCTCTTTAGATGAACAAAAACGTTTGGCAAATGTTGCTGTTGATATTGTAATGGATTCTGTTTCTGTTGCTACCACTTTTAAGAAAACTTTAGGCGAAAAAGGCATTATTTTTATGCCAATTTCTGAAGCAATTCAAGAACATCCAGAATTGGTGAGAAAACACTTAGGAACTGTTGTTCCAACTTCTGATAACTTTTACGCAGCATTAAACTCTGCTGTTTTTTCTGACGGATCTTTCTGTTACATTCCAAAAGGCGTTCGTTGTCCGATGGAATTATCAACTTATTTTAGAATTAATGAAGGTGGAACAGGACAATTTGAAAGAACTTTAGTTGTTGCAGATAAAGGAAGTTACGTAAGTTATTTAGAAGGTTGTACAGCGCCAAGTAGAGATGAAAACCAATTGCACGCTGCAGTTGTAGAATTAATTGCAATGGATGATGCAGAAATAAAATATTCGACTGTACAAAACTGGTTCCCAGGAGATGCAAACGGAAAAGGTGGTGTTTTTAATTTTGTTACCAAAAGAGGAATTTGTGAAACCAACGCAAAAATTTCTTGGACGCAAGTAGAAACAGGTTCTGCTGTAACATGGAAATATCCTTCTTGTATTTTAAAAGGAAATAATTCGGTTGGAGAATTTTATTCAATTGCAGTAACCAATCATTTTCAGCAAGCTGATACAGGAACCAAAATGATTCACTTAGGTAAAAATACCAAGTCAACTATTATTTCTAAAGGAATATCTGCGGGAAAATCACAAAACTCTTATAGAGGTTTGGTGCAAATAAACTCTAGAGCAGAAAATGCACGTAACTTTTCGCAGTGTGATAGTTTATTGATGGGAAATGAATGTGGTGCACACACGTTTCCGTACATAGAAGCAAAAAATAAAACAGCACAAATAGAACACGAAGCAACAACAAGTAAAATTGGAGAAGATCAATTGTTTTATTGTAATCAACGAGGAATTGATACAGAAAAAGCAATTGCATTAATTGTAAACGGATTTAGTAAAGAAGTACTTAATAAGTTGCCAATGGAATTTGCCGTAGAAGCACAAAAATTATTAGAAATTAGTTTAGAAGGAAGTGTTGGATAATTAACGAAAAAGTTACTTTGAAAACGAATCAATTATAAAAAATCTGCTTAAAGCTTATAGCTTAAAGCCAATAGCATAAAACAATGTTAAAAATAAACAATTTACACGCAAGCATAGACAATAAAGCAATCTTAAAAGGATTGAATATTGAAGTAAAAGCTGGAGAAGTTCATGCAATCATGGGACCAAACGGAGCAGGAAAAAGCACCTTGGCAAATATTGTTGCTGGAAAAGAAGAATATGAAGTTACAAACGGAATTATTGAATTAAATGGAGAAGATATTAGCGAATTAGCTCCTGAAGAAAGAGCACATAACGGTGTGTTTTTATCGTTTCAATATCCAGTAGAAATTCCTGGAGTTTCTGTTACCAACTTTATCAAAACTGCAATTAACGAAACTCGTAAAGCAAAAGGTTTAGAAGACATGCCTGCTAAAGACATGTTAAAAATGATTCGTGAGAAATCAGAATTGTTAGAAATTGATCGTAAGTTTTTATCGCGTTCTTTAAACGAAGGTTTTTCTGGAGGAGAAAAAAAACGTAACGAAATCTTTCAAATGGCAATGTTAGAGCCAAAATTGGCAATTTTAGACGAAACAGATTCTGGATTGGATATTGATGCATTGCGAATTGTTGCAAACGGCGTAAACAAACTAAAATCTAAAGATAACGCAGTAATTGTAATTACACATTACCAACGTTTATTAGAATACATTGTTCCAGATTTTGTACATGTTTTATACGATGGTAAAATCGTAAAAACTGGCGATGCTTCTTTAGCGTTAGAGCTTGAAGAAAAAGGATACGACTGGATTAAAAAGGAATTAGTTTAAATTAGTTTGCAGTAACAGTTTTTATAACTGCTTACCGAAACTGAAAACTGAAAAGAATGGAATTAAAAGATAAAATAATAGAATCTTATGTAGCATTTGAAAATGATATCAATATGAATACAGCAATTCATGATATTCGTTCAGAAGCGTTACATAATTTTGAAAAATTAGGTTTTCCAACTAGAAAATTGGAAGAATGGAAATACACGTCATTAAATTCAGTTTTAAAGAACGATTTCAGCATTTTTCCAAACAAAGAAAATACGATTGAATTTGCAGATGTAAAGAAGTATTTTATTCATGATATAGACACGTATAAAATTGTTTTTGTTGATGGAAAATATAGTTCATTTTTATCTGACACAACTCACGAAGGTAAAGATATTTGCTTAATGTCAGCGGTTTTACCAAAACCTAAATACAATGCAATTATTGAAAAATATTTTAATAAAATTGCAAAGCAAGATAATTTAACGTCTTTAAATACAGCGTTTACAAACGAAGGGGCATACATCCGTATTCCTAAAAATGTTGAGGTAGAAAAACCAATTCAAATTATCAATTTCACAACAGGAAATGATGTTGCAACAATGGTTCAGCCAAGAAACTTAATTGTGGTTGAAGAAAATGCACATGTTCAAATTATAGAACGCCATCAAAGTTTAACCGAAAATGCAGCGTTAACAAATGTTGTTACTGAAATTTTTGCTGCAAAAAATGCAACGGTAGATTTTTATAAAATTCAGAACGATAAAGACAATGCTTCGTTAGTTGACAACACTTATATTGAGCAAAAAACAAACAGCGAAGTTTCGGTGCATACATTTTCATTTGGAGGAAATATCACTAGAAATAATTTAAACTTTTATCAAAAAGGAGAACACGTTAACTCTATTTTAAAAGGAATTACAATTATTGAAGGAAAACAACACGTAGATCATCATACGTTGGTAAATCATATTGAGCCAAATTGTGAATCTCATCAAGATTATAAAGGAATTTTTGACGAACGTTCTACGGGTGTTTTTAACGGAAAAGTAATTGTAGAAAAAGAAGCACAAAAAACAAACGCTTATCAACAAAATAATAATGTGTTGATAAGTGATAAAGCAACAATTAACGCAAAACCACAATTAGAGATTTTTGCTGATGATGTAAAGTGTTCTCATGGTTGTACTATTGGTCAGTTAGATAATGATGCACTGTTTTATATGCAACAACGCGGAATCCCGAAAAAAGAAGGAAAAGCATTATTAATGTATGCGTTTGCAAATACGGTATTAGAAAGTGTAAAAATTCCGGAGGTAAAATCTAGAATTAATAAACTAATTGCTTCTAAATTAGGAGTCAATTTAGGATTTGATTTATAAGCAACAAACTTGTTTTTGTATAAAATATAAACCACGCAATTTGCGTGGTTTTTTTATTTAATACTCTCCAAAACTCCTTTTAAAAATCCATTAATATCAATATGAGCTAAGCCCATTCTTACCACAACCAAATCTTGATCTGGAAAAACAAACACAAATTGACCTTGATATCCGCTTGCGTAAAACATATTTTTAGGAATATCTGGAAATTGTCCTTCAGCATTTAACCAAAAATGTCCGCCATAAGTTCCGTCAGAACCATTAGTCGGAATTGTAATATAATCAACCCAAGTAGCATCGAAAAGCTGTTCGCCATTCCAATTTCCTTTATTCAAATAGAGTAATCCAAACTTTGCCCAATCTCTTGGCGTTGCCCAAGCGTAAGAAGAACCAACATAACTTCCTGTCATATCATTTTCAATAAGCATAGAATTCATACCAATTTTATCGATAAATTCGGCATACCAATAATCTAAATATTCTTGATGCGTTTTAAATTTGCTTCTAAGGATTCCTGATAACAAATTACTTGTTCCAGAAGAATAATTCCAAGTCTGATTTGGCTTTCCTACAAACTGTTTTTCTGCTTGAATTTTCGTCATGTCTTTTTCTAAAAACAACATTTTAGTAACATCAGAAATTTCGTTGTAGTTTTCATCCCAAGCTAAGCCAGAATTCATTTGTAATAAATTATTGATGGTAATTTCTTTTCTATCATCATTTTGCCATTCGGCAATTGGCGCTTTATCAAACACATTAATTTTTCCTTGCGTTTGCAGAATTCCGTACACAGTACTCATAATGCTTTTGGTCATAGACCACCCTAAAATTCGTGAATCTTTTGTAAAACCTTTGTCGTATTGCTCAGCAATAATTTGGTTTTTATGAATCACAACAACAGCTCTTGTTTGTGTATTGTTTGTGAAAAGATTATCAACCGTTTTAGTTAGCTTAATGTAATTTACATTTGATAAAATCGAATCTTTTTGATCTGCATTTCCAATCGGAAACGGAGTTGTATTATCTGGTTGTGTTCTTTTTGGAGTTTCAACCTTTAACGTAGTATCAAAATCATCAGTAATTAAAACACTCCCCAAACCTTCCCTATAAATTGCAGTTCTAGTTAACAAACCAAAAACGGATGCCGAGCTTGTTTTTTGTGCTTTATTAACTTTATCTGAGCCTAAATTAATTGGAGAAAAATTATTGTCAGTACTGTCTGTAAATTGCATGGTTCTTCCAGCCAAAAACACAGATGAATTCATGTTTTTTGAAGAATATCCAGCAATAATATTTAATTTCGGATAATTATAGACAATAAGTATTAAAACAACAGAAATAAGTAAGAGCAAGCCTCTTTTTAGAATTTTCATTTGATAAACAATATAAAATAGTAGCAGTAAATATAATAATTTAACGCTTGTTATATGGATGTCTCACTTACAAAAGTTATTTTTGTATTTCAATACACAAGATGATGTTTCCAGTAGAAAAAATTAGAGCAGATTTCCCAATTTTACAAAGACAAGTTAATGGTAAGCCTTTGGTATATTTTGACAATGCAGCTACGTCGCAAACGCCAAAAATGGTGATTGATGCCATTGTTGACTATTATAGCAATTACAATGCAAATATTCATCGCGGAGTTCATTCTTTAAGTCAAGAAGCAACCGATAAATACGAAGAAGCACGACTTAAAATTCAGAAACATTTTAATGCTGAGAAAGCGAATGAAATCATTTTTACAGCAGGAACAACGCATGGAATAAATATGGTTGCCTCTGGTTTTTCTGAATTGTTAGAAAAAGGAGATGAAATTATAGTTTCTGCCTTAGAACATCACTCTAATATTGTGCCTTGGCAAATGTTGTGCGAAAAAACAGGCGCTGTTTTAAAAGTGATTCCGATGTTGCAAAACGGAACATTAGACATAAATGCTTTTGATGAAATTATTTCGTTAAAAACAAAAATGGTTTTCTGTAATCATGTTTCAAATGCATTGGGAACGATCAACCCGATAAAAGAAATTATTGAAAAAGCACATAAAGTTGGTGCTGCAGTTTTAATTGATGGTGCCCAAGCAACACCGCATATAAAACCCAATTTACAAGAATTAGATGTCGATTTTTATGTTGCGTCTGCTCATAAAATTTGTGGACCAACGGGAGTTGGAGTTTTATACGGAAAAGAAGAATGGTTGCAAAAATTACCGCCATATCAAGGTGGTGGAGAAATGATTGAAACTGTAACTTTTGAAAAAACTACCTACGCAGGTTTACCACATAAATTTGAAGCAGGAACACCAAATATTTGTGGCGGAATTGCCTTTGGAGTTGCATTAGATTATATGAACGCGATTGGTTTTGATAAAATTGCTGCTTACGAAGAAGAATTACTGCAATACGGAACTAAAAAACTACAAGAAATTGACGGAGTTGTAATTTACGGAACATCAAAAAAGACTGCTGTTATTTCTTTTAATGTTGCAGGAATTCACTCATACGATATTGGTGTAATTTTAGATAAATTAGGCGTTGCTGTAAGAACAGGACATCATTGTGCACAACCAATTATGAGTTTTTATAACATTCCTGGAACCGTGAGAGCTTCGTTTTCTTTTTATAACACAAAAAATGAAATTGACATTTTTATTGCAGCTGTAAAAAAAGCTGTGATGATGTTGAGCTAGAAACTGTTTGCTAAGTAGCAGAATTTTTATTTTTGATAACTGATAACTGATAACTGACTCACTTTCTCCCAAAATCTGCAGGAATTTCTCCCCAAGCTTTGGTTTCCCATTTTAAAATTGGGTTTTTAAACGAATTTTCTTTGAGCCATTTTTCTGCGCGTTTTATCAATTCTAGTAAATCTTTATTAGAAGCATCAAAAACCAAATTGGTTCTACATTGTTTTTTTTGAATCCAACTCATGGCAATTTTAGAATCAGAATACACAGGAATATCTTCTTTTTTCTTGCTTTTTAACAATGCTAATCCATGAACGAGCGCTAAAAACTCACCTATATTATTAGTTCCTTTTTCAAACGGGCCTTTGATAAAAATTTGTTGTTTGTTGTGCGTTAATACGCCACGATATTCCATTTTACCAGGATTTCCACTACACGCAGCATCCACAGAAATACTTTCTAAAATTGGTTTGCCCAATTTTTTCTTTTCGGATTCAGTTAATGTTGCTTTTTTTGTATTCTTTCCTTTATATGAAAAGTAATTTTTATTGTAAGCTAATTGTGCTTCTTTTTTATCAGCAAAAGCTTTGTATTGTGCACCTTCAAAACCATCAATTTGTTTTTTACAATCTTCCCAAGAAGAAAAAACACCTTTTTTTCTACCTGCCCAAACCACATAATATTTTTGCTTTTTTGTTGTCATTTATTGTAAAATAACCGATTCAATTACTTTCGGAAAATGTTTATATTCTAAAACATGAATTTTTTGTGCAATATCTTCTGCAGAATCAAATTCGTTAAGTTTTGTTATTGCTTGAAAAATAATTGCTCCTTCATCATAATTTTCATTTACAAAATGAATTGTAATTCCGGTTTCAGAGTCTTTATTTTCTTTTACAGCATTATGAACGCGCATTCCGTACATTCCTTTTCCGCCATATTTTGGTAATAAGGCAGGATGAATATTGATAATTTTATTTGGAAAAGCATCAATAATAGAAGACGGAATTTTTAATAAAAAACCAGCTAATACAATATAGTCTGCAACCTCTTTAAGTTGATTTAAAACAACATCAGATTTGAAAAAATCTTCTTTTGAGAACAAAACAGCTTCAATTTGCAATCGTTTACATCTTTCAAAAACTTTTGCATTCGGATTATTGCAAAAAACTTTGCTAACAATTGCTGTTTTTTTATTGGTAAAATAATCGATAATATTTTCTGCATTAGAGCCAGAACCCGAAGCAAAAATGGCAATTCTTTTCATTCTAAATTAATTAGTTTCACTACAAAAAAAGGAATAATTATTAACAATATTGTTTAGATTGCTAAAAGTTTAAAGATTTTTTTTAATTTAGATTCAAGAATTTTCGTGGAAAAAGTAGAATTAAATAATAAGATTCGTATTTTTGTCCCCGATTTAAATTTTAAAACTTAGAAAATTATGTCAGACATTGCATCAAGAGTAAAGGCTATTATCGTAGACAAATTAGGAGTAGACGATAACGAAGTAACAAATGAAGCTAGCTTTACAAACGATTTAGGAGCAGATTCTTTAGATACTGTGGAATTAATTATGGAATTCGAAAAAGAATTTGATATCCAAATACCAGACGACCAAGCAGAAAACATTGGTACAGTTGGTCAAGCAGTAAGCTATATAGAAGAAGCTAAAAAGTAATATTTATATGCAAATTAAACGAGTTGTTGTAACTGGACTTGGTGCATTAACACCAATTGGTAATAATATACAAGAATATTGGAGCGGTTTAGTTAACGGTGTTAGCGGAGCTGCGCCTATAACGTATTTTGATGCTACTAAGTTCAAAACTCGTTTTGCATGTGAATTGAAAAACTTTAATGCAACAGATTTTATTGACAGAAAAGAAGCCCGTAAGATGGATCGTTTCTCTCAATATGCAATGGTTGCATCAGATGAAGCAATTGCAGATTCTGGTTTAAACTCAGTAGATCATGATCCAGATAGGATTGGTGTAATTTGGGGTTCAGGAATTGGAGGATTAGAAACTTTTCAAAACGAAGTATTAAACTTTGCTACTGGAGATGGTTCACCAAGATTTAACCCATTCTTTATTCCTAAAATGATTGCTGATATTGCTCCTGGGCAAATTTCTATTAAACATGGTTTTAGAGGACCAAATTTTGCAACGGTTTCTGCCTGCGCATCATCATCAAACGCTATTATAGATTCTTTAAATTACATCCGATTAGGGCAAGCTGACGCTATCGTTACTGGTGGTTCTGAAGCTGCTGTTACAATTGCTGGAATGGGAGGATTTAACGCAATGCATGCGCTATCAACAAGAAATGATAGTCCAGAAACTGCATCTAGACCGTTTGATAAAGATAGAGAAGGATTTGTTTTAGGAGAAGGCGCTGGAGCGCTAATTCTTGAAGAATATGAACATGCAAAAGCTCGTGGAGCAAAAATATATGCTGAGGTTATTGGAGGCGGAATGTCTTCTGATGCGCATCATATTACTGCACCACATCCAGAAGGATTAGGAGCAAGAAATGTTATGTTAAATTGTTTAAGAGATGCTGGAATTAATCCAGAAGATGTAGATGCTATTAATATGCACGGAACTTCTACTCCATTAGGAGATATAGCTGAATCTAAAGCGATTTTAGAAGTTTTTGGAGAGCATGCTTATAATATCAATATCAATTCTACAAAATCAATGACAGGTCACTTATTAGGAGCCGCTGGTGCAATTGAAGCAATCGCTTCGATTTTAGCAATCAATAACGGCGAAGTTCCTCCTACAATTAATCATTTTACAGATGATGACCAAATTGATAACAAGCTAAACTTCACGTTTAATAAGTCGCAAAAGCGAGATGTTAAAATTGCTATAAGCAATACATTTGGTTTTGGAGGACATAATGCTTGTGTTGCGCTTAAAAAAATTGATTAATACTACATGAATTTTATTCGTAAAATTGTAAACCCCCCAAAAAAAGAAGACGAGGGTTTCTACTACGAGCTAAAAGCACTACTTAATTTTTCTCCAAAAAAACTAAGCTTTTATAAAAAAGCATTTACGCATAGATCTTTAAAATTAAAAGACGATAAAGGCAATCCTCTTAATTATGAGAGATTAGAGTTTTTAGGCGATGCCATGTTAGGTTCTATAATTGCCTCTTATTTGTATAAAAAAGTACCTAAAGGTTCAGAAGGATATTTAACCCAAATGCGATCTAAAATTGTAAGTAGAGAACATTTAAATGAACTTGGTAAAGATTTAGATTTAATAAAGTACGTAAAAAGTAATTTTGATAGAGAAAATGTTGGTGATAATATTTATGGAAACATTTTTGAGTCATTAATTGGAGCAATTTATCTTGATAGAGGTTATAATTATTGCAAAAAATTTATTTACGAAAACGTTATCCTTAATTATGTTGACATTCCGAAATTAGAAGGTAAAATTACAAGCTATAAAGGATTGATAATTGAATGGTGTCAGAAACAAAAAAAACAATACAACTTCGATATTTACGAAGATTCTGGAAACGAAAATGTAAAACATTTTAGTGTAAAGATTAGTATTAATGGATCTTTAGTAGCAAAAGGAAGGTCTACTTCTAAGAAAAAAGCAGAAGAACAAGCATCAAAAAGAGTTTATTATGCTTTACAAGACGAAATAACAAATTCTTAACTTTTTTACTTCTTCGTTTCTCCTTTTTTTAATTACATTATCAGAAACAATATGTAATTTAGCCATTATTTAGTTTACAGATATTAAGAACCCTAAATTGTTTAGCTTTGCAGATACACTCGTTAGAATTAAATGATTTTTCTGATAACAATTATACTCTAATAGGGATTCATTCTACATTAGAAGAGTATAAATTAGCTTATTTATTAAATCAAAAATTAAATATAAATTTTGTGAAATCGAAATTTAGCTTAGATTTTGAAAATAAAAACAATAATGCAACATTCTGTATTTACGAGTATGAAAACACAAAATTTAGTCAATCTTGGTTTTTAATTTCTAATCAATATACAAATCATTTAGAAGAAATTTCTACAGGATTATTTCCATCAAACGAAATAACAACCTATTTAATCCCAGAGAAAAAAAAAGTAGATTTTTTTCTAAAATTAGAAGGCGATTTTAATTCTGATTATATCGCTAAAAAAGTTGAAGAAATTAATGCTATCAACCAAATAATTACATCATATAAAATTGATCCAAACACATTAAAATCGAAAGATTTTTTAATTTTTTAAAATATGTCAAACAATAAAAAAACAAAAATAATAGCAACATTAGGACCTGCAACAAACACCAAAGAAATAATTTCTGAATTGGTTGATAAAGGGGTTAATGTTTTTAGAATTAATTTTTCTCATGCTGATAACGATAATGTAAAAGCGAGAATAAAAGATATTAGAGAAATTAACGAAGAAAAAAACATACATGTTGCCGTTTTAGCAGATTTACAAGGTCCAAAATTAAGAGTTGGCGTAATGGATGATAATGTAGTTTTAAAAACTGGCGACACATTTGTTTTTACTACAGATGAATGTATTGGAACCACTGAAAGAGCATTTATGACCTATCAAAATTTCCCTAAAGATGTTAAAAAAGGAGAACAAATTTTGGTTGATGACGGAAAATTACTTTTTGAAGTTGTAACGACAAATAAAAAAAACGAAGTAACCACAAAAGTAAAAGTAGGTGGTGTTTTGTCTTCTAAAAAAGGCGTGAATTTACCTAACACAAAAATATCTTTACCTGCGTTAACTGAGAAAGATATGAAAGATGCCATTTTTGCAATAGAGCAGAATGTAGATTGGATTGCACTTTCATTTGTTAGAAATCCAGAAGATTTAAGAAAATTACACGATTTAATTAAGCAAAAATCAGATTATAGAGTTCCGGTTATTGCTAAAATAGAAAAACCAGAAGCTGTTCAGAATATTGATGCATTACTTCCGTATTGTGACGCTTTAATGGTTGCTCGTGGAGATTTAGGTGTTGAAATACCAATGCAAGAAGTTCCTTTAATTCAAAAAATGTTGGTGCAAAGAGCAAAAATGGCAAGAATTCCTGTAATTATTGCTACTCAAATGATGGAAACAATGATTACAAATGCTGTTCCAACAAGAGCAGAAGTTAACGATGTTGCCAACTCAATTATGGACGGAGCAGATGCAGTAATGTTGTCTGGAGAAACCTCGGTTGGAGCACATCCAATAAGAGTAATTGAAAAAATGACAGAAATTATTAAAAGTGTAGAAAATTCGCCTTTAATAAAAGTGCCACAAGCGCCACCACATATTAGAACTGAACGTTTTATTACAAAATCTGTTTGTCATCATGCAGCATTAATGGCAAATGACGTAGAAGCTACAGCAATATCAACATTAACAAATAGTGGTTATACAGCTTTTCAAATTTCTGCTTGGAGACCAGCATCTTATATTTTAGCATTTTCATCAGAAAAAAGAATTTTAGCAAAAATGAGTTTACTTTGGGGAGTTAAATCTTTCTTTTATAATAGAAACGTTAGTACAGATGATACAGTTGTGGATATTAATAGAATTGCAAAAGAAAATGGATTTGTAAATACAAACGATTTTGTTGTCAACTTAACTTCTATGCCAGTTGAGGCAAAAGGAATGGTAAATACATTGCGTGTTTCTCAAATAAAATAGATTACAGTTTTAGTTTTTGTAAAGTAATTACAGCATCATTTGTTACAAATGGCATTGGCATCATTTCGTTGGTTCTTGGTTGAACTTTAAACAACGAATTGGTTTGTAAATCAAACGAAGACTCTATCAAACTAATATTTGGAATGCTGTTTTTATTGATGGCGAAATCTACCTTTAAAACAGAATCTTTTGCGGCTAAAAAGTAACTTAAAATGGTTCCTTTTTTTATTTTAAAAGTATCGTTTTCTTTCTTTTTGTCTAACAACACACCTTGCACACCAATGGCATTAAAAACTATTGAGTCGTTTGTTACTAATTCTAATTTATTAACTGCACGTTGAGGTTTTATCATTAAGGTTATATTTCTTAAATCTCCAATAATTGTGTCTGTTAATTTTGATATTAATGGCGGATTTATTGCTCTATTTTCTGTCTTTTTATGAAACTTATAAGAAGTATTATACTTGCTTTTCGATGTTGTTCCTGTTACATTTCCTTTTGTTGGGTTGTCTCCTAAAAATTGTTTTGTATAATTGTCAGTTTTTGAATCATACGTTGCCCAATATGATTGATTTGTATCGACATTATTAATAAAAACGGCACTATTTGGCTTTTTCTTATTTTCATCAAAACCACTATTATAGGTTGCAAAAGCAAAGAACATAACGGTACTTAAACCAATTAATTTAACCAATGTTTTTCTTGATTTATAAGAAGCAAAAACCGGAATCATTAATCCAAAAATTAACACCAAAAATAAACCACTGATAAACAGATTTTTTAATCCTAATCCAACTGGAAACATTTTTACTTGTGGCGCAAACATAAATAAAATAGGAATTGCCAAAATGGTAGCAATTGTAATTTTTGTAGATCGTTTAATGTCAATAAAAATAAATGCAGCTAAAGTGATTAATGCAAAATAAACAGGAACTATAAAATACGCCGCTCCTTTTAAATATATAAAGATAAGTACATTAATTATCAACCAAAATAGTATTGGCGCAATTACTAAATCTGCTCCAGTATTATTTTTAAAAAATGGGCGATAAATTTTAAATAATAACCACAAGTTTAGCAATACAAATGCAGCAATATATTCATATCCGTTATAAGTAAATCCGTGTAAAATATCATTGTATTGAGGGTGAATTAACAGAATTCCTTTCCATAATAAAATAGAAACTCCGACACAAGTAGCCAACGAGATTGTAAAAGGAGTAAATCCTTTTAACATTCCTTTTATGGTAATTTTATTTAGTGCAATTCCGAAGAAAAGCAATATGAAAAGAAATAAAATTGCTCCAATTAATAAAGGTAAAATCCAAGAAAAAGGATAATGCAATAATTTTGTAAACGGAAAATTTGTGTACACATGATCGGCCGTACTATTTAAATTTGAAAGATCAGAAAAAGCAAAATAATTTAAGGTTGTCATTAAATAATCTGCTTGATGTAATAAGGTTTCTCTGTCTAATCTTTCGTAAGAATCTTGTGCTGTATGGTAGTCAAAATGATCTCCAATAAATGCAAAATTAAACCCATTTATATCCCCGTTTTCTCTAAAAACAGTTAAATCTGTATCGTTTGGTAGCATTTTATACACGCTATACATTAAAGAATTTGCTGCGGGATAATTAGGTTTTGCTTTAAGAAACTCAGTTAATAACTTACTGTTTTTACCGTTGGTTTCCATCAACATATAACTTGGTCCGCCACTTCCACGAGCTTCAAAATTTAAAACCAAACCAACATTTTTTGCCAACGGATGCGCATCAACAAAAGCTTTTGCTCCTAAAAGCCCTATTTCTTCTGCATCTGTAATTACAATATGAATATCGTTTTTTGGTGTTTTGTTTTGTGCTAAAAAAGCTCTTACACTTTCTATAATTGTAACAACTCCAGAACCAGCATCGCTTGCCCCTAAAGAAGAATGAGGATTCGAATCGTAATGCGATAACAAAACCAATGATTTTCCTACTTCACTACCTTTAATAGTTGCAATAATATTGGCATTATTTGTTGCCGCTCTCCATTTATTATTAATTGCAACTTGATGTTGAATTTCTGGCTGTAGTCCTAATTTTTTAAGTTCTGTTACAATATAATTCTGAACCTTTATATGATCTTCTGAACCCGTATAATGTGCAGTTTTAGAAATCTCTTTTAAATTTTTTAGTGCATTGTTGATAGAAAACTCAGTTTCAGAAACTGTTTTATTTTCAGAATATGAAGGTTTTATGTCAGCAAAACTCCAATAAATTATAGATATTATGATTAGAAAAGAAAATATAGGAGCAAATTTTTTCATTTTATGGTTTGGTTTTTATAAATGTACTAATTTTTAAATAATCGTTTTATTTTTAAATTGATAATGCTTTTTATTCTCTTTTAATTAACAAAAAATAATCATTTTCTAAGGCCAAATAGCCTTGATCGTACACATAAAAATAGACGTTTCCGGTTTTGGTTTTATAAATAGATGTAAAAAAATGAAAATCAAACCCTTTGTCAAATAACTTAGTTCTTGTCACTTTTGTTTTACCTGTTGTATTTAATTCTGATAAAATTTTAAAGTTTTTTCGCAAACGATTATTGGTATTTCTAATTAGGTTTTTACTTTCTGTGTTTACCTTGTTGTTGTATGAGTTACGGCAATAATCTGTACAGAATTTTTTATCTATTCTCCCCACTATTTTTTCGCCACATTCTAAACATTTCTTTGTTTCCATTGCTTTATTTTTTTGATGTTTATAAAGATACTAAAAAACATTTACAAACGACTACAAACGCTTACATACGAAAGTAAGCGCTTTTAAACCGAATAAAATTTGGAAGGCGTCGCATCTTTGCCATGTCAAAACGAATTGACAAAAATTATTATAAACTTGCACTGAGCAAAGTCGAAGTGTTTAAAACCTTATCTTATGAGTACGTTAAGAAACAAAGTACAGTTAATTGGAAACTTAGGAAACAATCCAGAAATCATCACTTTAGAAAGTGGTAAAAAATTAGCAAAAATGTCTATTGCTACAAATGAAACTTACAAAAACGCACAAGGCGAAAAAGTAACAGACACACAATGGCATAATGTTGTTGCGTGGAACAAAACAGCAGAAATCATTGAAAAATACTTACAAAAAGGAAGTGAAGTTGCTATTGAAGGGAAATTAACGTCTAGAAGTTACGAAGATAAAGATGGAACTAAAAAATACATCACAGAAGTTGTTTGTAACGAAATGTTAATGTTGGGTGGCAAGCAATAAAAAAACTTGCTATGAAAAGAGAAGAGCATCAAAATGATGCTCTTTTTTTATGGATAAAATTTATTCTCAAAAAAATGCTTGTCAGTTTAAAATAATTTTTGATATTTGTCCCATCAAAATGAACACACAAATTATCAATATCATTTCTATTATTGTCATTGCAATTCAAAAGCAAGGATAAGGAAGTGTATCTATAATTTTAAAATATTATAAAAGCCTTCCGAATTCGGAAGGCTTTTTTTATGAAACAAATTTAAAAATGAATTTTAGCAACAGTATTATTATTACAATTATTGTCATTATTAGCTCACCACCGAGTTGATACAGATAGTTATTGTTAATAAAAAGCATAAACCTGTATCAATTGATACAGGTTTTTTTTATAAATAATTTTAATTAGAAGTCATAAAAACATTAATGTAAAAATAAGTAAATCAGCAATTTATAGTATTTTTTATTAAAATGAATATAAGCAAATTAAAAAAAAACAGCATCAACAAAATAGTACAAACACCTAATTTCGAACTCTTTAAAAAATTGAAAAATAGTAATGAAACTCAATAAACACAGTAGCAGATTAACGCAAGACGAATCACAACCAGCATCACAAGCCATGTTGTATGCAGTAGGTTTGACTGATGAAGATATGCAAAAAGCACAAGTAGGAATTGCCAGTACTGGTTACGATGGTAATCCGTGTAATATGCACTTAAATAATTTGGCAGCAGAGGTGAAAGTTGAATGCAATATCAATGGTTTAGTCGGATTAGGATTCAATACGATTGGTGTTTCTGATGGAATTTCGATGGGAACTTCAGGAATGAATTACTCCTTAGTTTCTAGAGATATTATTGCAGATTCTATTGAAACAGTCATGAATGCTCAAAGTTATGATGCATTAGTTTCTGTAGTTGGTTGCGATAAAAATATGCCAGGAGCAGTTATTGCAATGTTGCGATTAAACCGTCCATCAATTATGATGTATGGCGGAACAATTGCTTCAGGAAATTACAAAGGAAAAAAACTAAATATTGTTTCAGCTTTTGAAGCACTCGGACAAAAAGTAGCTGGGGAAATTGACGAAAAAGAATACCGAGAAATAATTAAAAGAGCTATTCCTGGTGCTGGAGCTTGTGGTGGAATGTACACTGCAAATACCATGGCTTCTGCCATTGAAGCCATGGGATTTTCTTTGCCGTACAATTCATCAATTCCAGCAGAAAATCCTAATAAATTATCAGAAAGTGAACGAACTGCTTTGGCAATTAAAAATTTATTGGAATTAGATTTAAAACCCTTGGATATTATTTCTAAAAAATCAATAGAAAATGCCATAGCGATTGTAAATGCTTTGGGCGGATCAACAAATGCGGTGTTACACTTTTTAGCGATTGCTCATGCTGCGGATATCGATTTTTCTTTGGAAGATTTTCAGCGCGTAAGTGATAGAACTCCGTTAATTGCTGATTTAAAACCAAGCGGAAAATACTTAATGGAAGATGTTCATGGTGTTGGCGGAACTCCAGCCGTGATGAAATATTTATTAGATAATGGTTATTTATATGGCGATTGTTTAACAGTTACTGGAAAAACTTTAGCAGAAAATTTAGCCAATGTTGAGCCGCTTTCTTTTGATGATGAGCAAGATGTAATTCATCCGAAAGAGAACCCGTTAAAATCTTCAGGAAATCTTCAAATTTTATATGGAAATCTAGCATCCGAAGGAGCTGTAGCAAAAATCAGTGGAAATGAAGGATTGCTTTTTGAAGGAAAAGCGGTGGTATATGACGGAGAACAAGAGGCAAATACAGGGATTTCTAACGGAGAAGTTGAAAAAGGAGATGTGGTTGTCATTCGATATGTTGGGCCACAAGGCGGACCAGGAATGCCAGAAATGTTAAAACCAACGTCGCTAATTATGGGAGCTGGTTTAGGAAAATCGGTTGCTTTAATAACTGACGGACGATTTTCTGGAGGAACACACGGATTTGTGGTTGGTCATATTACGCCAGAAGCACAATCAGGAGGAGTCATTGGCTTGTTAAAAACTGGCGATATCATAAAAATTAGCGCAGAAGACAATTCAATAAATGTGTTGCTTTCTGAGGAAGAACTAGCTAAAAGAAAAGCAAATTGGAAAAGTCCAGCTTTAAAACACACCAAAGGAGTCTTATACAAATATGCAAAAACAGTAGCATCAGCATCAAAAGGATGTGTAACAGATGCATTTTAAAAATAGAGTTATGGAAACACACACACAAACCGAAACGAAAACAAAGCACCAAAAAACGCAACATATTTCTGGAGCAGAAGCAGTAATACAATGCTTATTAGCAGAAGGAGTTGATTTAATTTATGGATATCCGGGCGGAGCAATTATGCCAATTTATGATGAGTTGTATAAATATCAAGATAAATTGCAACACGTTTTAGTACGACATGAACAAGGCGCAACGCATGCCGCACAAGGTTTTGCAAGAGTTACAGGAAAAGTTGGTGTTGCAATGGCAACTTCTGGGCCTGGAGCAACAAATTTGGTAACAGGTATCGCCGATGCACAAATAGATTCTACACCGATGGTTTGTATTACTGGTCAAGTAGGAAAACATTTATTAGGTTCTGATGCTTTTCAAGAAACAGACATTGTCGGAATTTCTACTCCGGTTACAAAATGGAACTATCAAATTACAGAAGCTGCAGAAATTCCTGAAGTGTTAGCAAAGGCATTTTACATTGCTTGTTCTGGAAGACCAGGACCCGTTTTAATTGATATTACAAAAAACGCTCAGTTTGATACGTTTGATTTTGAATATAAAAAATGCACATCCATTCGAAGTTATAAAGCGGTTCCAGATGTAGATAAAAGTCAGTTGTTAGCTGCGGCAGCATTGATTAATACTGCAAAAAAACCCATGATTGTTTTTGGTCAAGGCGTAATTTTAGGAAAAGCTGAAGCTGAATTTAAAGCATTGATTGAGAAAACAGGAATTCCGTCTGCTTGCACAATTTTAGGCTTGTCTGCCTTGGCATCTAAACATCCATTACATGTTGGAATGGTTGGAATGCACGGAAATTATGGCCCCAATAAATTAACAAATGAGTGTGATGTGTTGATTGCCATCGGAATGCGATTTGACGATCGTGTAACTGGAGATTTATCGAGATATGCAAAACAAGCAAAAGTGATTCATTTTGATATTGATCCTGCAGAGATTGATAAAAATGTAAAAACGGATGTTGCTGTTTTAGGGAATTCAAAAGAAACATTATCAAAAATACTGCCTTTGGTAGAAGAAAAATCGCATGAGTCTTGGCTGAAAGAATTTAGAGATTATGATGCCATTGAGTTTGATAAAGTAATTAAAGATGAATTGTATCCAACGAAAGAAGGCATTACAATGGGCGAAGTGTTGAAAGAAATCAACCAAATAACAAAAGGGAACGCTGTTATTGTTTCTGATGTTGGTCAGCATCAAATGTTTGCGTGTAGATATGCAGAATTTAATCAAACAAAAAGCAATATTACTTCTGGCGGATTAGGAACGATGGGATTTGCATTGCCAGCAGCAATTGGAGCTAAAATGGGTGCACCAGAAAGAGAAGTAATTGCCATAATTGGCGATGGCGGTTATCAAATGACCATTCAAGAATTGGGAACCATTTTTCAAACCAAAGCAGCGGTAAAAATTGTGGTTTTAAACAACGAGTTTTTAGGGATGGTTCGTCAATGGCAACAATTATTTTTTGATAAAAGATACGCATCTACAGAAATGACAAATCCAGATTTTGTGGCTATCGCAAAAGGATATCATATCGACGCTCAAAGAGTTACAAAAAGAGAAAATTTAACATCAGCAATTAAAGAAATGATCGCTTCTAAAGATTCGTATTTTTTAGAAGTTTGTGTAGAAAAAGAAAACAATGTGTTTCCTATGATTCCGACTGGAGCATCGGTTTCAGACATTAGATTGAGTTAAATTATAAATGAAAATAGAAACAAGAATAGAGAAAAGAGAGACAGAAGAAAAGACATCAGAATAAAATTAAAAATTTAGGATTTGAAGAAAAGTCATCTCTTTTCTCTTTTTCTTCAATAAAAATAAAAACATGAACACAGAAATGCAATCGTTTACCATCTCGGTATATACAGAAAATAATATCGGTTTATTGAACAGAGTTTCATCAATATTTTCGAAAAGACATTTCAATATTGAAAGTTTAACAACGTCTCAATCAGAAATTGAAAATGTAAATAGATTTGTTATTGTATCAACAATGACAGCAAATCAAGCAGAAAAAATTGTAAAACAATTAGAGAAGCAAATAGAAGTCATAAAAGCCTTTGCACATACCGATGAAGAAACCATTTATCAAGAAACAGCACTGTATAAAGTGGCTTTAGATTCATTGTTAGAAACTTCTCAAATACAAAATATTATCAAAGAAAATCATGCAAATATTGTAACGGTTTCTAAAGATTTTTTTGTGATCGAAAAAACAGGGAGTCGTGAGGAAACAGAACAATTATACCAAGATTTAAAGCCTTATAAATTAATGCAATTTGTACGATCGGGAAGAATATCAGTAAGCAAAGAACCCATGAATATTTCAGAAATGCTAGCCGCATTTTAATCGCAGAGCAATAGTCTGATTGGATGTGTTTTGCATCAAAATTAAAAAATTACCAATTTAATGTCCAATACTCTTAGGTCGAGGACATTTATTTAATAAAACAAAAATGACAAATTATTTTAACACGTTATCATTAAGAGATCAATTAACAGAATTAGGAAAATGTAGATTTATGGAATCTTCAGAATTTGAAGATGGCGTATCGGCATTAAAAGGAAAAAAAATTGTAATTATTGGTTGTGGTGCTCAAGGATTAAACCAAGGATTAAATATGAGAGATTCTGGATTGGATATTTCTTATACGTTAAGACCACAAGCAATTGCAGAAAAAAGACCCTCTTTTTTAAACGCAACTGAAAACGGATTTACAGTGGGAACTTACGAAGAGTTGGTGCCAACAGCAGATTTGGTATTGAATTTAACGCCAGATAAACAGCATACAAATGTGGTAAACGCTGTGATGCCTTTGATGAAAAAAGGAGCAACCTTATCATATTCTCACGGATTTAATATTGTTGAAGAAGGCATGCAAATTCGTAAAGATTTAACCGTGATTATGGTTGCGCCAAAGTGTCCAGGTTCGGAAGTTAGAGAAGAATATAAAAGAGGATTTGGTGTACCAACATTGATTGCAGTGCATCCAGAAAATGATCCTGAAGGAAAAGGATTGGAACAGGCAAAAGCCTATGCTGTTGCAACTGGCGGACATAAAGCAGGTGTATTACAATCATCTTTTGTGGCAGAAGTAAAATCGGATTTAATGGGAGAACAAACCATTTTATGCGGCGTGTTGCAAACCGGAGCAATTTTGTCTTTTGATAAAATGGTAGAAGAAGGAATTGAACCAAGTTATGCTGCAAAATTGATTCAGTATGGCTGGGAAACGATTACCGAAGCTTTGAAACATGGCGGAATTACCAACATGATGGATCGTTTATCGAATCCAGCAAAAATAAAAGCTTTTAAAATTTCTGAAGAATTAAAAGACATTATGCGTCCGTTATTCCATAAACACATGGATGATATTATGTCTGGTCATTTTTCTAAAACTATGATGGAAGATTGGGCAAATGATGATAAAAATTTATTAAACTGGAGAGCGGCAACTGGAGAAACAGCATTTGAAAAAACAACTGCTACAAAACAAGAAATCCCAGAACAAGAATATTTTGATCATGGAACTTTATTAGTCGCTTTTGTAAGAGCTGGAGTTGAATTGGCTTTTGAAACCATGACCGAATCTGGAATTATTGCAGAATCTGCGTATTACGAATCGTTGCATGAAACTCCGTTAATAGCCAATACCATTGCTCGTAAAAAATTGTACGAAATGAATCGTGTAATTTCTGATACCGCAGAATATGGCTGTTATTTGTTTGATCACGCGTGTAAACCGTTGTTAACTGACTTTATGAAAACGGTAAAAACCGATGTGATTGGCAAAAAGTTTAGCTTAGGAAATGATGTAGATAATCAAGAATTAATTGCCGTAAATAAAGTGATTAGAGAACACGAAGTAGAAAAAGTTGGAGCCGTTTTAAGAGCCTCAATGACAGCGATGATACAACTTTAAATCAGTTGTCATTTCGAGTGAGTTTGATTTTTATTTCAAAAAATTAAATTCACTCGATGTCACACTCAATATTATAGATGAAAACAAAAAATGAACGTACAAACAATAACATATTACCCAAATTTAGAAGATATTAAAAGTGCTGTAACTACATTAAAAGATGTAGTTACGGTAACTCCTTTGTCTCAAAACATTAATTATTCTAGAAAATTTGCTGCAAATATTCTATTGAAAAGAGAAGATTTACAGCAAGTACGTTCGTATAAAATTCGTGGCGCATACAATAAAATTAGTTCTTTATCAGCAAAAGAATTGGAAAACGGAATTGTATGTGCCAGTGCTGGTAATCATGCGCAAGGTGTTGCCTTTGCGTGTCATAAATTAAAAATCCATGGAACTATTTTTATGCCAACTCCAACACCAAAACAAAAACTAGAACAAGTAGCCATGTTTGGAGGAAAATATGTAACTGTAAAATTAGTTGGAGATACTTTTGATGACGCTCAAAAAGAAGCAGCATTGGCGTGTGAAATACAAAGGAAAACTTTTGTACATCCGTTTAATGATCCAAAAATTATTGAAGGGCAAGCTACAGTTGGATTAGAAATTTTAGAACAAACAAATGCACCAATAGATTATGTTTTTGTGCCAGTTGGCGGTGGAGGTTTAGCTTCTGGATTGTCATCAGTTTTTAAAATGTTGTCTCCGAAAACTAAAATTATAGGCGTTGAGCCTTTGGGTGCTCCGTCAATGAAAACAGCTTTTGAGAAAAACAAGAATGTAAGTCTAAAATCCATTGATAAATTTGTTGATGGTGCAGCAGTGCAGCAAGTTGGCGACTTGACTTTTGAAATTTGTAAAGAAAATTTAGATGCAATGATTACAGTTGATGAAGGAAAAGTGTGTCAAACCATCTTAGATTTGTACAATAAAGATGCAATTGTAGTTGAGCCAGCAGGAGCATTAACAATTGCTGCATTAGATACTTTTACTGATGAAATTAAAGGTAAAAATGTAGTTTGTGTGATAAGTGGATCTAATAACGACATCACTAGAACAGCAGAAATTAAAGAAAGAGCTTTATTGTATGAAGGATTAAAACATTATTTTATCATTCGTTTTCCGCAAAGAGCTGGAGCTTTAAAAGAATTTGTTGCAGATATTTTAGGACCAGAAGATGATATTACACATTTTGAATATTCTAAAAAGCACAATCGTGAGAATGGGCCTGCAATTGTTGGAATAGAAATTAAAGACAAAAACGACTTAAAACCGTTAATTCAAAGAATGAAAAACAAGAATTTCTATGGAGATTATTTAAACGATAAACCCGATTTATTTCAATATTTGATATAACTTGCATAAAATTTAATCAATTATTTCATTGAAAAACATTTTTACAAATAGTACAATTCCAAAGAAATACAACATTCAAAAGTCATACAATCAAAATACGTATTTGGTAAATGGCGAGTTAAAAGAATGGAAAGGAGCAATAACATCGGTTTTTTCTCCTATTTATCAAGAAAATAAAGAAGGAAAATTACAACCAACTTTATTAGGAACAATTCCAAATCTTCAAGAAAAAGAAGCGTTAGAATCTTTAGAATCTGCGTGTAATGCATATGATAAAGGAAGAGGAGAATGGCCAACAATGAAAGTCGAAGAACGCATTTCTTGTATTGAAAATTTTGCTAAAATGATGTTGGAAACCAGAGATGATGTTGTGAACTGGTTAATGTGGGAAATTGGAAAACCGTATGAAGAATCATGTGCAGAATTTGATAGAACTATTGAATATATAAATGATACTATTTCTACCTTACGAGAAATGGATCAAAAGCATTCTGAAATTAAAAATCATAGCGGAATTATAGCACAAGTACGTAGAGCTCCGTTAGGTGTTGTGTTGTGTTTAAGTCCATATAATTATCCGTTAAACGAAACTTTTTGCTTGTTGATTCCGGCGTTAATTATGGGAAATACCACCATTTATAAACCGGCAAAACACGGAATTTTATTATTATCTCCATTATTAAAAGCGTTTCAAACTTGTTTTCCAAAAGGGGTTGTAAACATCATTTACGGAAGCGGAAGAGCTTTGGCAACTCCGATTTTAAAATCAGGAAAAGTAGATGTTTTGGCGTTAATTGGCAATAGTAAATCTGCAAATATTTTACAAGAATATCATCCAAAGAAAAACAGATTGCGTTTGGTGTTGGGATTAGAAGCTAAAAATGCTGGAATTGTTTTACCAGATTGCGATTTAGATTTGGCGGTAAAAGAATGTATTTTAGGCTCGTTGGCTTTTAACGGACAGCGTTGTACGGCCTTAAAAATATTATTTGTACACGAAGATATTGTAGCAGCATTTAATCAAAAATTTGTTGAAGAAGTACAAAAATTAAAAGGAGGTTTACCTTGGGAAGAAAACGTAAATATTACTCCGTTACCAGAACCAAACAAACCTGCATACATTCAAGAATTAATTGAAGATGCACTGTCAAAAGGAGCAAAAATTCTGAATAAAGATGGAGGAGAAACCATATTGAGTTTTGTGAATCCAGCAGTTTTATATCCAGTAAATGAAACGATGAAAGTGTATCATGAAGAGCAATTTGGACCTGTAGTTCCGATTTTGTCATTTAAAAATATTCAAGAACCTTTAGACTATATTTCAAACTCAAATTACGGACAACAAGTAAGTTTATTTAGCAACAATCCTAATACATTAGCGCCTTTAATAGACTCGTTGGTTAATCAGGTTTGTAGAGTAAATATCAACACCAAATGCCAACGTGGACCAGATGTGTTGCCTTTTGTTGGACGAAAAGATTCTGCCGTAAGCACCTTAAGTGTGTACGATGCATTGCGAACTTTTTCAATCAGAACTTTGGTTGCTTTTAGAGATACCAAAGCAAATGATATCATTTTATCTGATTTATTAGAAAATAATACTTCAAATTTTTTAAGGGAAAAATAAAAAAAAGAGCATTTTCCTTTTTAAAGAAAATGCTCTTTTAGATCAAATTAATATAAAATTTTGTTTTAGATAATAGTACTTTGTCCCATATGGATATTTGTAAAATTAAGGTTGCTATCATTTTGATTTTCAATATAATCTGCAATAAAATCGCCAACTTTAGATGTTGATGCAGAAAACGAATTTTTTCCTTTAATATCTTCTGTTGTAATCCCTAAAACCAACGATTTTTCTACAGCTCTTTCTATTGCATCAGCTTCTTTAAACAAGCCTAAATGTTTTAACAACATGGCAGCAGATAAAATAGAAGCTAACGGATTTGCAATATCTTTTCCGGCTGCTTGCGGAAACGAACCGTGAATTGGTTCAAACAATGCATTCTTTTTTCCTACGGATGCAGAAGCTAATAACCCGATTGATCCTCCAATAACACTAGCCTCATCAGAAAGTATATCTCCAAATAAATTTTCTGTTAAAATCACATCAAATTGTTTCGGATTTAAAATTAATTGCATCGCTGCATTGTCAACAAATAAAAAATCTAACGCTACATCTGGATATTGATTCGCCATTGCTGTAACCGTTTTTCTCCATAATCTTGAAGTTTCTAATACATTTGCTTTATCAACCAAGGTTAGTTTTTTACGTCTATTTTGCGCTTCTTTAAAAGCCAAATGCGCAATGCGTTCTATCTCTTCAACTGAATAGGAGCAACCATCAAAAGCTACTTGCCCATCATCACTTATTTCTTTAATTCCGAAATAAATTCCGCCTGTCAATTCTCTATAAATAGAAATATCTGTACCGCTTATGATTTCTTTTTTTAAGGGCGAATTTACAATTAATTGTTCGTATGCTTTTACAGGTCTAACATTGCAAAACAAACCCAATTCTTTACGCAATTTCAACAATCCTTGTTCTGGTCTTATGGTTGCAGACGGATCATTATCATACTTCGGATGACCAATGGCGCCAAATAAAATGGCATCAGACTTCTTACAAATTGTAAGTGTTTCATCTGGCAACGGATTTCCAGTTGCATCAATTGCACACGCACCCATTTGTGCTTCTTTGTAAATAAAAGTGTGATTGTAAACATCGGCAATTGCATTCAATGCTTTTTTTGCTTGCGCGGTTACTTCTGGTCCAATTCCGTCTCCAGGAATTACTGCAATTGTATATTTCATTGTTTCTTATATTTTGGGCGTTCCCACAAGGGTCGCGCTTTTCGTTCTATCTTTTAATTTGTTCTCGATACTCGCTTTGCGAACTCGAACTGACATTAAAAGGATGCCACTTCAATCGCTAACGCAATCGGAACTGCTTTATAACATTTGATTTTCAAATGCGGTTATTTTATCTTTTTTGCTGATTAAATAATCAATATCATCATATCCATTTAACATGCATGTTTTTTTGTAGGCATCAATTTCAAAAGCAGCAGTTCCCATGGCTGATTTTAAAAGCTGATTTTCTAAATCAACAGTTACTTCTGATGTGGGATTTTTCTGTAAATGAACCATCAGTTTCTTTAAAAAATCTTCTGAAACTTGAACCGGTAATAATCCGTTATTTAGTGCGTTTCCTTTAAAAATATCAGCAAAAAAACTACTAACAATTACTTTAAAACCATAACCAACCAAAGCCCAAGCTGCGTGTTCTCTACTAGAGCCACAACCAAAGTTATTTCCTGCAACTAAAATACTTCCACTGAATGTTGTGTCATTTAACGGAAACTCTTCATTGATACTTCCGTCTTTATGAAAACGCCAATCTTTAAAAACATTTTCACCAAAACCTAACTTGTCTGTAGCTTTTAAAAAACGAGCAGGAATTATTTGATCGGTGTCAATATTTTCTGTGGCTAACGGAATTGCTCTTGATGTTAATTGTGTAAATTTTTCCATTTTATGCTCGCGAAAGCGAGTATCTTTTTAATTTATAATGTGTTTTCAAACTGTTTAGTAATGTCAATAATTTTTCCTTCAACAGCAGTGGCGGCAGCAATTAGCGGACTTGCCAAAATAGTTCTAGAACCTTGTCCTTGTCTTCCTTCAAAATTTCTGTTGGATGTAGAAACACAATATTCTCCTTCCGGAATTTTATCATCATTCATTGCCAAACAAGCTGAACAACCTGGTTGTCTTAGGGAAAAACCAGCTTGTTCAAAAATTGTTTGTAAACCTTCTTCTGCAATTTGTTTCGCAACTCTTTGCGATCCTGGAACCAACCAAGCATTCACATTGGCTGCTTTTTGTTTGCCTTTTACATAGTTTGCTGCAATTCTAAAATCTTCAATTCTAGAATTGGTACAACTTCCAATAAAGACATAGTTTATTTTTTTGTTGAGTAAAGATTCTCCTTTTTTAAAGTTCATGTATTCCAATGATTTTTCAAATGAAGCATCATTAAAACTCGGAATATTTTCTGTGATTTTTATTCCCATTCCTGGGTTTGTTCCGTAGGTAATCATCGGCTCAATATCAGCAGCATCCAACCAATATTCTTGATCAAAAACAGCAGTTTCATCGGTTGCTAATGTTTTCCAATAGGCAACTTTTTTATCAAATTCATCTCCTGTCGGAGTAAATTCTTTTCCTTTTACATATTCAAAAGTAGTTTCATCTGGAGCAATCATTCCGCCTCTTGCACCCATTTCAATGCTCATATTACAAACTGTCATTCTTCCTTCCATCGTCATTTCTTCAAAGACATTTCCTGCGTATTCACAGAAATATCCTGTTCCAGAATTGGTGCCTAGTTTTGCAATGATGTAAAGAATCACATCTTTTGGTAAAACCCCCTTTTTTAATGTTCCATTTACATTTACTCGTAAACTTTTTGGTTTTTCTAACAACAAACATTGACTTGCAAAAACTTGTGAAACCTGACTTGTACCAATTCCGAATGCAATCGTTCCAAAAGCGCCATGAGTTGAAGTGTGAGAGTCGCCACAAACCATCGTCATGCCTGGTTGCGTAATTCCTAATTCGGGAGCAATAACATGTACAATTCCGTTGTTTTTATGACCTAAATCATACAACGGAATGTTGTTTTTTTTACAATTTTCAGACAATTGCTCTAGTTGTTTTCTAGAAAGAGCATCTTTAATTGGCAAATGTTGATTTTCGGTAGGTGTATTATGATCTGCCGTTGCCACAATTTTATCAGGTCTTGCAATTGGAATTCCGCGTTGTTCTAATTCGTTAAAAGCTTGCGGACTTGTAACTTCATGAATTAAGTGTTTATCGATATATAAAATTTGTGGACCATTTTCAATGGTATCTACAACGTGTGCATCCCAAACTTTATCAAATAATGTTTTTCCCATTAGGCAATTGCTATTTTAGAAAATGTATCTACACTTTTCATGATTAAATGAATATCATTATCATGAATTTCTTTTTGTCTATCAGCAATTTGTAAAAAGAAATTGTAGGCTTTATCTAACTGAACTTTTGTTAGTTCGTAACCAACTTTTTTAGCTCTGTATGCCAACGCTGCTCTTCCGCTTCTTGCTGTTAATACAATGGCACTTTCTGTGACTCCAACATCCTCAGGATTCATAATTTCATAGGTTTCTCTGTTTTTTATAACGCCGTCTTGATGAATTCCAGAGCTATGTGCAAAAGCATTTGCGCCAACAACTGCTTTGTTTGGTTGTACAGGCATTCCCATACTTTCTCGAACTAATAAACTTGTATCGTATAATAGTTTTGTGTTGATATCGGTTTCTAAATTCAAATATGGATGTTGTTTCAATACCATTACTACTTCTTCTAAAGCTGTATTCCCTGCGCGTTCTCCAATTCCGTTGATGGTACATTCTATTTGACGAGCGCCATTAATTACGCCAGCAATTGAGTTTGCTGTTGCCATTCCTAAATCGTTATGACAATGACATGAAAGAATTACATTCTCGATTCCTTTTACGTTTTCACGTAAGTATTTCATTTTTGCTCCATATTCTTCTGGCAAACAATAACCAGTTGTATCAGGAATATTTAAAACTGTTGCTCCAGCTTTAATTGCTTCTTCACAGATTTTCGCTAGAAAAGCGTTATCAGTTCTCCCAGCATCTTCTGCGTAAAACTCTACATCATTTACAAAAGATTTTGCATAAGAAACAGCATTAACTGCACGTTCAATAACTTTTTCTCTAGTAGCATTAAATTTGAATTTTATATGAGAATCACTAGTGCCAATTCCTGTGTGAATTCTTGGTTTTTTTGCATATTTTAATGCTTCTGCTGCAACTTCAATATCTTTTTTTACGGCTCTTGTTAATCCGCAAACTGTAGCATTTTTTACAATTTTAGCAATTTCTGAAACCGAATTAAAATCGCCCGGACTAGAAACAGGAAAGCCCGCTTCGATAACATTTACGCCTAAGACATCCAATCGTTCGGCAATAACCAATTTTTGTTTTGTGTCTAATTTACAACCCGGAACTTGTTCGCCATCTCGAAGAGTTGTATCAAAAATTTGGACTTTATGATCTTGCATGATTACTAATAGTTTTTTTATCTAATTCAAATTTATATATTGGGTTTTCTAAGTAAGGGTATTCTTACGCATTCTTTACGATGTTTAAATGTATTATTTAACAAATAAAATTCTGACAATCAGAATACTATGAGAAAACCATCTACGTTGGTCAATAATAATAACGATGCATTATTTGTATTGATTAAATCGTTGTCTAAATCAGAAAAAAGACAATTCAATTTATATGTTGGACGATTAGGCGGAAATACCGATGCTAAATTTTTTTCATTATTTAAGTTTTTAGAAAAATTAAAAAACTATGATGAACAACAAATTTTAGAAAGCGGAATTGTAACAAAATTGCAATTATCAAATTTAAAAGCTCATTTATATCGTCAAATCTTAATTAGTTTACGCTTAAATCCGTTGCATCAAAATATCAGAATTCAAATAAGAGAGCAATTAGATTTTGCAACCGTTTTATATCAAAAAGGACTGTACAAACAGAGTTTAAAATTGTTGGAAAAAGCCAAATCAATGGCGATCGAAAACGAAGAAAAAAACATTGCTTATGAAATTGTTGAACTCGAAAAAGTAATTGAAACACAATACATTACAAGAAGTATTAGTACTAGAGCCGATGAACTTTCAGAACAAGCAAAAGAGTTAAGTCAGCAAAATGTAATTACAAGTAAATTGTCTAATTTATCTTTACAGTTATATAGTATTTTATTAAAATCTGGGCCGGCAAAAAACGATGAAGAATTTGAAAAAGTGATTTCATATTTTAATGCTCGAATGCCAGAATTTGATATGAATACACTTGGATTTAGAGAAAAATTATGGTTATATAAAGCCTATGTTTGGAAAAGTTTTTTGCTGCAAGATTTTTTAATGTGCTATAAATATGCACACAAATGGATGCAATTGTTTAAAGGAAATAAAAAAATAATTTCTCAACATCCCGTGTTTTATTTAAAAGGAAAAAACTACTTATTAGAATCGCTTTTTTTTCTAAAACACTATTCGAAGTTTAAAGAAGAACTCAATTATTTTAAAGAAGAAATTAAACAAGAGCAAATCCCGATAAATAGCAATACAGAGTTGTTAATTTTTCAATATTATACTGCCAATCAATTGCATTTACATTTCTTAGAAGGCACTTTTAACGAAGGAGAATATTTGGTAAAAGAAATAGAACAAAAGATTAAAAAATACACAACTAGATTAGACGATCATCATATTGTAATTTTATATTACAAAATTGCTTGTTTGTATTTTGGAATGGGCGAAAACAGAAAATGCATCACCTATTTAACTAAGATTATAGATTCTAAAAATTTACAAGCTGCAGAAGATTTACAGTGTTTTGCAAGAGTTTTAAATTTGATTGCACATTTCGAGTGTGGCATGGATTATCATTTAGAAAGACAGTTTAAGGATACCTACAAATTCTTGTTGAAAATGCAAAATCTACAAGCGGTTCAAAAAGAATTTATTGTTTCTATAAAAGCTTTAAGTGATGTATATCCGCATCAAATTAAAAATGAATTTAAGAAAATTTATGCGCGTTTACAGAAGTTCGAAAATCACCCGTATGAAAAAAGAGCTTTTCTATATTTAGATATTTTATCTTGGTTAGAAAGCAAAATTGAAAATAAACTAATCGGAGAAATTATACGAGAAAAAGCAACAACTTTAAGTCGTTAACTTATTTGCCCACCATTTTTAATTTTCTCAGCTGGTTCTACAAAAGCCAATTTTCCGTCTGGTGTATCCGTCATTAAAATCATACCTTGACTTTCAACTCCACGCAATGTTCTTGGTGCTAAATTGCACAAAACAGTAACTTGTTGTCCAATAATATCTTCTGGATTAAAACTTTCTGCAATTCCAGAAACGATGGTTCTTACATCGATGCCAACATCTACTTTTAGTTGCAATAATTTTTTAGTTTTCGGAACTTTTGTTGCTTCTAAAATAGTTCCAACACGAATGTCTAATTTGGTAAAATCGTCAAATTCGATGGTTTCTTTTTGTGGTTCTACTGTTTTTTTAGCGTTTTCGTTTGCTGTTTTTGTAGCTTGTAATTTGTTTAATTGCGCTGTAATTTCTTTGTCTTCAATTTTAGCAAACAACAGCTCTGCTTTATTGATTTGATGATTTGCATTTAACAATACATCATTTTCTGAAACATTATTCCAAGTTAATGTTTCATTAATATTTAAAATTCCTTTTAATTTTGTTGATGTAAATGGTAAAAAAGGTTCTGATAAAACGGCTAAACCAGCTGCAATTTGCAAAGCAACATTCATTATTGTTTTTACACGTTCTTCATCAATTTTAATTACTTTCCAAGGTTCTTCATCAGCCAAATATTTGTTTCCTAAACGTGCTAAATTCATCAATTCTTGTGATGCTTCTCTAAAACGATAACGTTCAATGGATCTAGAAATTACATTCGGAAATTCTTTTAAAGCAGCCAATGTTTCTTCATCAACTTCAGAAAATTCTCCTGCAGGTGGCACCTGTCCGTTGTAATATTTATTTGTTAAAACAACGACACGATTGATGAAATTGCCAAAAATGGCAACCAATTCGTTGTTGTTTCTTGCTTGAAAATCTTTCCAAGTAAAATCGTTGTCTTTTGTTTCTGGCGCCGTTGCGGTTAATGCGTAACGCAATACATCTTGTTTTTCTGGAAAGTCAATTAAATATTCGTGCAACCAAACCGCCCAATTTTTAGACGTTGATAATTTATTGCCTTCTAAATTTAAAAACTCGTTTGCAGGCACATTTTCTGGTAAAATATAATCGCCGTGTGCTTTTAACATGGCTGGAAAAATAATACAGTGAAAAACAATATTATCTTTTCCTATAAAATGAACCAACTTGGTGTCTTTATCTTTCCAATATGGCTCCCAATCTTGATTGTTTTGCTGTGCCCATTCTTTGGTTGCAGAAATGTATCCAATCGGCGCATCAAACCAAACATATAATACTTTTCCGTCTGCGCTTTCAACCGGAACAGGTATTCCCCAATCTAAATCACGGGTTACAGCTCTTGGTCGTAAACCATCATCAATCCAAGATTTTACTTGTCCTAATACATTTGGTTTCCAATCGTTTTTATGGCTTTCTAAAATCCATTCTTTTAAAAATGCTTCGTGTTTATCCAACGGTAAAAACCAGTGTTTTGTTTCTTTTAACGTAGGAACATTTCCTGTAATTGAAGATTTTGGGTTGATTAAATCGGTGGCATTATGACTTGTTCCACAACTTTCACATTGATCGCCATAACTTTCTTCATTGCCACATTTTGGACAAGTTCCAACCACAAATCGGTCTGCTAAATACTGATTTGCTTCAGCATCATACAATTGTTCTGTAATTTCTTCAATAAATTCACCATCATTGTACAATTTGGTAAAGAAATCTGAAGCCGTTTTATGATGAATCTCCGCCGAAGTTCTTGAATAATTATCAAAAGAAATTCCGAATTCAGCAAATGAATTTTTAATGATTTTATGGTATTTATCAACTACTTCTTGCGGTGTAATTCCTTCATTTTTTGCTTTGATAGTAATTGGCACTCCATGTTCATCAGATCCACAAACAAAAACAACATCTTCGCCTTTTAAACGTAAATAACGTGCATAAATATCTGCAGGAACATAAACACCTGCCAAATGACCAATATGTACAGGTCCGTTTGTATAAGGTAAGGCAGCAGTAATTGTATATCTTTTTGGAGTATTCATTTCTATCGTTTTGATTTTATTTAAAAACCTGTTTTGGACAGATTTTTGAAATGCAAAAGTACGGAAAAGCAACGAAAACTCATTTTTTTAAGCCGTCAAAAATAGATACATTTACAAAAATCATTTTTTTATGAAAGCAACAAAACTTTTATTGATTGTATTATTCTCGTTTGTTATTACGAACAATCAAACACATGCACAAGAAAACACAAAAACTAATTTAATTACACCACCATATTTACAAAAAGGTGATACAATTGCAATTGTTGCTCCTGCAGGAATCTTAACAAACCGAAAAGATGTTATAGATAAAGCAAAAGAATTGGCAGAAAGTTGGGGTTTACATGTTGTTTACGGAAAACATTTGTTTGATACTGCAGGTCATTTTTCTGCAACTGATGAAGAAAGAGCAGAAGATTTTCAAACAGCAATGGACAATCCGAATATAAAAGCAATTTGGGCTGGTAGAGGCGGTTACGGAACAGTCAGAATTTTAGATAGATTAGATTATACAAAATTTATAGAAAGTCCAAAGTGGGTAATCGGTTATTCTGATATTACCGCTTTACATTCTCATTTAAATGTATTGGGTTACGAAACGATTCATGCAATGATGGGAACAAGTTTAGGTGATGATGCTGAAAAGATTGTAGAAACGTTAAAGTCGTTTAAAAAATCAATTTTTGGAGAGCAATTAAGTTACAGTTTGGTTTCTGTTAAAGAGAATATAGAAGGAGCTGGAAAAGGAGAATTGATTGGCGGAAATCTTTCTTTATTGGCATCGATGTTAGGATCAGAAAGTGAAATGAATGCCGATGGTAAAATTTTATTTATAGAAGAGGTTGGCGAGTATAAATACAGTATGGATAGAATGTTGCAAAGTTTAAAACGTGCAGGTTTTTTTGATAATTGCAAAGGAATTATTGTTGGAGATATTTCTAAGATAAAAACAAACTCTTTAAAATGGGGAAGTTCTATGGAGCAATTAATTTTAGATGTTGTTGCTGATTATGATTTTCCTGTATTGTTTAATTTTCCTGCAGGACACGAACCAGATAATAGATCGTTAATTCTTGGAAGAACTGTAGAAATGATTGTTACTAAAGAAGGAATTTCTACCTTGGTTTTTGATGAATAAAAAATGGCAGAACATAATATACTTGGTGAAAAAGGAGAACAATTAGCGGTTGATTATTTGGTGCAAAATAACTATAAAATTATTGCGCGTAATTATCGTTTTTTAAAAGCAGAAGTTGATATTATTGTCCAAAAAGAAGACATTTTAGCTGCGGTAGAAGTAAAGACACGCTCTACTTCTGACTTTGGAAATCCACAGGATTTTATCAATCCTAAAAAAATAAAATTACTAGTTTCTGCGATGGATAATTTTGTGGTAGAAAACGATTTAGATGTAGAAGTTAGGTTTGATATTATTGCAATTGTAAAACAAAAAAACGCCTTTCAAATAGAACATTTAAAAGACGCTTTTCTATTTTTTTAAGTCTTATTCTATATACTTAATAATTTGTTTAAGTTCTTCTAGAGTTTCTGGTTTTGCTATAATTTTCTTGTTTTTATCCAGCACAATATAAGTTGGCGTAGCATAAATTTGATATTTTCTTGCAATTGTATTTTCCCATTTTTTTAAACCCAGAACATTATGCCAATTGGTATATTTTTTAGTGTGTTTTTTCCAGTCGCTATCGTTGTCTTCCATTCCAAAAGCAATTACTTTTGAGTTTTTAATGTCTTTTGTAAATTCATATAATTGCGGAACTTCTCTTAAACAATGCCCACAACCTGTACTCCAAAAAACCAATACATAATTATTTGCTTCGTTAATGGTAGAAAGTTTATAGTTTTTACCACTAGTATTCCAAGTAATTTCTGGCGCAATTCTTCCAATTCCTACAGCTGTTCGTTCTAAATAATTAACTGTAAACTCGGTACTTTGAAGACTTGTGGGAAGTTTTTTATAGTAAGAATTCAATACATAATCTGCAAATTCAATATTATTAGCATTTACAAATTGCGTTATTAAAAACTCAATAAGATCTTTTTTAAATGTTTGATTTTTAGTTTTTGATAAAACCACTTTTACAGCTGTTTTATATAATTCTTTTTGTTTTGCTGGATCATCAGAATAGTTCATGTAAAACACATAATCTGTAATTCTATCAACCAAAAAAGTAGAATTATAAAGCGCTTGATTGTCAAAATCTATCGTGTCAAAAAAGTGATCATTAATAGATTTTAAATACACTTGCGGATCTTTTGCAATAACCGAACTATTATGTCTGTTGGTAGCTTTGATAAAATGATACACCATTTTACCTTTAGATTTTGCTAAATATTGCTTTTGTAAAGCAGCAATTTTTGCTAATTGAGTTTTGTATAAACTAGCTGTTTTAGCTTGTGGATCTTTTAAATAAGCAATTTGTAAAGAATCGGTTTTATATTGTTGAGAAGAAACAATTGTAATGTATTCTTGGTATAATTTATTTTCGGTAGATTTAGAAAAACGAATGGTTTCTTCTGCTTTTTCTGGATTAAAAGTAAAAGCAACATCTTCTTTGTTGAATAAGAAATCTGCAAATCCCCTTCCTTCTGTTTTGTAATTTACTCTATAAGCTCCAGGTTTTGCATCTGCCGGTAACTCAAAAGAAAATTTTCCATTTGCAACTTTACCACTTTTTACAAATACTTGTCTTGCACCTTCAATTTTATATAAAATAACCCAAGTATATTTTCCAGGCGGATTCATTTCTCCACTAATTTTAAATTGAGCTTGTAAACTAAATGAAATGAGTGCGAGTAGTAAAAATAATTTTTTCATTAAATAGGATTTAATTTCTTGATAAGTTTCAAGAAGCGTTCCAAAATTACTATTTATAACTTAAAATAATTACATTGCTTTAAAATTATTAACATGAATTTCACAAATAAAGTTGTTTGGATTACCGGAGCATCATCTGGAATCGGGAAAGCATTGGCAATACAGCTCTCTAAATTAGATGCAAAATTAATTTTATCAGCAAGAAACGAAGAAAAATTATTGGCTGTAAAAGAAGAATGTGAAAACTCAGATACAATTAAAATTTTACCGCTAGATTTAGAAGAATATGTGAGTTTAGCAACAAAAGTTACTGAAGCAATAAATTGGTTTGGAAGAATTGATATTTTAGTAAATAATGGCGGAATTAGTCAACGATCATTAGCAAGCGAAACCACAATTGCTGTTGATAAACGAATTATGGACATAAATTATTTAGGAACTGTTGCGTTATCAAAAGCATTATTGCCTCATTTTATTGAAAATAAAAACGGACAATTTGTTGTAACGACAAGTATTGTTGGTAAAATAGGAACTCCTTTACGTTCAAGTTATGCAGCTTCTAAACATGCCTTGCATGGTTTTTTTGATAGTTTACGAGCAGAAAATCATAAAAATAATATTTCAGTTACGTTGGTTTGCCCTGGATTTGTAAACACCAATGTTTCTATAAATGCCTTAACTGGCAATGGAACTGCACAAAATAAAATGGATGTTGCAACACAAAACGGAATTGATCCGAATAGATTTGCAAAAATGATGGTAAAAGCTATATTTGCTAAAAAAGAAGAAGTTTATATTGCCGGATTTAAAGAAAAACTAGGCGTTTATACAAAACGTTTTTTTCCGAAATTACTATCGGTTATGATTCGAAAATTATCTGTTACTTAAAAAAATCTAATCCTTCAAAATAAGAAACAATTGCTTCTTTCATCAATACAGATTGTTCGCCAGGTTTTAAATTAGGCAACTCTGTTTTTGCTTTATAATGTGGCCAACCATCGTCGTCAAAAAACTCAAATTCGTAATAACCATAAGGTTCTAACAATTTGCAAATTGCAATATGCATTAAGTTTATTTTTTCGTCTTTTTTAAATTTTCGGTGGCCTTGTCCCAATTCTTGAATGCCAATTAAATAAATAATTGCATCAATATCTAAAGGATCTCCATCAGCAAATTGAGCTGATAAATTAACAACTAACAAGTTCCATTTTTCTTTTAAAGAAGTAATTTCTGTCATAAACTCAAGATAAGCAACAAAGATACATACTATCTATAATATTTTGGTTCTTTTTTAGTAAGTTAGCGCAGATAAACAAAATAGTGCTGCATGAATGTTTTTGATATTGTAATTACCGTATTCTTATTATTTGGATTTGTTAGAGGTTTAATGAAAGGTCTATTTATAGAAGTTGCTTCGCTAGTTGCTTTAATTGGCGGTGTTTGGGGTTCAATTCATTTCTCTTATTTTATTGGAGATTTTTTAAAAGAAAGTGTTTCGTGGTCAGAAAAACAAATTTCTTTAGCAGCATTTGCAATTACTTTTATTTTGATAATTGTAGTTGTTAGTTTGATAGGAAAATTTTTAACAAAACTTGCAGATTTAGCCGCATTAGGAATGGTAAATAAAATATTTGGCGGTGTTTTTGGTTTGGTAAAAATAGGATTGGTTTTAAGTATTATTTTTATCTTTTTTGATAGAATGAACTCTTCAATTACTTTTGTAGATAAAGAAACTCTAGAAGAATCTATTTTATACAAACCAGTAAAAAGCATTGCGCCTACAATTTTTCCATCAATAATAAAAGAAGACGGAGTTGACGAAGATGTAATTGATACTATTATAAAAGAAGTAGAATAAAAAATATTAATTAATCTAATCGATATATTTCTCTGATAGATTCTAAAATAGTATTAAAATCAATTTCTAAATCGATTAATTTTCCAGAATGAATATCAAAAACCCAACCGTGAACTTTTAAACCTCTTTCTCTAATTGCTTTTTGAACTGCTGCTGTTTTAATTAAATTTATACATTGTTCTTGTACGTTTAACTCTACTAGTTTATCGTATTTTTCATCTTCACAAGTAATACTGTTTAACTCGTCTCTATGAATTCTATACACATCTCTAATGTTACGTAACCACGGATTTAGAATTCCTAAATCTTCAGGTTGCATTGCCGCTTTTACACCTCCACATGCATAATGACCACAAACTACAATGTCTTTTACTTTTAAGTGTACAACAGCATATTCTACCACAGACATTGCATTTAAGTCTGTACCAGTAATCATATTAGCAATATTTCTATGCACAAAAACTTCTCCAGGACCTAAACCCATTAAGTCTTCTGCAGTAACTCTACTGTCTGAACAACCTATATATAATAATTCTGGACCTTGACCTTTACCTAACTCATCAAAGTAGTTTGGGTTAGATGTTATTTTATTTTTAATCCACTCTTTATTATTTTTAAATACGTTTTTTAAATTCATATTATTTAGTTTTCAAGAAGTTTTGTAATTTTTTATCTTTTATAATTAAGCTCGAATTACTTTTTGCTATCTTAATTATGTTTGCTGATAGCGTAAGCAAGTTTACAAATAAAACCTAAAAGTTGTTTTATTTTTCTATTTTTTTTCAAGTTTAGAGTAAAAAATAGTGAAGTTTAATTTTTATTATTATGGTTGATGAAGCGTTTTTAGAAAATAAATAAACTGAATTACTCAGTTAACATTTTAATGTCATCGGAAGAAATCCAGCCAATTTTTCCATCAGCTAATTTTATTTTTTTCCAATTATCTAAGGCATCCAAAACACTAATTTTTGTTCCTTCATGCAATTCAAAAACGACATCAGAATTTAAAGTTGGGGCATTATTAACAGATGTTTTAGCTGAAAACACAATTGCATATTTTGTGTTGATTGCTTTTTGATATTGATGATACGTTGTAAACATCGAAATAATCAGTAAGAGAAAAGATAAAATACTGGTTAAGAAGTAAATTCTTTTTTTGTTAGAAATCGTTGAAAAGTAAAAAAACAGAAATAATGTAGCAGCTAAAAACGAAAACACAATTGTTAACATTGCCCATTGATTGTATGATAGTTTTTGTAAATAATTAATTTCTAATCGTTGTAAAAATGTTTTAGGAAGTTCTTCAATATTATCAATTGTCATTCTTTTTGCAAACTCTAAATTGTTTGCTGCATCTTTATTTAGTGGATCTAATAATAATGCTTTTTCGTAATTGTAAATTGTACTAGCAACTTTATTTAATTTGTAATAAGAATTACCCAAATTGTAATATAAAGTAGAAGAAATAGAATCTTTTGCTTCTATTTCTTGATAGATTTTTATTGCTTCTTCAAACTTGCCTTCTTTGTATAAAAGATTCGCATTATCAAACAATATTTTTGTGCTTGTTTGCGCAACAAAAATTGTTGAAGACAGCATACATAAAAAGAAAAATAGTTTTTTCATCTGTTATAATTGTTTGTCTAATGCGGTTATTACTTTTATCGATTTTTCAAAATCATCATTCATCATTACCACAGTAATTGGCGTATAACGAGCAATATCACAATTATTTAATACATCAATAAAGGCATTAATTGTAACCTTATCTATATGCTTAGAATTTAGAATTTCTATAATATTATCTCTGCTAATATCAGAAGTTTCTATTTGTAATTTTGCTTTTAAATAATTGTGTAACGCTTTTTCTAAAGCGATATAAAACTTTTCTTTATTACCTAATTGTTTCTTTGCAACGGATAAATATTTTCTTGCTAATCTATCAGCTTTTCGTTGTTTTACACCAACAAGATCATTATTTCTTTTTGATGAAAGATTGTAAATTATAATTCCAATCGGAATTGCAATTAACGGTAGTAAAAGCAACAAATAAAACCAAGTTGATTTAAAGAAATCTACTTTTTGTGATGGTTCAAAATTACTTTTAGTTTGAATATATCTAAAATTTGCTCCAGTTACGGCAACATCTTTTTTAACAATAGTATTTGTTGTATTTACAATTTCTTTTCCTTCTAAAACATTAACAAACAGGTCTTCTGTTGTAATGGTTTTGTATTTTTTTTCTGATGGATTAAAATATGAAAACGATACTTTAGGAATCTTATATTTTCCTTTAAACTGTGGTACAACGGTATATAAATTGTACACAGAACCTTGAATTCCGCTTAACGTAGTTCTGATAGCCTCTTTGTGTTCTGGTGTGTAAATTTCTAACTCTTTTGGAGTTTCAATTTCAGGAAGTTCAAATAATTTTAAATTTCCTTTTCCGGTTACAGCAACTTTTATTTGTGAAGATTCGTTTGCTTTTAAATCATTTTTACTAGAAGTTATTGCAAAATCAAATTCTCCAACTGCACCATTAAAGTTTTCAGGTTTATTTTCTAACGGCAATTGTTTTACGTTAATATCTCTTTTTGCTGATGAAAATACTTTTGTAATATTTCTAGTAATCGGGTTTCCAAAGAAATCTCCTCTTCCAGTTGGCACACCAATTAAGATATCCATTTTCATTGGTTCAATCAATAATTTACCAGATTTAGTAGGAATTAACAATGCTTTTTTTAGCACTACATATCTGTAGTTTTCTCCGTTATAAATTCCGCTTTTAATCTGTAAATTATTAATTGTTATATCTTGATTCCAAAAACCAATATATTGTGGTGTGTCTGTTACAGAAAAATCTTTAACACTAATATTTTCGCTTACATATAATTTATATTCTACATAAATTCCTTCGCCAACATAAGGTTGCGTTTTAGAAACTTCTGCAACTAAATGCACGTTTTGTTGCGCAATATAATTTGGATCGTTTGGATTTGGAGGAACATCTACTGCTTTTAGAATATTCATTTTTACCGAATTCGACGTCAGAGTTTTTCCGTTTAATTGAATTGTTGCTCCAGAAATTAAAAACGTTCCAACAGCTTTTGGTTCAACAATATACGTGTACGATTGCGAAAAGCTTACATCTCCGTTTATCCAAGATTGATTTACAGATTGACTTGGACCAGCAACAACTTTAAAATCTTTAAAACTTGGCGGCGAAAAATTATCCGCTCCTTGTTTGTTAATAGAAAATACAATTCTAAAGCGTTCATTAACACCTAATTTACTTTTGCTCACAGTAGTTTTAAAGGCTACTTGAGCAAAAATAGATTGAGCTATAAAACTCAGAAATAGAACAATGTAAATACTTTTGTTTTTCATTTTTTTGATCGTCAAAAATAATATCTTTTAAAAAAAATTAAAACAGAAATTACCAATCTTTTTCTTGCTTAACTTTAGTTCCTTTAGATTTTTTAACATTCATTTTCTTTTGGGTTTTCTTTTCCTCGTTGTTTAAACTTTCTAACAATTGTTTAATTTGTTGAGGTGTCATATTTCCCTTTTTTGGCTTAGGATTTTGCGGATTATTTTTTTGATCGTTTGGATTTTTCTTATCTTTTTGATCTTTGTCCTTATCTCCGTCTTTTTTATCGTTCTTTTTGTCGTCCTTCTTATCGTCTTTCTTTTGATCTCCTTTATCGTCGTTTTTATCTTTGTCGCCTTTTTTATCTTTATTATCTTTTTTGTCTTTGTTATCCTTTTTCTTATCGTCCTTCTTGTCGTCTTTTTTATCTTTATTTTTCTCGTTTTCTTTTTTCAACAATTCTTTAGCAACGGCTAAATTATAACGAGTTTCATCATCATTCGGATTGTTTCTCAATGCATTTTTATAAGCATCTACCGCTTGTTGATATTGTTTTTGCTCCATCGCAGCATTCCCAATATTATGAAAAGACTCAGCTTTTGTATATTTGTCTTCAGCACTTTTTGCAGAAACTTCGTATTGCGGCACGGCTTCTTTAAAGTTTTTTTGTTGATATAAAGCGTTCCCTAAATTATAACTCGCCTTTTTATAAGTCGAGCTTTTTTCTAAAGCTTTTTTAAATAACACACTTGCGTCTGTGTATTTTTCTTGCTGATATAATTCGTTTCCTTCTCTTAACAAACTTCTTGCTTCTCTTTGTAAAGCGATAGAATCTTTAACTTCTTGAGCGGTTAAAAGTGATGTAAAAAACATCAGAAACAGTAAAAATGAATAATGTACTTTCATAATTTTGTATTTAGTGCTCGTTAAATAAATCGATTTTTTTAACCCATTTTGTTTTCTTGTCTAAAAAGAAAACATCAATTAACAAAAAGAAAATTCCAAGCCCAATAAACCACTGAAATTGGTCTTTATAATCTGAAAATTGTTTGGTTTCAAATTCGTTTTTTTGTGCATTTGCAATTAGTTCTTCAATAAAATCAACTGGTTTTTCGGTTTTGTTTCCATCAATATATCTTCCGCTAGCTGCATTTGCAATTGCTTCTAACATTTCTGGCATTCTTTTAGTAATTACCGTTTCTCCTTTGTGTTTTTTATAACCAATTAAAGAACCGCTAACTTTCATCGGAATTGGGCCACCTTTTTCTGTTCCAACACCAATTGTATATACTTTTATACCTTCTTTAGACATGTTTTGGGCAACTTGTTTTGTGTCTTCTTGATGATCTTCTCCGTCAGAAATAATAATTAAAAAACGATTGGTTTGTTCATCATTATTATAATAGGTTTTTGCCAAATTTAATGCTTCGTTGATGGCTGTTCCTTGACTAGAAACCATATCTGGATTTGCATTTTGTAAAAACATTTTTGCAGCCGCATGATCTGTTGTTATTGGTAAAAGCGGATACGAATTTCCTGCATAAATAATAATACCAACTCTATCGCTTCCTAATTTATCAATAATTTTAGAAATAATTTGTTTTGCTTTTTCTAATCTGTTTGGCGCAATGTCTTCTGCCAACATACTTTTAGAAACATCCAACGCAAAAACAACATCTACACCTTCTCGTTTTACTGTTTTTAATTTGGTTCCCATTTTAGGGTTTACCAAAGAAATAATTAGAAAACCAAAACCAATTACTAAAAAAACCAACTTTAAAACGGATTTAAAAGTAGATGTATTTGGAGCTAATTTTTCTAATAAAACACGATCTGTAAATTTTTTCTGAGTTCTTTTTTTCCACCAAAAAGCCAATAGAAATACTACAATTATTGCCGGAATAATTGCTAGATAATAAAAATATATTGGTTCTTCTATTTGATACATCTTTAAATGAAACTTTTAAATAGTGTGTTTTTTAATAAAAATTCTAAAACTAATAATCCTAATGCTAGAAGCACTAAATTTCTGTATAATTCTTGATAATTATAGTATTTAAACTCTTCTATTTTTGTTTTTTCTAACTTGTTAATCTCGTCGTAAATTGCTTTTAACTCTGTGTTGTCTGTTGCTCTAAAATATTTTCCTTCTGTTTCGTTTGCAATGTGTTTTAGCAGTTCTTCATCAATTTCTACTTGCTGTTTTCTAAATTGCAATTGACCAGTTCTTGGGTCTTTAAAAGCAGGGAAATCTGCCATTCCGTTTGTTCCAATTCCAATGGTATATACTTTTATAGACAGTTCTTTTGCTAATTCTGTTGCTGTTTTCGGATCGATAAATCCAGAATTATTTACACCGTCTGTCAATAAAATTATGACTTTACTTTTTGCTTTGCTTTCTTTTAATCTGTTTACAGCAGAACCTAATCCCATTCCAATTGCTGTTCCGCCTTCTAATTGTCCCCATTTAATTTCAGAAATGGTTCTTTTTACAATTCCTTTATCACTTGTAATTGGCGTTTGCGTAAAACTTTCTCCAGCGTATAAAACAATTCCGATTCTATCATTTGGTCTTTGATTTACAAAATCGGTAGCAACTACTTTTAAAGCTTCTAATCTGTTAGGTTTTAAATCTCTTGCCAACATACTTGCAGAAACATCAATTGCCATTACAATATCAATTCCTCTGTTTGTTTTTGTTTTTTTACTTACAGCAACATTTCTTGGTCTTGCCAAAGCTAAAATTAAAAGACACAATGCACTTATTCTTAATATAAATAACATTGGTTTTAATTTACCAATGATTGATTGTTCTGCTTTAAAACCTTTTACACTTGGTATTGTTAATGTTGCCGAACTTTTTTTACGAACCAAAACACGCCAAAGAATTACTAACGGAATTAGCGCAAACAACCAGAAAAACTCTGGACTATGAAACTCAAAATTACTCCAGTTCATCATCTTCGGTTTTAGTTTCAGGAGTTTTTATTGCTTCTGGTTTTAATTCATTCACAACTTCTTCAGCTTCTTTTCTATTTGCTTCAATTTGCTCAGACATTGGTTTCGATTTTGCAAATTTCACCAAATCCGCTTCTCGTAACAAATCTCTTAATTTTTTGATGTTTTCTTTTGTGGTTGAAATTGATTTTGAATCATTAAAATCAGTTAAAGTTTCTATCAATTCATCTGTTGTAGATTCTAACGCTGGCACTTTTAGTTCACGTTCTATAAACCCTCTTACAATTTCTGTTAACTCACTATAATATTCTTTAACCTTATTGTTTTGCCACAATAATTTCTCATCCAATTCTTGTAATTTCTGAATCGCTTCTTCATAAGGTGGTAAAGCAGGAATTACTTCTTCTTCAACAACTTCTTTTTTCTTTCTTAGAACGAAATATAAAATCAATCCAAGAACAACGAATGCAATTAAAACATACCATAAATACGGTTTAAAATCATCAAACTGATACGGTTCTTTTTGAATTGATTTTATTGGAAACATTTTTTGTTTTGTGGTATCTATGGCAACTGTTGCAACATTTATCAACAAAGAATCTGTTAAAAATAATTTCTGACGGATAAATATTTGTTGTTGCGGAATGTAATAAGCACCGCTATCAAAACTTGTTAAAATGTATTTTTTAATCAATTGATTTTTTAACGTATCAATTTTTTTATCTTCTATAATTTCTAAACCAGTTAGGTTTTCTAGCTTAGGAATGATCACATTAGCGGTGTCGTTAACCGTTATTTTAAATTCAAATTGCTCGCCAATTCTAATACTGGTCGTGTCAATTTCTGCTTTTACAACAGGAATACTTTGTGCAAATGTTGCAATTGAAAATAATAATAATATGTAAAATAATTTTTGTTTCATTTTCGTTTTGTCTGGTCGAGCGGAGCCAAGACCTAATTAACCTCTCGACTCTGTTCGAGGAGACATTTTTTTATTGTTTATCCTTTGTGTTTAAAATAGCCTAATAATTTTTTCACATAATCTTCATCCACACGAGTTGTAATTGTTCCAGCTCCAGATTTGCTAAATGTTTTTGTATAATAATCGTGTAAACGCAATGCGTTTGCTTTGTAATTTCTTCTAATATTTTTAGAACTTGTATTTACCAATTGTATTTTTTCAGTTTCTGCATCTTGCATGGGTACAATTCCTAAATTCGGAATTTCGGCATCGTGTTTGTCAAAAATTTTGATTCCTGTAACATCGTGTTTTCTTCCTGCAATTTTTAATGTTTGTTCGTAATCATCATCCATAAAATCTGATAATAAAAAAACAATAGCTTTCTTTTTCATCACATTTGATAAAAATTTCAACGCTTCATTGATGTTTGTTTTTTTACTTTTTGGTTTAAACTCAATTAATTCTCTGATGATTCTTAACACATGACTTTTTCCTTTTTTTGGCGGAATGTATAATTCTACTTGATCAGAAAATAAAATCAGTCCAACTTTGTCATTGTTTAGAATTGCAGAAAAAGCCAATGTTGCTGCAATTTCTGTTGCGGTGTCTCTTTTAAATTGTTGATTTGTTCCAAAGAATTCAGAACCAGAAATATCTACCATTAAAACCATGGTTAATTCTCGTTCTTCTTCAAAAACTTTTACATAAGGTTCGTTGTAACGCGCAGTAACATTCCAGTCAATAGCTCTAATGTCATCGCCATATTGATATTGACGTACTTCAGAAAACGTCATACCACGACCTTTGAAAGTCGAATGATATTCGCCACCAAAAATATGATCAGACAACCGACGTGTCTTAATCTCTATTTTTCGTACTTTTTTAAGTATTTCTTTTGTATCCATTGTTTCAGTAAACAGTATTCAGTAGCAGTATTCAGTAAACAGTATTCAGTTACGGTTTTCAGTAAACAGTTTTCATTAGCAAATTTCAGTAAGAGTAAGCAACTGCCAACTGTTACTGATTTTTACTGCAAACTCATTTACGGAACTTCAACTTCGTTAATAATGCTGTTTATTATATCTTCTGAAGTGATATTTTCTGCTTCAGCTTCGTAAGTAATTCCGATTCTGTGACGCAAAACATCGTGTACAACTGCTCTAACATCTTCAGGAATTACATAACCTCTTCGTTTGATAAAAGCGTAACATTTTGCAGCTTTTGCTAAGTTGATGCTTCCACGAGGAGAAGCTCCAAAACTAATCAAAGCATTTAAGTTAGGTAAGTTATATTTATCTGGATAACGTGTTGCAAAAATGATATCTAGAATGTATTTTTCAATTTTTTCATCCATGTAAACCTCATTAACAACTTCACGAGCTTTTAAAATTTGTTCTACAGAAATTACAGGATTTACAGTAATAAAATCGTTGTTTAAATTCTGACGCATAATGGTTTGCTCATCAGAAATTTTTGGATAATCAATTACTACTTTCAACATAAAACGGTCAACTTGTGCTTCTGGTAAAGGATACGTACCTTCTTGTTCTACCGGATTTTGTGTTGCCATTACTAAAAAAGGTTCGTCTAACTTAAAGGTTTCATCACCAATTGTAATTTGACGTTCTTGCATGGCTTCTAATAAAGCAGATTGCACTTTTGCTGGCGCTCTGTTAATCTCATCCGCCAATACAAAATTTGCAAAAATTGGTCCTTTTTTAATCATGAAATCATTTTCTTTCATGTTGTAAATCATGGTTCCAACAACATCCGCAGGTAATAAATCTGGCGTAAACTGAACTCTACTAAAAGAAGCTTGAACCGCTTTAGATAATGTGTTAATTGCTAATGTTTTTGCCAAACCCGGAACACCTTCAAGAAGAATATGTCCGTTTCCTAACAAACCAATTAACAACCTTTCTACCATGTCTTTCTGACCGACAATAACCTTGTTCATTTCTAAGGTTAAAATGTCTATAAAGGCACTTTCTCTTTCAATCTTTTCATTGATTGCTCTTACATCTACATTCATTTGTTGCTCTATCATTTTAGTAATTTAAGTTTGATAAAAATTTATTGGAAACAAAGCTACAATAATAGCGATTTTTTTCTTGTTAAAAGAATGCTAAAGGTTTGGTTAAAAGAATGTGAAAAGAGAGTTATTTATAGTTGCTTTAGAGCAAGTTTGTTGTCTTTAAAATCAACACTCAAGCTTCTGTTGTTTTAATCGATAGTTTATATCTTGAGAGAGAAACCCCTGAAGCACTAAATAAACAATTCTTGAATTATTAGGTGTAAATAATACTTTTACCTCCTTGTTTTTATTCTGAAATAATACAATTATAGAAATAAAATGAAGGAATTTTAAAAAATATAAACATTAATCATGTACAGTAAATGTATGGAATAGAAGTGTAAAAAACTCCCAAAATTTTGTTTGGGAGTTTTACGAAAATATTTAAAACACTCTATTCCTTTTTTTTCTCTTCGAAAAAGGGAGTCCAATCTTGAACTCCAACAATTCGAGTAAATAAAGAATCTTTATTTTTTTTGTAAAATGTTGTCGGATAGATATCTACTTCAAAAACATTATCTTTTGGATTAACCAAATAAAAAGGTACGTTAGTGAAATTATTTTTTTTAAGAAATTTCTGTACAACATCTTTTTCCTCATCAGAGATAAAATAAAAACTATAATTTCGCTTATTTAGCAGTAAACTATCAAACTGTTTTAATTCTCTAACACAAGGTTTGCACCAGGTTGCCCAATAATGAATAAATTTATTCTTTTCAGACAAATTAATATACTCATTGTTATTCGTTTTCAAATTAAGTACTTTTTGATTTTTTGCTGTAATAACAATTTTATTATTTTTACTCTGTTTCCAAATTTTATCAAATTTCAGAATGTTGTTTACAACCAAGGTTCCGAAAAAAACAAAAATTACCGTAACAGATAAAAATAAAACCCAAGTAAATTTTCTATTAGTATTCATGAGTAATAAGATTTAAAGAGTCAGTATTATTTACTTATTGATAAGCTTTTTAAAAAAATAATATAAATACCCAAAGGGAACCCATATATATAGGGATTTGTCTTTTATTTTATCTTTTCTGATTTTATTTAAAAACACAAATCTAATATAAACAGTAGCAATAATAATAAAAAGAACAAATAGAATACTTAATATTTTATAAAATAATTCCATAGCTAATAAATAGAAGCAATAATGACACATGAAACAGCAAAACTAGCATCTCCAATTGGTCCCAAACCTGCTATTGCTCCTGAAAAATTAGTAAGTAACAATGCTTCTAAACATCCGCCGCTTTGAGAATCACTTGTACAAACTGTTCTCAGACAGGTATAACATTCTCCCCAGCTCACATTTCCGTCATCTCCACCAGAGCACTCTTCTGGAAATTTAGCTAATAATTTTTCTTTTGAAATATACCCGTATTTAGCTAAAGTTTCCCTAGGGATTTTTCTTTTTTCTACTTCAATAATTTTCTTATCCTTAATATTGTAATTGTAAAATATTTCATTATCATAATTAACATCTCTCATGGAAATTACTCCTTCATTTTTTTCAAAATCATACTTAGATAAATCTTTCAAAATCATGGCATAATTATTATTATTAGGCAAAACCTTGTTTGTAGTAAAATCTGTCATTAATACAGCATGCAATACTCCTATTTTTTTTCCATTTTTTTCAAAAACAATATTTAAAATTGGCACTTTTAGGTTATTCTTTTTATCTTCATACGTAGTAATTCGAGATAAATCATGATTTATCTCATAACTCACATATAATGAATTTTTATAATCATCTGACTGATAAAATGCCATCATTTCTGGTGCAATAGAGGTTTCCTCTAAGATATTTGTTGTGTTTTCTTTAGTACAAGAGAAAAACATAATTCCAATTGTTAAAAAGCACAGTATGCTTAATTTATAAAATTTTTTCATTTTTAAATGTGTATTAGAAATCAATTTTCACCTTTTTTAGGCTATTGATTTATTATTATATATTTTTTAAATTCTACGAAGTGTATTACTTTTGTAACACTTCCCTCTGTTTGTATTGTGTAGCTATGTCATAATAGTTGCGTTTTAAGGTGAAACATTTATGTAAGATATTTTTGTTCTTAAAGTTTTATAAGCAGAGGTTTTTTTCTTTTCCATAGCAATCTTAAGTAAGGTTTTTGCAATTTTTTACATTGTAAAGTTTGTAATTGTTTTTTTTATAACCTAATCTTTTAATTCCCTTTTTGGAATACCCATTTATGGGGTAGAATTCTTCTCACGGAAAATGGGTATTCCAAATTGGAAAAATTTTATTCACATTTTTTCAGTAATTTTGGTAGAAAGAAAAAAAGCAATATATATATATATATATATATAAGAATATGGGAAAGGAAAAAATAGAAACAGAAACTACTAAAGTTTTAGAACGGATAGTACAAAAAAGACAAGAGTTAGGAATTTCTCAAAAGGATTTAGCTCTTAAATTACATTTGTCTTTTAACGGGTATTTTAAAATTGAAACGGGCAAAACAAAGCTAGATATTAAACGTTTGTTAGAAATAGCAGAGGTTTTAAATGTTAATCCTTGTTGCTTTCTTGAAGATTAAATTTCTTTAGAGAAAGTTTGTTTTCTTCAAAAACGCCATACGTAAAATGACCAATCCAATCGCCTAAATTAATGTATTTGCAGTTTTCTGTTAACTGAATATCTAAAGGTAAATGTCTGTGCCCAAATACAAAATAATCGTAGTGTTTGGTTTCTAGTTTGCGTTTGCAATATTGTGCTAACCATTCATTTTCTTCGCCTAAAAATACAGCATCTTCTTCGCCAGAAATCAATTTGTTTTTAACCGACATATATTGTCCTAATCGCATTCCTAAGTCTGGATGCAGCCATTTAAATAGCCATTGAAATAAAGGAAAAGTAAATACTTTTTTCATGCGTTTGTAGCCTTTGTCTCCAGGACCTAAACCATCGCCATGACCAATAAATAAAGTAGTGTTGTTAAATGTAAATTCTTGAGGTTTGTGATATACAGGGATGTTCAATTCTTTTTCAAAGTAATCTTTCATCCATAAATCATGATTTCCTACAAAAAAATAAATCGGAATTCCGCTGTCTTTTATTTCTGCTAATTTTCCTAAAACTCTTACAAATCCTTTCGGAACAACAGTTTTATATTCAAACCAAAAATCAAATAAATCGCCCAATAAAAAAATTGCAGCTGCATCTTCTTTTATTTCGTTTAACCAAGCAACAAATTTTTGTTCTCTTGGAAAACTTGCTTCTGAAGTTGGCGCTCCTAAATGCTGATCGGAAGCAAAGTATACTTTTTTGTTTTTTGGAATTTCAAGATTCATTGTCACAAAGAAACGGCATTAATTGTTACTTTCCAACTCTAACACTTTTTGCAGCATTTTATCATCAGATTGTATCACTCTATAAAAACCATCGTCGCCATAAATTTGACTTGCAATTGTTGCTTTTAAATATTCTTTTATGGTTTGTTCAATTTTTTTTGAAGGTTTAAATCGCTTTGCATAACGTCTTCTAGAATCTTTTAGAGTGGTGTTGATGCTTTCTAAATACTCGTTATACGGTTTGTTGATGTCATAATTTTTGATAAAACTATCTAAACTGTTTTTTGACAATTCTTTTCTGTTAACATCCACCAAATCAAAAGCAAAGTTCTGAATGGTATTAAAATAGAAAGTGTTTAAATAGGATGTTGTATCAACAGCAACAAAAACGTCGGGAATAATTCCACCACCGCCATAAACAATCTTTCCTTTTGGCGTTGTAAACTTTAAAGAATCAACCACTTTTATACTATCTTTATTAAGTAATTCTCCGTTTTCAATTCTATTATTTAAATCTCTAGAATAGTTTCTTTTTTTACCTTTTTCGTATGGTTTTTGAATGGATCTACCAGTTGGCGTATAATAACGTGCAATTGTTAAACGGACAGCAGAACCATCACCTAAATCTAATTCTTCTTGTACTAACCCTTTGCCAAAAGAACGTCTTCCGATTGTTGTTCCGCGATCATTATCTTGTAGAGCACCCGCAACAATTTCTGAAGCCGAAGCAGAATTTTGGTCGATCAAAATATACAATCCGCCATTTTGAAAAGTGCCACGATTTGTTGCATACGATTCATCTACATTACCTTTATTATCTTTTGTAAAAACAATTAGTTTTCCATCTTCTAAAAATTCATCAACAATACTAGTTGCAATATCTACATATCCGCCACCATTTCCTCTGAGGTCTAACACTAAATCTGTCATTCCTCTTTTTTGAAGTGTTGTTAAGGCAGTTTTAAATTCTTCGTATGATGTTCTTGCAAAACGCTCTAATTTAATATAACCAATAGACTCATTTATCATATAAGAAACATCGACACTTTTAATGGCAACTTTTCCTCTTTTTATAGAAATTGTAAACAAAGAATCATTCGATTTTCTATAAACTTGTAAATCAATAGCTGTATTTGTTTTTCCTTTTAAAAATTTAGGAATGGCATTTGTATTGTATTTTTTGCCAAATAAAGTATCAGTATTTGCCATTAAAATTCTGTCTCCTGCTTTAATTCCTGCTTTAATACTTGGTCCACCTTTTATGGGTTGAATTACCGTAATAGAATCTTTTATCATTCTAAACTGAACACCAATTCCTACAAAATTACCTTGCATATTTTCTGTAATTTCTTGCAAGTTTTCTTTTGGAATGTAAACAGAATGTGGATCTAATTTACCTAAGACTTGTGTAATAGCACCATCTAATAAATTATCAGTATCTACGCTATCTACATAATCTCTTTGGATGTAATCTATTAAGCGTTTTATTTTTACTTCGTTCGAAGATTTTTTTGCAAAGAAGTTGTTATAGGAATTATTTCCGTTAAAGAAAGTACCTATTAAAACGCCTATTACAACTGCAAAAGCAAAGTAAAGTGGTAAATAATTTTTATCTTTCATTTGTTAACTGCATTAGTTCTACGCCAGCTTTTTTTAAGAATTGTAAACCTGTTTCGTCTTTGTAAGAGTTTGCGTACACAACCCTTTTTATACCAGCTTGATGTATAAGTTTGCTACACTCTTTGCAGGGCGACATCGTTATGTATAACGTTGCGCCGTTACAAGATTGTGTAGAAGAAGCTACTTTTAAAATAGCATTTGCTTCTGCGTGTAATACATACCATTTGGTGTAATTATCTTCGTCCTCACAAAAATTTTCGAAACCGGTTGGAGTTCCGTTAAATCCGTCAGAAATAATCATACGGTCTTTTACAATTAAAGCGCCAACTTGTTTGCGTTCGCAATGCGATAATTTTGCCCATTCTTGAGCCATCTTCAAATAAGCAGTATCGTATTTATGTTGCTTTTTATTCATGCAGCTAATGTAGTTTCTTTTATAAAGTTGAAGCGTTAATTTTTTACCAAAAAACGCGTTCTATCATCATTGGTATTACAAAACCAATTACAATAGACGAGGTAACCATAATCCAATCTCTTTTTGTAACCTTAAGAATAGATTGCATTAAAGAACCAACAATTAAAATTCCTAAAACAATAATTACTTGCGATAATTCAATTCCTAATGCAAATTCTATCAACGGCATTAATTTATCTTCCTCTCTACCAATCATCATTCTAAAGTAATTAGAGAATCCTAAACCGTGAATTAATCCAAAAAATAACGCAAAAACTAAGTTGATAGTACCTTTGCTATTTGCTAATTTTCCTAAGTTGTAAATATTTGCAATTCCAGTAATAAAAATAGTTAACGGGATTAAAAACTCTACAATGGCAACATCAACTTTTAAAACTCCATACGCAGATAAAGCCAATGTTAAACTGTGCCCAATTGTAAATAATGTAATCAACCACAGTACTTTTTTAAGTTGATGAAATTCAAAAATAACAGCCAGGGCAATTAAAAAAAGAATATGATCGTATGCAGAAAAATCTAGCACATGATTTAGTCCCATTTTTACATATAAAAGAAATTCGTCCATTAAAAATGTTTTTAGAAAATCAAATATATTAAAAAAGTTATGCTCAGTATTCTTAAACCTAAATAATATTTATAAATTTGGAAGAGTTTGAAAATATATCACACAATTATTAACTAATCAAAATAATATGAGTTCTAGAAGAGATTTTATAAAAAAATCAGCGATTATTGGCACAGGAATAGCAATGTCTCCAAGTTTATCATTTGCATCAAATAATCCTTATAAAGATGAAAAATTAAAAGTAGGATTAATTGGTGTTGGTTTACGAGGAACCAACCACTTAAATAATGTGTTATTAAGAGACGATGTTTTGGTTACTGCAATTTGTGATACCGATTCTAGAAGAATTAAAATAGCTTTAGATAGAATTGATAAAGCGGGAGAAAAGAAGCCTAAAATTTTTGGTAAAAACGATCTAGATTATAAAAATTTATTAGCCTTAGATGATGTTGATGCTGTAATTATTTCTACGCCTTGGTTGTGGCATACTCGCATGGCAAAAGACGCAATGTTGGCTGGGGTTTACGCTGGTTTAGAAGTTTCTGCGGCAAATACAATGGAAGAATGTTGGGATTTGGTAAATACTCACGAAGAAACAGGAACGCATATGATGATTCTTGAAAATGTAAATTACCGTAGAGATGTTTTGGCTGTTTTAAACATGGTAAAACAAAATCTATTTGGAGAATTATTACATTTTAGATGTGGATATCAACACGATTTGCGTTTTGTTAAATTTAATGACGGAAAGTCTGCTTACGGAAAAGGAGTGGAGTTTGGAGAAAAAGGAATTTCAGAATCTGCTTGGAGAACACAACATTCTTTATTAAGAAATGCAGATGTGTATCCAACGCACGGAGTTGGACCAATGGCAATAATGTGTGATGTAAACAGAGGAAACAGATTTATGTCGCTAACATCTCACGCAACAAAAGCAAGAGGATTAAACAAATATATTGTTGATAATGGAGGAAAAGAACATCCAAATGCAAAATTAAAATGGAAGCAAGGTGATATTATTACATCAACCATAGAAACAACAAATGGCGAAACTATTATTGTAACTCACGATTGTAATTCGCCAAGACCGTATTCTTTAGGATTTAGAGTTCAAGGAACAGAAGGACTTTGGGAAAAAGATGGTGATAGAATGTATATTGAAGGAAAATCGAAACCTCATCGTTGGGACGAATCTAAAGAATGGTTAGAAAAATACGATCATCCACTTTGGAAAAAATTTGGAGAACACGCACAAGGCGCTGGTCATGGCGGAATGGATTTCTTTGTAATTAATGCTTTTGTAGAATCGGCAAAACGTAATATTGCGCCACCTTTAGATGCTTATGATGCAGCTGCTTGGAGCGCAATTACACCGCTTTCTGAAGCGTCAATAGAAAACAACGGAGCGCCACAAGATTTTCCAGATTTTACACGTGGAATGTGGGTAAAACGCAAGCCTTATAATTGGATAAAAGACACTTATTAATACTAAAAGCCTCAACTTTCTAGTTGAGGTTTTTTTAAGTTAGTTTTTATATGACCAACAAAGAATTGATACAATTTGTTTTAACAAAATTTCAAGAAAAACACACTTCAAATCCTGTTTTAACTTTTGCTCCAGGTAGAATAAATTTGATTGGAGAACATACCGATTATAATAAAGGTTTTGTTTTTCCTGCGGCAATTGATAAAGGAATTGTTTCTGCAATTCAGAAAAGCAATAACAAAATGTGCGCTGTTTTTGCAGTTGATGTTCATGAATCATTTGAGTTTTCTCTAGAAAATATTTCTCCGTTAAAAAATGGTGGTTGGAAAAATTATGTATTGGGAGTTATTGCTGAAATTCTTAAGAAACATAAAATTGGAAGTAATTTTAATATTGTTTTTGGAGGAAATATTCCTGCCGGAGCAGGATTGTCTTCTTCTGCAGCATTAGAAAACAGCATTGTTTTTGGGTTGAATTCCCTTTTTAATTTAGGGATTTCAAAACAAGAAATGATTTTTATTTCGCAAAAAGCAGAACATAATTTCGCCAATGTTAAATGCGGAATTATGGATCAATATGCAAGTATGTTTGGTCAAGAAAATTCAGCGTTATTATTAGATTGTAAAAGTTTAGAAGCTACTGTTTTTGAAATTGATTTTAAAGACTATGAAATCCTTCTAATAAACACAAACGTAAAACACAGTTTGGCAGAAAGTGCTTATAATGATAGAAGAACTGTTTGCGAAAAAATCGCATCAATCCTTGGTATTTCTTCATTAAGAGAAGTTAAAGAAGAAGAGTTGAATCAGCTAAAAAGTCAAATTTCTAAAGAAGATTTTGAAAAAGGATTGTATGTAATTCAAGAAAATAAAAGAGTGTTAGATGCATCAAAAGCATTGAAAGGAAATCAGCTAAAAGCATTTGGGCAATTGTTATTTGAATCTCATAATGGTTTACAAAATCAATACAAAGTAAGTTGTATTGAATTGGATTTTTTGGTAGAAAAAGCAAAAGAAAATCCTGCTGTTATTGGCGCAAGAATGATGGGTGGAGGTTTTGGTGGATGTACAATTAACATCGTTAAAAAAAGTGAAATATATTCCTTTAAAAAAGAGATTGAATTTACATATAACAATCAATTTTCTAATCAATGTTCTTTCTACAGTGTTCAACTTTCTAAAGGAGTTTATGAAATTTAAAGAACTACAAAAAGGGAGATAATAAACGGACTAACTTTTCCCATAAATGAACATATTTTGGTCTATTTATCCATGTTTTTGCATCAATTTGATCAGATGCTTTTAAATCGTTTTCAAAAGCTTCAATAAGTTGTGCTGCTATTTTTTTGCTATACACTATTGCATTTACTTCAAAATTTAGATCAAAACTTCTGTAATCCATATTTGCAGAACCTACAATTGCAATATCATCATCTATAACCATCGTTTTTGCGTGAACAAATCCTTTATTATACTTGTAAATTTTTGCTCCAAATTGAAGCAATTCTGTATAATATGCACTTGCTGCAGCATTTACCATTTTAGAATCTGAAATACCAGGAATAATAATCTTAACATCTAATCCGCCTTGAATGGCAATAATTAAAGCGTCCATCAAACTTTCGTCTGGTATAAAATATGGACTAGTTATATAAATGCTTTTTTGGGCAGAATTAATTGCCTCTAAAAGGGAATAAAATATAACTGGTTGATTGCTATCTGGACCAGAAGCTGCAATTTGAACAACTTCATTTTTAATGTCTTCTTGATTTGTACTGTCAATAAAATAGGTCTCGGAATATTCAAAAGGTGTTGCGCTACAAAAATTCCAATCGCCCATAAATAAATATTGTAAATAAGCTGTAGCTTGCCCTTTAATCATTAAATGCGTGTCTCGCCAAAACAAATGATTTTCTTTCTTAAAATCGTTTCGGTATTTGTCACTCATATTTATACCACCAACAAAACCAACTATTCCATCAATAATAATAATCTTTCTATGATTTCTGTAATTTAATCTGTTGGCAAAAGCATACCATCTTATTTTGTAGAAAGGCGCAGTTTGTACGCCAGCATCTTGTAATTTTTTAACGAATGATTCCCCTAAACTATGGCTTCCAAAATCGTCGTATAAAAAACGGACTTCTACACCAGATTTTGCTTTCTTTATTAGAATGTCTGCAACTTGATTTCCTGTAATATCGTCTTCATAAATATAATATTCAATATGAATATGAGACGTTGCTTTTTCGAGTTCTTTTAATAATTCTGGAAATTTATCATCGCCATTTATTAAGAGTTTTACTTGGTTGTTTGCCGTTAATGGACTATTGCCCGCATTGCGAATAAACTCAGTTAAAGTTTTACTTTTTTGCAGAATTAATCCTGAATTACTTATTGCATCAGAATAAGCATTCATTTTATTTATGATGTGTTTACGAAGCGAATCATCTTCCACAATTTTTTTAGAATACAGCTTTCGTTTTCTGTAATTTATTCCGACTGAAAAATAGAAAATCATTCCAATAATTGGCACAAGTACAATAAACAAGATATATGCCAATGCTTTTGTGCTGCTTCGTGTATCGTACAACACTCTAAAGATGACAAAAATTACTAAAAGTATATAAGCGGTTTCTCCGATAAGAATCCAATTCATGTAATGTTGTATTTTATTGTGCTGTTAAATTAATACATTTTTTTAAAAACATTGATTGTTTAAAGCTTAAAGAAAGTTTTATTTAAGATTAAAATAAAAAACCTCAACTTTAAAAGTTGAGGTTTTCTTGTACTCGAGGTGGGAATCGAACCCACACTTCCGAAAAAACTGGATTTTGAATCCAGCGCGTCTACCAATTCCGCCACTCGAGCAATAATTAGACTGCAAATCTAAAAAATAAAATCAGTATTAAAGCAAAAAAATCAACTCAACTCAGTAAATATTTTTATTTTTGCATCACACAACACACTAACTCATAACAAAACACAACTAAATGCCTTCAAGTCAATTAAGTCCAAAGATTTTTGCCTGTTCTCAAAGTATAGAATTAGCAGAAAAAATTGCCAAAGAATACGGCACAGAATTAGGTAAAGTAACAGTAACTCATTTTAGTGATGGCGAATTTCAGCCAGCTTTTGAAGAATCTATTCGAGGTAGGCGCGTTTTTATTATTGGCTCTACATTTCCATCAGCAGATAATTTAATGGAAATGTTATTAATGATTGATGCTGCAAAAAGAGCATCAGCAAGACATGTAACCGCAGTAATGCCTTATTTTGGTTGGGCAAGACAGGACAGAAAAGACAAACCAAGAGTTGCTATTGGCGCAAAATTAGTAGCCAATTTAATTCAAGCAGCAGGAGCAACAAGAATTATGACGATGGATTTACATGCAGATCAAATTCAAGGGTTTTTTGAAAAACCTGTAGATCATTTATTTGCTTCAACCATCTTTTTACCTTACGTAAAATCATTAGAATTAGATGATTTAACTATTGCGTCTCCAGATATGGGCGGATCAAAAAGAGCGTATGCGTATTCTAAATACTTAGATTCTGATGTTGTAATTTGTTATAAACAACGTAAAAAAGCCAATGTAATTTCTCATATGGAATTGATTGGTGAAGTAACAGGTAAGAATGTTATTTTGGTTGATGACATGATAGATACTGGAGGAACACTAGCAAAAGCAGCAGATTTAATGATGGAAAGAGGAGCAAAAAGTGTAAGAGCAATTTGTACACATCCGTTGCTTTCTGGAACTGCAATTGAACGTATAGAAAGTTCTAGTTTAATTGAATTAATAGTGTCTGATACAATTCCTTTAAAAAGAGCAAGTTCTAAAATAAAAGTTGTATCTTGCGCCCCTTTATTCGCAGATGTTATGCACAAAGTTCAAGACAATACTAGCATTAGCGGACAATTTTTAATGTAAACAAATAATAATTAAATAAAAGTAATGAAATCAATTACAATCAAAGGATCTCAAAGAGAAAGCGTAGGTAAAGTAGCAACGAAAGCCTTACGTAATGCTGGTCAGGTTCCTTGCGTTATATACGGAGGAGACAAACCATTGCATTTTTCAGCAGAAGAAATTGCATTTAAAAATCTTGTGTATACTCCAAACGTTTATACAGCAACGATTGAATTAGGTGGCAAAAAAATAGCTGCTATTTTACAAGACATTCAGTTTCATCCTGTTACAGATAAAATCTTACATATAGATTTTTATCAATTATTTGATGATAAAGAAGTTACTATGGATATTCCTGTACATTTAGTAGGAAAAGCTCCAGGTGTTTTAAATGGAGGATCTTTACGTTTTCCAAAGCGTAAATTAAGAGTAAAAGCATTACCAGGTGATTTGCCAGATTTTTTTAATGCAGATATTTCTAAATTAAAAATCGGAAGTAAATTATTTGTTACCGATATTGATAACAAAAACTGTACGTTTTTACATCCAGCAAACACAGTAGTTGCACAAGTAAGAATGTCTCGTAATGCAACAGCTGAAGAGGAAGAAGAAGAAGTTGAAGAAGCAGCAACAGAAGCTCCAGCAGCATCAGAATAAATATAAAATATTCTAAATATTAAAAAAGCGTTACTTATTGTAACGCTTTTTTTATTTTTGTATACTATGAAGAAATTTTTAATCGTTGGTTTAGGAAATATTGGAGAACAATACGACAATACGCGTCATAATATTGGTTTCAAAATAGTAGACGCTTTAGCAAAAGACAATAAAGTAACTTTTGAAACGGATAAACTAGGAGATGTAGCTAACTTTCGTTTTAAAGGAAGAATTTTTATATTGCTAAAACCAAGTACGTTTATGAATTTAAGCGGAAAAGCAGTAAAATATTGGATGGAGAAAGAAAAGGTATCCATAGAAAATACATTAATTGTTACAGACGATTTAAATATTGATTTTGGAACCATCAGATTAAAAGGAAAAGGTTCTGCAGGAGGACATAACGGGTTGAAAGACATTCAAGAAAAATTAAACACAACTACATATCCGAGATTTCGATTTGGTGTTGGATCAAATTACTCTAAAGGAAGACAGGTAGATTTTGTTCTGAGCAAATGGAGTAAAGAAGAAGAAAGTGAATTGATAGAAAGATTACCTGTTTCTTGTAATGTAATTACATCTTTTGGAACTGCAGGAATGGCAAATACTATGAATACTTTTAATGGAAAGTGATGTTTTTGTCTAAAGTCTTAAGGCGAAGTATTTAAATAATTGTTATATTAAATTTTATTGTTTAATTATCACATTGACTAGTTATCACTAGCAAACCACTCTGCAAAAGAAGTTTCTGTTTCTTGCAATCGCAACGAGAATAAGTCGATATTTTCTGGCAATCTTTTTTTGATTTTTGAAGCAAAATCAATAACCATCATTTCGCTTGTTGGTTGATAATCTACCAAAATAACATGATGATCGCGTTGTTTTAATTCTTTTGCCAACTCAATATGTGGTGTATTTTGATTAAAAACTGTTGCATGATCAAAGACATCTACAATTTCTTCTTTTACAATCTTTTTTAAATCAGAAAAGTCGATAACCATTCCGTATTTAACTTTAGAATTATCTGTAATTGGTTTGCCAATTACGGTTACAGAAAGTTTGTAAGAATGTCCGTGAACGTTTTTACATTTTCCATCATAACCATATAATGCATGACCGGTTTCAAAATTAAATTGTTTTGTAATTCTTATTGTGCTCATGCTTTTATCTTTTTTTAGCTTTAAACTTATTGTAAAAGTACATGATTGCTAATACAATTGCCAATCCTAAAAATAAATAATCTCCGCCCATAATTTTACTTTTTAAATTTTGATAACGCTTTTTTTGTGAATTCAGAAAGCACTAATTTTCCTGTAATTTCTGCTCTTTCAAGTAATAAGTTATTCCAGTTTTGGGTTCCTTCCCAAAGAATTTTTTTCATCTCTGATATTGCATCAGGATTACAAGAAGCTAATTTTTCTGCTAAAATTTCAGTTTCTTTTGTCAGTTCGTTTTTGGTTTCAAAAACTTTAGCAAACAATCCTTTTTCTTTTGCCCAATATGCGTTTTTCCATTCGGTTGCCGCCAACGTTAATTCTGCTAAACCAGCAACACCAATTTTCCTTTCAATTGCAGGAGCAATCACAAAAGGTCCAATTCCGATGGTTAATTCTGATAATTTTATAGAAGCTGCTTCGGTTGCCAATACATAATCGCAAGCAGCAATTAATCCAACGCCACCACCAACTGCTTTTCCTTGAATGCTTCCAATAATCAATTTAGAACAAGTTCTCATTGCGTTGATAACATTTGCAAATCCAGAAAAGAATTTTTTCCCATCTTCAAAATTATCAATAGCAACTAATTCATCAAAAGATGCACCAGCGCAAAATGCTTTTTCTCCTTCAGATTTTAAGATGATAACACTTACATTATCCAATGAAGAAACACGATGTAACTCTTTTGTTAATCGATCTAATAAAGTACTTGGAAACGAATTACTTGCAGGATGACCAAATTCTATTGTAGCAATTCTGTTTACAATATTGGTGTATAAACTTCCTTCAGTAGATTTCGTTGTCATAATATTGAGTATTAGTATTCAAATTTACTGCTTTTGTGCTAGTGGAGAAAACTTTCTGTTAAATTTAAAAAATAAAAAGATGCCTCTAAAAAACATCCAAACGGTAAAAGCAATCCAAATTGCATACAATTTAAAGTCTAAAGAATCGAAAAGAAATAATGTGGGAATAAAACCAACTAATGTTGCAAAAATTAATACATTTCTTAAGTATTTCATTTCTCCCAAACCTTTAAAAATCCCATCAAAAATAAATGTCATCGCGCACAAAGGTTGCATTGCTAAAATAACCCAAAAAACTAAATAAAATTGTTCTAAAACTGTGGTTTCTTTGGTAAATATTGTTCCGATTGGTTTGTAGAAAATAACACCTAAAACAATAAAAAAACTACCTAAAACAAAGGCATATTTTAATAGCTTTCTATTTAATGCAATCAGCGTTTTATAGTCTTTTTGACCTAATAGTTTACCAGATAAAATATTACCAACGCTAGAATAACCATCTATCATAAAAGCGCCCAATAACCATAAATTTAAACCGATAATATAAGCTGCGATATATTCTTTGCCGTAAGAAGTTGCATAAGCTGTTCCGAAATACAACGCCAAGTTTAAAGCTAATGTTCTTACAAATAGATTTAAAATCATGCCTAATAATCGCTTGATTTCTGGATGTATTGGTAAGATGATTTTTAATGGAATTGTTGTTTTTTTTAACAATAAAATTGCAGATAAAATTGCCATTGTAACTTGGGCAATTACACTCGCATACGCTGCGCCTTCAATATACATTGCCGGAATAATATCAGCAAAGCCATATACTAAAAGATAATCTAAAATAATGTTTAAAACTGCGCCAGTTATGGCAATTAACATCGGATAATACGTGTTTTGTAAACCTCTAAAAACACCAAAAACTGCAAATGTAAAAAGTGTAAAAGGAAAACCTAAAATCCTGATATTAAAATATTCTACACAATATTCTAAGATAACACCAGAAGCATTATAAAACTTAAAAATAACTTCTGAGAACGGATATGAAATGGCTATCACCAATAAACTAAGAACAACAACAATTGTAATTGCTTGTGCTGGTAAGGATTTAATTTCATCTAATTTATTTGCGCCTAAATATTGAGAAATGATGGAAGAAATAGCGCTTCTAATTTGACCAAAAACCCAAACTAACATAGAAATAAACGCGCCTACTATTCCAACTGCTGCCAAAGATTCTATGGCATTATCTTCTATATTACCAATAATTGCAGTATCGGTAATAGAAAGTAGTGGTTCTGCAATTCCGGCTACCAAAGCAGGAAAAGCCAGTTTGTTTATTTTTTTAAAGCTTATATCTGTTTTCAAAACGTTTCAAAAATACTACTATTATTGTTCTTATAAATGATAAAAAAGATAGTTTTAAAAAGTGTATTTTTGCAGTTCAAATATTTTGTGTAATTTTCTCAAATTCTAAAAAAAAACATCACATGAAAAATATACTTGTTCCGATTGGTTCTTCAGAAAACTCAATAAATACATTACAATATGCAATTGATTTTGCTAACGAAATTGATGCAAAAATCTTTGTGCTTAGAGCATATAATGTGCAGCCAAAAGCAGGAACGATTATTAATATTGACGGAATTTTAGAGCGTGAATCTAATTTATACTTAAGATCTATAATTAATTCTGCAAACAGAAAAGGAAAAGACATTCAATTAATTACTGCGAAAGGAAATGTGTTGGATTCAATAGAAACTGTAGAAGAAGAAATAGGAATCGATTTAATAGTAATGGGCCCAAAAAGTAACTCTATAAAAGAAGAAGTTTTCTTAGGAAGCACTTCTGGTAGCGTTGTAAAAAAATCTAATATTCCTGTTTTAATTGTGCCAGAATCGTATATTTTTAAACCGTTTAATTCTGTTTTAACAGCCTTTAAAACCGGAATCGTAAATAAAAAGAAGGCATTAGATCCTTTAAAGTTTATAAAGAATAAATTTAATCCTGTAATTAATATGTTGTTGGTTAAAACACCAACTTATACAGATGAGGATTTAGTTTTAGACACAGAATTAGAGAGCTTAAAATCTTCGTTAACAATTACAGAAAATGCAACTACTTTTCAAGGAGTTTTAGAACATTTTCAATCTAATCAACCAGATATGTTGTGTGTTTTTAGACGTAAAAGAGGATTTTTTAACAAGCTTTGGGAAAAGAATACAATTCTAAAAGAAGAGTTTTATTGTAATGTTCCGTTATTGGTTTTAGGAGGAAAGCAATAGCTTTAATTATTGTGTTTTTCGTGAATTTTTTCTGTAAACGGAATTGATATATCAAAAATTTCTTTGATGATATCTTTAATTGAATTCATAAATTCCTCAATTCTATCTTCCGTAATTTCATAATCTTTTTTGCCGAAATCTACTTTAAGAAATCCGCTATTAAGATTTTTAAAAGAAATAATTCCACTTTCAATTTTTGTTTGAGTTGTTTTACTTTTAGCATACATATAACCGTATAATAAAACCTGAATTGCCTTGTTGTATTTTTCATCAGCAATATCAGAAACATCTGATATTTTTAGGTTTTTAGCTTCTACTTTACCCGTTTTGTAATCAATAATTCTTGTAATACCATTTAATTCATCAATTCTATCAACTTGTCCTTTAATTATAATTGGAAAGTTAAAACCTTCTATTTCTATGGTAGTTTCTAAATTTTCTTCTGTTGCAATAATTTTTAATTGATTTTTTTCTGAAACCAATTGTTTTTCATTTTCTAAAAATCGATTTACATAATCTTTAGAAACTTCAAAAATTAATCTGTTTTTTCCGGTAAAAATATCAGAATTATGAAAATGTTTTTTAAAGTAAAACGAAACCAAATCATCTACTTTAGCAAACATATTTTTAAAATTTTCTGGTAATACATATTTGTTGATATACGGTTGATACAAAGCGTCTAGCGTATCGTGAATAATTGTTCCCATTGTGTTAGAAGCAACTGTTTCTTCGACTTCGTTATATTCTTTTAGTTTTAATATTTTCTGTGTATAAAACTGATACGGATTGTATAAATAATTTGCCAATGTTGATGGAGAAAATCCACCTTTTGCAACTTCTTTTAGTAAAGAAATTATTTCTGGAGTTTTTTCTATTTCTTTGAGTTCGGTTTTTTCTGTTGTTACTTTCGGACTTATTTGATGTTCTTTAATTCCGTCTTTTAGATGCAATAATTGTGTAATAAACCTACTTTTTTCTCCACCGCCAAAAGTGTCGCTTTCAGAATTGTATAATAAGTAAATGTTTTTTGCACGTTGCAATAATCTAAAAAAATGATAGGAAAAAATAGCATCTTTTTCTCTGTAAGTTGGCAATCCAAATTCGATTTTTACATCAAATGGAATAAAAGTATTTTGAGCGCTATTTTTTGGTAATATATTTTCGTTTACAGACGTTATAATTACATTTTCAAAATCTAAAACACGCGTTTCTAACATTCCCATTAACTGCAATCCTTGTAGCGGTTCGCCTTTAAAAGAGATAGATTCTGTGTTTAATAATTGATTGAATAATTGATGAATCGTTTTAAATGTTTTTAGAAAATTATATTCGTTTTGGAAGGTTTGTAATTGTGAAAAAATAGTGTAAAATCGAAATAAATATTCTTTTTCTAAAGGCGCTGCTTTTTCTTTTAGAACAACAATTAAATTTAAAATTCGACTGATGAAACCTTGACTATTTTTGATCGGATTAAAAATTTCAATCACAACTTCTTTTGTCGATTTTTCTAAAGATGATAAAAATGATTCTATCTGACTTTTATCGATAAAAGCATCATTGTCTTCTGCTATTTTTAGAGAAATTTTGTCTAATACATTCGTTCCGTTTTCAATTAATAAAGGCTGAATTGAAGCATGCTTAAAAAACTGTAAAACATCTTTGTAGTAAAATTGTTCTGCTTGCGTTCTGTTCAGTTTTTCTTGCGTTAAAAACAACTGGAAAACAGCAAAAAATAACGAAGTAGTTGGAACATCCTTTAACGGATAACCCATCGTAATATTTACAGCTTCAACCTTTTTTGGCAACGAATTTAACGTAATTGGCAACAAACTCTCGTCAGCCAAAACATAAGCAGTTTTGTTGTGGTTTGGGAGTTTATTGATAAGTTCTCCAGCATATTTAATTTGAGTGGTATTTTTTGAAGCGCCAATAACTTCAATATTTTTTTCTAATTCAAAATTAGATGAAACTGTAGCAATCGGGTTTTTTATATAGTATTTCCATTCAGATTTATATTTTCTGATGAATGTTCCTGCTTGATGATTATTTTTTAAAAAAGCACTGTCAATATCCCAATATACATCTGTATTTCCAGCAGATAAAAGTTCTTGAAATAAATATTCTTCGGATTTGTTTAGCGCATTAAACCCCATAAAAACAAATTTTTTAAGTTTATTTTTTTCAATATAAATTTCAATGTTTTTAGTAGCTTCTCTGTAAATTAAACCCTGGTAACCAATTTGTTTTTCAAGTAAGAACTTATAAAATTCAGTATAATAAACTTCTAATTTTTCTAAGAAAGAAAAATGATTTTTTATCATTTTAGTTTCTTCAAGAGGTTTTTTAACCGACCAATTTTTTAGCCGCTGAATATCTCTTAGATAAGGAAAAATCTCTTTAGGATTAATTAAATGCTTATCTACTTCGTTAAAATCTTGTACAACTGTAAAAGCCCAGGAAATAAAGTTCTCAAAATCTTCTGGCTCTGTTTCTACCTTTTTATAAACTGCATAAAAATGAAATAACAACTGAATTGAATCTATTTTATGCAACCCAGAAATTTCTTCAATAAATTGTTCTATATTAAAGATTGTTGGCAAAAAACCAACATCAATAGTTTCTTTTAAAGCTTGTTTTACAAATACACCAGCTCTTTGCGATGGCAACACAAAAACAGTGTTTTCAAACGATTGTTGTTTCGTTAAAATTGTTTGTAAGGTTTCTGTGATAAAAGTCTGCATTTATGAAAGTCAATTTTTAGAACAAACAATGTACAAAAAGAACCTATTTATTTTATTATATTGTTAGAAAATTATTTTTATGCAAACCGATTTACAAATAGCCATTATTCAAATAGATTTAGTTTGGGAAAATGCTAAAGAAAACAAGGCTAAACTAGATATTTTATTAGAAGATATTCAGAATGTTGATGTAATTTTTTTACCAGAAATGTTTACAACTGGTTTTTCAATGAAGCCAAAACCTTTGGCAGAAAAAATGAACGGTGAAACAGTTGGTTGGATGAAACAAAAAGCTAAATTTTTTGATGCAGCAATTGTTGGAAGTATCATTATAAAAGAAAACGATAAATATTATAATAGAATGTTATTTGTACATCCAAATGGTAACATTGAACATTATGATAAACGTCATACGTTTACATTGGCAGGAGAGCATAAAGCATATACTTCAGGATACTCTAAATTGATTGTAACCTATAAAGATTGGAAAATTTGTCCCTTAATTTGTTATGATTTACGTTTTCCGGTTTGGTCTAGAAATACAGAAAATTATGATTTATTAATTTATGTAGCAAGTTGGCCAAAACCAAGAATTAACGCTTGGAAAACACTTTTAAAAGCACGGGCAATAGAAAACATGAGTTATTGTGTTGGTGTAAATAGAGTTGGAGTAGATGCAAACAAATATGAATACAATGGCAGTTCTATTGCAATAGACTTCTTAGGAAATGAAATTACGGAAGTTGTAGAAAATAAAGAGAAAATTATCTACGCAACTTTAAGTAAAAATGAGTTGATAGATTTAAGAGCAAAATTACCTTTCTTAGAGGATAAAGATCAGTTTACTATCAACTAAAAAAAGAGCCTTTAAAAGGCTCTTTTTTTATACTACTGGATTCATCCATTTAAAGTTGTATTTTGTGTCTGGGACAACAATTCTTTCTGTAATTCGATACATTCTGTCTGGTAACTTCAGTAACCAATCTCTTGCTTTTTCTGCTTCTGGAGTTAAGTTTGTTATTTTATCAATTTCCCAAGTTGTATTTAGTTTCTTTAAAATATCTACATAATCAAAACCTGTGTACACACCAACTCTTTGAGCAACATTAGAGAATTGATCAAATAAACTTCCTTTTGCTTCAAAAGATTCTCTTAAATGCATTGCTGGCATCACAATTTTATGTTTCATCATGTGCTGAAAAGCCAACATCATTTCACTTGGATCTATTTTGAATATTTCCTTAACAAACTCTGCATACGCAATATGATGACGCATTTCATCACCTGCAATAATTTTAGACATTTTAGCCAATGCTTTATGTCCTTTTTTACGTGCAATTTTTGCAACATTATTGTGCGAAATATACGTAGCTAATTCCTGAAAACTTGTATAGACAAAGTTTTTATACGGATCGGTTGCTGTACCAATATCAAATCCATCAGCAATTAAATGTTGCGTGGTAATTTCTACTTCGCGCATATTAACTCTTCCTGATAAATACAAGTATTTATTCAACACATCTCCGTGTCTATTTTCTTCTGCAGTCCAAGCTCTAACCCATTTTGCCCAACCATTGTCTGGTTGTTGAGAAACACCTTCTAAATCTAATAACCATGACTCGTATGTTGGTAAAGCTTCCTCTGTTATGGTATCGCCAACTAAAACCACCCAAAAATCATCATCTAATTCTTTAGAGATTTCTTGAATTTCTTTAACTTCATCAATAAAAGTATCTTTCTGAGAGTTCGGTAAAAAATCTGTTGGTTGCCAAATTTTTTCTGGTGTTATTAAAAATTTATCTACAAAAGCATCAATGCTTTTTTCTAGAGTAAGCATTACTTCTCTTCTGATATTGTGTATTGACATATTGTTATTTTATGTGTGAAATTATTTGCGATTCTGTTTCTTTTACTAGCTCTTCAAAAGGCATAGAATCAATTTTTATAGGTTTGTGTGTTGTTAGCGTTATAGGACTTCCCAAACCTAAAGGGTATTTTCCATATTTAAATAATTTCCAAGAATTGTTTATTGTTATAGGAACAATATAACCATCTTGATTGTATTTAGTAATCATTTTTAAACCGTTTGAAGAGAATGGTTTTGGCTCTCCTGTTCTACTTCTTGTTCCTTCAGGAAAAATAATTGCGCCCCATTTATTTTCATGAATTTTTTTTGAGAATTTTGCTAATTCACTTAATGCCTGTTTTGCATCTTTCCTGTTGATTAAAGCTGCGCCACCATGACGTAAATTAAAAGAGACACTTGGCACTCCTTTTCCTAATTCTTTTTTTGCAACAAACTTTGGTTTATATTTCCTAAAATACCAGCCAATTGGAGGTATGTCAGAAATACTTTGATGATTTGCAACAAAGACTAGCGTACAATCTTTTGGTAGTTCATGTTCGTTTTTTAAACGAACGGTAACGCCAATTAAAAGTAACGATTTAACAAGAAACAAATTTAAAACATCTACTACTGGTTGATGCCCTTTATGCCCAAAAAGTTTTAATCCAATCCATTGTAAAGGATGAAAAATAACTAGTAATAAGACAAAAGTAAAAATAAAAATTGGCGATAATATGTAGCTTAATACTTTCATTAAATCGTTTCTTTTACTAGATGTAAATTAAGATATTATATTTTTAAAATTGAAACCATTGATTCCAAGGAATTCTTGCTAAAATTAACACTAATGCAATTCCGTAATAGATTGCAAAAGTTTTAAATTTTGCTGCATCTTCTGTTTTCTTTTTATGTTTAGACCAACCAATTGTGATTAAAACAATAGCAATTAGCATCATTAAAGGATGTTCTACAGCTAATAATCTAGAAGCTGAGTTTCCCATTACTGCAGAGCTATCCACCTTGAGTGCTTTATAAACAGGACTCATAAAATACCAACCTAATCCAATTAATAATTGAATATGAGATATAATTAATGTAAACAATCCAATGCGAACATCTTTATCGGTAAAGCTTCTCTTTTTTGATAATCCCATAAATGCATTTACAACAGCAAATAGCAATATTAAAACCGCTAAATATGCCCAATACGAGTGAATTTCTTTCATCATGATTTCTTCGTTTTTTAGTTTGTGTAAATGTACTAATTATATTCAAAAAAAAACCACCTCGATTGAGGTGGTTTTTAAAATTGTAAAAACTATTTAAACTTATTGCTTAACATAAGCACCGTTAGTTTTGATAACGGCTAATTGCCAAATACCATTTGCACCATTATAAATTTTATAAGAAACAAGGTATTTTTGACCTTCAGCATCATTAGGGAAGTTGTTTAATAAAATAGTATTTATTTTACTAATACGTACACTTTCTAATTCTTCATCTTTACCTGCTCTAACATCAAAGTTACCGTAACGCCCATTACCAACTAAGTTGTAATCTGCATTTGTTAAAGTATATTTAATAGTATTATCTGGAACCCATTTTGTGCCATCGTGACCAAACTTAATAGTTTCGTTAATAATATTATTATAATTAGACCAGTTAGTACCGTCAAAAATTACATAAGTTACAAAACTATAAACAGTTCTGTCATCTGTTCTACCATCCTCATCAACATCTTGTGTATCTGTTACATATAATTTGTACATAATACCTTCAATATCTCCAGCTTTTTTGTTTTCATATTGAAATCTAGTAGCTGCATATGTTGGAATTTTTTGTAATGCTTCAGTTTCGCTATCAAACTGAGCTCTAGCTTCTCCCATTGCAGTATATTCAGCATCGGTAATTCCAGTTGCCATTTCCCATTTTCCATTTACTATTATAAACCCATTTTCTAAGGTTTTTGTAGTTCCAGCATAATATTTATAAGTTAGATTAACTAACATTCTGTCTGGAGCGGCAGGATATTTTACATCTAAAAAATCTGAAATATCAGAAAAACTGTCAAAGTTTCCATAAGTATGACCGTTAGCTGCATAATCTGCAGGAGTAACTTCATATATTTTTAAACTTTTTTCAGTTCTTTTTGGGTTGTATAACTTAAAAGTTACAGCAGCTAAAGAAGACTTACCCCAAACAGGATATTTTTTTGATAAGAAAGAAGGTAATTTAGTTTTTGCATCGTCTAAAGAACTAAAGTTTCCAAAATTTAAACCTAAATCATCATAATCTGAATCTGTTAATGTAAAAGTCGCTTCACCAGAAATAACATTTTCTTTAGCGTCTAATTCTTCATATAGATCTTCTAATGGGTTACAAGAAGTAAACACCATTGAGAACACTGTTAGTAATAAAAATATTTTTTTCATGATTCTGTTTTTTAAAATTTAATTTTTGCACTAAGGCTAAAAGTTCTACCAGCTCCATACCATACTAATGGGTCAGTAGCATCTAAAGCATCAGAAATATATTCTGTATTGAATAAGTTGTTTACACGAGCTGTAAAAGTTGTATCAAAATCTCCAATTTTAATACCGTGGCGTAAACTAGCATCAAACAAGTGGTAGTTTGGTGCTTTCCAAGTGTCAGAAGGAGTTGTTGTTGCTCCTATGTAATTTAAAACGTTTACTTGAGCATACATGTCTCCAAAATAGTTGTAATCAAAAGTGAAACTTGTTTTGTCCCAGAATTTGTAGTTTAAACCTAATGCAGCAGTTGTTTGAGCAGCATCAGAAACACGCAATCCTTTAATTGGTAAATTAACAGTATCTACTTGGTTTTGATTGTCATCAAAAATAGGAACATTCGTTAAATCATTATTCCATTTCCAGTTACCTAAAGATGCCATTCCAGTGAATGTTAAATTATCAGAATATCTGTATGTATAATCAATTTCTAATCCTTGGTGTAATGCATTAACTCCTAATAAGTTTGCAATAAAATCTGGGCTTGTTCCAATTCCTTGAACAGTTCTTGTAAAAGTTCTATCGTTCCACTCAGTTCTATAAACGTTTACGTTGGCTCTTAATTTTTCAGTTCTAATTCCGTATCCTAACTCAACACTAAAGATTTTTTGATTTTCAGCGTCTGCGTTAATATGATCATTATCAAATCCTTGGAATACAGCATCAAAACCAGCAGCTTTTTCAAAATAACCAATGTTTGCAAATACGTTATGTGTATCGTTTAATCTGTAGTTTACACCACCTTTTACACCATATCCAAAAAAGTTATACTTTGCTGTTGTGTTGTTTGCAGGTGTATATTGAAAATAATCAACTCTTCTGTAAGACGTATTAGATCCAGAAACAGAAACAAATGCAGAGATTTTGTCTTTGTCGTACTCAAGTTGAGTAAAGAATCCTTGCCATCCTACTTCACCATCATTAAAGTAAGAGTATTTATCTCCAACTTTTAATGCGGCATTTGGGTTATTTATATTACTGTTATCAAAGAAATATTGACCACCTAATAAGTCAGTAACTTCTCTAAAGTGTTTTCCAGTATAAGATCTTAAATCTACACCAGCTACAAAATCTAAATTAGAAGATAATTTTGTTTTAAATGTAGATAATATACCATACCAGTTATGGTCGTTTCTAGAAGCTCTTAAAATTGCTTCAGAACCTAATGCTCCGTTACCTTTATTTATGTTTACAATATTATCTAAATTAACTGGTTGATCACTACCACCTAAACGCACATTAAATAAATTTGTGTTTGTTCCTGCAGTTCCACCACCACCACCAGTACCAAATGATACGTACATTGCAGTAGATAAACTTGTGTCATCACTAATTGTCCAGTAATGGTTTAAAGATGTTTGAGACTTGTTGTAAAAGTTATCTTCAATATGTGTTACTTGACCGTTTTTATATCCCCAATCTGGGTTAAATTTAGTTCCACTTTGAGCATTTCTATAAGTAGAAATTGTGCTTCTGTTTTGTCTTTGTCCGTGTCTTTGCGGAGATCCAAAAGTTGTAAAAGCTAATTTATGATTATCATTAAATTGCTTAGAAAAGTTTACAAAGTAATTGTATCCGTCAAATTGTGTTCCGTCAACGTATCCTTCACCAGAAGTTTTAGATAAAGAGACTGTAGCAGCCAAACCATTATCCATTAATCCAGTAGAAACAGTACCACCAACTTTTAAGTAACCATCGTTACCATGAGTCATAGAAATACTTCCTCCTTTGTTAATGTCAGTTGTTTTAGAAACAATGTTAATTGTTCCACCAATAGAAGGTACAGCAACTTTAGAAGCTCCTAAACCTCTTTGAACTTGCATCGCAGAAGTTACATCAGAAAGTCCAGCCCAGTTAGACCAATAAACTCTACCGTTTTCCATATCGTTAACAGGTACACCGTTAATCAATACAGCTACGTTTTCTGAGTTAAACCCTCTTAAAGAAATTCTTGAATCTCCAAAACCACCACCACTTTTTGTAGCATATACTCCTGGAGTAGATTTTAAGATCTCAGGAAATTCTTGAGTTCCTAATTTTCTTTCAATATCTGCAGCTTTAACTGTAGAAACCGCAACTGGAGTTTTTCTATCAATAGCGAAAGATGTTGCAGTAACAACAATCTCGTCTAATACAGAACTGTCTTCAGTTAATTGGATTCTACCTAAATTAGATTTAGCTGAAGAGAAAGATACTTCTCTGCTGTTATAACCAACAAAAGAAATTACAATTACTCCAGAATTTGAATCTGCATTTAAAGTAAAGTTTCCATCAAAATCGGTAGAAGTACCGTTTGTTGTTCCTTTTACCATAACACTTGCACTAGGTAAGGGTTGGTTAGTTTCATCAACCACTTTACCAGTTATTTTGGTTTGACCAAAAACAGCAGCAGTTGCAAAAAACAACGCTACTAATAATAAATTTTTAAAATTTTTCATTTTGAAATTTTAAGTTATTAAATGTTCTGCAAAAATCCTCATTTTTTACAGTTGTAATGTTAATTTAATGTTAAGTATTAACAAAAATTTAAGATAATCAAAAATAATAAAATATTGCCGTATGCCTTAAAAAACAAGACTTTAAATATTAACAGGTTGTTAACAAAGAGTGATTAAATCTTAAAATTTAAGTAAACTATTTATTCAATAAGAAGATTATGTCTTATTTAGGTGTTTGCTGGCTAATTCTTTGCCTAATTCTACTCCAAATTGATCAAAGCTAAAGATGTTCCAAATAACACCTTGTACAAAAACTTTATGCTCGTATAAAGCAATGAGTTTTCCTAAAGAGTTTGGCGTTAATTTATCAACTAAAATAATAGTGCTTGGATTGTTGCCTTCAAAAATTTTAAAAGGAAGTAATGTTGATAACTCTTTTCTTTGATTATTAAATTTTAAATCTAAATGAACTTCTTCTGCTGTTTTTCCAAAAGCTAATGCTTCTGTTTGGGCATAAAAGTTTGCCATTAATTTTTTGTGATGCTCTGTTAAACCAGATAATGATTCTTTAAAACCAATAAATTCTGCCGGAATTAATTTTGTTCCTTGGTGCAATAATTGCATAAAAGCGTGTTGCATATTTGTGCCAACATTTCCCCAAACAATGGTGCCAGTTTGGTACTTTATTTTTTCTCCATTTCTGTCTACACTTTTACCATTACTTTCCATACTTGTTTGTTGTAAGTATTCTGGAAATTTTTTTAAGTAATGAGAATATGGTAAGATTGCTTCTGTTTCGCATCCAAAGAAATTGTTGTACCAAATGCTAATTAAAGAAGAGATTATTGGAATGTTTTGCTCAAAATCATTGTTTCTAAAATGTTCATCCATTTCTGATGCTCCAGCAAGTAGCGTTTTAAAATTTTGAAACCCTACAGATAAACTTATTGATAAGCCAACTGCGCTCCACAAAGAAAATCTACCACCAACCCAATTCCACATCGGGAAAATATTTTTGGGGTCAATTCCAAATTCAGTTGCCTTTTTAATGTTTGATGAAACTGCTACAAAATGTTTAGCAATATCATTATTTGTAGTCGATGTTAAAAACCACTCTTTTAAGGTTGTTGCATTTGAAATGGTTTCTTGTGTTGTAAATGTTTTAGAAACAATTACAAATAATGTTGTTTCTGGATTTAATTTTTTGATGATTTCAGAAATATGATCTCCATCTACATTAGAAACAAAATGCATATTCAGATGGTTTTTGTAAAACTGTAAAGCTTCAACAACCATATTTGGGCCTAAATCTGATCCTCCAATTCCAATATTAACAACATCTGTAATTGATTTACCTGTAAAACCTTTCCAGTTACCAGAAATTATTTTTTCTGAAAATGTTGCTATTTGATTAAGAACAGCATCAACTTCTGGTTTAACGTTTTCATTTTTTACTAGAATCTCGTTGGATTTACTATCTCTTAAAGCTGTATGTAAAACGGCTCTTTTTTCGGTTGTATTTATAATAGCTCCAGAAAAATATTTCTCTATGGCATCTTTTAAATCAACTTCATTTGCCAATTCAATTAATAACTCTAGAGTTTCTTTTGTTATTCTGTTTTTAGAATAATCAACGTTAAAATCATCCACAGAAAGTGAAAGTTCAGAAGTTCTGTTAGCGTTATTTTTAAAGAATTCTTTTAGGTGAATGTCTTTTATCTCAGAAAAATGCGAAGTTAACTTCTGCCAAGCATTGGTTTTAGTTGGATTCGTATTTTTTAATGCCATTTGATAAATTATTAGTCTTTAAAAGTAATGTTATTAGAATCCATTTTTAAATCCAAAGAATTATAATTATTAATGCTTTCTAATTGTTCTTTTAATGGAGAAATATGTGCTAAAAAGGTTGGTTTTAGACTCTCTTTTAGAGGTGCTGCTGCTGGTAGTTTTTGTTTAAAAGGATCTACTTGTCTGCCATTTTTCCAAAAGCGATAACACACATGGTTTCCGCTACTGCTTCCTGTAGAACCAACAAAACCAATAATATCTCCTTGTTTTACAAATTGCCCTCTTTTTACATTTCTACGACTCATGTGTAAATATTGAGTTGTATATGTGTTGTTATGTTTTACTTTTACGTAATGTCCGTTTCCGCTTTTTCGATAAGCAGATTCAGTTACAGTTCCGCTTGCAGTTGCCATAATTGGTGTGCCATAATTTGCAGCAAAGTCAGTTCCTTTATGTGCTTTTACTCTTCCGTATAAAGCTATCTTTCTTTTTAGGTTATATCTAGATGAAATTCTGTACTGAAATTTTATTGGTGCTTTTAAAAACTGTCTTCTCAACATATTTCCTTCTTCATCATAATATTCTACAATACCTTTTTTTGTGTCTGGAACAAACCTATATGCATATAAATCTTTACCATTATGATTAAATAAAGCTGCTTTTACTTCACCGTAACCCACAAAAGTAGAATCGTCGATAAATTTTTCTTCATAAATAAGCTTAAATGTATCACCTCTTTGAAGTTTAAAAAAATCTAATGTCCAAGCATAAATATCTGCAACTCTATTTGTTAAATTAGGATTTAAATGTAAGCTATCCATCGACTGAGAAAAACTTGAGTAAATTGTGCCATGTACTTCTTTTTCAATCGTTTTTATTTCTTTTCTGTACTTGTAACTATGGATGATAGAATCGTTAAACTCTACAATTGTAGCTACAGACTTATTGTTTTTGTAGATAAAAACTTGCGCTCTTTCTGTTGAATCTTTTGAAGCTAAAATTGTATAAGGTTTTCCTGCTCTAACGCGTCTAACATCAAAAGTATCTTTAATTTTTGAAGCTATTTTATTTATGATTGGATAATCTACATGATGTCTGTCTAAAATAACTCCAAAACTTTCACCTTTTTTAATGGTATCGTTAATTACTTTGTAGTCGTTTAGCTTATAACCAAATTCGTAAACTATTTTTGGCTCAAGTATTGTTTTGATTTCCTCAATACTTTCTATTTTATCTTCTTTACAAGAATTAAAGACGATTAGTGTTATTAAAAGAAATAGTATTTTTTTCAAAAGAAGTAAATTTTATACGAGACTTAAACGCAAAAATACAATTTAATCGTATATAATTTTAAAAGAATTTGCAAGACCTTTATATGCGTCTAATTCTGCTCTTAAAGAACCGACAGCTAAAGAAGCTCTTAGCTTTATTGGGATTTTGTTTTCATCTGCCGTAATCCAAATGGTTACGCTTTCGTTTTCTTTAAAAACTCTACCAGCTTGTACCATTGGTCTAAACTTTAAACTTTTAATTTTACCAAATCTCGTTTTTAATAATTCTTCACCTAAATAGAGTAATTTAAAAGGGTAAATTTGAGAATCCATAAACATATCTAAAGCAATTTCATCTCCAACTTTTAAGTTGCTAACATCTTGACTTCTTAAATAATAAAAAGAAGACATCATGTCTTGTATGTTAGTAATGTCAAAAGTTTCTGTGGTTTGTAATTTAAAATCTAAAACGGTAGCTTTTTTAGTTTCATAATTAAATTTAATTTCTCTGTTTATTACATAACCACCTTCGTTAATATTACGTTTAAAAACATAAGGTTTTATAGTTTCTTTATCAAAATAAGATTGATACGTATCATCAACATTAAAAAACCATTTTATTACTCCAGTTGTCCAACCCTTTCCGGTAACATGAAAAACTTCTTTACCTTTAATTGTATCTGTATCTACTGTTAATGTTGCATTACCAGCTTTTAAAAAACCGCTATAACTCATTTTATATCGTAGCCATTCTCCTTTTTTAAAAACTGCTGGTTTTTCTTGGGAAGTAGAATTAAATACAATAAAAAATGTAATAAAAAGAAAAGTAATTTTTTTCATATTCTCAAACATATAAAAAAGGAATGACAATATCTATTCCAAAAACAAAAAAAGCTGCTTGATTTCTCTTGCAGCTTGTGTTAAATAGTTCATAATTTTTAAAAAGTTCCCCAATTTTTAAGCTCTTCCTCAGACCATAAATAAGGGAAAAAGATTCTTCGCTGATATTTTGGATGCATGTATTTTCTCCAATTGCTTCCGCCAGTTGCTTCTAAATCTTTATCGCCACCGCCCAAATATTTTCCTGCTGCATCGTAATGAGCTAAAACCCATTTAATATTTACAGTATAATCGTAATGACGCATTGCTTTTATCAATTCTGGGTTTTGCTGAACATCATCTGGAAGTTGTTTGAATTTTTTAGAGAGGTTACATTCGTTGTAATCTTCCATAAAATCGATAAAATCTCCCATATATTTTTTCTCAAACAATTTTATCAAAATAGATTTTTCTCCGGTTTGATGGTTTTTGCCAGCAGCTTGCCAATACAAATGTTCAAAAGCATTTCTAAAAGATGAATTTCTATCAATGGTGTCTCTGTAACGCACATCAATTAAGTTGATTAGTTCTGTTGAAGCAAACTCAATTTTTCTGTATTGTGCACTTTGAAATCCGCTTGCTGGCGCCAATGTATTTCTAAACTTTAAATATTGCTCAACATCCATTCCTTCTCCCATTACACTAAACGAACTACACAACATGTCAAAATACCTGCTAATTCTCATTAAATGTTTCGAAAATTTTTCTGCAGTAATTTGTTCTTCTGATAAGGATATTTGGTCAATTTCCCACAAAATCATTTTAAACAACAATTCGTTTACTTGATGATACATGATAAAAACCATTTCATCTTTTTCTGTGGTTCTCGGAATTTGCAATCCTAATAGAGCATCAGTTTGAATATAATCCCAATACGTAATTGGCGTGCTGTGCAATAATCCTTCGAGCATGGTTTCTAGTGGAACACCAAGTTTTTTGTATTTCTGTTCTATGGCTTTTAATAAATCGTCTTTTTTCATGTTCTTTTGAGAATAGAGAGAAGAGAATATAGAAAAATGAAAGATTGAACTTTCTCTCTTCTATGCTCTCTCTTCTAATTTCTATTTTATAAGGTTCCTCTGTTTGCCTGTTCTCTTTCAATAGATTCGAACAATGCTTTGAAGTTTCCAGCTCCAAATCCACGAGCTCCCATTCTTTGAATAATTTCAAAAAACAGGGTTGGTCTGTCTTCTATAGGTTTGGTAAATATTTGCAATAAATACCCTTCTTCATCGGCATCAATCATAATCGATAATTTTTGCAATTCACCGATGTCTTCTTTCATCATTTCTCTGTGTTCACCTAATCTTTCTGGAATCATATCGTAATATGATTGTGGAGGTGGCGGTAAAAATTCAATTCCGCGTGCTTTTAACTGACTAACAGTTTTAATGATGTCGTCTGTTGCTACTGCAATATGTTGTACACCAGCACCTTCATAAAAATCTAAATATTCTTCAATTTGAGATTTTTTAGCCGCTTTTGCTGGTTCGTTAATTGGGAATTTTATTCTTCCATTTCCGTTAGACATTACTTTACTCATCAATGCAGAATATTCTGTATGAATTTGTTTGTCATCAAATGATAAAAAGTTTTCAAATCCCATCACATCCTCGTACCATTTTACCCAAACATCCATTTGATTCCAACCTACATTTCCAACCATGTGATCAATGTATTTTAATCCAACTGGTGTTGGATTGTAGTCAGATTCCCACTTTCTAAACCCTGGCATAAAAGTTCCTTTGTAGTTTTTTCGCTCTACAAACATGTGCACTGTTTCGCCGTACGTGTAAATACCTGCCTTTATAATTTCTCCGTGTTCATCTGTTTCTACTGTTGGCTCTAAATACGATTTTGCTCCACGTTTTGTCGTTTCTTCGTAGGCAGATCTTGCATCATCAACCCAAAGCGCAATTACTTTTACACCGTCACCATGTTTTACAATATGATCGTTAATAATTGATTTGCTATTTAATGGAGTTGTTAAAACCAAGCGAATTTTATCTTGCACTAGCACATAACTTACAGAATCTTTTGATCCGGTTTCTAGTCCTTTATAGGCTAATGATTGAAATCCAAATGCAGTTTTATAAAAATGTGCTGCTTGTTTTGCATTTCCAACATAAAATTCAACATAATCTGTTCCTAATAACGGAAGGAAATCTTGTGCTCCTTGAAATATTTTTTCTAAACCGTAGTCTACTGATTTTACTTCTTTTTTACTCATCTGTATGTTTTATTGAAGATAGAAAAAAGAGACAAGAAAAAAGACTTTTAGAGCTTGTTTTGAAAGCCCATTGTCATTTTTTGAAATTCTTGAATTTTTTCTTCAATCTTTGTTAATTGTTCTTGTGTTATATACTTTCTTTTAAATGCTATTATTAATTGTGTTTCGAGTTCAAATGAAGAACCTAAAGCGATATCAATAAAGTGATAAAAAGATTTATCTGTTCTAGATGAGCCTTCAGCAATATTTCTTGGTGTTGAAATGGAACATCTATTTATTTGAGAAGTTAATCCAAATTTTTCATCATTTGGAAATTCATAGGTAATTTTAAAACATCATCTACAATTTCGATTCCTAAACTCCAAATCTTTAAATTTTTGTAATTATGTCTTTTTTTAATTGTCATTACCTCTTACTCTTCTCTCTTTTCTAATTCTCTCTTTTCTTTTTTAATTATAAAATCCAAGATTTGTGATAATCTTCTACTTGTAATTTTAAAGCTTCTTCTGTAATAGACATTGGTTTAAAAGGGTCTATCATTACTGCTAATTCTTCAGTTTCTTTTTTCCCAACACTTCTTTCAATTGCTCCTGGATGTGGTCCGTGAGGAACGCCGCCTGGATGCAAAGTAATTTGTCCTTTTTCTATGTTATTTCTACTCATAAAATCACCATCAACATAATACAATATTTCTTCAGAATCTATATTGCTATGGTGATATGGAGCAGGAATACTTTCTGGATGATAATCGTACAAACGCGGTACAAAACTACAGACAACAAAGCCAGCAGATTCCCAAGTTTGATGAATTGGAGGAGGTAAATGAATTCTTCCTGTTATCGGTTCAAAATCATGGATTGAAAAGGCATATGGATAATGAAATCCGTCCCAACCAACAACGTCAAATGGATGATTTCCGTACACATATTCCCACATATTTCCTTGCTTTTTAATTTTCACTAAAAATTCACCTTTTTCATCGTGCGTTTCTAAGTCTTGTGGTAAACGCATATCTCGTTCACAAAAAGGAGAATGTTCTAATAATTGACCAAAATTATTACGATATCTTTTTGGAGTAAAAATTGGCTCGAAAGATTCTATATATAAGATACGATTGTCTTCGGTGTCAAAATCAATTTGATAAATAACTCCTTTTGGGATGATTAAATAATCACCATATTTAAAAGGAATGTTTCCATAGTTTGTTCTTAGTGTTCCAGAACCAACATGGATAAAAAGCATTTCGTCTGCATCGCCATTTTTATAAAAATAATCTTTAGAGAACGATTTTGGTGCTGCCAAACCAATATGTAAATCTCTGTTTACAAATAAAGTTTTTCTACTGTCTAAGAAATCTTTTTCTGTAGCCAAAGTAAAACCTTTAAAACTAATGGCTTTCATGTTTTTTTCAACAGCTATTTTGGGCATTACAGAACCTTTGTTTGTTATTTCTGTAACTACAGTTGGTGGATGAATATGATATAATAATGATGACATGCCAACAAAACCAGCGGTGCCAAATAATTCTTCTTGGTATAAATCGCCATTTGGCTTTTTAAAAGTAGTATGTCTTTTTTTTGGAATTTTTCCTAATGAATGATAACGTGACATAATAATTGGATTTTGATAATTAATAAATTAGTTTAATTACACGATTAATTATTATTGTTTATTCAGGATTTCTTTTTATCAAAAACTTTAAAAGAATTAAGAGTTCTAACCAATACATTTTTAATGTGCTTTAAGTGTGCACACCAAATATACAAAAACTAATAAAAGATTTTTAAGATTCTGGAGCTAATTCTACTTCTAGTCCATCCATCTTTGGAGTGATTTGAATTTGACAACCCAAGCGGCTGTTTTCTTGAACATGAAAAGCCTCTGCTAACATCATGTCTTCGTCAACTCCCATTTCTGGTAATTCATGATCAGATTTTACATAACACTGGCAAGAAGCACACATCGCCATTCCGCCACAAACACCTATGGTTCCTTCTGGAGCCAATTCGTAAGAACGAACTACTTCCATTAAATTCATTGCCATGTCAGTTGGAGCTTCAATCTCGTGTTGTACCCCATCTCTGTCTGTAATTTTTATAGTAATGTCTTGTTCCATTATTCAATTTTCTTTACAACAGCTTTTGGAGCTTCTTTTCGTGTTCCATCAAAACCATCAACACCGCCAACAGTTGTATATTTCATCACATATTTTTTATTTGGAAAAATACGTTGATATGCACTTTGGCACATTAAAGTAGCTTCGTGAAAACCACACAAAATCAACTTTAATTTCCCTGGATAAGTGTTAATATCTCCAATAGCATAAATTCCCGGAATATTTGTTTGATAATCCAATGCGTTATTTACTTTAATCGCATTTTTTTCTATTTCTAATCCCCAATTTGCAATTGGACCTAATTTTGGAGCTAATCCAAAAAGAGGAATAAAATGATCTACTTCTAAAATAGTATCTTCTTCGCCTTTTTTAGAAATAACAACTCCAGTTACATGGTTTTCTCCTGTAATTCCTGTTATTTCTGCTGGAGTAATTAAATTAATTTTTCCATCATCTTTTAATTCTTGTACTTTGTCAACAGAGTCTAATGCGCCCCTAAATTCGTTTCTTCTATGCACTAAAGTTACAGATTTTGCAACATCTGTTAAAAAGATACTCCAATCTAAAGCAGAATCTCCACCACCAGCAATTACCACATTTTTATCTCTGTATAATTCTGGTTCACGAACCATATATTCAACACCTTTATCTTCGAAGTTTGCAATATTTGGAATTGGAGGTTTTCTTGGTTCAAAGCTTCCTAAACCACCAGCGATTGCTACTATTGGAGCTTTGTGCTTTGTTCCTTTATTTGTAGTAACAATAAAAGAGCCATCTTCTTGTTTGTCAATAGTTTCAGCACGCTCTCCTAGTGTAAAACCAGGTTCAAACTGTTTACATTGTTCTAGTAACTTATCTGTTAAATCACCAGCTAAAATTTCTGGATAAGCCGGAATATCATAAATTGGTTTCTTTGGATAAATCTCAGAACATTGTCCGCCAGGTTGTGGCAATGCATCAATTAAATGACATCTTAGTTTTAATAATCCAGCTTCAAAAACTGTAAATAAACCTGTTGGTCCAGCACCAATAATTAATATATCTGTTGTAATCATTTATTTTAAAAAAAATCGTGTAAAAATAATGCTTGTAAAAATTTTAAAAGCTGATTTTTATCAGTTAGCTTACATTCACAACTTCTATTATTTGTGGAGCATATTTTTTGATGGTTGCTTCAACACCATTTTTCAATGTCATTTGATTGACTGAACAACCAATACAAGCGCCTTCTAATTGTACGGTAACCACTTTGTTTTCAATAGATAAAAGCTTTATGTTTCCGCCATCACTTAATAAAAAAGGGCGAATTTCTTCTAAAGCTTTTTCAACATTTATAAGCGTTTCTTGTGCTGTCATAACTTTTATTTTGTGCTACAACCACTCATCGTTGTAATTCTTACAATTTCTGTTGGAGGTAAATTTTCGTTTCGTTTTACTAACTGAGATAACATTTCTTTTGTTGTGTCAGAAAAAGCTTTTTCTAAAGGTGTATTTGTTTGCAATGCAACTGGATGTCCAACATCACCAGCTTCTCTAATACTTTGAACCAAAGGAATTTCACCTAAAAATTGTGTTTTAACATCTTCAGCTAAATTTTTTGCTCCACCATTTCCAAAAATATAATATTTATTATTTGGCAATTCTTCTGGAGTAAAATAGGCCATGTTTTCTATAATTCCTAAAACAGGAACATTAATGCTTTCTTGTTGAAACATTGCCACTCCTTTTTTTGCATCAGCTAAAGCAATATTTTGCGGAGTACTTACAATCATTGCTCCGTTTATAGGCAATGCTTGTACAATTGATAAATGCACATCTCCAGTTCCTGGAGGTAAATCAATCAATAAAAAATCTAATTCTCCCCAATCTGCATCAAAAATTAATTGGTTTAATGCTTTTGAAGCCATTGGTCCACGCCATATTACTGCTTGATCTGGATTTGTAAAAAATCCTAAAGACAATAATTTTACACCATAATTCTCAACTGGTTTCATTTTAGATCTACCATTTACGTTTACCGATAATGGTTTTTCATTTTCTACATTAAACATTAAATGCATTGATGGTCCGTACACATCAGCATCTAAAACACCAACACTAAATCCCATTTTTGCTAATGTGATTGCTGTGTTTGCAGTAATTGTTGATTTTCCAACACCACCTTTTCCAGATGCAATTGCAATAATGTTTTTAATATTCGGAATTTCTTTTCCTTTGATTTGATTCGGATTTTCTTTCTTAGGAACTACTGCTTTTACGGTTACTTTTACAACAATATCTTCGCTAACTTTTGAGCGTAATGCGTTTATAATTTCGCTTTCTACTCTTTTTTTAGCTTGTAAAGAAGGATTGCTGATTGTAACATCAATAAGTACTTCGTTACCAAAAGTTACAACATTTGTAATGTTTTCATTTTCTACTAAACTTTTTCCTTCTCCAGGAGCAGTTATTGTTTCTAATGCCTTGTATATATCTTGCTTTTTAAAGCTCATTTTGAAATTTTAATTAGGATTAATTCTAAACTACAAATATAGTGTTTAGAGTTCAGATAATAAAGAAGTTGTAATGTGTTTATTGATGGAAGAATCAAAGAAATTTATTTGTAAGTATTTCCTAATTTTTAAAGAATTAGGAAATAGTTGTCAATTCCTCATTCGGATTCCAAAACACTTTTGTAAAATCTTGAATTTGATTATCAACAACAACAATTCCTTCATTTTCTAGTAATTGCTGCATTAAGTTGGTGCCATCAAAATGATGCTTTCCTGTTAATAAACCTTTTCTATTTACAACTCTGTGAGCAGGAACTTCTTCTTTTTGATTGTGAGAATTATTCATTGCCCAACCTACCATTCTCGCTGATCTTGCTGCGCCTAAATACGTTGCAATTGCGCCGTAACTTGTAACTCTTCCGTACGGAATTAACCGAGCGATTTTGTAAACTTTTTCAAAAAAATTATCTGACGAACTCATTTAGAATTATTAGTAATTAATTCTAAATTTAATAAAAGTTATTGGTTTTCCTTTTTCTAAATATTGTTTTTCGTAAAAAGTTTGTGTGCCAATTACTTCTTCTGGAGAATAGGTGTTTTTATACACATCATGATTTGAATGTAAAATTTCATGCCCTTCGCCATGTAATAAACCTAACGTATAACCGTGCATAAATTCACTATCGGTTTTTAAATTTACCACACCATTTTCTTTTAAAATATAATGGTATTTCTTTAAGAATTCTGAGTTAGTTAACCGGTGTTTTGTGCGTTTGTATTTAATCTGAGGGTCTGGAAAAGTAATCCAAATTTCATCAACTTCATTTTCTGCAAATAGTTCATTTATCAATTCTATTTGTGTTCTAATAAAAGCAACATTGGTTAAGTTTTCTTCTAAAGCAGTTTTAGCGCCACGCCAAAAACGTGCACCTTTTATGTCAATTCCAATAAAATTTTTAGTTGAATCTTTTTGAGCTAAAGCAATTGTATATTCTCCTTTGCCACAACCAAGCTCTAAAACAATAGGGTTATCGTTTTTAAAAAATGTATTCCATTTCCCTTTCAGAGAAAAACCATTTAAGATTTCTTCTCTTTTTGGCTGAACAACATTAGTAAACGTTTCATTTTCATGAAAACGCTTTAGTTTGTTTTTGCTTCCCAAAGTAGTTATTCTGCAGAATCTTCGATTCCTTCTCTTTTAAAGCGAGCAGATTCTTTCATCCAATATCCAAATAACACAAATAAAATGGCTATAAATAACCAGCTTACTGCATTTGAAGCCCACCAACTTAAATCGCTTAAGCGTAATGCTTCGAAAGGAGCAAAAGCCCAAGTAAAAAAATCACCAATTAATCTGAAAATATTGCTTGCTATCATAACTTAAGTATCTTTACACTGCAAAAATATAAAAACTAATTATGTTAGCCAATTTTTTCGGCAAATCAAAACCAGTAAATTTTATCTTAATTATAGTACTTTTTTTAATTTACTATATTTTGGATTTCATTTTGATTAAAAATATTGAATTAAATCTAACTAATTTTTTCAATTTTTTATTAAATTTTCCTTTGTATTTGGGATTATTCTTCTTGTTTAATTTTGTGGTTTCTAAAAACAAATTAACAAAAGATAACTCGTTTGCTTTTTTGTTTTTTATAATTGGCTTAGGTTTTTTAGAATCTCTTATTTTAGAATATGCTACAGTTATTACTTATTTACTGCTGTTTTTATTTTTCAGAAAAGTATATAGTTTAAGAACGCTAAAGTTTGTATATCAAAAATTGTTTGATAGCGGATTTTGGCTAGGTGTCTTATTTTTAATTTCACCTTCTTATCTTCTTTACCTGATTTTACTTTATGCAGCAATTTTCTTTTTTTCTAAAATTACTGTTAGAACTGTTGTAATTCCTATTTTAGGATTAATTACACCGCTTTTTTTATATTTTACATATCTTTTTTGGATGGATGATTTAACATCATTTTATCAATTGTTTGATGTTGTTTTTACAATTGATTTTAGTTTTTATCAGACCGGTTATTATGAGTTATTTTTAATTTTGTTTGTAGTTTTCACAGGAGTTGCAATACTATTAAGAACAAAAAAAATACTTTCTGTAAGCAACAGATTTAAAATAATTTGGGTGTTGTTGTTAATTCATTTAATTGTTGCAATAGTATTTGTTTCTTTCGTAGAAAAAAAGAACGGAACAGAATTAATTGCTTTTTTAATTCCGTCTACAATTATCATTGCAAATTGGGTGCAATCAATTAAAAAGAAGTTAATAGTAAATATTATTTTAGCGTTGTTTTTATTGCTTTCTTTTGCAATACACTTTATAGTTTAGAGCCAAAAGCTAAATCGCCAGCGTCGCCTAAACCAGGAACGATATACCCTTTTTCGTTTAATTCATTATCAATTGCAGCAATCCATAAATGCGTGTTTTCTGGAAAATGATTTTTGATAAATTCAATTCCTGCTGTAGCACCAATTACGCAAACGATATGCAATTCTTTCGGATTTCCATATTTCTTAATTGCTTCAAAAACAGATACTAAAGATTGACCGGTTGCTAACATTGGATCTGCTAAAATCAAGGTTTTATTATCTATTGACGGAGCGGCGAAATATTCTACAACAATTTCAAATTCTGCATCGTTATTTGGATGATTTCTATACGCAGAAATAAACGCATTTTCTGCATCATCAAAATAATTTAACAATCCTTGATGTAAAGGCAAACCAGCTCGTAAAATAGAACCTAAAACAATATCTTTAGTTGGTAAAAAACTTTCTTTTATGCCTAACGGAGTTGTAATGTTTTTTGATGAAAACTTTAAATTCTTACTTAATTCATAGCCTAAAATTTCTCCAATTCTTTCTATATTTCTTCTAAAACGTAGCGAATCTTTTTGAATAGTAACATCTCTAATTTCTGCAATAAATTTATTTAAAATAGAGTTGGTTTCTTCTAAGTGATGAATGATCATAAGTTTTGTTTTAGGAATTTAATATTTTTTCAACTTTTTCAATAACGTTTTCCGGTAAAATGGTTCTCATAACATCTTCGTATCCGTCGCAAATTTTATTTCCATAAATAGAACACGGAATGTTCGGGTGTTTCTCTAAATTTGGCAATACACAATTTTCTTTTGGTTGATTAAAAGGAGCAAAACCCGCAAACGGATGCGTTGCTCCCCAAAGTGTAATCGTCGGAATTTGTAACATTGCGGCAAAATGTGCATTTCCAGAATCCATTGCCAACATACAATCTAAATGTGCAATTGCATTTAATTCTTCTGTTAAATTTAATTTACCTGCAACAGAAATAATTTTTTTATTTTTTTCTTCAATTTTTAATAATATTTCTACTTCTTTTGCTCCGCCACCAAAAAGTAAAATGGTGTTATTTTTAGATAATTCAGCAATTACTTTTTTCATTAAATCTAGCGGATACATTTTAGAATCATACGCCGCAAAAGGTGCAATTCCAATCCAATTGGTTTTTTTTTCTCCGATTAAATTAAGAACAGAACTCTTTAATTTCGGTTTTTCAAGTTTGGCTGGACTTGAAATATCAACCGAAAAACCGAGTTTTCTAAAAACATCAGCATAGCGTTCATGCGATGTTTTTAACTGTTTAAAAACTTTATTTGTAGTTCTTGTTAAGGCTTTTTTTTCGCTTCTTCCTTTGTCAATTACAGCACTGTTTTTTGAAGAAAATTTAAAAAAGCTACGCAAAATCTTTGAGCGTAAAACATTGTGTAAATCGGCAATATGAGTAATTTTTAATTGTTTTAACTCTTTAGAAAGTTTGTGCAAACCAAAAACGCCTTTGTGTGTATTTGTTACATCAGCAGCGTAAAAGTTTACATTAGGAATATCATCAAACAATGGTTTTAGAAATGCTTTTGATAAAAATGTAATTTTAACTTTTGGATGTTGTGCAACCAAAGCTCTAATTACAGGAATTGTCATAGCAACATCGCCCATTGCAGATAACCTGATAACTAAAATATGTGCTTTTGTTTGCAAATTTTCTTGCTATAAATATTGAATTGTAAAAATAATGAAAACAAAATAAGTTTTCTTGTTTTAGCAGCGAATTCATAAATTAAACTAAAAATACGCAAATCTATGGCAAAAATGAAAGTATGAATTTACGCTACTTATTTACATTTTCAGCAAGAAAAATTCCTCAAATAATTATGTACCTTTGCTGCTATATTTTAAAAAAGCATTGAATGATTCAATCTATGACAGGTTACGGGAAATCCGTATTACAATTGCCAACAAAAAAAGTTACGATAGAAATTAAAACGCTAAACAGTAAGAATTTAGATTTAAACGTTAGAGTTCCGTCGTATTATAAAGAAAAAGAATTAGCAGTTAGAAAAAAATTAGCTTCTGGTTTGGTAAGAGGTAAAATAGACTTTTCTATTTATGTAGAAATGACTTCGGATGAAACCACAACTGTCATCAATAAAAATGTAGTTTCAGATTATATTCAGCAATTAAAAAACGTGCTTTTTACAAATGATGAAAATGATGTTGAGCTATTAAAAATGGCAGTAAGAATGCCAGATGCTTTAAAAACAGAGCGCGAAGAGTTGGACGAAAATGAATGGGAATTAATCAATACAAGTATTGATGAAGCGTTAAAAGAAACGATTCAATATAGAATAGACGAAGCTGCTTCTTTAGAAGACGATTTTAAATTACGAATTTTAAATATCAAAAAATATTTAGATGAAGTACACGCTTTAGATGAAGAACGCATTAAAAATGTAAGAGAAAAATTACAAAAATCGATTGCAGATTTAAAAGTAGAAATCGACGAAAATCGTTTTGAACAAGAATTGATTTATTATCTAGAAAAGTTAGATATTAATGAAGAAAAAGTTCGTTTAGGAAATCATTTAGAGTACTTTTTACAAGAGCTAGATAGCGAAGATTCTAACGGTAAAAAATTAGGATTTATCATTCAAGAAATTGGAAGAGAAATCAATACCACAGGATCTAAAGCAAATTTTGCTTCGATGCAAAAATCTGTGATTCAAATGAAAAACGAATTGGAAAAAATTAAAGAGCAAATCTTAAACGTATTGTAGTTTTATGAACAAATTTGAAGGTAAATTATTTGTTTTTTCTGCACCATCAGGTTCTGGTAAAACAACTATTGTTCGTCATTTATTAGCACAAGAAAAATTCAATTTAGAGTTTTCAATTTCGGCAACTTCTAGAGAACCAAGAGGAGAAGAAGTACATGAAAAAGATTATTATTTTATGTCTTTAAAAGACTTTAAACAACATATAAAAAATGAAGATTTTCTAGAATGGGAAGAAGTATATAGAGATAATTTTTATGGAACATTAAAAAGCGAAGTAGAACGAATTTGGGCAAAAGGGAAACACGTAATTTTTGATATTGATGTTGCTGGCGGATTGCGAATTAAAAAGAAATTTCCAAATAAAACTTTAGCTGTTTTTGTAAAACCACCAAGTATTGATGAGTTGAAAATTCGCTTAAAAAAACGTAAAACAGAAAGCGACGATAAAATTAATATGCGAATTGCAAAAGCATCCATAGAATTGGCAACAGCTCCACAATTTGATAAAGTTATTAAAAACTACGACTTAGATGTTGCTTTTAAAGAAGCAGAAGATTTAATGAGTGAGTATTTAGGAATACAAGAATAAAATAAAATTTAATGTCAGATCGAGTGGAGTCGAGACCTTTCGGCTTCCGCTCAAGGTGACAAATCATTTTAAAAATGAACATAGGTTTATACTTCGGAACATTCAATCCAATTCATGTTGGGCATTTAATTATTGCCAATCATTTGGTAGAAAATTCTGATTTAGACGAAATTTGGTTGGTGGTTACGCCACACAATCCATTTAAGAAAAAAAGGACGTTGTTAGACAACCATCATCGATTAGAATTGGCGCATTTAGCAACAAAAAACTACGATAAAATTAAACCGTCAAACATAGAGTTTAATTTACCGCAACCCAATTATACAGTACATACCTTAGCTCATATTTCAGATACATATCCGCAACATAATTTTAGTTTAATTATGGGCGAAGACAATTTAAAAAGTTTTCATAAATGGAAAAATTATGAAATCATTTTAGAGCATCATCATATTTATGTGTATCCAAGAATTTCTGATGGAACTGTAGAAACACAATTTGATAATCACCCAAAAATTCATAAAATTGATTCTCCAATAATCGAAATTTCATCAACACATATTAGAAATGGAATCAAAGAGAAAAAGAATATACAACCTATGTTAACCGAAGCTGTTTGGAAGTATATTGATGAGATGAATTTTTACAGAAAATAGTTTCCCTATTTTTTCGTTGTATATTTGTAATTCAAAGAAATAAATCTGTGGCAAAAAATAACAAAAAGAAAGGCAAGTTTAGACAACGAATAACCAATAAATTTAGATTGGTTGTTTTAAACGAAGACACTTTTGAAGAACGCTTATCTTTTAAGCTAACTATTTTAAACATCTTTGTTTTAAGCGGTTTTTTTTCAATAGTTTTAATTGCTTTAACCACTGTGTTAATTGCATATACACCAATAAGAGAATACATTCCTGGTTACGCTTCTACACAACTAAAAAGAGACGCTTCAAAATTATTATACGAAACGGATTCTTTAAAAAATAGATTGCGATTAATAGAAAATTATACCAAAGTTTTACTTCCAATTTTATCTGGTGATGAACCAATTTCGGAAATAGATTTTGATTCTTTAAAAAAGACAAGTATTTCTACAATTGATGAAAAAAAATTAGACGCTTCTAAAACAGATTCTTTGTTTAGAGAAAAGATAGAAAGTAAAGATCGTTTTCCGTTGTTTGATAAAGCAGAAAATAAAATTGATATGGTGTTTTTTGCGCCTTTAAAAGGAAATGTTACTCAAGATTTTAATATTACTGATAAACATTTTGCAATGGATATTGTTGCAGCAACTGGCACACCAGTAAAAGCTGTTGAAAATGGTAGAGTTATCTTTTCTGAATGGACTGCAGAAACAGGTTATGTTCTTATAATTGAACACGGAACAGGATTTATTTCTGTGTACAAACACAACGGAACTCTGTTAAAACAACAAGGCGATTTTGTAAAATCTGGAGAAGCAATTGCAACAGTTGGTTCTACCGGAGAACTAACAACCGGACCGCATTTACATTTCGAATTATGGTATAATGGATATCCAGTAAATCCGTTGAATTATATAGATTTTAAATAAATGAGCATCAAATCTTTTTTTGCTATTCCGTTTGCCAAACAAGCTACAAAGCAAGTTTATAAATGGGCAAACAATCCACATAAAACTCAAGAAAAAGTATTTAAAAAATTAATTTCATCAGCAAAAAATACTGCTTTTGGGAAAGATCATGATTTCTCTTCAATAAAAAATTATGAGGATTTTAAAAACCGAGTAAAAGTTCAAGATTACGAAGGTTTAAGAGCGTATGTTGATAGAATTGTTGCTGGAGAAAAAGATGTGCTTTGGAAAGGAAAACCAATTTATTTTGCCAAAACTTCTGGCACAACTTCTGGTGCAAAATACATTCCGATTACCAAAGAATCAATGCCAACACATATCAAAGCTGCAAAAAATGCATTGCTGTTTTATATCGCAGAAAAAAACGACGCAAGTTTTGTAAATGGAAAAATGATTTTCTTACAAGGAAGTCCGGTGTTAGAAACTAAAAACGGAATTCAATTAGGAAGATTAAGTGGAATCGTAGCGCATTATATTCCGCAATATTTATTAAAAAACAGATTGCCAAGTTGGGAAACCAATTGCATTGAAGATTGGGAAACAAAAGTAAACGCCATTGTAGAAGAAACGGTTGATGAAAACATGACGGTTATTAGTGGAATTCCGTCTTGGGTACAAATGTATTTTGAAAAACTCATCGAAAAAACAGGGAAACCAATTGCAGAGATTTTTCCAAATTTTAACTTCTTTGTGTATGGCGGTGTAAATTTTGAACCGTATAAAAACAAGTTCGAAAGTTTGATTGGTAAAAAAATTGATTATGTAGAATTGTATCCAGCTTCAGAAGGATTTATCGCATATCAAGATTCGCAAACAGAACCAGGAATGTTGTTGCAATTAGATTCAGGAATCTTTTATGAATTTATTCCTGCAACAGAATTTTACGATGAAAACCCGACAAGAATTTCATTAAAAGAGGTGGAAATGGGCGTGAATTATGTTATCATTTTAAATACAAACGCCGGACTTTGGGGTTATAATATTGGCGATACTGTTGAGTTTACATCAACAAAACCTTACAGAATTAAAGTTACAGGAAGAATCAAACATTTTATTTCTGCTTTTGGCGAACACGTTATTGGTAAAGAAGTAGAAAAGGCGTTGAAAGATTCTATCAAAGGAACCGAAATAAATATTAGTGAGTTTACAGTTGCTCCGCAAGTAAATCCAGAAAGCGGTTTGCCGTATCACGAGTGGTTTATAGAATTTGAAAACGAGCCAAAAAAATTAGAAGATTTTATAGCAAAAGTAGATGCTTCTATGCAAGCACAAAACATTTATTATCAAGATTTAATTGTTGGTAAAGTATTGAGAACGCTGGTGATTAGAAAAGTAAAAAAAGGTGGTTTTCATGAATATATGAAATCGATTGGGAAATTTGGCGGACAAAATAAGATTCCGCAGTTGTCTGATAATCGTAAAATTGCTGATGTTTTACAAGATTTTATAATAGACTAATGTCTCTTCGAGTGAAATTCTTTTTTAAGAATTTTGTATCGATAACAAATAACTACTCGATACAATTTTCTTTTATCTCGACCCTGCTCGATATGACAGAAAATTGCTCAACCTGACAAAAAAATAAATCACATGAAAATCATTTCAACAAACATCGGAGAGAAAACAGCAATTGATTGGAAAGGAAAAAACATAATTACAGGAATTTTTAAGTATCCAATAAAAGAAGCCATTTTTTTAGGAACAGAAAATGTTTTAAATGATGAAATTTCTGATAGAAAACATCATGGTGGAATTGACCAAGCGGTGTATGGATATTCTTTAAAACATTACGATTATTTTAAAAAATTGCATCCAAATTTAGATTGGCAATTAGGAATGTTTGGCGAAAACTTAACGGTAGATGATTTAGACGAAACCAAAACTCATGTTGGCGATACCTTTAAAGTTGGCGAAACGATCTTAGAAGTAACTACCATAAGAACTCCGTGTTATAAATTAGGAATTCGTTTTAACGATATGAAAATTGTAAAACAATTTTGGAATACTACTTTTTGTGGTGTGTATTTTAAAGTATTACAAACTGGTTTTGTAAAAGCTGGCGATGTTTTTGAACAAATTAAATCTTGCCCAGAAAACCCAACTATTGATGAGCTTTATGAAGCTAAGAGAGTTGATAAAGGAATGTAAATAGAGAATTATTCTGTTTGTTTTTTTAAAAGAAACTCCCAATTGTCACAACAGAACAACTAGCTAATAATAAAATACTGAATAGCGTTAAGAAATGTATTTTGTTTTTTAGTATAAACTGTATTCCTAGAACTAAAAACACCAATTGTGCAATTAGAAACGGAATTGTCAACAATTCTCTAAAAACGCCAATTAAAACAACGTTTATTTCATAGTAATTAAGCAAGTAGATTAGAGCAAAAAACAACACAATTACAAAATTTATAATTGTCAAATTTTTATTTGTTAGTAGTTTTTTCATTTTCTTGTATAGCGTTTAATAGTAGATTTTTAAATTCAGTTTTATTGTCAATATGTAACACAATATTTTTGTATTTTCTTTGTATTTCATACAAGCCAATCAATATGTTTTCTCTTTTTAATCGGATAATAGTATTGTGACTTTCTAATTCACCTAAAAAAGACAATCTTCTAGTTTCTTTATTTGGTTCAATATCTTTTGATGAAAATTCTACGGCTTCAATATCATTAATGTTGATAGTCGTTTCGCACATAATTCCATATCTAAGATATAGCTGATTGTTTTCAATTATAATGGGTCTTTTATAGATTGATTTTAAGAAACCAAAAATTTGAATACCAGAATAAATGCTTAAAAAAGTTAAAATCCAAGCAGCAATTGTACTCCATTTTTCGAGTAAATTATGCAATACAAATGTTTCTATTGCAACAATACATACAATGGCAATTAGTAAAGTAATTGTTCCGCTTTCTTTGTGATAAGAGAACTCATTATCTTTCAATTTTCTTTTTCTCCAATAGATAAATCCATAATAAAAAACAGCAATTTCGGTAACAACAGGAATTACAACTCTTTTTGGAAGTATTTCATAACACGTGTTTTTTAAAGTAGTAAAAAAATCAAAAGATTCGGTTTTGCGTGCCTTAAATTTTTTAATGCCTTTTCTAACATTATAGACTACATAAGATAGAATTGAAAATTCTACAATTGGAAGTATCCAAACTTTAAAAAGATCTAAATAATATTGATTTTCTGTTGGTAAAATAAATGAGCAAACGACAATTCCGAGTATTAAAAAAGGAAAAATCGTTGTTTTTGGAATGCTTGTTTTTCTGATTAATAAAAAATAAACAAACGGAACAGTAATTAATAAATCGAAAGTAATTCCTATTGCTAAACTATTTGAATTATTTGTAAAGATTGTTGTTTTAGAAAGTAAAACCATCAATCCAATAATTAGAATTGGTGTTCCAAATATGATTAGGTTTTTCGGAAAGTTTATGATTTTGTTCATGTTGTATGTTTATTGTTTTTCTCATTTTCTTCTATTTCTCTTGCTTTTGATAATGCTGTTGCAACTAGCCCAGCAGGAACAGTTACAATTCCGATTCCAATAATTAACACAAAAAAGGTAAAAACCTTACCTCCAATAGTGATTGGATAAACATCCCCATAACCAACAGTTGTTAGTGTTACAACTGACCACCACAAACTATGAAAAATTGATGAAAATGTTTCGGGCTGTGATTCGTTTTCAAAGAAATAAATTCCAGCAGCTGTAATAAAAATCAATATTCCAGTTACCATTAGAAATAAAACAACTTCTTCTTTTACAATTTTTGCTGCTAACCTAAATCGGAGTAAAGCTTTATTATATCGAACTAGCTTTAATGCTCTGAATACTCTGAATACTCTGAATACTCTAAACGCTCTTAATGATCTTAAATCTATAGATAGTCTGAGGTAAAAAGGAATTATTGCTAGAAGATCTACAATTCCATAAAAGCTAAAAATATATTTTAAAGGTTTTTTTGAAACATAAATTCGTAACAAATATTCAATAGAAAAAATAATAACACAAAGTGTTTCTACAATTTTAATAATCCTTTTTACATATTCGGAATTGTTTGGAAGAGTTTCAATAGAGAATGATATTAATGAAATTAAGATTAGAACTTGAATAATATAATCAAAGATTCTTCCTTTTTTATTAGTGTTTTCTTCAATTATTTTTCTAAGTTCTTCTTTCATTCTATAAATATAAAAAAAACCGAAGCACAAAGTACTTCGGTTTTAATTTTATAAAAATAAGAATCTTATTTCTTAGCTAATAAATCTCTAATTTCAGCTAATAAATCTTCTTGGCTTGGTCCAGCTGGTGGAGCAGGAGCTGCAGCTTCTTCTTTCTTCTTAGTTGCGTTAATTCCTTTTATAATCATAAACATTACAAACGCTACGATAATAAAATCAATTAAATTGGTTAAAAAATCTCCGTACAAAACAGCAACTTCTCCAGTTACTTTTCCAGATGCATCAGCAACTCCTTCAGTAATTACATATTTTAAATCTCTAAAATCAGCTTTAAATACTAAGCCAATTAACGGAGAAACAATTCCGCCTGTAAATGAAGTTACTACTTGTTTAAAAGCCGCACCCATTACAAAACCAACTGCAATATCTACCAAATTACCTTTTACAGCAAATTCTTTAAATTCTTTAAGCATTCCCATATTATTTGTTTTAATAGTTAATCTCGGCTAAATTAAGAAAATTTTAACATTTCAACAATCTTTTTACACGCTGAGAGATTGCTGTTAAGATTTCGTAAGAAATTGTATTTGTAATATTGGCAATTTTTAGTAGCATTTCTTGAGAATTAAAAACAATTACTTCATCTCCTTCTTTACAATCGATGTTAGAAACATCAACCATAATCATGTCCATACACACATTTCCAATAATTGGTGCTTTTTGATTGTTGATTAAAACCGAATATTTTTTATTCCCTAGTTTTCTTGAAATTCCGTCTGCATGACCAACAGGAATTGTGGCAGTTTTCATGGTTTCATTTGCGGTATAAGCTCTGTTATATCCAATAGATTCTCCAGGTTTAATAGTATGAATTTGAGAAATTATAGATTTTAATGAAAGCACATTTTTAAGTTGTTTTGTTTCGTTTTCATCATTCGCAAAACCATACAATCCAATTCCCAAACGAACCATGTCAAATTGCGCTTGCGGATAATTGATAATCCCAGAAGTATTTAACAAATGTACCATTGGTTTGTAATTTAAATGTTGATGAAACTCTTTTGCAATCAATTTAAAATTGTTGATTTGATTGGTTGTAAATTCTTTTTCATTAGCATCTTCACTTGCTGCTAAATGCGAAAAAAGTGAAGCAATTTTTACATGACTTGTTGCTGCAATTCTAGATAAAATTAACGGAATATCTGTGTCACAAAAACCAATTCTATTTAAGCCTGTATTAAATTTTAAATGAATAGGATAATTCAATAAAACATTAGCATTTGCCAATTCTAAAAAAGCATTAAATATTTTAAAATTATATAAATTTGGTTCTAGTTGATGTTGAATAAGCAACTCTAAATTTGGAATTTGAGGATGCAAAACCAAAATAGGTTTTTCAATCCCTGCTTTTCGCAAAGCAATTCCCTCATCTGTATAAGCAACTGCAAAATAATCCACCTTGTTTTCTAAGAGTTTCGCAATTTTCTTAGCTTCACTTCCGTAACCAAACGCTTTTACAACGACTAAAATTTTGGTATCAGATGCTAGTTTTTCTTTAAAATATTGAAGGTTGTGCTGTACAGCATTTCCATCAATTTCTAGAACAGTTACGTGATTCTCCATACTTTATTCTGAACTTGTTTCAGAATCTTTTAAATTAGATTCCAATTTTTCTGAAGCAAGTTTTTCGGCTTTTTGTTTTTGCAACGCTTTGTAATATGCAGCTCTACTTAAAGGTTCGTATTCGTTTACTTCACCCAATAAAACTAAGTTATCATTTTGTGCTTTTCTAAAACTATAATGCGCTAAATTTCCGGTATGTGTACAAACTGCATGTACTTTAGTTACATATTCTGCAGTTGCCATTAAAGCTGGCATTGGTCCAAACGGATTTCCTTTAAAATCCATATCTAAACCAGCAACAATTACACGAATTCCTCTGTTTGCTAAATCGTTACAAACCGCAACAATTTCATCATCAAAAAACTGCGCTTCATCAATGCCAACCACATCAACATCATTTGCTAACAATCTAATATTTGCTGATGAAGGAACCGGCGTAGAACGAATACGATTATCGTTATGAGAAACCACTTCTTCATCGTCGTAACGCGTATCAACCGCAGGTTTAAAAATTTCTACACGTTGTTTTGCAAATTGCGCTCGCTTTAATCTGCGAATCAATTCTTCTGTTTTACCAGAAAACATTGAGCCACAAATTACTTCAATCCAACCAAATTGTTCTGTATGATTTACCGTATTTTCGAGAAACATTTTGTAATTTTATGCTTGAAATATGATTATAATTGTATTTTACTTCAAGTCTTACAAATTTATAAAAATAAAGATGCCAAGCATCAATTAATTTATCAACTTATGCACAAAAAATTAGCAGCCGACTTAACTAGCATTGCACATAGTATTTTGCAATTAAAAAACAAAGAAGATGTTTTGGTGTTGAAAGAAAAAGCCTACGAAGTTTATGAAAAACTAACCGTATTGGCTTATGTTGATGAATATTTAAAAACAACTCCAAATGCTACAGAAACAAAAGAAGAAATTCTTAAAAAGATAGAAAACGTAGTTAAAAAAGTTGAAGAACCTACATTAGAAGTTGTAGAAGAAAAACAAGAAGATGAGTTTACAGAAGTAGAAATAATTACAAAAAAAGTTGAAAAAATTGTTGAAGAATTTACAATAGACAATGAAGAAAATAAAGAGTCAACCATAAAAGTTGCTGAAGAAATTATAGAACAACCATTTGATGAATTAGAGCAAACATTGTTTTCTGCTGAAAATGTTGAAGAAGAGATTAAAGATAAAAAAACAATCACTCTAGAAGAAGAATTAAACGACACAATTTCAATTGAAGTTGCGGCAGATTTATTTGAAAAACCAACAATTAAAAAATCATTAAACGATCAATTACAAAAAAATATAAATATTGGTTTAAATGACAGAATTGCTTTTGTAAAAAATCTTTTTAACGGAAGTCAAGAAGAATTTAACAGAGTTGTTTCTCAATTAAACACAATTAAAACAGAAAAAGAAGCAAAAAAGTTTATCAATAAAATGGTAAAACCAGAGTACGATTGGTCTAACCAAGAAACATATGAAGAACGCTTTTTTGCAATTATAGAACGTAAATTCGCATAAAATATAGAGGATGAAAATAGAAGTATCAAACGGAGAAATTTTAGACAAATACACCATTTTAGAAATTAAACTTTCTAAAATTAAAGACACAAAAAAGTTAGCAAATATTCAGCATGAATACAATACGTTAACGCCAGATGTCAAGAATATTTATGCAGATGCAAAAGATGAATCGCATCTTAAAAAATTACAGAATGATTTGTTAGAAGTCAACAAGAAATTGTGGAAAATAGAAGACGATATTAGAGAATGCGAACGTGCAAAAGACTTTAGCCAGACTTTTATAGATTTAGCACGTGCTGTGTATTATGTAAATGATGACAGATCTGATGTTAAAAAAGAAATAAACACATATACTGGTTCTGATTTGGTGGAAGAAAAATCTTATGAAGATTATAAATAAAAAGAGTTAAAACCTTTATACAAGAAAAATAAATGAAAAAAATAATATTACTTGGTTTAATTTTAGCAACAGGATTTAGTACCGTTAATGCACAAAAAATTGAATCAAAAAAAGTTCTAGGAAGTTATATATATAAGCAAGATGACAACTATTTATCTGGTAAACAATTAGTTAAGTTAATGAGTAGTAATCATGAGGCATCACAATTAATGAAATCTGCAAACAAAAGTAAAACTTGGGCAACAATTTTGGGTGGAGCAGGTGGCGCTCTCATCGGTTTTCCAATTGGAACAGCAATTGGTGGCGGAGATGCAAAATGGGAACTTGCCGGTGTTGGTGCAGCTTTGATATTAGTTGCAATACCAATAAATAACAATTACAATAAAAAATCTAAAACAGCAGTAGATTTATACAATTCTGGCTTTTCATCAACCTCGTATAGATTTAAACCTTCATTTAATTTGAATATGAAAGGAAATAGTATTGGAATAGCGATGTCGTTTTAATGATAATTAGTTTAAAAATATATTTGAAAACCATAAGCGTTCTATTATTGCTTGTGGTTTTTTTGGTTGGATGTAAAAGTTCGTATGAAACCATTAGTTTTGAAAAACAAAACATTCCAGATGCTCCAAATTATGCTGATGCAATTTCTTGGGCAGTTTTACCAACAAAATATCCAGAAAGTTTAAAGAAATATGCAACAACAAATCTTCAAGATTTAAAAGCAGATGTTTTTTATGTGTATCCAACTTTGTTAATGGATAAAAAAAATGCGATTTGGAACGCAGCAATTGATGATGAAATTCAGAATGATAAAATTATACATACTGCGGTAAAAAATCAAGCATCTCCATTTGCAACATCAGGAAGAATTTACGTTCCAATTTACAGACAAGCACATATAAAATCGTACAATTTATATAAAAAAGGTGGAAAAGAAGCTTTTGAAATTGCCTATGCTGATGTAAAAAATGCCTTTGAATATTATTTAAAAAAATATAATAACGGCAGGCCAATTATTATTGTGAGTCATAGTCAAGGAACAAATCATACCACACAATTATTAAAGGATTTTTTTGATGCAAAACCGTTACAAAAACAATTAGTTGCAGCGTATTTGGTTGGAATGGGAATTAAACCAAACGAATTTAAAACCATTAAACCAATGACAAAACCAACTGAAACTAGTGGTTTTGTTTCTTGGAATACACGTAAAAAAGGAACATATCCAGTCAATAAAAATGTGTATAAAGGTGCTGTTACTACAAATCCAATTACTTGGGATGCTTCTAAAACAACAACTTTAAATCAGCACAAAGGATTTTTATATTCAAACGGAAAATTATACACAAAAGCATTAAAAATTGAAATTACAGACGGAATGGTTTGGTCTACAAATCCGAAGTTTCCAATGCGATTTTTTATGTCGTTTATGAAAAATTACCATGTTGGCGACATCAACTTGTTTTGGCAAGATATTAAAGAGAATGTTGAGTTACGGACTAAAACCTGGTTGGAGAATAATTAAAACTTTTAGTGATTTGAAAAAGCTGAAAAAATGTCTGTTCGAGCGGAGTCGAGAACTATAGATGTTTATTGGGTTTCGACTCCGCTCAACCTGACAATTAATTGGTTAAATATTCTTTCAACCGTTCAACTTCTTTTTTACTATTTCCAATAAAAATTTCATCATCAACAATAAAAACTGGGCGTTTTAAAAACGTATATTCATCTAAAATATATTGTCTGTAATCAGCTTCAGAAATGGTTTGGTTTTTTAAACCCATTGCTTTGTATAGCTTAGCACGTTTGTTAAACAAGGCTTCGTAACTTTTAGAAAATTGGTGCATTTCTTCAAGTTGTTTTACTGTAATAGGATTGCTTTTAATTTCTTGTTTTTCAAATCCATCAAGGTTTACTTCCTTTAAAATTCTTCGGCAAGTATCACAAGTTTGTAAAAAGTAGACTTTTTTCATTTTATACGTTATATTTGATGCTAAATTAGGATAAAAAATGAAAACACAATTCGAAATATTAATCAAATCTAGAGAACTTGTAATAAAATTAATTGACGATTTAACGATTGAACAATTACATGTAATTCCAAAAGGGTTTAAAAATAATATTGCTTGGAATGTAGCACATTTGGTTGTTACACAGCAATTGTTGCATTATAAATTATCTGGTGTTAATTGTTTAGTTCCGGATGATTTAATAGCAAGTTTTAGAAAAGGAACTTTTCCTGAAAGAGAATTTAATAACGAAGAATTTGATGAGGTTAAAGAGTTGTTAATTGCTTTGCCAGAAACTTTGATAGAAGATTACGAAGCAGGGATTTTTGAAGATTATGAAGTTTATGAAACAAGTACAGGTTTTGTGTTAGATTCTTTAGAAACTGCCATTGCTTTTAATAATTTTCACGAAGGAATGCATTTAGGAGTCATTAGATCAATAAAAAAATTAGTGTAAATAATTCAGATATTTTACAGATGAAATTTAACACAAAAACAATTCATGGCGGTCAACAAAACGATCCTTCAACAGGAGCAGTAATGCCGCCAATTTATCAAACTTCAACGTATGCGCAATCAAGTCCTGGAAAACACAAAGGTTATGCATATTCTAGAACTGCAAACCCAACAAGAACAGCCTTAGAAAATAGTTTTGCGGCATTAGAAAACGGAACACACGGTTTGGCTTTTTCTTCTGGATTAGCTGCAATTGATTGTGTTTTAAGAACTTTCAATTCTGGCGATGAAGTTATTGCAGGCGATGATTTGTACGGTGGAACGTATAGAATATTTACAAGAATGTTTGAAAAACAAGGATTGAAATTTTCTTATGTTGATATGAATTCTGTTGAGAATGTTACAAATGCAATTACAGAAAACACAAAACTAATTTGGATTGAAACACCTACAAATCCGTTAATGAAGATTGCAGATATAGAAGAAATTACAAAAGCAGTTAAGGCAGTAAATTCCAATATTTTAATTGGAGTTGATAATACTTTTGCAACTCCGTATTTACAACAACCACTAAATTTAGGTGTAGATATTGTAATGCATTCTGCAACAAAATATTTAGGCGGACATTCAGATTTGGTAATGGGTGCTTTAATGGTTAACGATGAAAAATTAGCAGAAGAATTACATTTTATTCAGTTTGCGGCTGGTGCAATAGCTGGCCCAATGGATTCTTTTTTAGCACTTCGAGGAATTAAAACTTTACACATTAGAATGCAACGTCATTGTGAAAACGGAAGAGCAGTTGCAGCTTATTTAGTAAAGCATCCAAAGGTTAAGGAAGTATATTTTCCTGGTTTAAAAAATCATCCGAGTTATAAAATTGCAAAAAAACAAATGAAAGATTTTGGCGGAATGGTTTCTTTTAAGTTAAAAGATGAAACTCAGAAAGCTACATTTACATTTTTAGAAAACACAAAAATATTTACGTTAGCAGAGTCTTTAGGTGGAGTAGAAAGTTTGGTAAATCATCCAACAACAATGACACACGGAAGTATTCCTGAAGAAGAACGTTTAAAAATCGGAATTACAGATTCGTTAATTCGTTTAAGTGTAGGGATTGAAGATATTGACGATTTGTTAGAAGATTTAGAACAGGCTTTAGGTCAATCATAAAAAGAATCGGATAAATTTTATTCGATTCTTTTATCTTTTACAAAAGATTCCTCCAGCAAAATTTAAGTGATATATAATTCCAACTTGAACATGAATTAGCCATTCATTATTTTTGTTTTCTATTACATCTGCTTGTAAGCCATCTACAGCATCAGAGAAAAAATATTGCCAATTAAAGTTGGCAGCTAAATCAAATTTTTCAGATAATTTGTAACGAGTCCCTGCTCCTAATATAAAGGAAAAAGTACCTCCATTTCCAACAGCTATATTACCTGGAACTCTATACTTTGTAGGTAAAACAGTAATATCTGTTCTCCAATCTCCTAAGTCAGAAGTTAATGTGTTTTTATAAGTAGAATATTTAAAACCAAGACTTACATATGGGTTCCATTTCATTTCAGAATAAGGAAACATAAATTCTCTTAAATCTTTAAAATAATATTCAGCTTGAACACCAAAATTTAGCATAGAAATTGACCCTTTCATGGCTCTTAATTGTATAGCTGAGATTGAATTTCCTTGGGCATAAATGCCATGGTGTTGAAAATCTTCTTTAGCCATGATGTTGAATTCTGTTTTTACCATCAAATGGTTGGTAATATCATTTTCAGCATTCCAACGTGTATTTGTATTAAAGAAATGTAGATAATGAATAAAGCTTATAGATAAAGAGCTATTACCATAACTGCTTAAAAAGTCTCCTCTTTGGCCATAGTCAGTTTGTACAGTAGCGGTACCAACAAAGAAACCAACGTCGTGTGTGAGATGTTGGGCATTTGCAGATAAAGCTATTGAGAGAAAAAATATTATTTTTAGGGGTTTCCTCAAAAGAAATAGTTTTATAAGTTTACAAATATATCAAATCGAGGGAATAAACAATAACTCAAATGTTATTAATTTATTGTGAAAACTTCAGAAAAATTCCAATTAGACTTCACATTAAATGTTATTGGCAAATATAATACTTTTTCTGGAAGTTCTTTATTCAAATAATTCCCAGTATCCCACTTTTTATTTTTGTTTGTATCTAGAATTGCTCGTACTATATAATTTCCTGGCGGAAGCAGTTCAAATTTGACATTTTTATTATTTGTAACGTAATTTTGTTGAATCACCTTTTTGTCTTTTTCAGTCAACAATTCAACAATTACTGGCGATGATGAATTCTTGTTAATTAGTAAAGAAATGCTTCCGTAATCTTCAGGCTCTTTTGTACTAAAATTATAGTTTAAAGTATCGTTTTGAGTTTCAAAAATATCTGTCAATGCCTTAGGTAAAAGCATTAATTTGTAATTTGTGTTGAATTTTTTATCAAATAAAAACTGTATTTTATTTGTGGATTTTTTCAAAACATGTTGATAGGAAACAGCTAGAGAATCCTTGTCAAAAAAGATAATTTTAGTTGTGTCTATTTTTATAACAGGATTATTACTTGTTAAGGTTAACGTATCTTTTAAATCTAAAGTTCTTGTAATATTAGAATTGATTTTTAAAGAATCCAATACTTTTTTTCTTAGAAAAACAGTTAACGTATCAATATAATCATCTTTTTTAACTTTAAAAACTAGTGAATCTTTTTCAATTTTTGAGTGCCAAAAATAAAGACTATCATTTACATTGTCTAATCTAGATTTACTTCTAAAGTTTGCCGAAACTTTAGTTAAAACATCAATGTTAATGTTTTCTCTTTCGCCTTCAAAATCAAAAATAATTTTCCCTTTTGATGTTTCTTTTGCAGAGATTATTTTGAAAGATGGAATTTCTTTAAAAAGCGATAAAGGTTCATCAATAATACTATCTTTAGGTAATTCTATAAATCGATTATAAAAACCAATTTTATCTTCTTTAGGGTTAAAAGTATAGTTGTTAGATACATCTTTTAACGCAACCAAAAGATATTTTCCTTCTTTAATATTTGTAATTTTAAACAAAGAGTCTATTGCGTTTGTAATGTAGTTTGGTTTTTGTTTGTAGATAATAGAATCTGTAAATGAAGTATCAACTTTAAACAATAAAACACTAATATCTTTATCAAATTTATTATTAAATGCGTCTTTAATAAGCCCTTTTGTTTTTAAAGAATCTACATAATTACCAGTAGAAAAAATGTAGTTAAAACTCTTTAAAATATTGCCTTCATTATTATCTTCAATACTATTTCCGAAATTAAAAATATAGGTTGTGTTTTCTTTTAAAGTATCTGTTAATTTAATCGTGATTTCTTTACTTGGCGATCCTTGTGGGCTAATAGTTGGAAAATATTTTAACGGCGGAGAAATTACCAATTGCTGATTGATGTTTTTTAACGTAATATATTCATCAAACGAAAGTTTAATTTTTTTACTGTTAAATTGTACGCTTTTATAAGGCGGATTTGCAGTTACCATAACTGGAGCTAAACTATCTTTTAGTCCGCCATTTGGTCTTCCTTTTTTTGCGCAATTACTTGTTAAAAGTACCACAGCAAAAACAAAAATAATATGTTTTAAAAAAGATTTCAGTTGCTTTAATTTTACCGCAAAATAACAATTTTTTTACTGTAAAATGATTCATTTTTTAGTTAAATTATTCTGTGTATGCCATTGTTACAATACTAATTTTAATGTTTTCTGCATTTAATAATTCTTTACAACAAGATTCTAATGTTGCGCCGGTTGTAATAACGTCGTCAATTAATAAGACGTGTTTGTTTTTTAAGGTTGATAAATTGGGTACACTAAACTTTGTGTCATTATTGCTAAATCTTTCGAAACGCTGTTTAAAAGTTTGCGTTTTTGATGTTGAAGTTCTAATTAAAACATCTTCTACATATGGTTTTTCTATATGTTTTGATAAAGTTAACCCAAAAGTTGTTAACTGATTATATCCGCGTTTTTTTTGTTTTTTTGGATGTAACGGCACAGGAATAATACAATCAATATCTGTAAATTCATTAGAGTTTTTTATGATGTTTCCAAGCCAATCGCCAATAAAAGTACCAACTTCTTGATTGCCTTTGTACTTTAATGCATGAATTAAATCTTTTGTTTTTCCGTCTTTTCTGTAAAATAAAAATGAGTTTGCTTTTTCTATCGGAATTCTTCCGTAAAAAGCTTTCGTAATTTTATTATCTTTATAATCTTTGTAACAAATTATTGGTAAATCATGTCTACAAAGTGTACAGATTATTTTTTCGGATTGTAACAACTTAGATTCGCAAGTAATACATATCTTCGGAAAAAATAAATGTAAAATATCATGTAACCATTTCATTTTCTTAGCTTTTTAAAGTTAAGATACTAAAAAACAAATTAGTGGGAAAAAAAATTGACTTTTTTAAAGTAGCGGTTAAGAACTTAAAAACTTCTGGAACTGTAACTCCAAGTTCTCGTTTTTTAGCTCAAAAAATGTTAAAAGAAATCGATTTTTCTTCTTGTAAAGTGTTGGTAGAGTTAGGTCCTGGAAACGGCGTTATTACAAATCAAATATTAAAAAATTTACAACCAAATTCACATTTAATTTGCTTTGAAGTAAATGATGTTTTTTACGAAAATTTAAAAAAAATAAACCATCCACAGTTAACAGTTTTAAAAGCATCTGCAGAAGAAATTCAACCAGAAATGGAAAAATTAGGTTTTTCAAAAGCCTGTCATATTGTTTCAAGTTTACCGCTTACAATTATTCCGAATACAATTTCTAGCGCTATTTTAGAAAACGCTTTAAACACCTTGCATAAAGACGGAACTTTTATTCAATATCAATATAGTTTAACCTATTATAAAAAGCTAAAAACTGTTTTTAAAGAAAAAATATCTTTAGATTTTGAACTGTTAAATTTCCCGCCAGCATTTGTATATCGATGCAAAAAAGAGCATTAATTTTTTCTTGTTAACTTTTTAGATTACTGTATCTTTGCACTCATTATGGCAAAACAAGAAGATCAATTTAAAAAAGTATTATCGCACGCTAAAGAATACGGTTACGTATTTCAATCCTCAGAAATTTATGACGGATTAAGCGCTGTGTATGATTACGCTCAAAACGGAGTTGAGTTAAAGAAAAATATTAGAGATTATTGGTGGAAAGCAATGGTGCAAATGCACGAAAATATTGTGGGTATTGATGCCGCAATTTTAATGCATCCAACAACTTGGAAAGCTTCAGGACATGTAGATGCTTTTAACGATCCATTAATTGATAATAAAGATTCTAAAAAACGTTATAGAGCTGATGTTCTAGTAGAAGATTTTAGAGAAAAAATCAACGAGAAAATTGATAAAGACATTGCCAAAGCAAAAAAACGTTTTGGAGATGCTTTTGATGAAGTTGAGTTTAGAGCTACCAATGCAAATGTGTTGCGTCGTCAGAAACAAATGGATGAAATTACGGTTGAATTGACTCGCGTTCAAGAAGAAAGTGATTTAGTTGGTTTTAGACAATTGATTATCGATTTAGGAATTGCTTGTCCAGCTTCTGGTTCTAAAAATTGGACAGAAGTAAAGCAGTTTAATTTAATGTTTGGAACTCAAATTGGTGCTTCGGCAGAAAGCTCTACACAAGTTTATTTACGTCCAGAAACAGCTCAAGGAATTTTTGTAAACTTCTTAAATGTGCAAAAAACAGGTCGAATGAAGATTCCGTTTGGAATTGCACAAACCGGAAAAGCATTTAGAAACGAAATTGTTGCAAGACAGTTTATTTTTAGAATGCGGGAATTTGAACAAATGGAAATGCAATTTTTTGTAAAGCCAGGAACTCAAAAAGAATGGTACGAAAACTGGAAAGAAACCAGAATGAAATGGCATTTATCTTTAGGAATGGGCGCAGAAAATTACCGTTTTCACGATCATGATAAATTAGCGCATTATGCAGATGCAGCGGCAGATATTGAGTTTAAATTTCCGTTCGGATTTAAAGAATTAGAAGGAATTCATTCTAGAACAGATTTCGATTTAAAAGCACACGAAGAATTTTCTGGAAAGAAATTACAATATTTTGATCACGAAGAAAATAAAAGCTATGTACCTTATGTTGTAGAAACTTCTATTGGATTAGATAGAATGTTTTTAGCAGTGTTTTCTAATGCGTTACAGGAAGAAGAATTAGAAAACGGAACCACAAGAACTGTGTTGAAATTACCAGCAGTTTTAGCGCCTTTTAAAGCAGCGGTTTTACCGTTGGTTAAAAAAGATGGTTTACCAGAAGTAGCAAAAGAAATCATGAACGACTTAAAGTGGGATTTCAATGTTTTTTATGATGAAAAAGATGCTGTTGGAAAACGTTATAGAAGACAAGATGCAAACGGTACGCCATTTTGTATTACGGTAGATCACGATACCTTAGAAGATAATTGTGTAACCATTAGACATAGAGATACGATGGAACAAAAGCGTGTAGCAATTGCTGATTTAAAAGAGATTATTAAAGCAGAAGTTGACGTAAAAACTTGGTTGCAAAAAATGTAAACACTAATTATGCTGAACTTGTTTCAGTATCTCAATAATAAACAAAAAACCACATCTATATGCTGAATTTATTTCAGTAAATGATGTGGTTTTTTAATTCTATAGTATTTCTTTAATTGAAATAATAAAATATCTTAAAATTAACATTGCTATAATAAATGAAAAAAAAGCTATAATAATATTAATTATTCTTTCTCTTTTTCTATCAGTTTTGATTTTTAATTTAATACTTTTAATTAATTCAGGAGATGCTTCTTTATCAATAATTATATTTTTACTAACTCTTTTCTTATTGAAAATTTTTCTGTTCCTATTAAAAAATTTTATGCGCTCTTTTTTTCTTGAATTATTTTTCAAGGAATTTTTCATTGATTGAACAGCAGATCCAACTCCTAACATTAAAAAGCACGTTTAGTTTATTATACAAGTTATATTCTTTAAAGATAAAAAAAAAAGAGCCTAAAATTATAATTTTAGGCTCTTTCATTGTTTTTAAATATGATTTTTTAAAATCTCCAACCAATATTTACGCCAGTTCTAGGAACAACTATTGGTGAGTTTTCGCTAAATAAATTTCGTCCAGCTCCACCATAAACATCAACTGTAAATCCGCCTTCAGAAACATATTTTAATCCAACAGCTACACCTAAAGCACCATCGGTATAATCTTCATACGTTGCTGGGCCACCAATCATTAAGTTTTCTTTTTCTCCAAAATTTAAGCTAAAAAAACCTTCTCCGAAGAAATTCCAATTGCTATCAGAAGTAAAATAATGACGAAAATATGGAGTTAACGATCTTTGTTCGTTGTATTTAAAATCTGCGCTATTTTTCTCAAAATTAATTAAGGCAGAAACTCCAAATGATGAAGTTTCATCTATGTATTTCTCGTAAGAAACTTCGATAGTTTTTAAAACTAATGCATCAAAAATGTCTAATTTAATTTCTTGTTGTGCTTGTGTAAAAGATGCCGATAAAATGGCAATAACGATAAAAAGCTTTTTCATCTTTTGGTTTTAATATTAGTATTGTTTGTAATATAACGCAAATAAGTTGTTACAATTATATGCTACTACAAATCTAATGTTATTTTTTAATAATTAGAACCTTCTAAAGCTTAAAAATCGGCTCGTAACTGAATTGATCCGTTGTGCAAAGTGGTCGAATTTTCTCCTTTTCTTCCTAAATAATTAAAGTTTAAATTAATAAAAGAATTTATTTTTTGTTGATAAATTAACGACCATGTGTAATTTCTGCCAGCTTGTAAACCTTCTAACATTTGATATGCAACTGGACTGTTTTGATTTCCCATAAAATTATTATGGAACAAATTGATTTCTGCTCTAATCAATACATTTTTTGTTGATTTGTAATAGTATGAACTTCCTAATTTTTGTTGCTGTAAAGTTTCTAAACTACCAACGTTATTTTCTTTGTTCTTATAATTGTAAAAGAACGAGAATTGATGATTTTTATTATATTCAAAAGTAAATTTTGGAGCGATTTCGTAAGCGTTGATTCTGTAATTTTGATTGGTAAAATTTTCTGTAATAACTTCGTCTTTTGATGTGTTTGTTTTTAAATCAAAAAGCCAAAAAGCAGCTAATTTATGTGTAAATTCTAATTGATGCAATTTGGTGTTGTTTTCTTGATTACCAATGTTGTATAAATGTTTATTTTTAGAAGTTCCGTAGGTAAAAATAAGACTATATTTCTGTAGATTTTTGTTTAAATACAAACTGTTTCTAAAACTAAAATTCAATCCTAATAATTTTGATTCATCCAAATCAAACGGATTCAAATTAAAAGAATTATCAGTTCTTTTTTGTTCGTTATCAATCAAAAAATTGGTTTGATTGTAAAAGTGAGAAAGTACTTTTTTAACGCCGCTTTTATTTGCCCATTGAGATGGATTAATCGTAAAAACTTGTTGCCATTTTGCACGTTGTGTATTTATAAAAGTGATGTTTGGCAAAGCAACACGCAAATATGCTGCTTGATCTTTATAAATAGCAATTTCAAACTCGTTAAACTCTTTAATTCCGTTGTTGTTATAATCAATCCAAGTATAATAGCCTTGTCCGGGTTCAGTTTTAATATATACATATTCTTGTTGCGGTATATTGCCCGAAGAAGTTTCGTAAACAGTATTAAAATTGATAAAATTGTTAAAGAGTTTTTGTCCGTAAACTATTTTAGAATTCAGTGCTTTTTCATCAGCAGCAAAAGCATTATTTGTAATTCTATAATTAGCAAAAATCGATAAATTACTAATATTATTTTGTAAAACTCTACTATTTATATAATATGTTTTTCGTGAATTTACTTCTGTAAAAACGTTGTTTTTAATACTATCATTTTGCCTAAAATTAAAACCAATTTTGGTGTACACTTTTGCAGAATCTCCTAAACCAATAAAGGTCTCGTATTCTTTAAATTGATGACTTAATTTGCTTGCTTGTTGATTGCTTTTTGATTCGGTTTTATTGGTTTCAAGATTTATAAAACCACCAAGCCAAGAACTCGAAAAAGAATGTTCTATTTTTCCTTTTGCTCTTAAAAACTTATTTTTTTCTATGATTGAAGAACTGTTTAATAAACTAACAAACGAACTAAATTTTGTGTTTTTTATGTTTGTTTGGCTGTTAAAATCGTGTTTAATTCCGTTGTAATTTTCAGTAAAATTAATCAGGTTAAATCCATACACGTATTTAGAGTTCTGTTTGTTGTCTAAAATAAGTTGTGTGCTAATTTGATTTCTATTTCCTAACGGATTTACAATATTCCAATCACGTAAAAATTCAACAGCATCAAAACGTTGTTCGGTCGCAAAATTTTGATGAATAAAACTGTAATCAATAGCAGTTGAAAATTTCCATTTTTTATCAACAAAGAGTTGTTGCCATTTTAGTTTTGCAGCCAACCCTTTATTTTCAGAATCATCGATTGTAGAAAATAAATTTGCATCATTATTACTCAAAGCAATTTCGCCAAAGAAACTTGTTTTCTTAGTCGGATTTAAGGTTGTGTTTACAACTGCAACTTGCGATTTTGATGGCGCAGCTAATCTTATAATTGGTTGATAATTCCCTAAATTGATTCCAACATATTTGTAAATATTTCCAATTGCGATAGTTTTATCTAACGTGTAATCTCCTTTATTTGCGCCAACAAACGTAAAAGTAACATTGTATAATTGATCTGTCGCATTTGTTGAATATTCAAAGTTTTCAGTAAATCCGTTTGTTACTTTTTTGTACAAAATTCTGTTTTCAGAATACACATCTTCATAAGCGCTATTTGCAAACATTTTAGATTCATCATTACCAGCATTTGCTAAAATCTGCTTTTGTGCTTCCGATAAGTTTTGCTGTATTGGCTGATTTTTTGCATCATTTTCGTTATAAAAGATTCCGTTTATAGTAAATTTTTCTCCAACATATTTTGCTTTTTCATAGGTTACAAAACGTGTATAATTTCTGTTAGAATACTGATAATCTAAATGAAAACGAATGTCATTTGTAACCGGAAAAGTAGTGTTAAAGCGTATTTCTGAATTGTTATAATCGATGGTGTAATCTTTGTTTTCTCCTCTGTTTAACAAAACGCCGTTTGCATACAAAGCATCGCTTCCGGCAACGATTATAATAAACGCTTCGTTGTTTGGGCCAATAATTTTATACGGACCTTGATTTCCTTCTTTACCAACAAATTTAAAACTGGTAAACTTACCTCTTACAACTGCTCCTGAAGCAAGTACATTTAGATTGTCATTTAGTTTTGCCTCCACTTCTAAACCTGCAACTTTTTTAGAAAAAGGCATAAAGTAACTGTCGGAATTTGTTAAATCTAAATCTCCTGCTTTTACACGCCAATTTTTGTGTTCAAACTCAATAAAAATACGATCGAAATCGGTGATGTTTTGAGAATATCCGTTGTTTTGTAACGGAATATTAGTATCAAAAATATTGGCTTTTATAGTAACGTCTTTTGATAAATTTCCTTTAATCGTTAAATCTAAAGAGGAGTTCACAACCGAGTTTTGATTGTTGCCAATTGTTAAACCTCGTGTAATGTTTCCAGAAGTTTCTAGATTATTAAAAAGCTCTTTTCTTTGCTGATTTTTATTGGTTGTTAAACTGTATAATTGTTGTGTATTGTTGGTATTTGGAACAATTATGTTGTCATTATATTTTTGATAGGTTTTGGTGATAAAATCTGGAAATCGGAAATATTCTACAGTAATAAAAGGATACTTTTTTGCATCAATTATTAGCTGTGCTTTTATAAAATCTACTTGATATTCTAAAGGAAAAATTAGTTTTTTATTTTGAGAAAACACTTTAAATAATTGCGAATTAATACTCACAGAATCTATTTGAACAGTATCTTTTACCAACGTAAAATTCTTAGTTCTAAAATCTGTAGAACCAGTTTGCGCATAGATTGAAAAACCTATACAAACAAAAATGATAAAAAAGATTTTTTTAATCATAATAGATTAACGTTCTAAATGTAAAAATAGTTTAAAACAACGACTGTTGCTTTACAGGATTTTCGTGAGCTAATAACCATTTTTTACGCCAGATTCCGCCAGCATAACCAGTTAAAGAACCGTCAGATCCAATAACTCTATGACACGGAATTACAATCCAAATTGGGTTTTTACCATTTGCTGATGCAACAGCTCTGATAGCTTTTACATCGCCAATTGCTTTGGTTTGTTCTAAATAGGTTCTTGTAGAATTGTAAGGAATATTTAAAAGTTCTTTCCAAACTTTTTGTTGAAATTCAGTTCCTTTTGGATTTAACTTTAAATTGAATTCAGTTCTTGTTCCTGCAAAATATTCCTCTAATTGAGAAATACATTCTTTTAAGCAAATAGGAATCTTTGTCTTTGTCACTTCGAGCCTTTCGACTTCGCTCAAGACAAGCTCTGTCGAGAAGTTGTCATCTAAAACAGAAATAGATTGAATTCCGTTTTTGTCTCCAACAATTTTTGCAGTTCCGATGGGAGTTTTATAATATGTTGTTTGTAAGTTCAAACTATAGGGTAAATTTAATCAATTTACAATCGATCATATTTACTGGATTATTTGGGTCTTGAACCTCAATATTTGTTGTAGAAATAGTTTTTATAGCTTCTAACTTATTTTTACTTTTTTCAGGGAAAGAGTTGTATTTAAGTATAGGAAGAATAGTAATACATTGAAATTTTTTATTTGAATCATAACCATGAACATAATCAAAAACTTTATAAGGTGGTAGTAATAACCACATTCCTCTAATTCTTAAGTTTGTTATTTTTAATGGATCAACAGAATTTACTCTACCAATTTCTTTTGTTGGTGAAAAATCAATATTAGGAGCTGCTTCAATATTATTAGTTAATGTTTTTTTTAAAGAAAGATAAACATCTTCGTCTGCTGCATAAATTGAACCATCAATAAACCAAAGTGAGGATAATATTTTAGAACCTTTTGGTACGTGACCAATTGTGTAAATAAAGTCCTTTTCAGTCCAAACCTCACAAGTTTTACAATGTTTATTGATAAGAGAACTTGTTGATAATAATTTGGATTTTGGATGTGAACTATTAAGTTGTAATTCAGAAGTTAAAGACTCTGTTTTTTTAACTTCAATAGCGTCACCATTTTTAAGCATTAAATCTGGTGGAGTTCGAGAGCTACCTTGATAGGAAAAAGCGTTTTTATATTTATCAAGTTTTATTTTTTTATCAAGCTCATTAAAGGTATTTGTAAATGCATCTTTTACAAATGATTCTAAACCATCACCAACACTTGTGGCTCTATTATTGCCAAAAGCTATATCTTTAACTGTTAATTCTTCTAATTGTGAGATATTAATTATCGCTTCTAAAATATTTGTCATACTGCAATTATTTCTTTTACATTTTCAGCTTGTTTAACTTTCTTTATTGAAATTTCGTTTGCCTTTACCTGTTGCATAATACTTTTAGCTAAAAATTTTGCTAAATTAACAGGAACAGCATTTCCAATCATTTTATAACCTGCTGCGACTTTTTTATAATGAAAAATAAAGTCATTTGGAAATGTTTGAATTCTTGCACATTCTCTAATGCTTAATCGTCTATATAAATGTTCTTTTCCAGGAACGAAAACACGAATGTTTTGCTCAATGAATTTCATTTTTGGCGCTTGTGGATGAATTGGTGCATGTCTTCCGCCAGCTTGAATTGTATAAGATTGCTCATCCCAACTTCTTACACGATTTCTTGACATAAATATCGATGAAAAACTCCCAATCATATATTCATGATTTGGAACAACACAATTATCTCCATTTGTATTGTTGTATTCAAGTGCGGGTAAAACACCTTCTTTCAAATCAGAGATTGCAGTTTCCAATGTTATTTTAGGAAAAGTTTCTGTTGGGAACTGATATTTAAAATTTAAGTCTTTTCTAATTCCAATAAAGAACACTCTTTTTCTGTCTTGAGGAACATTATAATCTGATGCATTTAGCATTTGAAAAGAAAGTTCGTATCCAATTCCTGCGTTTCTAAAAAGTTCTTTTATTCCTTCTAAAGCTTCACTATGTTTATTAATTAGCATTCCACTAACATTTTCTGCTAAAAAGAATTTTGGTTGTTTTGCTTCTAATATTCTGATAAAATCATAAAATAATTGACCTCTTTTGTCCTTTATTCCTCTTGCAGCTCCAGCTTCACTCCAACTTTGACAAGGTGGTCCACCAATTATTCCATCACATTCTGGTACTTCATCAGCAGGAATATTAACGATACTTCTTTTGTCAAGAATCGTATTTGGATGATTTTTTTCATAGGTTTCCCAAATTTCTTTGTCATATTCATTTGCCCAAACAACATTGAAACCTGCTTTCTGGAAACCTAAATCAAGTCCACCAGCTCCTGCGAAAAAAGATACTATTTTCATAAAAGAAATTTTTAATGTTTAAATTTACTAATTATATTCCAAAAATGTCTTTTGAATTTTCAGTTGTAATTTCGGCAATTTCTTCGAAAGAGATTTCATAAATAGCCACTAATTTTTCTACAACTTGTGTTATGTAACTACTTTCATTTCGTTTTCCTCTAAAAGGCGTTGGTGCTAAATAAGGCGAGTCTGTTTCTAGTACAATATGTTTGATGTCAATTTGATGTAGAAACTGATCTATTTTCCCATTTTTAAACGTTGCAACACCGCCAATTCCTAATTTCATATTGTAAGAAATGGCTTTTTTTGCTTGTTCTAAAGTTCCAGTAAAACAATGAAAAATTCCGAATAAATCATCACTTTTTTCCATTTCTAACACTTCAAATATTTCATCAAAAGCATCTCTACAATGAATTACAATGGGTAGTTTTTTCTCTTTAGCCCACTGAATTTGTGTTCTAAAAGCTTCTTGTTGTTGTGCTAAATAGCTCTTATCCCAATACAAATCTATTCCGATTTCTCCAATGGCATAAAAATTACGTTGATCAATCCATTTTTTTACGTGCGCTAATTCTTCTTTGTAATTTTCTTTTACAGAAGTTGGATGCAAACCCATCATCAAAAAAACATCATTAGGATATTCAGCTTCTAATTTAAACATGCTTTCTATGTTAGAAGAATCAATTGCAGGAATAAAAAAACGAGAAACTCCAGCGTCTTTTGCTCGTTGCATCATTTCATTTCTGTCTTCATCAAATTGCGTTGAGTATAAATGTGTGTGTGTATCGGTTATCATAATTTTGTCTCCTCGAGCGGATTCGAGAGGTTTTATTTATTAAATAGGTCTCGACTCCGCTCAACCTGACAACTCATATCAAAAAAAGATGAGTTTCTTTTGTAAAAATGTATTTTAGCAAAAACAAAAGTACTGTTAAATGCCAAGTCTTAAAAAAGTATTGCAAAAAAAGAAATATATAAAAGTGAAGTTGATAAGAATTGCGACAAATCACTTAGAATTAAAAGCCAAAATAAACGGAGTTAAAGGACGGTTTATTCTTGATACTGGCGCATCAAACTCTTGTGTTGGAGTAGATTTAATAGAATATTTTAAGTTGCATGCAGAAGAGTCAGAAACAAAAGCAGCTGGAGCAGGAGCAACCGATATGGAAACTCAAAAATCTACCGATAATACCTTGCAAATTGGAAAATGGAAAACCAATGAAAGCCATTTAGTACTGTTTGATATGACTCATGTAAATACCGCTTTAACGCAGCATCACGCAAAAGAAGTTCATGGAATTATTGGTGCTGATATTTTAGAAATGGGCAAGGCAATTATTGATTATAAAACCTTGGATTTATATTTAAAAAAAGATCCTATTTTTAAAAATAAAACAGTGTTTACAGAAGATAAAACAGCACTTCCGTTTTAAAATAAAAAAAGGCTCACAAAAATTTGTAAGCCTTTTAAATAGACTCCCTTTCCCCAAAAAGAAATCTCATTATTTGTTTTTTTTATTAAAACCCATCAGGAACTTCAGGACTTCTAGCTTGAGCGGTTTTAGGATTTAATAATATATAAGTTCCTATAGCAGTTAAAGCGGCATATTTTCCGTAGTAACCAATTTTTTGAATAGCTTCTTTGCGAGTAATGTTTTCTGATTGTTGTTTTTTATTTTCCATTATTCTAAAATTATTTTTTTAGTAATATTTCCTTTATTAGATGCGATTTTTACAATATAAATCCCTGCTTTTAAAGCATCCGGAATTTGTAAAGTAGTATTATGTATGGTTTTGTTTAGCAACTCTTTTCCTAATATTGAAATTATTTTTATAGTTGCTTTTTGGTTGTTTAATCCTGTAATAGATAACGTTCTTTTGTTGGATAAATAAACGTTAAGATTATTTTGGTGTAGTTTTTCTAAAGATAAAACTTGAGTTGTTATATGAACAGAAAAACGTTCAGCAGTATTTGTGTCTTCTGAGATTGATATTTTGTAAGTGGCATTTTCTTTATCTAATTGATGAAATGTTTTTAAGACGTTGTCTTCTAAAAACACATGATACATATCTGGAATGTTTTCTTTCGTTAATGAAAAAGTTATTTCGCTATTTGCTTTTGCATTAATTCCGATTGGGATAACCATGTTTTCATAATCATCTTTTGGTAACGATTGAATGGTAAAGTTTGTATTATGACTACCATCAACCAAACGAGTAAAAACATCTAAACCATCACTATTAAAGTTACCAATATCATATCCTTTGTCAAAACCAGTTGTTGTATTGTCAAAGTATTTGATAGCAGTATTTACAGTGTGATTTCCATCACTTAATTTTAAATTTATAGTTGGTGTTGTGTTTTTTGTCTTCTCAAAAAGGTTATTTCCTGCGACCGGTTTAATACTTCTTTTTTCTTCGTTAAACGTTATATTTGTTTGCCCGTTTTTAAGTTTTACAAAGAAACCTTGTCCCGGAGTTAGAGTACGATTGGCGTCATCAACTTCAGAAACAACTACATATTTATTTTGTGCATTATCCCACACGTAGATACTTTGATACGTGTCATCTAAAGCGGTTAAATTGTCATTTAAAAAACTATTTGAACCGTTTTTATTTGCTGGGAAATATGTTGTAAACGGATTTCCAATAGCATTCCATTGGTTAGTTGTAACAGTTTTAGTTGTTGTATCGGTTGTTAAAGTTCCAGTAAATGATATTTCACCATCTGTTGCTCTAGAAATGGCGTAGCTTTTACCAACTTCAAACTCTAAATTTTCATCCATATCTGCAAAATAATACACCCATTTTTGTCCGCTAGGTTGCGAATCATCATAATAACTTATCGCGTACTTGTTAGGCGTAACATCGGTTCTTTTTCTAATGTTATTGGCAACATTTTCAGCAAATGCTTTTATCTTTTGCCCTGCAACTGGCGGAGTAACAATACTCCATTTATTAGCCAATAAACCACCACGTTTGTAAGTAACAGTTCCTGTACTTGTGCCTTCTACTAATAAAACACCACTGTTTGTTTTATCGGATGACAATTCTAAAGTCCCACTGCTATTAAAAGAGTTTTGTATGGTGATTTCTTTGTCTTTTGGGATATTAAGTACTGCTCCATTTTCTAATTCAAAATCATCAATTTTTAAATCATCAACATCTAAGGTTACAGTTTTCCCTGAACCTATAATTGCTTTGTCTATTTGTGTTGGTACAATTCCTAAACTCCAATTGCTAGCTGTAGACCAACTACCAGTAGTTGAGAATGTGTTGTTGCTGATTGCATTTCCAAATGCACCTGTAACTCCTGTAATAAAATTTGATGTTTCACCAGTTTTTGTAAAATTTTCTAGAGTTCCATTTAGAATATTAGAACCATTGTTTTTTAAGGTTGTTATGGATGTATTATCTCCAAATGCAATGCCTTGATTCATGTTATAAGAGGCAATAAGTACATTGGTAGTAGGCATTGAAGTATCTTTATTACTATTTATATGATGTTCTAATAAAGCGATATTCCAAATTCTAACTTCGTCTATGTTTCCATTAAAAAAATACGCATTATTTCTTGCTCCAATTTCTATATTTGCAGTACTATTATGCATAGTTCCTCCAACCGTTTTTGTACCTGCAGCAACACCATTTATGTAAGTTTTCATAGTCGCTCCATCGAATGTGACTGCTATATGAGACCACTGTCCAGCTGAAATAGCATCTGTAGATTCAAAATAATATTCTGAACTTCCACCAAGACTTATTGAGAATTCTATTTTACCAGAGGCTAATAAAATACAAGCGAAAGCTTTTTGATTATCACTATATTGACTTATAATTGTTTGTGTACTTAATTCATCTGGGTTTATCCAAGCTTCTGCAGTAAAACCTGAAGAAAAATTAAAAGCAGTATTATCTTCGATTACAACCCTATCGTTAATTCCATCAAAATTTAAAGAATGATTAAAGTTAAACCTTTTAACATTTCCATAGGCAGTTCCTTGGCTATTGGTGGCATAAGCTCTAAAAAAATAACCAGTAGTTGCAGTTAAACCAGTAATGTTTTCTGAAAAAACTCCAGTTCCTGCTCCATTAGTATCTTTGGTTACATTTGTGTCCCCAATTTTTGGGTTGGTGTCTGTAGCAGAATACAAAACACCTCTTTCTATAACTGCACTTTCTCCTTGATGAATAATGTTACCTGCTAATGTTACCGAAGTACTTGCTACATTAGTTGCATTGGTAGTTTCTATAGCAGGTAAATCAGTTTTTTTATATTTTTCATTCGTAGTTGGAGCAGTAGTAGAAAGTGTTATATCTCCAGCTAATGCGTTTGTTTCTTCTTCAATTTTAATTTTTAAATCAAAGTTTAAATGAGAAGAATTGTTCATTCCTGTAAAAATTACATGACCATTTGCATACACATCAGTAGTAATTGAATTTAAAGCATGACTTCCAGAGCCACTAAAATTAGTTAATACTACACTATATATACTGCCTTGCGAAACATTTACTGTGGATGACAATGTAAATTCTTGACCAGTAGCAACTGTACTGTTTGTGATGTTTATAGATTCTGAATGTATTTCTATACCTCCATTGGTTTCATTACCTGAATAAATTTTTAAATCTGCTGTGCCAGAAAAAGTATGATTTCCATCCTTTGGATAAAAGGTAACTTTCTTTAGCACACCATTTATACCAGCTGTATACGTTTGCCCAATTTTAGCTTGATTCAAATAATCATTGGTAGCAGTTTGGTTTACAGTAATATTTGGAGTAGCTATGGCTGCTAGTGTACTAATATTGTTACTACCAGAAATACCATCAATGCCTTTTATTTGTAAAAAAACATCTCCAATAGCAGTAATATTATTTAGCGTTACTTCATAAACTGTAGTTGATATTTGGTTTATAGTATTAATTGTTGCTCCAAGAGAGTTTGTTGTAAAGTCTGAAACATCTACATCTTTAACAGGTTTGCTAAACGTAACTTTATAAGTTACTGTATTTTCATATAAATTTTCTAAAGAAGGATTTTCTCTTTCTATAGAAGTAACAGAAACGCCTAGAGTTGTAAAACTTTTAATGGCTCCATAACCTGTACCTTCACTATTAATAGCGTAAGCTCTGTAATAATAGGTTGTTTCTCCAGTTAAACCTGTAATGTTTTCTGAATAAACACCAGTTCCTGTGCCAATGGTTTCTTTTATAACGCCAGTTTCTCCTATTTCTGGAGTTGTATCAGTTGTTGAATATATAATACCTCTTTCTGTAATTGCATTGCCATTGTTTGAAGTAATATTACCTTCTAAAGTTGCAGTAGTTTTGGTAATAGATGTTGCGTCTGATGTAGTTAATATTGGTATTGGGTTTAAAGTAATAAAACTTTCTATGTTTCCATAACTTGTGCCGTTATCATTTATGGCATAGGCTCTGTAGTAATAGAGCGTGTTTTTTGTTAATCCAGAAATAGTTTCTGAAAATACTCCTGTACCTAAACCTCCTTCATCCTCTTTTGTTACTCCAGCCTCTCCTATTTCTGGAGTACTATCTGAATTTGAATAGATAATTCCTCGTTCAGTTACTGCATTTCCATTATCAGAAGTTATATTACCACCTATGATAGTAGAAGTTTTGGTTATTGCTGTTGCAGTTGAAGTTGAAATAACAGGTGCAAATTTTAAACCACTTACAGAAAAGCTCCATGAGCCAGCTGCAGTTCCAGTATGAAGTCGGACAGTATAATACTTATTAGGATTTAATGTTACAGTTACTTGCCCTGGGTTTAATGCTCTAGTTAGATAAGTAGAACCATAATTAGCGTCATCTTCATAAATATAAAGTCCATTTCCTGCTGGTGCTGAAATCCAATCAAAAGTAACGTTTCCTACAGCATGACTTTTAATTTTAAAATATTCTATATCGTATTGATTAAAAGAACCAATAAATGTACCGTCTTCAGTTATGGTAATCACACCAGAAGCGTCAATAGTATTATTAGGCTCTGTTTCAGAGATTTGTGAAAAAGAGTAGCTTATCGTGCAAAATAGTACAACAAAGAGTATTATTTTTTTCATAATGTAGGATTTTTATAACTTTTTTATTTTTTGTTTAATTTTTTTATGAGTATGCCAAAGACTAAAAATGGTACAACCTAAGTAAATTACATACCCAGAAATTAGTGCTATTATGTATGTGTATTTTTCGTCAAAAAATAAGAATGCAAGAGTCAATAGAACAACACTTATTACCGTAGAAAAAAAGATTAACCACTTGGTAGTTTGTCTAATTTTTCCTTTGTTTTCTTGTAAAGAATAATACAGTGATTTTTTATGTATGTGTGCATGCATCTTGTGATATTTTGATGCAATTTTAAATAAGAATTCTGTTTTTTATCCCATCCTTTTGGGTAGTTTTTAGTTTTAGGCCCTTATTTTTACTAGGTTTTGTGAAAAGAGGCTTAAAAACTATTTAAAAAACAATATTTTTAAATATTAAGTAAGGTAGTTTGTGAATTTTACATAAAAGCTTATTTGGTGTGCGGTAAGTATCCTATTAATTCTACATCAGGAGATTCTAATAATTGCCTTGGAGTTACAACTGTTTCTTTTATTGGAGGCCAATTTTCAGAAATAGAAGACATATTTGTAATAAAGTTTTTGTGTAATTCGTTTAAAGAGAAATTAGGCAGAGTCAATTCATCATTTTTAAAGACTTCAAATACATTTACTGCCAATTCATACCCTGCATTTTTGTACATCATGGCTACTAAAGGACTACAAGCAACCATATCTTTTTGGTTGAGGTTGTTAAATTCATTTATATGATATAAAATTTGTTCAACAATGTAATTGGCTTGATCATTTCCAAAATAATCTGCAATCAATTTATGTAATGTGCCTTTTGTATATCGCAAAGAGCAAATTGCAGCCAATAACCAAGCAGTTTCAAAAGAATAATGACCTTTGGTTTTATAAAAATTTCTGATAGATTGATTAATTTCTTGATGAAAATTAACAGGCCTGTTTTTTAATCTGCATACATACACATTCATAACAGCTTCGTGCGCTAAAGTGTCATTTAATGTAGCGATTCCGATTCCGTTTCCTCCCGCTTGTACTACACAATCTTGAAATGAAGAATGTGCTTCTTTGTTATGAAGATGTATGTCTACATTTCCCCATATACCAGCATGATAAATATTCCGATAATTTTCACCTTCTTTCCCTGGATCAAACCACGCAATTAAATAATGTAACAGATAATAGAAAGCTTCTTTTTTGCCATCTCTACATTTTTCAAGAAAAGTTAAAGGATTGAAATGAAAATCTTCAAAAATTAAGATATCACCAATTTGTAAATCTGATTCTTTTAATTTTTTCATTAGGTGTATTTGGTTACTTGTCAAATAATAATTTGGAAGTGATTTCTGTACGTTTTTTGATGTCTAATTTCTCGTAAATATTTCTTGTATGATATTTTACAGTGTTAACAGAAATAAACAATTCATCAGCTATTTGTTGGTTGGTTAGCCCGTTTGTAATTTGTAATAAAACATCTGCTTCTCTATCGGTTAAATGATGTTCTTTAACAATTTCTTCAATTCTTTTATCCTGTATGTTTTCGTTATTTGAGTTTGAGTTTTGAATTTTTTGTTCTAAACTAACAACTTGAGAAATATAGTTTTGAAGTTGTGTTCTTATTTGATTATTTTCTTCTTGTAAATTTTTAATACGATCTGCTAACGCAAATGATAGTAAGACAATTTCAAGCGCTCCACCAAGTTCTAAAGAAGACATTACAAACGCATTACCTGGTAGCCAACCAGCACCATGCATTACTCTTATGATTAAACCAAGAACATAAGGAATCCAAGCGATTAGATAAAACATAGCTGGTCTAAACCCTTTTCTAAAGGCAACAATTGCTACAAAAATATAAGAAGGAAAAGAAAGTAATACCAACCACCTTCCAAATGGTGTAATTTGTTCAATTGTTAGAAAAAGACTTAGCACAGTTAGTAATAAACTTAGGTAAGCAATACCCCACATAAATTTATCTAATAATTTATGGTGTTCTTTTAACTGCAAAAATTCGGAAGTAAATCTACTAGAACAAAACATGCTTAAACCTGCAAACGAAATGTATATAATTCCATCTAATTCGGGTTGGTTAGGCCAAAAGTATTGCCCGCTAATTTTGTTAGTTGCTAAAGTAGTTAGTATGTTAAAAATAACCGTACCAACATAGAGCATATATGCTTTGTCTTTTAAAGAGAAATACAGTAATAAATTATAAATAGCCATTACTAACATAAAACCAAAGAAGATTCCTAAAAGTAAACTCCGAGAATCTGTTACGTTACTAATTCTGTTTAAAGTATCTATATCTTGAAATGATATAATTTTTAAACTTAAATAATCAAAAGAAAAAGTTATAAGGTTTAAACTGTAAGAGAATAATAAATGCATAAAATAGCCTTATCGACATGAGGTTCTGAAAGCTAAAAATAATAAAAATTTTAGAGATTAAAAATATGATCTGCTTATTTTATAAACGATATGTAAAGTGATTTTTACACCTGATAATCATTCAATTACATGTTTGTTTTCTAAATTTAAGACTCTTTAAAAAATAATTGAATTGTAACAAATATTTTAAATCCTCGTCTTTAGAGTATAACATTAAAACTTGAAATCATGAAATTAGCATCGCATCCACGAGTCGTTGAAAGAGGAATTTTAACATCTGCTTATAAACAAGCAATCAGACAAAATATTAGAGAAATGAAGAGAAAATCTTTGTCTCGCATTAAGACTTCAATTTTAAACAGCCACGACAAACTTCAAAGTCAGGCCGGAACTGTTTTACAAGTATCACTTTTTGCCATTGTCTTGGTAGTTATTCTTTTTTAGTACACAAAAAAATCTCATTTAGAAACTGAAATGAATTCAGCAAAAAATGAGATTTTAATTCTTTATAATTCTTAAGAATTAACTTAAAACTTCTTTAATTCTTTTAATTGCTTCTTGTAGTTGTTCTACAGATGCAGCATACGATAAACGCACACAATTTGGTGCGCCAAAAGCTTCGCCAGTTACTGTTGCAACGTTTGCTTCTTCTAGTAATAACATAGAAAAATCATTGGCATTAGCAATTGTTTTTCCTTTGATTGTTTTTCCAAAAAATGCAGAAATATCTGGAAAAACATAAAATGCTCCGTCAGGAATATTTAATTTGAATCCTTCAATTTCTCCAAGTAATTCCAGCACCATATCTCTACGGTTTTTAAATTCATCTACCATAAACTGAATTTTAGAAACCGGAGCTAATACAGCTGTAATTGCAGCTCTTTGTGCAATACAATTTGTACCAGATGTAATTTGTCCTTGCATTTTTGTACACGCTTTTGCAATCCATTCTGGTGCACCAATATAACCAACTCTCCAGCCTGTCATAGCAAACGCTTTTGCCAATCCGTTTACGGTAATTGTTCTATTATACATACTTTCAATTGCAGCAAAACTAAATGGTTTTGTTCCGTAATTAATGTGTTCATAAATTTCATCCGATAAAATAAATATCTGCGGATGTTTTTCCAATACTTTTGCCAAAGCTCTGTATTCTTGCTCGGTATAAATTGTTCCGCTAGGATTATTTGGCGAGTTAAAGAAAATCATTTTTGTTTTTGGCGTAATCGCTGCTTCTAATTGCGCTGGCGTAATTTTAAAATCAGTGTCAATTGTAGAAGGAATTTCAACAAAAGTTGCTTCGCATAAAATTGCAATTGCAGAATAACTTACCCAATAAGGTGCAGGTAATAAAATTTCATCACCAGGATTTAACAATACTTGTGCAACATTTGCAATAGATTGTTTTGCGCCTGTAGAAACTACAATTTGATTTGGATTGTATTCTAAATCATTATCGCGTTTAAATTTTACACAAATAGCTTCTTTTAATTCTACATATCCATCAACCGGAGTATAGGTGTTGTAGTTCTGATTGATTGCTTCAATTGCAGCGTCTTTAATAAAATCTGGTGTGTTAAAATCTGGTTCTCCCAAACTTAAACTGATAATATCTTTTCCAGCTGTTTTTAATTCTCTAGCTTTTGCAGCCATTGCCAATGTCTGAGAAATTGGCAAACTGTTGATTCTGTCCGATAAAGGGTGCGACATTTTTAGTTGATAATAGTAAGTTTATGCTAATTCTGGTTGTTTTCCTAAGCTTCCTAAGTGTTTAAAATGCTCAATAATAGCTCTTCTTGTTGTTAGATATTCGTTGTACGGTAAATTAAATTCTTTGGCTGTGTCTTTTACAATTTTCGCCAATTTATTGTAATGTACATGAGAAATATGCGGAAAAATATGATGTTCTACTTGATGATTTAATCCACCAGTATAAAAATTAACAATCCAATTGCTAGGTGCAAAATTAGATGTTGTATACAATTGATGCACTGCCCAAGTATGTTCTAAATTTCCGTCTTTATCAGGAATTGGCATTGTAGTTTTTGGAACAATATGCGCCAATTGAAATACCAAACTTAAAATCATTCCTGCTGTATAATGCATTACAAAAAATCCGATTAAAACTTTCCACCATGCAATATCTAAAACCAATAATGGTAATACAATCCAAAGTGCATAATATACCACTTTAGAGATAATTAATTTTGTCCATTCTACTCTTGGGTTTGGAAACTTACCATAAGATAATTTACGTTTTAAATAACTGCGCATTTGTTTAATATCCGTAGTTATTGCCCAATTGATAGTTAACAATCCGTATAAAAAAATGGAATAGTATTTTTGAAACTTGTGAATAGGGAACCATTTAGAATGTTGAGAAAATCGAATTATTCTACCAGCATCAATATCTTCATCATGATCTTTTACATTGGTAAATGTATGATGTAACACATTGTGTTGTACTTTCCAATTATATACATTTCCGGCAAGTATATAAATGCTACTTCCCATTAATTTATTTACCCATTTTTTGCTAGAAAAAGATTCGTGATTACTATCGTGCATCACATTCATCCCAACACCAGCCATTCCAATTCCAGTAACCACCATTAAAACAGCCATTAACCATTGCGGCATAGAAACGGTTAAGATTAAAATAAATGGAACTAAAAATAACGAAAACATAATAATTGCTTTTGTATATAATTTCCAGTTTCCTGTACGTTTTATATTGTTGTCTTTAAAATAAGAATTGACACGCTTGTTTAATGTTCTAAAAAATTTTGCTTTATCTAATCTTGAAAAATTTATGGTTTTCATGTATGTGTTTCTATATAAGCAACAAATTTATGCTTTTTGTTTTTTGTTTGTATGATAAACGTCAGTTTTTGTTACTAATTGTTTGTTAACAATCACTATTTTTGTGCTTTTATTACTTTTTTATGGAAATTATACAAAAATACTTTACAGATTTAACTGAAATTCAATTAGAGCAATTTACAAAATTGCAAGAATTATACAAAGATTGGAATTTAAAAATCAATGTGGTTTCTCGTAAAGATATTGACGAATTGTATTTGCGTCATGTTTTACATTCGTTAGGAATAGCAAAAGTAATTTCTTTTAAACCAGGTTCTAAAGTGTTGGATGTTGGAACTGGTGGCGGATTTCCTGGAATTCCGTTGGCAATTTTATTTCCAGAAACACAATTTCATTTAGTAGATTCTATCGGTAAAAAGATAAAAGTAGTCAATGAAGTTGTTGCAGGTTTGGGTTTAGAAAATGTAAAAACTACACATGGAAGAGTAGAAGAAGTTAAAGAACAATACGATTTTATTGTAAGTAGAGCTGTAGCACAAATGGAAACTTTTGTAGGTTGGACAAAAGGGAAAACGCTTAAAAAACAAAACCACGAACTCAAAAACGGAATCTTATACTTAAAAGGTGGCGATTTATCTGAAGAGCTAGCAAAATATACATCTGCAACTATTTACGATTTACCAAACTATTTTGAAGAAGACTTTTTTGAAACTAAAAAAGTAGTGCATTTGGCAATGAAGTTTAAAGGGTAGATAAACTCTTCAGAGTATTAATTCCGTCAACATTTGTTTTATATCTAAATGTTTTGCTCCTTGAACTGACTTTGAGTTTATTCCAACCAACTCAATCCAATCCATAATTTTTTTCTTATCGGTCGTTTTTTCATTCCAATATTCTGTTAGTTCAATTGCTGAAGTATTAATCAAAATTTCCAAAACAGAATCTATATTATCAAACAATTTTATAAATACTCTTGGAATGTTTTTATACGTTTTGTTTTTAATTAAATAATCTGCTTTTCCGCCAGCAGTAAATAAATCTCTTACATTCGGACAAACAACAGCTTCTCGTGTTACAAGCCAAATTGCAAGTCGAGCAAATTTATCTCCACGATTACTAAAAACCTCTGGAAAATAAACCATTGCTCTGTTTTTAATCTCTTGCTTTTCTTTTAAGCTTAAATTGTTCCAAATATTTATAACAAGATTACTTGCTTGTTCTGTGTCTTGAATCCACCATAAATCTTGACCAGGTTTCAACTTGCTTTTGTAGTAGTCCGTAATTGGTTTAATCGGATTTTTCTTTTGACGTAATCTATCGTAAGGTGTATTGATTTTGTCAAAAATGGTTTTTCCCTCTTCCAAGTTCATATCGATTAAATACCTTGGCGAATGTGTAACAACCACCTCTGATAGACATTCTTCGTAAGCACGACACCTAAATTCAATTGGTTTTCCAAGTTTACCGAAAAGCATAAAAATTCGCTCGACATCATCTACTCTTGTAGATTCTAAAACACTATTTCCTGTTGTTTTCCAATGGTTTTGAGTTGTAGTTTTAACTTCTATTCCATAAAATTTTTTCGCAACAATGTCTGGAAACTTTTGACCTCCAATTAATTCAATTGAATTTTCAAATTGCGAGCCAACAGCTAAATCAGTCATTACATCTCTAACATAAGGTTCAAGTTTGTTCCCTCTTAATTGTTCAATCTTTTTAGGTGATTTCTTAGCGTGAGGTTTACTTACGGAAAGTAGATTGATAATGATTATCCAAAAAAGATGGGTTTGGATAAAACTTATCAGGCATTATTATTTTTTGATTTTGATGTCTTTTGAACATAGCAAAATATGTGTCTTCAGAAATTGAAGCTAATTCTTCAGAGATATTTAATATATAATCTCCCGTGATACCTAAATAACCAAGTTCGAATGCTTTATCGTGAATATTGCAAAGACATAAACCATTTTCTGGGTTTAGTCTTTCTTTTTGATTCTCTGACCATTTTAAAATGTGACTTGCAACTAAAAGTTTATCTATGTTTAAATTGCAAACCGCACAGGAATTAGAATAGTTATTTGTTATAATTCTTCTGAAAAGAGATTGATTTACTCTTGTTTTAACTAACCTTTCTTTATCTAAGCCTTTTTTATTTTTTAGAACTTCTAAATCCGCATCTTCCCACTCCGAGTATTCTTGCTCAATAGTTTTATTCTTATATTTAGCTAGGAGCACTTCACTTTGGTAAAGCATTTCATCCCAGTTTTCTTGAAATTCCTTATAAATTTCGATAGCATTTTTTCCAGGGTTTGCTAATCCTTTTATTCCTCGATTTTGATGATAAGGGTCTTGACTTGAAAGATGTACCAATTTATATGCAACTGCTCCAGGTGTTTTATTTATTAATTTTGCCAGTTTAATAACATCTGAATTTCTATTATTGAATTGTCCATAACGAATTTTGGTGTATAAATTCATTACTAGCATAAACTCTTCTCTTGTCCAAAGTGTTCTACCCATTTTTATCTAATGAGTTTAATGCGTTTTCAATCTTTTGAATTACTGACAAGTATTCTTCTTTTAATTCATCTAAAGTTAAACTTTCAAATTCTTCGTTTAGAAGAGATAAACTGCTTTCCAAAGCATCTTTAATTTTTTTTAATTCCATAATATTAGTCGTTAAGCTGCGTTAGGGATAGAAGTGGAAAGCCCACAGAGAGGTACGATCGAGGACTTGTAACGGATAGCCCGACCCGCCTTTTTTTGGCGGGTAACGCCCAAATACCCATTATCTCCAGCAGAAGAAAAATCATTTTGGATAATGTCTTTTACGTTTGCAAGGTTTACTAAACCTTTTACATTTTCTGCAATAAAAATTTTCGGTTGTGTAATTTCAATGACTTGTTTCATCCACATATAAAGCTGACCACGAGTTTCTTCTGTTGCACAAGTTTCTGTATTTAGTTCTCCTTTGTGGTTTTTATGTGAATTAAGTCCGTTTCTTTTTCCTGCAACACTAAAATCTTGACAAGGAAATCCACCAGTTACAATGTCTATATTTTTTGGGAAAACCTTTGTTCCGTTTTGGTGTAGTTTTACTAAATCGACTATACTGTTTGTTTGGTAATCTTCTGCGTTATGTCCTCTTTTTGAAAAGTAGTTTACCCAAGCATTTCTTGCGTCCTTTAAAATATCGTTTGCAAAAACTGTTTTAAAACGTGTTTTCGATAGTTTTACAAAGTTATTGTCAAGTTCTTGAGAAATAAAGTTTGGATTTAAAACCTCGTTTACCGAAGATTTTAAAACGGAAAAATCCCCTTCAAACCCTAAATCCATTCCTCCACAACCAGAAAATAACGAAAGCATATTTAAGGTCGATTTCCCTTTTTGTTCTTTCTTTTCAGTTTTTGTTTTAGAATAAAATTTTACTGCCAATTGAGGTTCTTCAACTACACTAGTATTTTCTTTATCAGTTGTTAATGTTCGCATAGTTAGTTTTGAATTGGGTGTGATTTTAAATATTTGATTTTTCTCTCTGCAACTTTTAGCACTTTACTTGCACAATCTTCGTCTACTATTTCATAAGCAATTTTGTCGCTTATAAATTGCACTAAAAGCTCGTCTTTATCAAGTTTTAGGATTTCCGCAAGTTTTTCTAACATTTCTTTTGTCGGTTTTCGCTCGTTTCTTTCGATTTTGCTCAAAATAGCTTGGTCGATATCGACATAAGCAGAAACTTGTCTTAAGAGAAGACCGAGAGCTTGTCTTTTATTTCGTAAAATTTGTCCGATTGTTTCCATTTGAAAATTATTACTTGACAATAAGTGTCAAATATAGCTAGTTGATTTTAAGAATACAAGAAACTCTAAACATTTGTATAAAAATAGAATAAAAATTAAACCAAAAACTATTCTGGCAACAACACTTTTCCGCTTAACTGTGTTTTTAATTGTTCGTTTTCTCTAACTAATTTTCCGTTTACCAAAACCATGTCAAAACCTCTTGCTAGTTGATGTGGGTTCACATAATTTGCAGTTGCTTTTACATTCTTTGGGTCAAAAATGATGATGTCCGCTTTTTTACCCACTTTTAAAACGCCTCTGTCTTTTAATTGTAAAATTTCTGCTGCATAAGAAGTCATTTTTCGCACAGCTTCTTCAATACTTAATATCTTATCATTTACTACATAGTTTTCAATAATTTTCGCGAAAGTTCCATGTCCACGAGGATGAAATCCTGTTTTGCTTCCATCAGAACAAACACCAATTAATGCATCTTTTATCAGTGTTTCTTGTAGTTCTTTATTCATTACAAAATAAGCAGCAGAAGAACCTTGAGGTCCCAAATCTTCTACTAAAAATTTTTCGAAAGGTTTATTTTTTGATGCAGCAGCTTCTGCTAAAGTTTTTCCTGTATATGGAGCTGAACCTAATAATGTTGCTTCTGGTCCATTTCGTAGATTTACTCTATTTCTAATAAAGGTTTCTAGCTCTTTTTTTCTATCTCGTTTGGCAATGGCAAATTGTTTTGCCGTTTTAGACCAATCTGGAAAAACAATTGAAATCCCTGTATAACTTGCCATGTACGGATACACATCCGCTGTAAGTTCTATTCCAGATTTTCTAATCTTTTTAATCGTGTCTAAAATGTTTTCTGCGCGTTTTGCTCCTTTTCCAAATACCGATTTTAAATGCGAAATATGTACGCGAGCATATTTTCCTTGCTTAGCTAATTCGTTGATAGATTTAATCAGTTCATCATCATCTTCATTTCGCATATGGCTCATGATAATTTTATCTTGCTCGCCAACAATTTTTGCTAATTCAATCAATTCACTTTCTTCTGCATACAATCCTGGAGCATATTCTAATCCTGTTGATAAACCAAAACTGAATTTTAATTGTTCTTGTAAAATGCTTTTTAGAGTTTCTAATTCGGTTGCTGAAATTTTACTTTTAACGCCAATTCCGGCAAGATTTCGTAAAGTTCCATGACCAACAAACTCCATAATATTTACACCTAAATTTTGTTGATTTACAGAATTCAAATACGCTTTTAAATCTTTCACATTTGGGCTAGAACCATCTTGTCCTAAAACAATACTAGTAACACCCATTGCTAAAAAGTTTTCAAAATCTGGAGTTCTTAACGGATTTCCATGTGCGTGTAAATCGATAAAACCAGGGCTCACAAACTTGCCTTTTGCATCAATTGTTTTGCCAATTTTCAAATCCGGATTTGTTATGTTACCGATATAAACAATGCTGTCACCATTAATATAAATAGTAGCATCGTATGCTTTTTCACCAGTTCCATCAATAATTTTACCATTAACAACAGCAACATCTACAGATGTAATTGTAGATTCAATTCCTGTTGAATTCTCTTTACAAGAAAAAACAAGAAATAAGAGAACTGCAATAGAAGTACTTTTAATTAAGAAACTCGATTTTTTATAAAATAAACTCATGTGTTGTATTGCTTTTAATTATTTTCTAGCCAGTTATTTTTTTGCAGCCACTCTGTAATAAATTCTGTAAAACCATCTACGTTTCTTGGCGTGTTACATAAAATAATAAAAGTGATTCCTTTTTCAGGAATGGTTACATAATTGGATAAAAATCCACCTTGACTTCCTGTATGACCAACAGTTTTTAAATTATCAGAAGTTTTTGCAATAAACCAAGACCAACCGATATAAGGCGACGTAGCATCTTGCCAATTAGACCAAGGTTTTATTGATTTAGAATCTTTAAAAAGGGAATCTGAAATAAATACATGTTGTTCTAAAGCCAATTGATATTTTGCCAATTCGTTTACAGAACTCCAAACGCCACCATTTCCTGAAGCAGCAAATGTTGGTTCTTCTCCATAATCTCTTTCAATCCAATTACCATTTCTATAAATATAGCCATGAGAAACTCCAGATTGAGGATGCGCTCCATCTGTAATTGTACTTGTTTGCATTACGGAAGGTTTAAAAATATTATCAGCAATATATTTTTGCCATTTCATTCCAGAAACATCTTCTACAATTAAAGCCAATGCGTTGAATGCCGGATTTGAATATTCAAATCGTGTTCCAGGTTCAAAATTTAAGTTTTCAGCTTGTGTTGTTGGATACCAATTTTCTAAATCTTTAGCAGTTAAATAAAAAATGGAATCTGTTTTTGTTTGCCTGTTGTCTTTTAAACCTGATGTATGTGTTAGTAAATGTTTGATTTTTACTTTGCTCGCTATTTCCTTATTTTTAAAATTAGGAAAGTATTTTGCCATGTTATCTTCAACAGAAAGTTTGTTTTCTGCTTGCAACATTAAAATAGCATTCGATACAAATGTTTTTGAAATAGAACCCACATTAAATAATGTGTTTTGATCTATTTTAGATTTCATATTTAAATCAGCAATACCATAACCTTGACTAAAAATAACACTATCATTCTTCATGATTAAAATAGCTCCACCAGGTTCATTTTCGGGCATTTCTTTTTTAAAGTAATCGTTTAATTGTTGTGTGTTTAATGTTGATTTTTTTGGTTCAGATTTACAGCTTGTAAGTTGAACAACAAGTAATAAAATAACAAGTTGGAATAGTTTGTTTTTCATGATTCTAAGATATAAAAAAATCCCCGAAACAATTTTGTTTCGAGGATTCTGACTTTTTAGTTTCCTTTCGTTGGTCTAGGAAATTTTGGAGGTGTTATTTCCTTTTTTCCTTTTAGTTGAGATAACAACTCTTTTACCGCTCTTTCTAACTGAGGATCTATTCCTTTTTCTAATGATTTTGCATCTTGTCTAACTGCAATATCTGGAGCAACTCCTTTGTTTTCTGCAACCCAAGTGTTTGTTGCAGGATCAAAAACTGCATTGTCTGGCGCCGTTAAAGAACCACCATCAATTAATCGATAATGTGTAGATGATTTTACCAATCCGCCCCAAGTTGTAGCTCCAATTAGCAATCCTGCTTTTTGTTGTCTAAAAACCCACGGGAAAAAATCTCCACCAGAACCTGCAAGTTCATTAATCAATAATACTTTTGGTCCCATAATTCCGGCTGGTAAACGCATTGGTTTTCCATTCGGAACTTCATTTGTGAGTGCTGCTCTTGGTTTACGAGTCATTAAATCTACCATATAATCGTCTAACAATCCACCGCCATTAAAACGCTCGTCAATTACAGCACCTTCTTTATCTTGTTGCGCAAAATAATATCTGTTGAACGATACAAATCCTGGTCCGCCAGTATTTGGTACCCAAATATATCCTAATCTTCCGCCAGATAATTTATCAACCATTCTTCGGTTGTCTTCAACCCAAGTTCTTTGGCGTAAAGAGTTTTCGCTTCTAATTGGTTCTACAATTTCTTTCCAAGAACCTTCAAAAGATGGTTTTGTGTTGATGTGTAACGTAGTTTGTTTTCCAGAAGTTCCATCTAAATATTTGTAGATGTTGTCTTTGTCAGTAATTTCTTGATTGTTAATTCCAACTAAATAATGTCCAGCTTTGATATTCATTCCAGGTTGATCTAAAGGTCCATTTAATCCTGGATTCCAACTTTCTGAAGTATAAATTCTTTTGATTTGCCATTTGCCTAGTCTAGACATAAAATCTGCACCTAATAATCCGCCTTTTGCTCTATCAATAGTTGGAAAATCTCCTCCGCCAACAAAACTATGTCCAACAGACAATTCTCCGTTAACTTGGTCTAAAATATAGTTTAAATCTGCTCTGTGTTTTACAAACGGAATTAATGGAGCGTAACGTTTATAAACTTTGTTCCAATCTCTTCCGTGCATTCCTGGATCGTAAAAATAATCACGTTCGTAACGCCAAGCTTCTTCAAACATTTGTTTCCATTCGCTAATTCTGTTTAGCTTCATATTTAAATCTAGCTTTAATGTTTTTGCTGCTTTTGCATTTGGAGCAGAAGTGCTCGTAACTTTCCAGCTTCTTCCAGCTTTAACAACCATGTGTTTTCCATCCGCAGAAATTGCATAAATTCTTAATCCTTTTCCGAATTCTTTTGCTTTTAACTTTTTTAAATCAAATTTATGTACAGTTGCACCTTCATTGATAAAAGCAAATCCACTTTGCCCAGCAATAATACTGTTGTAGTTTCCACGTAAAGGAAGCGCCATAATTCTACGAGCAATTCCATCAAAATCTATCACAACTTTTTTATCTGCAGGTTTTTTCTTCGCGTCTTTCTTTTTATCATCTTTTTTGTCTTCTGATTTTTCTTCTTTTACTTTTTCTTCATCACTTTTTAATTTAAAAGGAGAATCGTCTTTTTTTGCAAGATTGATAACATACGCTGCATAATTTGGTCTAGCGGTCATTGAGCTAGTGTTTGCCCAACCTGAACGTAATGCAACATCTGTACTTGCTAAAAAATACAAATGTTTGTGATCTAAATCCCAAGCAGGAGAAAACGAATCTGCAAACGGATCTGTTATTGCTGTAACATTATTAGTTTCTAATGACCAAACTTTAATTTGTTTCATACCATTATCTCCGGCTTTTGAATACGCAAGCCAATTTGAATCTGGAGACCACGTAATTCCCATTCTTCCACGTTCTAAATTAGTACCAGCATTATCAATAGTTTTGATAGATTTTTTTTCTAAGTTGATAACTCTAATACGTGTATCATCATCTACAAAAGCAATGTATTTTCCATTTGGAGACCAAGTTGGTTCCCAAGCCATTTTAGAAATTCCGATAGAAATAATTTCTGTTTTTGCTGTTCCGTCTTGATTGGTAATGTGTAATGCGTAATTTTTTCCGTTTGCATCAGAAAACCAAGCAATTTTATCTCCTTTTGGAGACCAAATTGGTGCTCTGTCTGCAATTCCAGAAGTTTGTGTAATGTTTCTAGAATCACCAAATTCAACTGGTGTGGTAAAAATATCTCCGCGAGAAGCCATCACAACTCTTTTTCCGTTCGGAGAAATGCTCGCAAAATCTACGCGATCATTTACGTTTTCCCATTTTGTTGCTGTCCAAGGAAAATCTCCTTTTACAGAAATTTTTAATTGTTTAGAACGATTATTTTTTAAGTCTAACGTGTGTAAATAACCATCTTGTTCAAAAATCAATGTGTTTTTATAACCGCTTAATGATTTTACTGCAGTTCCTTTAAATTTTGTAATTTGAGTTACTGCTTTTGTTTTGGTATTGTACGACCAAACATTTGAAGTATGCGTTCTATCTGAAAGAAAATAAACAACATCTTTTAACCAAACTGGATGCCTGTCTGTTGTTTTATTATTTGGTAATAAAGTTTCGTTTAAGGTTTTTAAATCAACAATAATAAGTGGCGTGTTTTGACCACCACGATAATCTCTCCACTCAACATCCCAACGTCTCATCTTATCAATAACCAATTGTTTTCCGTTAGGAGAATAGGAACCTGAAGTTGCCCATTGTTCCATTAATTTAGTTGCTGGTCCGCCATTTATAGAAATGGTATATAAGCGATCAAAAGAAGAAGGAGCCGTATCTCTAGTTGATGCAAAGAGTACATTTTTCCCATCATTTGTCCAACCTTTTACAACATCAGCACTTGTGTGCCAAGTTAATCTTTTTGCTTCTCCGCCATTTACAGAAACAATATATACTGATTGAGAACCAGATCTGTTTGATGTAAACGCAATCCATTTTCCGTCAGGAGAAAAATGTGGAACACTTTCTTGCGCTGGAGTACTTGTTAATCTTGTAGTAATGTTGGTTGATAAATTGGTTGTCCAAATATCTCCACCATATGCAAATGCAACTTGATTTGCATGCATTGTTGGTTGACGAAGTAATCTTGTTTCTTGCGCTAACACAATTGTTGAAAACAACAATGCAAAAGCAATAATACTTTTGTTAAGTAATTTCATGTCTTTTATTGTTTAATTTTTTCTTTGGTTTTGTTTAATAAAATTGGAGCACCAAAACCTAATTCGTTTAATCTGTCTAATTGTGTTTCTGCATCACCCACAAAAAGCCAAATCATTTTGTTTGGATTTACATATTTTTTAGATAATTCTTGTATTCTGTCAATGGTCATTTCGTTCACAATTTTTTCTCTGTCTTTTATATAATCAGAGTTAAATCCGTAAGCACTCATGTCTTGAAGCATGTTTAATTTTGCACCCATAGTTTCAAATCTACGTGCGTTACTTTTAATTAAAAAACCTTTTGTTGTCATCAAATCTTTCTCAGAATAGTTTTTAGGATAATCAGTAATGATTTTCTTTACTAATTGAGCAGATTCTAAGGTAACATTTGTTCTTACTCTACTAGAAATTGTAAATGCTCCAGTAGCTTTTGTTCCAGAAAAACCAGAACCAATTCCGTAGGTATATCCTTTACCTTCTCTTAATTCTTGTGTTAATTGAGAAGCAAATCCACCGCCACCAAGAATGTAATTCATCACCGTTGCCGGATAAAAGTCTTTATCTGTTGCAGCCAAAGCAGGTGCTCCAAAATTAATTACAGATTGTTTTGCATTCGGAACATCGTAAAAATATACAGTTGGCTTATTTGGTGCTTCTGGTGTTTTGTAATCTGGAATTACCACTTTCTTTGATTGCCATTTTGTATCTAAATTAGATAAAGATGCGATTACTTTTTCTTGATTGATATCACCAACAACATGCATTCTAGCAACCGACGGAGAAATATAATTTGTGTAAAATGATTTTAAATCATCTAATGTAATAGTGCCAACAGATTCTATAGTTCCTAAAGTATTTTTAGAACGAATATTATCTTTTCCGTAAATCAATTCGCTATACACATTACTTGCAATTGTTGTTGGACTCGCTTTTTGCTGACGTAAATTACCAACTACAGATTTTTTTATCAACTCAAATTCTGTTGCATCCCAACGAGGTTCTAATAACATTTCTTCAACTAAAGTTAGTGTTTTGTTGTAGTTTTTAGCCAACGTTGTTCCACTAATTGTAATATTTTCTTTAGAAGCAGAAACTCTAATTGAAGCTCCTAATTCTTGAATTGCTTCTTCAAGTTGAGCAACTGTTTTGTTTTTTGTTCCTCTGTTCATTAAACTAGCAGTTAGGTTTGCTACGCCTAATTTGTTCATTTTTTCTAATAACTGACCACCATCAATTACTAAATTAAATCGGACTAAAGGAACTTCGCTATTTTCAATTCCGAATACTTTTATTCCGTTTGATAATTGATCTTTCCAAACTTTTGGAACTGATAATTCTGGAGATTTTCCGTAAGGCGGTTCTGTTGATCTATCAAAAGAAGAAGGTGTTTTTGTGTATTTCGCAGCAATTTTTGGATCAAACTTTTCTTCTGCGCCTTGTATAATTTTTTCTTCTTTTATAATGGCTTCTTTAGAATCTTTAAGCGCTAATTTTGCCATTCCTTTTGGTACAAAACTAGTTGCAATAAAGTTTTTATTTTTGATGTATGTATTGTAAACACGCATCACATCATCTTTAGTAACATCTAATGTAGAATTGATTTCTTTATTGATATAGCCAGGATCGCCAGCATAGGTATTAAAAGAAGCCAAGTTGGTTCCTTTTCCTAAAACACTCGATAAACTATTGTAAAAACGAGTCTCTAATCCTGCTTTAATTCTGTTTAAATCTTTGTTAGAAATACCTTCATTTTCAAACGTTTCAAAAGCTTTTTTGATTCCGTTATTGATTTCATTCAAATCTACATTTGCAAATCCACGAATTCCTAATTGAGTTTGACCTGCTAATTCAGAACTTCTATTGTACATAGAAGTAAATGAAGTTAGTTTTAAATCATCCACTAAAACTTGATTTAATGGTGCTTTTTTTCCTTGTGATAAATACTGCGTTAAAATATCTAAAGCATACGAATCTTTATGATACAATTCTACCGTTGGCCAAGCAAAAGTTAACATTGGTAATCTTGCAAAGTTATCTTCGTAGTATAAAAACTTTGATTCTTTTACTACGCCTGGTTTTTTTACTAAAGGAGTAATTTCGTCTCCTCTCGGAATTTCATCAAAATATTTTTTTACCCATTTTTTAGCTTGTTCAGGATCAAAATCGCCAGACAACACTAATGTTGCGTTATTAGGAACGTACCATTTTCTAAAAAATGTTTTTACATCGTCTAAGGTTGCGTTTTGTAAATCATCTAAAGAACCAATTACTTGCCAATTGTAAGGATGGTCTTTTGGGTATAAATTTCTGTCAATAATTTGTTGATTGAAACCATAAGGACGATTATCTACACCTTGTCTTTTTTCGTTTTTTACAACTTGCTTTTCTTTTGCCAAAACAGGATCTGTTACTGTATTGATAAACCAACCCAATTTGTCTGCTTCAGCCCAAATCATTTTTTCTAATGCATCATTTGGAATGGTTTGAAGATAATTTGTTCGATCTCTAGATGTTGAACCATTTGCACCAGAACCACCAATTCTTGCACTCATTTTATCCAATCCGCCTTTTCCTAAATTTTCTGATTCTAAGAATAATAAGTGTTCAAATAAATGTGCAAAACCAGTTCTTCCTTCAATCTCTCTAGCCGAACCAACATGTACCATTAATTCAACTGCTACTATAGGGTCTGACTTATCGATATGCATTACAACTTGTAGTCCGTTTTCTAATTCAAATTTTTCGAAAGGCACATTTAAGGAAGTTTCTTTTTTGTCTGTGTTACAGGCAACTAATACTATTGCAAAAGCAACAAATAGAATTTTTTTAATCATTTTTTTGGTTGTTTATGTTTATTCTTTTTTGATGACGCTAAATATACAAAATCTTGACTTTCAATAATGTTAAAGAAATGGTAGGATTTTACGGCAACAAAAAAACCTCATCAATAATTGATGAGGTTTTAAATAGAAATTTATGTTCTTTTATCCTAAGAATGGATATCTGTAATCTACAGGTGTTACAAATGTTTCTTTAATCATTCTTGGAGAAACCCAACGCATTAAGTTTTGTGCAGAACCAGCTTTGTCATTTGTTCCAGAAGCTCTTGCTCCACCAAATGGTTGCTGACCAACAACTGCTCCAGTTGGTTTGTCGTTAACGTAGAAGTTTCCAGCAGCATTCTCTAAAGCTTTTGTTGCTTCTTCAATTGCATAACGACAAGTAGATAAAACAGCTCCAGTTAATGCATATTCACTAGTTTCATCAACTAATTTTAAGGTTTCAGAAAACTTGTCTTCATCATAAACAAAAATTGTCATCACAGGACCGAATAATTCAGTACACATAGTACTGTACTTTGGATTGCTAGTAACAATTACAGTTGGTTCAATAAAATATCCTTTAGATTTATCATAACCTCCACCAACAATAATTTCTGCATCAGCATCTTTTTTAGCAGCATCAATATAAGAAGCTAGTTTATCAAAAGATCCTTCGTTAATTACTGCTGTTATAAAGTTGTTTAAATCTTCTGGTGAACCCATTTTAAAAGAGTTAACATCTTCAATTACATATTTCTTAACCTCTTCCCAAAGATTTGAAGGAACATAACCTCTTGAAGCAGCAGAACATTTTTGTCCTTGAAACTCAAAAGCTCCTCTAGAAATAGCAGTAGCTACTTGTTTTGCAACCGCAGATTTATGAGCAATAATAAAGTCTTTTCCTCCTGTTTCTCCAACAATTCTTGGATAGGTTCTGTAGTTTTCGATATTGTTTGCAATTTGTTTCCATAAGCTTTGAAAAACTGGTGTAGAACCAGTATAATGCAACCCTGAAAAATGAGGATTTGCCATTACTGTATCAGTAATCATTCCTGCATTACCAAAAACAACATTAATAACACCATCAGGAACTCCTGCTTCTTTAAAAACATCCATGATAATTTTTGCAGAATACACTTGATTATTACTTGGTTTCCAAACAACAACGTTCCCCATTAAAGCCATACAAGAAGGTAAGTTTCCTGCAATTGCCGTAAAGTTAAACGGAGTTACAGCGTAGGTAAATCCTTCTAAAGGTCTGTATTCTACTCTGTTCCATGCATCACTTGTGCTTTCTGGTTGTTCCATGTAGATGTCAGTCATAAACTGTACATTAAAACGTAAGAAATCAATCAACTCACATGCAGCATCAATTTCAGCTTGATGTACCGTTTTAGATTGCGCCATCATAGTTGCAGCGTTTATTTTTGCTCTATAAGGACCAGCGATTAATTCAGCAGCTTTTAAAAAGATACCAGCACGTTGTTCCCATGGCATTTGTGACCAAGATTTTCTAGCTTCTAAAGCAGTTGCAATCGCTTCTTCAACATGCTTTTTTTCAGCAAGATGATACGTTCCAACAATATGTTTATGATCATGTGGAGGAGACATTGTTCTGGTGTTACCCGTAGTTACGTCTTTTCCGTTGATATACATTGGTACATCAACCTGACTATTATACATTTCTTTATATGCTTTTAATACAGCTTCTCTTTCAGGAGATCCTGGAGCAAAACTATTAACAGGTTCGTTAACAGCAACTGGTACATTAAAAAATCCTTTACCCATTTTGTGTGATTTTAAGTTTTAATCGACTAATTTTGAAGTGCAAAGTTACAACTTATTTTTAGTTTTAAGAACTCGATGGTCTGTTGTAAATTAACAAAAACAAATACTATTTATGTGTACGGTTACGTATTTGCCAATTGGCGATTCTGATTTTATATTAACTTCTAACAGAGATGAGCAACCATCAAGAAAAACAATTGCACCAAAAGAATATGTTGAAGATGGTGTAAAATTAACCTATCCGAAAGATGAATTAGCTGGCGGAACATGGATTGGTTTAAGTGATAAAAATAGATTGGTTTGTTTGTTAAATGGTGGATTTGAAATTCATGAACGTGAAGCGCTCTATAAAATGAGCAGAGGAATTATTGTAAAAGCCATTTTAAAATCGGATGATTTTGAAAACTACATTACTACTTTCGACTTTATTGGAATAGAACCTTTTACAATTGTATTGTTAGACTGGAACACGAATTTAAAAGCTTACGAATTGGTTTGGGACGGAACACAACAACATTTTTCTAAATTAAAAAAGGAACCTAAAATCTGGTCTTCATCAACGTTATACACAAAAGCAGAAAAGGAATTAAGAAAAAAATGGTTTGCTGATTGGTCGAAAAATCAAAAGAAATTTACCCAAGAAGAAATCTTAAAATTTCATCATAATTCTGAAATCGGAACACCAGAAAACTCACCAAAAATGAAACGCAGTTATGTAGAAACGGTAAGCATTACATCAGTGAAAAAAAGTACTGACAGCATTAGGTTGAATTACGAAAAAATCACTTAATAAAATGAAAATGCAATAAGGGTTACGAATATAAACCCGATAGAAGTAATAAAAAAGAAAACCCAGTTTACCAATATAAATTTTATAAACGTTTTAAAGTGTCCTTGTTGGTAAAAACGTTTCATTGCTATGTATAAATAAATTAAGAATAGCAGTATAAATATTCCTTTAATGTATTTTGGATGCTTTGCGTAATCAACAATATAAAAAAGAATTAGTAATAAAAAGAAAACGGTTTGTGTATGGAAAACAAATATTAAATGTTCTACATAGGTAAATTTTCTTCTTACATAAAAGAATTTTAAAAACAATGTGAATAAAGGCAGTAAAATAAATAATGAAATTGAAATGTACGAGATTAATTGTTTTGAGAATTCTTTTTGATTTTCACTGCTTTCTAATATTTTGTTGACGGCTTTAAGTCTGGTATACATAAAACGATTAAAAAAAGTATGCTCTGCGTTTAAGCTATCTAAAGCACTATCTGTTTCTATATTTGGATATTTTTTTTGAAAAGAATAATACTTGTTTGCATCAGGAAAGAAGCTTAAATTAAAGTTCCCTGAGTTGTTAGATTTTATTTTTAGAGAGTCTGGGTTTAATTTTGGAATTACTTTTAAAATTTCTTCCCTATCAGTTGAATCAATATTTTTTAATGCATCGTTTATACTTGAGTTTATTTTAACAGAATCTAACTCTTTTGTTGCAGCATTAAATTGTTCGTTTATACTTTTCTTTTTTGTTGTTTTTCCTGTTCTAAGTTCATTAAATGCCTCATAACTCTCTGTGGCTCCCAAAATTAAAAAGAAGAGCACAGAAACAGATAAATAAAACCGAAACGGATTTGCATAACGCTGTCTTTTGCCATCAATATAATCTCTAGAAACTTTGCCTGGCTTAGTTAAAAGCGGAATAATAGTTGTCCAAAATTTCGAATCCCAAGAAATAAATCCGTTAAAAACTTCGTGTAAAAAATTGCCAAATGTAATGCGCTTGTCTTTATTTGTTTGTCCACATTCTGGGCAAAATTTTTCATGACCAGAAAACGGATGTCCGCAATTAAAACATTCAGCATCTAAAACTTTTACTGGTTTAATGCGTTGTTTTCTAATTTTAAACTTCATTAGTTAAGAAACGGTAAAGTTGACAGTTGAAAAGTTGGAATGATTACTTGAAAAAGCGTATTTGTTTTTTTATTAATCATTTTAAAAGTTCCTTTCATTGAGCCAGAATCGCCCAATAAAAAACAATTAGAACTATACGTATATTGTTCGTTTGGGTTTAGTATTGGTTTTTGACCAACAACGCCTTCGCCAACAATAAATTCCTTATCATTTAATGCATCAGAAATTTCCCAAAAACGTTCTAATAATTGTACAACATCACTAGATTCATTTTTGATAGTAATAAAATAACTAAACGCATTAAAAGTGTTTAGATTCCGTTCTATTGCACCATTAAATTTAGTTTGAACAGATATTTTTATGCCATTTGTAATTTGCTGTACCATAACTATTTTTAGAAAAGTTAGCTTTTCAAATATAAGAACTTTGAGTAAATAGAGAAATATTAGTACATTTTATTCTTGCGGATGTATAACTGCACTGCCAATTCCGATAACACGTTGGTAGTTTTCTCCAAAAGCTTTATAATAAACAAGCACTGTGTATTTGTTTTCTGTTTGATAAAAAGAACCGTTTATTTCGTGAGTATTTATGTTGTTGTTCTTGTCTTTTATAGCAAAAGTATAATTGTAAAAACCTTGTTTTATTAAGATAGAGGTTTCATATTTTTTAGTGTCAGAATTAAAAGTCATTTTGTTTTCTGAAGTTGTATTAAAATCGTTAAAAGCACCATAAACATAAATTTCTTTGTTTAAAATCTCATCAGCATCTAAATAAAAATGAACCATTGCGTAATCTGCTTCTGTAAACGGATTATTTCCTTCTGTAGTTCTAACAACAAACTGTCCGTTTATATCTGGAAAATACGTGTATGGTTTTAATTTCCTGACTTCTTGCGGATATAAATATGCGTGATAAATGTCTTTTTTTTCTACACGAGCAATTTGAATCGTGCTATTTCTTATTTGTTTATTGTCAAAGTTCAAATATTCATTTCCGCTATAAAAATTTGGTTTATTGTAGTATTTATAAACCAATTGATTGTTTTTGAAAAATTGTGGTTTTAAATTAGAAATTGCAGTTTCCCAAATGTTATTTTGCAAAACAACTGTTGTAATTTCTTGCGATGGATTTCTAATTTCGTTCGCATTATAATTAATTGTAAACTGTACAGTTTGTTGTTGGTTTTCGGTTGATGTATTTCTGCTTCTTACAACAGAAACTCCAACCAATGCTTTGCTTTCGTAATAAGTAAATCTTCTGGTAAAAACAATGTTTTGTACTTCGTCTAAAACAGAAACAAGGTAATTTCCACTTTTCGTTATTTTTGTGTTTTCATTCGGAAATTGAACTCGGTAATTAGTGTAATCTTGCAAGGTGTTAAAAGAATTTTCGTATTCTAAAATATTGTTTTGATTAAATCCAATAATATATTCATTGGTAGAAATTCTACTTGGTTTCCAATCAGAATCCATGTGTTCTATTTTATATGAATATTCTTTTTGATCTGCGTCTAAATCATCAAAAGAAAGCAACACTGTTTTTCCTAAAGGAACAATTGTAGAAAAATCTGTGGCATCTAAAGGTTTTAAAACAATAGATTTTATATTGCTAGATGTAGTTTGTTGTGCAACAGAATTTGCGCTAAACAAAATAATAATACATAAAGTAGCTAAACTTCTTTTCATGATTAAATAGATTATTAAAACAAAGCTGTTTAGCCTTTGTCATTGTACAAACGTACTAAATTTTAAAAAAACATAAAGGAACGTTATTTAGAATGGTTACAAATAAATAAAACTTTTTAAGATTAACTGTAATTATTAGATAAAGGGTTTTAAATTTTTTAAATTTGCATGTTTTTTTAAGATAATTAAAAGTCATATTTACTATGTCAAAAGACATCCGTATAAAAAAAGGTTTGGACATCAAACTTGTTGGCGAAGCAGAACAAACCACAGCAAACACTAATGTTAGTGGTGTTTATGCAATAAAGCCAGAAAACTTTCACGGAATAATACCTAAACTTACCGTTAAAATTGGAGCAGAATTAAAAGCTGGAGATTCACTATTTCATTCAAAAAGTGATGAACGTATTTTATTTTCTTCGCCAGTTAGTGGTAAAGTGACAGATATTATTCGAGGAGAAAGAAGAAAAGTATTAGAAATTAAAATCTTAGCAGATACGTCACAGCAGTTTGCAGATTTTGGTAAAAAAGAGGCAGCTAAAATGTCTGGAGAAGAAGTGAAAACTCACTTACTATCTTCAGGTTGTTGGCCATTTGTAAAACAACGTCCGTACGATGTGGTTGCAAATCCAAATCAAGCACCAAAAGCAATTTTTATTTCAGGTTACAACAGTGCGCCTTTAGCTGCAGATTTAGATTATGCGTTAAAAGGTAAAGAAGCAGAATTGCAAACAGCTGTTACCGCTTTAAGCAAACTAACCGAAGGAAAAGTACATGTTTCAATTTCTAAAGGAGCTAATTTATCTCCTTTTAATGGAATTAAAGATGCACAAATTCATGGTTTAGTTGGGCCACATCCAGTTGGTAATGTAAGTACACAAATTGCACAAGTAAATCCTATTAATAAGGGAGAAGTGATTTGGACAGTTACTGCGCAAGATTTAGTTGTAATTGGAGAATTGTTGTTAACAGGAAAATTCAATGCAAAAAGAACAATTGCATTAACAGGATCTCAATTTACTTCACCAAAGTATGTAACGGCATATCCTGGAGCAACAATTTCTAACGTTGTAACAGATAATTTAAACGTAGAAAATTCAAGAATAATTAGTGGTAATGTATTGTCTGGTTCTCAAGTTGCTTTAGACGGCGCTTTAGGATATTACGACAATCAAATTACAGCAATTCCAGAAGGAAACGATTATGAATTATTTGGATGGAACAAGCCAGTTTTTGATAAAGTTTCTACTTCTAGAGCGTTTACTTTTTCTTGGTTAAATCCAAAGAAAAAATACGATTTAAATACCAATACAAACGGAGAACACAGAGCATTTGTTGTTACAGGTTCTTACGAAGAAGTATTTCCTTTAGATATTTATCCGATGCAATTATTAAAAGCATGTATGTATAAAGATTTAGACGAAATGGAAGCTTTAGGTGCTTACGAAGTTGCGCCAGAAGATTTTGCTTTAACAGAATTTATTTGTGTATCTAAACAACCTCATCAGAAAATAATCAGAGAAGGGTTGGATTTAATGAGAGAAGAATTAGGATAAGGTTATGGGCTTAAAACAAAATTTACATAATTTAAAAGAGAAATATAAAGGAACAAAAATGGCACCTGCGTTTAACGCAATCCATACCTTTTTATACTTGCCAAATGAGACAACTCACGGAGGAACTCATATTAAAGCGGCAGATGATTTAAAACGTACCATGAATATTGTAATTATGGCGTTAGTGCCATGTTTAATTTTTGGAATGTTTAATGCAGGATTTCAACACAATATTGCAGTAAATGGTAATTTTACTTCTGGAATGTCTTTCTTTAGTGGAGAATTCTGGAACTTAGATAATTTATTTATTGGAGCAGCTAAAATTTTACCTTTGGTAATTGTTTCTTACGTTATTGGTTTAATTGTTGAATTTATTTTTGCAGTAATTAAAGGACACGAAGTAGAAGAAGGATATTTAGTAACAGGAATGTTAGTGCCTTTAATTGTTCCTGTAGATATTCCACTTTGGATGTTAGCAGTTGCAGTAATTTTTGGTGTTGTTATCGGAAAAGAAGTTTTTGGTGGAACAGGAATGAACATCTTAAATCCAGCTTTAACAATTAGAGCATTTTTATTCTTTGCATATCCAACTTGGATGTCTGGAGATAAAGTTTGGGTTGCAGAAGCAAGAGAATTAACAGGAACTGCAGATGCAATTTCTGGTGAAACTATTTTAGGAAGTTTAGCGCAAGGAAAAGAATTTGCTTACAGTGTTTCTGATATGTTCTTTGGATTTGTTCCAGGTTCTGTTGGAGAAACATCAACATTACTAATTGCAATTGGTGCGTTGTTCTTAATCTTTACAAAGATTGGAAGTTGGAGAATTATGTTAAGTGCTTCTATTGGTGCTTTAGTAATGGGATTAATTTTTAATCAAGTTGCAGCAGCAGGAATTATAGGAGAAAGTAGCAAGTTTTTTAGTTTAATGAATACACCTTTTTGGCATCATTTATTAATTGGAGGTTTTGCATTTGGTGCAGTTTACATGGCAACAGATCCGGTAACAGCATCACAAACAAACAAAGGAAAATGGATTTATGGTTTCTTAATCGGGTTTTTATCGATTATGATTCGTGTATTCAATCCAGCATATCCAGAAGGAGTAATGTTAGCGATTTTATTAATGAACGTTTTTGCTCCAACAATTGACCATTATGTGGTTCAAGGAAATGTAAAAAGAAGATTAAAACGTGCTAAAGTTAAAACTGCCTAGTTATGAGTAAGAGAACAGATAGTAATTTATATACACTACTTTTTGCCACAGGAATGGTATTAGTAGTAGGAGCGTTATTAGCATTTTTGGCATCATCATTAAAGCCAACTATTAACGAAAATAAACGTATAGAAAAACAACAGAATATTTTATACGCAATGGGCGTAAATGAAAATGATGAAACCAATGCAATCTTTGTTGCTAAAGATAAAGTTGGCGAAGAATTTTCTAAATACATCACTAAGCAATTAGTAATTCAAGGAGGTAAAATTACTGAAGATACTAATGCATATTTAATTGATGTAAAAAAAGAACAAACAGCAGAAAAAGAAGGAAAAGCAAGAAGATTGCCTTTGTTTGTTGGAGAAAAAGATGGTAAAACATTTTACATTGCTCCAATTAGAGGAAAAGGTCTTTGGGACGCTGTTTGGGGATATGTTGGTATGGACGAGAACATGGTTGTTCAAGGCGCATATTTTGATCACAAAGGAGAAACTGCTGGTTTAGGTGCAAACATTAAACTACGTTTTTTTATGGATGATTTTATTGGAGAACATTTGTTAAAAGATGGAAATTTTAAAGGAATTACCATTTCAAAATCAAACAACGACCCAAAGAACGAAGATAAAACAGATAACGAAGTAGATGCAATTGCCGGCGCAACAATTACTGGTGATGGAGTTTCGGCAATGATTAAGTCAGAGTTGAAAAAATATGTATCATTCTTTAACACTTTAAAAACAAATTAATATGGGACTTTTATCAAAAAAAGACGCAGCATTAATCACAGATCCGTTTGCAGATAACAATCCAATTACAATTCAAGTATTAGGTATTTGTTCTGCTTTGGCAATTACTGCAGAGTTAAAAGCATCTATTGTAATGGCAATTTCTGTATTGTTTGTAATGGGAGCAGGAAACGTTGTTATTTCTTTAATGAGAAATATCATTCCGTCAAAAATTAGAATTATTGCACAATTAATTGTTGTAGCAACATTGGTAATTATAGTAGATCAAGTGTTAAAAGCTTTTGCTTATGAATTAAGTAAAACGTTGGGAGCTTTTATTGGATTAATTATTACAAACTGTATTATTATGGGACGTTTTGAAGCTTTCGCTTTAGCAAATGGTCCTTGGCGTTCTTTCTTAGACGGAATTGGAAATGCAGTTGGTTATGGAGTTATTTTAATCGTTGTTGGATTCTTTAGAGAATTATTAGGATCAGGAACTTTATTAGGATATAAAGTTTTAGGAGATCCAATAGAAAAAACAGGATTATATTCAATTGGATATGAAAATAATGGATTTATGTTATTAGCACCAATGGCGTTAATTGTTGTTGGAATTATCATTTGGATTCAACGTAGTAGAAACGAAGCATTAATTGAAGAAAATTAAAACAATTAACAGTAAACAATTATCAATAAATAAAAACATTGATTGCTGATTACTGATAACTGATAATTGAAAAAAATATGGAACATTTAGAATTATTTTTCAAGTCGATTTTTATAGACAACATGGTATTTGCCACTTTCTTAGGAATGTGTTCTTACCTTGCTGTATCTAAAAAAGTAACTACAGCAGTTGGTTTAGGAGCTGCGGTAATCTTTGTATTAGCCGTAACGGTTCCTTTAAACTGGTTGTTAGATCAATATATATTAAAAGAAGGAGCATTAGTTTGGTTAGGTCCAGAATATGCAGCATACGATTTAAGTTTCTTATCATTTATTTTATTTATTGCAACCATTGCAACTATGGTACAATTGGTAGAAATTATTGTTGAGAAATTTTCACCATCATTATACAATTCATTAGGGATTTTCTTACCATTAATTGCTGTAAACTGTGCAATTTTAGGAGGATCTTTATTTATGCAATCTCGTGAAATTGCTACATTAGGATTAGCAACAACATACGGAATTGGATCTGGTATCGGATGGTTTTTAGCTATTTTAGCGATTGCTGCAATTCGCGAAAAAATTAGGTACTCAAGTATTCCTGCTCCATTAAGAGGATTAGGAATTACATTTATTGTAACGGGTTTAATGGCAATTGGTTTTATGAGTTTTGGCGGAATGTTAACTGGTGGTGATGAAGAAACTAAAGAAGCACCAAAAACAGAAAAAGCTGTTAAGGTAATTAAAGAAGTAAAAGCTAAAGAAGTGAAAAAAGAAGAATTAGCTAGTAACACTAAAGAAATTAAAGAATAATGATTTTAGCGGCAAGTACATTAGGAACTATCGTAGCTACAGTAGCTGCATTCTTAGTAATAACTTTGTTATTAGTTGCATTGTTATTATTTGTAAAACAAAAATTATCTCCGTCTGGTCCTGTAAAAATTACCATTAATGGAGAAAGAACAATAGAAGTTGGTTCTGGAGGAACTTTATTATCAACTTTAGGAGCAGAAAAAATATTTTTACCATCGGCTTGTGGTGGTGGTGGAACGTGTATTCAATGTGAATGCCACGTAAATGCTGGTGGAGGCGAAGCTTTACCAACAGAAACTCCGCATTTTACTAGAAAAGAATTAGCGGCGGGAGCTCGTTTATCTTGTCAAGTAAAAGTAAAACAAGACATGGATATTTCTATTCCAGAAGAAATTTTTGGAATTAAGAAATGGGAAGCTGTAGTTGTAAGAAATTACAATGTTGCAACTTTTATTAAGGAATTTGTAGTAGAAATTCCAGAAGATATGGGTTACAAAGCTGGTGGATATATTCAAATTGAAATTCCAGAATGTGAAATAAAATACGCCGATATGGATATTACTGCGCATCCAGAAGAACATGATGTGGCAGATAAATTTGAAGCTGAATGGAATAAGTTTGGTTTAAGACCATTGGTGATGAAAAATACTGAAACTGTAGAAAGAGCTTATTCGATGGCTTCTTATCCTGCAGAAGGACGTGAAATTATGTTAAATGTACGTATTGCAACACCTCCTTTTGATAGAGAAAAAGGCGGATGGATGGATGTAAATCCTGGAATTGCTTCTTCGTATATCTTTAACTTAAAGAAAGGCGATAAGTGTACAATTTCTGGACCTTACGGAGAATTCTTTATCAACGAATCTGAAGCAGAAATGTTATATGTTGGTGGTGGAGCAGGAATGGCGCCAATGCGATCGCATTTATATCACTTGTTCAGAACATTAAAAACGGGAAGAAAAGTTACGTATTGGTACGGAGGACGTTCTAAAGCAGAATTATTTTATATTGAACATTTTAGAGCTTTAGAAAGAGATTTTCCAAACTTTAAATTCTTTATCGCATTATCTGATCCGTTAGAATCTGATAATTGGAAAGTGAAGAAAGATATTAATGATGTTGAAGGTGATGGATTTTTAGGATTTATACATAACTGTGTAATCGAAAACTATTTAAATCATCATGAAGCACCAGAAGATTTAGAATTGTATTTCTGTGGACCACCATTAATGAACAATGCTGTTCAGAAAATGGGAGAAGATTTTGGAATTGCAGATGAAAACATCCGATTTGATGACTTTGGAGGATAAGCGGTAATCGCCATTGATAAAAATATCATTCCTGCTTAAGCATGAATGACAAAAACCGATACAGAAATGTGTCGGTTTTTTTGTTTTGTTACTTAATTAGTATCTTTAGAAACGTTAATTTTTTTAAAAATGTTAAAAAGTATTATTTATAAAAATTATTCTTTAAGCTTACGAGCTAGTTTTTTTCTAATTAGTTTTTTTGTTATTTGTAACTATGTTGGTTATTCTCAAAAAACAAAAAATGTTTTGTTTATTGGAAATAGTCAAACTTTTTATAATGATTTGCCAGCATTAACAAGTAATATTGCTGCTTCTTTAGGTGATGTGTTAAATTACGAAGAATCTACTATACCAAGTTTTAGTTTAAAGCAACATTTAAATAAACCCGAAACCATGAATAAAATTAGAAAAGGTGGATGGGAATATGTAATCTTACAAGAAAGAAGTTCTTTGCCGGCTTTATGGGATAGTTTTGTAGAAGAAAATGTATATCCATATTTACAGCAAATGAAGGATTTTATTTTAGAACATAATCCGTGTGCTAAAATTGTATTATATCACACTTGGGGTTATAAACAGGGTTATCAAAATTACTGTTCTACTTACCCTAATTTATGTGATTACAATGGAATGGATGATGAATTGCAAAAACGATTTAAAGAGATGCAAACCAAGTTTAATGCAATAATTTCTCCCGTTGGCCCTGTTTGGAGAAATATAAGAAACTCTTTTCCTGATATTGAATTGTTTGACCCAGACAACACGCACCCTTCCTTAAAAGGAAGTTTTACTGGAGCATTAACTTTCTATACTATTATTTTTGAAAAAGACGCAAGTTCATCAACCTATAATCCAGGAATTCCTAATCTAGAAGTAACAAAAATTAAAGATGTTGTAAAAGAAGTTGGCTTTGACAACTTATCTGTTTGGAGAAATATAATTTTAGATGCAGATGTAAAGTTTAATTATCAAATTACATCTAATTTAGAAGTTACTTTTTCAAATACAACAGAATTTGCCGATAGTTATGTATGGGATTTTGGAGATGGAAAAACATCAACAGATAAAAACCCAAAACATACTTATTCTACAGATGGAAGTTATATAATTACATTAACTGTAAATAGATGTGATAAAACTGTTATAAAAAATCAAACAATTACTTTAAAGACACTTTCTACTCAAAGTATAAACAAAGGAATAATTAATATTTATCCAAATCCTACTAAAGAATATTTATACATAAATTTACCAAATACAGAAGTGAAAATTAATGTGTTTTCAATTGAAGGAAGATTATTATTTGAAGGTATAAAACCTGTAAATAAAAACCACCAATTAGATGTTTCTATTTTAAATACTGGTTTGTATTTATTGAGAATTACAAACGTAAATAATACATCAGATTTTAAAAACAAGCTTTTTGTAATTCAATAATTTTTTCTTAAGATTTTAATTTTTTAAATTTCTACATCAAAAATAGGTACGTTTAGAACATTAAAATTCATTTTAAGCAATATTGTTTTAATATTGTTTTTCAAATTAGTTATTAATGGCCAGGTGTTTATTTTGTTATAACGAAAAGAAAAGCAATTTTACATTTAATTCTTTATTTCCTATAATTAAACATGTAAAATGTTTTAATTGCAAGAAAAAACTTACTTGGATTACTTTTCTAAACAAGAACTTTTTATTGCATACAACTTTACTTTTAAAGAAATAGAATTTATTTCTTTAGTACCTTAATTATTGCAGATTTTTCGTCAGCAGTAACTTTTATCAGGTAGAGCCCTTTAGAAATATTTTTTAAATCAATGTTCACTAATTTACTCGAAGTAAATCTTTGCTTTTTAATTGTTTTTCCTAAAACGTTTGTAATTTCTACATCAATTTTATTAAAGTTTTCGCCAAAATTAATCTGTAATCTTTCTGATGTTGGATTTGGATAGGCTTTTACAGAAGTTAATAAATTGTTTTTAACGCTTAAAACATTTAATAAGCCAAGTGCTTGTATATTACCAGAAATATAAGCAGTTCCAGCAGTTCCATAGGTGTTTCCTCCAACAACTCTTGTTGTTCTTGGTGCTCCAAGAATAAAATAATCGCCGCTTAAACTAACTGCAAACGGGCTGTCAATTCCGTTATAATCGCCACCACCAATATAACTTGTGGTTTCTATTTGAGATGCTTCAATTACTTCTGCCATTACCCAATTATTTTGATTGTTTTTTGTGAATAAAAAAGATCTACCAACATTTAAAATATTTGATTGTCCGTTATGAACTCTACCAGAAGGATCAGAAATTAGCATTAAATTATTGTCTAAAGAAATTCCTAATCCAAAATTACTGGTGTTTTCTGCTTTCACAATTTGAGTTTCGTTCCACACACCATCTCCATCAACTTTAAACACATATACTAAGCCTCCATACCAAGTATTATTTTCAAAAAGATCAATGTTTTTTGCGCCAACAGCAATATAATTACCAGAAATAGAAACTGCATCAAAACCAAAATGAGATGAGGATTTTCCGTTAGATGGTTTTAATTTTTGTACTTCTGTCCAAACATCATTTGCTCCTTTTTTAAAAACAAATGCAGAACCATTTCCTCCTAAAGGATTTAAACCATCTGCATCAGTTTTGTTTTCACTACCAAGAACTATATAATCTCCACTAATATCTAAAGAATGCCCGATGTTATTTGAAGAAGCTCTATGCGAAGGAATTAATTTTTGCGTTTCGTTCCAAACTCCATTTGCATCAATTTTAAAAACATAAGCAGCTCCAGCGCTTGAAATTTGATTGCCTCCAGCCGTGTCATGATCTTCATCTCTTGCACCAACAACAATATAATCGCCATCAGCAGCAATAGATGAACCAAAATAATCACCAATAGCAATATCAGAAGATCGTATTCTTTGAACACCATTCCATTGGTCATTTTCATCTTTTTTATAAATCATAACTGAGCCAGCTATTTTTTCAAATTTGACTTCGTCAAGTCTATCTGTAAGTGCGCTCACAAAAATATAATCGCCATAAATAGCAACTGAATATCCAAAGTATTCATCATCATGTTTCCCAATATACGCTTCAAGTTTCTGATGATAAACCCATTCATTGTTAGCATTTCTTTTGTAAATATGAGCAGAGCCGGTTCTTTCCGTGTCTCCATGAGCACCAATAACGGCATAATTGCCATGTATAGCAACGCTATAACCAAAAGCATAACCAGCGCCAGTGTTAGGTTGTCTTAAAATTGTTTCTCCCCAGTTCTGAGAATTTACATTGTAAATTAATAAAAATAAAAATGTGTTGAGTAGTAGTTTTTTCATGGCTTTATAATTTTATAATATTAAAATTAGATAAATGTCATATAATTTTAATGAAAGATGTATGATTGGTAGTAAATTAAGTATAAATAGTCATTTAAACTTATTTAGGTTCAATAATTAAAAAAACAGCGGTTTTATTGCCAATGTTTAAAACTTCATGCGTGGTAATTCCTTCATTTGAAAAATCACTTCCAGTTGGTACATCAACTTCTTTTATTCCATCAGAATTTGTAATTCTAAATTTACTTCCAGTAATAGTGTAACCAAAATGTGTTTTGTGATGATGTTTCTCGTGGCCAACTCCAGGAGGAAACGTGCATTTTAGTACTCTTAATTTAGCATTGTCTTGCAATATTTCACAAACTTTTTTGCCTTTCCAACCTGCTTCATAAGGGTCTGGAAGATTTGTTTCTGGTTTACAGGAAATAAAAAAAAGGAATAAAAAAATAATAAAAATAGTGTCTTTATGAAATAGGTTTTTACTGAAGTTACTGAGTAATTGAATCATTTTTGGTTGGTTGATATAATTAGTAGTTGTTAAATTTACTGTTTTTTATTGAATTAAAAATCAGTAGTTTAGTGCAAATATATTTGTAGATGAATTATACAAACATCATTTTAATCATTCTTGCTGTAATTGCGGTTGTTAGTATCGTCTTATATTTTTTTCAAGAACGTTTTTTATTTCACCCAGAAAAGTTGCCAGAAGATTTTATATTTCAGTACGAAAATCAAAAAGTAAAAGAATACAATCTCGAAATTAAAAAAGGCGTTGTTATTAACGGATTGCATTTTCAAGCAGAAAACTCAAAAGGCGTTGTGTACTATCTAAAAGGCAATTCTAAAAGCATAAAAGGTTGGGGAAAATTTGCGGTAGATTTTACCATTCATGGCTACGATGTTATTATGATTGATTATCGTGGTTTTGGAAAAAGTACCGGAAAAATGAGTCAACAATCTATGAAAGATGATGCCTTGTTGGTGTACGCAAAACTAAAAGAAATCATCAACGAAGATAAAATTATTGTTTATGGACGTTCTTTAGGAACAGGTTTGGCAACCAAAGTTGCATCGATGAACAATCCTAAAATGTTGGTTTTGGCGTGTCCGTATTTTAGCATGTCTAAAAATGTAAAGCGCTATCTACCTTTTATTCCGTTAGGTTTGGTAATGCGTTATCAAATGCCAACCTATAAATGGATTAAACATGTAGATTGTCCGATTAAAATTATTCATGGTACAAATGATAAAGTGATTAAATTTAAATCGAGTTTAAAACTGTCTAAAATGAAACCGAGTTTAACGCGTTTGTATCCAATTATTGATGGCGGACATAAAAACTTACATAACTTTGAAAGTTATCATAGAGCGCTAGATGAAGTTTTAAATGAAGAACGTGTTTCTAAAGTTGATAGAGAAAATACAAGCATAGATTTTATACGATCTAAACGAACATCAAAAAAATGAAAAAGGCAAGAAAAGTAGTCGTATTTTTACTCGCTTTACCGATACTAATTATGGGTTTATTACATTTATTTCAAGAGAAAATAATCTTTTTGCCAGAAGCAATTGAGACAGAATATATGTATCAATTTCCTTTCGATTTTGAAGAAGTAAACCTAAAAACAAAAGACAAACAAACCATAAATGCGCTGCATATTAAAGCGAAAAATCCAAAAGGAATTATCTTGTATTTTCATGGAAATCAAGGAAATTTAATTCGTTGGGGAGAAATTACTTCGTATTTCACACAGTTTAATTATGATGTTTTTGTAATTGATTATCGCGGTTATGGAAAAAGTACTGGAGATTTTAATGAAACCCAAATGTATAATGATGCTTTACTTAGTTATGATTATGTAAAAAAGCAATTTTCTGAAGATAAAATTGTTGTGTACGGACGTTCTTTAGGAACCACATTTGCCACAAAAGTTGCTTCAGAAAACAAACCGAAATATGTAATATTAGAAGCACCTTTTTATAATTTACATCACGCGGCAAACTTTAAATACAAAGTAATTCCGAAATTTTTATTGAACTTTAAATTCAAATCAAACGAATACATTTCAAAAGTTAAAAGTCCGATTACCATTTTTCACGGAACGGAAGACAAAACAACTCCAATTGAAGGAAGCCAAGATTTATTTAAGCTAATTATAACCACTAAAAAAGAATTTATTCCGCTTAAAAACGGAACACATCACAACGTAAGAAGTTTTGAAAAATATACAGCTACTTTAAAAACAATTTTAGAGAACTAACATTTTAAGAAAGCTTATCTTTGCCGCATAATTAATTTTTTTATGCAAACTACTTTTCAAGATTTAAATTTATCTACACAGCTTTTAAATGCCGTTGAAGACTTAGGATTTACACATCCAACTCCAGTTCAAGAACAAGCATTTTCTGTAGTAAGATCAGGAAAAGATGTAGTTGGAATTGCGCAAACCGGAACCGGAAAAACTTTTGCGTACATGATGCCAATTTTAAGAGATTTAAAATATTCTAATCAAACTCATCCACGAGTTTTAGTATTAGTTCCAACTAGAGAACTGGTATTGCAAGTTGTTGAGGAAATAGAAAAACTAGCAAAATATATTACACTACGTGTGTTGGGAGTTTATGGTGGCGCAAATATTAATGTGCAAAAAAGAGCCATTATGCAAGGACAAGATATTGTTGTTGCAACTCCAGGAAGACTTTACGATTTAGCGTTAAGCAAAGCATTAAACATGAAATCTATCCAGAAATTAGTGATTGATGAGGTTGATGTAATGTTAGATTTAGGTTTTCGTTTTCAACTCTTAAATATTTTTGACATTTTGCCAGAACGCAGGCAAAACATTATGTTTTCTGCAACGATGACGGAAGATGTTGACAAATTAATTACAGACTTTTTTAAATCGCCAGAAAAAGTTTCTATCGCGGTAAGTGGAACTCCGTTAGATAATATTGCACAAGAATGTTATGATGTTCCTAACTTTTATACGAAAGTTAATTTATTAAATCACCTAATAAAAGACAAAGAAACCTTTACCAAAGTATTGATTTTTGTTGCAAATAAGCGTGGCGCTGATAGATTATTTGAATCGTTAGACGAATCTTTTGCTGATGAAATTTGTGTAATTCATTCTAATAAAACACAAAATTATAGAATTCGTTCTATTCGTCAGTTTGATGAAGGAATGAACCGAATTATGGTGGCAACCGATGTTATGGCGCGTGGATTAGATTTAGAAGAAATTAGCCACGTTATCAATTTTGATACGCCTAATTTTCCTGAAAATTATATGCATAGAATTGGTAGAACTGGTAGAGCAGAAAAAGAAGGTAAAACCATTTTATTTTCTACGTCAAAAGAACAAGAAGATAAAACTGCTATTGAGGAATTAATGAATTATGAAATTCCTAAAGTAGATTTTCCTGTTGAAGTAGCAATTTCTGAAATGTTAACAGAAGATGAACGCCCAAGAGAAGATATGGAGCGTTCTAAAAACAGAACAAAGAAAGAATATATTCCTGGTGAAGCTTTTCACGAAAAAAGCGAAAAGAACAGTAAAACCAATCAAGGTGGTTCTTACCGAAGAGAAATTGCTAAGAAATATAAAAAGCCAAAAACTCGTGGCGATAAAAATTACAACAAGCACAATAAAAAGAAATAAGAATGCAAGTTTTAACAGCGCAAGAATTGCATAATTTAGGAATGAACATCGTTGGAAAAAAACTCCAAGAAATGGGTTATGAATTTGTTGCAGTGAATAGCGAATTAAAAAAACATCCGCAATTTGTATTGTTTAAAAAAGGAGAACCTACCATTTTTGTATTGGTAAAAACAACCAATAATATTCAAACTCCAGAAGATTATGATGTGCTTTGGATGGAAACTTTTAAAGAACACGCCAAAAAACAAAATGCCAAAGTTTGGTTTGCTGGTGTAGGAATTGCCAATGCAGAAAGCACAGAAAATCCTGTTTTTAAAGATCAACCGTATTATGTAGCTTTTGAAGATTTCATTAAGATTTTGGAGTAGGTTTCGCTAACGTGTTTGTGTATGGTTAGTTGCGATTTCGTGAGTGTGGATTTTCGATAGAAAATCAACCGATTGAAAGCGTAACTAAGTTTTCAATTTTTGTTTAAATATTGCAATTAATTATACACGTTGTTAACCAATGTTGTTGTATTCATATTTATATCCAATATCAATTAATATATTTCCTTGAATATTGGGAGTTATATTTTGAGGAATTCTCTTTTCTGCATTAATTTCAAAACTTGAAATAGAAACTTTCACGT